>NZ_JACIET010000002.1:0-1200000 GCF_014197015.1 Niveibacterium umoris
GCGTACGAAAATAACCGCGAGCTAGAAGACATGGGGTTCTTTGATGATCTCCTTCACAACTACGGCGTACCCCGCAAGACGATCAACCTGTATGGCTCCGGCAATCCTCCGCCCCGCACCTAACAGTTCAGTCAACCGGACACCAAACTGCTGCGCTTTTTGGGTCCCCTTCGCTGGCGCTCCGGTGCCGGTTACTTTCAACGTTAGGAGGCGGAATTCCCGTGTCGCTGCAACGAGAAATGGAAGATCACGTTCTATCCGCAGTTAGCGAGTTCGTCGCCTCGCTCAATTCCGGTAGTGGTGTGGTTGCCGACATGACCGCATTGGTGGAAGTAACGTCATCTCTACCTTTGTCCAATTTGGAGTATTGGGAACGCCTTATCCGTTCGGGTCTCTATCAAGCTGCTGCACACGCTAAGCCTGCCAAGTGGAAGTTCTGGGACAAGCCCACCCCGTTTCTTACCTGGATTGATCTATGCAGTGGCGACGGTTTCAAGCGCGAGCGCACTCTACGCATCCTTGCGGGACGCGCTCCCAATCGGTTCTTCTTTGCCATGGCTGTCCGTCGTCTCAACGATTGGGTACCTCAAGTTCGTTCGGCTGCCCGTGATCAGCTACCGTCGATTGCGGTCGCATCGAATCCAGAAGACGTTGTCGACGTTCTGTGCGCTGTCCTTCCCCATTGGAACTCATGGGGTCGCTCGGAAGACGAAGGAAGGCAAACGCTGTTAACGATTGCCTCAACTGAATCAATAGCCCAGGTCCTAAAGTCCCGTCTGATCTCCGCTGCCGCAGGGCCATTAGCTTCGGTTCTGGCTCAGGTCGGGAAATCGTACGTGCTTGACGCACATCTGCCTCAGATAGCAAGCAGCGCCATTCAGCCATCCGTAAGGGCAAAAGCCTATCGGTCACTACTTGACGGGAAGGCAACGTGGGTCGCGGGGCGAAAATGGGAGTGGACAGACATACGTTATTGCCAAGGTCACTTTATGCCAATGCTTTGCGATCGCCCTCTGACTACAAAAAAGCCACTCGAAGAGACCTTGAGAGCTGCATCTTCAGATCGTTCAGCCTTTGTGCGACGTGTTGCCGGTGACGTACTAATTCGGGAGTTGGAAACGCTCGGGGCTGTTGGATTCCAACTGGCCAACATTCTTGCGTCGGATGGCAACCCGTCGGTGGCAGAGAGGGGGAAGTTCGCTCTAAAGAAGCTTTCGCAGAAGTGCCCCGCTGCATGAGCAATGCATTTCCGCCGCCTCCTAACCCGCCGGTCGAGAGGGACCGCCGGCAAGCTGCGCTTGCCGGTCCCCTCCGCTTCGCTCCGGCGGCCCCTGACCTAGCACGTTAGGCATCTTGCTTAGTTATGCGTCAGTCACTTATTGCAATTCTGTTGGCCGTTACGTCGACTTCCGCCTTTTCGCTAAGCGCCGAGGAGCGTCGCGATCTTCTTGATTCTATTAGACCTGAGGCCGTTCGCCGGGCAGGACAGCCAGTTCGCTTCCGAATAGACCGGCTTAATCAGGCTGGCGACTGGGCAGTCATCGTTGGCAGCCTCATGGCACAAGAAGGAAAGACCATGGACTGGGAGAAGGCCCAAGAATGCGATCCATCGCTCGACAAAATGCTTTGGGTCGTTGCGAAGAAAGATCCCCGCGGTTGGGCCGCGAAGGAAATGTACATCTGCTCGTCTGAGCCACCATATTGGAACTTGGATCCAAAAGTGGCGTTTGCTCGCCCTTGCGGGCTCTATGCGGGCCTTCAGATCGACGGCACCAGAACCGCGGAGCAGCAGTGCAAAGCATACGTCGCAAAGAAGCATCGAACTCCGCGGTGATGCCCAACAGTGCAGTCAACCGAACACCAAACTGCTGCGCAGTTTGGTTCCCTCCGCTGCGCTTCGGTGCCGGTTACTTTCAACGTTAGACCTCATCATCATGAATCCGAAGCGCCTACTAATCATTTTATTAGCCGCGATATCTCAGAACGCGCTATGCGCGCCAACACCTGAAAGTACGGCCGTTTACTCAAGGTTAAACACAAAAGCGGCCGAGTGGGTGAAATTGCCATACGATAATAAAATCTGGAGCAATAATCTCCCGGTATACCTTGCCTATGACAAAGGATCGCTTAAGAAGCACGGAAGTATCGCCTACATTCGCGTCAGAAATGGGGCTATGAACTCGCCGCCGTCCACCTATGTTATCGCGGCTAAATGCAAATCAGGACGCATGGCGTCAATAGCTCTCGGCGAGGACGCGTCGGATGCCGGAGTTTCTATCGCGCTATGGAATAACGGGAACGTGAGGTTTACCAATCCGTACGACGGAGGAGACCACGTTTTATGGCGCGTACCGAGCGGTCTGGAAGACGTGGATGCGCTGTATGGTGCAATGTGTAAATGATGGTGGAGCACCAAAACACGGCTGACAAGCCTCGGCCACGGCCTAACACTACAGCCGAGCGGGACAGCCACAAACTGTGCTTGTGGTTCCCTTCGCTTCGCTCCGGCTGCCCCTCACTTCCACGTTAGACATCATGAGAAATCTGATTCCTCTCCTTGTGGTGGCGTTCCCAGCCCTAGCGATTGGCGGCGAGTCAAATAGTCTCTGCACTCCTTCAGAGAAAGTTGTCTTTTCCTGCTCAACGACTTCAGGCAAGCAGATCTCCGTGTGTTCAATGGGAGATTCCGTGCGGTACCGCTTTGGACGCCCTGGGAACGTGGAGCTTGAATACCCTACGGCTAAGAACTTCACTCCGTCGTCCTTTGAATACTTCCATTACTTCCGACCCAACGAAGACCGCAGTTCTCTTCACTTTGATACCGGTGCAGCCGAATACACCATTTTCACCGATTCCGAAGTTGCCAAGAAGACGGCCGGCGTGTCCGTGAAGGTAAAGGCAACGGGGCGAATTCAGTCGCTACGCTGCGCGGGTGCGGCACAAGCGAACTGGTACGAAGTTGAAGGGAAGGTGGAATGCGCAGACGAGCCAATGAATACGTGCCAGTAGACGCACAGGTGCTGTCTAACTGGTCAGTCAACCGGACACCCGAACTGCTGCGCAGTTTGGGTTCCCTCCGCTGCGCTCCGGCGCCCGTTACGTCCAACGTTAGGCCGCACGCGGGCGACGCCCTGCCCGTTCTCGTCAGTTCTGGCCTTCGCCGCATGGCGTCCACTGGACGTACCGAGCGTGAACTGACAGAGTTCCCGCGTTCTGTGCTCCACCACCTTTGCCCATGCTCACCCTCACAAGCACAACCTCAGCCTGGTTGGTCATCCTGGCCTCCGGCCTCTTGGAGATCGCGTTCTCCGTGAGCATGAAGCTCTCGGAGAGCTTTACACGGCTGGTTCCCTCAGCTTTGTCGGTCGTAGCTGCCATCCTCAGCGTTTGGCTCATGAGCCTCACACTCAGGGTCATTCCTGTAGGCACCGCCTATGCGGTCTGGGCCGGGATCGGTGCCGCCGGTACGGCAATCGCCGGCATGCTCTTCTTCCAAGAGCCAGCCAACCTTGCTCGCATTGGTTGCATTGGGTTGGTCGTCGTTGGCATTGTTGGCTTGCAGCTTCAGGCTCCGGCCTAGAGTGCTGCCTAACCCTTCGCTCGAGTGGACGCGCTCCGCGCATGGCTCTTGGCCCGCGCGGCGCTTGTTATAGCCATTTCAATTAACGTCGCCACATGAAACAACGTCATCTATTTCGCCACGGCCAAGCGTGCGCTTTTCTACTCGCGCTTGCGGTGATTTCAAGCCCGGAGTTGCGTGCGTTTGTTCTAGTCGCCGACTACATCGGGGTGGAAATGCTGCTGTTGCTCGGCGGCCTCTATTTCCGTAGCCACAGCCCCGTTCTCCAGTTCGCGGTTTATGCTGCTTGGCGCTGGTCAATGCGCTTTGGAGCGGGAGCCATTCATGCCGCTTTGCGGGGTGCTCGATACGTTCAACTTGTTGGCCCTGTCAGCCAATCGGCCGCCGAACTTCTGTGCTCCGGCGCTGCATGGCGCAGTGCTTTCGGCACTTTCCAACCTCGCCGCTCGTTTGCCCATGTCGCCGCGCGCTAACAAGTCCGTCAACGGGACGCCAAAATGCTGCGCAGTTTGGTTCCCTCCGCTGCGCTTCGGTGCCGGTTACTTCCAACGTTGGCCGTCTCCGCTATGAATATTGAACCGCTCGCATCTGTTCAAGAAGTGCTGCCCTTGTTGTCTGAGTGCGGGCTGCCCGTCTCCGACATTACGCCCTCGGCATCGATTTCCTTTTTCGGTGTCCGTTCGGGTGGTGCTCTGGTTGGCGTTGTCGGCCTAGAGATACACCCTCCCTTTGGCTTGTTGCGTTCGCTGGCAGTCGCGCCGGCCTTTCGCTCTTCTGGCATTGCGCACAGATTGGTGGCTTTCGTCGAGTCACTGGCCGCAACTCATGGCATCAAGGAACTGTTTCTTCTCACAACCACGGCTAAAGGGTTCTTCTTGGGGCTCGGCTATTCGCCAGCCGCTCGCATGGCTGCGCCTCCGGCCATTCAGGCCACGCCGCAGTTTTCAAATCTGTGTCCGGCGTCGTCTGCGTTTCTTAGCAAAAATGTCGGCACCGCTGGCTAACCAGGCAGTCAAACGCCCCCCCCCAAATGCTGCGCATTTTGGTTCCCTTCGCTGCGCTCCGGCGCCCGTTACGTCCAACGTTAGGCGTCACATCAATGCTACGACGCATTGCCTTCGGCTACCTCAGCTTGGTTTTTCTCGCGGCGGCGTGGGCGTTTTACGGGGAGTTTGTGCAACGGAACTCCGGCCAGGAGTACATGTTTCCCGGAATGTTGTTGGCTGCACTGACTTATCCCTCGGCCTTTTCGATTGGCCTGCTGTTCGACTTCTGGCCAGAGGTTGTTTCTCAACCGTTTGTTGTACTTGGGGTGTTGGCGCTATGCGGCGTATTCCAAGCGGGCCTGCTATTGGCCGTAGGCAAATATTGGCGGCGTAGTTCGAAGTGACCCACCGAAGCCTGTCGCCTAACAGGTCAGCCAACCGGACACCCAAACTGCTGTGCAGTTCGGGTTCTCTCCGCTTCGGCTCGGCCCCCGCCGGCTCCCGCAGGTACCGAATGCCCAAGCGCCTTGTTGTCGCCATCGCACTGTTGATGCCTTCCGCCGCCTATGCGCACGAGACCATGGTGCTTGAGCTGGTGGGCTATGTGCTGTTTCCTTCGCATCTCTTGGCGGTGGTTCTGGCACCTGTCTTTGCGCCACGCGAACGGGGTGGGCGCGCCTTCCTTCTTGTTCTGGTCGGCTATCAGCTCACGTTCTATCTGGCGATGTTCGGTTTCGAGGTGATCCGAACCCTGCTTCGAATTCCGGAGCTTCCATTTGTCGCAACGTTCGTCACCGCGTTCGTTCTGAACGCCGTAGCCTGGGTGGCGTTCTTCCGCCACTGGAAGCGTTCGTCTGCAATCCAGACTGAAGAGAAGATCGACACCTGACGCTGCATCTAGCCGGGCGACTCGCTGCGCGCCGCGGTCGGTTGCTTTCACCGCCGGACCGATCTCGCAGCAGCCAGGCGCAACGCCGCGCTACGCGAATACCTGCTCGAGCGCGCGCGCGATCGCGTCGCTGTCGTTCGAGCCGATCTGCCAATCGGCGGCATGGCGCACGATGTCGGCGCAGCCGCCCATTGCGACGCCCATGCCGGCAAGCTTCAGCATGCTGATGTCGTTGGGGCTGTCGCCGAAGGCGATGACCGCCTGGTGAGGAATATCGTGCGCATCGAGCCAGCGCCCGAGCAAGGCGCCTTTGCTGTTGCCACCCTGCGCGATGTCGACGCGGTTGCTGCCCGACCATTCGCACGCCAGCCCCATTTCTCGTTCGACTTCGGCGACAAGCACCTGCAAGGGTTCGACGGTCGGGTGGGTGAGGGCGAATTTCCACACCACGTCGGCGCTGATCGCCACGTCCTCGAAACGCGCGACATGGGTAAATGCCGCACGGTCACCGGGGTGCTCGGTATCGATCCAGTGCAGCAGGCGCGCGAGATGCGGTTCGATGCGCTCGTAGGTGATCGTATCCTCGATGTACATCAGCGCGTGGACGCCGCTTTCACGCACCTTGCGGAGCAGGAACAGGGCCTGGGTGCGCGACAGCGGGTTGGGCATCAAGGCCGTGTGGCGGGCATAGTCGTACAGGTAGGTGCCGTTGCAGCAGACGGCGGGCAATTCGAGACCGAGTGCGCGGTGATAGGGCGCGGCGGCCGCGTGGTGGCGGCCGGTCACCAGCATCACCTCGACGCCACGCCGGCGCAGTTGGGCAATCGCGGCAAGCGACTGGGGGCGGATCCGGAGGTGGCTGTCGAGCAGCGTACCGTCCAGATCCAGCGCCACCAGGCGGAAGCTCATCCCCGGCTCCCTTTCTGGAGCACCTCGAACGCAAAGCTCGCGAGCGGCGCCATCAGCTTTGGATCGACCAGGGGATGCGGCTCGGAATCGCAGGACTTGCGGTAGCCGCTCGGGCTGATGCCGACGCGCTTGCGAAACACCCGCGAGAAGTACAGCTGATCTTCGTAGCCGACAATTTCCGACACCCGCGACACCGGCGTGCGGGTGCTCTGCAAGAGATGCTTGGCGAGCAGCACGCGTTGGTCTTCACGCCAGCGCACGATGTTCATGCCCATCTGTTCGCGGAACAGGTGCGCCAGGCGCGACGGCGAGAGGCAGACATGGCGCGCGATCGCATCCAGGCCAAGATCGTCGGCGAGATTCTTCGCGATGAACTGGCACGCGCTCTGCACCCGGCTGTCGATCGGTTTGGGCAGGTTTTCGGGGCGTTCTTCGTAAGCGCGGATGAGCAGGCGTTCAAGCAGATTGATCGCCAGCTCTTCGGACGTGCGTCGTTCGCCGCGATGCGTGCGGTCGATCTGCAGGAACAGCTCGTCGAACTCGGCAATCAGTTCCGGCGAACCCAGCCGCAATCGCCCGACGCGCCGCGTCGGGTGCGGCCACTTGAGCCAGTTGGCCCAGTAGCCGCGCGGGCGAAAGTACACCCAGCGGTGGTACCAGTCAGGGCTGCCCGGTGCGCGCCCGTAAAAGTGCGGCGTTTCGGGCGAGAACAGCAGCAGGTCGCCGGTGCGGCAGATGAAGGATTCATCACCGTCGACCACCTTGCCCTCGCCCTTCACCGTCATGTTGATGATGAAGCCCTTCATGCCATTGGGCCGGTCGATGAAGAAGTCGAGCGGTCCGTTCTCGATGATCGGGGTCACCCCGGCCACAAGGTAGAGATTGAACGAATACCCGGGCAGCAGCGGGTTGAGCTGCTTGCCCCCGTGGTCGCCAAAGTTCGGCGTGGGATCTCCCGAGACCGAACTGTGCGACGGTATCGTTTCACGCATGCGGAACGCTCACTTCTTCTTGTTGTACACGTCGACAAAGACTGCGGCGACCAGCACCAGGCCCTTGATCACCTGCTGGTAGTCGATGCCGATGCCGAGGATCGACATGCCGTTGTTCATCACGCCCATGATGAAGGCGCCGATCACCGCCCCCATCACCTTGCCGACACCGCCCGACGCCGATGCGCCACCGATGAAGCAGGCCGCAATCACGTCGAGCTCGAAACCGAGCCCCGCCTTCGGCGTTGCGGTGTTCAGGCGCGCCGCAAACACCAGTCCGGCGAGTGCCGCGAGCCCCCCCATGTTAACGAAGGTGAGGAAGGACAGCCGTTCGGTCTTGATGCCCGAAAGCCGCGCCGCCTTCTCGTTGCCACCCAGCGCGTAGATGCGGCGCCCGATCGTCGTGCGCTTGGTGACAAAGTCGAACAGCAGCGTCAGCGCCAGCATGATCACCAGTACATTCGGCAGCCCCTTGTACGACGAGAGCAGATAGGTGAAGTAGAGGATCGCCGCTGCGAACACCGTCGTCTTGCCGATGAAGAGGCCGAAGGGCTCCACCGTCGCGCCGTAGCGGGTCTTGTTGGCGCGCGCGCGCCAGCCGCTGTAGAACAGTGCAGCGGCCCCGGCGACACCGAGCGCCATCGAGGTCACGCGCAATGACTCGGCGCCGAAAGGATCGGGAATGAAGCCGGAACTGAGCAGCTGGAACTGCCCCGGGAAGGGGCCGACCGACTGACCGGCGAGCAGCGCCAGCGCCAGCCCCTTGAACACCAGCATGCCGCCCAACGTGACGATGAAGGCCGGAATCTTGTGGAAGGCTACCAGGTAGCCTTGCAGGCCACCGATCACCGCGCCGACGGCGAGGCATACAAAGGCGGCCGGCAGGTAATGCCAGTGAAAGTTCACCATCAGCACTGCCGCGAGCGCACCGACAAACCCTGCGACCGAACCCACCGAGAGGTCGATGTGCCCGGCCACAATCACCAGCAGCATGCCGAGCGCCATGATCACGATGTAGCTGTTCTGCAGCACCAGGTTCGTGATGTTCAGCGGTTCAAGCAGCGTGCCTTCCGTCATGTACTGGAAGAACAGCATGATCACGGCGAGCGAGAACAGCATGCCGTAGTCGCGCAGGTTGCTCTTCACGAAGTCGAGCAGGGATTTGCCCCGGCTGGGGGCTGCCGCTGTGTCCATTATCGTTTCCATATCGTTTGCTTCCCGCCTTCAGTTTCCCGCCTTCACGATCGCACGCATGATCTTTTCCTGGCTCGCCTCGGCTGCCGGCATTTCGGCAACGAAGGCACCTTCGTTCATGACATAGATGCGGTCGCTCATGCCCAGCAGTTCAGGCATCTCGGACGAGATCAGGATGATGCATTTACCCTCTGCGGCAAGCTGCGCCATCAGGCTGTAGATTTCGAATTTCGCGCCGACGTCGATGCCGCGCGTCGGCTCGTCGAGGATCAGCACCTCGGGGCTCGCGAACAGCCATTTCGACAGCACGACCTTCTGCTGATTGCCGCCGGACAGGTTGCCCACATGCTGGAACACGTCTGCGCTGCGGATGCGCATTTTCTTGCGGTACTCGGTGGCCACCGCGAATTCGCGCCCCTCGTCGATCACGCCGCGCGACGACACGCCGGGCAGGTGTGCCAGCGTGATGTTGTGGCGGATCTCGTTTTCCAGCACCAGGCCGTACCCCTTGCGGTCTTCAGTGACATAGGCGAGGCCGTTGCGGACCGCGCTCTGCACGCTGCCGACGTCGATCTCGGCGCCCTTCAGGAATGCCGAGCCCTTCACATGTCGGCCGTAGGAGCGGCCGAACAGGCTCATCGCGAATTCGGTACGCCCGGCCCCCATCAGGCCCGCAATACCGACAATCTCGCCGCGTCGAACGTTCAGGCTCACGCCACGTGTTGCCACGCGGTCGGTCAGCAAGGGGTGCATCACCGTCCAGTCCCGCACCTCGAACACCACGTCACCGATATCGGGCGTGCGGGCCGGGTAACGGTCGGCCATTTCGCGGCCCACCATATGGCGGATGATCACATCCTCGCTGGCAGGGCCGGCGGAGCAATCGAGCGATGTCACGGTCGAACCGTCGCGCAGCACCGTGATCGTGTCGGCAACCCGCGCGATCTCGTTGAGCTTGTGCGAAATCAGGATGCTGGTAATGCCCTGCGCGCGAAATTCCAGCAGCAAGTCGAGCAGCGCCTGGCTGTCGTTCTCGTTCAGGCTTGCCGTGGGTTCGTCGAGGATCAGCAGCCGCACCCGCTTCGACAGCGCTTTGGCGATCTCGACCAGTTGCTGTTTGCCGACACCCAGATCGCCGACCGGCGTATCCGGCGACTCCGAGAGCCCGACCTTGGCCAGCAGTTCCACCGTGCGACGGTGCGTCTGCGCTTCGTCGATCACGCCGTGCCGCGTCTGTTCGTTGCCGAGGAAGATGTTCTCGGCGATCGACAGCAGCGGCACCAGCGCCAGTTCCTGGTGAATGATGATGATGCCTTGCGCTTCGCTGTCGGCGATCGATTCGAAGCGCTGCTCGCGGCCCTCAAAGCGGATGTCGCCCTCGTAACTGCCATACGGATACACACCGCTGAGCACTTTCATCAGCGTCGACTTGCCGGCACCGTTCTCGCCCACGATCGCGTGGATTTCACCGGCACGCACGGCAAGGTTCACGTCCTTGAGCGCGACCACGCCGGTGAAGCGTTTGGTGATACCGCGCATTTCCAGGATCGAATCCACTCTGCCCCTCCACTGCTACCCGCCGCCGGACGCACCGCACGGCGGGCATTACACGCTGCGGGGCGCGTGTCCGCCCCGCGCCCTGCTTACTTCAGCTGGTCTTCGGTGTAGTAGCCGCTGCCAACCAGAATCTGCTTCCAGTTGCTCTTGTCGACCGCCACCGGCTTGAGCAGGTAGGACGGCACCACCTTCACCCCGTTGTTGTAGGTCTTGGTGTCGTTGATGGTCGGCTGCTTGCCGCTGAGCACCGCGTCCACCATGTCGGCGGTGACCTTGGCGAGCTCGCGCGTGTCCTTGAACACGGTGGAGTACTGCTCGCCACGCAGGATCGACTTCATCGACGGAATCTCCGCATCCTGACCGCTCACATAGGGCCAGGGCTGCCCTGCCGTGCCGTAACCAACACCCTTCAGCGACGAGAGGATGCCGATCGACAACCCGTCATACGGCGACAGCACGGCGTGCACCTTCTCCTTCGTGTAGAAGGCCGAAAGCAGGTTGTCCATGCGCGCCTGCGCCACGGCGCCGTCCCAGCGCAACGTCGAGACCTTGTCCATGCCCATCTGCTTGCTGCGTACGACCAGCTTGCCGCTCTTGATGTACGGGTCGAGCACCGACATCGCGCCGTTGTAGAAGAAGAACGCGTTGTTGTCGTCCGGCGAGCCGCCGAAGAGTTCGATGTTGAACGGCCCCTTGCCCTGCTTCAAACCCAGCGCACCTTCGATGGAGCTGGCCTGGATCACGCCGACCTGGAAGTTGTCGAAGGTCGCGTAGTAGTCGACGTTCTTCGAGTTGCGGATCAGGCGGTCGTAAGCGATGACCTTGATGCCCTTGTCGGCCGCCTTCTGCAGCGCGTCGGACAGCGTGGTGCCGTCGATTGCCGCGATCACCAGCACCTTCACGCCCTTGGTGATCATGTTCTCGATCTGGGCGAGCTGGTTCGGGATGTCGTCTTCCGCGTACTGCAGGTCGGTGCGATAGCCCCGGCCCTTGAAGATCTTGACCATGCTGTCGCCGTCCGAAATCCAGCGCGATGACGACTTGGTCGGCATCGAAATACCGACCAGCCCCTTGTCGGCGGCATTCGCTACGGGCAAGCAGGCGGCAGCAGCGAGTACCAGCGCAGTCGCCAAGGCAGTTCTACGTTTCATCTTTTCGTCTCCTGACTTCGTTTCTGTACGAAGCGGGCCCGGGCACGTTGTGCCGCAAGCCCACCCCCGTTTATCGGCCGCCAAGCAGGCTGACCACCCTCCCCGAAACCACTACCGCTTGGGCAGTGACTCTCTCCACATCGGGCCCGACCAATCGTCCATATCGGCGTGCCCCACCTTCCACACAAAAGTCCATATTCAGCTGCAAGCGGCATCAGAAACGCCGCCGGGTCAGCCCCGCAACAGCCCGATGAGCGCGCCGGCCTCTGCGAGAACCTCGCCTTGACGGCTCGGAACAGCGCCCCCTGCGCACGCCGCAAACCCACTCCAGCCTTGAATTTGCGTCGCATCCGGCACGGCGGAAGCCCCCGACCGGTGGGCGCCGAGAGTGCGGAACGGATCATAAGTCCCGGTCATCGCCCCATAAAAGGCTCTGCAAGCCCAAACCGGCGGACTCAGCAGCTTTATCCATATCTACGACAGAACTCAGTCAGGCCGTCCATTTACTGCGGCGCAACAAAGTGGGCGACAGCCGAAAAGTGCATGAAGCCAGCCGCCCCCTCCTGACACCCCATGAATTCGAACTCCTAAGGTTCGCCACATCGATGGCATCAACGCGATGCCGCTGTCTGGAGATTCGATTCGTGCAAGCAAGCCCTTCAAGCGCCATCGCGATTGGCCTGGATTTCGGCAGTGACTCAGTGCGTGCGCTGGCGGTGCGCTGCGGCGACGGCGCTGAGCTGGCCACCCATGTCGCCTGGTATCCACGCTGGAAGCGCGGCGAGTTCTGCGACCCGGTGCGCAACCAGTTCCGCCACCACCCGCTTGATTACATGGAGTCGATGCAGGCAGCGGTGCGCGAAGTTGTCGCCCAACTCAGCGCCGAGCAACGCGCCGCGGTGGTCGGTATCGGTGTGGATTCCACCGGCTCGACGCCGGCGCCGGTGGACGCAGCCGGCCATGTGCTGGCGCTGCATCCGGACTTCGCCGACAACCCGAATGCGATGTTCGTGCTGTGGAAGGACCACACCGCGATCGCAGAGGCCGAAGCGATCAACGCGCTGGCGCGCAGCGGTCAGTTCCGTGACTACACCCGCTACATTGGCGGTGTGTATTCCTCTGAATGGTTCTGGGCCAAGATCCTTCATGTCACCGCGGCGGACGAGCGCGTGCGCCGCGCGGCGGTGAGCTGGGTCGAACTCGCCGACTGGGTGCCTGCCCTGCTCTCTGGCACCACCCGTCCGCAGGACATTCGCCGTGGCCGCTGCGCCGCCGGCCACAAGAGCCTTTGGCACCCGGAATGGGGTGGCCTGCCCGAACGCGGTTTCATCGAAGCGCTCGATCGGAAACTCTTCGAAACGCTGCAGTACCCGATGTTTGCCGACACCTGGACGGCGGAACGCCCGGTCGGCCGCATCACCCCGGAGTGGGCCGAGAAGCTCAACCTGCCCGATACGGTGATCATCTCGGGCGGCGCCTTCGACTGCCACATGGGCGCGGTCGGTGGCGGCGCCGGCCCGCACACGCTGGTCAAGGTGATCGGCACCTCTACCTGCGACATCCTGATGGCGGACGCCGCCACGATTGGCGAGCGCGCCATCGCCGGCATCTGCGGCCAGGTCGATGGCAGCGTGCTGCCCGGCAAGGTCGGCCTCGAAGCCGGCCAGTCCGCCTTTGGTGACATCTACGCCTGGTACGCGCGCCTGCTCGGCTGGCCGCTCGAATTCGCTGCCAAACACAACCCGTCGCTCGCCGGCCCGCTGGCCGACGCGCAGGCGCAGTTGATCCCGGCGCTCGCCGAAGCTTGGGCCGCCTCGCAGGATCTGGATCACCTGCCGGTGGTGCTGGACTGGTTCAACGGCCGCCGCACGCCCTTCGCGAATCAACGCCTCAAGGGCGTCATCACCGACATCAACCTCGGCACCGATGCGCCCGCGTTGTTCGGCGGCCTCATCGCCTCAACAGCCTTCGGCGCCCGCGCGATCATGGAATGCTTCATCGACCAGAACGTCGCAGTGAACAGCGTGCTCGCAATGGGCGGTATCGCGCGCAAGGCGCCGACGGTGATGCAGGTCTGCGCCGATGTGATGCAGCGTCCGATCGACGTGGTTGCGTCGGATCAATGCTGTGCGCTGGGCGCCGCAATCTTCGCGGCCGTCGCAGCCGGCACCTACGGTACGGTGGAAGCCGCACAGCAGAAGATGGCCAGCCGCATCGAACGCACCTTCACGCCCGATGCAGCACGCACCGGCAAGTTCGACGCGCTGTACCAGCGCTACCTCGAATGGGCCAAGGTCGGCGAACCGCTCTTCGCGGCGGAGATCCACTGATGTCGAGCCTCGCCCTCCGCGAAGCGGTACTCGAAGCCAACCTCGCCCTGCCCCGCCACGGCCTGGTCACCTTCACCTGGGGCAACGTCAGCGGCGTCGATCGCGAGCGCGGCCTGGTTGCGATCAAGCCCTCCGGCGTGGCCTATGAGCACATGACCGCTCGCGACATCGTGGTGCTGAGCTTGAATGGCGAGAAGGTTGAAGGCGAGCTGCGCCCGTCGTCCGATACGCCGACGCACCTGGCCTTGTACCGGCGTTACCCGGAGATCGGCGGCATCGTGCATACGCACTCCACGCATGCCACCGCATGGGCGCAGGCGCACAAGCCGATACCGGCCTTTGGCACGACGCACGCCGACTACTTTCACGGCGAGATCCCCTGCACGCGGCCGCTCAGCAACGCCGAGGTCGAGAGCGAGTACGAGCTGAACACCGGCAGCGTGATCATCGAGACGCTGGGCGAACGCAGCCCGCTCGCGATGCCCGGCATCCTCGTTTCCGAACACGCGCCCTTCGCCTGGGGCAAGTCGGCGGAAGACGCGGTGCATAACGCCGTCGTCCTCGAAGAGGTCGCGCGCATGGCGCTGCTGACGCTCTCACTGAATCCACGGCAGGGGCCGATCGCCGACTACCTGCTCGACAAACACTACCTGCGCAAGCACGGCGCCAAGGCCTACTACGGCCAGGGCCGGGGCTGACGCACGCATCCATCCAAGGAAGGACATACCGTGGAACGCTACAAACAACTCGAAGTCTGGTTCGTCGTCGGCAGCCAGTTCCTGTACGGCCCGAAGACGCTGCAACAGGTTTCGGACAACGCCACGAAGCTGGTCGCCGGCCTCAACGCCGAAGCCGGCCTGCCGCTCAAACTCGTGCTCAAGCCCACCGTGAAGAGCGCGGAAGAAATCCTCGCCGTCTGCCGTGAAGCGAACAACGCGCCGGACTGCGTCGGCCTGATCACCTGGATGCACACCTTCTCGCCGGCCAAGATGTGGATCGCCGGCCTTCAGGCGCTCAACAAGCCGTGGATGCAGTTCCACACGCAATTCAACGCATCGGTGCCCTGGGCGACGATGGACATGAACTTCATGAACCTGAACCAGACCGCGCACGGCGGCCGCGAGTTCGGCTTCATCGGCGCGCGCATGCGCAAGAGCTACGAGGTGGTGGTCGGCCACTGGCAAGACCCTGCCGCGCAGGCCAAGCTGGGCCGCTGGATCCGCGTCGCCGCTGCGGTGCACGACATGCGCCAACTCAAGGTGGCGCGCTTCGGCGACAACATGCGCGACGTGGCGGTCACCGAAGGCGACAAGGTCGAGGCGCAGATCAAGTTCGGCTATGCGGTCGACGGATACGGCATGGGCGACCTGGTGAAAGACATCGAGGCGGTCGAAGACAGCGCCCTGAAAGCGCTGGTCGATGAATACGAAACGCGCTACACGCTGGCCGACAGCGTGCGCGCAGGCGGCGAGAAACGCGCCAACCTGCTCGAAGCCGCGCGCATCGAGCTGGGCATCAAGAACTTCCTCGAACGCGGCAAATTCGGCGCCTTCACCACCACCTTCGAGAACCTGCACGGCCTCGTGCAGCTGCCGGGCCTCGCAGTACAGCGCCTGATGCAGCAGGGCTACGGCTTCGGCGCCGAAGGCGACTGGAAGACCTCCGCGCTGTTGCACACGCTGAAGTTCATGAGCGAAGGCCTGCCCGGCGGCGCCTCGTTCATGGAGGACTACACCTACGACTTCGCGATGTCAGGCGACCTCGTCGTCGGCTCGCACATGCTGGAGGTCTGCCCCTCGATCGCGGGCGACATGAAGCCAAAGCTCGACGTGCTGCCGCTGTCGATCGGCAAGAAGGATGACCCGGCGCGCCTCATTTTCAACGCCAAGGCCGGCCCGGCGGTGAACGCGAGCCTGATCGACATGGGCAACCGCTTCCGCCTGATCGTCAGCGAACTCGACGTCATCGATCCGCCACACGATCTGCCCAAGCTGCCCACCGCGCGTGCGGTGTGGAAGGCACTGCCGAGCCTCGCGGTGTCGGCTGAAGCCTGGATCCACGCGGGCGGCGCGCACCACGCCGTGTTCACGCAAGCGCTGGATGCCGACACGCTGCGCATCTTCGCTGACATGCTCGACATCGAGTTCCTGCAGATCGGCCGCGACACCCGCATCGACGCCTTCCGTAACGAAATTCGGTGGAACGAGCTGGCCTATGCTTTAAAGCACTAAGTCACCCGAAGATTGACTGGTTGAACGCCGCGTCCAGCGGCTGCGCATTTCATATCACACAAGGCGCCAAAGAGCGCCGCAAGACCGGAGCAGGAAACACAGGCACACGCGGTCGGAGCCCCGCCAAAAAGGCCCCAAACACCAAAGGAGACAGAAGATGAGCATCAGCAGACGTTGTGTCCTCACGCTGGCGGGTGGCTTGCTGCTCGCAGCAACTGCCGGCGTACAGGCAGCGGACAAGAAGATCACGCTTGGTTTTGCACAGGTGGGGGCAGAAAGCGAGTGGCGCACCGCCAACACGCAGTCGATCAAGCAGTCGGCCAAGGAAGCCGGCATCACCCTCAAGTTCTCCGATGCACAGCAGAAACAGGAGAACCAGATCAAGGCGATCCGTTCCTACATCGCGCAAAAGGTCGACGTGATCGCCTTCTCGCCGGTGGTGGAAAGCGGCTGGGAAACCGTGCTGCAGGAAGCCAAGGCCGCGAAGATCCCGGTGATCCTCACCGACCGCGCCGTCAGCGTGAAGGACGATTCGCTGTACGTCACCTTCATTGGCTCGGACTTTGTTGAAGAAGGCCGCCGCGCAGGCAAATGGCTGCTCGACAACTACAAGGGCCAGGGCGATGTGAACATCGTCGAGCTGCAAGGCACCGTTGGCTCTGCCCCGGCGATCGACCGCAAGAACGGCTTCGAAGAAGTGATCAAGGCCCAACCGCGCTTCAAGATCATCCGCTCGCAAACCGGCGACTTCACCCGCGCCAAGGGCAAGGAAGTGATGGAAGCCTTCCTCAAGGCCGAGGGCAAGAAGATCAACGTGCTCTACGCCCATAACGACGACATGGCGATCGGCGCGATCCAGGCCATCGAAGAAGCTGGCCTCAAGCCGGGCAAGGACATCATCATCATCTCGATCGACGCCGTGAAGGGCGCGTTCGAAGCGATGATTGCCGGCAAGCTCAACGTCACGGTTGAATGTAACCCGCAACTCGGCCCGCAGCTGATGGAAGCCGCAAAGGCCGTGGTTGCCGGCAAGCAATTGCCCAAGCGCATCGTGACGAAGGAAGGCGTGTTCCCGATGGAAGTCGCGGCCAAGGAATTCCCGAACCGCAAGTACTGAGCCCCGCCTGATCGCACCGGGCTCGCCTGGTGCGAAGGCTGACGCGCAACCGGTTCCGCCGCGGGCTAAGCTCGCGGTAGTGGCCCGCCGGGGCCCCGCGACGGAATCCTTTCCAGCAAGGGACGGTCATGGTCGTCAACGCTTCACAGCCGGTGCTCGAAATGCGGGGCATCGACAAGCGCTTTCCGGGCGTTCATGCGCTCTCGAAAGCCGCACTGCGCCTCTTCCCCGGCGAAGTGCATGCCCTCATGGGGCAGAACGGTGCAGGCAAATCCACGCTCATCAAGGTGCTGACCGGCGTAGAAGCGCCGGACGCCGGCGAGATCCGCCTCGGCGATGAGATCGTGCATCCCGAGTGCGTCGGGCACGCCCAGCAGTTGGGCATAAGCACCGTGTATCAGGAAATCAACCTCTGCCCCAACCTTTCGGTGGCGGAGAACATCTACATCGGCCGCTTCCCGATGCGCCACGGCATGGTGGACTGGAAGCACATGCAGCAGGACGCGGTGGCCGCCCTGAAGGCGCTGAACGTCGATGTCGACGTATCGCTGCCGCTTGGCCACTACCCGGTCGCAATCCAACAGATGGTCGCGATTGCGCGTGCGCTATCGACTGACGCGCGCATCCTGGTGCTCGACGAACCGACATCCAGCCTCGACGAAGACGAAGTCGCGCGGCTGTTCGATACGCTGCGCGGGCTCAAGGCGCGCGGCATCGCGATCCTCTTCGTCACGCATTTCCTCGATCAGACCTACGCGATCTCCGACCGCATCACGGTGCTGCGCAACGGCGAATTCGTCGGCGAATACCTCGCGGCCGATTTGCCGCGCATGGCCTTGATCGAAAAGATGGTTGGCCGCGCGATTGAAGAAAGCGCCTTCGCACGCCCCGCCGAAGACGCCAGCGCCGAACACGCCGCGCAGGACACCGGTGCCCCGCTGTTCAGCGCCCGCAGCCTCGGCAAGCGTGGCGCGGTGCAACCGCTCGATCTGGAGTTCCGCGCCGGCCGTGTGCTGGGGCTCGGTGGCCTGCTAGGCTCCGGCCGCACTGAGACCGCGCGCCTGCTGTTCGGCATCGACCGTGCAGACGCCGGCAGCGTGGATTGCGGCGGCGCCAAGCGCCAGTTCCGCAGCCCGGCCGATGCGATCCGCGCCGGCATCGGCTTCTGCCCGGAAGACCGCAAGACCGAGGGCATCGTCGCCGAACTGTCGATCCGCGAGAACATCGTGCTCGCGCTGCAGGCGCGGCGCGGCATCTTCCGTTACATCCCGAAGCGCAAGCAGCGCGAGATCGCCGACCGGCTGATCGCGCAGCTCGGTGTGCGCACACCGGACGCCGAAAAGCCGATCGGCCAACTCTCCGGCGGCAACCAGCAGAAGGCGCTGCTCGCGCGCTGGCTCGCCACCGAACCGAAGATGCTGATCCTCGACGAACCGACACGCGGCATTGACGTGGCGGCCAAGCTGGAGATCATGGACATGGTGAAGGCGCAGTGCCGCAAAGGCCTTGCGATCCTGTTCATTTCGTCCGAGATGGCCGAGGTGCTGCGTGTGAGCGACCGCATTGCGGTGCTGCGCGACCGCCGCAAGGTCGGTGAAATCGACGGGGCCGGCGCGCAGGAGCGCGACGTGTTCCGCCTGATCGCCGGAGCCGAACAATGAAAGCCGAGACCATGCCTCAACCCGCCCGCTTCGCACTGCCGGCCCCGTTGCAGGGGCTGACCCGCCGCCGGCTGTTCTGGCCCTGCGCCACGCTTGCGCTGCTGCTGATCATCAACGGCGCCTTCAACCCGAACTTCTTCAGCATCACGGTGAAGAACGGCCACCTCTACGGCGCACTGATCGACATCCTCAACCGCGCAGCGCCGCTGATGCTGGTCGCGATCGGCATGACGCCTGTGATCGCCACACGCGGCATCGACATCTCGGTCGGCGCGGTGGTTGCGATCTGCGGTGCAGTGGCCGCAAGTTTGATCGGGGGCACGCTGATCATCCAGAACGGAACGCCGGTGTACGTGTCGCAGACCCCGATGGCGCTGGCACTCTTGATCGCACTCGGCGCCGGCCTGCTGTGCGGGCTATGGAACGGCGCGCTGGTTGCCGGCGCCGGCATGCAGCCTATCGTCGCCACGCTGATCCTGATGGTCGCCGGCCGCGGTGTCGCACAGTTGATCACCGAGGGCCAGATCATCACGGTCTACTACGAGCCCTTCTTCATCATCGGCAACGGCTTCCTGTTCGGCCTGCCGGTCGCGCTCTACATCGTGGCCGCGGTGGCGCTGCTGATGTTGCTGCTGGTGCATCGCACCGCGCTGGGCCTGTTCATCGAAGCGGTGGGCATCAACCCGGTGGCGGCACGCTTTGCCGGCCTCAACGCCCGCCGCATCCTGATCATGGTGTACGCATTCTGCGGCGTGTGTGCCGCCATCGCCGGACTGATCGTCGCATCGAACGTGAAGAGCGCAGACGGCAACAACGCCGGCCTGCTGATGGAACTGGACGCAATCCTCGCCGTCACGCTCGGCGGCACCTCGCTCGCCGGCGGGCGCTTCTCGCTTGCGGGCAGCCTGATCGGTGCGCTGATCATCCAGAGCCTGACTTACGCGATCTACTCGCTGGGCGTGCCGCCGGAAATCAACATGGTCGTCAAATCGGTGGTGGTGCTCACGGTCTGCCTGATGCAGTCCGACAGCTTCCGCGCCACCTTGCTGCAACACCTGCGTCGGGAGCCCCGCTGATGAGCCGCAACCGCCTCTTCAACCCCGCCCTGCTGCCGCTGGCGGTGACCAGCCTGCTGTTCGTGCTGACCTTTGGCTATGGCGCGGTGGCCTACACCGGCTTCCTCTCCAGCCAGGTGTTCCTGAACCTGCTGATCGACAACGCCTTCCTCGTCGTGGTGGCGATCGGCATGAGCCTGGTAATCCTCACCGGCGGCATCGATCTATCGGTCGGCTCGATCATCGCGCTGGTCACCATGGTGTCGGCAAGCCTGGTCGAGCATCACCACTGGCCGGTGTATGTCGTGGTGCCGCTGTGCCTGGCGATCGGCGCGGGCTTCGGCGCGCTGATGGGCTGCCTGATCCACTTCTTCCAGTTGCAGCCCTTCATCGTCACGCTCGGCGGCATGTTCCTCGCACGCGGCCTGTGCTACGTCATCAGCATCGATTCGATCGAGATCACCGACCCCGCCTACATGGCCATCGCGCACCACAAGATCATGCTGTGGGGCGAGAACTTCATCTCGATCAACGTGGTCATCGCGCTCGCGGTGGTCGCGCTGGGCGTGTTCCTCGCCCACTACACCCGCTTCGGTCGCACGGTTTACGCGATCGGCGGCAACGAGCGCTCCGCGGTGCTGATGGGCTTGCCGGTCGGCCGCACCAAGATCCTCGTCTACACATTCAGCGGCACCTGCTCCGCGCTCGCCGGCGTGGTCGTCACCTTCTACATGCTCTCGGGCTACGGCCTGCACGCGCAGGGCATGGAGCTCGATGCGATCGCCGCGGTGGTGATCGGCGGCACCCTGCTCACCGGCGGCGTCGGCTATGTCGCCGGCTCGCTGGTCGGCGTGCTGATCCTCGGCGTGATCCAGTCGCTGATCACCTTCGACGGCACGCTCAGTTCCTGGTGGACCCGCATCGCCGTCGGCGTGCTGCTGTGCGCCTTCTGCCTGCTGCAACGCGGCCTCGAACACGGCGGCAAACGGCAACTCGCGACCACCTGACTGCCCGCCACTTTCTCCGGACGCAGGCACCCCCGCAAGACGCAGCCTGCGTCCCTTCCCCACCGCCCGGCACCACCCCGCCGAGCGCTGCGGCGACCCCGGATACGTCCGGGGTCATTTTTTGCGTGTGATCAGATTCATGCCTGCAAAGCCGTAGGCGCCTGACAGGGTTTGCGGCAAGATCACATTGGCCCCGTACATCGACGGTCGGCTAGTCCGCAAGGAACCCATCACCATGAGATTCGACGGCACCCTCACGAAATGGAACGACGACAGGGGCTTTGGATTCGTCACGCCGGACGTGGGCGACGGTGAATTGTTCGCGCACATTTCTGCCTTCCCGAAACAGGGCGGGCGCCCGGTGGTCGGGGAGCGTGTGTCGTTCGAGGTTACGGCGGGCCAAGGCGGGAAGAAGAAGGCGGTGAACATCGCCTATCTCGCGCGGCCGTCCCGGCAAGCCCCGCTGCGCCGCGCGCGTCCGCAAACGGCAAGGCGGTCTCGCGACGGGGTGATCGGTGCGCTGATCCTGGTACTCATCGTTGCGGGCGCGATCTATGGCTACGCGCCACGCAGGCATGCTGCACCGGCGCACACCAGCATCGAGCCGGCGGCCCTGAGCACATCCGCACGTTTGTCTTGCGACGGCCGGACGCATTGCTCGCAGATGACGTCCTGCGAAGAAGCGACGTATTTCCTGCGCAACTGCCCCGGGGTCGAGATGGATGGCAACCACAACGGTGTGCCTTGCGAACAGCAATGGTGCGGCGCATCGCTCGCGCACTGATGGATCGCGCCGCGCTGGCGGCGACATACGCGGGGCGCCACCGGCACCCCGCGTAGCTGCAGGTCAGAAGTACTTGCCCACCGTCACCAGCAGGGTCGTGCCGACGGCCTTCTTGGTTTCGCCATCGCGGTTGTAGGAGTACCAGGCCTCCTTGTCGCCGGTGTTATGCACCACGGCGCCCGCCAGCATCCAGCCCGGCATCTTCACGAAGCCCATGTCGGCCGTGACGCCCGCCTTGAAGTCGGCGAAGTCATAGTCGGGGCTGTGGTTCACCTTCTGGTAGCCGGCGTGCAGGTTGAGCGTCACCGTCTCGGAGAGCTGCGGGTTGTAGTTGAACTCGATGTAGGTCGAGCCCTTGGTGTTTTCGACCTGGTTGAAGGCCTTGTCGTACCAGATGCCGGCCCAGTACTTGTTGAGGCCGTACCAGAGGTTCAGCGTCATCGTGTCATAGACGAGGCCCAGCTTCAGTTCCTGGGTGTCGTACTTCACCTTCTGGCCATCGTTGGCGATGGTGTAGGCGCCGGGGTAGAAGTAGGCGGCAAAGCCGGTGTCGAGCGTGAAGCCGCCGCCGATGTCCCACTTCCAGCCGGCGTAGAGGTCGGTCTCAAGCCCGGAGCCGTGGTTGTACATCGCTTCCGACACGTTGCTGGCCCACAGCGATGCGTAGAAGCCGGCCGGGTGCACCATGTCGATGCCGCCCTGCACCGCCGGCTTGCGTTGCGTGACCGAGATGCCGCGGAACATGTAGTCGCTGGCGAGCATGAAATTGCCGGTGATCGCGAGGCTCTTCGCCGCGTCGGCCTTCTTCGTTTCTTCGGCCTTCTGCGCGGTGCAGGCGGCGACGGTGCGGCGCAGCTGCTCGGGGATCGTCTTGTCGTTGTATGCGTCGTTCTGGTAGGTGATCACGCCACCCTTGACGACGATCTTCGAGTGGCCGGGCAGGTCGAGCGGATCGCCCTTGCCGGGGCAGGTCGGGTCGACGATGTAGGGCCCGTAGTTGTTGCCGGTGAAGCGCCAGTCGAACTCGACGGTATCGCCGCTGACCTTGGGCGCGCCGACCATCTCCCAGCGTGCGTTCGGGAAGGAACTCAGGAAGGGCTTGATGACGTTGTCGCGGGCCACGACGATGCCGAACTGCGGCGTGCCGACAGTCGAATCAAGGTACTCGACGTCGGCGTCGAGGAACTGCGCCGTCTCGTTGGCGACCGCGGTGATATCCATGTCGCTGACGCCGCGTTTTTCCGCCAGCGCACTCCAGGACTTCATGTAGGCCTTGACGACGCTGAGCGGGTCGCTCGCCGCCTGGGCGAACGCCTGTGACGACAGCATCGTTGTAGGCAGTAGTACAGCCAATACCTTCATCTTCGGGCTCATTCGCCGCTCTCCTCTCCGTCAGGGTTGTTGTCGCAGGAGCCGACCGGCCCCTGCGGTATCGCTCAGCGCCGCGTCACAGCTTCACCATCACGTGACGGGCGCAGGTGTAGTCCTCCAGCGCGTAGACCGACTGGTCCTTGCCGTAGCCGGATTTCTTCATGCCGCCGTGGGGCATCTCGGAAGTCAGCATGAAATGGGTATTCACCCAGGTCGCGCCGTACTGCAGTTCGGCGGCGACCCGCATGCCCTTGCTGACGTCGCCGGTCCACACCGACGAGGCGAGGCCGTAGTCCGAATCGTTCGCGAGCCGGATCGCGTCATCGAGGTCAGCGAAGGGCGTCACCGACACGACCGGGCCGAAGACTTCCTTGCGGACGATCTCGTCGTCCTGCCGCGCGCCGGCCAGCACCGTCGGCTCGTAGAAGAAGCCCCGACGCTGCGCGACCTTGCCGCCGCAGACGACTTCGATATGCGACTGCTGCACCGCGCGTTCGACGAAGCTGGCGACGCGCGAACGCTGGCGTTCGCTGATGCAGGGGCCCATCTCGACGCCCATGTCGTTCTGCTCGCCCATGCGGATCGTGGACACCGCGGCACCGAGTTCGGCGACGAACTTCTCGTAGATGCCCTTCTGCGCGTAGATGCGGCAGGCGGCGGTGCAGTCCTGCCCTGCGTTGTAGTAACCGAAGGTGCGGATGCCCTGCACGGCGGCCTCGATATCGGCATCGTCGAAGATGATCGCCGGCGCCTTGCCACCCAGTTCCAGATGCGTGCGCTTGATCGAACGCGCGGCGATCTCGAGCACCTTCTGGCCGGTCGACACGTCACCGGTCACCGAGATCATCCGGACCTGCGGCTGGCTGATCAGCGGCGCGCCGGTCGATTCGCCACGGCCGCAGATGATGTTGATGACCCCCGGCGGGAAGATCTCGGCGATCAGTTCGGCGAGCTTCAGCGAGGACAGCGGCGTCTGCTCCGAGGGCTTGAGCACCACGGTGTTGCCCGCCGCGACCGCGGGGCAGATCTTCCACGCCGCCATCAGCAGCGGATAGTTCCAGGGCGAGATCGACGCCACCACGCCGAGCGGGTCGCGACGAATCATGCTGGTATGGCCGGCCAGGTACTCGGCGGTGGCCACCGCGTTCATCGAGCGCACCGCACCGGCGAAGAAGCGGAAGATGTCGGCGATCGCCGGGATCTCGTCATTGAGCGCGGCGAGGTAGGGCTTGCCGCAGTTGGTGGATTCGATGCGCGCGAGCTCCGGGCCGATCTGCTCGATGCGGTCGGCCACCTTCAGCAGCAGGTTCGCGCGTTCGCGCGGCGCGGTGCGGCTCCAGGCCGGGAAGGCACGCTCGGCAGCCGCCACCGCCCGTTCGATCTGGGCCGGCGAGGCTTCGCGGACCTCGCAGATCAGCTCGCCCGTGGCCGGGTTGATGATGCGTTCCGGTGCGTCTTCGCCGGAGACGAACTGACCGTCGATGAAGAGTTCCGTTCTCATGTTTGGCTTCCTGTGCCCTGTGCGGGATGAGATGGTGTGGTTGTCCTACTTGCTCGCGCCCTCGACGCCTTCGGTACCCGCGATGAGGCGGTAGGCGGCGATGATCGGGATCGTGGTGACGACGGTGACCAGCAGCGCGACGACGTTGGTGATCGGCATCTCGCGCGGCTTGGCGAGCTGATTGAGCAGCCAGATCGGCAGCGTGCGCTGCGCGCCGGCAGTAAAGGTGGTGACGATGATTTCGTCGAAAGAGAGCGCGAAGGCGAGGATGCCGCCGGCGAGCACGGCGGTCGCCATGCCGGGCAGGATCACGTGGCGGAAGGTCTGCAGACCGTCAGCGCCCAGATCCATCGAGGCTTCGACCAGGCTGTGCGGCATCCGCCGCAGCCGCGCGATCACGTTGTTGTAGACCATCACCACGCAGAAGGTGGCGTGGCCGATGACGATGGTGATCGTCGAGGGCTCGAGATGCATCAGCCGCAGCGACGACAGCAGCGCGATGCCGGTGATGATGCCGGGCAGCGCGATCGGCAGGTTGAACAGCAGGTTGATGCCTTCGCGGCCGGGGAACTGGCGGCGGTAAATCGCCAGCGCCGCCAGCGTGCCGAGCACGATCGCGATCAGCGCCGCGAGCAGCGCCACCTGCAGCGAGAGCAGCACCGACTCCATGACGTCGCCGCGCTCGAACACGCGGGCGAACCACTTCAGCGTGAAGCCCTTGATCGGGAAGGTGAAGGCGTTCTCTTCGACGTTGAAGGCGTAGAGCGCGATCACCGCGATCGGGAAGTGCATGAACAGCAGCCCGCCGGCCACGACCAGCTTGAGGGCGAGCGGCGCACGCGGCGCGTTGCGGTCAGAGCGCATCGAAGGCCCCCAGTCTCTTGGCCAGCCACAGCCAGGCACCGACCACGACGATCGGGACCAGCGTCAGCGCCGCAGCCATCGGCATGTTCCCGATCGCGCCCTGGTACTTGTAGACCGCGGTACCGAGGAAGTCGCCGGACGGCCCGACCAGGGTCGGGATGATGAAGTCGCCGAAGGTCAGGCAGAAGGTGAAGATCGAGCCCGCCGCGATGCCGGGGACCGACAGCGGCAGCACCACGGTGCGGAAGGTCTGCGCCGGGCTCGCGCCCAGATCGGCGGACGCGAGCAGCAGGTTCGGCGCGATGCGTTCGATCGAGGCCTGGATCGGCAGAATCATGAAGGGCAGCCACATGTAATTGAAGACCAGGAAGCGACCGAAGTGCGATGTCGACCAGGTGTTGCCGCCGACATAGGGCAGCGCGAGCAACGCGTCGCCGAGCGGGAGCAGGCCCAGCGTGCTGACCAGCCAGGCGACGAGCCCCTCCTTGGCAAGGATGACCGTCCAGGCGTAGGCCTTGACGATGTAGCTGGCCCACATCGGCAGCATCACCGCGACGTAGAGCAGGCCCTTCATGCGGGCGTCGGCATAGCGCGCCATGTAGTAGGCGATCGGGTAACCGAGCAGCGCGCAGGCCGCCGACACCGCCAGCGCCATCGTGAAGGTGCGCGCGACGATGTCGAGATTGCTCGGGTCGCTGACCAGGGCCTTGAAGTTCGCCAGCGTCAGCTCGTTGCTGACGGTCATCGAGAAGTCGTCGAAGGTCAGCACGCTCTGGCCGAGCAGTGCCAGCAGCGGCCCGAGGTAGAACAGCAGGAACCACGCCAGCGGCGGCAGCAGCAGCATCCACAGCAGCGTGCGCGGACGGCCGAACAGCGCGTTGGAGACGCCGCGGCTCGCGGGGCGGGCGGGCATCGTGGACGCGGCAAGGTTCATGGTCGCGGCGTTCATGCGACGAGGGCGACCATCGCCGCCGAGGGCCAGGCCAGTCGCACGTCCTGCCCGATGCGGGCGGCATCCGCGCCGTCGTCGCGGTTGGACAGCGCCGCGGTGACGATGCGGCCGTCCACCTCGACTTCATAGCGGCTGGTGGCGCCGTGGTACTGGATGTCCACCAGTCGGCCAAGCACGCCGACATGGCCGTCGGGCAGCGCGATCTCGCTGGCCAGCACGCGGATGTGTTCCGGCCGCACCGACACCGCCTTGCGTTCGCCGGTCACGGTTTCCGCCAGCGCGTCGGCCAGCACGTTGGAGCCGCCGACGAACTCGGCGACGAAGCGCGTCTGCGGCCGCTGGTAGAGGTTGCGCGGCGAATCGACCTGCTCGATGCGGCCGTTCGCGAACACCGCGACGCGGTCCGACATCGACATCGCCTCGCCCTGGTCGTGGGTGACATAGACGAAGGTGATGCCGAGCTGGCGATGCAACTGGCGCAGTTCGACCTGCATCTGCTCGCGCAGGCGCAGGTCGAGCGCACCGAGCGGCTCGTCGAGCAGCAGCACCGAAGGTTTGTTGACCAGTGCGCGGGCCAGTGCCACCCGTTGCCGTTGGCCGCCCGAGAGCTGCGAGGGCCGGCGGTCGCCGAAGCGGCCCAGCGCCACCTGTTCGAGCGCCGCCAGCGCACGCTGCCGGCGTTCGGCCGAAGAGACGCCCTTCATCCGCAGGCCGTACTCGACGTTCTCGACCACCGACAGGTGCGGGAACAGCGCGTAGTCCTGGAACACCGTATTCACGTCGCGCTCATACGGCGGCACGTTCGTCGTGTCGCGACCGCCGAGCACGATGCGCCCGGCCGTCGGCAGCTCGAAGCCGGCAATCAGCCGCAGGCAGGTCGTCTTGCCGGAGCCGGACGGGCCCAGCATCGAGAAGAACTCGCCCTGGCGGATCGTGATCGAGACATCATCGACGGCGCGCACTTCGCCGAAGTGACGACTCACGTTCTGGAATTCGATCGACGTTTGCACGTTGACACTCGCTGGTGTGGATTCGGTGGCTGGCTGCGGTTATCAGCGCAGCGTGCGGGCGGGGGGCCTGTGAGAGATTCCGTCGCGAGCGACCCGAGGTCGAGCCGAGAAGCACAGCCGTACATGCGGTACGGCGAGCATCGCAGGTTCGAGATCGGGGCGCGCAGCAGGAAGCCCCACAGGCGCTTACCTACCGCCCATGATCGCGATGTAGTCCGCCGTCCAACGGCTGTACGGCACGCAGGTTCCCTGCGAGGCGCACTGGGCCTGCGGCGTCTTCCAGAAGGCGATCTTGTCGAAGTTGTCGAAGCCGTTCGTCTCGCAAAACTTGCCGCCGCCCGGCGCACGGGTCGAGCAGGCGGAGGTGGTCACCGGGTTGGAGCCGAACCATTCCGCCACACCGGCCTGCACCTTGTCGTTCAGCGACCAGTTCAGCCAGGCGTAGGCGCACTGCGGATGCTTGGCATTGGCATGCATCATCGTGGTGTCGGCCCAGCCGGTGACCCCTTCGGCCGGGATCGTCGAGGCGATCGGGCGCTTGTCGGCCTTGAGCATGTTGACCTGCACCGGCCAGGAGCCGGAGGCCGCGACACCCTCGGACTTGAAGTCCGACATCTGCACGTTGTAGTCATGCCAGTAGCGATGCACCAGCGGGCGTTGCTTGCGCAGCAGCTCCAGCACCGCGGCGTACTGCGTGGGGTTGAGTTCGTACGGGTCCTTGATGCCCAGCTCCGGCCGCTTGGCCTTCAGGTACAAGGCTGCGTCGGCGATGTAGATCGCGCCGTCGTAGGCCTGCACGCGGCCCTTGTTGGGCTTGCCGTCGGGCAGGTTCTGCGGCTCGAACACCACCGACCAGGAGGTCGGCGCGGTCTTGAAGACCTCGGTGTTGTACATCAGCACGTTCGGGCCCCACTGGTAGGGCACGCCGAAGGTCTGGCCGCCGACCACATACCAGGGCGCATTCTTCAGGCGCGGGTCGAGCTTGTTCCAGTCGCGCAGCTTGCTGGTGTCGATCGCCTGCACCCGCTTGCCGGCAATCAGGCGCAGCGAGGCGTCGCCCGAGGCGGTCACGAGGTCGTAAGAGCCCTGGCTCATCAGCGACACCATCTCGTCGGAGGTGGCGGCCGTCTTCACGTTGACCTTGCAGCCGGTGTCCTTCTCGAAGGCGCCGACCCAGTTGTAATGCGGATCTGTGTCGCCCCGCTCGATGTAGCCGGGCCAGGCCACGATATCGAGCTGCCCTTCACCGGCACGGACTGCCGTGCCCCCCAGCACGACCGCCAGCGCACCCAGCGCGGTCACGGTCAGCTTGCCAGCCTTGATTGCCATCTCGGGTTTCCTCCGTTGTGGATTGGGGTGAGCCTGTCGCGATTGCTTCCGCTGTCAGGCAAACCTTAGCCCTGCACCCCACAGGCTGGAAATACCGTTAGCCCTTTAGTTGCCATCGGAAAATCCGATAGCTAGACTTGTCCGGCCCGGAAAAACGGGTCAAGTTCCCATGTGTTTGGGCAAATCCGGGGGAAGAAGATGCCCATGTCATTCAGGTCGCTGCGCTACTTCAACGCGGTGGCCGAGACCGGTTCCATCTCGGCAGCGATGCAGACGCTCAATGTGTCGCAGGCCGCCATCACCGAAGGCATCCAGCGCCTCGAGGCACACCTGGGCAGCCTGCTGTTCCGGCGGCATGCGCGGGGCATGGCGCTGACGCACGCCGGGCACGAATTCTTCCGCCACACCCAGCGCATCCTTGGCGCGGTGGCCACCGCCGAGCAGGCACTGGCGGTGCGGCCGGATTCGCTGGCCGGCGATCTGGTCATCGGCGCGACCAGCCCGCTCACCGGCTACTACCTGCCCGGCCTGCTGGAGCGCTACCGGCGCACCTTCCCGCGCATCCACACGCGGGTGCTGGAAGACGCCGGCCATTTCATCGAACACCAGCTGATCAACGGCGAGATCGACGTCGCGCTGACCACCATCTCGGTGCTGGAAAACGCCGCGGCTTTCCACACCGCGCTGCTGGTGCGCTCGCCCTGGCGGCTGTGGCTGCCGCTCTCGCACCGCTTCGCCGAACGCGGGAGCGTGTCGCTCGCCGAACTGCGCGAGGAGTCGGTGATCGTGCTGCGCAACGACGAGCTGGAGAAGGTGTCGGGCGACTTGTGGCGCGACGCCGGCATCCGCCCCAAGGTCACCGTGAAAACGCGCTCGACCGAGGCCACGCGCAGCCTCGTCGCGACCGGCTCAGGCGTGTGCCTGCTGCCGGAGGTGCTGTTCCGCGCCTGGTCACTGGAAGGCGAGCGCCTGGTCGCGATCCCGATCACCGAGGAGATTCCGCCGCTGGAGATCGGCGTGGCATGGCGACGCGGGGCGGCACTGGGCGCGGCGACCGAGGGCTTCCTCGCCGTGGCGCGCGAGTACGGCCAGCATCAGGGCAACGCACTCGGCGCGCTGCGCGGCGCCGACGGCACCGGGGTGCGCCGGGCCTAGCTGGCTGGCTGGCTGGAAAGCAAAAATGCCGCGCAGGTTCACACCCGCACGGCATCCGAGAACCCGGCAGCTCGCGCGGCCGGGGCACTACCTCGTTGGCGCTGGATTCAGGATCTCGTCACCGGCTGGCCAACCAAGGCGAGCAGTCGTGCACGCATGGCCAGGAAGTCCAGCGGTGCGCCATCGGGACCCATCACGTCGCGAAACAACGCGATGTTCTTGGCTTGAATCGAGGCGGGCAACGGCGCAAAGCCCGCATCCGCCGCAAACTGGTCGCCACGCAGCTGGGCCCAGTACAGGAACCGCAGTGACGTTCGCGCGCGATCGGCTTGCCTGGCCTTGCGTTCAAACAGAACGTAGGTCACCTCTCCGATCGGCCATGTCGCTTCGCCCGTCACGTCGATCAGCGAGGCCGCCTGCGAGCCCCCCTGCCCCAGACCGGACATCATGATGGCCGCCGAGATGCTGCTCACGGACGGCGCGACATAGCGCCCTGAACGATTGCGCAACTGAACGTAGGCGAGCTTGGCGCGCAACGCTTCGTCGAGCGCGATATATCCGATTGCCCCGGGGGTTCCGTGAACCTGCTCGGTCATGGCGCTGGTGGTTGCCGCCTTCGCGACCGGAACCGGCCACGCCGGCGCTTCGCTCGCACCCATGCGTGAAGCCCAACGGGCATCTGCGCCCGCCAGGTAGGTCGTGAAGGTCTTCGTGGTGCCGGATGCGCCGTCGCGAACAACCGGCTTGATGGCCAGCTTCGGGAGATTCAGGCCGGGATTGGCCGCGCGGATTTCGTCGTCGTTCCAGTAATGCAACTCGCCGAGATAGATCCGGGCAAGCAGGGCCGCGTTCAGACGCAGTGCCCCTGGTGCGACGCCCGGCACATTGACAACCGGCGTCACGCCACCGACGAGCAAGGGCATCTGGATAAGCCCCCGCGACACGACTTCCTCCTGGGACATCGGAATTTCGGTCAGCGCAAAATCCACCTTGCGATCGCTGATATCGCGCAGACCCGCTCGCGAATTGCTCGCAGCGTAATTGACCTGGATATTGTTCTCTTTGGCGAACAGGAACGACCACTGCGCGAGGACGCGCGCCGAAGCGCTGCCACCGCCACCGGCCACCGACGGCGAGAAACGTGAATCTGCAAAAGCAAGCATCGTCGCGCCCATGAGGGAGGCAGCGATGAAGGCCTTTGTAAGAGTTATCTTGAGCATAAGGAGTCCTAAGATTTCTGGATCAATGTGGGCAAGCCACCCACTGAGCCCACCGTGATTTCAAGCTGGATACGGACAAACGGCGCGGAGTCGACGGCCATCATCAGGTGCCGATGACCGAGGATTCTTTCCTTCTTCGGTGCGTGGAACTACGGCAACTGCGCTCACGTTCGACGCAAAAACGCTCGAACAGCGAAGGCCGCCAGGTCTTGCCACGCACGCGCCTTGCCACCGGTTCGCTCGGAAGAGCGCCCGCAACCTGCAGGTCTGGAAGCCGCCACGACATCGCCTGCGAACCGACGCGCTAAAGCAACCGTGGAACGAGAGAGACTGATCGTCCGCAACCCATCCAGGACCAAACCGCGGGCGTCCTGGGCGCGTCGCAACGCCATCGAGTGGTGAGAGCAAACCGCGCAGGCTCGCCTGTAGCGAGCCCGCCCTACCCGGCTGTTTCGGGGGCGGGTTAGCCATCCGAAAGCGCCTGAAACTTGAATGAAACGTAACATACCAAAAGCGCCACTTTAATACCAGAGATAGAACCGGTATTAACCGTTTTTCACACTCGTTCGGCATGGATACGTAGCGAAACTGGAAGCCAGGACGCAAGACTTTCAGATGCTCCGTGAGCAAGCAGTGACATCCTGGCGGGGCAGCGCAGCGGCGCGCGATCATTGATGCGGCCGCGCATCCTGACGCACAGGGATCGCACGCGATCGAGCGAGGCGCGGGTTGGCGCCAGACTCGCCATTCACACTCTTGCGACTCGGTGAAGTCGCTTCCGCGCGGATTCGTTTACGACGAACCCGCCCTGCCACGCAGCCGGGTCGGGATGCGTGCACCATGGGTGGCGCGCCAAGGCAACTCATGCGGTGCTTCGGCGCGACGACCCCGGCAATCGAATGCCGCTGTATGTCACACACGCCACGAAACCGGCCCGCGAGCGCCGTACCAAGCTGCTAGGCTTTTGCTCCCCGGCGCGCTCGCGCCCAACTCATCCAGCATTTATCCAACAAGGAACGCACTCGTGAGAATCGCACAACTCGCCCTCGCCCTTTTCATCAGCGTCGCGGTGCTGCCCGCCACCGCCGCCGAGCAACCGGCCAGCGAAGCATCGGTCAAGCGCCTGATCGAGATCACCAATTCGAAGAAACTGGTGGATAACGCGATGCTGCAAATGGACGCAATGATGAAGGCATCGATGAAGCAGGCCTTGGCGGATCAGTCGCTCACCGCAGAGCAAGAGAAAGTGATGATCGAGACGCAGGAAAAGCTGGCCGGCCTGGTGAAGGAAGAACTGAAGTGGGAGATGCTCGAACCGATGTTCCTCGACATCTACCAGAAGACATTCACCCAGAAAGAGGTGGATGGCATGCTGTCGTTCTACAAGTCGCCGGCGGGCCAGGCCGTCATCAAGAAGATGCCGCAAGTGATGCAGGCCTCGATGCAGATCATGCAGGCGCGCATGTCCAAACTGGTGCCGCAGATTCAGCAGATCACCGCAGAAGGTGCCGAGAAGATGAAGGCGCTGTCGGCGCAGCCGAAGCCCTGAGCCAACGTCACCCGCCGCGGGCCGCGCCGGCTTGCGATCTTCAACCCATGCACATTCAGCACCGCCGCAACCGCCCATGAACCCGAATCTCGACCTCCTGCGCGACTTCTTCGCAGCCATCAACCGCAACGACATGGATGCGATGGCGGCCTGTTTCGCGCCCGGGGTCGTCCGCACCGAGCCGGAGGGCTGGGACACCGCCGGCACCCACATCGGCGTCGAGGCGGTGCGCGCGAATGTCAGCAAGGGCCGCGCGACCTGGGCGGAAGGAAGCTGCGACCCCGAGAAGTACCTTGTCGGCGCAGAGCGGATCGTCGTGTATCTCCATGCCCGGGTCCGACTCGCGAGCAGCAATGAATGGGTCGGGGGTCGGTTCGCCGACGGCTTCGTGCTCGCGGACGGCAAGATCCTCGAGTACCGCACCTTCTGGGAGCGACGCGACGCCCTGGCATGGGCCGGCATCACAGACGAGGAGACGGAGTGAAAACCGGGGGTCCGCGCGGCTGCGGCTTGCCGCCTGTGATCAGGGCATTCCGGTGCTGAGCAGGGCGCTCGCCTGCGTCCATGTCGTCGCCGTGCTCGCGCTGGCGACATGCGCGGCGCTCATCTGGCGGCTGAAGTGCGAGAGCTTCGGGTGCATGGGGGTCGGGGTCGCGTGGTTCGCCTGGGTGCTTGCGTTTTTCCCTGTGCTGCTGGTCGGCCTCGTCCTCAGGTCGCGCGCATCGCCGGGCTCGCGGCTGATGACGCTCACGCGGGCGGCGGTGTGGGCGCAGGGGGCGATGGGTGTCGCGTTGGTGGCGGTCTGGGTGATCAAGCAAGCGGGCTGATCGCGCATCGGGCGCGGCATTCGATGCCGTTGCGCGTTGCCACGCTTCGGGTCGAACATGCGGGCACCGTTAGACATCAAGGGGAATTGAAATGACGCGCGTACGAGTCGAGAGTTTCACGATTTCCCTGGATGGCTTCGGCGCCGGGCCCGACCAGGGCCTCAACAACCCGCTGGGGGTGGGCGGAACCGAATTGCACCAGTGGGCGTTTCCGACGCAAACCTTCCAGCGCGCCCTGTTCGGCGTGGATACCGGCACGACAGGCATCGACGACGAATTCGCCAGACGAGGCTTCACCAACATCGGCGCGTGGATTCTCGGCCGGAACATGTTCAGCCCGAGTCGCGGCCCGTGGCCCGACCTGAACTGGAAAGGCTGGTGGGGCGACGAGCCGCCCTATCACGTGCCGGTATTCGTGCTGACGCATCACGCCCGCCCTGCGATCGAAATGGCGGGCAACACGACTTTCCACTTCGTCACCGGCGGCATTGTCGAAGCGCTGGATCGTGCGCGCGAGGCGGCCGGCGCGCGTGACGTGCGCATCGGCGGCGGCGCCAACACCATTCAGCAATATCTGCGCGCCGGCCTGATCGACGAAATGCACCTTGCCATTGCGCCGGTGCTGTTGGGCCGCGGCGAACGCCTTCTCGAAGGCGTCGATCTGCGCGCCGCCGGGTTCAAGTGCGTGCAGCATGTGGCGACCGAGAAGGCGACGCATGTCGTGCTCCGGCGAGACGCAGAATGATGCGGCCCGACCCATCGAACAACAGCCGCAGGGCAGATTAGCCAACGGCGTAACCCGCCTTTCGCGCGGTCGCCATAGGGCGAACGTGATGTCCGCGCGGGTTCGCCTTCGGCGGACCCGCCCTACCGCGGTGTCGAGATTCGATTCGTGCGGGCAATACGATAGGCAGCCGACACGCCTTGCGGCATCATCTGCAACAGCGTCGCGCCGCATCGACGCCGAGCCCCAAACCCGACCGTTCAGCCAGGCCCGCGATGTCCATCGAACTCGACAAACCCGACCGCCAGCAGGCCATCGAGTCCATCCAGCGATACTTCTCCGAGAACATGGAAGCGCCAATCGGCAACATGACGGCCGGCGCGCTGTTGAACTTCTTTCTCGAAGAGGTCGGACCGAGCATCTACAACAAGGCCGTCGCGGATGCGCGCGCACGAATGCAAGCGCGCCTCGACGACCTCGAATTCGAAGTGCAGGAAGACGTCTTCACGTACTGGCGGAAGTTCGACAAGGCCCGCGGCAAGAAGGGCCAAGGATGAACGGGACGAAACGCACGAGTGGGTTTCGTGGCCACACTCCGCGTTGGGCTTCACTTCATACAGCCCAACCTAATGGGCTGCGATGGTTTTGACTTTGGTTCCCGTCGAGAGCGCCGAGTGGCGCAGCGGGGTCGGGGGATCGGCGCGCAGCGCCGACGGCGAGGACTGTTTGAGGCCCGCAGGGCCGAATTCCGCAGCCGCCCGACTTCGCGAGCACGCGAGGGAAGTCAGGCGCAAAGCGCCTGACCGCGAACGCCGGGCGGCACTCTTTGCTTACTTTCTGGTGCTGTTGCCAGAAAGTAAGACGCCCGCCGGGGGCGGGACCCCGGCCAACGCACTGTTGCCATGCGGCGGCGGTTGCGAAGGTGCTGGGCTTCGCTGCGCTCAACCCACCCAACTGCACTGGTCATGCGCAAAGGTTCGCAGAGGGCCAATTATTTCCAACGTCACGCAACCAGCGAGTTCTTCTCATGGATCCTTATAAGTTCGAAATGCAAGGCCGGGCTTTCGACAATGGCGATCGCCTCGACAAAGTTGCTGCAGGCCTAACTGCTTTGCAGCACGTCTTTGACGGACAGTTCCGCGCACTTTCAGACAAGAAGCGGCTCTATGAAGAAGATCGCCGCCACCTGCAGGTACGCATAACCCGCTATGAAGACGGCTCCTTTATCGCGTATCTCGGGGCAATTTATTCGGGAATTCAGACTACTCTGCCGTTTCTCCATGGAACACCAGAAATCTGGGAGGCAACGAAGAACGCCTTCGAGTTCTTGAAGTCAATCTTCGAGCTTGCACACAAAGGCGGCGAAGTACAGGTACAGCAGGATGGCAACAACAACACTGTCGTCATGTCCGGCGACACGAGACAGATCTTCAATGGTCCTGTCTACCAGATAGGCACGCAGATCATTGGCGCGATCCGCGAGTTTGACGATCTACTGGAGAGTGAAGAAGTAAGACGGATAGGTTTGACAGGACCAGAAAACAGCCCCGTATTTTCGCTGACGTCTGACGAAAAAGGGTTGTTTCATCCGCCAACCAGAATTGATGAAACGCCGATTCGACTTACCTGCGACATCTACGACTTCAACAAATACGACAAGACCGGCAAGGCGCGGGTACCTAATGCGCAAGCGATCCCGTCAGGTGATTACAGGTTCAAGAACATTGGGAATCAAGCGGTCGACGACTTCATTATCTCCATGACTGAGCCACAGGTAACGCTAAGTTGCCTTATCAAATACCAGCACGATCCACTGTCAGACAATCGCATCGCCGAGATTTTGGTCATGGCGATTGCGGCCTAGCGCGTAGGGCGGAAAAGCGCAGCGCCTTCCGCCGCATGCCCGCCCTCGGCACAATCCCACCATGCCCGACTATCGCCGCAACCGGGTTCCTGGCGGGACCTTCTTCTTCACGGTAAACCTGCTCGAACGCGAGGCCAGCACGCTCGTCACGCAGATCGACGCTCTGCGTGACGCGGTGAGAACGGTCCGTGCCCGTCGCCCCTTCCACATCGATGCGTGGGTGGTGCTGCCGGACCACATGCATGCGGTCTGGACGCTGCCGCCGGGCGACAGCGATTACTCCGGCCGCTGGCGGGCGATCAAGATCGCCTTTGCGAAGGCACAACCGAAAACCGAACGCCTCTCCGCGGTGCGTGCCGCGAGGGGCGAGCGCGGCATCTGGCAACGGCGCTTCTGGGAGCACACCATCCGCGACGAGCGCGACTATGCCGCGCACCTCGACTACGTGCACATCAATCCGGTCAAGCACGGGCTGGTGACCAGTGTTCGGGACTGGCCCCACTCCTCGTTTCACCGCTGCGTCGCGCGAGGCATCTATGCGCCGGACTGGGCTGGCGAGGAGGTGCCCGATATTGCTGGTGGGGAACGTGGGGGCTGAGGTGTGCGGCTCCATGCGGCGGAAGGCGCTGCGCTTTTCCGCCCTACGGTATTGAGATTGTGGGCGCCCGGTAGGTGTGGGCTGAACTTGAGAAGTCCGACGCTAGCCTCGGTTTCGTGAGACCGCTGGAACTCCGTCCGGACCGATGCCATGACCCAAAAGACAAAGCCTGCGCAAGAAAAACAAAGCCGCCCATCTGGACGGCTTTTTCATTCCGGCGGCCGGGCTTTCGCCCCTGCGTGATCTCTAGTTCGCCCCCTCAAACACAAACCGGATCGTCCCCTTCCCCACCTGCCCCGGCCGCAGGATGCAGCCGGACCAGGCGCGCTGGTTGGGGCTGTCTGGTGGGTAGCCGGGTTCGAGGGCGATGCCGGCGTGGACGGTGTATTGCTTACCGCCGCGGGCGGGGATGCCGGCGAGGTAGTTGCCGGTGTAGCACTGGATCGCGGGTTGGTCGGTGTAGACGCGCATCGTGAGCTTCCAGTCGGCGGAGGCGAGCTCGGCGGCCGGCACGGTGGCGTGGCGGCAGGCTTCGTCGAGCAGGAAGCTGTGGTCGTAGCCGGCGCCGTTGCGCAGTTGTTCGTTGTCGCGAACCGCGTCGGGCCAGGCGCTGCCGATGCGGCAGGGTTTGCGGAAGTCGAAGGGCGTGTCGGCGACTTCGGCTGGTTCGCCCAAGGGCGCGAGCGTGGCGTCGACCGGCACATAGCGCTCGGCGGCGATCTTCAGTGTCTGCGCGCGGATGTCGCCGTCCGGCGTGACGCCGTCGAGGTTGAAGTAGGCGTGGCTGGTCAGCGCGATCGGGCAGGCCTTGTCGACCTCTGCCGTGAAGTCGATCTGCACCGTGCCGGCATCGGTGAGTGCATAGCGCACCTGCACCTGCGCACGGCCGGGGAAGCCCTGGTCGCCGTCGGGTGAGTCGATCGCGAGCACCAGTTCGGTGGCGCTGTGCGAGACGAGCGTCCAGCGCTGCCGGTCGAAGCCTTCCGGCCCGCCGTGCAGGTTGTTCGGCCCGTTGTTGGCGGCGAGATCGTAGGTCTTGCCGTCGAGCGTGAAGCGGGCATCGGTGATGCGGTTGGCGTAGCGGCCGATGATGGCGCCGAGGTACGCGGTCTGGCGCGCGTAGTCCTCCGCGCTGTCGCAGCCGAGCAGCACCTCGCGGTGCCCGCCACCGGCGAGCGGCACTTCACAGGACAGCCAGGTGGCCCCGATGTCCATCACCGCGATGCGCAGACCGCCCGGGTGCTCCAGTTTGAAGATGCGTGCCGCCGCCGTATTCATCATGCTTCCCCTGCTCCGTCTGTTGCGCGGCACACGTACACCGTGGCCGGCTTGCCTTCCGGCGAGCGGTACTGGGCCGCCACCGCCGCTTCCACCGCGGCGACTTGCGCCAGCGGCACCAGCGCGACGACGCAGCCGCCGAAGCCGCCACCTGTCATGCGCACGCCACCATCTTCGCCGATGACTTCGTTGACGATGTTGACCAGGGTGTCGATGGGCGGCACGGTGATCTCGAAATCGTCGCGCATCGAGGCGTGCGAGGCGGCCATCAGCGCGCCCATGCGGCGCAGCGCGCCGGCGGCCAGCGCGTCGGCAGCAGCCAGGGTGCGGGCGTTTTCGGTGACGACGTGGCGGGCACGGCGATAGCTGAGCGCATCGAGCCCCGCCTTGCCGGCTTCCAGCGCGGCTTCGTCGATGTCGCGCAGCGCCTTGACACCGTAGTGGCGCGCGGCGGCTTCGCATTGCTCGCGGCGGGTGTTGTACTCGCTATCGACCAGACCGCGGCGCACGTTGGAGTTGAGGATCATCACCGCCACGCCTTCGGGCAACGCGACGGCGCGGGTTTCCAGCGAGCGGCAGTCGATCAGCAGCGCGTGCGAGGCCTGGCCCTGCGCGGAGATGAGTTGATCCATGATGCCGCAGTTGCAGCCCACGAACTGGTTCTCGGCCTGCTGACCGTTGAGTGCGAGTTCGGTGGCCGACACCGGCAACTGGAACAGCGTCTTGAAGGCCTGGCCGACGGCGACTTCGAGCGCCGCAGAGGACGAGAGCCCCGCGCCCTGCGGCACGTTGCCGGAGATCACCAGATCCGCGCCGCCGAGCTTCAAGCCACGGGCGAGCAGGAACTTGACGACGCCGCGCACGTAATTGGCCCACATCGCGTCGTCGCGCGACACGATCTCCGCATCCAGCGAGAACTCGTCGAGCGCGTCAGCGTAGTCGGCGGCGATGACGCGCACGGTGCGGTCAGCACGCACGCGGCCGGTGACCGCGGTTTCGTAGTCGATCGCGCAGGGCAGCACGAAGCCGTCGTTGTAGTCGGTGTGCTCACCGATCAGGTTCACCCGGCCCGGCGCGCGGACGGTGATGCCGCCGTCGCCGAAATGTTTGGCGAAGGTGTCGCGGGTGCGTTCTTGAGGGGTACTCATTCCGCTGCCTCCAGATAGTGGACATCGCTGACGGCGCGCAGCTTGTCGGCGGCCTGTTCGGCGGTGAGGTCGCGTTGCGCCTCGGCCAGCATCTCGTAGCCGACCATGAACTTGCGCACCGTGGCCGAACGCAGCAGCGGCGGGTAGAAGTGCGCGTGAAGTTGCCAGTGCTCGGCGGAGCCCTCGTCGCCAAACGGCGCGCCGTGCCAGCCCATCGAGTACGGGAAGGAGCACTGGAACAGGTTGTCGTAGCGGCTGGTGAGCTTCTTCAGCGCGATGGCGAGATCGGCTTTCTGCGCGGGCGAGAGCTCGGTGATGCGGCGCACATGGGCGGCCTTGGGCATCAGCAGGGTCTCGAACGGCCACGCGGCCCAGTAGGGCACGACGGCGAGCCAGTGTTCGGTTTCGACCACGGTGCGGGCGCCATCGGCGACTTCACGCGCGGCGTAGTCCAGCAGCAGCGGGCGGCCGTTCTTCGCGAAGTATTCGGCCTGCGTGCGTTGCTCGGCGGCGGCTTCGTTCGGCAGGAAGCTGTTGGCCCAGATCTGGCCGTGCGGGTGCGGGTTGGAGCAGCCCATCATCGCGCCCTTGTTCTCGAAGACCTGCACCCATGGGTAGGTCTTGCCGAGGTCAGCGGATTCCACCTGCCAGGTGTCGATGACATGGCCGATCGCGTCGAGCGACAACTCGGGCAGCGACTTGCTGTGGTCCGGCGAGAAGCAGATCACCCGGCTGGTGCCGCGCGCGCTCTGCAACTGGAACAGCGGGTCGGCCGGTTCAGGCGCGGCCGGCGTGTCGGTCATCAGCGCGGCGAAGTCGTTGGTGAAGACGAAGGTGTGCGCGTAGTCGGGGTTGGTCTCGCCGGTGACGCGCTTGTTGCGCGCGCACAGGTAGCACTCGGGGTCGTGCGCGGGGCGCGCGCTGCGGTCCGGCGTTTCTTGCTGGCCTTGCCAGGGGCGCTTCGCGCGGTGCGGCGAAACCAGCACCCAGTCACCCTTGAGCGGGTTGTAGCGGCGATGCGGGTGATCGATCGGGTCAAACATCTGGGGTACCTCTTTCCTTCAAATTCAAGATTCGGACAACCGGGTGACGACTCGCGGTCAGGCGTCCTGATAACCGTTGGGATTCTTTGATTGCCAATTCCAGGTGTCGCGCGTCATGTCGTCGAGGCTGCGCGTGGCGCGCCAGCCCAGTTCGCGTTCGGCGTAGGCCGGGTCGGCCCAGCATTCGGCGATGTCGCCGGGGCGGCGATCGACGAGCTTGTAGGGCAGCTCGCGACCGACCGCGCGGCCGAAGGCGGCGACCATTTCGAGCACGCTGTTGCCGTGGCCGGTGCCGAGGTTGAACACGTGCACGCCTGCCCTGCCCTGGCGGGCCTTCAGTGCGGCGATGTGGCCGTCGGCGAGATCCATCACATGGATGTAATCGCGCACGCCGGTGCCGTCCGGCGTCGGGTAGTCGCTGCCATACACCGAGAGATACTCGCGGCGGCCGACGGCGACCTGCGCCAGATACGGCATCAGGTTGTTCGGGATGCCTTGCGGGTCTTCGCCCATCAGGCCGCTGGGGTGCGCGCCGACCGGGTTGAAGTAGCGCAGCAGGGTCACCGACCAGTCCGGCGTGGCGTGCTGGAAGTCGGTCAGCACCTGCTCCATCATCAGCTTGGTCCAGCCATAGGGGTTGGTGGCGCGGGTCGGGAAATCCTCGCGGATCGGCACCGAGGCCGGGTCGCCATACACGGTGGCGGAGCTGCTGAAGACGAAGTTCTTTACCCCGGCCGCGCGCATCGCTTCGAGCAGCACGAAGGTGCCGCCGAGGTTGTTCTCGTAGTACTCCAGCGGCTTGGCGACCGACTCGCCGACCGCCTTGAGCGCAGCGAAGTGGATCACCGCTTCGATCTTGTGCTCGGCGAAGATGCGGTCGAGCAGCGCGTGGTCGCGGATGTCGCCCGCGTACAGCGTCGGGCGGCGGCCCGCGATCTGTTCGATGCGGTCGAGCACCTTGGGGCTGGCGTTGCAGAAGTTGTCGACGATCACCGGCTCGTAGCCGGCGCCGATCAGTTGCACGCTGGTGATGCTGCCGATGTAGCCGGCGCCGCCGGTCACGAGAATCTTCATGGCATTCCTTTTACGGCGTGAATGGGTGTGACTGGGTCACTGAAAAGGGGTGCCGGCCGCGATCGCCCAAGGGGGGGTTGGGGAAGTTGGGGGACGGGGGATCCCGCGATGCGGCCGGCGTACTGCACGGTCAGGCCACCTTCGCTTGCAGCGGGTCGGTGGCGCCCTGGAGCCAGGGCAGCTTGAGTTTCGCCAGGTCGTGGCACGGCCGCGGCAAGGCTTGGCCGGCCTCGTCGAACAGGTGGCAGGCGCCGGGCGGAATGCCCAGCGCAACCGTCGCACCGCAGGGCACCGGCTGGTCGCCCTTGGCCTTGGCAATCAGCGCGTCGGCCGAGCAGGCCTGTTCGAGGTAGATGAAGGTCGATTCGCCGAGCCGCTCGGTCCACATCACCTGGCGGTGAAGCGCCTGCAGGCCGTGCGCATCGGGCACGATGTGCTCGGGCCGCACGCCCAGCGTGACCTTGGCGCCCGGCTGCAGGCGGGTGGCGTCGAGTTCGGCCACCAGCAGTTCGCCGGTCTCGATGCGCACCTCGGCGCGGGTCGGCGTCGCGGAGACCAGTTCGCCGGGAATCAGGTTCATCTTCGGCGAGCCGATGAAGCCGGCCGCGAAGAGGTTGCGCGGGCGGTGGTAGAGCTCCAGCGGCGAGCCGACCTGCGCGATGCTGCCGTAGCGATGCGTCGCATCACCGGTGTTCAGCAGCACGATCTTGTCGGCCAGCGTCATCGCTTCCACCTGGTCATGCGTCACGTAGATCATGCTGGCCTTGCCCAGCTTGCGCTGCAAGCGCGCGATCTCGATGCGGGTCTGCACGCGCAGGCCGGCGTCGAGGTTGGAGAGCGGCTCGTCGAACAGGAACACGCCCGGCTCGCGCACGATGGCGCGGCCGATCGCCACACGCTGGCGCTGCCCGCCCGAGAGTTCCTTCGGCTTGCGTTCGAGCAGGTGCTCCACCTGCAGGATGCGCGCTGCCTTGTCCACGCTGCCGTCGATCGCCGCCTTGGCGGTGTGCGCGAGGCGCAGTGCGAAGCCCATGTTGCGCGCAACCGTCATGTGCGGATACAGCGCGTAGCTCTGGAACACCATCGCGATGCCGCGCGCCGAGGGCGGCAGCTTGTTGACCTGCTTGCCGTCGATCAGCAAGTCGCCGGAGGTGATGTCTTCCAGCCCCGCGACCATGCGCAGCAGCGTCGATTTGCCACAGCCCGAGGGGCCGACGAAGACGCACAGTTCGCCGTCGGCAATGTCGAGATTGACGTCGCGAATCACCGGGATGTTGCCGGCGTAGATCTTGTTGATGTTACGGAAGGAAATGCTGGCCATCTGTATGTCTCCTGTAATGCGGTGGCGGGTGCGTGGCCTCACCACTCCGCGACGCTGCCATCGGCGTGTCGCCACACCGGGTTACGCCAGTCTGGCGCGCATGCGCTCGCAGCAAGCACGCGCGCCTCGTCGATCTCGACACCGAGACCGGGCTTGGGCAACGCCGCGATACAGCCGCCTTCGATGCGGAAGTCTTCGCGGTTAACCACATAGTCGAGCAGATCTGCGCCCTGGTTGTAATGGATGCCGATGCTGTGTTCCTGCAGCACCGCGTTGTATGCGACGAAGTCGAGCTGCAGGCAGGCCGCCAGCGCAATGGGGCCGAGCGGACAGTGCGGCGCAAAGGCCACGTCGTGCGCCTCGGCCATCGCGGCGATCTTGTGGCATTCGGTGATGCCGCCGGCGTGCGAGGGGTCGGGCTGCAGGATCGCGAGGCCGCCGTCGGCGAGCACGCGCTTGAAGTCGAAACGGGAATACATGCGCTCGCCCGCCGCCAGCGGAATCGCGGTGCTGTCGGCGAGCGGGCGGTAGTGCTCGGCCTGCTCGGGCAGCACCGGCTCCTCGACGAAGAGCGGGCGGAAGGGTTCGAGCTCACGCAGCAGCACACGCGCCATCGGCGCGGCGACGCGGCCGTGGAAGTCGATACCGAAGTCGACCCGTTCGCCGAAGGCTTCGCGCACCGCGGCGACACGCGCGACGACGGCATCCACCGCGCGCGGGCCAGCCAGCATCGCCAGCTCTTCGCTGCCGTTGAACTTGAAGGTGTCGAAGCCGGCTTCGAGCTGTTCGCCGATCGCGGCGACGAGTTCGGCGGGGCGGTCGCCGCCGACCCAGCGGTAGGTGCGCATGCGGTCGCGCACGCGGCCGCCAAGCAATTCGTACACCGGCACGCCGAGCGCCTTGCCCTTGATGTCCCACAGCGCCTGGTCGATACCGGCGATCGCGCTCATCAGCACCGGGCCGCCACGGTAGAAGCCGCCGCGGTAGAGCGTCTGCCAGAGGTCGTTGATCTGCGCCGGGTCACGGCCGATGACGTATTCGGCCAACTCATGCACCGCAGCTTCCACGGTGCGCGCCCTGCCCTCAATCACCGGTTCGCCCCAGCCGGTGATGCCGGCGTCGGTCTCGACCTTGAGGAACAGCCAGCGCGGTGCGACGCGGTAGGTTGTGAAGCGGGTGACCTTCATGCCGGGCAGCCCTCCAGCGCGTGCCGCAGCGACATCGCCACAGCGTAGGTCTGGTGGGCGCTACGGCCGGCGCGGTAGAGCGCGGAGCCCAAGCCGACACCGGTGCAGCCGGCTTCGATGAAGGCGCGCAGGTTGCCGGCACTTATGCCGCCCACCGCAACCATCTGCACCGGGGGCAGTACGGCGCGCAGCGCGCTGACGAAATTCACCCCGAGGCTGATCGCGGGGAACAGCTTCAGGCCGGTCGCGCCGGCATCGAGCGCCGCGAAGGCTTCGCTCGGCGTCGCGACGCCGGCGATCACATCGAGCCCGCATTCGCGCCCGCGCCGGATCACGGCAGCGTTCACATTCGGCGTCAGCACGAAGCGCGCACCCCCTGCCGCGACACGTTCGATCGCCGCGACGTCGAGCACCGTGCCCGCGCCGATACGCATGCGCGTGCTGGCGTACCCCAGCGCCGCACCGAGCGTGGCTTCCGCGCCGCTTGCGTTGAGCGGAATCTCGATCTGCTCGATGCCGGCGGCCAGCAGCGCGTCGAGTTGCGCCGCCACTTCATGCTCGCGCAGGCCGCGCAGGATCGCGATGACCGGCAGCGGGCTCACAGCGCGCCTCCGAAGCGCCCGTCGGCGAGGCCGCGCAGGCCCGGCACGCGCAATGCGAACATCGCGCCGGCAAGCGGCTGGTTGGTGCGTGCGCTGTCGTCGAGCCCGGCGCTGGCGCTCGAAATGTAGAGTGTGTCGAGCGCGGCGCCCCCGAAACCGGGGCAGGCCGCCTGGCTGACCGGCAAGGTGTGCAGGTCGGTGAGCCAGCCACGCGGATCGATCCTTGCCACTGCGCCACCGCCCCACAGCGCGCACCAGACGCCGTCCTCGGCGTCGACCACCGCGCCGTCGGGTTCGACACCGCGCCCGAAGTGCGGGCCGAACGGGCGTACGCCGCTGACATGGCCGCTCGCCGCGTTGTAAGCGGCGCAATGCATGCGGTTCTGCAGCGAGTCGGCGAAGTACAGGCGCGTGCCGTCGCGGCTGAAGCACAGGCTGTTCGCGATGGCGACCGGCGGTAGCGCCAGCGGCTGCAGCGCGCCCTCTGCGGTGTAGCGCCAGAACTGGCTGCGCGGTGTGGCGTCGTGCTCGTTCTTCAGGCCGAAGACGAAATTGCCGTCGCGGTCACAACGGCCATCGTTGACCCGCAGCCCGGGCTCCAGCGGCAGGGCCAGCAGTTCTTGCACCCTGCCGGTGACGAGATCGAAACTGGCCAGACTGCGTTCCAGCCCCAGCAAGAGTCTGCCCGGCGCGACACTGAGCGCGAAGCTGGCGAGGAGGGCCGGCATCGGCCAGGATTGCCGTGCACCACTCGCCGGCGACCAGGCGTGCAGGCAGCGTGCCTCGATGTCGGTCCACAGCAAGCGGGCTTCTGCGGCATCCCACTGCACGCATTCGCCGGTAAGGCAGCGCACGTCACCCAGGCTGGGCGGAACGGTGGCCGGTAGCGGCGTATCGACATCGATCACGACCAGCCTCCATCCACGACGAAGTCCTGTGCCGAGCACATCGCGCTGTCGTCGGCAGCGAGGAACAGCGCCATCCGCGCGACGTCCGCAGTCTGCAGGCGGCGGCGCAGGCACTGGTTGCGTTCGATCTCGGCGTCGGCTTCGGGGCCGACCCACAGGCGCAACTGTTTCTCGGTCATCACCCAGCCGGGCACCAGGCTGTTCACGCGCACGCCGGCGGGGCCGAACTCGCGCGCAAGGCTGCGCGTGAGGCCGTGGATCGCCGCCTTGGCGGTGGCATACAGCGGGTAGCCAGGCGCCTTGATGATCCAGCCATTGGAGCCGACGTTGATGATCGAGCCGGTGCCGGCGGCGCGCATGTCGGGGAACACCGCCTGCGCGGCGAAGAAGTGGTGGCGGAGGTTCACCGCCATCGCTTGCTCCCAGTAGTCCGGGCTCACGGTCTCGGCCGCGTGGCGTTCGTCGTTGGCGGCGTTGTTGATCAGCACCGCGATCGGCCCCTGCACTTCACGTGCTTTCTCGATCGCGCAAGTGAGCGCGTCGATGTCGGTGACATCGCAGGGCAGGAACAGCGGCGCGTGTGCAGCGTCGGTCAGACGCGCGGCCAGCGCCTCGCCCGACACGCGATCGGCATCGACGAAGCTGACCCGCGCATGCTGCCGCGCGAAGTGTTCGACCAGGCTCGCGCCGATGCCGTTGGCGCCGCCGCTGATGAAGACGCTGCGGCCGGCGAGGCTGGGGTAGTTGGCGAATCGCGCGCTCATGCGGGCACCGCCTTGCGATGCGAGTTCTTGCGCGGCGCCTCGCTCACGACCGTGCCGGGGAAGAAGGCATCCGGCACCAGCCCGCGCTTTCGGGCCACCTGCAGCGCGCCCCAGCCGGCGAGGTCGGATTGCTGCGCGTCGCTTGTGACCGTGACCGTGCCAGAGAAGAAGTCATCGCCCGACACGAGCAACGCGAGCGCTTCGCGCAGCAGCGGCTTGCCGGTGATCACGAACTGGGTTCCCGGGCTCATGCGGATCGCGCTGCTGTTCTTCAGCGTCATCAGGTCGGCGGCGAGCACCGCGCCCAGCAGGTAGTTGGCACGTGCGTTGCGGCCATACACGCTGAACTGGTCGAGGATGCGCACGACGAAGCCGGCACGCCCGAGCCCGATGTCACGCGCGGCGCGCGCGCCGGCGCGCAGCATCTCGGCGTCGATGCGTTCGGCGAACGCGCTGTCGAGCGAACCGGCGAGGATCGTGTTGTGCGTCAGCACATGCAGCAACTCGCCGGCCAGCGTGGTGACGCAGCCAACCACGCGCTGCGCGGCATCCAGATGCACGAACTTGGAATGCGAACCGGGCAACACGACCACCGCCGCTTCGCGGATGCCAAGGCGCTCGACCAGACCCATGGTCTCGGTTTCTTCACCGCGCATCATGTCCATCGCCTCGCAGTTGTGCAGGCCGATCTCGGCCGTCACGTTGCGCACGCCGGGCACGAACCACAACGTCTTGCGGCAGACCTCGGGGATGCGTGCCGAGACCATGCCGGCGGCCAACGCATCGCAGCCCGCAGGCGCATCGAGATGCGGTACGCGGCGCAGGCCGAACTCCGAACTGATCATGCCCGAGGCGATCACGCGCGAGACGCTCTCGATGCCCAGCCCGGCCCCCGCCAGCGCATCGGCGATGGTGTCGCGCACACCCTGCTGCAGGGTGGCGTGGCTGCCACTGATCGCCGTGTCACGCACGCCGACCTGGCGCGCCGCGCGGTGCAGCACCCGACCATCGCGCCACACGGTCACCCGCGTGTTGGTCGTTCCGGTGTCGATGGTCAGCAGCTTCATGTCGCGTCGGCGTGATGTGTCGGGTGACATCTTGCGGCGCCGCCGGAGCCCGATCAAACGATCGATTTTTGGCGCTCGCCCTAGATTTTTTTAACGCAAATCGGGCTTCACGAGAGGGCGCCCCTCAAACTGGATTTGGGGGCGCCCAGCACGGCTTGCGGCGCGCGTCAGCGCTCGCGGATCCGCTTCGCCGCCGCCGTCAGCGCGTCGGCGGGCGTCTTGCGGCCATCGATGATCGCTTCGAGCGCCGTCTCCATCGGCCCCCAGAAGTAGGTCATCTCGGGGTTGTTCGGCATCGGCGCGCCGTAGCGGGCAGCCTCGGTCATGCCGCGCACATGGGGGTCGCTCGCCAGCTCGGCACGCACCTTCAGATCGGCCGGCACGCCGAGCGACTTGTCCGCATTGCAGGCTTTCAGCGCCTCAGGCTTGAGCAGGGCGTTCTCGATGAACTCGGTCGCGAGCCTCTTGTTCGGGCTGGCACGGCTAAGCATGGCGCCGGTCACGCCGACAAAGGGCGCCCCCGGCTTGCCCCCTGTGCGCGGGATCGCCGCGGTGCCGAAATCAATGCCGGCGTCCTTGAGCTTGTCCCACACCCAGGGGCCGTCGATGGTCATCGCGACCCGGCCTTCGAGGAAGGCCGATTCGGCCTCGTCGCGATTCGCGCCGGCCGGCAGCACGCCGTCCTTGATGAGGCGCTGCAGCGCAGCCGCCCCCTTCTGCGCCCCGGCATTGGCGACGCCGACGTCGTTCGGATTCCAGCCCTCTTCACGCGGCTTGAAGGCGTATGCCCCGTTCGCCGCAAACAGGGGCCAGCTGTAGTAGATGTGCGAGAGATCCCACAGGATGGCCTTGCGGTTTGACGACGCAAGCTTGCGATCGAGCTGCGCAATGTCCTCGAAGCTCTGCGGCGGCGTACTGACGTAACGCTTGTTGTAGATCAGGTGGATCGCTTCGATGCCGATCGGGTAGCCCCAGTACTTGCGCCCGAGCGAGAAGGCCTGCCAGCCCTGCGGGTCGATCGCGTCCTTCACGCGCTGGCTGGGCGTCACCGGCTGCAGCAGCCCGTCGGCCACCCAGCGGCCGAGGATGTCGTGGGCCCACACGACGATGTCGGGCCCTTTGCCGACCGCCGCGGCGTTGTGGAAGAAGTCGGGAATCGTCGCCTCGACCTTGACCGCGACGCCAGTCTGCTTGCCGTACTGCTCGGCGGTGCGCGTCCAGGCGTCGAAGCATTTGTCCTTGTTGACCCACACCAGCAGCTTGCCGGCTTCTGCGGCGGTGCATTCGGCGGCAAGCCCGATCGCCAGCAAGGCAGAGAGGCAGTAAATCGAAGTGGATGTGCTCATCGTTGTTCCGCTCCAGCTCGCTTCACCCATGCCGGGCGAAGCCCAAAAAAAAAGGCCGCCCCACCTTCGGTGAGACGGCGTAACCACAGGAAGGAGATGACCTTCCGTCGCACGAAGATGTGCGCTGCAACGCGGCGACCGGTGACGGGGCCGCCGCGCTGCGTCTTACCACCAGCTCTCGGCCTGGATGCCGAAGGAGCTGCCCGAGGTCTGGGTGCCGTAGGTGTCGTACGCGACCCAGCCCTTCGCCTCTTCGTTCCACTTCGCGACGGTGTAGAACACGCGCAGTTCGGGGCGCGAATACGGCGTACGACCGGCTGCCGCGGTAAGGGCCACGGTCGCCTTGCTCAGCGTGCGGGTCTTTTCGTCGCCCGAGGACTTCAGCTGCGACCAGCCCAGTTCGGTGGCCACGCCCCAGATGTCGTCGAAGTGGTAGTGCGGACGGGCGCCCACCGAGAACCAGGTCTGGTCCTTCCACAGGTCGGCACGCTTGTCCTTGCGATAGATGATGTTCGCGAGCGCGGTCCACTTGCCGTCGCCGGACGTGTAGCTGACGTTGTCCAGGAACTGCGTGGTGGTGTCTTCCTTGGCCGCATCGGTGTTGATCTGGCCGAAGTTGCCGTTCGCCATCGAACCCTTGCCGTACTGGATGCCGACTCGGTTCCAGGCATTCAGGTCGCCCAGCTGCGCGTCGTAGAACACGCCGCCATACCAGCCGCCTTCTGCCTTGTACTTCTGGTCGCGACTTTCCTTGCCGGTCGAGAAGCCACCGTTGAAGGTCAGGTAGCCGTTGTCATGGATCTTGACGCTTTCGAGCTTGAGCAGGTTCGCGTAGTACAGGGTGTCGTCGTCACTCTTGCTGGAGTCGCGCCAGGTCACCGCGGTGCGCTCGATCGCGTAGCTGAACTTGCCGAAGCCGAAGTCCAGGTTCTCGACACCGGCGCCGTCGCCGTCGGATTGCTGGTACTTGTAGTCGAGGATGTGGATGTCCGGACGATCGTAGTAGCGACGGCCGGCCCAGATGCTCGCGCCCTGCAGCACGCCGGTGCCGAGGTTGTGGCCCGACAGGTAGAGCTGCGACCAGCTCGTCGATGCGCCGTTGATCGAATCCGGATAGCCCTTCCAGCCGGTCAGCATCGCGTGGCCCTTCCACACGGTGCCGTTGGACATGGCCGGACCTTCGACGTCCAGACCGAACTCGCCGTAGTTGTCGCATTCGTTGCCCAGACGGTACTTCGCCGGCCCCAGGCCGAAGCACGCCTGGCTGCCGTCCTTGCTGGCACCGAAGCCGGCACGGAAGTAGCCGTTGCTGGAAAGACCCGGCGCCGCCAGGGCGCTGGTACCTGCCAGCATCAGTGCGGCAGCGATTACACGCATCGGAAACTGCTTTTTCATGATCTCTTTTCTCCTCTGTATTGCCTGTTCCACCTACCGTGGCTGTCTGCGGCCCACCTCTCGGGGGCGGCCGCTTTTCTGTCGCCGCATGCGGGCCGTGTGCTGCTGCCCGCCGCGAATACCTGTCTGCCCCATGGCACTCACTGCCGTGCCGGTAAAACGTTTAATCTCAACTGCCGCCTATTCTTCGCGCCGCCTGTGCCGGGCCGCAAACGAGGTTTTTTGGGGGCTTCGTTAAATCAGATTTGAGGAAACCCGGCCCGCGCGGACGCGTGTTCGCCCCGCCCGGCGCGCTTGCGCGCGGGTGACGATGTGTGACGCGGGATGTTTGAATCGCTGTGCGCTGACAGTGCCTTGCGGCACTAAGGCGGGCCGCTTCCGGTGTGACCTGCGTGGCGTGCCGCGTTCATCACCAGCCTCAGGCGAGCGTGTAGCCCGCAAGCGCCTGGCGCATGTCGCCCGACAGCGAATCCAGCTCGCGCGCGAGGGCGGCGGCCTCGCTGGAAGAACGGCTCGCGGCCTCGGCCATCTGCGCGATCTGCTCGACCCGTTGCGCAACCGCAACACTGGTGCTGCCCTGCTCGCGGATCGCGTCGCTGATCTCGGTCACGCGGGCCTCGGCGTTGAGATTCGCCACCGCGATGCGCTGCACCGCGGCGGAGGCATCGTTGGCGCGGGCAACCCCCTCGCTGACGCAGGCGACGGCATGGTCCATGCCCTCTACCGCAGCGCGTGCGCCGCCACGGATCGCCTCGACCATGCCGGCGATCTCGCGGGTGGAACTCGCGGTGCGCTCGGCGAGTTTGCGCACCTCGTCAGCCACGACCGCGAAGCCGCGGCCCTGCTCGCCGGCCCGCGCCGCTTCGATCGCCGCGTTGAGTGCGAGCAGGTTGGTCTGTTCGGCCACCTCGCGGATCACCGCCACCACCGAGGAGATGCGGTCGCTGTCAGCGCCCAGCACGCGGATGCGTTCCGATGCAGCGTCAACCGCGGCTGCGATCTGGGCGATGTCGTCGAGCGTGCGCTGGATCACTTCGCCACCGCTGTGCGCCAGTTCGCCGGACTCGTGCGACAGCGCATGCGCCTCGGCCGCACGGTCGCCGATGTGCGCGACGCTGACGGTGAGTTGCTGCATCGCCGCCGCCATCGTGGCCGCGGCATCGCTCTGCGCATCGGCCGAGGCCGCGCCACCTTCCGCGCCGTTGGCCACACGCCCCGCCGCGCCACTGACGCGGGCGACGCCGTTGGCGAGCAGCGCCAGGTCACGCTGCAGCGCGTCGAACAGCGTGTTGAGGCTCTGCGCGATCAGGCCCAGTTCGTCGGCGCGGCCGACCGGCACCCGCAGCGTGAAGTCGTGATCGCGACCGATGCGGGTCACGGTATCGAGCACCCGTGTCAGCGCGCCGGAGATGCTGCGGACCAGCAGCGCACCCAGCACGCCGACCACCGCAATGCCGAGCACGATCACCGCACTGACCTGCAGGCGGCCGCGGCTTGCGCTTTCGGCGGCGGCGGCCGCTTCGGCTGCGGAGCGTCTGGCGTTGAAGTCGGCATGCGCGCGCAGCGCGGCAAGTGCTATTGCCCCCGCGGGCAGCAGGTCGTTCTCGACGGCGTGGCGCGCGGCGTCATCCAGATTCTTGCGAGACAGCGCGAGCACCTCGGGCACGACTTCGAGGAAGGCCTTCACGGTCTCGCGGTCGGCCTTCATCAGGCGCGCTTCGTCGGACCCCGACAGGCGCTTCTCCTGAGACGCGAGCGCCTTGTCGAGATCGGCAAGATCGGCCGCAAGCGTCTTTTCGATCGCATCCTTCTTCGCGTCGGCGATGTTGGTCATGTGACTCAGCACATCCACCTGCACGCGCAGCAGCGCGGATTCGGCGCCGGCGGTCGCACCGATCGCCGGAATCGTCTCACCGTTGGCGATGCAAAGCGCCCGGTCGAGCGCACGGACCGCGAACATCCCCGCCGCACCGACGAGCAGCAGGGCCAGGGCTGCAGCCCCGACCATCGCCCACAGGCGCAGCGAGATTCCCTTGTTCTTCATGGCAGGCTCCCCCCTACCGCGTCGATACGCGGAGCGGCGGATGAGCGCCGCTCCGACCAGATCCGTACGGTGCTCAGTTGGCCCCGTCGCGGATGAACTCGACGTCGTCGAAGTTGCCCCAGTTGCCGGTCTGGCCATCGACCGCAACACCCACCGTGCAGCTGCCGTTCGTCACCTTGATGCCGGTGACGACGTACTGCGCCCACTTCTGCCAGCCGGTGTTGGTGATGGCCTTGGTGTAGCGCTTGCCGTCGCCGCAGTCGCGGGCCAGCACTTCGATCGCCTTCTCGCCACCGCCGCCGGCCGCCCAGATCTTCAGGCTGTAAGTGCCGTTCGGGATGCCGGTGTAGCTGCGCGTGGCTTCGAACTTGAAGGGTTCGCCGAGCCAGTAGTGCATCGACTGCTGGCCGGTCTTCGCATTGCCCGGGTTGCGTTCGTTGCTGACCGCTGCGGTAGAGCCAGCGATGTTCCAGCCTTCGAGCTTGCCGTTCTCGAAGCTCGGGTCTTCGATCAGGTTGCGGCGCGGCACCACCGCGACGTTGGCCTCGACCGCAACGTCGTGGTTGCTCAGGTGGCCCTTGAGCACGAAGTTGCCGGCTTCCTTGAGCTTGTCGGCCGGCACGTCGTCCCAGCTCACCCAGGCGTCGCGCTGTGCGTCATCCGAGAAGGAGACGCGGATCTTCTCCGGCGGCGTGAAGACTTCGCCGATGTAGGTGGTCAGCTTCTGCGCGGCGATCGGCAGCAGCTTGGGCACATCGGCCTCGCTGCCGGCTTCGCGGACACGCTTGAACACCGCCAGCGAGGGCAGCGCGCGACCCTTGAAGTCGAACATCGCCTGGTTGTCCCACGCGTTGCCTTCGCCGGTGCGCCAGCCTGCGCCCTTGACCGGGATCCAGCCCGGCTCCCAGTAGAAGAGGCCGGCGCCGCGCGAGCCCGGCACCTGCGCCATCGCATTGATCAGGTCACGCACCAGGCTGGTCTGCCCCTGCACCGTGGCGCGGTAGCCGACGCTCTTCTGCATGTCCCTGTTGAAGAGGTTCGGGAAGCCGTCGCCGTCTTCCGTCGTGAAGGCGTAGGCGGTTTCCATCAGTACCACCTCCTTCGCGTAGCGCGAGGAGATGTCGTCGACGTTGGTCTGGAAGTCTTCCAGCGTGCCGTGCCAGTACGGGTAGAACGAGAGGCCGATGATGTCGTAGTCGACACCCTTCTTTGTCAGCAGATCGAAGACGCGGCGGTACAGGTCGTTGGTGGCGCCGTTGGCCAGATGCACCGCGATCTTCATCTGGCGCGAGGGGTCCGCTTCGCGCGCGGCCTTGATGCCCTGCGACAGCAGTGCGACAAAACCGTCGTCACCACCGATCTGCTCTTCGGGTTTTGCCTTCCAGGTCTTGCCGTCCGGCCACAGCATGCCGCCGTTGAGTTCGTTGCCGATCTGCACCATGTCGGGCGAGGCCTTGGCTTCGCGCATCGCCTTGAGCACGTCGGCGGTGTAGTCATGCACCGCCTTCTCGAGCTCGGCGCCCTTCAGGTTGGCCCAGGCGGCCGGTTTGTTCTGCTTGTCGGGGTCGACCCAGAAGTCGCTGTAGTGGAAGTCGAGCAGCACCTTCAGGCCCAGCGCCTTGGCGCGCGTGGCCATGCGGATCGTCGCCGCGAGGTCGTTGTTGCCGCCGCCGACCGGCTCGCCCTTGCGCGAGAGGGTCTTGCCACCCTCGACGACGTCGGCCGCATTGACCGGGTTGTTCCACAGGCGCAGGCGGATCCAGTTGACGCCGTTTTCCTTCAGGATCGCGAAGATGTCCTTCTGCTGACCCTGCGCGTCGTAGAACTTGGCACCGAGGCGCTCGAGCTGGTCGGTCATCGAGACGTCGGCGCCCATCATGAAGTCGGCGCGCAGATCCTGCACCGGCTGCACTGTCACGGTGGACGGTGCGGCGGCAGACTGCGCCAGCGGTGCGGCGAAGGCACACAGCGCGGCGATCGCCAGCGCGCTCAGTCGGAAACCTTGTTTGGCCATGTTGGTTTGTCCCCTGTCGTTATCGCTATGGGTGGTCGATTTCTGTTTGCTAAGGATGAGCGCCGCCTGCACCCACCGCGCAACGGCGGGCGCAAGGCAGACGGATGTCGGTTGCTTCAGCCCTTGACGGCCCCGGAGGTGAGGCCCGAGACGAGCCACTTCTGGGTCACGAGGAACAGCACGGTCAGCGGCATGCCGGCGAGGATCGCGGTGGCCGCGAAGTCCCCCCACAGGTAGCGCTGGTTGAAGAGGAACAATCGGGAACCGATCGCCAGCGTCAGCTTGTCTTCGTCGTGCATCAGCACCGAGGCGACCGGGTACTCGATCATGCCGCCGAGGAAGGCGAGCACGAAGACCACGACCAGGATCGGCACCGCCATCGGCAGCAGTACATGCACGAACGCCTGGAAGGGTGTTGCGCCATCGACCGACGCGGCCTCTTCAAGCTCGCGCGGCACGCTGTCGTAGTAGCCCTTGATCAGCCAGATGTGCTGCGCGACGCCGCCGGTGTAGGCCAGCGCAAGGCTCCAGTGGCTGTTGAGGCCGAGCCAGGGCACGAAGTCGCCGATGCGGTCGAACAGCGCGTAGATCGCCACCAGCGCGAGCACCGACGGGAACATCTGCAGCAGCAGCAGCGCGTTGAGCATCGTGTCGCGGCCGCGGAAGCGCATGCGGGCGAATGCGTAGGCGCTGGTGATCGACAGGATCAGCGAGATCGAAGCCGACAGCAGCGCGACCTTCATCGAGTTGATGATCCACTGCAGCACCGGGAAGGGCGGCTTGACCAGCGCGCCGTCGGCATCGACGTAGGACATGCCGAGCGCGAGCTTCCAGTGTTCGAAGCTGATGTGCGAGGGGATCAGGTTGCCGCCGGCGAAGTTGCCCGGACGCAGCGAGATCGACACGATCATCAGGAACGGCATCACCGTCATCAGGATGAACAGGATCATCGCGGCGTGGGTGGCAAACACGCGCCAGCGGTGCGATTTTTTCAGGACGATAGCCATGTCATCAGCTCCTTCAGGCGTTGGCGTCGTTGACCTTGAACAGGCGCAGGTTGACCACCGCCAGCGTGGCGACGATCAGGAACACGATCGAGGCGATCGCACAGGCCAGCGCGTAGTTCTGGCCCGAATCCTGGAACGCGATGCGGTAGGTGTAGGACGCGAGCAGGTCGGTCGCGCCCACCGGCACCTGGGTGTCGAGGTAGTCAGGCGCGCCGTTGGTCAGCAGCGCGATCAGCGTGAGGTTGTTGAAGTTGAACGCGAAGGACGCGATCAGCAACGGTGCGATCGGGCGCGAGATCAGCGGCAGCGTGATGCGGAAGAAGTTCGTCAGCGGGCCGGCACCGGCCAGCGCGGAGGCTTCGTACAGCTCGGACGGGATCGCCTTGATCAGGCCCATGCACAGAATCATCATGTACGGGTAGCCGAGCCAGGTATTCACGATCAGCACCATGCTGCGCGCCAGCGTCGCGTCCGAGAACCAGCTTGGCCGCACGCCGAAGAACATGTCGAGCACCATGTTGATCTCGCCGAGGTTCTCGTTGAAGAGCCCGCGGAACACCGGGATCGAGATGAAGGCCGGCACCGCGTACGGCAGGAACAGCATCAGGCGGTAGAAGTTGCGGTAGCGCAGCGCGTCCCAGTTCATCGCGGTGGCGAGCAGGATGCCGATCGCGAAGGTCAGCACGGTGTTGATGCCGGCGAAGGACACCGTCCAGCCGAAGACGCGGCCGAAGGGTTCGAAGAAGCGCTGATCCTTGAAGATCTGAACGTAGTTTTCCAGCCCGACATAGACGCGGAACCCCGGTTCCACCGCTTCGCCGTTGGCACGCACCCAGTTGCCGCGCTTGAAGTCGGGCGTGAGGATGCTGCCGTCGGCGGCGTCGGTCAGCGAGCCGTCCTTGTTGCGGGCGTAGGCCGGGTGCATCGCCGAGAAGCGGCGCAGGCTGCTCAGGCGCATCTCGGTGCCGTCGGGCATCACCGCGGTCAGTTCGGAAAGACCTGCCTTGAGGGCAATCACATCCTTCAGCGTGGCCGCTTCGCCCTGCGGTTCGGCCGCGAGCGGCGCCACCGGCACGCGCTGCGCCTTGCCGAGCTTCACCGGCCCGGTCGTGAAAAGATGATCGTTGTCGTCGGCGAACACCAGCCGGTGCGCGCCGCCCTGTTCAGGGTAGAGCTTGAAGCTCATGCCTTCGCCGCTGGTGACGGTGCGGCCGACCAGTACCTCGGTCGCGCGCTCGAACGAGAGCAGGTGCGCCGAGCTGTAGTTCGTGAAGCCGATGGTCAGCGTGTAGGCCATCGGCAGGACGATGAAGAGCAGCGCCGCGAAGATGCCGGGCACCACATAACGCCAGGCGTAGAAGCGCGGCGAGACATACACCCAGACGGCGGCCGCGATCATCGCCAGCGCGCCGATCGCCAGCATCGGCTGACGCGCCATGTAGAACACCACGACCAGTGCGAACCCGGCCAGCAGCGACACCGCGCCGAGCGCCGCGAGCGCCATGTGCAGATACGAGCGCTTCATTCCTTCACCACTTTCATCTTCTCTTTCTGATTATCAGGACGCTGCCGGGCCGGCGCCTTGCCGACCTGCCGCGTCGCAGGGCCACCCCGCCCCACTGCGCCAGCCGCGTCCTGTCGTTGGGGGCTGCGCCGGCCGCCACACCGGGTGGCGTGGCAGACGACGCGGCCCCGTGCGGCTTACTCGCCGCGGATACGCTTGGCGGCGCGATCCAGACCGTCCTTCACCGACTCGCGACCCTGCGTGATGTTCTGCAGCGCGGCTTGCATCGCCGTCCAGAAACGCGTCATTTCAGGGTTGTTCGGCATCGGCGAACCGGCTTGCGCCGCCGCCATGGTGCCGGCGATCAGCGGATCGCTCTTGAGTTCGTTGTAGAACGCCTTGTTGGCCGGCACACCCAGCGGCACATGCGCATGCATTGCCTTGAGTCCGTCCAGCGACAGCAGGTAGTTCTCGAGGAACTCGTTGGCCGCTTCCTTGTTCGGGCTGGCGGTGCTGACCATCGCGCCGAGCACGCCGACGAAGGCGCCGCCCTGCTTGCCGTCGACCTTCGGGAAGGGTGCCACGCCGAAGTCGATCTTGCTCTTCTTCAGGTTGTTCCATGCCCAGGGGCCGTTGATCGTCATCGCGATGCGACCTTCGTTCATGCCAGCTTCCGCTTCGGCATAGCTCGCGGTCTTGGGCATCACGCCACCCTTGATCAGCGACATCAGCGTTTCCATGCCGCGGATCGCGCCCGGGTTGTTCATGCCCGTGTCCTTCGGATCGTAGGTGCCGTCGGCGTTGCGCTTGAAGGCGTAGCCGCCGCCCGCCGAGAACAGGCCGTAGGAGTAGTAGATCTCGGTCATCGGCCACATGATGGCGCGCTTGCCGCTCGGCGAGAGCTTCTTGTCCAGCGCGATCACGTCATCCCAGCTCGCCGGCGGGGTCGGCACCAGTGCCTTGTTGTACAGCAGCGCCACGGCTTCGATCGAGATCGGGTAGCCCCAGGTCTTGCCGCCGATGTTCCAGGCCTTCCAGGCGAGCGGGTCGATCGACTCGACCGTCTTCTTCGATGGCGTCACCGGGGTGATCAGGCCGGCGGAGATCCAGCTGCCGGCGCGGTCGTGCGGCCACATCCAGATGTCCGGGCCCTTGCCGGCCGCGGCGGCCTGTTCGAACTTGGCGATCGCATCTTCCGGATGCTCGACCTTTACCGCGATCCCGGTGTCCTTGCTGAATTTCTGCGCGATCTTGGCGATGCCTTCGTAGCCTTTGTCGCCGTTGATCCAGATGAGCAAGGAACCCTTCTCCGCTGCGATCGCCGGGAACGCCGCACAGCCGAGCGCGCCGATCACGCCGGCCGCGATCAGACGCAGCGCCTGGCGACGGGGAGTGAATGCTTTCATCACGTGTCTCCTGTTTTTCTACTGCCTGAACTCACGCCGTACGCCCCCTGGCGCACGGCCCACCCCGGCGGCCCACCCGGGCCACCGCTATTTTTCAATATCCGTGGCGTTTGAGCGCCAGCCCCGCTTCATCGAACAGGTGGCAGGCTTCCGGCGGCAGGTGCAGATGCACCTTGTCATCAACCCGCACCGCGTGCGTGCCATCCAGCCGCGCCAGCAGATCCTCGGCCTGGCCGCCATCGAGGTAGGCGTAGGTCTGGTCACCCAGGCGCTCGACCCAGCGCACGCCACAACTGAGCGTGTCGGCGCTCGCGTCGTCACGCAGTTCGACATGCTCCGGGCGGATGCCCAGCGTCACCTCGCTGCCGAGCGACAGCGCACCGGCGGACACCGCGGCGCGCAACACTTCGCCGCGACGCGTCTTCACCACCACCGCTGCCGGCTCGATCGCGATCACCTCGGCCGCGATGAAGTTCATCTTCGGCGAACCGATGAAACCGGCGACGAAACGGTTGGCCGGCGTGTTGTACAGCGCCATCGGCGATCCGACCTGGGCGACGCTGCCGAAGCGGGCGACATCGTCGCCGGTATGCAGCAGCACGATCTTGTCGGCGAGCGTCAGCGCCTCGACCTGGTCGTGCGTCACGTAGATGGTGCTGGCCTTGCCGTACTCGCGGTGCATGCGGGCTATTTCCACACGCATCTGGGTGCGCAGCGCAGCGTCGAGGTTCGACAGCGGTTCGTCGAACAGGAACACGCCCGGATCGCGCACCAGCGCGCGGCCGATTGCGACCCGCTGGCGCTGCCCGCCGGACAGCGCACGCGGCTTGCGCACCAGCAGACGTTCGATCTGCAGCATGTCGGCGATGCGCGCGACGCGCTCGCGAATGGTCGGCTTGTCGAAGCCGGCCAGACTCATGCCGAAGGCGATGTTCTCCTCGACGCTCATGTGCGGGTATAGCGCGTAGTTCTGGAACACCATCGCGACGTTGCGTTCGGACGGCGCAAGGTCGTTCACCCGCTGCTCGCCGATGTACAGGTCGCCGCCGGTGATGTCTTCCAGCCCCGCGACCATGCGCAACAGCGTGGACTTGCCGCAGCCGCTGGGGCCGACGAACACGCAGAACTCGCCGTTGGCGATTTCGAGCGACACGTCACGCACGACCGGCGGATTGCTGTCGTAGGCCTTGCTGACGTTCTTGAGGGTGACTGCTGCCACTTGGTACTCCGATCCTGCGCGGGTTCGTCAGATGGCCGAGGCCAGGTAGGCTTCGCGCCAGGCGCTGAGCCGCACGTCGCGCAGGCAGCCCAGATGGGTTGCCTCCGCCAGTCGCGCCCTTGCTGCCGCTTCGCGGAAGACCGGCAGATCCGGCCGCGCCGCCACGATGCGCAGTTCCAGCGTCGGCCAGCGGCCATCGCGGATGAAACGGTCCAGCCCGACATACCAGGGCTCGCCGTCGCTGAAGTTGTCGTCCACCAGCACGCCGTCGGCATACAGGCGCGCGGCCTCGCCGATGTAATCGATCTCGGCAAGCAGCCGGCCGCCGAGTTGTGCCCACTCGGCCGGCACATCCAGCCGCACGCGCGTCGCCTGCTCGAACTCCGCATCGTCCGGCGCCAGCGGCACCGGACCGGTACGCCAGGGGATATGCGGACCAAGGCGCACGGCAGGCGCCTGCGGCTGGTCGTGCAGCACCTCGAAGGGCACGCTCGCCTGCAGCGGTGCGTTCTCCGGCAGCGCGGCACGGACACGCACGAAACCACCGCTGAGCGGCTCGCCCACCAGGTCGTCGGCCGGGTGGAAGACCACGTCCGCCCCCTCGGCGGCCGGGGCGATCGCCACCAGGTCCTCGCCGTTCTGGTACAGCGCGTATTCGCTGATCGCCAGGCGCTCGCGACCACGGAAGCGCACCCGGCTGGCGCGCTCGGCGTAGTCCCGCGACAGCAGCAGCACGGTGTGCCGCGTGCCCGCCGCGTCGACCAGGCGCAGGGTGATGATCTTGCTGTCCGCGGCCGGGCGCACACGCAGCAGCGTGCCGTCGCGCTCGACCTCGGCGCCGCCGGCGTCCAGCTCGCGCAGGCTGTCGCGCTCGAAGCTCAGCGTCGGTGTGATATCGGGATGGATGAACGCGACCCAGGTGGTATGCGCGCCGTCCTGCCAGCGGGTCAGCGGCTGCACCGTCGCCGTGCGCAACACGACAGCGCCGATGCGCGCGCCCAGCGGCCAGATCGCATAAGCGCCGCTCGGCACATCCACCACCGGGAAGCTGCGCTCGCCGGAGGCGGTCGCAACCTTGATCGCCACGTCCCTGAAATCCGGCAGCGGGTGGTGGCGCACATGGTTGTTGATGAACACGAAGCCCTGCTCGCCGACGCCGCGGGCGGCGACACGCAGCGGCTCGCGCGCCGCGGCGTCGATGTTCGCGCCCTCGGCCAGCACCGCATCCATCGGTGCCAGCTCGGCGCCGAAGGCCTGCAGGAACAGGTGCAGGCAGCGCAGGCGGCCATAGGACTGGCGCGTCTGGCCGTACTGCCCCAGCGGCGCGCGGAAGTCATAACCCATCACCGCGACGTCGTTCGGGTAGCCGGTGTCCTGCGTTTCGTTGTAGCGGCGCGGGCCGGCCGGATTGGTGCCGCCGTGGTACATGTAGTAGCCGTACAGCGTGGCGCCGGAGCCGATCTGCACCAGTGTGGTCGCGGCCAGGTCGTCTGCCGTCACCGCGACACGGCGGTGGTAGGAGGTATGCATGCCGCCGCCGGCTTCGGCCAGGAAGAAGGGGTAGTGGGTCTTGTCGACCCGACCCTCGGCCGGCGTGCCGCCGACGTTGCCCATCTCGCCGATGGCGCGCTCGGTGTTGAACACGAACACGCCAGAAGGCGGCAGTGGCTCGGCACTGCCCTGCCAGAAACCGTCCGGGTAGGCGCCGGACACCGGCACCACATCGCGCGGCGGGATGTCCAGCGTTGGCCAGCCGGTCACGGTGTAGAGCGGCACCCGCAGGCCGGACTCGATCGCGATGCGCTTGAGCTCGGCAATGTGCTCGGCGCCGCAGCCCGGGCCGGTGCGGTCGTATTCGTTCTCCAGCTGCACGCCGATGACCGGGCCGCCGTCCTGCCACATCAGGTCATGTACCTGGGCGCCGATCTGGCCGTAGAAGCGGGTCACCTCGGCCAGGTAGGCCGGGGCGTTGCAACGCAGCTCGCCGATGCCGATCAGCCAGTCAGGGAAGCCGCCGTAGCGCGACTCGGCATGCACCCAGGGGCCGGGGCGCAGGTACACGTACAGCCCGGCCTTCGCGGCCAGCTGCACGAAACGGCGCAGATCGCGATCGCCACGCCAGTCGAAGCTGCCGCGCTCGGGCTCATGGTGATTCCAGAACACATAGCTGGCGACGATGCTGACACCACCGGCGCGCATCTTGCGCAGCTCGGTCTCCCACTCCCCGGCCGGGTAGCGCGAGTAATGGAACTCGCCCATCACCGGCAGCCAGGGTTCGCCGTCCAGCTCCAGGTAGCGGCTGTTGACCGTCAGGCGACGCTCGGCCGGCTGGTAGTGGCCCAGGTTCAGGAAATCCCGCTCGACGGCGGCGGGTGCGACAGGGAGGCGGATCGAGATCGATGCAGTCACGGCGATTTGGTTAAGCGTTTAAGTTTCGACGCAGTCTCGGTTCGCGGCGACACGCGAGCAATTAGGGTAAACCCTCACTCGCACCGCAGCAATGCGGATTGCATTTCAGCGGTGCCGCGCGCCACATCCCGCGATCACAGGGCGCGGCGCCGCTGCAAACGGCCCGCCGACGCGCGACGGCGCGGCACGACGAGGTTTGATCCAGCGCAAGCAGCGCACCGGCGCAATACCGGACAGGTGACAACGGGCGGGGCACGAGTATCATTCCGTCGCAACTTAAACGCTTAATCTCACCCCGCGAAGCACGCTGGAAAACGGAGCCCCCGCATGAAGCTTGGTGTCTGCTACTACCCCGAACAATGGCCGCAGTCGGTGTGGCGCGACGACGCCCGCCGCATGGCGGCGATGGGCATCCGCGTGGTGCGGATCGCAGAATTCGCCTGGAGCCGGATGGAACCGCGCCCCGGCGAGTACGACTGGGCCTGGCTGGACGAAGCGATCGCGGTGCTGTCCGAGGCCGGCCTGCAGGTCGTGCTCGGTACGCCGACCGCCGCGCCACCCCGCTGGCTGCTCGACCGCCACCCGGACATCGTCGCGCTGGATGCGCACGGCCATCCGAAAGGCTTCGGCTCGCGCCGCCATTATTGCTTCTCCAGCCCGGCCTTCTTCGAGGCGAGCCGCAGCATCGTCACCGCGATGGCCGCACGCTACGGCCAGCACCCGGCGGTGATCGCCTGGCAGACCGACAACGAGTACGGCTGCCACGACACGGTGCTGTCGTACTCCGCAGCCGCCGTGGAGCGCTTCCGCGGCTGGCTGGCCGCGCGCTACGGCAGCATCGCCGCGCTCAACGAAGCCTGGGGCAACGTGTTCTGGAGCATGGAGTACGCGAGCTTCGAGCAGATCAATGCGCCGGTCGGCCTGCCGACCTTTGCCAACCCGATCCATGCACTGGACTACCGCCGCTTCGCATCCGACGAAGTGAAGCGCTACAACCGGATGCAGGTCGAGATCCTGCGCACCCACGCCCCTGGCCGCGACGTGCTGCACAACTTCATGGGCTTCTTCGGCGAGTTCGACCATCACGAACTGGCGCAGGACCTCGACGTCGCAAGCTGGGACAACTACCCGCTCGGCTTCACCGATACCGTGCGCTTCCTGTCCGACGACGAGCGCCTGCGCTGGATGCGCAGCGGCCACCCGGACATCTCGGCCTTCAACCACGACCTCTACCGCGGCCTGTGCAAGGGCCGCTGGTGGGTCATGGAACAGCAGGCCGGCCCGGTGAACTGGGCCAACGCCAACCCCGCGCCGCTGCCCGGCATGGTGCGGACCTGGACTTGGGAAGCCTTCGCCCACGGCGCCGAACTGGTCTCGTACTTCCGCTGGCGTCAGGTGCCCTATGCGCAGGAGCAGATGCATTCCGGCCTGCACACGCCGGACGGGCGCATCGATGTCGGCGGCACCGAGGCCACCCAGGTCGCGCGCGAACTCGCGCGGCTGCAGCCCGGTCCGGCGCGGCAAGCCCGTGTCGCACTGGTGTTCGACTATGCGGCGAAGTGGATGCACGACATCCAGCCCCATGGCACCGATATCGACTACTACGGCGAGGTCTTCGCCTGGTACAGCGCGTTGCGCCGCCTTGGCCTGGACATCGACATCGTGCCGGCCAGCCGCGAGAGCTTCAGCGGCTATGCGCTGATCGCCGTGCCGGCGCTCACCGTGATCGACGAGGCGCTGGTCGGCCGCCTGCGCGCCTCGGGCGCCCAACTGGTATTTGGCCCCCGTTGCGGCGCCAAGACGGCAGACTTCGCGATCCCGGAAGGCTTGCCGCCCGGCGCGCTGCGCGCGCTGCTGCCGATGCGGGTCAACCGCGTCGAAACCCTGCGCGACGGCGTCAGCATCGCGGTGCAGGCTGCCGGCCAGGAACTTGGCGTCGCCGGCCGCTGGCGCGATTTCGTCGAACCGCTGGCGCAGACCGAAGTGCAGGCGCGTTTCGCCGACGGCCAGCCTGCGATCCTGCGCCACGGCCGCACGCGCTACTTCGCCGGGTGCTTCTCCCCGGCCCTGCTGCTCGACCAGCTCGAGGCCTCGGCACGCGATGCCGGCATCGGCGTGCAGCGGGTCGACGACGGCCTGCGCCTGCGCCGCCGCGGCAAGCTGCAGTTCGCGATCAACCACGGCCCACACAGCGCCCGCGTACCCGCGCCCCCCGACACGCAGTTCGTGCTCGGCAGCGAGGTGCTGCCGCCAGCCAGCGTCGCCGCGTGGGAAGTCGCAGCGCCCGACGACGCGGCCTGAAGCCACATCCGTCAGGCGGGGTGGCGCCCCCGCCGCCGCCCCGCCTGACGGATACTCGGCACCTCAACCCGACGGAGAGAGAACGTGAGTCACTACCAGCCCGACGCGCACCGCTACAGCTGCCTGCCCTATCGCCGCTGCGGGCGCAGCGGCCTGAAACTGCCTGCGGTATCGCTGGGCCTGTGGCACAACTTCGGCGGCGTGGACCGCTTCGAGAACGCACGCGCGCTGGTGCGCTGCGCCTTCGACCACGGCATCACGCACTTCGATCTGGCCAACAACTACGGCCCGCCGCCCGGCTCTGCCGAAGAGACCTTCGGCGCCCTGCTGGCCGGCGACCTGAAGCCCTGGCGCGACGAGCTGGTGATCTCGACCAAGGCTGGCTACACCATGTGGCCCGGCCCCTACGGCGACTGGGGCTCGCGCAAGTACCTCGTCGCCAGCCTCGACCAGAGCTTGCGCCGCATGGGCCTGGACTATGTCGACATCTTCTACCACCACCGGCCCGACCCCGAGACGCCGCTGGAGGAGACGATGGCCGCGCTGGCGCACATCGTGAAGAGCGGCAAGGCCCTGTACGTCGGCCTGTCGAACTACCCGGCCGAGCTGACGCGCCGCGCCGCCGCGCTGCTGCGCGAGCTGGGCACGCCCTGCCTGATCCACCAGCCGCGCTACTCGATGCTCGACCGCTGGGTCGAAGGCGGGCTGCTCGACGCCCTGGCCGACGAAGGGATCGGCGGCATCGCCTTTTCGCCACTGGCGCAGGGTGTGCTGACGGACCGCTACTTCGGCGGAGAAATTCCCGCGGATTCACGCGCCGCGCGTGGCGCTTTCCTGAAACCGGAGCAGATCACCGCCGAGAAGCTCGCCCTGGTGCGGGCGCTCAACGATATCGCCGCCGCGCGCGGCCAGAAGCTTGCGCAGATGGCATTGAGCTGGTTGCTGCGGCAGCCCGCGATCAGCTCGGTACTGATCGGTGCAAGCCGGCCGGAACAGATCCTCGACGCCGTCGGCGCGGCCAACGCGGCGCCGCTTGCGCAGGACGAACTGGCCGCCATCGAGGCGCTGCTGCGCAAACCCTGAACACCCCCGTCGGGCCCTCACTGCTAAGATCCGCATCATGTCCACGCTCGTCGAAGTCGGCCGCCTTGCAGGCGTGACGCCGGCCACTGTCTCCAACGTGCTGCGCGGTCGCGGCCGTGTATCCGAAGCCACGCGCGAGCGCGTCCTCGCTGCCGTGCAGCAGCTGGGCTACCGGCCCAACCTCAACGCTCGCGCGCTGGTCGAGGGCCGCCCGCACACGATCGCGCTGATCGTCTCCAGCATCGCCAACCCGTTCTACCCCGAGTTCGCACTGGCGGCGGAAAAGGCCGTGCGCAAGCACGACTACTTCCTGCTGGTGTGCAACACCAACAACGACCCGGCGCAGGAAGCCGCCTACCTCGACGCGGTCGGCGGCTCGCTGGCGCAGGGCGTGCTGGTGATGAACGCAGACTTCGTGCGGGTCGACGAACTGCTGGCGCTGCGACGCCGGGGCGTGCCGGTGGTGCTGTGCATGTGGGAGAAACCGGACGAAGCGCCGGATCTGCCCTACATCGCGGTGGACTTCCACCAGGCCGGCGTGATCGCCGCGGAACACCTGCTCAAGCTCGGCCACACCCGCATCGGCGCCATCGTCGGCTCCGAGCCGACCGGCAACCACATCTGGCGTTACCGCGGCTTCTGCGATGCGCTGGCCCGCGCCGGCGTACCGCATCCGCCGGATGAAGTGCGCTTCGGCGGCGACACCATCGACGCAGGCCGCAACGCCGCGCATGCGCTGCTCGCGGCAGTGCCGGATCTGTCCGCGATCTTCGTTTCGAACGACCTGCCGGCGATCGGCGTGCTGCAGGCGGCGGCGGACCTCGGGCTCGAGGTGCCGGCCGACCTCTCGGTCATCGGCATCACCGATATCCAGCTCGCGCATCAGGTACGGCCGGCCCTGACGACCGTCGCGGTGCCGACCGAGGAAGCCGCCGAACTCGCCGTGCAGCTGATGATGCAGGTCATCGAGGACGGCGCGCAGCAGATCGCGCGCTGCGCTGTCGCCTCGACCCCGCAGCTGGTGGTGCGCGCATCGACCGGCCGGGTACGCCGCGCACGCAAATCCGCCTGAATCCGGCCCTGTGCGGCCGCCACCATGGCGGCCGGCACCGGGAAACGGAGCTCAGGGTACGAAAGCCTTCATCGCTTCGGTCAGCTTGCCGCTCTCGTCCAGCGCGCCCATCGTGTAGCCCTGCCAGCCCGGCCAGGCCAGCGGCTCCCAATAGAACACGCCCAGCCCGTTGCTGCCCTGCGCCGCGACGCGACCGATGAGGTCGGTGATCATCGCCCGCGCGGTGGCGGCCTGCGTGCGATCCATCCCCACCTCGGTCACCAGCACCGGCTTGCCGTAACGCGCGACGACGTCGGCCATGGTCGCGCCGATCTTCTGGTTGTAGGCGAGCCAGCCACTGGTCGGCGGATAGTGCGACATCCCGATCGCGTCCCATTTCGCACCGGCAGTCTTCACCGCGTCGAAGAACCAGCGGTAGAGCCCGTCGTCGTAACCGTTCGCCAGATGCAGCACGACCAGCGCTTCCGGGTAGACCTCGTGCGAGGCGGTGTAGCCGCTGTTGATCAGGCCGGCGAGCTGGTCGAAATGCTGGTAGCTGCCATCCGGCCACAGCATGCCGCTGTTGATCTCGTTGCCGACCTGCACCCATTCGACCGCGATGCCCGCAGCCTTGAGCGCGGAGAGCACGTCGCGGGTGTGGGTATAGACGTCGTTCTTGAGTGCCGCGTAGTCGTGGCTGGCCCACGCAGCCGGCTTGGTCTGGTGACCGGGGTCAGCCCAGGTGTCGCTGTAGTGAAAGTCGATCATGATGCGCTGGCCCAGCGCCGCCGCCCGTCGCGCCTTCGCCAGCACATCGTCGAGCCCGTTCCAGCCATCGGCCGGGTTCACCCACACCCGCAGCCGCACCGCGTTGATACCGCTGCCCTGCAGCAATGCGAATGCATCGGTCACGTTGTTCGCAGCATCGCGGAAGCGATAGCCTGCCGCCTCCTCGGCGCTGACCCAACCAACGTCCGCGCCGCGCGCGAAGCTCGCGATCGGCTTGGCGCTCGGCGTATCCACCACCGGCGCCGGGGTTCCCGAGCCGCCGCCTCCACCACCACAGGCGGCAAGTGCCAACGACAGGCTCAGCCCAAGTATCCGGGCCACGCGAAATACATGTTTCCTCATCACTCACCTCGGCACCGGCGCCGCTTGCTGCGGCCCCGGCGCGGTCATGCCGGGGCTGGTCGCCCCGTGCGTCAAGAAACGGCTCAGTACGGATCGAGCGCTTGCGTGAACTGGCCGGAGCCGTTCAGCGCACCCATCGTGTAGCCCTGCCAGCCTGGGTAGGCCTCCGGCTCCCAGTAGAAAACGCCGAGTCCGTTGCTGCCGAGCGCCTGCACCTTGGCCATCAGGTCGGCGAGCATGCTCTTCGCGGTGGCGGCCTGCTGCCAGTCCATGCCCACCTCGCTGATGATCACCGGCTTGGCGTAGCGCGACACCATGTCGCTCATGTTGGTCGCGAGCTGCGTGTTGTAGCTCGACCAGCTCGCGGCCGCCGGATAGTGCGACATGCCGATCACATCCCACTTCGCACCGGCCGCCTTCACGCCATCGAAGAACCAGCGGAACACGGTGTTGTTGTAGCCGTTGGCCAGATGCAGCACGACCAGGGACCCCGGATATACCGCCTTCGCCGCGGCGTAGCCCTGGTTGATCAGGCCGGCGAGCTGCGTGAAGTTCGAGGTGCTGCCCTCGGGCCACAGCATGCCGCTGTTGATCTCGTTGCCGACCTGCACCCACTCGACCGTGATGCCGTTGGTCTTGAGGTAGTTGAGGATGCCCCAGGTGTGGTTGTAGACGTCGGTCTTCAGGTCAGCGTAGCCGTGGCTGGTCCATGCCGCCGGCTTGGTCTGGTGCGCCGGATCGGCCCAGGTGTCGCTGTAGTGGAAGTCGATCATGATGCGCATGCCCTGCGCGGCGGCGCGCTTGGCCTTGTACAGCACGTCGGCGCCGTTGTTCCAGCCATCGCCCGGGTTCACCCACACCCGCAGCCGGATCGCATTGACGCCGATTCCCTTCAGCAGCACGAAGGGGTCGGTCGCGACACCCGAGCTGTTGTAGAACTTGTAGCCGGCCGCCTCTTCCTGACTCACCCAGCTCACATCGGCCCCCTTGGCAAAGGTTGCCGCCATGCACGGTACGACCAGGCAGGCAAGCAGCCCACCCAGCAGCAGTTTTCGGATCTTCATTATTCTGGTCTCCTCGTCGGGCGCCTTGCGGGCCCGTTTCTCCTTGCCGGCCATGCCATCCGCCTTGACGCATGCCGCAGTGCACAGCACCGACATGCGAGACAGCGCGCGTGGCCGGCGCGTGTGGTGGCCGCAGTGCGCGGCGGTGCAGCAGATGACGCCTCCTTTCCATGGGGTGGCTTAAACCTTCAACCATGATGCGCGGCCCACACCCATGACCATGAGCGACCCGGCTATTCATTGTTGTTAAAAGGTTTTCAGGATTGCGCCAAACCGGATTGGCGCGCAGAGAATGCTTGACTGCCGCGCGAAGAATGGCAAACTACATAAACTTAATGAAACGTTTAATCAGTGTGAACGTATGGTCCCGCGGAAACGACTGCCACCCCTGAACGGCCTGCGCGTATTCGAGGTCGCCGCTCGCCACATGAGCTTCACGCGGGCGGCGGAAGAGCTGTGCGTGACCAATGCGGCCGTCAGCCACCAGGTCAAGCAGCTGGAAGAATTCCTCGGTCTGAAGCTCTTCGACCGGCGCAACAACCAGTTGCTGCTGACCGGCGCCGGCGAGAACTACCTGCCGCGGATCCGCGACGCCTTCCGCTCGGTGCAGCAGGCGACCGAACTGCTGCTGTCGGACGCGGTGCGCCCCCTGCGCATCGGCGTGCCCGCAGCGCTCGGCAGCAAGTGGCTGGTGCCGCGCCTGTTCCGCTTCTTCAACACCTACCCCGAGCTACGCGTCGAGGTGGTCACCGAACCCGAGCTGCAATCAACGGAAGCACTCGATCTGCTGATTACCGATCGTCAGTCGAATGAGGCCGGCGTGGTAACGGAACGATTCGCCACGACCGGCTACTTTCCGGTCTGCAGCCCCTCGGTCGCCACCCGCTTCGAGCATGTGCGCGAACTGACCGGACACACGCTGCTGCTGGACCGGAGCACCCAGCGCTTCGCGCACCTCCCGGGCTGGAACCAGTGGCTTCATGAGGCCGGCATCGACCCGGCCGGGATCACACGGACGATGGTCCTGAGCGACGCACACATGGTGCTGCAGGCCGCCATCGACGGTCACGGCATCGCCCTCGGTCAAGCACTGCTGGTCGAGTACGACCTCGCCGCCGGCCGCCTCGTCAGCCCGCTGCAGGTCAACAGCTCGCTCCAGCTGACCTATTACCTCACCTACCGGAGCGGCATGCTGGACAACGAGAACATTGCCTGCCTGCGCGAGTGGATGTTCTCCGAGAGCGCCCCCAGCGTCGCAAACGCCTGAGCACGCGGGGCCGGGTGGGTACCCGTGCGGTGCACGTGGCTCATTGCCTGGTGTCAATGACACCCTGAAATTGACGCAGCATTGCGCTGCGCTGGCATTCCTGGACTGCTGCCGCCTCCGTTACGGCGGGCGCGCCAGGCTTGGCCCGCCCAGCCCATAGTGCTTGGGGGATCGCGCGGGCTGCGCGGTGGCGAATCGCGCGATGGCCGCGCCGATCATGTCGACCGTCCTGGCTGCCTTGAGCCGCCAGCGCTCGCCCCCACTCGACACCATGTGCGCGCAAAGCAGCAGCCGATCGCGCCACGCGGCGGCGAGCGTCGCCTGGGCCGCCCGCGCTTCTTGGGCAGATAGCCGATCTCGTCAATGATCAAAGATCCGCAGGGCGGCCCCCAGCGGCGCAGCGCTTTCGCACGTTACCGGTGATGCCGGGCGCTGATGAAGCGCGTATCGACGCCGGCCCGCGCGGCAGCGGCGATGAATGGACAAATCATCTCCGAGCGCGGGTGATTGCGCATCACGCAAACGACTTCGTCGGGCGAACCCTCATGAACGCTTTTGCGGAATCGGCGAGCACCCAAGCAGTACCGGGTCATTGGCGGACTGTCTAAAGTCCCCTCGTTGACACTTTTGTCGCTTTTGCCACGTTTCGCATTGCCGCCTCGGTCTTGGCGACGGATGCATCCAGGCCAATTCGATCCATTCGTTCGCCCGTACGTTCGTCCATTCGTTCGACCATGAAGAAGTCCTTCACTCAGCTTGCCACGCCTCTGGCACCGAGCCTGATGGTGAGCGCCATGCTCACCTGCGGCCTGGCGGAGGCAACCGATGTCGCGCCCCATCTCTACCCTTGGGGTATCGGTAACGCGGCCTATCGCACGAACGCCTTCGCCGCGGAGAAGAGCAATGCTGTCAGCGGCGCCACCTTCGTCTCGGTCATGGCGGGCAACGGATGTGTCGCCATCACAAACGACGCCAGCTACGCGATCACCGGCGCGACGAAGAGCGATGCCACGACCTCCGGTCAGGCGGGAATCTCCGCGTCTCCTTGGGTGCCGATGGCATCACCCTTGAGACCGCTTGCATCGCAAACCAGATGGCGGTCCAGGTGGGCGCGATGAAGGCCAATGCGGACAAGGACGCCGAGTTCGCCGACGGGATGTGCGACATCCCCGGTGGTTGGAAGAGGGTTCCGGCAGATGCCAGAGCGACTTCACCACAGGCACCCGCCAATCGTACGGCGCGCGAGAGCGCCCCACACCCGCAAACCTTGGGCAACAGCTTGGCCCCAATACGCCAACCAACCCGCGCGCTTCACGCAGCACTTACAACACAGGATGCAGATTGAATGAACACCCTCGACAAACGCTGGCAAGACTGGATAACCAGCAACCTTGCGCGCGGCTGTGCTCCCGACCGCATTCAGGCGGCGATGACTCAGTCCGGGTTCGAGAAAGATCTTGCGCAACGCACGATTGAAGCCTGCGCACGCCTTGTCATGAAAGCACCTTGCGCCGGGGTCCTCCCTCTCAAGACGCCGGCTCCTTCGCCGCAGCTAGATCTGATCTACGAAATTCAAGCAGCCCTGCGGGCGCAATTGCGTGAGCACATTGGCGCAATCCGCAATCCCGTGCTGATGGCGCTGCTCGAACGCACTCCGGGGTCACGAAGCGCAGCCGCGCGCCAAGAGCGGGCGGAATTCTGCAGCGCGCTTGACCAGTACTGGGACCAGTTCATGGCGAGGTTCGAACTTGCCCTGCAAGGGCCACTGTTCTTGCAAGCGAATGATGAACAGTTCGGCGAATTGACGGTATTCAGCAGCACCCAGCTCGGTCTGCTGAACCTTGCGAGCGAGATTTCTGCGCTGCTGGGTCGAGACTGCGAGGCGCCGTGGTCGACACTCAAATCGCGGCTCGACGCACTCCACTGCCAAGCGGGATCGACCGAAGCGCGCGATGAGCCGGAGAACCCGCAACGGATCAGTGTCGCGCTCGTCCGTGCCTGCGAAGAGTTGCCGCCTGCGGTTCGTCCACATTTCGCCCATGAAGTTGCGCAAGGGCTCGCCGACTCCCTTCTCCATATTTACGAGGAACTCAACGCTGAACTGGCCTATCGCGGCGTCTTGCCAGAGCTCAGCCGTACGCGCTTCATGCATGGCCCCGCACCGTGGAAAAAAGTGCCAGTCGGCAATGCGCTGCCTGCGCGGGCGCAAGGGCCGCAAGCGCGCATTCCGACGAGCGAAGTAGCGGCCGTGTGCAAGGTATTTGAACGCCTTGAAAGCTTCGGCGGCGAAGGCAGTGTGCCGTTGGCCGCGCTCCTCGAACAACTGCGTCGCGAGGCGGCGATTACCCCCAGTGGCAAGGCGGCACGTTCCGTCATCCTCACGCTCGCGTCGGTATTCTCCGGCTTGTTCTGCGACCCGGATCTGCCGCCTGTTGCCCGCCCCCTGCTTGCACGATTGCAGCTGCCCGTTCTGCGACTTGCGTTGCTGGATCAGACCCTCTTTGTTCACCCCGAGCACCCCGCGGGCAAATTCATTGACCGCCTCATCTTCGCGGCCATGCGCTGCGATGGCGCCGCTTGCGATGACAACCCGACACGGGCGCGACTGGAGGAAATCGTTGGTCGACTGGCCGCGCAAGACAGCTGCAGTGCGAACACTTTCGCCGACGCACTCGCAACGCTCGAAGGCCACCTGACTGCCGCGGCGCGTGTCGAACAGACTGCCATTGCTGCGCTTCGTAGCCATGTCGTCGCTGTGTCGCGCCGGGCCTGGGCAAAACGGCACTCCCGCCGCACGATGAAACCGCTGCTTGCAGCACCGATGCCGATGGCGTTGCAAGACTTCCTTGTAAATGTCTGGACGCCGCTCGTCGAGGCCGCCCTGCTGGAAGGTGCGCAGGATCGCGAGACCGGCATCCTGGTCGCGATGGCGGAGCGCATCTGCCACACCATGACACCGGGTCTGCCAGCATCCGAACGACTCTCGCTTCAGGCTGAGCTGCCGACACTGATCGAACGCGTGACAATTCAACTCGACACCAGCCCGCTTCCGCCAACCCAGTGGGCCAAGCCACTCGCCCAACTCGTGGCGCTGCAGAAACAGGCTCTGCAGGGCTTTGTCCCCTCCCTCGCCGAGGCGCTTGCCGAGCCATTTGGCGCAGGAGAGGATGAGCCGACGCGTAGCTACCAGCACGGGCACTTCGCGCTGCAAGTGCTCACCGAACCGGCATATCCGATACCGATGGACCGAAACGCAAAGGAAGCCGTCGGCGCCGTTCGCGCGCTCGCCCCTGGCGACTGGATTGCACTGATTGAAGACGACGGTTCCGAGGTCCTGCGGCAAATCGACTGGAATGACGAGAGCACCGGCGTGCTTCTACTCACGTCGGCTCAGGAGGGCAAAGCGGTCGCCATGCCTCGTCGCCACTTGGTGAGTCTGCTGATCAAAGACCAGGCGCGCCTCATCTACAGCGGCCCGCGCTTCGCCTTGATTGTTCGCCACGTGCAGACATTCTTTGCCGAGCAAGAGGAAACCACGGCCAGCATCGCAAGGGGCGCCCTGACGCGAGTCGCTTCGACCGCAGCAAGCGCGCTCACGGCAGAGCAGGTCGTCGCGCACACGGCTTGATCAACACTGCATTGCCGCCAATTAGCCACTCGCGGGACCCGGGGCTCACGTGTCGGGCCTGCCTTCGCGCTAGCCCCAAGCGTCGTCCGCCATGGCCCGATCGGGCACCTGGATGGCGCTGTGCGCCGTGCCGAACGCCGGTAAGAACCTGGGCTCCGTTGCCTGCGCAAAACTGAATCGCCCCGAGTATCGCGGAGGCCATCGGCATTAAGTCAGACGGTCGCGGCCTGACCGGCGCGTTGACGATGGCAATGGGTTACGAATCCGGATGGAGGGACGTGCCCCAGCGGACCCATCAGCCGATGATGGTCGAACCGCGCTACCCATTCGAGCGTTGCTGTTTCCGCGCTCTGTTTGGTCTTCCATGGACCACTGCGGCGAATCACCTGTCTTGCAGGGGCCGTTGGTCGTCTCAGCAAGTACATTGTCCTGGCTATCGCTCCTTGGAGCCCAATGACCCCAATCGCTCGTTTCGTATCCTCATCACCCACTCATTGGATCAATGCTTCGCGTTGATCGAAATCAACCGCAGCCCAAAACCGGGGAAGATCATCGAGTACACAGCCGACTGAAGAGGGGAGAGATCATGAAACAGGTCTTCGTGAACGGGCACGGCTATCTGCAAGTCAACGACAAGATTAGCCTCAAGTGTGATGCGAAGTTCTACGTTCCGAGCAATGGCTTATACACCGGCACCTCAACGGCCGCTTTGCTAGATAGCGGGACGTATTACGACGAGTTAATTGAAGAAAAACACAAGGGCGATATCGTCAACGAGCACTTCCTCGTGACGAACATGGATACCCTGACAGATCTAGACCGATCTCACAAATACGTAGAAAGAGATGGAAGAACTTCGTGGCAGCAGAGGCCTCTCATCGCGCTCCTCGAGATTGCGCCAAACGAATATGTCGTGAGAACAAGAGATCTTCACCAGGCCATTCGCCTTTCAACCATCATTGATGCACTCATTAGAGAGTTCTCAGGCGAGTCAGATTCGGACTTTGCTATCCATTGGACAGCCTGCAGAAGTCATATTGGCGGGGCGCACAATAATCTGATCGCTGACATGAACTCCACCGAAAAGGACCGGGTTAAAGCCATTCTTCGCTAGAAACGCATTCGACTCTTGGATGTCAGCGGCCGAATGACCGCAGCCGGCCAAAGAGCAGTCCTTTGAGGTCGAGTGCCGATTGGTCCGTTCAGCTTGGATGCGGCCCCAGGGCCTGACGACAGGCGCGCTTTATGTCTGGCGAAAGCTGTCCGTCAGCAGCGGCCAGAAATAGCAGCTGCGAAGCAAACATTCTGGCGGCCGTCCTGCTGTTTTCTGGGAGCGAACGCCGCGGTGGAGTCTTGCGACGATTTCGTTGCCAGTCTCTTATTAGCGCGCTCACCGCAACATGCAAATCGGAACGGTTGCGCCGCCAGAATCCGATCACGCCTTGCGGTTTGCAAGTTCGCTCTTGTTCCATCTATTCGGAAACGTTGGTCTCGGGCCGCGCCTGACTGCAGTGCGTACATCGTCTACATGCCGAGTGGCCCTATTCAACAGGATCAGGCGGAACTCATTTTCCGGTGGCGCCATACATCTGGCGAGACGCCGCACGCTCTCCTGAAGGCGCGCCCAAAGGCGCTGCAGTCGGAATAGCCAAGATATGTGGCGATCTGCCCGGCCGTGAGGTCCGTATCACACAGAAGCTGGGATGCCACGTCCATCCGCGCTGTAGTCAGCTCCTTTCGAAACGTGGTGGCGTAACGCTGGAAGATTCGGTTCAAGGTCCGTTCATGGACGCCGAGCGCGCTGGCCAGCGAAGCTTGGCATGGCGTGTGGTTGGTGAGAATCATCGTCCTGAGCTGTCGATGAGCGAAGTGCCGCTCGTCGATGGGGGCAGGGGTCACGTGTTCTACGGGTTCCGGTGCATTCACCCGTACGTTCCCCTGACTCGCCAGCGCGTTCGGACAATCCAGCCAGGCTGTCGAGAAAACGACGGCGGAAACTTCAGACTGATAACGGATGCTGGTGGCCCCGAAATGCTGGCTGAACAGGTGAGGCTGATCCGGGCGGCGGCATGACAGACGGATGTCGAGCGGCCTCCATCGCGGGCCACAGATCTCTCTGAGTAGCCTGTAAGCCATCAGGATCGCCCCAGCGTTCAACTGCTCGCAGCCCGGGCAATTGGGCATGTAGATGCCGTAGGAAAGGTACGCGAGTTCGCCTTCGATCGTGAGCGCTACAACGGCGCCGGTGTCATGAGCGTGCATCGATTCGACCAGACGTTTCAGTGCCGATCGTACGTCCGGCGCAGTACACATCAAGCGGCCCACGGGGCCGAGATCACGCGTTCCGCCCTGGCTGGCAATGAGTAGCGGGAGATCCGGGCGCCCTGAGATGTGCGCGCCCTGGCTCAACAGCCAACCGACGGTGTCGTAGTCCAGGTAGCGGTCCTGATCACGTAGATCAGTCTCTGTCAGCGATCGCGCGGCGAGCAGAGGCTCGGGGTCGATGCCAAGTCCCCGCAAGGCGCCTGGCAGGTAAGCAATGATGCTGACGCGCAACTGCCCTTCGCGGGGCGCGAGCCGCATTGCGGGGCTGACACGTGCGTCCATGCCTGTTCCCTAAGCTGGCGCCATGAGGCGCCTGTTTGGGCCGGATCGATCATTGCATTCAGGGAGCGTGCTCCATGCGCACGATGTGCCTTGTGGTCGCAGCGCAACGCGCGGCGTCGACCGACGAATGCGCCGGGTTATATGCCCTGAACGACAAGACAAGGTGCCGCGCGAGCCACAGGGTGCTTCCGACAATGCCTGCTCGTGCTTGCGGGACTTCGCTGTCGTCGTCGCCCGCTCACTTTGCGTTGTCTGCGAACGGAGCATTGGACGCAGATCAATTGCGGCCCATCGGTGTCGCAAAATGTCCAACAAGTCCTCTATATCAGTGAAATGATTGGAACGCTTCATCGCGGTATCCGGAGGTTGCTCCCCACATGGCATTCCGTGGCATTCCGACCAGCGTCCGTTACAGAGAGCTGGTCAAAGGGTGCCGAGAGATCGAGGACCGAACTATGCGAATTGGACTTGGCCTTTGCGCCGTGATGCTGCTCGTCAGCCTGTCGGCATCCGCGCAAACCTATGTGTATCCGGCAAAAGGGCAGTCGGCTGAGCAGCAGAAGAAGGACGAAGCGGAGTGCTACACCTGGGCCGTGGGGCAGACTGGATATGACCCGGCCAAACCGCCGCCTGCACCGACCACCGCCGCAGCACCGCCGCCAGCGCCTAAACCAAGTGGCGCGCGGGTAAGGGGGGCGGCAGCCGGGGCAACGGTGGCGGCCATTACGGATCACGACACGGGTGACGCGGCAGTGGCTGGTGCGGTAGCAGGCGGGGCCGCGCAACGTGGCGCCAAGCGCCAAGCCAGCCAGCAGCAGGCCGCGGCGCAGCAGCAGGCGGCTCAGCAACAAGCAACGCAGCAGCAGAACCAGACTGCCGCCTTCAACAAGGCCCGTTCGGCATGTCTGGAAGGGCGCGGTTACACGATCAAGTAGGACTCTTTGCGCCATACGCAATGGATTTCATCGGACGCCGCGGCGCGCTCAAGCTCGGCGCAAAGATGAAGTCTGCCGGATGACCGGCCCCAAGAGTCTGGTTTGTCGCGCGGAACTCGCGCAGGGGCCGATAGGCCTCAACGCTCTTTAAGGGAGTGACTGACATGTCTGCCCGTTCTGCCTTTACCGCCTTGTCTCTGTGCTGTGCGGCCTTTTCGACATGTACGTTGGCAAGCAACGCCGACGCGTGGTCAGTAACGGGCGGAATCTACGCCTATCTCCCGACGATATCGGGCACGTCGGCCTTTTCGGTGCCGCCGAATACGGGTGGCGGTGAGGCGAGCGTCGACATCGATCAACTGCTCGACAATCTGAACGGCGTCTTCATGGGTTCGTTAGACGTTCGCAAGGGCGAATGGGGCGGGTTCACAGATCTGCTCTACATGGATGTCGGTGGCACGAAGTCGCAGACCCGCGCCTTGACGATCGGGCCTGCTGGCTTGCCCGCCGACGCCACTGCCAACGCGGATTACAGCCTCAAGGGGACGGTGTGGACCTTGGCCGCCTATTTCCATACTGAAGCGAGGCCGGAACTGAACGTCGACCTGGTGATGGGCGCGCGGATGCTGGATCTCGATCAATCCTTGGGCTGGGCGCTTGCGGGCAACGTGGCATCCGTTCCAGTGCTGGATCGCGCTGGCAATCGAGCGGCCGGTATCAAGAGCTGGGACGCGATTCTCGGCGCCAAAGGCCGATATGCGTTCGGAGAAGGCCGCAGGTGGTTCATCCCCTTCTATGTCGATGTCGGAGGCGGCGACGCTGACCTGACTTGGCAAGCCATGACGGGGCTCGGTTACTCCTTTGCTTGGGGCGACGTGGTGGCCTCCTGGCGCTATCTCGACTACCAATTTACCGAAGGGAAAGCGCTTCGCAGCCTGACATTCGGTGGCCCTGCTTTTGCGGCGGTGTTCCATTGGTAAAGGTGTTCAACTTGGCCGAACGCAAGATTTGGCTGTTGATCGCCAGGCCTGCCGTTCGGACCGCTCTAACAATGAATGGAGGGGTCGCGCAATGACACGCAGGACTAAGGTTTACCGAACCCTGGCGCCCGCGGTGGCGTCGCTGTGTGCGACGGGCGCCGTTGCGCAGACGGCAATCGATCGGTCGGTATTGCCGATCGCCGAACCGAAGCGCCCAAAGTACACGGAAGTCGACGCGCGCAACGTCAAGTCGCCGGCCCTGTTTGAGGTGAAGGCGCCGCAGGCGGCACCAAACGTGGTGATCATCCTCCTAGATGACATCGGGTTTGGCGGACCCAGTACCTTCGGCGGACCGATCAACATGCCGGCGCTCGATCGCCTTGCCGAAAGCGGTCTGCGCTACAACAACTTCCACACTACGGCGCTGTCGTCACCCACCCGCGCCGCACTCAAGACTGGCCGTAACCACCACTCGGTGAACATGGGGTTCATCACCGAGATGGCGACTTCGTTGCCGGGTGCGACCGGCCAGGTGCCAAGCAACGCGGCGCCGCTCGCAGAAGTCTTGCGACTCAACGGCTACAGCACGGCGGCATTTGGTAAGTGGCACGAAACCGCAGCGTGGGAAACCAGTATCGCCGGGCCGTTTGATCGTTGGCCCACGCGCCAGGGCTTTGACAAGTTCTACGGCTTCCTGGGGGGCGAGACCAACCAGTGGGCGCCGTATCTGTATGACGGCACCGCACAGGTGGAATTGCCCAATGATCCCAACTACCACTTCATGTCCGACATGACGGACAAGGCGGTGGCATGGATCAAGCATCAGAAAGCGCTCGCGCCGGATCGGCCGTCCTTCGTTTACTTCGCGCCAGGGGCGACCCACGCGCCGCACCATGTTCCGAAGGAGTGGATCGAACGTTGGAAGGGTAAGTTCGACCAGGGGTGGGACAAGATCCGGGAAGAAACGCTGGCGAAGCAGATCCAGATGGGCGTCGTGCCACCGGGAACCCGGCTTGCGCCGAAACCGTCGGCGCTCAAAGATTGGGACACGCTATCGGCCGATGAAAAGCGCTTGTTCGCGCACCAGGCCGAAGTCTTTGCCGCCTACGCCGAATACGCGGACCATGAGATCGGCCGCATGCTCAAGGCCTTCGAGGATGTGGGGCAGGCCGACAACACGATGGTCGTCTACATCGCAGGTGACAACGGTACCAGTGGCGAAGGCGGCCAGAGCGGCATGTTCAACGAGTACACCTATTTCAACGGTGTGCAGGAAACCGTGCCGGACATGCTCAAGAAGATCGACCAATGGGGCGGGCCTGAGACCTACCCGCACATGTCGGCTGGTTGGGCGGTTGCATTCGATTCGCCGTTCGGGTGGATGAAACAGGTGCCGTCTGACTTTGGCGGAACACGCAACGGCATGGTTGTGAGCTGGCCCAAGCGCATCACAACGCGGAACGAAGTGCGTACGCAATTCAGCCATGTGATCGATGTTGTCCCAACCGTGTTGGAGGCGACGGGGCTGCCAGTGCCGAAGAGCGTAAATGGCGTGAAGCAGATTCCCATGGAGGGCACGAGCTTCGTCTATTCGTTCGACGCACCGAAGGCAAAGGAACGCCACACGACACAGTATTTCGAAGTGGCCGGCAACCGTGCGATCTACCACGATGGATGGTTCGCTCGCACGATTCACCGCGCCCCGTGGGAGGCGAAGCCGCGTCGTGCGCTGTCTGACAATTCCGCGTGGGAACTGTATGACGTTCACGCCGACTTCAGCCTTGCAGATGACCTCGCCGCAAAGAACCCGAAGAAGCTTGCCGAGATGCAGAAGCTGTACCTCAAGGAAGCCGCGAAGTACAGCGTGCTGCCCATGGACGATCGTGTCTTTGAACGCTTGAACGGTGAGACGGTTGGCCGACCGGACGTGATGCGTGGGCGTAAGTCGATCTCACTGGCACAGGGTATGACCGGGATGATGGAAGGCGTCTTCCTGAACGTGAAGAACCGCTCCAGCGTGATCACCGCCGAGGTTGAAGTCGACGCATCTGGCGGCAACGGGACGGTGTTTGCGCAAGGCGGGCGCTTCGGCGGTTGGTCCTTGTACGTCAAGGATGGCGTGCCTGCCTACGATTACAACTTCCTCGGCATGCAGCACACGTCGATCAAGGCACCGAAGAAGCTCGCGGCCGGAAAGTCGACGCTGCGCTTCCAGTTCGACTACGACGGCGGCGGCCAGGGCAAGGGTGGGCAGGGCGCCCTCTTCGTCAATGGCGAGAAGGTCGCAGAAGGGCGCATCCCCGCGACCGAGGCGGGCTTGTTCTCGGCCGACGAAACGGCGGATGTTGGCATCGACTTGGGAACCCCCGTGGTGGAGTCGATTGGTGCCGAGGCGAAGTCACGTTTCACCGGCCGCATTCCAAAGCTGACGATTGAAGTGAAGTAACACCCGCAGTGCTGCCGGGGATTCCCTGCAGGGGGATCTCCGGCCTTCAAGGTTCAGGGGGCAGATTTGACGAATGCGTCCGCTGTTGGCGGTAAGCCCGGAATCCACATACTCGCCAAACCGATCGGCGCAGTGTGCGACATCGCGTGCGATTACTGCTTTTACCTTGAGAAGCGAGCGCTTTTCCCGGGTAGCGAGCAGTTCAAGATGCCCGAGGCGGTACTTGCGAAATACATAGAGGAATACGTCGCCGCGCAATCCACCCCGGTGGTGGAGTTCGTCTGGCACGGCGGTGAACCGACGCTGCTGGGCATTGACTTCTTCCGCCGCGTCGTTGAGTTGCAGCAGCCTTTCCGTGCGCAGCGTGAGATCCGTAACGTGCTGCAAACCAACGGGCTGCATCTGAACGACGAATGGTGCAGGTTCTTCAAGCAGAACGAATTCTTTATCGGGATCAGCCTCGATGGCCCGCAGGCCATCCACGACCGTTACCGCAAGGATCGCCACGGTGCTGGCACTTTCGAGCGCGTCATGGCCGGTGTTCGTCTGCTGCAGCAACACGGGGTCGAGTTCAACGCACTCGCCTGTGTCGGCAGGGAGACGGCACAGCACCCGCTAGAGGTCTATCGATTCTTCAAGGCAGCGGGCATCAACTTCGTTCAATTCACGCCGATCGTGGAGCGGGAGCCCGATGCCGAAACCAAGGCAATCAAACTCTGGCTCGCCCGCCCGTCGGTCCTTGATCGCCAGGAGCCAAATGCGCGCGTTACACCGTGGACCGTCGAGCCTGAGGCCTACGGCGACTTCCTGATTGCGATCTACGAAGAATGGGTGCGCAACGACGTCGGTTCGGTCTTCGTCATGAATTTTGAATGGGCGCTGACTGCGTGGCTCGGCGAATCATCACCTGTTTGCATCTTCGCGAAGCAATGCGGGCGAGCAGTGGCGATGGAGCACGATGGCAGCGTGTTTGCGTGCGACCACTATGTCTATCCGGAATATCGGCTTGGCAATGTGATGCGTGATTCGCTTGAGGCGATGGTCGATCGTTCGGTGGCGTCCGGCTTTGGCCCGCACAAGGAAGCGACGTTGCCGCAGTACTGCCGTACTTGTGAGGTGAAGGAAGCCTGCTGGGGCGGCTGCCCGAAGCACCGCTTCGCGATGACGCCGGACGGCGAGCCCGGGCTCCATTACTTGTGTGCGGGCTACAAGAAGTTCTTCAAGCATATCCGCAAGTACCTGCGTGCCATGGCGACCTTGATCGAGAACGACCTTCCCGCCTCGGCGGTGATGGAGGCAACCAAAGGCCCCTTGATCATCACGAAAGCGCCACCGCGTGAAGGCAGTGCCGTCACGATGGGCATGAACGCCAAGGCGAGCCCGCCCTCCGGCGGGTCAGTCTGAGATCTTCGACCTGCGAGGCCGCGACATGAGGCGTTTCAGATCACTGTGCCGAGCGTTGATCCTGGTCGTGTTCGGGGCACTGGCCATTCAGTGCTGCCATGCGCAGTCTCTCGAACCGCGCAACTATGCAAATCTGCCGGTCGGCATGAACTTTCTGATTGTCGGCGCCAGCCACACTCGGGGAGGGATCGCCTTTGATGCGGCGCTTCCGGTCCGGAATCCGGAGTTGGATGTTTGGACGACCGTTGTAGCGTATGCGCACGCATTCGAGTTTCAGGGCCAGACGGGGCGCATTGATCTGGCGCTGCCCTATGCACGGATGTCGGGCAATGCGGAATATGCCGGCCAGCGAACCGACCGCGAACAACATGGTTTCACCGATTCGGTAGTCCGCCTGGCGTTGAACCTGAAGGGGGCACCGCCACTGATCTTGCCGGAGTTTGCGCGGTTTGAGCCCGACCTGATTGTCGGGACGAGCCTGCAGATCACGGCCCCGACGGGCAGCTACGACCCGGCATACGTGGTCAACCTTGGCAGCAACCGCTGGAGTTTCAAGCCCGAGCTTGGGCTCTCCAAGGCGTTGGGGCCGCTATCGCTTGAGCTGGCGGGCGCGGTCACCCTGTTTACGCGGAATACCAATTTCTATGGGGGCAGCACGCGTCGGCAAGATCCGCTCTATTCGGTACAGGTGCACGGCGTCTATAACTTTGCCACTGCGGTATGGGCATCCATCAGCGCGACGTACTACGGCGGCGGTCGGACCTACGTCAACGACGTGGCTGATGATGACCGCCAGGAAAACTGGCGCATCGGTGCCGCCTTTTCGGTGCCGATTGGTCGCCACTATTCATTGAAGTTGTCGGCGAGTGATGGGGTATATGCCCGAACGGGAAACAACATGAGTCTTCTGAGCCTGGCATTGCAGACCCGTTGGGGAGGAGGACTTTGACTGTCCGGATACGCACGCAGTGAGTGCCAGTCAAAAGGACATCGGATTAATGCATCAAGCCGCACAGGGCCAACCCATTACGGAGGCCGGGGCTGCGCGCTAAGCAGATCACCAATTTGAGCAGAACCGGCATCCATTGTTGCTTCCGTCTGCAGCATTCAGGTGCCCTCTACGTCGGCGCTGAGTTGGCAACGACGACACGTATTACGTACAAGTTCGAGGAGGAGATGCAAATGAAGACTAAACCCATGATGGCAGTGCTCGCTGGTGTGCTCGCTTGCGTATTGGCTGCAAGCCCGGCAGAAGCGAAGAAACCGCCAAAGATGAAGATGACGACCGAGGTTCCGGCCGGCGTCGCCATACCAGACAAGGTCGCGACCCGCTTGGGCACCTTGAAGTTCTTCGACGGCTTCCCTGACGACGCGACGGTTGAAAAGCTCTACGACAATCTCGACTTCCAACGCGCCGTGCAGGCGTATCTGCTGGGGCTCGCGCCGGTCAATCAACTGGCCAATCGCAAGGGGATCGCTGAACTCGGGCCGATCAACACGACCGTACCGATCTTCGAGGATCGCATGGACTCTAAGTCCCTGTTCCTCACGCCCAACAACAACACGCCATACACGTGGTTCTGGCTGGACCTGCGCGGCGGGCCGCTAGTCCTCGAAGTACCGCCGAATGTGCTCGGGCTGATGGATGACATGTGGTACAGCTTTGTCACCGATATCGGCCTGGTTGGACCTGACAAGGGCAAGGGTGGCAAGTATCTGATCCTGCCGCCTGGCTACACGGGCGAAGTCCCGGCGGGTTACTTCGTCGTGCGCCCTGCGACCTTCAGCGTCTGGGTGCCGTGGCGCTCCTTCCTCGTTGATGGTGATCCGAAGCCGGGCGTGGACGTCGTCGAGAAGCACACCAAGATCTATCTCCTGAAGGACGCTGCGAATCCACCGCCGGTCAAATTCGTGCACGTCTCCGGGAAGGATTTCAGCACCTTGGCGCCGGCGGACTATCCATTCTGGGATTACCTGAACCAGGTGGTGCAGGAAGAGCCGACCGAATCGATCGATCCGGTCACGCTTGGCCTGTACGCATCGATCGGCATCCAGAAGGGCAAGCCTTTTGCGCCCGATGCGCGCATGAAGAAGATCCTGACCGAGGCTGCATTGGTCGGCGATGCCACGGCGCGTGCCATCAATAGCCGCTTCCGGATCAAGGAGAGCTACTACTACCCCAACAGCGCGTGGCGCTCGGGTTTCTATGGCGGCTACAAGTTTGAGCAGGACGGCGCGCGGGTACTCGATGCCTACTCCGCGTTCTTCTTCTATGCCACCGGTGTGACGCCTGCGATGGATTCGAAGACCGTCGGTGAGGGCTCGCAGTACATGGCGGCTTTTGTGGACGCCAACGGTCGCCCGTTCGACGGAGGCAAGAATTACAAGCTGCATCTGCCGCCGAACATCCCTGTCAAGCAGTTCTGGTCGGTCATTCTTTATGACAACCAGACCCGCTCAATGCTCCAGACCGACCAAAAATGGCCTGCCGTCACCAGCCAGAACAAGACGGTGTTGATCAATCCGGACGGCTCGGTCGATGTCTACTTTGGACCGAAGGCCCCCGCTGGCAAGGAGAACAACTGGGTGCAAACCATTCCCGGCAAGGGATGGAATACCCTTCTGCGCCTCTACGGGCCGCTGCAACCTTGGTTCGACAAGACATGGCGGCCAAGCGAGATTGAGTTGATCAAGTAAGCCAGGACCCACGCAACGACCAGCCCAACTGATGGCGATAACGCGCCGTTAGTTGGGCTGGCTTCGTTTGGGCACCGATCGTTAGTCGTAGGCTCGTTTCAACGACCGCTTAGTGGCTTGGTGTTGTTGCAGAGTCACGTTCGCCCAATGACGGCAACCGCTGCGGAGCCGCGGTTGCCGTGAAAAGATTGAACGTCCGCTTTGGGTCGAGCCCTGCCCTCGACTGGCGATGTGCATCTGACCGCTTACAGCCTTATGCCGTCGGGTACGACGTTGCACCGACGGCTTTGCTGGCCTGTTACGCGACGCACGCGCCCTCAGGCCGCGTCAGATCCAGGTTTCCTTCTCCGGATCGCAGGCTCAGCCTAGTTTTCGACTTTATTTCCGCCTGCAGCCTTGAAAGGTTTTTGTCACCCAGCACCCGCCAACGTCTTGCGGCACATGACTTCGGCGGGTTTTTCCTGCGGAGAGCTAGTTTTCGACTTTATTGTTTAGTTTTCGACTTTAATTGCCGGGAACAAAATCAGAACACGTTCCCTTTGATTCACTCGACCGTAACGCTCTTCGCGAGGTTTCTTGGCTTGTCGACGTCAGTACCGCGGGCGCAGGCGGTGTGATACGCGAGCAGTTGCAGTGGCACGACGTGAAGGATCGGTGAGAGCGGCCCGTAGTGCTCCGGCATGCGGATCACGTGGATGCCGGATTCGCTCTCGATGTGGGTGTCCGCATCGGCGAATACGTAGAGCTCGCCGCCGCGGGCGCGCACTTCCTGCATGTTGCTCTTGAGCTTGTCGACCAGGGCATCGTTCGGCGCCACCGTAACAACCGGCATGGACGCATCAACCAATGCCAGCGGGCCATGCTTGAGTTCGCCCGCCGGGTAGGCCTCGGCGTGGATGTAGGAGATCTCCTTCAACTTCAGAGCCCCTTCGAGCGCGATCGGGTAGTGCAGGCCACGGCCGAGGAAAAGCGCGTTCTGTTTCTTTGCGAACTCTTCTGACCAGGCCATGATCTGGGGTTCGAGCGCGAGCACCGCTTGCAATGCAACCGGCAGATGACGCATGGCTTTGAGGTGCGTTGCCTCGGCCTCTGCAGAGAGTTTTCCGCGCACCTTGGCGAGTGCGAGCGTGAGCAGGAACAGGCCCGCGAGCTGGGTAGTGAAAGCCTTTGTGGATGCGACACCGATCTCGACACCGGCGCGGGTGATGTAGGCGAGCTTGCACTCGCGCACCATCGCAGAAGTCGATACGTTGCAGATCGTCAGCGTGTTTGCCATGCCGAGGCCGCGTGCGTGTTTCAGCGCGGCGATGGTGTCGGCAGTCTCGCCGGATTGCGAGATCGTGACGACCAGGCTGTTGGGGTTGGGCACGCTGTCGCGATAGCGGTATTCGCTTGCAATCTCCACGTTGGTCGGGATCTGCGCGATCGATTCGAGCCAGTACTTCGCAGTCGAGCCAGCGTAGTAGCTGGTGCCACAGGCGAGGATCAGCACAGAGTCAATCCCCTTGAAGATGGCTTCTGCCCCTTCGCCGAACAAGTCGGGCGTAATCGCTTCAATGCCCTGCAGGGTGTCCCCCACCGCGCGCGGCTGTTCGAAGATCTCCTTCTGCATGAAGTGGCGATACGGGCCCAATTCGGCGGCGCCGGTATGGGCGTGCACGGTGCGCACCGGGCGTTCGACCCGTACGAAACCCTCTTTCGCGCGTGCCTCGATCCAGTACTTGCCGAGTTGAAGATCGACGACGTCGCCCTCTTCCAGATAGATGATCTGGTCGGTCACGCCGGCCAACGCCATCGCATCGGAGGCGACGAAGTTCTCGCCCTTCCCCACGCCCAAGACCATTGGCGAGCCCTCACGCGCACCGACGACGCGGTGTGGCTCATCGCGGCAGAACACCGCAATCCCGTAGGCCCCCTTAAGGCGCGCGGTCGCACGCTTGACGGCATCGAACAGATCGCCGTCGTAGAGCGAGTCGACCAGATGCGCGATGACCTCGGTATCAGTCTGGCTATCGAAAACGTAGCCCTTGGCCTTGAGTTCGGCACGCAGTTCGTCGTGGTTCTCGATGATGCCGTTGTGGACCAGCGCGATCCGGTCGCGCGAAAAATGCGGATGCGCGTTATGCACCGCAGGCGCACCGTGGGTTGCCCAGCGGGTATGCGCAATACCGGTGAAGCCCTCGACCTTCTCGGCCGCCACCTGCGCATCCAGTTCAGCCACGCGCGAGGTGCTGCGGGCGCGCCGCAGGGCCCCATCCTGATGGACCGCGACGCCGCAAGAATCGTAGCCGCGGTACTCAAGCCGCTTGAGGCCTTCAACCAGGATCGGAACGATATTGCGTTGAGACACTGCACCGACGATGCCGCACATGGAGCACTCCGTGTTTGCTTGGTAGAGATGCCGGAACTATAGGCGGCGTTACGCGCAATGGGTTTGCAAATCTCACACCAAAGAGCAAGAATCTTTCACGCACCACGATACGTGCAATTTTATTTCACTCCGAGCTTCGCGATGAATGAATCAGACAAAGCAGGGCTTGCGCTGGATGCGACGGAGCTGCGAATCCTTGAACAGTTGCAGCGCGATGCCGCATTGACCAATCACGCCTTGGCGGAGCAGGTTCATGTCTCACCGGCGACATGCCTGCGGCGGGTGCGGCGCCTGGTCAAGCTTGGCGTCATCGAACGGCAGGTGGCGATCCTGTCGCCTGACCATCTCGGCGCCGGCCTTACTGCAATTGTCGAGGTAACGCTCGAAACCCAGTCGAACGAGCAACTCACTGCTTTTGAAGCGGCGGCCGACAGCGCGCGGGAGGTACAACAGTGCTACCGCGTTTCAAGCGGCCCGGACTTCGTGCTGATCCTTCAGGTCGCCGACATGGCCGCGTATCAGGCGGCCGCACACCGCCTGTTCGCGGGCAACGCGCATGTGCGGAATGTGCGCACTTTCTTCTCGCTCAAACGCAGCAAGTTCTCGCCGGCGATCCACCTGCCCCCCGCTGCATGAGCGGGTCTGCATCGCATACGCAGCGTGTAGCGGTAACGACCTCAGCGTGATGACGAAGCTTGGTCGCACGCATCCGGCGCCCTCACGTAATCGACATCGAATTCCTCGCTGTGGCAGCGGACGAACCCGTGCCTGAGGTAGAACGCATTCGCAGGGCTATCGCGCAAGGCGGTTACCCGCAGCGGCAAACCGGATCGCACACTTTCGCCGATCAGCGATTTCATCACCGCGCTGCCGATACCGCGACCTTGCACCGCGGGCACAAGGTACAAGTGCTGCAGCACCAGCGCGTGATCGGCACGACGCAGCATGAAGAAACCGACCCGCTCACCGTCACTGACGATATGACGAGTCAGCGCGGGAACCCAGCTCGCAGCCAGGCGATCGCGCGCGCGGACAGCATCGAAGCGACCGATGCGTTCAAGGCTTTCTCTCATGGCCGCGATGCGGATTGTGGCGAGCGCTTCGAAATCCGCGGCACAGGCGGGTTCATAGCGAAGCCCGCTGGATTCTCCGCTCACGGCGCGGACTCGCGCGCGCGGCGCGGCAGGCGGGCACGCTTTGCCTTGGCCTCGCCGATGTAGCGTGCAAGGATCTTCGTTGTCGTGCCGTCTTCGTACATGCCCTGAATGCTGCGACCGAGCAGTTGCGCATCTTGCGGATCAAGCGGCGGCGACAACAAGGTCCACCCCACCACTTGCGGCGGCGCGCCAGCGTATTCGAGCACCTCGATCCGAGCCATCGATTTCAGCGCATTCAGCTTGCGGTGATACGCCAAGGGCGACTGCAAGGCCGCATCAATGCGGCCTGCGGCGAGCTTCCTCAACAGATCATCGATCGAGCTCGACTCGTCGACCCGGGTCGGGCCGAGCTGGTTGAACAGTGCATCGATTTCGGCGCCATACTGAATGCCGCGCACACGCCCGAAAACGAGCCGCTTGTCGGCGATGACCGCGTCGACCGTGAGCGGCTGAGGCGCACGCTGCACGTTGACCAGCATGTCGTGCACCACGCTGTCGGTCGCGATGAAGCGATAGCCCGGCGCCGGGGCGCGTTCGGCCGAAAACGGCAGCAGCGCGATCTCTCCCTGTTTGCGCATCGCCTGCAAGCGCGCCGCAGGCACATCCGTCACGCTCAGCGAGCACTGACTGCGCCGCGCCAGCTCGGCAACCAGATCGTATGCGTAACCACTCAGGCGCCCGTCAGCCTCGCGCACCAACACTTCGCCGTACAAGGGGAAAGGCAGTTCGTAGGCCTGACGGCAGCCGCCATCAGCCCGCACCACGCCTTGTCCGAACAGCGCAACTGCAGCGCTGAACGCGAGCAAAGCCTGACGCATTCTGGCGATCACTTTGCCTTCTTGACTGGTCGTTGCCAGCCCGGCACGGTCAACTGCCTGGCACGCGAGAGCGTCAGCTGGCCGGCCGGCGCGTCCTTGGTCAGCGTCGTACCTGCACCGAGCGTCGCCCCCTTGCCGACGCGCACCGGAGCCACGAGTTGCGTATCGGAACCGATGAAGACTTCGTCTTCGATGACGGTGCGGAACTTGTTCGCGCCGTCGTAGTTGCAGGTGATCGTGCCCGCGCCCACGTTCACCTTGCTACCTATGTCCGCATCGCCGATGTAGGCGAGGTGATTCGCCTTCGAGTGCGCAGCAATGGTGCTGTTTTTCACTTCGGTGAAATTCCCGATGTGAACATCCTCAGAAAGTTTGGTGCCCGGGCGCAGGCGCGCGAAGGGGCCGATCAGGCTCTTGGCTCCCACTTCTGCACCTTCGAGGTGACTGAACGGGTGGATCACGGCACCGGCCGCGACAGTCACATTCTTCAGGACGCAGTTGGCGCCGATCTTGGCGCCATCCCCCAGCACCACCGCACCTTCGAACACACAGTTCACGTCGATCTCGACATCGCGACCCGTCTCCAACGTGCCACGGATATCGATGCGCGCCGGGTCGATCAGCGTCACGCCTGCCACGAGCAGGGCCTGCGCAAGGTTCTTCTGGTGCAGGCGCTCGAGTTCGGCGAGCTGGGCCTTGTCGTTGACGCCCAAGGTCTCCCACACCGCGACGGGCTGCGAGGTCTTCACCTCGATGCCGTCAGCGACCGCCATCGCGATGACGTCCGGCAGGTAATACTCGCCCTGCGCGTTGTCGTTGCGGATCTTGCCGAGCCAGCCGCGCAGGTGCTGTGCCTGACAACAGATGATGCCGGTATTCACTTCACGGATCGTGCGTTCGGCCTCGCTCGCATCCTTGTGCTCGACGATACGCGCCACGCGGTGCGACGCGTCGCGCACGATGCGGCCGTAACCGGTCGGATCTGCCATGTCGACGGTGAGCAACGCGAAGCCCGAAGTGCCTGCCGCTTCGATCAACCCGGCCAGCGTTTCACGACGTGTCAGCGGCACATCGCCATACAGGATCAGGACCGGGCCGGACTCGGGCAGATGCGGCAGCGCCTGCGCCACCGCGTGGCCGGTGCCGAGTTGTTCGGCCTGCAAGGCCCACGCCAGGTCGGGTGCGTCCAGCGCCGCCCGCACCTGCTCGCCACCGTGGCCGTACACCACGCACAGCTTTTCCGCGCCGAGTGCGCGCGCGGTGTCGAGCACATGCCCAAGCAAGGGGCGCCCGGCGAGCGGCTGCAACACTTTTGGCAACGCTGAACGCATACGCTTGCCTTGGCCGGCAGCGAGAACGACGACATGCATGGAAGGCCTTTCGGAATAAGGGATGGCGGGGAGTTTAGCACTGCCCCGAATGGGCTCCGGGGTCGATCACCATGCACTAACCATGTGCCCGTTTCATCTGGATCAAATACCGGGCGGTCGACACCGTCGCGTAAGCAAGCAGGCTCTAAGATGTCATTTTTGCAGCGCAGCAATTGCCGAGGTTGCCATGTCCGCCGCCGCCACCGAAAAGCTCGAAAACCACACCTTCGACGAGATCGAACCGGGCCAGTCCGCACGCCTCACGCGCACCCTGCGTCTGCAGGACATCCAGCTGTTTGCGGTGGCCTCCGGCGACCTCAACCCCACGCACCTCGACAGCGCCTACGCACGTAACCTCGGCTTCTCGGGGGTAGTGGCACACAGCATGTGGGGTGGCACGCTGGTGTCGTCGATCCTCGGCAGCAGCTTCCCCGGACCGGGCACGGTGTATCGCAGCCAGAATCTGCGCTTCCTCGCGCCCCTGAGCCTTGGCGACACCCTCACCGTGACGGTGACGTGCGTGGCGAAACAGGCGGCCTCTCGCTGCATCACGATGAACTGTGAAGGCGTGAATCAGGACGGCGTACGCATCTTCGAAGGCGAGGCGGAAGTGGTCGCGCCGGCAGACAAGGTTATCCAACCCATGCCGGATCTCCCCGAGGTCACCGTCAACGACAGTCAACGCCGCTACGGCAACCTGATCTCGCTTACACAAGGGCTGGCCCCCGTCCGCATCGGCGTCGCCTGGCCCTGCTCTGAAGATTCGCTGCTGGGGCCGATCCAGGCGCGCAATGAAGGCCTTGTTACCCCTATCCTGGTCGGCCCGCGCGCGCGTATAGAAAAACTCGCCGCGCAATATGGCGCCAGTCTCGAGGGTATCGAGTTGATCGATACCGAGTTCGAGCAGCAGTCCGCCGCGGTGGCCGCATCCTTGGCGCGCGACGGCAAGGTCGCGGCACTGATGAAAGGTAGCCTGCACACCGACACCTTCATGGGCGCCGTGGTGTCGCGCGACGCCGGCCTGCGCACCGGGCGGCGGATCAGCCATGTCTTCGTTGCCGACGTGCCGGCCTATCCGCGCCCGCTCCTGATCACGGATGCGGCCATCAACATCGAGCCGACACTCGAAGAGAAGGTCGACATCCTGCAGAACGCGATCGAACTGGCGCAGGCAATGGGCATCAGCACACCACGGGTGGCGATCCTCTCTGCGGTCGAGATGGTCACGACCAAGATCCGCTCCACCTTCGAGGCGGCCGCGCTGTGCAAGATGGCGGATCGCGGACAGATTCGCGGCGCGGTGCTGGACGGCCCGCTCGCCTTCGACAACGCAATCTCGATGCTGGCGGCAAAGGCCAAGGGGATCGAGTCCGAAGTCGCGGGACGCGCCGACATCCTGCTGGTACCGGACATGGAAGCCGGCAACATGCTCGCCAAGCAGTTGCACTACCTCGCCGGCGCGCTGCTGGGCGGCGTGGTGCTGGGCGCCCGCGTGCCGCTGGTGCTGACCAGCCGCGCCGATACCGCGCAGAGTCGTTCAATGTCCTGCGCGATCGCCCAACTGCTGGTGCACAAACGCCCGTCTGCAATGTAATGGGGCGCGCGGTAACCGGTTAACACCCATCTGTCACAAGCACGGCGAAGAATGGCCCGACGGCCGCAGAGCCGGCCGGAACTCAACAGAGGAGACAGACATGGGCAAGAAGATTCTGCTGCTGGCGGGCGACTTCGTCGAAGACTACGAGATCATGGTGCCCTTCCAGGCGCTGCAGGCAGTCGGGCACACGGTGCATGCCGTCTGCCCCGACAAGAAGGCAGGCGACGCCATCGCCACCGCGATCCACGATTTCGAAGGCCAGCAAACCTACTCCGAGAAGCGCGGTCACAACTTCACGCTCAATGCCAGCTTCGCCGAGGTGCGCGCCGAAGACTACGATGCGCTGGTGATCCCGGGCGGCCGCGCCCCCGAATACCTGCGACTCAACCCGGCGGTCATCGCGGCGGTGCGCCACTTTTTCGAGGCCAACAAGCCGGTCGCGGCGATTTGCCACGGCGCGCAGTTGTTGGCGGGCGCCAAGGTGCTGGAAGGCCGCACCTGCTCGGCCTACCCGGCCTGCCGCGCTGAAGTCGAGCTGGCGCACGGCAAGTACGCCGAGATCCCGATCGACGGCGCCGTCACCGACGGCAACCTGGTCACCGCCCCCGCCTGGCCCGCACATCCCGCCTGGATCGCGCAATTCCTCGCGGTACTCGGCACGCGGATCGACGCCTGAGCAGTCGTTCGCGCAACGGCTACGATGTCACATGCGGCGGGCCGTCCGGCCCGCCGCATCGCGTCCGGGGGGTCGCTCACATGTGTCAGGTCTTCATTGGCGCCGATCCGGCGCTCTATCAGTCGCGCGCGCGCTCGCTGCGCCTGCACGGCGTATCCACCTCGATCCGCCTCGAAAACCTGTTCTGGCGCGTGCTGGAGGAAATCGGCGCACGCGACGGCCTGACACTGCCGCAACTGTTGTCGAAGCTCTACGACGAACTGGTCGACATCGAAGGTGACGTCGCCAATTTCTCGTCCTTCCTGCGCGTCAGTTGCCTGCGCTACCTGTCGCTGCAACTGGTCGGCGCAATCCCGCCCAACACCGGCGTACCGATCTCAAGCCTAGACGCCCATCAGGTGCTGGCCGCCGAACGCGCGCTGCATCACGCCTCGACACACAGCCGGATCTGAAGGCGCCTGCAGCCGTATCCGGTGCGCGCATCGGCGCGCCACCACCGCTTGTCTCCCGAACTTCTGCGATGGAGTGTGCCGCGCCACACGCCGGCGCCCCCGGTGTCACGGGATTGCTGCACCGCAAACGTATAATCGGCGGCCCCACCCCTACTCGCACACACCATGGACCTCCTGCTGCTGCTCAAGGCGCTGATTCTCGGCGTCGTCGAAGGCCTCACCGAATTCCTGCCGGTTTCCTCCACCGGCCACCTGATCCTCGCCGGCCAGTTGCTCAACTTCAACGATGAGCGCGGCAAGCTGTTCGAAATCGTGATCCAGTCCGGCGCGATCTTCGCCGTGGTGCTCGAATACCGTCGCCGCCTCACCGATGCGGTCACGCATGCCTTCAGCAACCGGGAAGCGATGCACTTCCTCGTGAACCTGGCCATCGCCTTCGTCCCGCTCGCCTTGCTGGGCCTGGTATTTGGCAAGGCGATCAAGGCACACCTGTTCAATGCGCCAGTGGTCGCGTCGACCTTCATCCTCGGCGGCTTCATCATCCTGTGGGCCGAGTCGCGTCAGAAATTCACCCGCGTCGAAAGCGTCGAGCAGATGACCTATCTCGACGCGCTCAAGCTCGGCATCGCGCAGGCCTTCGCGCTGATCCCCGGCACCTCGCGCTCCGGCGCCACGATCATCGGCGGCATGCTGTTCGGCCTGTCGCGCAAGGCGGCCACCGAGTTCTCGTTCTTCCTCGCGATCCCGACCCTGTTCATCGCATCGCTCTACCAGCTGTACAAGGAACGCGCACTCCTCGCGATGGATGACACAGGCATGTGGGCCGTCGGCTTCATCGCCGCCTTCGTTTCGGCCTACCTGTGCGTGCGCTGGCTGCTGCGCTACATCATGACCCACGATTTCCGCCTCTTCGCCTACTACCGCATCGCCTTCGGCCTGGTGATCCTGCTCACCTGGCAAATGGGCTGGGTTGCGTGGGTGGATAACTGACCACAGAGTGTGTCGCCTACCTTTACATCTGCGTGGATCCGAACTCCCGTGAACCGCGGGAGTCCTTCTCATACATGGCGCTGATGTAGATGGCCTGGCACTTGCTTGAGGATGGTTCGTCCCCTCACTATCCACCGGCCGCTCATCATGAAAATTGCCAAATTCCTTGTTGCCAGTATTTGTCTGGCCGCCGCGGGCAGCAGCCTTGCGTTCCCGATCGCGCCCTTCGGTACTGAAGGCATCAAGGTTACGGTCACGTCGACCGCCGACATCATCGCCACCTATCAAGGCAACTCGGCGTCATACAGCAACGATCTCTACCTTGCGCTGGACGGCTCGGGGAATCCGGGGAACGACGGCATTCTCGGCAACGACCGATTCCTGTTCAACAACCACGCTTCGGCAGTCGGCAGCACCGTCGACCTCGGCAGCTTCGCAGTCGGCACGGAACTGATCTTCCGGCTGCATGTGAACAACACCGGCGACGATTTCTACACCGGCCCGAGCATCCGGAATGCCGACGGCAAGGCCCATGCGCGCGTCGAAACCGCCTGGTTGCCGAATGAAGCGCTGGTGAGCTTCGAAGACCTGCGCGGCACCCCGGAATATCCGGGCGGCTACAACGATCTGAGCTTCTCGTTCACCAACACGCGTGGGGCAGAGGTGCCCGAGCCGGCGACGCTGGCACTCGTCGGCCTCGGTCTTGGCGCCGCCTGCCTGCGTCGACGCAGCCGCGGCTGATTTCGTCGCACAGCTGACTGGCGCCACGGCCCGGATGCGATAAGCTCCGGGCCGTGATCATTTATCTGCACGGATTCCGTTCTTCACCCGCCTCTTCGAAGGCGCAGGATCTGCACGCCCGTCTGACGCAGCTCGGCCGCGCCGACGCGTTCTGGTGCGAGGCGCTGTCGCACGCACCGGCAACAGCAATTGCACAGGCGCAAGCCGCCATCGCCGCATCGCCAGTTCGGCCGACCTTGGTGGGCAGCTCGCTCGGCGGTTTCTACGCGACCTGGCTCGCCGAACGCCACGATCTGAATGCGGTGCTGATCAACCCGGCGGTGTTCCCCGAGGGATTCGACGCAGCCCCCTTCGTCGGCCAGCATTCGAACCTCTACACCGGCGAAGTCTTCGAGTTCACCTGGGAACATGTCGCCCAGATCGAGGCGCTGCGGCTGCCTGCGCTCGTCAAGCCACAACGTTTCTGGCTGCTCGCCGAGGAAGACGACGAAGTGCTCGATACGCGCGTCGCCGTCGCCCGCTTTGCCGGCGCCAGGCAGACCGTACTGCCCGGCGGCGACCACTCCTTCACCCGCTGGCACGACTACATCGACGCGATCATCGCGTACGCGGGCATCGCGTGAGCCGCGCGAGCGCGCGCACCGGGCTCGCATGCGCGCTCGGCGCATTCGGCGTCTGGGGCCTGTCACCGCTCTACTTCCATGCCATCGCATCGGTGCCGGCGACCGAGATCGTCGCGCATCGCGTGCTGTGGTCGGTACTTTTGCTGGCGGCATGGATCGGCGCCCGACAAGGCTTCGACACCCTGCGAAGTGTCTTCGGCCAGCCGCGTCTGCTCGCCCTGCTTGCCCTCACCGCCAGCCTCACCAGCGCCAACTGGCTCGTGTTCGTGTGGTCGGTCGGCGCAGGGCGGCTGGTGGAATCGAGCCTCGGCTACTTCATCAACCCGCTGGTCAATGTACTGTTCGGGCGCCTGTTCCTCGGCGAGCGGCTGCGGCCCTTGCAGCGCGCAGCCGTCGCTGTTGCTACAGCCGGCGTCGCACTCAAGGTCTGGCAGACCGGCCATCTGCCGTGGATCGCGCTGTTTCTGGCCGGCACCTTCGGCACCTACGGCCTGCTGCGCAAGCGCGCGCCTATCGACGCGCAGAACGGGCTTTTCATCGAGACCTTGCTGGTCGCACCGATCGCGCTTGGCTATTTCGGCTGGCTCGCGTCACAGGGCAGCCTGCACCTGGGCGCCACCGCCACCGTCACCGCGCTGCTGCCGGTCGCCGGCATCATGACGACGATTCCGCTTGCCCTGTTCGCCGAAGCGGCACGCCGCCTGCCGCTCTCTACCGTTGGCGTGGTGCAGTACCTGTCGCCGACGCTCAACTTCCTGATCGCCGTGCTTCTGTTCGGCGAAAGCTTCCGCGCTGCGGATCTCGCCGCGTTCGGCCTGATCTGGACCGCCCTGGCGCTGTATTCGATCGACGCACTGCGCGCCAACCCGCCGGCATCCCGCTAGGCGCACGGCGCGACCAGCGCACCGGTATAATTCGCGGTTTGCTTGACGCTGGGCTGCCATGCACGTGCTGTTCGAAGAGGATGGGGCCTTCAAGCCCGCCACGATCCTCACCCAAACCGATTCGTCGCTCCAGGTGGAAACGCCGCATGGCAAGCGGGTGAAGCTCAAGACGGCGAACGTGCTGATGCAGTTCAGCACGCCGGCCGCCGGCGAGCTGATGGCCACCGCCGAGCGCGAGGCCGAGGGGCTCGACACCGAATTCCTCTACGAAGTCTGCGGCGACGGGGAGTTCGCATTCACCGAGCTGGCGCAGGAATACTTCGGCCATGTGCCGAACGCAGTCGAATCGGTCGCCTTGCTGCTCAAGCTGCAGGCCTCGCCGATCCACTTCCACCGCAAGGGCAAGGGGCGCTTCCGCAAGGCGCCGCCGGAAATCCTGCAGGCCGCGCTGGCCGGGCTGGAAAAGAAGCGCCTGCAACAGGAAACCATCGAGCGCTATGCCGGCGAACTGGAAGCGGGCCGCCTGCCGGCCGAGGTCGGCGCAATCGTCACCCAGCTGCTGGTCAAGCCCGATCGCAACAAGCTCGAGACCAAGGGCGTCGAGCTCGCCTGCGAACGCAGTGGCCGTAGCTTGCCGCAGCTGCTGCTGGCCTGCGGCGCCTTCCCGAACGCCCACGCCTACCACCGCGCGCGCTTCCTGTCGGAGCACTTCCCCGACGGTCTCGACTTCCCGCCGCATGAGGTACCCGAGCCGGTACGCGCGCTTGACCGGGCGGATGTCCGCGCCTTCTCGATCGACGACGCAACGACCACCGAGATCGACGATGCCTTCTCGGTGACGCCGCGCGCCGCTGGCGGCTGGCACATCGGCATCCACATTGCAGCGCCCGGCATTGGCATGCCGCAGGGGTCGCCGCTCGACGCGGTGGCGCGCAAGCGGCTTTCGACCGCCTACATGCCGGGCGACAAGATCACGATGATGCCGGACGACGCAGTCGCCCGTTACACGCTCAGCGAGGGGCGCGACTGCCCGGCCGTCTCGCTGTATCTGGACGTGAACGCGGACCTGTCGATCGCCGGCCATTCAAGCCGGGTCGAGATCGTGCCGATCGCAGCCAACCTGCGTCACCACGACATCGAGCCGGTATTCAACGAGGACACCCTCAGTGGCGCGCTGCCCGATTTCCCCTGGCGCGACGAACTCAAGCTGTTGTGGGAATTCGCCACCGTGCTGGAGGCCGGCCGCGGCAAGCCTTCGGCCAACCAGAACGCCTTCGACTTCAACTTCTATGTCGACTGGTCGGTGGACACCGCCGACGGGCCGGGCCAGGTCGACATCCAGCGCCGCAAGCGCGGCTCGCCGCTCGACAAGCTGGTCGCGGAATTGATGATCGCCGCCAACAGCACCTGGGGCCGCGTGCTGGCCGACGCCGGCATTCCGGCGATCTACCGCGCGCAGACCGGCGGCCGCGTGCGCATGACCACCGCCGCCGCGCCGCACGACGGCCTTGGCGTCGATTGCTACGCGTGGTCCAGTTCGCCGCTGCGCCGCTATGTCGACCTGGTCAATCAGCGGCAGCTGATCGCGCATCTCACCAGTGAGGCGGCGCCCTTTGGCAAGGGTTCGGCCGAACTCGCGGCCGCGATGAACGATTTCGAACTCGCCTACGCCGCCTACGCCGACTACCAGCGCCAGATGGAACGCTACTGGTGCCTGCGCTGGCTGCGCCAGCAAGGGCCGAATTACCAGCCGGAAGGCCATGTCTGGCGCGAGAACCTGGTGCGCTTCAATGACGTGCCGCTGGTCGTCAAGGTACCGTCGCTGCCCGGGCTGGATCCGAGCACCCATGTGCGCCTGGCAATCGAACGCTATGACGACCTCGCGCCCGACGTTGCGGTTCGCTACGTCGAAACGCTCGCGCCGGATGCCGATGTGCTGCCGGACGACGATTCGGAAGCCTTGTAAGCCCCGCGCCGCGCTAAACTCGCGACCCGATGCCACACGCAAAGACACCTCGCAAGCCTGCCGCGGCGCCGGCCCCCAAGCCTGCGGCCGGGGCCGCGCCAAAGCGCAGCGCGCCCGCCAATCCGGCGCCCGCCGCAAGCCCCGCGCCGGCAGCCGCCCTGCTGCAAGCGCCCAAGGCGCCGGCCGAACACGCAGCCCCGAGGCCGTCGGCCAAGCGGCGGCGCCTGCGCCTGCCGCCTGCCACCCGCAGGATTGGCAGCGAGAACATCTTCTGGGGCGCGATCTCGGTATCGATCGTGCTGCACGCGGTCCTGCTGGTGCTGCGTTTTGCGCCACCGGACTGGGCGCTGTCACGGCAACGCGACAAGGGGCTCGACATCGTGCTGGTGAACGCCAAGCACGCACGCGCGCCCAAGGACGCCCAGGCCCTCGCCCAGGCCAACATGGACGGAGGCGGCAACAGCAAGGACAAGGCGCGACCAACCACGCCGCTGCCACCGCAAGAGCTCAATGTGGAAGGCGACGAACTGATGGAGGCCAAGCGCCGTATCGAGCGCCTGGAAGAGCGCCAGCGCGACCTGCTCAAACAGAGCAAGAGCCTGCGTACGGCCGAGATCGTGCAGGGCAAGCCGCAACCGAATCCTGAGCCGAGCAAGGCGAGCGGTGCCGACCAGATCGACCGTACCCGCGCCATCGCCCGCCTCGAAGGTGAGATCAGCAAGGACATTCAGGAGTACGCGGCCAAACCGAAGAAGGCCTACGCCACCGCGCGCACCACCGAATACGCGTTTGCGCAGTATGTCGAGGACTGGCGCCAGAAACTCGAACGCGTCGGCACTTTGAATTTCCCGCATGACAAGAACGGGCGGCTGTACGGAAACCTGCTGATCGAGGTCACGATCAGGGCCGACGGCAGTATCGGCGACACCCGAATCACGCGCTCGTCCGGCAACCCTGCGCTGGACAACGCAGCGCTGCGCATCCTGCAGTTGTCGAGCCCTTTCGCCCCCTTCAATGCCGAACAGCGCAAGAAGTGGGACGAGCTTCACATCATCCGCACCTGGGTGTTCTCGCGCGATGCGGGTACGCTGGAAGCGCGCAACAACTGAATCCAGCCCTTTCCGAGCGGAGGTCATCGATGGACTTGTACGCCGTCTTCGGCAACCCGATCGCACACAGCAAGTCGCCGTGGATCCACGCGCGCTTCGCCGAGCAAACCAGCCAGCAAATCAGCTACGAAGCAAGGCTCGCACCGCGTGACGGCTTCGCGTCAGCGGTCGCCGCCTTCCGCAACGAGGGGGGGCGCGGCGCCAACGTGACGGTGCCGTTCAAGCTGGAAGCCTGCGCTTTGGCGGATCGTCGCTCCGCACGCGCCGAGGCGGCGGGCGCCGCCAACACACTGATCTTCGACGAACGCGGCATCACCGCCGACAACACCGACGGCGTGGGGCTGGTACGCGATCTCGCGCACCTCGGCTACACCCTCGAAGGCAGCCGCGTGCTCTTGCTCGGCGCGGGCGGCGCCGCGCGCGGCGCCTTGCTGCCGCTGCTGGCCGAGGCGCCGTCGTCACTGACGATCGCCAACCGCACGGTGGAGAAGGCGCTGGCGCTGGCCACTGCATTCCAGCCCGAAGGTCGCGCCTGCGCGCTGCTCGGCTGTGGCTTCGACGCTTTGCAAGGCAGCACCTTCGACGTGGTGATCAACGCCACTTCGTCATCGCTGTCCGACGACGCACCGCCGCTGCCGCAAGGTATCTATGCGCCCGGCGCACTCGCCTACGACATGATGTACGGAAGCGACGAGACGCGTTTCATGCAAGCCGCGCGCGAACTGGGCGCTGAACGCCTGTCAGACGGCCTCGGCATGCTCGTGGAGCAGGCTGCAGAGAGCTTCTTCCTGTGGCGCGGCGTACGGCCCGACACCCAGCCGGTGCGCGAGGCCCTGCGCGGAACGCTCGCCCGCTCGTCATGAGTCTCTGGAAGTGGTTCAAGCGCGCCTTGCTCGCGCTGATCCTGCTGTTCATTGCCTATCAGCTCTGGCTGCTGGGCCATGTGCTGTGGTGGAAGCAGTTCAATCCTTCGGAAACCAGCTTCATGTCGCTGCGCCTGAAGGAACTGCGCGAGACCGACCCGGCTGCGACGCTCAAATACACCTGGGTGCCGTATGAACGCATCTCGCCCAACCTGAAGCGCGCAGTGGTGGCGGCTGAGGATGACGGTTTCGTCGACCACGACGGCTTCGACTGGGAAGCGATCCAGAAGGCGATGGAGAAGAACGAGAAACTCGCCAAACGCGGCAAGCCGATCCGCGGCGGTTCGACGATCAGCCAGCAACTGGCGAAGAACCTGTTCCTGTCGCCGACCCGCAGCTACGTGCGCAAGGCCGAGGAAGCGGTGATCACGGTGATGATCGAAACGCTGTGGGACAAACGCCGCATCCTCGAGGTGTACCTCAACGTGGTCGAATGGGGCAACGGCGTGTTCGGCGCCGAGGCGGCGGCGCGCCGCTACTACAGCATTTCCGCCGCGCAACTGAACGCCGGGCAAGCGGCGCATCTCGCAGTGATGCTGCCCAACCCGCGCAAGTACGAGAAGAGTTTCGGCCCACGTCTTGCTGGCCATGCAGCCAGCGTGGAACGCCGCATGCGCTTTTCGGAAATACCCTGAGTCCGCAAGCGCGCGCTTGCACCACCGCGACTCAACGCGGTTTCGAGGTGAGGGCCCGGTTGAATCGATCGATCGTGGCCTGCGGTACCTGCATGCTGCAGAACAGATGCCGCAACTCACCCTGCGGGGTATCGGGGTATTTGATGTAGGCAAAGCGTTCGACGCTCAAACCGCGGGATTTGATCAACGCGCTCGCCTCTTCCGGCGCAATGATCATCGCGTCGGCCATCGATTCGACCAGCATGCGCAACATCTGGTCGTTCTCCTCATACGCCCGCACGGTCGGGCCGGTGCGCTCCGCCAGCATCTGGTCGAAGGCTGGCCCGTAGGAATAGGTCTCCTTCACCAGCAGGCGGAAAGTGCCTTTCTGCATGGCGTCGCGAATCGATGGGTAGCGGTTGAACGCGGCCGCATCTTCAACGCGCACCAGCAGTATTTGTGGCGAATCGCGAAAGACCGGCTCGGAAAAGCGACCGAATTTCTCGCGTTCCGGCTTGCGGAACATGCCGATCATGCAGTCCTGGCGCTGGTTGCCCTTGAGCAGCGCCATCTGGCGGCTGAAAGGTGTCTCTTCCCACACGAACGGAATGCGCGCGGCTTCGAGCGCCGCGCCTATCGGCCCGGCGACGAGCCCACCAATGTGGTCACCATCTCTAAACGCATACGGAATGCGCGGATTGAAGTGCACATGCAGTTCTGCCGTGTCCGCCCAGGCAGCCGCCGGCGCTACGGACACGATCAGCGCAACGACCAGCCGTGCGAGGCACCCCGGGCGCGCTGGGGCTAGCCCGCTCGGGGCACGGCGGGGCAGCATGAACGGTGCAGTGGTCACGTTTCGGGGTCGCTTCACGGTTATCGCGAAAAGCATGGCGGACGAATGCCGTTCGTGCAAGCACCGCCCGTCGGCGGCCGATTTCATCGTGCGATCGGCAGGGCGCGTGTAGCTTTGATTTCCTTCAGCGAGAAGCTCGAGTAGATCTCCTTGACCCCCGGCAGCGCACGCAGCACATCGCGCGCAAACACGCCGAAACCTTCCAGATCGCGCGCCACCACCTCGAGCAGGAAATCGTAGCGGCCGGACACGTTGTGGCAGGCAATGACCTCGGGGATTTCGGCAATGCGCGCCTCGAAGTCGCGGCTCAGCGCCTGCGCATGGCTTTCCAGCATGATGCTGACGAAGGCCGTCACGCCGTATCCGAGCTTCCTGGCGTCGAGCACCGCGCGGTAAGCCTGGATGTAGGCCTCCTCTTCCAGCCGCCGTACACGCCGCCAGCAGGGCGACTGGCTGAGGAATACCCGCTCACCCAGTTCGGCCGTGGTCAGGCGCGCGTTGTCCTGCAATTCGGCGAGGATGCGGCGATCGGTGCCGTCCAAAGCGATTGCGACTGCTTTATCCACCAGCCCCTCCGTTGGCGCATGATTCATACCCACTTTACCTTGCGGTATGCATGCTTTGCAAAGAAACACCGGCATCCTGCGGCTACGATTTCCCCATCAGAACCAGCATCAAGAGCAGGGGAAAGCCATGACCCATACAAGCCGGCAACGCGGCTTCGCGACGCGCGCGATCCATCACGGATACGACCCGATGAGCCATCAAGGGGCGCTGGTACCACCGATCTACCAGACCAGTACCTTCGCGTTCCCGAACGTCGAACAGGGCGCGGCTTGCTTCGCCGGCGAGGCACCGGGCTACATCTACACGCGCATCTCGAACCCGACCCTGGCGCTGCTTGAAGCGCGGATTGCGGCGCTCGAAGGGGGCGAGGCCGGCGTTGCGTTCGCCTCGGGGATGGGCGCGATCACCTCGACGCTGTGGACCTTGCTCGCGCCCGGCGACGAGATCCTGGTGGACATGACACTGTACGGCTGCACCTTCTCGTTCCTGCACCACGGGCTGGCAAGATTCGGCGTGACCGTGCGCCACTGCGACATGAGCAGCCCGCTCGAAGTGCAGCGCGCGCTCAACCCGCAGACCAAGGTGGTGTATTTCGAGACGCCGGCGAACCCGAACATGCGCCTTGTGGACATCCGCCAGGTGTCGATGATTGCGCGCGCGCACGGCGCCATCACCGTGGTCGACAACACCTATTGCACACCTTACCTGCAGCGCCCTCTGGAACTGGGGGCGGACATCGTCGTGCATTCGGCGACCAAGTACCTCAGCGGCCACGGCGACGTCACCGCCGGGCTGGTTGTGTGCGACGCGGCAACGGCCGAGCGCATCCGGCTGTACGGACTGAAGGACATGACCGGCGCGGTGCTCTCGCCACAGGACGCAAACCTGGTGCTGCGCGGTATCAAGACGCTGGCGCTGCGCATGGACCGCCATTGCGACAACGCCAAGGCGATCGTGGGCCTGCTGGCGAACCATCCGCTGGTCGAACAGGTGCATTACCCCGACCTGCCCGACAACCCGCAACGCATGCTCGCCCTGCGCCAGATGAAACGCGCCGGCGGCATGATTGCGTTCGAACTCAAGGGCGGCATCGAGACCGGCCGCCGCTTCATGAACGCGCTGCGACTGGTAACGAGAGCGGTGAGCCTGGGCGACCCGGAAACGCTCGCACAGCATCCGGCGAGCATGACCCATTCGACCTACACGCCGGAAGAGCGCGCCGCGCACGGCATCTCAGAAGGGCTGGTGCGGATCTCTGCCGGGCTGGAGGACGCGGAGGACTTGCTGGCGGACTTCGAGCAGGCACTCGCGATCGCCGCGCTTGGCGTCCGCAGCGAGATCGCCGCCGCCTGACGCGATTGCGCAAATGAAACGGGCGCCCCGTGGGGCGCCCGTTTGTTTGTCTGGCGCGGTGCAAGCACCGCGCCGGGACGCACATCAGTTGTGGTAGGCCGATTCGCCGTGGGAGGCGATGTCCAGACCTTCGCGCTCTTCGTCTTCGGCGACACGCAGGCCGATGAAGAGATCGACCAGCTTGTACGCAACCAGGGACACAACACCCGACCAAATCACGGTGGTGCCAACGGCCCACAGCTGGCTGGTGACCTGCGCCGAGATGCTGTAGTCGCCGACCTTGTTCGCGACATAGTCGATAACGCCAGCGCCGCCCAGGGCCGGGTCAGCAAACACACCGGTCAGGATCGCACCGAGGATGCCGCCGACGCCATGCACGCCGAACACGTCGAGCGCGTCATCCGCCCCGAGCAGCTTCTTCAGGCCATTCACACCCCACAGGCAGACCAGGCCAGCGGCGAGGCCGATGATCAGTGCGCCCATGATGCCGACGTAACCGCACGCCGGGGTGATCGCGACGAGGCCAGCAACGGCACCCGAAGCAGCACCCAGCATCGAGGGCTTGCCCTTGATCAGCCATTCGGCGAAGAGCCAGGCCAGCGCAGCCATCGCAGTCGCGACCATGGTGTTGGCGAAGGCCAGCGCGGCAGCGCCGTTGGCTTCCAGGTTGGAGCCGGCGTTGAAGCCGAACCAGCCCACCCACAGCAGCGAAGCACCGATCATGGTCATCGTCAGGCTGTGCGGCGCCATCGCTTCGCGACCGAAACCGATACGCTTGCCGACCATGAAGGCACCAACCAGACCGGCCATCGCAGCGTTGATGTGCACCACGGTACCGCCGGCGAAGTCGATCGCGCCCTTCTGGAACAGGAAGCCTGCCGTTGCGGTGGCCTTGTCAGCTGCGGCCGCATCGATGTAGGCATCCGGACCTTGCCAGAACCAGACCATGTGCGCGATCGGCAGGTAGGAGAAGGTGAACCACAGCACGATGAACAGCAGCACGGCCGAGAACTTCATCCGCTCAGCGAATGCACCCACGATCAGCGCCGGCGTGATCGCCGCGAAGGTCGCCTGGAACATCACGTAGATCAGTTCGGGGATATACACGCCCTTGCTGAAGGTCGCAGCGCCCGAATCCGGCGTGATGCCCTTCAGGAACAGCTTGTCGAAGCCGCCGAAGAAGGCATTGCCCTCGGTGAATGCCACCGAGTAGCCGTAGACCGTCCACAGCACGACGCAGAGCGAGAAGATCACGAAGACCTGCATCAGGATCGACAGCATGTTCTTCGAGCGGACCAGACCGCCATAGAACAGCGCAAGACCCGGGATCGTCATCAGCGTCACCAGCAGCGTGGCAACGATCATCCAGGAGGTATCGCCCTTGTTCGGGGCGGGGGTGGCGGCCGGAGCCGGTGCGGACTGATCCGCGGCAGCGGCGGGTGCGGCGGTTGCAGCCGCAGCCGGGGCGGCAGCAGGTGCCGACGCATCAGCCGCAGGTGCGGAGGCCTCGGCCGTGGCGGCCGGTGCGGCGGTTTCGGCGGCCTTGTCGTCCGCCCAGGCTGCCCCTGCGGCGCTGAGAGACAGCGCGGTCAGCAGGATCGCAAGCATCTTTTTCATTGTCGGGTTCTCCTGTGTGCCTTAGAGCGCTTCAGCGCCGGTTTCGCCGGTGCGGATGCGGATCGCCTGTTCGAGGTCGAAGACGAAGATCTTGCCGTCGCCGATCTTGCCGGTGCTGGCAGCCTTCTCGACCGCTTCGATGACCTGGTCGAGCAGGTCGTCGGCAATCGCGATTTCGATTTTCACCTTGGGCAGGAAGTCGACCACGTATTCCGCGCCGCGATACAGCTCGGTGTGGCCCTTCTGACGGCCGAAACCCTTGACCTCGGTAACGGTGATGCCCTGCACGCCGATCGCGCTGAGGGCCTCGCGCACCTCGTCAAGCTTGAACGGCTTGATGATGGCGGTAACGAATTTCATGTTGGCTCCTTGGGTGGGGCGCGGCGCCGCCGGGAAACGACGCCGCGTGCGGTGCAGCGATTAAAGGGTCTTGCCGACGGTCAGCAGCACGCGGCCAGCGCCCAGATCCTTGTCGAACGGCGCCGGGCTGCGATAGAACTGACCGGCATCGCCCTTGGCGTTGGTACCGCTGTAGAACAGGCCGAAGGTCAGGCCCAGCGCGTCGGCGGTGCCACCGAGCTTGTAGTCGGTGTAGGACGCGTCATCGAAGCCCTTGACGTTCTGGTAGCCAACGTGGCCAATCAGGTTGATGCCCTCGGCAACCGGGAAGGTCGCGGTTGCGTCGAGGTAGTAGCTGCCGTTGGTCTTCTCGCCGGACGGGGTCTTGGTGCCGAACAGGTTGGTGAACGAGTAGGAACCCTTCAGGGTGATCCACTTGTAGCTGCCAGCCACATAGCCTTCGAGGGTGTTCGGGCTGGTATAGCCATCCGGGTAGGTGCCCGGGTAGTAGTACTGCAGCAGGCCGACGTCGTAGCCGAAGTCACCTGCGGCGCCCTTGTAGCCGCCGTAGAAGTCCAGTTCGATCGGGGCGCTGACCGCACCGCCATTGGCGTCCGACAGCCAGCTGATGTTCGAGCCCCAGGTGCCAAGGTAGATGCCGCTCTCGTGGGCAAAGTCGACGCCGCCCTGGATGGCCGGCTTGTGATTGGTCTGCGCGATGCCGCGGTAAAGGTATTCGGAGGCCAACGTGAAGTTGCCGGTCAGCGTGTACGGTGCCTTGGCCTCTTCGGCCATGGCCGGAGCGGACGCGGCGAAGCTGGCGAGCAGTGCGGTAGCGATCAGGGTCTTGCGCATATCAATCTCCGTCGTGGGATGAGAATTACGTTGCGAGACCCCTAATGCAGAATCCGTGCCACTGCCCCACGATTTGGCGGAAAGGCTTATGGAGCATGGCGAGCACACCGACCCGGCGCACCGGCCGCACTGTTTTGCTCCGCATTTGACGGGCCCGCGCGCCAACTTGGTGCATTTCGCTGGAAAGCGGGCTGCCGCACTGTCCCGGTGCATCAAAACCTGCGTGCTAAACTGGGTCGAGACCTTTGAATCCCTTATGGAGAGCCACCATGGAGCCGCCCAAGTTCGTCGACGAAATCCAGAAGAAGATGGCCGAGTTGCTGGAGAACAGCCCGGCCAAGGACATCGAACGCAATGCCAAGGCCGCGTTCGCTTCGATGCTCGGCAAGCTGGATCTGGTGACGCGCGAGGAATTCGACGTACAGCGCGAGGTGCTCGCCCGCGCGCGCGAACAACTGGTCCGCCTGGAGGCCCGCATCGCTGAACTGGAGGCGGCCCTCGCCGCGAAGTCGGGCACCAACGAAAAGTGAACCAGATTCACTTTTTACACGAGAAACTTTCGCTGGAAGAGGTGAGTCCGAGTCTCTAGCATGCAATGAACGCTGAACCGCATCGAACGAATGCGGAACACGACCCATCCAGCACAGAGACCGGACCATGACTGACGCCGCCCGCTACACCCGCACCGCGATTGCCCTGCACTGGGTGATCGCACTGCTGATCTTCATCGCCTTCCCGGTCGGCCTCTACATGGTCGACCTGCCGCTGTCCCCGCAAAAACTCAAGATCATCAGCTGGCACAAATGGGCGGGCATCACCGTGCTTGCGCTGACTCTGGTGCGCATCCTGTGGCGCAGCACGCATCGCCCGCCGGCGCTGCCGGACTCGATGAGCCGAATCGAGAAACTCGCCGCGCACGGCGCGCATCACCTGCTCTACCTGCTGATGATCGCGGTTCCCATGGCCGGTTGGCTGATGAGTTCTGCCAAGGGCTTCCCGGTGGTGTGGTTCGGCGTGCTGCCCTTGCCCGACCTGATCGGCAAGAACGAGCAACTCGCCGAGTTCTTCGAGGGCGCACACGAGTTGCTCGCGTGGCTGATGGCCGCCATCGTCATTGCCCACGCTGCGGCGGCCATCAAGCATCACCTTGTGGCACGCGACGGCATCCTCGCCCGCATGCTGCCCTTCCTGAAGTAACCGGAGCCCCTGACATGAAAAGACTGATCCCGGCCCTCGCGGCCGCAGCCCTCGCCTTGCCTGTCGCCGCCGTCGAGTACGGCACGCCGGACACCGCGAAGAGCGCGCTCAGCTTCACCACCAAGCAGATGGGCGTGCCGGTCGACGGCAAGTTCAACCGCTTCAAGGTCACGCTGAACTTTGACCCGGCCGCGGTTCAGAAAGCCAGCGCAGGCTTTGAGCTGGAGCTCGCGAGCATCGATGCAGGCAGCAAGGAAGCCAACGACGAAGTCGTGGGCAAGGACTGGTTCAACGTCAAGCAGTTCCCGACCGCCGTGTTCAAGTCGACCGCGGTCAAGGCGCTGGGCGGCAACAAGTTCGAAGTGAGCGGCCCGCTGACCATCAAGGGGCGCACGCAAACCGTGACCGCGCCTTTTACCTACAAGGCCGAGGGCAGCAACGGCGTGTTTGATGGCGCCTTCACGATCAAGCGGCTGCAGTTCGGTGTCGGCGAGGGCCCCTGGGGCGACACCTCGACCGTGGCCGACGAGGTGCTGATCAAGTTCCACCTCATCGCCGCTGCGCGCAAATGAACCCTGCCACACGTTTTCAGCTGGACGGTCGAACCCGTCCGCACCCAACCCGCACCACCCGCTCTGACAGAGGACATCACACCATGAAAAAGCTGCTCATCGCCGCTGCGATCGCCACCCTATCCGGCGCCGTCGTCGCCGCCGACACCTACAACTTCGACGCGACCCACACCTGGCCCAGCTTCGAAATCAACCACTTCGGCCTGTCGACCCAGCGCGGCCGCTTCGACAAGACCACCGGCAAAGCCGTGATCGACTTCGCCGCGAAGAAGGGCAGCGTCGAGGCGGTGATCGAGACCGGTTCGATCAACATGGGCTTCGAGAAGTGGAACGAGCACCTGAAGTCGGAAGACTTCTTCAATGCCGCCAAATTCCCGACCATGACCTTCAAGGCCGACGCGCTGACCTTCGACGGCGACAAGGTTGTCGCTGCCGACGGCACGCTGACGCTGCTGGGCGTGACCAAGCCGGTCAAGCTGACGGTGAGCAACTTCAAGTGCCTGCCGCATCCGATGCTCAAGGTGCAGGCCTGTGCCGCGGACATCAGCACCACGATCAAGCGTTCCGACTGGGGCATGACCAAGTACGTGCCTTACGTCTCGGACGAAGTCACGATCAAGATCCCGGTCGAATCGCTCAAGCAGCAGTAATCGCGGGCGTCGCCAAACCAAGGGATGCCTTCTGGCATCCCTTTTTGTTTTGGTGCCCGCCTCGACCGCTCGGGTACCCTCTGCCATGATGAAAGTTCCGACGCCGAGACCCACGATGCGACGCACGCTCGCCCCCTTCCTGCTTGCCGCCCTGCTGATCCCCGCTGTAGCGCATGCCGCAAAGACCCTGGTGTATTGCGCCGAAGGCAGCCCGGAGTCGCTGACGCGCCTCTTCGCCAACGGCCAGAACACCGCTGACGCCGGCGCGCAGGTCGCGGACACCTTGCTCGACTTCAAACCCGGCACCGCAGAACTGCAGCCGGCGCTCGCCGAGTCCTGGGAGATCTCGCCCGACGGTCTTGCATACACCTTCCACCTGCGCCGCGGCGTGAAGTTCCACAGCAGCGCGACATTCAAACCGACACGCGATTTCAATGCCGACGATGTGCTGTTCACCTGGAACCGCCAGGCAGACAAAAGCCACCCGTATCACACGCTCGCCGGCAATCTGGCCTATGTCCAGTTCAACAACCTGCGCATGGACGAAAACGTCGACAAGCTTGAAAAGCTCGACGCCAACACGATCCGCTTTCGCCTGAAAACACCCGAGGCTCCGTTCCTGACCCGCATGAGCTTCGACATGCTCGGCATCCAGTCCGCCGAGTACGCCGCACAGATGAGTGCCGCCGGTACACCCGACAAACTCGACCGCGAACCGGTCGGCACCGGGCCCTTCCAGTTCGTCAGCTACCAGAAGGATGCGGCGATCCGCTACAAGGCCTTTGCCGATCACTGGCGCGGCAAGCCCAAACTCGACAACCTGATCTTCGCGATCGTACCCGACGCCGCGGTGCAGCTCGCCAAGCTGCGTACCGGCGAATGCCATGTATCGACGTCGGTGAAGCCGGCCGATATCGCACAGATCGAGAAGGAGCCCGCACTCACGCTGGTGCAGCAGCCCGGGCTGAACGTCGGTTACCTCGCGCTCAACACGCAGAAGAAGCCCTTCAACGACAAACGGGTGCGTCAGGCGCTCAACCTTGCGATCGACCGCAGCACGATTCTCTCGGCGATCTATCAGGGCCGCGCGCTGGTCGCGAAGAACCTGCTGCCACCCGCGTATTGGGCCGCCAATGCCAAACTGTCTGCGCTCGCCTACGATCCAGCCAAGGCCAAGGCACTTCTGGCCGGTGCGGGCTATCCGAACGGCTTCGACATGGAATTGTGGTACCTGCCGGTGCTGCGTCCGCACAACCCCGACGGCAAGCGCATGGCCGAGCTGCTGCAGGCCGACTTCGCAAAGATCGGGGTGCGCGTGAAGCTCGCAACCTACGAATGGGGCGAGTACCTCAAGCGCAGCCGCGCCGGCGAACACCAGGCGGTGATGTTCGGCTGGCTCTCGGGCAACGGTGAGCCGGACAACTACTTCGAACCGCTGCTCTCGTGCGACGCGGCGAAAAGCGGTGGCAACCTTGCACGCTGGTGCGACCCGCGCTTCGAGGATTTGCTGCAACGCGCCCGCAAGATCAGCGACCGTAGCGAACGCGCCCGTCTCTACGCGACCGCACAGGAAATCCTGCGGGACGAATCTCCGCTGCTGCTGATCGCCCACGGCAACCGGGTCGGCGTCACCCGCAAGGAAGTCTCCGGCTTCCTGCTTGAACCCACCTACGGCCTGAATTTCTACAACGTCGATCTGAATCGCTGAGGCGTGCCATGAACGTGAATATCGAGACCGAGCGACTCCGCCTGCGCCCCTTCACCGAAGACGATCTCGACGCCTTCCACCGCCTCGGCACCGACCCGGACGCGATCCGCTACGTCGGCAATACGCCCTTCCGTTCGCGTGAAGAAGCGCTCGAGGTGCTGCGCGCCGCGCCGCTCGCCGACTACGCGACCCGCGGTTTTGGCCGCTTCGCCTGCGAGTGGAAGGAAAGCGGCGAAGTGATCGGGTTTTCCGGCCTCAAGTACATTCCCGAATTCGACGAGATCGAACTCGGTTACCGCTTCCTGCCCGCGTGGTGGGGCAAGGGCCTCGCCACCGAAGCCGGGCACGCCTCGATCGCCTTCGCCAAGGCGACGCTGCATCTGCAAAGGGTGATCTCGCTCGTCGATCGGGAAAACGTATCCGCCGCCAAAGTGCTGCGCAAACTCGGCTTCGCCTATGAAAGCGACGTCGAGTTCCACGTCCGGCACGGTGGGCACATCGAGTTGTGGTCGCGCACGCTATCCTGAAGCGGCACCGACGCATTGAAGGCGGGCGGCCGCGCCCGCCTCTGCTGTGGCGCACAGCACCACCATCGATCCTGCCACTTGAGGCCCCATGAACGTCATCATCGAAACCGAACGCCTGCGGCTGCGCCCCTTCCGCGAAGACGACGCCGAAGCCTATCGCCCGCTCGTCACCGACCCCGCAATCACCCGCTACGCCGGCGGCCCGGGGCCCGACAGCATCGAGGGCGTGCGAGAGGTGATCCGCAATGCGCCGCTCGCCGACTACGCGCGCTATGGCTACGGTCGCTTCGCCGTGGAATGGAAGGCGAGCGACCAGCTGATCGGCTTCAGCGGCCTCAAGTTCCTGCCCGAATTCAATGAAACCGAACTGGGCTACCGCCTGCTGACCGAATTCTGGGGGCGCGGGCTGGCCACCGAAGCCGGCGCCGCGTCGATCGCGTTTGCACGCGACACGCTGCACCTGACGCGCCTGATTTCGGTGATCCACCCGGACAACCATGCCTCAAAAGGCGTCGTGCGCAAGCTGGGCATGGCCCTCGAGCGCCTGGAAGCCTACGAACCGCTTGGCGGCGCGCCGGTCGAGATCTGGTCGCGTCGCCTCGACTGAGCAGAACAGAGCGCTCGCCCGTTGAAGCCGGACGTCCCGCGCGGCTATGATCTGCCGACACACAGTGCTGTCCATGCAGCAGCACCGGGTTGTAACGGACGCCACGCGCCACCCGCGTCGCCGGACACATCCCAGCATCGCCCCGGATTGCGGTAACCCCGACAGGAGAGATCGATGTTCAGTTTGCGTTGCGCCCTCGCCGCCACCGCGGCCAGCCTCGCCCTCGCGGCCCAGCCCGCGGCCGCGGCCAAAACGCTGGTGTACTGCTCGGAAGCCAGCCCCGAAGGCTTCAATTCCCAGTTCTTCACCACCAACACCACGCACGACGCCGCTTCGGCGCAGTTGATGAACCGCCTTGTGGAATTCGAAGTCGGCACCACGAACATCGTGCCCGGTCTTGCAACGAGCTGGGAAATCTCGCCGGACGGCCTGAACTACACCTTCCACTTGCGCCAGGGCGTGAAGTTCCACACCACGGCCAAGTACAAGCCGACGCGCGACTTCAATGCCGACGATGTGCTGTACTCCTGGTACCGCATGGCCGACCCGAACCACCCCTTCCACAAGAACAGCCCCGGCCAGACCTACGCCTACTTCGACGATATGGGCATGGGCAAGATCGTCGAAAAGCTCGAAAAGCTCGACGACACCACCGTGCGTTTCAAGCTGCGCCAGCCTGAAGCGCCCTTCCTCGCCAACATGGCGATGGACTTCATGTCCATCCTCTCGGCCGAGCATGCCGAGAAGATGAAGGCTGCCGGCACGCCCGAACTGATCGACCGCGAGCCGGTCGGCACCGGCCCATTCGCGCTGGTCAGCTATCAGAAGGACGCGGTGATCCGCTACAAGGCGCATGAACAGTACTGGGACGGCAAACCGGCGATCGACAACCTGATCTTTGCGATCACGCCGGATGCCTCAGTGCGCTACGCCAAGATCAAGGCCGGCGAATGCCACCTGATGGCCTTCCCCAAGCCCGCCGACCTCGCGCAGATGAAGGCCGACCCGGCGATCAACCTGATGACCAAGGAAGGCCTCAACGTCGGTTACCTCGCGCTCAATACCGAGAAGAAACCCTTCGACGACAAGCGCGTGCGTCAGGCGATCAACATGGCGATCAACAAGAAGGCGATCCTCGACACGATCTACCAGGGCGCCGGCCAGATGGCGAAAAACCCGATCCCGCCGATCATGTGGGGCTACAACGACCGGGTGAAGGACTACGACTACGCCGTCGATAAGGCCAAGGAACTGCTCGCCAAGGCCGGCCTCAAGGACGGCTTCGAGATGGAACTGTGGTACCTGCCGGTGCAGCGCCCCTACAACCCGGACGGCAAGCGCATGGGCGAGCTGATCCAGGCTGATCTGGCGAAGATCGGCGTGCGGGTGAAACTGGTCACCTACGAATGGGGCGAGTACCGCAAGCGCAGCAAGGCTGGCGAGCACCAGGCGGTGATGTTCGGCTGGTCGGGCGACAACGGCGACCCCGACAACTTCTTCACTCCGCTGCTCTCCTGCGACGCGGTGAAGGGGGGCGGCAACAGCGCGCGCTGGTGCAACAAGGACTTCGACGACCTGATCGCGAAAGCCACCCGCACGGCCGACCGCAAGGAACGCTCGAAGCTGTACGAGAAGGCGCAGGAGATCTTCAAGGAAGAGGCGCCGTGGGTGCCGATCGCCCACTCGGTGCGCTTCGAACCGGTGCGCAAGGAAGTGAAGAACTACAAGATGGCCGCGGTGCCGGTCAGCCATTTCCTGTCCAAGGTCGACATCGCGAAGTAGTCACGAACCCGGGGCGGCACGCAACATGCCGCCGCCCCACACTGGAGCTGCAGATGCCCAGCAATCCCTACGCCGGTACGGTCATCGTCGTCGGCAACGACGGCCTCGGCCACGGCGACGACACACTGCGCCGCAAGGTGATCGTCACCTACTTCCGCGCGCTGTTCGAGAGCGGCAACCTGCCCAAGGCGATCCTGTTCTACACCCGCGGCGTGCTGCTCTCGGCCGACGATTCGCCCTGCCTCGCCGAACTCAAGGCGCTGGAGGAAGCGGGTGTACCGCTGATCCTCTGCCGCACCTGCCTCGAATACTTCAACCTGATGGACCGTGTCGCCGTCGGCGAGATCGGCAACATGCTGAACGTGATCGAGGCGCAGGGCGCGGCAGAAAAGGTCATCACCCTCTGACGCCGATGCTCGCCTTCCTCCTCAAACGCCTCGCCGTCGTGGTCCCGACCTTCATCGGGATCACGCTGCTGGTCTTCTCGCTGATCCGCATGATCCCCGGCGACCCGGTCGAGGCGCTGTCCGGCGAGCGCGGCATGGAGCCGGAGCGCTATGCACGGCTGATGCATGAGTTCGGGCTGGATCGCCCGCTGCCGGTGCAGTACTTCGAATTCGTCGGGCGCGCGCTGAAGGGCGATCTGGGCTACTCGATCGTCAGCCATGAGCCGGTGCTGCGCGAGTTCCTCGACCGCTTCCCGGCCACCTTCGAACTGGCCTTGTGCGCGATCCTCTTCGCGATGCTGATCGGCATCCCGGCGGGCATGCTCGCGGCAGTCAAGCGCAACACGCCGATCGACTACGGCGTGATGGGCGTGTCGCTCGCCGGTTATTCGATGCCGATCTTCTGGTGGGCGCTGCTGCTGATCCTGTTCTTCTCGGTACAGCTGGGCTGGACGCCGGTGTCCGGCCGCCTCGACATCCTGTTCGACCCGCCCAGGGTCACCGGGCTGATGCTGGTCGATGCATGGCTGTCGGGCGAGGAAGGGGCATTCCGCTCCGCAGCGTCGCACCTGATCCTGCCAACCCTCGCGCTCGGCACGATCCCGCTCGCCACGCTCGCCCGCATGACACGCAGCGCCATGCTCGAAGTGCTGCGCGAAGACTACATCCGCGCCGCGCGCGCCAAGGGGCTCTCGCCCTTCAGGGTGGTGGTGAAGCACGCGCTGCGCAATGCGCTGATCCCGGTGGTCACCGTGCTGGGCCTGCAGGTGGGTGTGCTGATGGGCGGCGCGGTGCTGACCGAAACCATCTTCGCCTGGCCCGGCATCGGCAAGTGGCTGATCGAGGCGATCCACCGCCGCGACTACCCGGTCGTGCAGGGCGGCATTCTGCTGATCGCGACGCTGGTGATCGTCGTCAATCTGGTCGTGGATCTGCTCTACGGCATCATCAACCCACGCATCCGGCATCCGCGATGACGCCACAACAACCGCCGCATCCAATGCTGGAACTCTGGCGCGATTTCGCGCGCAACCCCGGTGCCGTGGGCGGCCTCGTCGTCGTGCTCTTGCTCGTCGTTTGCGCGCTGTTCGCCGAATGGCTGGCGCCGCACTCGCCGATCGAACAGTTCCGCGACACGGTGCTCGCGCCGCCCGCGTGGGCCGCCGGCGGTCATTCGGAGTTCCCACTCGGCACCGATCCGGTTGGGCGCGATCTGCTGTCACGACTCATCTTCGGCGCGCGCCTCTCGCTGGGCATTGGTCTGGTGTCGGTGTCGCTGTCGCTTGGCTTCGGCATCCTGCTCGGTCTGGTGGCCGGGTTTTCGCGCGGCTGGGTTGGCACCGCGGTAATGCGCCTGATGGACATCCTGCTCGCGCTACCTTCGCTGCTGCTGGCGGTCGCCGTGGTGGCGGTGCTCGGGCCGGGCCTGATCAACGCGATGTACGCGATCGCGCTGGTGCTGCTGCCGCACTATGTGCGCCTGACCCGCGCGGCGGTGATCGCGGAACGCGACAAGGAATACGTGCTCGCCTCGCGCATCGCAGGCGCCGGTACGCTACGACTGATGTTCATCACGGTGCTGCCGAACTGTCTCGCGCCACTGATCGTGCAGGCAACCCTTGGGTTTTCCACTGCAATCCTCGACGCGGCGGCACTCGGCTTTCTCGGCCTCGGCGCGCAGCCGCCGGCCTCCGAATGGGGCGCGATGCTGGCGAGCGCGATGGAGTTCATTCAGTCCGCGTGGTGGGTCGTCACCTTTCCGGGCATCGCAATCTTCGTCACGGTGCTGGCCTTCAACCTGATGGGGGACGGGCTGCGCGACGCGCTGGACCCAAGACTGAAACGATGAGCGAAACACGCATCCGTCTGCGCCGGATGACCCTGCTCGACGCACCGGCGGTAGCCGCCCTTGCGACCGAGCTGGGTTACCCGAGCGACGCAGCACGCGTCATCGCGCGGGCCGACGAAGTGCTCAAACGCGAAGACCACGCGGCCTTCGTCGCGACGCTGGGCGATGCGGTGCTGGGCTGGGGACACGCCTATGTGTGCTACCTGATCGAGAGCGAGCCCTACGTCGAAATCGGCGGGCTGGTCGTCAGCACGCATGCACGTGGCGCGGGCGTCGGCACGAAACTGGTCGAAGCCATCGCCGGCTGGGCACGCACGCAAGGGGTCGATGCCCTGCGCGTACGCTCGCAGATCAAACGCGAAGCGGCCCACGCCTTCTACCGCAAGCGCGGCTTCGTTGAACGCAAGACGCAGCTCACCTTTGTGCGGCCACTCGCCAAGCACGACTGAACGGATCTCGCATGGCGCTTCTCGACGTACGCAATCTCCAGGTGCAGTTCGGCGCGGCTGACCAGCCCCTGCGCGCGGTGGACGGGCTCGACCTGTCGATCGACGCGGGCGAAGTGGTCGGGCTGGTCGGCGAATCCGGCTCCGGCAAGAGCGTCGCGTCGCTGGCGCTGATGGGCCTGATCGATCCGCCCGGCCGTGTGGAGGCCGAACGCCTGCAATTCGATGGCCGCGACCTGCTCGCGATGCGCCCGGCGCAGCGGCGCCAATTGCTCGGCCGCGACATTGCGATGATCTTCCAGGACCCGGCCACCAGCCTCAACCCCTGTTTCACGATCGGCGACCAGATCGTCGAAACGCTGGCGGTGCACGAAGGCGGTTCGCGCCGCGCCCTGCGGGCGCGTGCGCTGGACCTGCTGCGTCAGGTCGAGATCCCCGATGCCGAGCGCCGCCTTGATGCGTATCCGCACCAGATTTCGGGCGGCATGAGCCAGCGCGTCATGATCGCCATGGCGATCGCCTGCAACCCGCGCCTGCTGGTCGCCGATGAACCGACCACCGCGCTCGATGTGACGGTGCAATCGCAGGTGCTGCAACTGCTGCTGCGTCTGCAGCGCGAGCGCGGCATGGCCCTGCTGCTGATCACCCACGACCTGGCCGTCGTTGCCGAGGTGGCGCAACGGGTGGTGGTGATGTACGCCGGGCAAGTCATGGAGCACGGCGAGGTGCCCGCCATCTTCCGCACCCCTCAGCATCCCTACACCCAGGCCCTGCTCGACGCCCTGCCGGAACACAACCGCGGCAGCGCGCGGCTGCAGAGCCTGCCCGGGGTGGTGCCGGGTCAGTTCGACCGCCCCGGCGGTTGCCTGCTGGCACCACGCTGCCGCTACGCCGACGCCAATTGCCGGGCAACACGCCCCGCGCTTGTTTCGGACGGCGCAAACAGGGTCCGCTGCCACTATCCGCTCGGCGTTGCGGCGGCCGCCGCCGAAGCCATCGATCGCCCGCCGGAGACCGCCCGATGAGTGCGCTGCTGTTCGAAGCGACGGCCCTCACCAAACACTACCTTGTGCCGCAGGGGCCGTTCCGCCCGAAGGCGGTCGTGCGCGCCCTCGACGGCGTCAGTTTCGGCGTGCGTGCCGGCCACACCCTTGCGGTGGTAGGCGAATCGGGCTGCGGCAAGAGCACGCTGGCGCGCCAGATCACGATGCTCGAATCGCCGACCTCGGGGCATCTCGCACTGGAAGGCATCGCACTCGAAGGGGCATCGAAAACCGACCTGTTGCGCCTGCGCCCGAAGGTGCAGATGGTTTTCCAGAACCCGTACGCCAGCCTGAATCCGCGCAAGCGCATCGGCAGCATCCTCGAGGAGCCCCTGAAGATCCATACCCGCCTCACCGCGGCGGAGCGCAGCGAGCGGGCGCGCGAGATGATGGCCCGCGTCGGCCTGCGGCCGGAGCACTATGGCCGCTATCCGCACATGTTTTCAGGCGGGCAGCGCCAGCGCATCGCGATCGCCCGCGCGCTGATGACGCAACCGGGTCTGGTGGTGGCGGACGAGCCGGTTTCCGCGCTCGACGTATCGATCCAGGCGCAGGTATTGAACCTGCTGATGGATCTGCAACGCGATACCGGGGTGGCGTATGTGTTCATCTCGCACAACCTGTCGGTCGTCGAGCACATTGCCGATGAAGTGATGGTGATGTACCTGGGGCGGGTGGTGGAACAGGGACCGACGCGGGTGGTGTTCGACACGCCTCGCCACCCCTATACCCGGGCCTTGCTGGCCGCGACGCCGCGGCTCGACCCTGCTGAACGCGGTCAGCGCGTGTCAGTGATCGGCGAGCCGCCGTCGCCGCTGGCACCACCGCCGGGCTGCGCCTATGCCGGTCGCTGCCCGCTGGCGCAAGCCCGCTGCACGGCCGAAGTGCCGCTGCTGCGCGATGTTGGCGGCCTCCGCGTGGCGTGTCACTTTGCCGAAACGGCAGACTGATTCACAGGGCGGCGATCAGGTTCCTGCGACCGCGGTACAGAAAGTCTCAAGCTCCGCGGCGATCAGCGGATCAAGATCCAGATTCGACAACTCGTCGGCAATCCGCGCGCTGAGTTCTTCCTTGCTGCCGAACAGCACGATCTCGCCCGGCAGTACGCACGCGTGCAGCAGCGGGTCGCCGACGCTGACCACGCGCCAGCGCTTTCCGACGCGCTGCGGCGTCAGATTGATCAGCGTGCCCTTCGGGTCGTCGATTTCACTGAATCCGGTCACGCGCTCGCCATCCGCACACTGCACGAACAGCCCGCCCAAGCCGCCGAGCATTGGCTGCGCCAGTCCAAAATGTCTTCCGGGCGGGAGCAGTACGCCGCCGACAGGCATTGCGGTATCCATGATTGCCTCCTTCCTGCACCAACGAGGCGAAAAACCCCGTGCGATTTCAGTGTATGCGCTGCAGCATTGCAGGCCTAGGCGTACACACCCAAAACCACACCAACAAATGCACAGAAGTGTTGCTGCAATGCAAAAAGGCGGACCGCCTCTCGGCAGCCCGCCTTCCGGATGACTCGGGAACGCTTGGGGTCAGCGACCCGCTGCGGCGCGCAAGGCCTCGGCCTTGTCGGTGGCTTCCCAGGTGAATTCCGGCTCGTCGCGGCCGAAGTGGCCGTAGGCGGCGGTTTTCTCGTAGATCGGGCGCAGCAGGTCGAGCATGTTGATGATGCCCTTGGGGCGCAGGTCAAAGTGCTCCTGTACCAGCTTGGCGATCTGCTCGTCCGGGATCACGCCGGTGCCTTCGGTATAGACGGTCACATTGATCGGCTTGGCGACCCCGATCGCGTACGACACCTGCACCTGGCACTGGCGGGCCAGCCCGGCAGCCACGACGTTCTTCGCAACGTAGCGCGCCGCATAGGCGGCGGAGCGGTCGACCTTGGTCGGATCCTTGCCGGAGAACGCGCCACCGCCGTGCGGGCAGGCGCCGCCGTAGGTATCGACAATGATCTTGCGGCCGGTGAGGCCGCAGTCGCCCTGCGGGCCGCCGATGACGAAGCGACCCGTCGGGTTCACCAGGTACTTGGTGTCCTTCAGCAGTTCCGCCGGAATGACGCCCTTGATGATGTCCTCGATCACCGCTTCCCGGATCATTTCCTGCGTGATGTCCGGTGCGTGCTGGGTCGACAGCACCACCGTGTCGATCGAATGCGGCTTGCCGTCGACATAGCGGAAGGTGACCTGGCTCTTGGCGTCCGGGCGCAGCCACTGCAGGCGGCCGTCCTTGCGCAGCTCAGACTGACGCTGCACCAGGCGGTGTGCGTAGTAGATCGGCGCCGGCATCAGCTGCGGCGTCTCGTCGCAGGCGTAGCCGAACATCAGGCCCTGGTCGCCGGCGCCGGTGTTCAGGTAGTCGTCGGAGGCGTGATCGACGCCCTGGGCGATATCCGGGCTCTGCTTGTCATAGGCCACCAGCACCGCGCAGCCCTTGTAGTCGATGCCGTATTCGGTGTTGTCGTAGCCGATGCGCTTGATCGTGTCGCGCGCAACCTGGATGTAGTCGACGTTCGCGTGCGTCGTGATCTCGCCCGCCAGCACCACGAGGCCGGTGTTGCACAGCGTCTCGGCCGCCACGCGGGCATGTTTGTCCTGCGTGAAGATCGCATCGAGGATGGCATCGGAGATCTGGTCCGAAACCTTGTCCGGATGGCCTTCGGAGACCGACTCGGAGGTGAAGAGGAAATCGTTGCTCATGGATCGCTCCAAACAAAAAACCCCGTAGCAGCCATCGTGGCCGGCTCCGGGGTTCGAGCTGGCGACGCTTTAGCAGTATTTTCGACGCCGGATTTCGACACCGTTCCGCCCTGCAAGTTGTCGGTTTAACGCGGCGGATCAGCTATTATCCCCCGGCCGAGCCAACTCGGTCAAACAAGGGCCGAGGCCCTGCCCCGCGCAATGAACACCTTCTTCCGCCTGCTCGGCCACCTGCCCCTGTTCGTATTGCACCTGTTCGGCACGGCCATCGGCCTGCTCGTCTGGGCGGTGTCCGCCAGCTATCGCCGCACCCTCTCCGCCAACCTGTCGCAAGCGCTCGGCCACCGCGCGCCGCTTGGCGCATGCCTGGTGAATGCGATCGAAGCCGGCAAAGGCGCCTTCGAAACCGCCTGGGTCTGGACGCGGCCGCAGTCAGCGCTGGCCCGCGCGGTGCGATCAACCAGTGGGTATGAAGCGGTCGGCGCGGCATTGGCGGCGGGCCGCGGCATCCTCTTCGTCACGCCGCATCTGGGCTGTTTCGAAATCTCGGCGCAGTACTACGCCGCGCTCAGCGGCCCGATCACCGTGCTGTTCCGGCCGCCGCGCAAGAACGTGCTGGCACCGCTGATGGACGCCGGACGCAACCGCGGCCGCATGAGGGCCGTTCCGGCCGATGCCGGTGGCGTGCGCCAGTTGCTGAAGTCACTGAAAGCGGGCGAAGCGATCGGCATCCTGCCCGATCAGGTGCCGCGCGAAGGCGAAGGCGTATGGGCCGAGTTCTTCGGCCGCCCCGCCTACAGCATGACGCTCGCAGCACGGATGGCCGGCACCGGCGGCTCGGCCGCATTCATCGCCTTTGCCCGTCGCCTTTCCTGGGGACGCGGATTCCACCTGCACATCGAACCGCTGGACCTGCCCGATGCGCCGCTGCCGCAGCGTGTCGCCGCGCTCAACGCAGCGCTCGAGCGGCAGATCCTGTCCAGCCCGGCGCAGTACCTGTGGGGTTACAACCGCTACAAATGTCCGCCAGGCGTAAGCCCCCCAACCACCGCCCCGGCGCCCGCGGAGGTCGTGCGATGAGCCGTCTGGTGGTGATCTTCCTGTGGTGCTTCCACTGGCTGCCCCTGCCGCTGCAGGCGGCCTGCGGTAACGCGCTCGGCTGGCTGCTCTACTGGGTGGTGGCTCCTCGCCGCCGTGTCACGCTCACCAACCTGCGCCTGTGCTTCCCTGATCTGTCGGAGCGCGCGCGTGCGCGGATGGCGCGGCAGCATTTCATGTACGTTGCCCGCAGTTTCCTCGAACGCGGCGTGCTGTGGTTCGCCTCCGCGGACCGGATCCGCCGTCTCGTACGCGTCGAAGGGCTGGAACACCTGAAGACGGTGATCGACAGTGGTACACCGGCGATCCTGCTGGTACCGCATTTCTGCGCGCTCGACGCGGCCGGCACCCGCCTTGCGACCGAGGTGAACTGGGTCAGCATCTACTCGTCGCAGAAGAACAAGGTGCTGGAACGCTGGCTGCTGCACGGCCGCACCCGCTTCGGCAACCAGGTGCTGTTCTCGCGCCAGGAAGGCGTGCGCCCGGTGATCAAGAAGCTGCGCGAGGGCGGGTATGGCTTCTTCTACCTGCCGGATCAGGATTTCGGCCCGCGCGACTCGATCTTCGTGCCCTTCTTTGGCGTGCAGGCCGCCACCGTGCCCGGCCTGCCGCGCATCGCGCGCATGGCGCGCGCCCAGGTGCTCAGCGGCATCATCCGCATGATGCCGTGGGGGCGCGGTTACGAACTGACGATAGGTGCGCCGTGGGAGGACTTTCCCGGCGACGACGAATACGCCGATACGCTGCGCATGAATCAGGAACTGGAGCGCCACGTGCTGACCATGCCGGCGCAGTATTACTGGGTGCACAAGCGCTTCAAGACCCGTCCGGAAGGCGAACCCGGGTTCTACTGATCGGCAGGCCGGTCATTCGCAACGAGGCGCCGGATCACGAGCGGAAAGGCGGCGGAGCCGGCAAGCGCCGCTGCCGACACGATCAGCGCCAGCGCCGCGCCGTCGGCTGCGAGCCAGTCACGCTCAGGGCGCCACAGGTCGAAGCCGAGCGCGATCCCGGCGACCGCGCACATAACGGCCAGCACGATCATCAGAAGAGGGAGCCATGGCACAGACTTCATGCGGCGATTCTCCCATGCCGACCGCGGCCAACAAGTGGATCGCCCTACGCCCGCCCACCCCAGCCGACATTCCGCAGCTCGCCGACGCGATCCGGCGCAGCACCCGTCTGCATCGCCCCTGGAGCCACATCGAGGCAAGCCATGAAGCCTTGACCGCTTGGGTCGCCCGATCCCAGTCGGCCAGTTTCCAGGCCCTGCTTGCGCAGGACCGTGCCAGCGGCGCACCGATTGCCGTGTTCAACCTCAGCCAGATCATTTACGGCGCGTTCTGCAACGCCTATCTCGGCTATTACGCCATGGCGAGTCACGCCGGACGCGGCTGGACACGCGCCGCGCTGCCACTGGTGCTCGACGTCGCCTTCCGCCAGCTCAAGCTGCATCGGCTCGAAGCCAATATCCAGCCACAGAACGCCGCGTCGATCGCGCTGGTGTCCGGCGCCGGATTCCGCCTCGAAGGCTTCTCGCCGCGATACCTGAAGATCGGCGGTCGCTGGCGCGACCACGCCCGCTATGCGATCACCGCGGAAGAATGGGCCGTGCGGCGCCGCACACATCGGCCACCCACCCCCAAGGCCGTGTGAACGTTGGCGGCGGTCAATGTCCGCCATCGGCCTCCGGCAGCTCATCCGGCGCGATGCGCAACTGCGCCGCCCCCTGATCGGCAAGCCCGACGCCGGGATCTGGCACCGCGTTCGGCGGCGGTTTGTAGTCGATGCCGAAACGTCGCTTCATCGCCATGTTGCAGGCAATGTAATCGCCGGCGGAAGGCGTGCCGGGCATCGGATCGGCCAGGTAACTCATGATCGACGCGCGGTCGAGGTGCCGGTGTCCGATATGCGTCTTGCTGGGCATGGCAGTGCGCCATCTCTGGTGGTGACGGATCCTGCGGCCATTCTGCCGCATTGGCGAGCGATCCACGCTGCGCTTGTCCGCACTGCCTTGCCGCACCGCACGATCGACTGCTACCCTGACCGACCCGCCACCCCCCGGCGGCGAACACCACCGAATCCGACCATGCAGAACGACTACCTTGAACGCATCCTGAACGCCAACGTCTACGACGTTGCCATCGAAACCCCGCTGGAGCTGGCGCCGAACATGTCGGCGCGTGCGCACAACCGCATCCTGCTCAAGCGTGAAGACATGCAGCCGGTGTTCTCGTTCAAGATTCGCGGCGCCTACAACAAGATTGCGAAGCTCTCTGCCAAGGCGCGTGAGCGCGGCGTGATCTGCGCCTCGGCGGGCAACCACGCGCAGGGCGTTGCGTTGTCGGCCGCCAAGATGGGCATCCGCGCGGTGATCGTGATGCCGGCCACGACACCGGCGATAAAGGTCGATGCAGTGCGCGCGCGCGGCGGTGAGGTGGTGCTGCACGGCACCTCATACGACGAGGCCTACGGCCACGCGAAAGAGCTGGAGCAAGCGGAGAAGCTGACCTTCGTGCATCCGTTCGACGATCCGGACGTGATCGCCGGCCAGGGCACGATCGGCATGGAGATCCTGCGTCAGCACCCAAAGCCGATCCACGCGGTGTTCTGCGCGATCGGCGGCGGGGGGCTGATCGCCGGCGTAGCCGCCTACATCAAGCGCCTGCGTCCGGAGACGAAGATCATCGGCGTCGAAACCTATGATGCCGACGCGATGGCGCGCTCCTTGGCTGCCGGTGAGCGGGTCCGGCTCGACCACGTCGGCCTCTTCGCTGACGGCACCGCGGTGAAGCTGGTTGGCGAAGAGACCTTCCGCCTCTGCAAGGATCTGGTCGACGAGGTGATCCTGGTCGACACCGACGCGATCTGCGCGGCGATCAAGGATGTGTTCGAAGACACCCGCTCGATCCTGGAACCCTCCGGCGCGCTCGCGATCGCCGGCGCCAAGGCTTACGCCGCGCAGCACAAGCTGCGCGACAAGACGCTGGTGGCGGTGGCATCAGGCGCCAACACCAATTTCGACCGCCTGCGCTTCGTCGCCGAGCGCGCCGAGATCGGCGAGCAGCGTGAAGCCGTGCTGGCGGTGACGATTCCCGAGAAGGCCGGTAGCTTCCGCAAGTTCTGCACCCTGCTCGGCAACCGCAACATCACCGAATTCAACTACCGCTACGGCGACAGCGATACCGCGCACGTCTTCGTCGGGGTGCAGGTGCATTCGCGCGCCGAATCCCTGAAGCTCGTCGAAACCCTTCGCCGCCACGATCTCGACACGCTCGATCTCACCGACGACGAGATGGCCAAGCTGCATGTGCGCCACATGGTTGGCGGCCACGCGCCGGCCGCGGATCACGAACGCGTGCTGCGCTTCATCTTCCCGGAGCGGCCGGGCGCGCTGATGACCTTCTTGAACCACATGCGTTCGGACTGGAACATCTCGCTGTTCCACTACCGTAACCACGGCGCGGATTACGGCCGCGTACTGGTAGGCATCCAGGTACCGCCACAGGACGACGCGGAGTTCTCGGCCTTCCTCGACAAGCTCGGCTACGAGTACGTCGACGAGACCAGCAACCCCGCCTACAAGATGTTCCTCGGCTAGGCGGCATGTTCAAGCTCCTGCTTGTCGCCGGCGGCGGCTTCGTCTCGAACTTTGCGATCCAGATCGCTGCCGGGGTGCTGATTGTCCGCATGGTCAATGGCCCTGGTACCCGCTGGCTGGCCCGCAAACGGCTGAGCGGCGCGATCAAGACGCTGTCGGCGGTGAGCTTCTCGTTGCTGCTGACCTTCTTCATACAGATCGCGATCTGGGCCGGCATCTTCCGCGCGCTGCACCAGTTCGACGACATGGAAACCGCGGTCTACCACTCCGCGGTGAACTTCGCGACGCTCGGCTATGGCGACATCGTGATGCAGGCGCCGTGGCGCATCCTCGGCCCGCTCGAAGCGATCTGCGGCAACCTCACATTGGGTATCGCGGTGGGTGTGCTGGTCAGTGCCCTGCGGGTGATCCAGGGCACCGAGCGTTGATGCGAATCAGGCGGCCGGCCGCCTGAGGCGCCGATACTCGCAACTCCGCCCAACACCGCCGGTCGCACCGGCACAGGCCGACACCATGCAGACCCGCCCGATCACCGCCGCCCATATCCCGCAGCTGGTTCCGATCTTCATCGAGATCTTCAACGCGCCGCCCTGGCACGACGGCTGGACGCCGGAAGTCGCCACCGAGCGCTTTGAGAGTCTGGTTGCAAACCCCAACTTCCGTGGCTTCGCGATCTGGGAGAACGACGTGCCACTGGGCTTCGCGCTGGGCGCACGTGAACGCTGGCACGACGGCTGGTTCTTCGCGCTGCGCGAGATGTGCGTCGCGCGCGCACGGCAAGGCGAAGGGATTGGCCGGCGCCTGATCGAAGCCATGTGCGAAGACCTGCGCGAAGAAGGCATCAGCTCGATCAACCTGCAGACCGGCGAAAACGCCCCCGGCCACGCCTTCTACGCCCGGCTCGGCTTCAGCGAAATGCCGCTGGTGACGATGAGCAAGCTGCTCGGCAGCTGACATCAAGCACTGCCGGAAACGCCCGGCAACAACCCGGCCTCCGGCAAAGGCCGGGGAAGCGTGGATAATCGCGGCTCCACCCTGTTCGCGGCCGCCATGCCTTCCGAATTCAGCCTCATCGCCCGGCATTTCACCCGCCCGACCCGGCACACCGTGCTAGGCGTGGGTGACGACTGCGCGATCGTGGCACCGTCGGCCGGCCACGAACTGCTGGTATCGAGCGACATGCTGGTCGCCGGCACTCATTTCCTGCCGGATACCGATCCGCTCCGCCTGGGCTGGAAGACTGCCGCAGTCAATATCTCGGATATCGCCGCGATGGGCGGAACGCCGCGCTGGATCACGCTTGCGCTATCGCTGCCGGCGGCGGACGAGGCCTGGATCGCGGCGCTGGCGCAAGGCTTTTCGGAATGCTGCACGGCCTTCGACGTTGACTGGATCGGCGGCGACACAACCCGCGGGCCGCTGAACCTGTGCGCCACCGTGTTTGGCGAAGCGCCTAGCGGACAAGCGATCCGCCGCGGCGGCGCACGGCCCGGCGACGAGGTCTGGGTGTCCGGCTGGCCGGGTCTGGCCGCACTGGGTCTGCGCCACCTGCTCGACGGCATACCGCTTGCCGAGGACTGGCGCGCGATCTGCGTCGACGCGCTCGAACGCCCGCAGCCGCGCGTCGCACTGGGGCAATCGCTGCGCGGCATCGCCAGCGCGATGCTCGACGTATCCGACGGGCTGGCCGGCGATCTCGGCCATATCCTCAATGCGTCGGCGTGCGGCGCCGTGCTCGACGAAGCAGCGCTGCCGCTCGGCCCCGCGCTCGCCGCCTGCAACGACGCTGCGCGAGCCCGGCACTGCCTGCTCGCGGGCGGCGACGACTATGAACTCGTATTCACCGCACCCCCTTCGCAGCGCACCGCGCTACAGGCTATCGCCGCCGCGCACGGCGTGCCGCTGACCCGTATCGGGGCCTGCACCGCGCAAACCGGTCTGTACCTGCGCGCGCCCGACGGCCGCGTCGAGGCACTTGCCGCACAGGGTTTCGATCACTTCGCATGAACCGCCCCGCCCTCACGCTCATCTGTACCGCCATGTTCTGGGCAGCGATCTGGTGGCCCTTCCGCTGGCTGCTCGAACACGGGTTGTCTACGCCGCTGGCGAATACGCTGGCCTTCGGCTTCGGCGCGGTGATTGCGCTGGCCTGGTCGCGCGGCCGCCTGCCGGGCTTCATGCGCGACCCGCGCCTGCTGGTGCTCGCGCTCGCCTCGGCGATCTGCAACCTCGGCTACAACGCGGCCGCCACCCACGCGCCGGTGATGAAGGTGGTGCTGTTGCTTTACACCGCGCCGCTGTGGACCGTGCCGCTGGCCTGGTGGCTGCTGCGCGAGCGTCCCGGCCTGCGCGGCAGCGTGGCGCTGGCGCTGTGTGTCGGCGGCGCCTTGCTGATGCTGTGGCACCCGGCATTGGGCTACCCCTGGCCGGCGTCCGGCTGGGAGTGGATCGGGCTCGCCGCCGGCGCCAGCTTCGCGGTTTACAACGTGTTGATTCGCGCCCTGCCGCATGGCGACGAGAAGGAACGCGTCGCACTGATCTTCATTGTCGAGTTCGTGCTCGCGGGCGCGTGGCTGCTCGCCGACGGCGAAACCCTCGCGGCACCCGGCGCCGCCCCCTTGGGGATGACGGCCTTTGTCGGCATCGCGATGTGGGGCATCATCATCGCGATGCAGTGGGGGCTGCAACGCTTGCCCGCCAACCTCGCCGCGGTACTGATGAGCACCGAACTGGTCTTCGCCGCGCTGTTTTCATGGTGGTGGGCCGGCGAGACGCTGAGCGCGCGCGAGCTCACCGGTGCCTTGCTGGTCGCCAGCGCCGCGCTGATCTCGGCCTGGCAACCGGCCGAAGCCCCCGCCACCGCCTGACGCCGGAATCCCATGCCGATCCAGCCCACGCCCCGTTTCCTGCTCGCCCACCCGGCCCACTTTCTGGCGCTGGGGCTCGGCTCCGGCCTCGCCCCGAAGGCGCCCGGCACCTTCGGCACCCTCGCCGCCTGCCTGCTGTACCCGATGCTGCGCGGCCTGCTGCCGCACGACTGGGCCTTCCTCGCCTTTCTCGGATGGAGCTTCGTGCTCGGTTGCTTCGCAATCGAAATCACCGGCCGCAAGCTGGGCGAGATCGACCACGGCGCCATCGTCTGGGACGAGTTCGTCGCAATGTGGCTGGTGCTGTTCTTCACGCCGCCCGGCCTCACCTGGGCGATTGGCGCCTTCGTACTGTTCCGCGCCTTCGACATCCTCAAGCCACCGCCGATCCGCCAGTGCGATGCGCGCTTCAAACACGGACTTGGCGTGATGTTCGACGACCTGCTGGCCGCCGGCTATGCGCTGCTGGTGCTCGCCATCCTCAAACGGATCATTGGCTGATGGATCACGAACTCGAACGGCTCTCGAAAGACATCGGCGACTGGCTCGCCGCGCGCGGCCATGTGCTGGCCACCGCCGAATCGTGCACCGGCGGCTGGATCGCCGAGGTGGTGACGGCCACATCGGGCAGTTCCGGCTGGTTTGACCGCGGCTGGATCACCTACTCCAACGAAGCCAAGCAAGCGATGCTGGGTGTGCAGGCGGCCACGCTGGCAACCCATGGCGCAGTGAGCGAAGCGGTGGTGCGCGAGATGGCCGAAGGCGCGCTGGCCGCTTCGGCCGCGAGCCATGCGATTGCGGTGTCCGGCGTCGCCGGCCCCACCGGCGGTACGCCCGAAAAGCCGGTCGGCACCGTGTGGATCGCCTGGGCAGAACGCGGCGGCACGACCCGCGCCGAATCCCACCGTTTCGATGGCGACCGTGAAGCAGTGCGGCGCCAGACCGTGATCCGCGCCCTCGCGACACTGATCGCTTGAGCGATCCAAACACCCACCCGCAATTTCGCACGCCTTCTCATGCAACTCGACATCTTCCGCGCCAACCTTCACCAACCCGAACACGCTGCCGCCATGCTCCTGCTGCTCGACGCCTATGCCCGCGACCCGGCAGGCGGCGCCGAGGGGCTCAAGGACGAGGTCAAGGCACGCCTGCCGCGCGCCCTCGCCGACCGCCCTGGCGTGCATGTGCTGCTCGCCTTCGCCGAAGGCGAGCCAGCCGGGCTCGCGATCTGCATGGAAGGCTATTCGACCTTTGCCGGCGCACCGCTGCTGAACCTGCACGACTTCGCCGTGCTGCCGACCCATCGCGGCGCCGGCATCGGCCGCGCGCTGATGACGCAGGTGGTCGCGCTCGCCGAGAAACTCGAGTGCTGCAAGGTCACGCTGGAAGTACTCGAAGGCAATGCGCCGGCGCGTGCGCTATACCGTGACTGTGGCTTCGAGGACTACGCGCTCGACCCGGCCTGGGGCAAGGCGATGTTCATGCAACGCTGGATCGGAGACTGAGCGGGGGCCATTCAAGCGCAACGCGATTGCGCCGTGAACGCTGCAGCGGGTGTCGCGCGCAGACACCCGCCTTGAGCGAGATCTCAGGTCACTGCGCGAGAAAGGTTGCGCCATGCTGGATTTGCGTTCCCGCCCCACGGTGCTGATCGTCGACGACGCCGCGGACAACATCGACATCCTCAGCAACGCCTTGAAGGACGATTACCGCGTCAAGGTGGCCAACAGCGGGGAGCGCGCGCTGCGACAGGTGTATTCCGACACGCCGCCCGACCTGATCCTGCTCGACGTGATGATGCCTGAGATGAGCGGCCATGAAGTCTGCCGTCGCCTGAAGGCGAATCCGGACCGGCGACGCATTCCGGTGATCTTCGTGACGAGCATGGACGCCGCCGAGGACGAGGCGTTCGGCCTCTCGCTTGGCGCCGTCGACTACATCACCAAGCCGATCAGTCCGGCCATCGTGCGGGCCCGCGTGCGCACCCACCTCGCGCTGTACGACCAGACGCTTGAACTTGAGAAGATGGTGGCGCAACGCACAGCGGAACTGAGCGAATCGCGCCGCCAGCTGATCGGCTGCCTTGCCCGCGCGGCCGAATTCCGCGACAACGAAACCGGCAACCATGTGATGCGGATGAGCCACAGCGCGCGCCTGATCGCACTGGCAATGGGGCTGGGGCCTCTGACGGCGGAGCTGATCCAGATGGCGGCGCCGATGCACGATATCGGCAAGATCGGCACGCCGGACCGGGTGCTGCTCAAGGCCGGCCCCCTTGCCCCGGAAGAATGGACAACGATGAAGCGGCATGCCGGCATCGGCGCCGAGATCATCGGCGAGCACGACGACGATCTGCTTCGCGCGGCACGTTCGATCGCGATGTCACACCATGAGAAATGGGACGGCAGCGGCTACCCGGCCGGCCTGAGCGGCGATGCGATCCCGATTGAGGGCCGCATCGTCGCGCTTGCCGACGTCTTCGATGCCTTGATGTCGGTGCGGCCCTACAAGGCCGCGCTGTCGCTGGAAGCGGCGCTGGACTACATCCGCAGCCAGAGCGGCCGGCATTTCGACCCGACGGTGGTCGCGGCCTTCGAGCATTGCCTGCCGGATCTGCTCGAGGTGCGCCAGCGTTATCTCGACGAGGGTGACACCGGGGCGGCTACTTGAGCTTGTGCGCCGAGAGCAGCACAGCCTTGCCGGCCACGAAACTGACTTTGATGTTGCGTTCGGCATCGCCCCACTGACAGAGGCGCACGCCCAGGGTTTCATCGCAGCTCGCCGGCGTGCCGATCACATCCTCGACTTCGGCCTGCGTCATGCCTGCATGCAATTGCTCGTAGCGCTGCAGCGTGAGCTTGCTGCAGCCATTCAACAGGGCCAGAACCAGACACGTGGCGAACAGGAGCGGCGGCTTCATGCGTCGGACTCGCGCGTTTCGTCGCCCCAGCGGGGCATCAGCGTGTTGGGCACGGCGAGTTGGTCGAGCACCCGCGCGACCACGAAGTCCACCATGTCTTGCACTGACTTCGGGTGGGTGTAGAAGCCGGGGCTGGGCGGCAGGATCACGACGCCCATGCGTGAGAGCTTCAGCATGTTCTCAAGATGCAGCGTGGAAAACGGCGTTTCGCGCGGCACCAGCACGAGGGTACGGCGTTCCTTCAGGCACACGTCGGCCGCGCGCTCGATCAGGTTCGACGACAGCCCTGCGGCAATTGCGGCCAAAGTACCCATCGTGCAGGGGCAGATCACCATCGCGTCGGGCGGGTTGGAGCCGGAGGCGAGCGGCGCGAACCATTCCTCGCGGCCGTACACCGCGAGTTGGGCCTCCGCCGCGCCAAAGCGTTCGGCGAACAGCGCCTGCACTTCCGACGGGCGCGCCGGCAGTGCGAGGTCCATTTCCTGCCGCGCCACGATCTGCGCGACTTGCGAATACAGCAGCTCGACCTTGATGCCCGCAGCCAGCAGGCATTCGAGCAGGCGGATGCCGTAGGGCATGCCGGAGGCGCCGGTGAAGGCAAGGGCGATGCGGCGGGTCATCGGTTTACTCCGTGAGCGAGCATCAGGCAATTGTACGTGGCCATGCGGCCATGGTGCCCGCGCGTCGGTGCGATCTCGCCGTGTCGCGCTTCAGCCTGCCTCGCCGAGTGCTGCAAGGGTCTCGATGAGGACTTCGGCTGCGGCGTGGAGGAAGGCGCTCATGTCGTGCTCCTGCTGGTCGTGTGTGATCGATCTGCCGAATTTAGGTAGCCACGAGCGTTGAGACCAATCGACTGTCTCGATGCCGTCGATAGATGGCGGCTATGCGGCATCCCCAACAAAAAGGGCGCCCACTTGCGGGCGCCCTGATTGCGGTCGGGGGCAGGTTCAGCGGAAGACGACCGTCTTGTTGCCATGCACCAGCACCCGGTCTTCCAGGTGATAGCGCAGGCCGCGCGCGAGCACGGCTTTTTCGATGTCCTTGCCGTAGCGGACCATATCCTCGACCGAGTCGGAGTGATCGACGCGGATCACGTCCTGGTCGATGATCGGCCCCTGGTCCAGTTCTTCCGTGACGTAATGGCAGGTCGCGCCGATCAGCTTCACGCCGCGGGTATGCGCCTGGTGATAGGGCTTGGCGCCGACGAAACTGGGCAGGAAACTGTGGTGGATGTTGATGATCTGGCCCGGGTAATCACGGCACATCTCCGGCGGGATGATCTGCATGTAGCGCGCCAGCACCATCACGTCGCCACGCACCTCTTCGAAGATGCGCCGCACTTCTGCATACGCCGCCGGCTTGTTCTCTGCGGTGACCGGCACATGGTGGAACGGGATGCCATGCCACTCGACCAGCCCCCGGAAGGTGTCGTGGTTCGAGATCACGCAGGGGATCTCGATATCCAGCTCCTTGCTCTGCCAGCGGCCGATCAGGTCGTACAGGCAGTGCTCCTGCTTGCTGACCATCAGCACGACGCGCTTCTTCACCGCGCTGTCGGTGATCTTCCAGTCCATGTCGAACTCACGCGCGATCGGCGCGAAACGCTCGCGCAGTTCCGCCAACAGGAAGGGCAGCGAACTGGCGCGAATCTCGATGCGCAGGAAGTAACGCTGCGCTTCGTGATCGGTGTGCATGTTGGATTCGAAGATCCAGCCGCCGTGCTCGGCGATGAAGCCGGTGACCCGCGCAACGATGCCGGAGCGATCGGGGCAGGAGGCGGTGAGCGTGTAGAAGCGTTGGGTGTGCATGGGGGGATGCTTCCTGAAGGGGCGTCACCAGACGCCCCGAGGCAAGGCTCAGATTCTTGAGGCAGCTTCGTCGATGTATCGACGCAGCGTGTCGTAGTCGCGCGCCACCGGATATTGCGGAAACTCGCGAATCACGTTTTCGGGCGGGTGCATCAGGATGCCGGCTTCGGCCTGGCCGAGCATTGCGGTGTCGTTGTACGAATCACCGGCGGCGATGCACTTGAAGTTGAGGCCCTGGAAGGCCTTCACCGCGGCGCGCTTCTGATCCGGCATGCGCAGGTGGTAATTCACCAGCTTGCCGGTCGCGTCCGCTTCCAGTCGGTGGCAGAACAGCGTCGGCATGCCGAGCTGTTCCATCAGCGGCTTCGCGAATTCGTAGAAGGTGTCGGACAGGATCACGACCTGATATTGCTGGCGCAGGCCGTCGAGGAAAGCCTTCGCACCTTCGAGCGGCGACAGTCCGGCGATGACCTTCTGGATCTCCGGCAGGCCAAGGCCCTTCTCGGCCAGGATGTCGAGCCGATACTTCATCAACTTGTCGTAGTCCGGCTCGTCGCGCGTCGTGCGGCGCAGGGATTCGATGCCGGTGGCTTCGGCGAAGGCGATCCAGATTTCGGGAACGAGCACGCCTTCGAGGTCAAGACAGACAATTTTCACGGGGCTTCCTGGATGCTGAGGGCAGAAAGTTGCCGATTCTACCAGCCTGCCCCCGTTGGCCCGTGTGGCCTGCATCAGGTCTGACGCCGATCAGGCTCAGAAATGGATCTCGCAACTGCCCAGCTTAGTGAGCTCCCGCTGCGCCGGCGCCCCGCGCACGACGATATCGCCAGAGCCGGTGCAACTGGCGACGACGCGTGCCGCCACCGACGCCGACAGGTCGCCGGAGCCAGCCAGCGACAAGGTCGCATCGCGGCTCTTCATTGAAGTCAGCACCACATCGCCCGAGCCCGACAGTGCCGCAGTCAGCGTGTCGGTTTCGCCGTCGGCGCTCAGATCCCCGGAGCCGGACAGCCTGACATCGAGGCGCTGCACCTTCACGCCGCGCGCGACTACATCACCGGAGCCGGACAAGGACAGCGCCAAGGCCGGGCCGCTCACCGACTGCAACTCGAGATCACCCGAGCCGACCAGCCTCGCCTCGCGCAGCGACGGCGAACTGACGGTCACCTTGAGCGTGTGCAGGGGGCCGAGCGTAAAGATGCGGCCCTTTGCCGTCAGCTTGAGCGTGCCGTCCACCACCTCGAAGCCAAGGCGCTCGACGAGATCCTTTTCGCCCTCTGCCACCAGCCGCGGGGCGCCGCTTCGCCAGACAAAGTCAAATGGTGCGGCGACCTCAATGCGGTCGAAGGCGGGTACCACCTTGTCGACCTTGGCGTTCTCGGCGTGCGCCGTGCTGGCCAGCAGCGCGAGTGTGATGATCGACAGGACCAGACGCATCGCGGACTCCCTCAACATCGAAAACCCGATCCTGCAAGAGGGATGTAGCCGCGATGTGTCGCCGCTACATCCGGACACACCCGGCCGCGGCCGGGCGGGCAGGCGTTACACGATGTCGAGGTTCTGGATGCCCGCGTTGAGGTCGCGATCCGAGTGCTTGCTGTTGAGCTTGATCTGCAGGCGCAGGTCGTTGATCGAGTCGGCGTTGCGCAGCGCGTCTTCGTAGGTGATTTGACCGCCCTCGTAGAGATCGAACAGCGACTGGTCGAAGGTCTGCATGCCCAGTTCGCGCGAGCGCTTCATCAGATCCTTGATCTCGGCGACCTCGCCCTTGAAGATCAGGTCAGAGATCAGCGGCGAGTTGAGCATGATCTCCACCGCCGGCACGCGCCCCTTGCGATCCTTGAGCGGGATCAGGCGTTGCGAGATCATGCCGCGCAGGTTCAGCGACAGGTCCATCAGCAGCTGGTGGCGACGGTCTTCCGGGAAGAAGTTGATGATCCGGTCGATCGCCTGGTTGGCACTGTTGGCGTGCAGCGTGGCCAGACACAGGTGGCCGGTTTCGGCGAACGCGATTGCGTAATCCATGGTTTCGCGGTCGCGGATTTCGCCCATCAGGATCACGTCGGGCGCCTGCCGCAGCGTGTTCTTGAGGCCCATCTCCCAGCTATCGGTGTCGATACCGACCTCGCGCTGGGTGACGATGCAGTTCTTGTGCGGATGCACATACTCGATCGGGTCTTCGAGCGTGATGATGTGGCCGTAGCTGTTCTCGTTCCGGTAATCGACCAGACCCGCGAGCGAGGTGGTCTTGCCGGTGCCGGTGCCGCCAACGAAGATCACCAGGCCGCGCTTGGACATCGCGATGTCCTTCAGAATCGCGGGCAGGCCCAGTTCGTCGATGGTCGGAATCTTCTGCGCGATGGTGCGGCACACCATCCCGACACGGCTCTGCTGGATGAAGGCGTTGGTGCGGAAGCGCCCGATGCCGGCCGGCGAAATCGCGAAGTTACATTCCTTCGTCGATTCGAACTCCGCCGCCTGGCGGTCGTTCATCACCGAACGCACCAGCTCCGCCGTGTGCTGCGGCGTCAGCACCTGGTTCGATTGCGGCACGATCTTGCCGTCGATCTTGATCGCCGGCGGGAAGCCAGCGGTAATGAACAAGTCCGACCCGCGCTTGCTGATCATCAGCTTGAGCAGGTCGTGCATGAATTTGAGTGCCTGATCGCGTTCCATGGTGTCCGTCCTTCCCCTAGGCGTTCTTCTCTGTACCCCCGCAGTTGCGTGCAGAAGCCGTCGCGAGCGGACCGAGGTCGATCCGAGAAGCACAGCCGTACGCGGGTACGGCGAGCATCACAGGATCGAGATCGGGACGCACAGCAGGCTTATGCGCGGAACTAGCCGGGGAAGTTGTCCTTGTTGGCGGCCTTCAGGCGCGCTTCCGGCGCGCTCACAATGTTGCGCTTCACGAGTTCCTGCAGACACTGGTCGAGCGTCTGCATGCCGAATGCTTGGCCGGTCTGGATCTGCGAATACATCTGCGCGATCTTGGCTTCGCGGATCAGGTTACGGATCGCCGGCGTGCCGATCATGATTTCATGCGCCGCGACGCGCCCGGTCGCATCCTTCTTCTTCAGCAGCGTCTGCGAGATCACCGCGCGCAGCGATTCGGACAGCATCGCGCGCACCATTTCTTTTTCCTGCGCCGGGAAGACGTCGATGATACGGTCGATGGTCTTGGCGGCGGACGAGGTGTGCAGCGTGCCGAACACAAGGTGGCCGGTTTCGGCCGCGGTCAGCGCGAGACGGATCGTCTCAAGGTCACGCAATTCGCCGACCAGAATCACGTCCGGATCTTCACGCAGGGCCGAGCGCAACGCATTGTTGAACGACTGCGTATCGCGCGAGACCTCGCGCTGGTTCATCAGGCAGCGCTTGGATTCGTGCACGAATTCGATCGGGTCTTCGATCGTCAGGATGTGGCCGTACTCGTTCTCGTTCACATAGTCGACCATCGCCGCCAGCGTCGTGGACTTGCCGGAACCGGTCGGGCCGGTGACCAGCACGATGCCGCGCGGATTCTGCGCGATGTCCTTGAAGATCTTCGGGCACTCGAGTTCTTCGAGCGTCAGCACCTTCGACGGAATCGTCCGGAACACCGCGGCGGCGCCACGGTCCTGGTTGAAGGCATTGACCCGGAAGCGCGCCAGGTTGGGGACGTTGAAGGAGAAGTCAGTCTCCCAGACGTCCTCGTACATCTTGCGCTGCGAGTCGTTCATGATGTCGTACACCATGGCGTGCACTTCCTTGTGCTCCATGGGCGGCAGATTGATCCGCCGCACGTCGCCATGGACGCGGATCATCGGTGGCAGACCCGCAGAGAGGTGCAAGTCGGAAGCCTTGTTCTTGACCGCGAAGGCCAGCAGTTCGGTGATATCCATGGCGTCCTCAGGAAACGTGGCGCAGACAGTGGGCGACAAGCGCGCTGCTATACTTGGCCAGCCCGGTCGAATGACTCGAAACGATTATATGACAGCCCTTTCGGCCAATCTGCAAGCAGTTCTCGCACGGATCGATTCTGCCTGCCGGCGTGTCGGGCGCGACCCCTCAAGCGTACGCCTTCTGGCCGTCAGCAAGACCTTTCCGGCCGAGGCGGTGGTCGAAGTGGCCAACGCCGGCCAGCACGCCTTCGGCGAAAACTATGTGCAGGAAGGCTGCACCAAGGCCGAAGCGCTTGCCGCACTGTCGCTGGAATGGCACTTCATCGGCCCGCTGCAGAGCAACAAGAGCCGCCCGGTCGCACAGCACTTCCACTGGGTACACTCGGTGGATCGGCTGAAGATCGCGCAACGGCTTTCCGAACAACGCCCGGCCCACCACGAACCGCTCAACGTGTGCATCCAGGTCAATGTCAGCGGCGAGGCCTCGAAATCCGGCATCGCACCAGACGCGGCTGTCGATCTGGCGTTGCAGGTCGCGGAATTGCCGCACCTGCGCCTGCGCGGCTTGATGGCGATACCGGAGCCAAGCGAAGACCAAACGTTGTTGCGCAGCCGCTTCGCGCTGCTGCGGACGCTGCGCGACACCGTCTGCGAAGAATACGGACTTCCGCTCGATACGCTTTCGATGGGCATGTCCTCGGACCTCGATATCGCAATCGCGGAGGGCGCAACCATGGTCCGTGTCGGCACCGCGATCTTCGGCGCGCGCACCGCCGCCAACCCCTGAACACTCGACGCACATGACAGGAACACCCATGCGGATCACTTTCCTCGGCGGCGGCAACATGGCCAGCGCGCTCATCGGCGGCCTGATCGACCGTGATTTTCCGCGCGACGCATTGCAGGCGATCGACCTTGATGCCGGCACCTGCGAGCGCCTCGCCAGCCGCTTCGGCATCCGCACTGCCACGGCACTCGACGCCGCTGCGCTCGATTGCGATGTGCTGGTGCTGGCGGTCAAACCGCAGAACATGCGCGAAGCGGTGGCGCCGATCGCGGGCAAACTCAACGCGCAACTGATACTGAGCATCGCGGCCGGGATACGCATCGATTCCCTCGGTCGCTGGCTCGGTGGCTATCACCGCATCGTGCGCGCGATGCCGAACACGCCTGCGCTGATCGGTGCCGGCGCCGCCGGCCTGGTGGCCGACGAAAGCGTCAGCGACGACGAACGCGATGCTGCATCGCGCATCCTGGCCGCGGTCGGCTCGGTCGCCTGGCTCACCGACGAGGGGCAGATCGACGCCGTCACCGCCCTCTCGGGCAGCGGTCCCGCGTATGTGTTCTACTTCATCGAAGCGCTCACCGAGGCCGGCGAGGCGATCGGGCTGCAACGCGAAACCGCACGCAGCCTTGCCATCGACACGGTGCTCGGTGCAGCAAAGCTCGCCGCCGCAAGCGAAGACGACGCCGCCACCTTGCGGGCGCGGGTTACCTCCAAGGGCGGCACCACCGAGGCAGCGCTGCGGGCAATGGAGCAGGATGGTTTCAAACCGCTCATCGCGCGGGCGCTGGCGGCAGCGGAAGCACGTGGCCGCAGCCTCGGCGACGAACTGGGCCGGGCCTGAGCGTCGGCGCGCAACAAGGAGAACAATCGGAATGCTCGCAGGTCTGCTGATCCTGATCCTCAAGGCGGTGGGAAGCTTCGTCACATCCCTGTTGCTGGTGCGCGCACTGATGCGCTGGCAACGCCTGTCCTTCATCAACCCGCTCGGCCACTTCATCCTCGCCACGACCGACTGGGCAGTACGTCCGGCGCAGAAGGTGTTCGGGTCACAGGGCGGCTTCGACCTTTCCTGCATCGTGCCCGCCTGGCTGGTCGAGTGCCTCGTCGTCGGCGTGGTGCTGCTGTTCGCCTGGCCCTACGCCAACCCGCTGGATCTGCTCGGCAATACACTGCTGACCGGCAGCATCGGTTTGCTGATGAGCCTCGTGCGGCTGGTGATGGTGGTGGTGATCGTGGCGGCGGTGCTGTCCTGGGTGAACCCGCGCGCGCCGATCGCGCCACTGGTGAATGGCCTCGCACGCCCCTTCCTGCTGCCCTTGCAGCGGCGCATGCCGCCGGTGGGCGGTGTCGATCTGTCGCCGCTGGTGTTGCTGCTGGTGCTGCAGGTAATCGCCTATCTGTTGATGGCGGTGGCGCCCGCCAGCATTGCATTGATGTGAGCTGGCTGACGCTGCGCGGCGACGGCAGCGCGCTGCTATCGCTGCACATCCAGCCTGGCGCGAGCCGCACTGAAATCGCCGGCCTGCATGGCGATGCGCTGAAGATCCGCCTTGCCGCCCCGCCGGTGGATGGCAAGGCCAACGCCGCGCTGCTGGCCTTCATCGCGGACACGCTCGATCTGCCCAAACGTGCCGTCACGCTGGAATCGGGCGCCAGTTCGCGACAGAAGCGCGTGCGCGTCGAGGGTGCCGACCCCGTCAGGTTGGCCAGCCTCGCGCCCGTCTGACGGGAACCTGGCCGCGGCCCACAGCATCCAACCCAACAAGCCGCCACTCGCTTGCCGTGTGGCATCAAAGGAATCCAGCATGAGCATCCCGGTCGACGATCCCTTCACACTTTTCGGCGAATGGCTCAACGAAGCCACCGCAAGCGAGCCGAACGACCCCAACGCCATGGCGCTCTCGACCGTCGGCCCGGATGGCATGCCGTCCTGCCGCATGGTGTTGTTGAAGGATTTTGACGAAAACGGCTTCGTCTTCTACACCAACCTTGGTAGCCAGAAAGCGCGGGAACTCACCGCCCACCCGATGGCCGCCCTGCTGTTTCACTGGAAAAGCCTGCAGCGTCAGGTTCGGGTGCAGGGCACGATCACGCCGGTCAGCGCCGAAGAAGCCGACGCCTACTTCGCCAGCCGCGCCCGCGATTCACGCATCGGGGCGTGGGCTTCGAAGCAATCGCAGCCGATGGAAGGCCGCTGGGAGCTGGAAAAACGCGTCGCCGCCTTTGCACTCAAATTCGGCATCGGCGAGATTCCGCGCCCGGAGTTCTGGTCAGGCTTTCGTCTGACGCCGCGCGTGATCGAGTTCTGGAAAGCCGGCGCCTTCCGCTTGCACGACCGCGTGCGGCTTGAGCGCCAGCCCGATGGCGCCTGGCGGGGCACCCCGCTGTTTCCCTGATGTGAGGAGGCCGACATGGCGCAATACTTGGCGAAGGCATTGGCCGTAGTGGTGTTGCTGAACCTGAGTAGCGCCGCACTCGCGCTCGGGCGCGCAGACGTCGTGTGTCCGGCCTCGTTCGACCCTAGCGCAGCGCCGCCCACAGGCTGGAAGCGCCATGATCCGCAAGCCGGCGACGGCGGCCTTACAAACCTCGAAGGTGTGGCGATCTACACCACGTCCCCCGCCGACGGCTTCGCGCCGCTCAAGCCGGAGAACGCCCCGGCCACGAGCACCAGTGACACCTGGTACATCGCGCGCGGCCCACACAGCGCGGGCCCGATGCTCTATGTGGCCTGCCGCTATTCCGGCACCGCGTCGATGCTCTTTCAGGCGCTGCCGCCCGGGCTTAACGAATGCGTCGCAAAGCGCAAGATCGAACCTGGTCAGGGGCTCAAGGTGGCCTGCAACAGCCGCCGCTGATGCGCCACGGAGCCGCGCGCGGGTGCCGACGTGACCTGCGCCGCGCAATCGATGCTAGCGACATTTACGCGGCGCCCGTTCTTACGCATGATTACGGCAGTTTTGCCAGAATCATCAACGGACCGCGCGTCCATCCGAGGTCGATCGCATGCTCGATTTTTCTTCAGGCGCCTGGCTGGAAAGCTGGAGTGCATTCACCGACATGATGTCGGGCTACGGCTACCTGATCGCCGTGCTGATGGGCCTCGCCCTGATCTTCTTCGCGTGTTCACCGCTCTTCCGCAACCAGCCGCTGACGCCGACCGAACAGAAGGAAGCCGCGCCGGCGGTGCCGCATCAGCGATCGGTGCTGGTGGTCGACGATTCAGCGGTGGTCCGCAGCAAACTGAAAAAACTGCTGGAATCGGAAGGCTACGCCGTCACGCTGGCGGAAGACGGCCTCGCCGCCGACGAGATCCTGACCCGCCAGCGCTTTCACCTGCTGATCACCGATCTCGAGATGCCGCGCATGGACGGCTTCCAGTTGATCGCCTCGGTGCAGGGCAGCCTTGAGACCGAGAACCTGCCGATCATCGCAATCACCGGCCATGAAGACCTGCAGGCGCGGGTGCGCGACTGTGAAGGGGTTTTCGGCTTCTTCCAGAAGCCTTGGCATGACCGTGAGTTACTCAAGCGCGTCGACGCGCTGACCCGCCTCGCCGAGTTGCCAAAGCGCCAGAACGGCGACGACGACTGAGCGGCTTTCGGCGCGCCGCTCAGGCTTCCGGCAGCGGCGGGTACTTCTTTGCGTTGAGCGCGATCTTGTCGCGCACGGCCGCATCCACGTCGATCTTCAAGACCATCGCCAGCCGCATCAGGTAGAGCAGCACGTCGGCTACTTCTTGCCGTACATGCTCGGCCTTGTCACCCTGCATGATCGCCTCGGCCTGCGCGTCGGTAAGCCACTGGAATATCTCGGCCAGCTCGCCGACCTCGCCGGTGAGCGCAAGGATCAGGTTGCGCGGGTTATGGAAGCGGTCCCAGTCGCGTTCGCGCGCGAAGTCGGCGAGGCGCGCCTCCAGTGCCGCGGTGTCGATCAGTTTCATGACAGTACGCGCCAGGCCGCGAGCATAGTGAGCGTGGGGGTTGTCATCCTGGCCGCCGCGCGACGAGCTGCACCACCGACGCAAGGCCGTTGTGCGCGGGGCCTTCGATGACCTCGCGTTCGAGCTCGATCAGGTGATCGAACGTCAGCGGCGCGAGTTCGGCGCGCAGTGCCTCCGCTTCGCACAGCATGTCCGGGTCGCTTGGCCCGCCGGTGCCGTAGTTCAGTTGGCGCGGCGTGTAGGCTTCAAGAATGATGCGCCCGCCGGGCGCCAGCGCGTGTGCGGCGCGGCGATGCACATCGACGCGCAGCGCGCTTGGCAGATGGCAGAAGATCGACACGATGGCCGTCCAGCGTGCTGCGCCGAAATCGAACTCAGCCAGATCCGCGACCATCGCCTCGACCGCCAGCTGCTCTGCCGCAGCGCGTTCGCGCAATTTGGCCATGCCGACTTCGGACTGATCCACCGCGGTGACGCGATGCCCCAGCCGCGCCAGGTGCAGCGCATTGCGGCCTTCGCCTTCGCCGATGCACAGCACCTCGCCGATCGGCAGCGCGGCCGCCTGCGCGCGCAAGAAGTCGTTCGGCTCGGTACCGTAGAAGTAGCCCGGCCGGCCGTAGCGCTCATCCCAGAAGCGATGTTGCATCGCGTGCGCTCAGCCGCCGAACATTACGCGGCCTTCGACCAGCGTGTGCTTCACGACACCCGGCAGTTCGTAGCCGAGGAAGGGCGTGTTCTTGCCCTGGCTACGCAGGCTTTCGCGGGTGACGGTGCGATGCGCTTCGGCATCGAAGATGCACACGTCCGCGCGGGCGCCAACGCCGAGATGGCCGCCCTTGGTGATGCCCATGATGCGGGCGGCGTCGGCGGTCACGCGTGACAGCGCGGTCAGCAGCGGCAGCTTCATCTCCGCGCCCCACTTGAGCGTCAGCGGCAGCAGCAGTTCGAGGCCGGTAGCGCCCGGCGCCGCTTCGGCGAACGGCATCTGCTTCTCGTCGTCGTCCACCGGCGTGTGGTCGGAACACACCGCGTCGATCTCGCCATTCGCCAGCGCTGCGCGCAGTGCTTCGCGGTCGCTCTGGGCGCGCAGTGGCGGCACCAGATGCGTGAGCGGGTTGAAGAAGCCGATGTCGATGTCGCACAGATGCAGATGGTGCGCGCTGACGTCGCAGGTGACGTCCAGCCCCTCGGCGCGCGCACGCCGGATCAGGTCGAGGCCGGCGGCAGACGACAGGCGGGTGATGTGCAGCTTCACGCCGGTTGTCTTCGCCAGTTGCAGTTGCGTGGCGAGTGCCACGGTTTCGGCTTCGACCGGGATGCCGGTGAGGCCGAAGCGCGACGCGACTTCGCCGTCATGCGCAACGCCACGAGACATGTAGGGATCGAGCGGCTGCAGCCAGACGCGATAGCCGAAGGTGGAGGCGTACTGCATTGCGCGCAGCAGCACCAGGTTGTCCTTCATCGGCGTGTTGGCCTGGCCGAAGGCGACGCAGCCGGCCTCGGTCAGCTCCGCCATCTCGGTCAGCCGTTCGCCCTTGAGGCCCGCGGTCAGCGCGCCGACCGGATAGACGTGGGCGCAGTTGAGCTTGCGTGCGCGGTGGCACAGCATTTCGACGAGGCCCGGCTCGTCCAGCGCCGGGTCGGTATCGGGCGGGCAGGCGAGGCTGGTGACGCCACCGGCCATCGCAGCCTGCATCTCCGATTCAAGGGTCGCGCGGTATTCGAAACCGGGCTCGCGCAGGCGTGCGGAGAGGTCAACCAAGCCGGGTGCTACGACCAGGCCGCGCGCGTCGATCACGCGGTCCGCGGTGAAGCCGGTCGGTGCGGCGCCGAGCGCGACGATCTTGTCGTCGGCGATGAACACGTCTTGCTGGGTATCGAGCTTGTGGGCCGGATCAACGACACGGCCGTTGGCAATCTGGATCTTCATCGTCTTGGTCTCAGTGTCCGGCCAGCATGCTCATCACGGCCATCCGCACCGCGATGCCGAAAGTCACCTGCGGCAGGATCACCGCATTGCCGCCATCGGCGACGGCGGAGTCGATCTCGACGCCACGGTTCATCGGGCCCGGGTGCATCACGATCGCGTCCGGTTTGGCGAGTGCGAGCTTTTCGGGCGTCAGGCCCCAGACCTTGAAGTACTCCTGGCTGGAAGGCAGCAGCGCGCCCTGCATGCGCTCGTTCTGCAAGCGCAGCATCATCACCACATCGACGCCCTTGAGGCCTTCGCGCATGTCGTGGAAGACACGCACGCCCATGCGTTCGACGTCGGTCGGCAGCAGCGTCTTCGGGCCGATCACACGCACTTCAGGCACGCCCAGCGTGGTCAGCGCGGCGATCTCGGAGCGTGCCACGCGCGAATGCAGCACATCGCCCACCACTGCCACCGTCAGGTTGGTGAAGTCCTTCTTGTAGTGGCGGATCGTGTACATATCGAGCAGGCCCTGCGTCGGGTGCGCATGGCGCCCGTCGCCGGCGTTGACCACGCTGATGTGGTCGCGCCCGGTGGCGCGCAGGTGCTGCGCCAGCAGGTAGGGCGCACCGCTCGATGCGTGCCGCATCACGAACATGTCCGCGCCCATCGCGCAGAGGTTGTCCACCGTGTCGAGCAGGGTCTCGCCCTTGCTCGTTGAACTGGTCGACACGTTCAGGTTGATCACGTCGGCCGACAACCGCTTGGCGGCGATCTCGAAAGTCGTGCGGGTGCGCGTGCTGTTCTCGAAGAACACGTTGAACACGCTCTTGCCGCGCAAGAGCGGCAGCTTCTTCACTTCGCGCTCGCCCACTTCGGTGAAGGGCGCCGCCGTATCGAGGATCGCGGTCAGGATGCTGGCCGGCAGGCCTTCCAGCGTGAGCAGGTGCGCGAGCTTGCCGTCCTTGGTCAATTGAGGGTTATGCATGGGCGAGCCTCAGGGTAAGGGCGCCGTCTTCGGCCTTCTCCAGCTGTAGCCGGTCGCGTGCCGAGAGGGGAGCCTGCAGTGTGATGCCGCAGAAGCGCGCGGCGACCGGCAACTCGCGACCACCGCGGTCGGCGAGCACACACAGGTCGACGCGCGCCGGGCGGCCGTAGTCGAACAACTCGTTGAGCGCAGCCCGTGTCGTGCGTCCGGTGTAGAGCACGTCATCCACCACGATGATCGGCGCGCCGTCGACATCGAAGCGGATGTCGGTCTTGCGCGGGCTTGGGTGCAAGCCCTTGGCGCTGTAGTCATCACGGTAGAAGGACACGTCCATGACGCCGAGCGGTGTGGCGATACCCAGCGCCGCGTGCAGGCGTTCGGCGAGCCACACGCCGCCGGTGTGGATGCCGACCATGCCGGTGGCAGGCGTGAGGTGCGGGCGGATCTGGGTGACCAGATCGGCGATCAGGCTTTCAACGTCAGGCAGATGCATGGCGGGTATCGAACCAGGTTTGAAGGATGCGTTGGGCGGCGACCGCGTCGAGGTGGCGCTTGCGTTTCTGCCAGCCGTGGCCGGCTTCGCGCAGCATGGATTCGGCCTCGAGCGAGGTCAGGCGTTCGTCGACCAGTTCCACCGGCAGGCGGAAACGGCCGTTGAGTTGATTGGCAAAGCGTCGCGCACGCGCGGTCATGTCGTGCTCGGCACCGTCGGTATGCACCGGCAGGCCGACGACCAGCGCCTGCGGCTGCCATTCCTTGATGAGTTTGGCGATGGCGGCAAAGCGCGGCTCGTTCGCCTCGCCTTCGATGACTTCGATCGGCTGCGCCATGCCCAGCTCGGTTTCGCCAACGGCGACGCCGATGCGGGCGGTGCCGAAGTCGAAGCCCAGCACCGTGCCCATCAGGCGTGTCCGGCGACGTCCGAGAGTCGGGCGAAATCGACACCCAGCAGCTTCATCGCCGCATCCAGGCGCTCGTCGGGCGGCAGGTCGAACACGATGCGCAGGTCGGCCGGCACCGTCAGCCAGGCGTTCTGCGCCAGTTCGTCCTCGAGCTGGCCGGCCGACCAGCCGGCATAGCCGAGCGAAATCAACACATCGGAAGGCTCACCCGTCGAACCCAGGGATTCGAGAATGTCCTTGGAACTGGTCAGCGCAACCTCGTCGTTCACCTTCAGCGACGAGTGCCATTCGCCCGCCGGGCGATGCAGCACGAAACCACGGTCGGTCTGCACCGGGCCACCGAAATACACCGGGCGTTGCGCCAGCTCGTCGGCTTCCAGCGCGATATCAACCTTGCCGAACAACTCGCCCAGCGTCATCTCGATCGGGCGATTCACGATCACGCCGAGCGCACCCTCCTCGTTGTGCTCGGCGAGATAGATCAGCGTACGAGAAAAATTGGGATCGTCCATGGCGGGCATGGCGATCAGGAAGTGGTGGGTGAGGTTCATGGGTTCCACGCCGGCATTCTAACAGCCGCACCCGCCGCATAGGCTGCCGCCGGGAACAGCGGGGCCGGTGGCGTTCAGCAGGCGTACGACTCGGTGAAAGCCTCGGCGGCCGGCGCGTCGCAGTACACCGCCGCGGCCGCAAGCAGCAGGCTCACCCCGGAGATCAGTCGCAATTCCGCGCGAACGCCGCCCGTCTCGCTGAGCGGCAGGCGCAGGCGCGCCCGCTTTGTCGACGCGACTTCCAGCCACCCGTCGGCCAGGCCGCCGAAGAAGCGCGCCGGATCGCCCTCCCAGCGCGCCGCTTCAAAGCGCAGCACGACCCCGCTCGCGTATCCGCGCACCGGCGCAAGACCCGGCGCAACGGCACGCAGGCCGTGGGCAGCGGAGAAGACCACGCTCAGCGTATCGCCGGCAACTTCAACCCGCTCGACTTCGGAACTATAGAAATCCAGCTCGAAGTCCATCGCGCGGCCCGGATGGTCGGTCAGACTCAGCGCTCGAACAGTTCGCTGAATCGCGCCAGGTCGGTAGTCGCCTTGCGTGCATCGGCAAGCCCGACACGCTTGGCCTTGAGCAGGATTTCCAGATCCGAGTTCATGGTGTGCGAACGCGAATCGGGCATTGCGTTGAGCTTGTCGAGCAGCGCGCGGATGCCGCCAACATTGCGCGCGCTGATCAGCGCCTGCGCCTCGGCGTTGGGCGTCAGGCATTCGGTGGCGAGGTAGTAGGAATCGCCCTTGTTCGACGGAATCAGGGCCTGGCAGATCACGCTGCGCAGCGAGCTGGCCAGCGTCTGCGCCTGGGTTTCGCTGTTGCCGAGCAGGCGCAGCATCTTCTGCAGGCCAAGTTCGGTGGTCTTTGCGTGCAGCGTCGCGAACACCAGCGGGCCGGACTCGGACAGCGCCAGCGCTTCCTGCGCGGTCTGCGCATCGCGGATCTCGCCGATCAGGATCACATCGGGCCGCTCACGCAATGCATCCAGCGCGCCGAGGTAGTAGCTGCCGACGTCGCCGTCCTCACCCACTTCGCGCTGGGTGATGATGCAGCGACGCTGCGGGATCAGCGTCTCGACCGGGTCTTCGATCGTGATGATGTGGCCCGAGCGGGTCTTGTTGATCTCGTCGAGCAGCGACGCGATCGTCGTCGACTTGCCCTGGCAGGTGTCACCGATGAACAGCACCAGGCCGCTGTTGAGCTTGACCAGATCCTGGATCGACGGGCGCAGGCCGAGGTCTTCGAGCGGCATCGGCTCGGTCGGGAAGCGGCGGATCACACAACCCAGGCGCTTGCGGCCCTGGAAGGTGAAGCAGTTGGCGCGGATCCGGGCGCTGTACAAATCTTTCGAGCGGTCGAAGGCGCGCTCCATGATGCGCTCTTCCCAGTTCGGCTCGATGACCTTGAAGAATTCCTCCAGATCCTCCCCGGTCACCGGCGTATCAGAGGCCGCCACCAGCCGCTTGGGCTGGCGCAGCATCACCGGGCTGTTCTGGTGGATGATGATGTCGCTGAAGACGATGTCTGAATTGAGCAGATGCAGGATCTGCTCGACCAGCGTACCAAGGGCGGGATAGCCCGCGTTCTCGGCCGGCGACAGCGTTGCGATCATCGAATAGTTCTGGAATTCCATTCAGGCTCCCGGGCAAGCATTTTGTTCGTGCGGCCGTGACTATATACCGCGCGAGCGCAATGTCGCGAGCCGCGCCGACAGGCGGCCGCGCAGCGCCGGCCTGTATGGAATGCCAGTTTCATTTCAGCAGGACTAGAGGCCCCTGTTGGCGGGTTACGCCCGGTTCCACGGCGGCGCCTCGGCCGCCTGCGACAGGGTCAGCACCACGGCATCCGCGTCCTGCGCGAAGCGGTGCGCCAATCCGGCTGGCACATGCAGCAGATCCCCCGCGTTCGCCGTGGCGCGCCCGCCGTCAGCGGTCTCCATGACGAGGCGGCCGCTCACGCAAACGATCCATTCGTCCGCAACGTGCTGTTCGAAGGCGTAGGCGCCGGGCGGCACATGAATCAGCAATAGCGCGCCCGGCGAGGTGCGCGTCAGGCAATGGTCCTGATCGGCGGGCAGCGCGCGACCCAGCGCCGGCAGGCAATGCACCTGCAACGCGGAGCGCACGCTCACAGGGCCACCCTGACAAGCAGCTTGCCGCGGTGCTCTCCGGTGAACAGGCGGTTGAGGGTCGCTGGCAGTTGTTCGAAGCCATCGACGCAGGTTTCTTCGAAGACGATTTCACCGCGCTGCACCCAGGGCCCGACCACGCGCAGCATTTCGTCCATGCGGTGCAGATAGTCGCGCGCCAGCATCCCCTGGATCGTCGCCCGCTGGTACAGCAGGTGATGCAGGAAGCGCGGCCCGAGTTCCGGCGCGTCGAGTCCGCCGGAATACTGGCTGATGCTGCCGCAGATGACGATGCGCGCGCGGCGGTTGATCTGCGGGATCACGGCATCGCTGATCCAGCCCCCCACATTGTCGAAGTACACGTCGACGCCGCCGGTCGTTGCCCGGATCGCCCGCGACAGGCTGTCGGCGTCGGCGTGGGCGCGGTAGTCGATGGCCCAGTCCAGGCCGAGCGTGCCCGTCAGCCAGGCGCACTTGTCAGCGCCCCCGGCGATGCCGAGGACCCGGCACCCGTGGCGTCGCGCAAACTGCGCCACCAGCGAGCCCACCGCACCGGCCGCACCGGACACCACCACCACCTCGCCGGCGTGCGGCCGGCCGGACTCGGTCAGACCGAACCACGCCGTGCGCCCCGGCATGCCGAGCACGCCCAGGGCAGTGCTGACCGGCGCGAGCGTCGGATCGAGCTTGCGCAGCACGCTGTGATGCACCCGCGCATGGGTCTGCCAGCCGAGCAGGCCCTCGACCCAGTCGCCCGGCGCGAACGGGGCATCGCGCGCGGCCAGCACTTCGCCAACCACGCCGGCGCTCTGCACCACGCCCAAGGGATGCGGTTCCGCGTTGTAGGTCGGGCGACGCGACTGGTTGATCCGCATGTAGGGATCGACGCTGATGTAACGCGCGGCCACGAGCACCTCGCCGCTCGACAACGCAAAGGAGAGTGGCTGACTGCGCAGTTCGTAATGCTCGGGGCCCACCACCGCATCGGGCTGGCGGGCGTAGATCCACTGCTGATGGATCGGGGGATTCGACACGGTCATGGCTGGGCACGCAAAAAACTGGAGAAGCCTGCAGTGTGTTCGCCGCCATATTTCCCGAAAAGCAACTAAAATTACACTTTTGTTGCCCGTTCCGACACAAGCATGGATCTCGCCGATCTCCGCCTGTTTCTCGCCGCCACCCGCCACCCCAGCCTGCAGGCGGCGGCCAGCGAACAGCACCTGACGCCATCGGCGCTGTCGAAAGCCATTCGCCGCCTGGAAGAAGACCTGCGCACGCCGCTCTTCGATCGCCAGAGCAAATCACTGCGGCTCAACGCAGCAGGGGAGCGATTGCGGCAACGCGCGCTCGATCTGGTGCATCTCGCGGAACAGACGCGTGCCGAGTTCGAAGGCGCCGATTTCCGCGTGCACTGCCGCGTTGCAGCACCCGCGGTGTTGCAGTGGCGCTGGGGTGCGGCGATCGCTCGCGCACTCTCGGCGCGCTTTCCAGACAGCAGCCTCGCGCTGCGCCCGGTGTTCGAAGACGAGGCGCTGGCCGCGCTCGCCCGCGGCGACGCCGACTTCGCCTGCGTCACCGGTAAAGCCCTGCAGGGCAGCAACCCGCGCCACTGGCGCAGCGACTTTGCTGCCGTGTCGCTCGGCACGATACGCATGCAGCTCGCGGCGGGCGCACATCATCCGCTCGCACAGCGCGCACCCGGCCTGCCGGTCACCGCCAGCACAGCCGAAGTGCTCGCCCACCCGTTCGCCTGCCCAAGCCGGTCGCTGTTCTGCGGGGTGCAACGCGGCAGCCGCTCCGATGGCTGGCGTGACGATCGCCTGCCGCGCGCGATCCGCTACTGGGTGGATGACCTGCAGGTCCTCGTCAGCCTCGTCATCGCAGGCGAAGCGCTGGCCTACCTGCCCGACTTCGCGCTGCAGACCCCCGGCCTGGTGCACGTTTCGGTCAGCGACTGTCCGTACACCTGCGAGGAATCCGTCTGGCTGGTCTGGCGCCCCACCGCCGCGGCCGGTTGGCAGCAGCATGTGGTTGACGCCCTCGCCACCATGCAGGGCGATGTGACACCTGCACGCGCGTGATCCGCATCCACCGGTAGCATGGCGTCTGCCTGCCACGGAGCCCCCCATGAAGGCCTACTATTCCGCCCGCGCGCCCTACTACGACGCCGTCTATGAGCAGCCCGAGCGCGCCGCCGACATCGCTTTCCTGCGCGACCACCTGCCCGCGCGTTTCTCCGGGCGGCGGGTGCTGGAGATAGCCTGCGGTACGGGCTACTGGTCGCAGCACCTCGCCCCGGCATGTACCGGACTGGTCGCAACCGACGGCCTCGACGCGCCGCTCGCCTTCGCGAAGCAGAGGCCCGGCGTCGATCCGGCGTGCTGCCTCGTCGCAGACGCCTACGCACTGCCCGAATCGCTCGGTCAATTCGAAGGCGCCTTCGCCGGACTGTGGCTGTCGCATGTGCCGATCGCAAGGCGCGGCGAATTCCTCTGCGGCCTGCATCGGCGCCTGCGCCCCGGCGCGCGCGTGCTTTTCATCGACAACAGCGAGGTGCAGTGCCGGGACTACCCGATCTGCGACACCGATGCCGATGGCAACACCTACCAGATGCGCCCGTTGCGTGATGGCAGCCAGCATCGGGTGCTGAAGAACTTTCCGCACGAGAGCGAGCTGCGCGCGATGGTGCAGACTTTCGGCGCCGAACTGGTCGACTACCGCAGCCTCGACAACTTCTGGATCTTCGAATACCAGCTCCCCGCCTGAAGACAGCCACCATGCCTTCCTACGAGACACTTGCTGCAATTGCGAACGCGTACACACCCACGATCGGCCTGCTCTGGCTGGCCTGCGTACTGCGCGCCGCCTTTGCACAAGACTGGCCCGTTGCGGCGTGGCGCCTTGCGCTGGGCCTGGCCTGCGTCGCGATCTGCTACGCGATGATGTTCGCCGACAAAGCGCTGGCGCTGTGGCCCGCCTTCGGACTCGACTACAGCACCCACGCGGCGGTGTCTTTTGCCTTCGTCGCGCTGTTGTGCACCCTGCTGCCGCGCGCGCGGTGGGTGTGGATCGGTTCGCTGGTGGCCTACGCGGGACTGATGATGATTCAGCGTTACCACTCGCTGGCCGACATCCTCAGTACCGCGGCGGTGATCGGGCCGCCGATCGTCGCGCTGTGCCTGCGCGTCGGGCGCCGTGCGCGCGTGGCTACGCCCATCGTGGCTGCCTGACATCACGACACGCCAAGCGGGCCGCGTCACGCGCCTGCCATCTCGCCTCAACGCCGGCGTCATGTGTCGCCGATAGCTTGCAAGGTCCGATCGTCTACTGGACCTATCCATGCGCACCTTCGCTTCGCTCGGCATTCGCCCGCACACCTCCATCGCAGCCCTGTTCAGCGCCGGTCTGCTGCTGACTGGCTGCGGCAGCGACGGCACCGACACCACGCCCCCCACGCCACAAGCGTTCAAGACGCTCAACCAGGCCGCGCCGATTGTCGTCGCCCACCGCGGCGCCTCCGGCTACCTGCCGGAGGAAACGCTGGAGGCCTATCAGCTGGCGATCGACATGGGCGCCGACGTGATCGAGCCGGATCTGGTGTCGACCAAGGACGGCGTACTGATCGCGCGCCACGACCCTAACCTCGCTTACAGCACCGACGTCGCCAGTCACCCGGAATTCGCCGACCGCAAGAAGACCACCAGCGTTGACGGCGAGACACAGACCGGCTGGTTCGCCAGCGACTTCACGCTGGCAGAGATCAAGACGTTGGGCGGCATTTCGACCGACGCCGAGCGCCCCCAGCAGTACAACGGCCTCTACAAGATCGCCACCTTCCAGGAAATCATCGACCTCGCCAAAACGCAGAGCGCCAAGCTCGGCCGCACGATTGCCGTGTACCCCGAGACGAAGAATCCGAGCTACCACCGCGACCTGGGCCTGCCGCTGGAAGGCACGCTGATCTCGCTGATCAACGCCGCCGGCTGGAACAGCAAGTCCGCGCCGATCTATGTGCAGAGCTTCGAGCCGGGCAGCCTCAAGTACATGAAGGCAAATGGTCTCAACACCAAGTTGATCCAGCTGATCGATGCCGACGACGTTGACCTGAAGACCGGCCAGCTCACCTATGCAGCGCCCTACGACAAGCCTTACGACTGGGCCAGGGCGGGCGACCCGCGCGGCTTCAAGGATATGGTGACGCCGGCTGGCCTGGCCGAGATCGCCACCTACGCCGACGGTATCGGCCCGTGGAAGCCTTACATCGTGCCGGTGAAAGGCACGCTGGATGCGAACGGCGCAGTCAAGGACATGAACGGCGACGGCAAGATCAACTATGCCGATGCGACCACGCAGACCCCGACCACGCTGATCGCCGATGCACACAAGGCCGGCCTGATGGTGCACGCCTACACCTTCCGCAACGAGAAGCGGCGCCTGGCCCTCGACTACAAGGGCGATCCGCAGGCCGAATATCTGCAGTACTACCGGCTCGGCATCGACGGCTTGTTCTCCGACTTCACCGATACCGCGGTCGCGGCGCGCAAGGTGTACCTCAAGGAACTCGGTCGCTGAGTCCCGGCTTGACGCAGGGCCCGCGTCGCAGCGGCGACGCGGGTAGAAGTTTCCCGCGGGCATGCGTTGAGGGATAGGATGCAGGCTGGCGACCCCAAACAGGCAGGACTGGCGGTCGCAAATGGCTTCCCATCAAGCGTGCTGAACTTCAATGAACCTGCTCAGCGGATTTGTCGTCGCGATCGCCACCGTGCTGGCCCTGCTGCCCGCGCCACCGGCCGCTGCCGACTGCACGGTCCTGCGGTACGCGACCAATCCGAACTACCCCCCCTTCAGCTGGCCCGGCGAGCGCGACGACTACAAGGGTGCGAGCGTGGAACTGCTCAAGCTGGTCGCCCCGCCCGGCGTCACGCTGGTGCCGATGGTGTTCCCCTGGAAACGCTCACAGGCGATGGCCGAGGCCGGTGAGATCGACTTGTTGCTGAGTCTGCGCATCACGCCCGAACGCGAGCGCTACCTGAGTTTCACCCGCGCTGCCGCCTTCGCCAATCCGATCGTCGTCTTCGTTCCCGAGACCAGCCCCATCAAGTACGCCGACTGGCAAACGCTGAAGGACTATCGGGGCGGGGTGAGCCTGGGAGATGCTTTCGGAAACGGATTTGACGAGTACATGCGCGACAATCTCAAGGTTGAAACCGCGCTCACCATGGTCGAGAACTTCCGCAAGCTCAAGCTTGGTCGCATCGACTACTTCGTGTCCGGCGACTATCTCGGGCGCGCCTACCTGCGCAGCGCAGCGGGCAAGAGCGGCATACGCATCACCTCGGTTAACCCGCCGATCAGCAACGGCACCATCCACTTCGGCTTCAGCCGCAAGTCGCCTTGCCTCGCCCTGCTTCAAGCCATGGACGCGCGGCTCGCCGAACAGAACACGCGCGGCACACCCGCGCGCCTGCTGGATGAAGCGCTGACGGCCTTCGGCCTCGAATCAGCTTACGAGTGGAAGTAACGCATTACGGCTCCGGGCGCGCTCGGAGGCAGTCCTGCTGCGAGATCAAGCCTCACTTGCGCCCCGTCCGACACCCATGATCCGAACCGACCTTCCAGACTGCTTCCTGCGCCCCTGGCAGGAATCCGACCAGGCGGCCCTGGTTGCGCTCGCCGACAATCGCAAGATCTGGCGCAACCTCACCGACCTGTTTCCGCACCCCTACACCGAGGCCGACGCGGCGTTCTGGATTGAATTCGCCAATCACAGCGCCCCCTCATGCCACGTCGCGATTGTTCATCGCGGCAGCCTCGTGGGCGGCATCGGCATCATTGCCGGGGAAGGTAATGCGCGTTTCACCGGCAACTTCGGCTATTGGCTTGGCGAGCCGCACTGGGGTCAGGGCATCGCCAGCGCAGCCGCGCGCGCGATGGCAGATCACGCGTTCACGCATCTGCGGTTCGAACGACTCGAAGGCGCCGTGTTCGAATGGAATGCTGCGTCGATGCGCGTACTCGAGAAAGCGGGTTTCCGCCGCGAAGGCGTGCTGCGCAAGAGTGTCTTCAAGGATGGGCAACTGATCGACAGCGTCATGCATGCACGACTGCGCGGCGACTGAGCGGGTGACGACACAGCGCTGCATCATTTTCGATCTCGACGGCACACTGGTGGACAGTGAGGGGCTCTGCAACCAGGCCTTCCTCGACCTGCTCCCGGATCTCGATACGCCGCTCGCGTCGCTGGTCGCGATGCACCGGGGCCGCAAGCTTGCAGAGATCCTCGCTGACCTCAGTAGCGCACTCGGCCGTGCGCTGCCGGCAGACTTCGAAACACGCTACCGCGCGCATGTTGCGGCGCGCTTCTCCGAAGCCTTGCATCCAATGCCGGGGGTTCGCGAAATGCTCCGGCAACTGCGCGATGCGCGCTGCGTGGCATCGAGCGGGCCATCCGCCAAGATTCGCCAGGCGCTATCGGTAAGTGGTCTTTCCAGCTACTTCGGCGAACACGTATTCAGCGCGTACGAGGTCGGCTCTTGGAAGCCTGACCCCGGCCTGTTTCTTCATGCCGCCGACGCGATGGGATTTGCCCCGTCGTGCTGCGTTGTCGTCGAGGACAGCGAAGCCGGCGTGCTTGCCGCGCGGGCTGCCGGCATGGATGTTGTCCATCTCGCGCCGGCCGACAGCGAACCCTTGAAGCTCGGAGAGTGGCGCATCGGGCACATGAGCGAGCTGATCGCCCTGCTGGAGACCCGCGCTGTGCGACCTCGACCCGAGGCATGAGCCCAACCCCGGGAGAGATCGACGCCGCTTCGACACATTGCGGACAATTCGCGCCCGGACAATCCATGCAAAGCAATGGCCCGTGCCCCGGAACGTCACCGCAGTCTGATCATGCCGATTGAACTCTCGACCCTCGCCCTCTTCCTGCTCGCCGTGTTGGCACTGATGCTCTCGCCGGGGCCGAACATGGCATTCGTGCTGTCTCACGGCCTCGCCCATGGTCCGCGAGGCGGGTTCGCCGCCGCGCTCGGCATCACGCTTGCCGATCTGGTACTCACGCTGCTCACCTGTTCCGGCGTCACCGCCTTCGTCGCGGCATGGCCGCCCTCGTTCGATCTGCTCAGGTACCTGGTGCGGCGTATCTTCTCTGGCTCGCCGTCCAGTCCCTGCGCGCCACCTCGAAGCCGTTCGCCCAGAGGCACGCTGAGGTTTCGCTGTTGTACGTGTGCCGAAGCGCCATGCTCAACAGCCTGCTCAATCCGAAAGCCCTGCTGTTCTTCATGGTCTTCCTGCCCCAGTTCGTCGAGCCCGCTCACGGGCATGTGGCATTGCAACTGGCGTTTCTCGGCAGCACCCTGTCGTTCACCGCGCTGGCGTTCAATACGCTGCTGGGCGCCTTCAGCGGACAGGTCGGCGCGATGCTGCGGCGCAGTCCGGTGATCTTCAGAACGCAGGGGCGTTTGCTCGCCGGTGTAATGCTGTCGCTCGCACTGCGCCTGATCCTGCTCGATCGCCCCCTGACCGGCCAGAGGCTCTGAATGAACACAAAACTGCACGATTCGGTCGCCATCGTCACCGGCGCCAGCCGCGGTATCGGTCGCGCGATTGCGATCGGGCTCGCCACGGAAGGCGCCCGCCTCGTTCTGGCGGCCCGCTCGCGTGACGGCCTTGAGGACACTGCAGCGCAATGCGACTGCGACGTCCGACTATTCCCGGCCGACTTGCGCGAACCGGACGCCCCGCAAAGGCTGATCGACTTCGCCCTTGCCGAATTCGGCACGATCGACGTGCTGGTGAACAATGCCGGCGCCACCCGGCGCGGCGATTTCCTTGAGCTCACCGAGGCGGACTGGGAAGACGGCTTCGCGCTGAAGTTCTTCAGCACCGTGCGTTGCAGCCGCGCGGCCTGGCCGCATCTGGTGCGCACGCAAGGCGCGATCGTGAACATCGTCGGAGTCGGTGGCCGCACCGGTTCGGCCGAATTTTCGATCGGCGGATCAGTGAACGCGGCTTTGCTCAACCTCACCAAATCGCTCGCCGATCGAGGTCTCACCGATGGGGTGAAGGTCAACGCGATCAACCCTGGCTCGGTCCGCACCGAACGGCTCGAAACCCGCATCCGGGCTGTTGCAAGCGAAAGCGGACTGTCACTCGACGAAGCGGCGGCCGCGATGGCGAAGAAGCTCGGCGTGGCGCGCTTTGGCGACCCCGCCGAGATCGCGGCTGCGGTTACCTTCCTCGCCTCGCCGCTGTCGGCCTACTGTCAGGGTACGATTCTCGACGTGGACGGCGGGCAGACGCGCACCTTGTAAGCGCGGCACCACCCCCAACAACAATCCGGGCCCCGTTGCGATCGGGGCCAGCGCCTTGCCGGCATCCGCCAACCCTGAGGAGACTTCGCCCGATGAATCTGCGCACGCTTGCCGTCGGTCTGCTAATGATTCCGTTCATGGCGCGGGCAGAAACGCCGCCCAATCCCGCCGACAAGTACGTGCTGTTCAAGGGCTCGAAGATCGCGCTGACCCATGCCGAGCTGATCGACGGCAGCGGCGGTGAAGTCCGCAAAGACCAGACAGTGCTGATCGAAGATGGCCTGATCAAGGCGGTGCTGCCCGACGGCGACGCCCGCATTCCGCGCGACGCGCTGGTAAAGGACATGAGCGGCCACTCGCTGACGCCCGGCTTCGTGATGCTGCACGAACACTGGTTCTATCCGCTCGCCAGCGGCTCGTACGGGGCCATGTTCGAGACCTTCCCCGGCCTTTACCTCGCCGGCGGCACGACGACGCTGCGCACCGCCGGCAGCGTAAGCCCGTATGCAGACCTGAATACCTGGAAAGACATCCGCGCCGGCAAGATCGTCGGGCCGGACATGGATGTGACCGCGCCCTTCCTCAACGGCAAGGAAGCCTTCGTCGGGCAGATGCAGCGCCTTGAAACCCCGGCGCAGGCCACACGGATGGTCGACTACTGGGCCGACGAGGGAGCCTCCTCCTACAAGGGCTACATGCACCTGACGCGCGCGCAGATGAAGGCGATCATCACGGCCGCCCATGCCCGTGGCCAGAAGGTGACGGCGCACCTGTGCTCGCTGACCTACACCGAGGCGGCTGACCTGGGCATCGACGACCTCGAGCACGGCTTCCTGGTCGCGAGCGATTTCGTCGCCGACAAGAAGCCCGACGTGTGCCCCGGCCAGGACAAGGTCGACAAGTCGCTCAATGCGCTCGCCGCCGATGATCCGCGCATGCTCGCGCTGCAGCAGCATCTGCGCGAACGCGGCGTCGCGATCACCTCGACGCTGACGGTGTTCGAGACCTTCGCCGCCGGACGCCCGCTCGCACCGCAGGGCGCGCTCGATCTGCTAATCCCGCCGCTGCGCGAGGCCTACGTCGCGCAGTGGTCGAAGATCGCACGCAAGGGCAAGAACCTGTGGACCGAGTTGCTGCCGAAGGCGATGGCCTGGGAAAAGCGTTACTACGACGACGGCGGGCTGCTGGTCGTCGGCACCGATCCGACCGGCTTCGGTGGTGTGGTGCCGGGCTATTCGGCGGTGCGCGCCATCGAACTGCTGCTTGAAGCCGGATTCACGCTGCCGCAGGCGATACAGGTCGCGACGCACAACGGCGCCCGCTACCTGCAGCGCGAGGCAAGCATCGGGCGCATCGCGCCAGGCCTGCGCGCCGATCTGGTCGCCTTCAAGGGCAGCTTGTCTGCCGACGCCACGGCGCTCAACAAGCTCACCTGGACGATGAAGGCCGGCGTGGCCTACGACTCGCCGCAGATCATCGCCGCGAACAAGGGTCAGGTCGGGCTGCACTGAGCGCCGTCGCCGGCCCGACCACAGGCGCGCGCCGACCGACTCAGCTCAAGACGCTTGCCGGCGCAAGGTGGCGCGGCACGCATTGTGTCGCACCACTGTGCAGGGCAGCGCGGGTGAACAGGCAATCCTTGCCGATCATCCGCGCGGCCAGCCAGGCTTCCCAACGGTGCGCAGAGGGCAGGCCAAGGCTTGAATGTGCGCACAGCAGCAGTGCCACGCTGGCGAACAGCACCAAGGCGCGGAAGCGCTGGACGCCCGACGGCACTGAATCCAGCGTGGCTGCGAGCGCCACCAGGGCGCCAAGCGTCCATCCCGCCACCGCCTCGCTGATACTGTGAGCCCCCAGCACGATGCGCGAATAGGCAACCAGCGCGCAGATCAGCAGGCCGACGACCGTCAGCAACACGCGGCGCCGCCCGTTCCCACCGCCACCCAGCGCGACACACACCACGGGCACGATCGCGGTCGCCAGCATCGAGTGCCCGCTGATGCCGGTGAAATCGAGGTCGGCAGATCCGAATCCCCACGCCATGAATGCGATCTTGGTCGCCAGCACCACCGCGGCGCCGGCGATCAACAACGCGAACCAGCGCACTGCGAAACGCGCACCGCCCGCGCGCGTCGCACCGAAGGCCACCAGCGCGGCGACCGGAACGATCAGGGCTGCGGTGCCGAGCTGGGTCAGCAGCGCCCAGAATGTGAAGGGAAGCAAAGGCGTCGTCATGGCGTGACGCTAGCACGCCCGGATGAGGGCTTTCCGTAACGGATCGTTACCGTCTGGCTCAGGTTTCGCCGTCGTTCGGCAGCGTCGCCAGCGATAGCGCGGGCTTGTGGGACAATCCCACCCCGATGGACACCCTTTGCAGCCCGCCTCACGCCAGCACCCCCAGCACGCCGGACTACGATGTCGCGCAGCTGGGCCAGGTCTTCACGCCCGAGCCGGTGGTGCGCGCGATGCTGGCGCTGCGCCGCAATCACGGCCGTACGCTTGAACCGTCCTGCGGCAATGGCGCCTTCCTGCGCCATCTACCCGGCGCGGTCGGGATCGAGCTCGACCCGCGCCACGCGCCGCCGGGCGTGCTGGTGGGCGATTTCTTCGCGCTGCCGCTGAACGAAACCTTCGACACGATCATCGGCAACCCGCCCTATGTGCGGCATCAGGACATCGCGCCGGGCACACGCAGACTGCTGCCGACAGAGTTGCCATTCGATCGCCGCAGCAACCTGTTCCTGTATTTCATCGCCAAATGCGTGAAGCACCTCGTGCCGGGCGGCGAGCTGATCTTCATCACCCCGCGCGATTTCCTGAAGGCCACCAGCGCCCAGCCGCTGAACCGCCTGCTGCATGCACGCGGCACGATCACCCATGCGATCGAACTGGGCGACAAGAAGAGTTTCGCAGGTGCTTTGCCGAACTGCCTGATCTGGCGCTTTGTCGAAGGCGACTTCTCGCGCCGCACCGCGCTGATCGACGCCGCCCATCACCGCACGCTCGACGATGCGCTGGCGGCCGCCCGGAACGGCGACTGGGAGATGCGCGACTTCGTCGAACACGCCGGGCAGCTCGCCTTTGTGCGCGACGCACATGAGGTCCCTCTGACCGAGGTTTTCTCGGTCAAGGTCGGTGCGGTCTCGGGCGCCGATTCGGTTTTCGCTAGCGCCGAGCATGGCACGCGCGATTTCGTCTGCTCGCACACCCGTACCAGCGGCGAGACCCGGCGCATGATCTGGCAACCCGAGTCGCCCCACCCCGCGCTGCAGCCGCACAAGGCGGCGCTGCTGGCGCGACGCATCGCACCCTTCGACGAGAGCAACTGGTGGCAGTGGGGGCGCGGCTACCCGCAGAGCGCCGCGCCACGCATCTATGTGAACCACCGCACCCGCGTTGCGGAGCCCTTCTTCCTGCACGACAGTCCGCATTTCGACGGTGCGGTACTTGCGCTTTTCCCGCATCGCCCCGATGTAGGCCTGAATGAACTGTGCGCGATGCTGAACGCGGTCGACTGGGCGGAGCAGGGCTTCGTCTGCGACGGTCGCTTCATCTTCGGCCAGCGGGCGCTGCAGAACGCCCGCCTGCCGGCCGCCTTCGCCGCGTACGCACGACAATTGCCCCCCGTCGGGTCCCGCGCCGCGTAAATCGCAGCGCGTTCCTTGCGGGGTTAAACTTGGCGCCCCGACCGAGGAGACACCCCAATGGTCCCGCATCTGACAACGGCCCTCACCGGACCGCTTCTGGAACTCGAACGCTGCTTCCTCGACCACGCCACCAGCATCGAGGCCTGGCTGCGGCAGCAATGGCTGGATCACCAACCGCCGTTTTACGGCTCGGTCGATCTGCGCAATGCCGGCTTCAAGCTCGCGCCGGTCGACATGAACCTCTTCCCCGGCGGTTTCAACAACCTGCACGAGAGCTTCCTGCCGCTGTGTGTGCAGGCCGCGCAATCCGCGGTCGAACACATCTGCCCGGACGCTTCGAAGCTGCTGCTGGTGCCCGAGAACCACACGCGCAACCAGTTCTACCTGATGAACGTCGCGAAGCTGGCGAACATCCTTGGCCATGCGGGGCTCAAGGTGCGCATCGGCAGCCTGCTGCCCGACATCACCGAGCCAACCACGCTCGACCTGCCGGACGGCCAGAAGCTCACGCTCGAACCGCTGGTGCGCAAGGGCGACCGCCTCGGCCTCAGGGACTTCGAGCCCTGTGCGGTGCTGTTGAACAACGACCTGTCAGCCGGCGTGCCCGAGATCCTCAAGGGACTCGACTCGCAATGGGTGATCCCGCCGCTGCACGCAGGCTGGACCACGCGCCGCAAGTCGATCCACTTCGGCGCCTACGACCGCGTCGCCGAGGCCTTCGGGAAGATGCTCAAGATCGACCCCTGGCTGATCAACCCCTACTTCGGCCGCTGCGGCAAGATCGATTTCCATGAGCGCGTGGGCGAGGAATGCCTTGCCACACAGGTGGATGCCACCCTCGCGAAGATCCGCGCGAAGTACGCCGAATACGGCGTCGATGACCAGCCCTTCGTGATCGTCAAGGCCGATGCCGGCACCTACGGCATGGGCGTGATGACGGTGCGCGACGCCTCCGAAGTGACCGGCCTCAACCGCAAGCAGCGCAACAAGATGTCGGTGATCAAGGAGGGCATGCAGGTCAGCGAGGTCATCATCCAGGAAGGCGTGCACACCGTCGAAACCGTGAACGGTGGCGTCGCCGAGCCGGTGGTGTACATGCTCGACAAGTACGTTGTCGGCGGCTTCTACCGGGTGAACACCGAGCGCGGCATTGACGAGAACCTCAACGCGCCGGGCATGCGCTTCGAACCGCTGGCCTTCGAGACTGGCTGCAACACGCCCGACTGCATGCTCGGGCCGGACGACGCGCCCAACCGCTTCTACGCCTACGGCGTGGTGGCCCGCCTCGCGCTGCTGGCGGCCTCGGTGGAACTCGAAGAGACGGCCCCGGCGGAGCTCGAACTCGCATGAAGATCGCCTTCATCGTCGATCCGCTCGAAGGACTCAAGCCCTACAAGGATTCGAGCGTCGCGATGATGCGGGCGGCGCAGGCGCGCGGCCATGAGGTCTTCGCACTGCTGCGCGACGACCTGCGCCTGCGCGACGGCATTGTCAGCGCGCGTGCGCAGCCGCTCACGGTATCGGACGACAACGCCCGCTGGTACGCCGCCGGCGAGGCACGCGACTTCAATCTCGCCGCCTTCGATGCCGTGCTGATGCGGCAAGACCCGCCCTTCGACTTCGAGTACATCACCGCCACCTGGCTGCTCGAACGCGCCAAGGCGCAAGGCGCCAAGGTCTGGAACGACCCGCGTGCGGTGCGCGACCACTCGGAGAAGATCGCGATCACCGAGTTCTCGCAGTTCACCGCGCCGACGCTGGTGGCACGCGCCACCGCCGACATCAACGCCTTCATCGACGAATTCGGCGACGTCATCCTGAAGCCGCTCGACGGCATGGGCGGCAGCGGCATCTTCCGCGTGCGCCGCGACGATCCGAACCGCAACTCGATCATCGAGATGCTGGGCCAGCTCGGCAGCCAGACGATCATGGCGCAGCGCTACATTCCGGCGATCAGCGAAGGCGACAAACGCATCCTGATCATCGGCGGCGAAGTCATGCCCTACTGCCTCGCCCGCATCCCCAAGGATGGCGAATCGCGCGGCAACCTTGCCGCCGGCGGCCGCGGCGTCGCACGCCCGCTCACCCCGCGCGACCGCGAGATCGCCGAGACCCTGGCCCCGCAACTGTGGGCGCGCGGCCTGCTGATCGTCGGGCTAGACGTGATCGGCGACTACCTCACCGAGGTCAACGTCACCAGCCCGACCTGCATGGTCGAGATCGAAGCGCAGACGGGCTGTGCAGTCGCCACGAAGGTGATCGAAGCGCTGGAACACAGCTAGCCGGACGCATTTCCGACTTCCGATTGGCGCAAAGGCGACATCCCAAGGCTCCAAGGGCATGCTCGTCCCGCGCAGGCATGGCTGGCAAATGCGCCGACCAACCCCTGCACCGATGCGGCAATGACCTTTCCAGCATGGGCCGATCACACAACGATTAATACAAGGCAAGCGAATTGCTTGCTCGCTACAGTGTGTCGAACCGCTCCGTCTTGCCGCTACCGATGACATTCGCCCGATCACTCACGCTGCTCCGCCTGTTCCCCCTGCTGGTTGCGATCGCCACGCTGGCCGGCTGCGCCCGCAACACGGCCCACCATGAGGAATCCTTCGTGTTCGGGACGCGGGTCGAAATCACGACCTGGGGTGTGCCCGAAGCTCAGGCCGGCAAGGCGGTCGGCGCGGTGCTGCGCGAGTTCGACCGCATGCACCGCGCGTACCACGGTTGGCAGCCTTCCGAGCTGACCACGCTGAACGCGGCGCTGGCGCGAGGCGAAACCGCCACCGTGACGCCGGAGCTGGCCGGCATGCTGGTCGAGGCGAAAGATCTGGCTGCACGCGGCGACCAGCTCTTCGACCCGGCGATCGGCAAGTTGATCGGCCTGTGGGGTTTCCACCGCGACCAGTACGAAGCGGTGACGCCGGACCCGCTCGCCCTGCGCGAAGCGGTAGCCGCCCACCCGACGATGGCCGACCTGGAAATCGAAGGGACGCGGGTCAGCAGCCGCAACCCTGCGGTGCAGCTGGATCTGGGCGGTTACGCCAAGGGCTGGGCGCTGGATCGCGCGGCGGAGATCCTGCGCGCCGAAGGTATCGCCAACGCGCTGATCAATATCGGCGGCAACGTGCTGGCGCTGGGCGCCAAGGGCGAGCAGCCGTGGAAGGTGGGCATCCAGAACCCGCGCGGCGCCGGCGCGCTGGCTGCGCTACCGCTGAAAGACGGCGAGGCGATCGGCACCTCCGGCGACTACCAGCGCTTCTTCGAGCGCGATGGCCAGCGCTTCTGCCACCTGATCGACCCGCGCACCGGCAACCCGGCGACCGAGACGCGCAGCCTCACCATCCTGGTCGCCGCCCGGCCGCGCGCCGGCACCTTGTCGGACGCCGCCAGCAAGCCCGCCTTCATCGACGGCGAGCACTGGCGCGCGCGCGTCGCCGCCTACGGCATCGACCACGCGCTGCGCGTTGATGCCGCCGGGCGCATCGCAGTCACCCGTGCGCTTGCCAAGCGTATCGAGTGGCTCGGTGACGTTCGTGCCGACACGGTCGTGGACTGACACTGCCGCATCACGCACGCAGCGGTTAGAATCGGTCGGATACCTCGGCCTTGCCGACCGGAGACAGCATGATCGGAATCTTTCTCGTCACGCACGGGACCCTCGGCGAGTCGCTGATACAATGCGCTTGTCATGTTCTAAACCGCCGGCCGCCGCAGATCGCGCAGCTCGGCGTGTCGGCCGCCGACGACCCGTTGGATGCCCTGCCGACCGCGCGCTCATTGATGTCCACCGTCGATTCCGGTGACGGCGTGATCGTGCTCACCGACATCTTCGGGGCCACCCCCAGCAACATCGCACTCAAGCTGCTCAAGCCCGGCTCGATTGAAGGCCTGGCGGGCGCCAACCTGCCGATGCTGCTGCGGATCCTGACCTACCGCGAGAAGAACGACATTCATACCGTCATTACCAAGGCCATTGCAGGGGGATGCGATGGCGTGCTGCACATGAAGGTGGATCGCGATGCCAAGAACTGAAGTCGAAATCGTCAACAAACTCGGGCTGCACGCGCGCGCCTCGGCCAAGCTGACCCAGGTCGCCAGCGGCCATGAAGCCGAGGTGTGGCTCGAGCGCAACGGCCGCCGCGTCAACGCCAAGAGCATCATGGGGGTGATGATGCTGGCGGCGGGCAAGGGGACGAAAGTCATCATCGAGACCGAAGGGTCGGACGCCGACGTGGCGATGAAGGCGCTGGTCGACCTGGTTGCCAACCGCTTCGGGGAAGCCGAGTAATGCCGCAAACGGTGGCGCGCCCGGAATCGGTTTCGTTTGCGCTGCACGGGCTGCCGGTATCGCACGGCATCGCGATCGGCTACGCCCACCTGATCTCGCACGCGCTGCTCGAAGTTCATCACTACGTCGTTTCGCCCAAGGCAGTTCAGAAAGAACTTGGCCGCCTCGACGACGCGATCGCCGCAGTCGGCGCGGAACTCGAACTGCTGCGGCAGACGCCCAGCGCGGCCGCTTCGGAAGTCGCGGTGTTCGTCGATCTGCAGATGATGTTGCTGCAAGACCCGCTGCTGATCGAAGAGGCGCGGCAACATATCCGCGAGCGACGCTGCAACGCCGAATGGGCGCTGGTGCAGCAGATGGAGGTGCTGGTCGAGCAGTTCGACGCGATTGAGGACGCTTACCTGCGCGAGCGCAAGGCCGACGTCGTACAGCTGGTCGAACGGCTGGTCAAGAGCCTGCTTGGCCACCCCGGCTATGTGCCGCAGAAACGCCGTGACGGATTCGCGACCATCGTCGTCGCGCATGACCTGTCGCCGTCGGACACGATCCATTTCAAGGATGCGCAGATCGCCGGCTTCGTCACCGACATCGGCGGTGCCACCTCGCACACCGCCATCGTCGCGCGCAGCCTCGCGATCCCGGCGGTGGTCGGCCTGCAGCATGTGCGCCACACGGTGAACGACGGCGACGTGCTGATCGTCGACGGCACCCGTGGCGTGGTGATCGTCGCGCCCGACGAACGGGTGCTCGAGGAATACCGCATCCGCCAGGATCAGCTCGAACTCGAACGCACCAAGCTCAAGCGCATCACCGGCGCCACCGCCCGTACGCTGGACGCCGAGCGGGTGTTCATCAAGGGCAACATCGAACTGCCGCGCGACGCGCAGGGCGTGCGCGAAGTCGAAGCCGATGGCGTCGGCCTGTTCCGGACCGAATTCCTCTTCATGGGCCGCGACGAACTGCCCGACGAAGACGAACAGTTCGAGGCCTACCGCAGCGTGCTCAAGGCGTTGCCCGGCAAGCCGGTGACGATCCGCACGCTGGATATCGGCGCCGACAAGGCCCTGCGCGGCTCCGACGTCCATAACGAACAGAACCCGGCACTCGGGCTGCGCGCGATCCGCTACTGCCTTGCCGAGCCGCGCATGTTCCTGACCCAGTTGCGGGCGCTGTTGCGCGCCTCGCACCACGGCCAGCTACAGATCATGGTGCCGATGCTGGCGACGCTGGACGAGATCACGCAGACCTTCGCGATGATCGAACGCGCCAAGGCCGAACTGCGCGCCGAGAAGATCAAGTTCGACGACGCGGTGCCGGTCGGCGGCATGATCGAGATCCCCGCCGCGGCGCTGTCGGTCGGCCTGTTCGCGCGCAAGCTGCAGTTCCTCTCGATCGGCACCAACGATCTGATCCAGTACACGCTGGCGATCGACCGTACCGACGCCGCCGTGTCGCACCTCTACGACCCATGGCACCCGGCAGTGCTGATGCTGATCCACCGCACCATCCAGACCGCGCTGCGGGTGGGCATCCCGGTGTCGGTGTGCGGCGAAATGGCGGGTGACATCGCCAACACGCGGCTGCTGTTGGGTATGGGCCTGCGCGACTTCTCGATGCACCCGACGCAGATCCTCGAAGTCAAACAGGAAGTCCTGCGCGCCCACGCCGGCGAACTCGCACTCAAGGTCGGCAAGCTGATGAAGCTCGACGAACCGGACAAGGTGCGCGAGGCGATCGAGCGGCTCTGATCGGGTACATGGCGGCAGCGCGTGCCGCCGCCATCACCCGTCACACCGGCAGCGTCTGCGGCCGGCTCGCTTCCTGATGCACCTCGACAAGCTTGGCGCGGGTGTCCTTGTAACGCTGCCAGTCGAAGCCTTCGAGAAAGCGGAAGGCCGCTTTCGCGCCGCGATCGAACAGATCCAGCTTGTCCGCATCCGAGAGGCTGAAGTTCAGCCAGTCGTGGTCCGCCGTATCGATGTAGGTAACCAGTTGCTTGAAGTCCGGGTTCTTGCGGATGAACTCGTAGTCGAGACAATGCCGCGCGGAGTTGAATGTCTGCGTCACCAGCTTGAAGGCCCCGTCGATCACGTGTGAGCGCTCGTCCCACTGCAGCTTGGCACCCAGCGTCGGCCGGGTCGGCACCTTGTAGCTGCAGTGGAAGACGTCGATCGGGAAGTTCGACAGCACCCCGCCATCGACGAACACACATTCGGCCGGCGGGAAACCGTTCTCGACGTCGTGATCGCCGAGCCCGGCCATGTCTTCCCACAGCTTGCGGCGGGCCTCATCGAAAGCCGGCATCGGCACCCGCATCGGCTTGAAGAACAGCGGAATCGACATCGAGCAGCGCGCGAATTCCGCCGGGTTGACCGTCGCCGGGTTATCCCAGTACAGCGCCGCCATGCGGGGGAATTCCACCTTGGTCTCGGTCGCGATATCCGCAGTCACCACGCACAGGTAATCGCGTGCCGGGTCGAGTGGCGGCAACGCAGCCGCACCGTCGAGTTGGGACGCGCGATAGCGGGTGTCGTCGCGCAAGCGCCAACCCGCGGGCGTGGTGCCCATGCGTTGCCGCAGCGCCAAGGTCGACGTCACGCCGCAATGGCCCAGCACATCGTACTTGAGCCAGTCGTGGAAAACCTCGCCGCGATTGAGCGCATGCATCTGCTCGAAGTTGTCGACAACCTGCCCGCCCTTCCACAGCACCTTGGCAAGGCGCGGGCGGGTCAGCATGGTATTGACGAAGTCCGGCGCATCTTCGTCCTCGTCATCCTTGCCATCGACGAAGCTGGCCATGGGCATGTTGGCGACGATCTCGATCAAGCGACTGCTCTTTTCCGCCGCCGGCACATCGATCGCCGCCAGCACCAGCGCTGTGATCGAACCGGCTGACGCGCCGCCGAGCCCGCTGAAACGCAGCCCGGCCTGCTCCAGCACATACACGTAGCCGAGCAGCGCCACCCCCAGCACGCCACCGCCTTCCATCACCAGATCGACATACTGCATGCCTGCATCGTCGATCACGTCGCTGTAGATGCGCTGATCGAGCCCCTCTGCCTTCAGGGCAGCAATGACCGGCTTTACCTGATCGAAGAACTGTTGTGCCTGCATGTCATTTCACCTTTTCTGGCAAGGGTTGGAGGATGCGTCGTGCGCCCGGGCCGGCGCCGACGCCCGCACCTGTGACGCCTCAGGTCTGCGGGAAACCGTTGGGGAAGTTCGGTACCGAGCCGCGCGTCGCGCTGCCCATGCGCTCGTAGCCGCCACCCGTCTTCTTGCGTTTGAGCTGCTGCCACTCCCACGAGATCGCGGTGGCGAGGAAGCCCTCTTCGGGGGCCGCCTCGGGCGGGGTCGCGACCGGGGTTTTCGGATACTTCACGCTGACCTTGTAGTACACGAATTTGCGCGCGGTATTGATCATCGACTTTAGCGTGCTTTCCACCGCGGCCTGATGCGCCGCGTTGCAGCTGAAGGTGATCGGCGTGAGGTTGGCGATGTTGTCGCCGGGGCCGCCGAGCTTGTTGTTCAGCAGGTGGCCCATGACATAAAGCCGCTTGTCGTTGCGTCGCTTGTTCACCTTGTCCCAGATCGGCGGTACCACTGACGGCGAGCTGCCGGCGCCGTGCTCGGGCGTCAGTGGGTCGGCCGTCATGCTCTTACCGCCGCGCTGCGCATCGACGCCACCGTAGCTGACGCTGGTCGGGATGCCGTCGCCAAGCTCCAGCGCCGGGTCGCTGTCATCGGTCGGCACGCCGGCCTGGCGGAACACGCCGCCCAGCGCGTTCAGGTGCTTCTGTACCGTCTTGGCGTGCTTGTCCGCTTCCGCGTCGTCCTTGGCGTTCTTGCCGTCGCGGATCGCCTTGTAGACATCGCGCTTGAGGTCCTTCGCCTGTGACTTGAGGCCGCCGTCGGCGATCTGCCCGATCGCCTCGTCGATCGCGGTCTTCTTGCTCTCGACGTAGATTGCCGGCGCATCCTCGGTGCCTTCGGTCGAGATCGTGTGCGATTCGCCGCTCTTGCTGCGGAAGCCCACGCGGGTCTTCCACCAGTCCGCGATCGCACCGGCCACCGCCTTGATGCCGCGAAGGATCGCGTCGATGCCCGCCTTGACCTTGTCGATCAGCCACAGGATCGCGTCGTCCACCTTCTTGCGGATCGTGTCGACCAGCTCGCGGATCTTCTTGCCGACGCCGCCCAGCCCGACCTGTTCGGCCAGGAAACCGATCACCACCGGCATCGCGCGGCGCATCAGCCCTTCCACCCGCGCGCCCGCCTTGTCGATGGCGCCACTCGCGATCTCCGACGCCGAATCGAGCGCGCTGATCGCGATGCGGATGATCTGCTGCGCATAGCGCTTCACCGCCTTAAAGACCTTGTACACCCGTCGAGCGATATCGACGACCTCCGACAAACCGCCCGACGCTGCGGCGGCCGCGGCGACAATCGCAATCTCTTCTGCCACCTTGCCCGCCACCCATTCGGCCACACCCTGCAGCACCGTACTGCCGAATTCCTTGGCCTTGTCGATGATGCCCTTGGTGTTCTCGGCGGGCGACTTGGAGGTGTCGATCGCACCGCGCACCCAGGCGATCGCGCTGCCGAAGCGGCGCATCCAGGTGCGCAGCTTGTCCACCTTCTTCGGGTCAAAGCGCTTCTTCAGCAGATCGAAGATGTGGTTCACCGACAGCCCCAGCACATCCAGCGCGAAGCCGAACACTGCCATCGGGTCCTTCCAGCTGCTCGGCGCGCTGATGCCCTTCTCGGCCAGTTCGCCGAACAGCCAGCCCTCGATGCCGAAGCCAAGGTGGCTCAGGATGTTCTTGCCGAAGCGCTTGAAACCGGCGCCGGTGGCGCGCACCGCATTTCGCACGAAGTCGATCGGCGCGCGCATCACGCGGTCCCACACCGAGAAGGCCTTGCTGATGAGTTCGCCGAGCAGCTCCGGCGGCACGTCGAAGACCCGCAGCACCAGCCGGAAGCTCGCTTTCACCGCGCCCATCAAGTCGTGGTCCTTGAACACCAGCTTGATCAGGCGGCGAATTTCGGTCTTCGTGCGCGCCCAAGCCTCGCCGTCGCGCGCCAGCGCCTCGAACAGCTCGATCTGGCGCAGGATGATCGGGATCAGGAAGTCGACGAAGGGGTCGCGGATGCAACTCGGGATCATGTCCCAGATCTTTTCGGCGAGCAGCACCGGCAGGCCCCACACGTCCAGCACCACATTCGCGATCCGGCGCAGGAAGGCGATCGCCCGGCCGATGAAGGCGCCCAGCCGGTCCACCATGCCGAGCAGGCCATCCGCCACCTTCATGAGCTTCTGCGTCGCCCACTGCGCGATGTCGTCGATGCGGTCGGCCACCCATTGCGCGGCCGAAACGAGGAAGGCCAGCCCGACGCCCGCGGCCGCGCCGACCCAGCCGCCCACCGCCTTGGCCAGCTTGCCGATCGCGGCCGACATGCCGCGCGCAAGGCTCACCAGCCCACTGCCGAAGCGGTGGGCGCCGCTGCGCAGCGTCGGCAGCAGCGTGTTCTGCAGGTAGGCACGCGCCTGCACCACCATGTTGCCCTTGCCCCAGTGGGCCTTGATCCAGCGCACGCCCTGCACCACGCCGACCACCGCGGCGCCCAGCGCCACCAGCGGCCCGGCCGGCGAAGCGAGTAGCAACACACCGCCCACCACGCCGGCTACCGCCTTGATCTCTTTCTTGTAGGGCGCGGTCACTTCCGCAATGGCGTCCCACACCGTCTCGACCTTGCCTTGCACCCACTGCAGGATGCCGTTCTGCCCATCCGGCCCGTCGCCGATGCCGATCTTGTTCTTGACCCAGGACCAGGCGTCGGCCGAGGCCTTGCGGATCGGCGCACACTTGTCCCACACCCAGCTCGCGAGCTTCTCGATCTGCTCCCACTGTTGCTGCGCAACCTTCTTGATCCAGCCCCACACCGGCGCGCCGACCTTCTCCCACAGCGTGTTGCAGAGGTCTTCGATCTTCTTCACCAGCGGCTGCAGCTTCTCGACGATGGGCGTCAGCAGCTTGGTCGCGAGCTGTTCGATCTTTTCGGCCGCCTGCCGCAGCGGCGTGCAATCGTTGGCGGCGATCTTGCCGACCGCCTCCTGCACCCAGGCAATCATCGGCGCGAAGCGGGCGCTCAACTGCTTGCCGGCATCGGCGACCACCTTCACCGGCGCCATCACGCCATCGATCACGCGCTGGAAGCCGGCGGTGACCTTGTCCTTGACCCAGTCGATGACCGCCTGCGGCCCCTTCTGCACGAAGGGCACCAGTTCCGGCGCGTATTCCTTCAGCAGGTCCATCGCCATGTCCTTGGCGGCCTGCTTGGCGGTGTCGATCGCGCCGCCGACCGCCGCGCCAAGGCGCTCGAGCACGCCCGGCTCCTTGCGCTGTACCGTCGCGCCGGACGTGCGTCCGCTCACGCTGAACGGGCTTCCGGCCACCACCGCGGCACTCGCGCGGTTCGCCTCCGCCTCCAGCCCGTCGCTGCCTCCGCCCAGCCGCTGCACCCGCGGCCGCGCCGGGCCGCGCTGCTGGATCACATGCGCCACCTCGTGCGCCAGCAGGGCGACGTCGTCGGCGCGTTCGCCCTTTGCCAGCACGATGTTTTCGCCGAACGCGAAGGCCCGCGCACCAGCTTGCGCCGCGGCACGCTGGGCGGCCGCATCGGTATGCACCCGCACGCTCGCAAGATCAGCGTTCAGACTGCGTTCGAGACGGCGTCGCACCGGCATCGCCAGCGCCTGCCCCGGCCCCAGCCGGCCCGGCATGCGTTGCGCGGATCCCGCAGCCGGGCGCGCGGGTGCCGCAGCCGGCGCCGCCCGTGCCACCGCCGCGGCGCGCGCCACCGCACTCATGGCTCGGTGCCTTCGCGCAGCGGGCACATCTGCCCGCTCTTGCGATACTCGCGGCGGATCGCCAGCTCCAGCGCGTCAGCGCCGATCGGCCCGCCCGCATCGAGCGCGAGCAGCGCCGCATGCAGCACGACGTTGCGCCACTGCCCGCCTGACAGCGCACAACGCGCCGCAAACCGTGACAACACCTCCGCCGGCACTGCGTGCTCACGTGGCAGGTGGATCGCGAGGATGCGTTCGCGCACGGCTGCGTCCGGCGCCGGGAAGTCGATCGTTACGTCGATGCGACGCAGGAAGGCGCTGTCGATGCGCTCGGCGCTGTTGGTGGTGACCAGCAGGATGCCGTGGAAGCGTTCGACTGCCTGCAGCAGGAAGTTGGTTTCAAGGTTGGCGTAGCGGTCGTTGGCGTTGCTGACACCGGTGCGCCCGGCCATCAGCGCGTCGCCCTCGTCGAGCAGCAGCACCGCGTCGATCGCCTCGGCCGCTTCGAAGATGCGCGAGAGATTGGTCTCGGTTTCGCCGATGTACTTGCTCACGGTGCGCGCCAGATCGATGCGGAAGGCCGGCTTGCCCAGCTGCGCCGCGAGGATGCGCGCCGCGGCAGTCTTTCCGGTGCCCGACGGCCCCTTGAACAGCGCCCGCACGCCCGGCGTGAGGCCCGCGGCAAGCGCAGCACCGACCCCTGCGGCGAGCGCTTCGCGACGCCGGCAGCGCAATTCCAGCCACGCGATTTCCTCGGCCGCGCGCGGCGGCAGCGCGAGTTCGTTCCAGTCGCCGCCGGCCGGCAGCGCTTCGGCCAGCGAGGCCAGCGTTGCGTCGCCGCGGCGCGCGAGCGACGCTGCCAGCGCACGTGCCGGGTCAGCCTGCGTCAGCGCCCGCGTGATCATGCGCTGCCACACCCCCGCCGGCAGGCGATGCGGTTCGGCCAGCGCAAGCGGTGGTTCGTCCCGCCCGGCGGCGGCCCATGCGGCGCGCAGCATGCGTCGGCGATCGTCAGGCGCGGGCGGGTCGAGGCGCAGCACGCTCACCTGCGGCGGCAACTCGCCGCCCCCGAGCGGCAGCAGCACGCAGTCGACCGCATTGACCAGCTGCGGCAAGGCGTCCGGCAACTGGCGGCGTGCATCGAGCACCAGCGCCGCGTCGGCGAGCAGGGCGATCGCACGTGCGGCGGCCACCTCCATGCGGGATGTCGTTGCACTGGCCCGCAAGCTCAGGGTCGCCCGCCCGGTGTCGGCCGCAAGTGCGGCAGCCAGGCTCATCCGCCCGCTGCCGGGCAGGCCACGCAGCGCCAGCGGCGTTGCTGCAGTGCGCGCATCGGCCGGCGCCACGACGTGCTTGAGCGGCAGCGCCTGCGCAGCGGCACGCAGCCGCAGCGCCGGGTCTTCGACGGTGCGGGCGCACAGCGCATCCCACACCGCGAGCGGCACCGCCAGCGACCATGCCGCGCGCGGCCCCTGCATCTCGGCATGCAAGAGGCCCGCGTTGAGCAAGGCCTGCAGACGCTCGCGCACCGCGTCGGGTTCCAGCGCCGGATGGCAGGCGGCAAGCCAGCCCCAGGCGGGACGCGGCGCGCCGTCCTGCAGATCGGCCGCGAGTGCGGCAAAGCGCGGGTCGTCTTCGATCAGGCCGATCTGGAAGACCAGCCCGATCGCCGCATCATCCAGATCCAGCGCAGCCTGCAGACGGCGGATCGGAAGCCCCGACTGTTCCGCTGCCCATGCCGCACCCGCCTCGTGCCAGGCTTGCCAGCAGGTTTCGAGCGCGAGGCCGTCGAGTTCCGGCCGGTCGATCTGTTCGAGGTAATCGTGCAGGAAGGGGTGTTGCGCGAACAGGGTGTCGGGCGAGCCCGCCTTGCGCAGCGCCGGCGCCAGCCAGGCCAGCACCGCGCCGAAGAAGAACAGGCGCGCCTGGTTGGCCGCCCCGGGCGCGACGTCGGCAAAGGCCAGCGGGGCGCGCGGCGCGTTCATCACGACGCCCCGCTGTCGAAGCGGTAGCGCAGCGCGCAACCGGCCGCCGGCAGCCAGCCGAGGTCGCGATCGAGCCCGGCAAGGCGCACCTCGATCGGCAGCGCCGCAAGGCTCATGTGCACCTCGACCGTCTCGCCGATGCGACGTATCCGCGCCGGCCGGCACAACACCTGCTCGGCCGCGGTGTCCGGCGGGAACCCGGTCGCGGCTCCAAGCCTCGCACGCACGAAAGGCACCAGCCGCGCGATCCACTCGGGCCAGCTCGTGATCGCCCGCGGCAGGCGGCGTCCACGCAGGGGCGTGTGCCGTGGCGCGCGCCAGCCGGGCCAGTCTTCACCTCGCAACGCGCTGTCGCGCGGCAGGTCGGCGACGCAGAACCCGGCCGGGTGCCACAAGGCATGTCTGCGCTTGGTCTGCGCACTGCGCCACGATGCGCGCTGTGCCGCCCACGGAACAAGCCAGCCGGGGGGCAAGCGCCAATCGGGAGGTGGGGCGCCGGCCCACAACCCCGGCACGCAGTCACGCGGCCTGCCCGCGGCATCGGCTAGCCAGTCTGCGAGCGGGTCCGCCGCGAACGCCTCGCCCAGCATGGCGGTGGCAAGCAGCGCAAGGAAGTCCCACGGATGCAGGGCGAGTCCGCGCTCAGCCGGCCGGCTGAAGTCGGGATACAGGTCCAACGCGAGCGCCAGGTTGAGCAGGTGGAAGACACCGCCGCAGTCGGATACAAGCGCCTGCCCGGCATGCAGATCGCGCGGCGCGGCAGTACGCGGCTCGCCCGCCGATGGCAACCGGGCGGGGGGTTCCAGCGGAAGTGGCGCGGGTTCTGACCAGTCCAGAGGAGGCGGAAGCGCGGGCGCCACGGCGGGCGGATAGGGGCCGCCTGCCGCGGGTCGCGCTTGTTCGCGGCCAAGCGGGCGCTCCTCGATCGGCGTGGGTAGTGCGCTCTGCGCATCCGCGGCCGGGGTCGGGGCCTGCGCGTCGTTTGCCGCCAACAGGATCGCCGGGGCAACACGTCCGACGCCATGCATCACGCGGATCGGGCGAAGCGGCTCGGCCCGGCCGACGTGCGCCTGAACCGCAGCGCGCCCCACATCCCCCTGATCGACGGCGGGCAGCGCCTGCGACTGAGCATCGCGCAGCGCAGACCTTGCTTCAGCGGGTGCCACTGTCGCCGCATCGGCAATCCAGCTTGCGGGTGGCAAGGGTGCCGCCGCCATCGCGGAAGGCAGGCGCTGCAGGCCCAGCGCGAGCCAAAGCCAGGCCCGCGGCGCTTCGCCGAGGCTGCGCGCGTCGGCGGTGTCGCAATCGGCAAGCGCATCCGCAATCACGCAGGATGCGTCAGCGCCCGCCGGACCCGGTGTGTCGCTGAGGCCGAAGCACTGCTTCAAGTGCTGGCGCAGGATCGCAGCCTGCGTCGCGCAACGCTGCACGAAGGCCACCGCAGCACGGCGTTGTGCCAGCAGGGCCATCGCCCCAGGTACGGCCTGCGGATGTTGCAACCACGCAGCCAGCACGCCCGCCGCCCCGGGCTGCGGCAGGCTGCACCACCACCAGCAGCTTTCGATGCGGTGGGCGAGCAGATCGAGGGCCGCGCAGGCGAGCCACTCCGCGGTGTCGGCGAAGCGCACCGCCAGCGCATCCGGCGTGACCGTTTCCGCCCAGGGTCGACGTGCGGCGGCAAGGCGCGCACGGGTCTGTTCGACGATCGGCCGCCAGTCAGCATGGGCGCGATCGAGCGGCGCGGAAAGAACGCCCTCGCCCAGCACGCCGCCGGCTTCGCGCAGACACAGGATCGCCTCGCCCGGATCGAGCCCGCGCATGGCCGCATCCACCCGCCGCGCGAGGCGCGCCTGCAGGTCGGGCGCAAAGGCGCTGCCGCGCACCCTTGCCCGCACGATGCGCAGGCCGTCCATCGTCAGCCGCCTTTTCCGCCCTTGGCAGCCGGCTTCTTGGCACCGGTTCGTTTGCTCGGCGCCGGCTTGGCGGCGGGTGCCCGCGCCGGCGATTTCTTGGGCGCCGGCGCACTGCGAATCCCGATGGTCGCGGCGGGCTTTTCAGCGATGGTCGACACGCCCACAGCCGGCCGTGCGCTGAGCGCGGTCTCGGACGCCACCACCGGCTGCGCCAGTGCAAGCCCCGACACCACACCGGGTGCCGCCGCGACCGGGCCGGAACTGATCACCATGCCCGGGCTGGCGGCTTCCGCCCGCACCAGGTCCACATTCAGCACGCCGCTGCCTGCCACTGCCGGATTGCCCGCTGATGCCGGGTTCGCGACGACGCTCGCCGCACCCTGCGCCAACGTGCCGGCGCTGATGGCACCGGCGTTCAGAAGACCGGACGAGAGTTCGGTGAAGTCCGTGCGCAAGAGGCGCAATCTCGGATACGCGGCCACCTCCACCTGCAGGATCAGGCCGGGATCGAAACGCGCTTCCGGCCCGAGCGGCTGGAAGCCGATCTCGAAGAAGCCGGGATCGACACGCAGCACATAGGGCATCACGGTCGCGATGCCGCCGCGGTGGTCGGCATCGACCAAGGTGAAGCGGAAGAAGTAGGTGTTGAAGGTCGGGTTGTAGCCGTCGAACGTGAAGCGCGCAGCACGCAGATCGGCGCTGACGAAATTGCCAAGCATCGACGTCACGCCCCAGACGCTGCCTGTGGTGACGATGCCACGATTCTGGATCGCGGCCGCGGCCACCACCACCGGTGTCGCCTGCGGCGCGGCAACCGGCCGCCACGCGTTGTTGGAGAAGCCCAGCAACTGCCCTTCGGCCGGCGCATTGGCGAGCACGCTCTTGCCCTGCAACGCGCTGATCTGGTTCGCCGCGGTGGTGCCGGTGACATCCCCCGTCATCGTCGCTGGCCCGGTGTTGCCGGCCAGTGCGTTGAGGCGGTCGATGATCGCGTTCATCAGCGTTGCCGTGATCAGCTCGCCGGGCTGCACATGCGACAGGGTCGCCGTAACGGTGGGCCGCAGCACGCCGGGGTCGATGGTGCCGATGATGCCGGTGTTGAGCAGGCCCGGTGCGATGTGCAACAGATCATCGCGGATCGCGCTGCTGGCGAGCGGTTGCGCGAGGGCCGCGGCGGCCGCGCGTTGCACGCCGGTGGCGTTGAGGGCGGTGCTGGTCACGCTCTTGATCAGGTCGGCCATGTCGGTCTCCTCAGAAAGTGGGGTAGCGGTCGTGATCGAAGCGGGCGCGGTTCTCGCGCGACGCCGCAGGAAGGGGCAGATGGCGATGGCCGAAGAGCAGTGCGCCGCTGGCATTGCCGTCGTCGCCACGCAAACGGAAGCGCCAGATCAGCTGTGCCGGTTCGCTCGTCAGGTTGATCGGCGGCAGCATCGCCGCGCCGCGCCATAGCGGTTCGAGCAAGGCGCCATCGAGGAAGTCGTCTTCGCTCACCGCGAGGCCGGCAAAGAAGGTGTCGGCATCAATGCCGCGCCGCGTGCTGCTCGCGAGCGGCAGCACGCCCACCGGCGGCAGGTAGCGGAACACGCTGGCTGCCTGCAGGCCGGCAGGCAATACGTCGCCCGCGTTGATCAGCTCGGCGATCTGCAGCGCGAACTGCCGGATGAAGGCTTCGCCCTCTGCCGTGCGGCGCCCGCTGCCAAGCAACAGAAGATCGGCCGCCGAGGCCGGCGCATGCAGGCTGCGACGCACCGCCCACATGTCCAGCCAAGCAAGGCCACCGGGCTGCCAGCCGAACAGCGCGAGCGGCACCTCGTTATCTGCCACCACGCCGGCCGCATCGAGCAGACCGTAAGCGCGCAGCGGGTTATCGAGCCCGCCGAGCGGATCGGCGAGCGCCTCGGCCACCACGTTGCCGCCGAGCGCCGCAAAGGCCGCGAGGTGGCGCGCACGGTGCCGGCCGAGGGTACTGCTGTCGTTGAACAGCGGTGCGTCCGACCCCAACAGCGCACCGGGTATCGTCGCCAGCCGGAAGCGCAGCCCCGAGAGCCGCCAACGGGCGCCGCAACGGTTCAGCGCCGCGCCGCCCTCGCCCGATACACCGGGCGCCTGCTCGGCGGACAGCGCCTGCGCGGGGCCGACCAGCAGCACCTGCAGCGCGGTGCCGTACTGCACCGAGGGCGTCGGGTTGCCGCTGGGCTTGGGCCCGCACAGGCGGAATTCGCCCGGGCCAAGCGGTGCCGCCGGCGCGTGTGAATCGTCCGGCACCAGCGCGATGCGCAATGCGGCGGCGAGGCGCAGCACGCTGCCGTCTGGCGCAATCGCGGTGCCGGGCGACAGGTCCACCGCATTAAGCAGCGAACCGTTCGCACTGCGCGCACGGGTGACGACCAGCCCACGGGCGATACCGGTGCCGGCCGCGCTGGCGATGGCGGCATCGCGTGCCGCGCTGGCGGCCTGCTCATCGGCCATGTCGCGGCCGGAGAGCAGACGCCCGCCGAAGAAGTTCACCGCGCGCAGCGCACCATCGAAGTAGCCGGGTGCCGCGGCTTCAGCCAGCGCGCTCATGGCAGCTCCCCGTACTGGCTGATCTCGACCATCAGCGCCATGCCGTTGTCGAAGCCGATTGGCTTGCCACCGAGCGCCAGCGTGACGACGATGCCCTTCTCGCCAAAGCTGCTGAAGCCCACCGTCAATACCGGGCTGTCGAGCTTGGCCACCGCGATCGCCTTGAGGATGTACATGTGCTTGCGGTCGGCATTGGGCTGGATGTAGCCATCGAAACCGATCGTGAAGGGCGCGCGGTCTACAAGCTCGAGCTTGCCGAACACCGGGCCGCGCGTGCCGTCGAAACCGATGATGCCGGCCGCGACGATCTTCACGCCCGCAGCTGCGGGCGGTGCGCTCACCGCACCGGGCCGCCACGCGTCGATCGTGGCATCCCACACCAGCGCGTCGCCGTTGCTGGGTGCCGTATCGACGACTTTGCGCTTCTGCAGGCCGGCCACCGTGTTGTCGCCCGCGGGGCCGTTCGCGTCTCCCCCCAGCACCACCGGCGCGCCACCACCGGTGGGCGCGGGTACTGGCCGCCAGACGCTACCGTCAAAGCCCAGCAGTTGGCCGCTCGCAGCGCCGGTCGCGACGAGGCCGACGCCCTGCAGGGCGGTGATCTGCGCCGCGGTGATCGCCCCGGTCAGATCGCCGCCGGTCGCCGGCAGCGTCGGCGAACCATGTGTGTGGTCTGCCCGCGCGTAGGCGAGGCTGGCGCCCACCGCAGCGGTCTGGTTGAACAGGGTCTCCGGCACCACATCGGTCGCGGCCGCCGGCTGCGCGGTCTGGCCGAGGCCGTAGAGTTCCTGCAGCGTGCGGGTCGGCAGCAGCAGCGGGCGGGCGCTGTCGTCCAGCGTCAGCGAGGCGACGTCGAGCGCGCCGGCATTGAGGCGGAAGTGCAGGCTCGCGAGCAGCACCGGCTCTTCCGGATGCAGCGCGGTCGGCGCCGCAGGCGGGCCGGCGTCCACCGGCACTTGCGGCCGCACCTCGGTCACCCACACCCGCTCGGCCAGCGCGATCGCCGCATCGAAGTCCGCCACCGCCACCTGCCACGGCCCGCCCACCGCTTCACCGGCGATCAGCGTGCGCACCAGCGCCGGCACATCGGCCAGCGCGAGCGCGGTACCCGCCGAGGGCGCGGGACGGATCGCGCGGATCAGGCGACCGAAGCGATCCGTCATCCATTCCTCGACCTGCGCCGGCGGTTCGGCGACGAAGGCGAGATGGAAGGTTTCCGCGATCCGCGTCGCGACGCCCTCGCCTTCGCCGCAGCAGGGCGTAACCGGCAGCGGCAGGCGGTCGGTATCGCACTCGTGGTAGCCGAGCACGACATGCGCGCGCTGGAAACCGGCGTCGTCTGCCGGCAGCAGCGTCGCCGCATTCGCGCCGACCCAGGCGGCAAAGTCGGCGCACTGCCGCGCATCGACCCGCACCACCTTGCCGGCGACCGTCAGCGCAAGCCCGGGCTCGACCCGCACCTCGCTGCCTGACAGCGACACCGCCAGGCCCAGCGCAGTGCCGTAGCCGTGCAGCACGCGGTTGTGCTGGCGATCGCGCTCGAGGAAGTAGAACTGCTCCTGCTCGAATTCATCGGCGCCAAGAATCTGGCCCAGGCTGTAGCGCACACGCTTGTCGGCTTCGGGCGTCGACGGCGTGGCGGCAGTGGAGAAGGCGGCGTCACTCATGAGCGATTCTCCCGGAGAGGGATTGTGGTGAACGGGGAGGCCGTTCGGGCCTCAGTGTTTTGAATGCGGTACTCGCGCATCGCCGCGGAGTCGACACCCCAAACGGCGCGCGTGGCGGACTGAGCACGTCTGTCTGGGAGAGTGGTACCAAGCCCGACGCTTGACTTGCGAATTGGCGATTGCGACTTGCGATTGGCGCAGTCGGTTTGCTGGCGTGCGTTGGCCGGGGTCCCGCCCCCGGCGGGCGTGTTACTTCTTTTGCTTCGCCAAAAGAAGTAACCAAGAAAAGGCGACCCGGCGTTCGCGGTCAGGCACAAGTGCCTGACTTCCCTCGCGTGCTCACGAAATCGGGCGGCTGCGGAACTCGGCCCTGCGGGCCTCAGACAGTCCTCGCCGTCGGCGCTCCGCGCCGATCCCCCGACCCCGCTGCGCCACTCGACGCTCTCGACGGGACCCGAAATCAAAACCATCCGTCGCGCAACGCCTGCGCGCTGTTCGCAGCCTGGATGGAACGCAGCGGAATCCGGGGCAGGCGTATCCAGATGCTCAACCGCACATCCCGGATTCCGGCCTTCGGCCTGCATCCAGGCTACGGAAATCCGACAGCGGTGAAACGTCGACGCTTTTCCCTCCCCCTCTGAAACGCCGAGCAGCGCAGCGTTGTCGGGTTCCGACGTGCGCAGCACGGCGGGGCCGAGGACTGTCTGAGCTCCGAGCGCAGCGAGGGCGAGTTCCGCAGGCCCCCGGCGACGCGAGCAGCACAGGGCACCCCGCCACAGGCGGGGCGTTGAAGCGGGGCAACTTTCTTTGGGTACTTTCTTTGTTCGCACAAAGAAAGTACCCCGGCCGCCGGGCCGGGACCCGGCTTCAGCGGGAAGGCCGACGCAAACCGGCAGCGCAAATCGCAAGTCGAAGCGTTGGGCTTCGCCAAGCTCAGCCCAACCTACGCCCCAATGCGCAGCTAGAGCATCCCGCCAGGAACCAAGAACGCCCCCAATCACGACAACACCCCCAAACTCCCCAAGCGATCCCTATCCACCGCCCACCGCGCCGCCCCTTCCGGCGGCGCAGCCAACCTCGCCATCCCCAAATTCGCGAAATCAACGATGGCCGCCGCAATCGGGTCGTCCGCCGCGAGCTGCGTTTCGTACCCGACGCGCGCAGCCCCCAGGCGGAAGGCGTAGTCGACCGTCTCCACCGAGCCGGCCACATGCGCCGGCAGGGCAATCGCGAGCACATCGCGCACACGCGTGAGCGTGGCAGCAGAACCAACCGCAGTGCGCCGTACCGGCACCCGCACCACGAGTGTGTGCGCGGCGCCGTTCGGGCGTTCGAGGTAGCGCACGTCGCCGGGGCGCTCGGCGAGCGGTGCGTCGTCGTCGAAGATCGACGGGTCGACGCAGGGGTCGGTCGCGATGCGAACGAGGCGTTGCAAGGCCGGAAGCGTGCCGCGGCGTGCCAGCAGACGGTGGCCGTAGCGCACCAGCAGGCGGCGCCGGCGTTCGTCGAGCTGCGCATCGAGCGCAAGGCCCAACCAGCCGGCCAGCCAGGGCAGCGCTTCGCGCGGCGCGGTGCGTGCGTCGAACAGCAGCTGCACCGCGGCGAGGCGATCTTCCCAGCTGGTGAACAGACCCTCGACGTTGGCGAGGAAACGTTCGAGGAAGTCCGCAGCAATCGCGTCCTCGCGCCAGCACGCGGGCAGGTAGCGCAGATAGTCGAAGCGCGGGTACCAGATCCGCAGCGCGCCAACGCGTGGCGTGGCGAGGCCGTTGCCGAGCAGCACGATGCGCAGTTGCGCATAGCGGCCTTTAACCCCTTGCAGCAGGAGTTCGCGACTGCCGCGTTCGCACTGGATCGGCTGCGCATCGCGGCGCGCGAGCCAGGGCAGTTCGGCGCCAATCGCTCGCGGCACCAATGCGGGTTGATCGCGCCAGGGCGCATTGCGCAGTCCGGCAAGGTCGTCAGCCGCGCGCGCCTGGATGCGGATCGCACAGGCGGGCGGAATAGCCACGTCCATCACGATGCGGTGCCAGGTGCAGCCGGGCTCGCCGGCATCAAAGGGCGGGCGCGCCGCCGTGCCGGGCCAGGTATCGACCTGCAGGCTGCGGCTGTAACGCGGCCGCCGCTGCACGACCAGCGGCACCCAGTGCCCGTCGCTGTGCAGCCCACCGGCCTGACGGCCGGCGGCTTCCCACGCATCAGCCAGGAGCCCTGCGGCTCCTGCAGTAGAACGCTGGCCCGGCTGTGCTCCGGCCTGACGGCCGAAGCCTGCGCCGGTCTCGTGGTCGTACTTCGGCGCGCCGGCAACCGACACCAGGCCGCGCCCGCCGTATCGCCGCATCGGCAGGAATTCGGGCAGCGGCTCCAGCGACAGCACACCCGCACGCGCCACCAGCAGGATGCGGAAGGCCTGGTTGCCATCGTCGCCCACCACCCACAGTTGCGCGCGTGCCGCGCCGCCGTCGTCCGCTGCGGGGGCCCCGGCCAGAAGTGCATGACCGGCGAGGCGGAAGGCATCGGCGTCTTCGTCGGCAATCACCGCGCGCACCGCGTCAAGGCTCAGCCGCACGCGCGCCACCGCGGGGTCGGCCGACACGATCACCAGCGCGCCCCAAGGATCAGCGTCACCCGCCAGCGGCGTGTCGAGCAGGATCACGCGGCCATCCGGCAAGGACTCGACCGCGATGGGCGAACGCAGTGCCAGAGCGATCGCATGGGCGAAGTCGATCCGCTTCGGCGCAGGTGGCAGGGCTCGCGCTCCGCCGCCCTGCGGCCCGAAGTCACCCGCTTCAGCAACCGGAGCCGCGCCGGCTGGCCCGACGCTGGCGAGCCGGCGATCAAGCCGCCACAGCCGGGCATCGACCGGCATGGCCGGCGGTGCGTCAGCGGGTAGCGCGCGGTCGAGAATCCACAGACCACAGGCATCCGCCGCGATGTCGCAGGGCATGAAGGCGCGCACGCCGGGCGCCGCGTCAGGCCACGCCAACCAGCGCGGCGGCCCGCCGGCGATGAGGTCGAAATCAAGCAGACCAGCCGGTGCGATGCTGCCGGCGATCAGCCGGTGATCGGGCGACATCGCGAGGCCGGCGAGTTGTGGCGCGGCTTCATCGGCCACCGAGGCATCGCCAAAGCGCGGCTGCCCCGCGCCACGGAACGCCGGCGTCGGTTCGCCCAGCAGCGGAAGCTCGGGGCCGAAGGCCTGGGTCACCGCACCGACAACTTCCGGCATCGGCCGCTCCACAGGCCAGAACACGCTGAGCTGCCCGCTCTGCGCGCACTGACGCAGGATGCGGCGGCCGTCTTCGTCGATCCAGAACACATTGCCATCGGCATCCGCCGCGGCACCGCGGCGGCTCGCGGCGCCAGGCTTGACGTCGAGCGGTGCCGCACGGAAGCGGAAGGCCTCGCGCGGCAGCATCAGCTCGGCGTCGTCCGCGTCCCAGCCTTCTGCAGCGAGTTCGCCCACGCTGGCACCCGCCGGCCACAGGGAAGCGAGCGTCGGCGAACCAGCGAGATCGCTGCGCACGCACGCGCCCCAATCCTCGGGGCCGAGCAGCAGCCAGTAGCGGGAGCCGTTGGAATCCATGTCAGAGCCCGCCCGGCCGCCCGAAGGGCTCTGAAGCCCCCTCGGGGGGGTGACGCGAGGCATTCGCGAAGCACTGCTTCGCGCTCGCCGAACGGGCCGGCGTCTTTAAGCCGGCCCTGCGCGAATAATTCGAGCGTGGGGGCATCATGGTCCTTAGCACTGATCCGGAATGAAGGGCACCGGCAGGCGGCGGTCGCCGCTTGCCACACCAGCGCGGCCCAAGGTCGCATCGCGCAAGCCAACCAGCGGGTTCTCGCCGGGTGCGAAGTCGCGTGCTTCGACCAGCAGGCCCAGCAGTTCCGGCTGATCGAGATCGGCGAATGCGATGCGCTCGGTCGGTTGCGGGCCGGAAGACGATTCCTCGCCCAGCAGCAGGTCGTTCACCAGCCGCACACCGGGCACCCGCGCGACCACTGCAAGTAGCTGTGCGGCGATCACCGGCGCACGCAGCGGCCAGCCGCCGGGCGTAATGTCGTCGATGCCGCCTGGCCGTGTACTGGCGTCGGCAAGCGGCAGCGGCGACAGGAAGGCCAGCAGCGCGGCCCGCACCCGCGGCCGCAGCTCGGCCAACGCGACACCGGGATCGGGTTCGAGCCCGACCGCGATCCACAGGCCGCGATAGCGCGGGCCGGTGACGTAGACATCGGTGGTGACGAGGCGGCGCGGATCAAGCCATTCGCACACCGCGCGCAGCGCCACCGGATCGGGCCGCGGCGCGTCCGGGTGCTTCGGGTCGCTGGCCGGCACCGCCATCACGGTGACGGCGCCCGCCTGCGCGCCCACATCCGCCTTGAAGGCGCTCAGCACTTCCACGCGTGCGAGCCGCACACTGGGCGTACGCAGCGCAAGGTCACGGAAATCTTCTGCGGTGACCGCGCGGTCGCGATGCCGCAGCCAGGCCTGGATGCTGCGCTCGCCCTCATCCGCCGACTCCGCATTGCGCCCGCCCCAGGTGGCAATCGGATTCGCAACGCTGAGCCCTGCAGGCAGGCGTGGCCCCAGCTTCACCGCACCCGCGGTGACGTTGCCATCCGCGCCCTGGGTGATGTCGTAGTCGACGAGGATCGTTGCATCGAAGGGCGGCCGCGCACCGCGCAAACCGTCGCCGAATTTCAGCAGGCCAGCCTCCGCATCCACCGCGAACACGCGACTCAGCTCGCCGCCGCCAGCGGGTTGCAGGCTCTGCGGCAAGCGCGCGTCGCGCAGCGCGATCTCGGGTGGCGCGGCGTACAGCTCGTCGGTCGCGGCCCACGGTGTGCCGGCGACCGAGACCTGCACGCTACCGGTGACGATAGGCCCCCGAGCGAAGCGGAACTGCTGATCCGGCGCGCCGCTGCCGAGCCCGATCACCTCGTTGCGCACCAGGTCGCGCTGTTCGACGGCGCAGGCGTTGATGCCGGCCCACAGCGGCGCAAGGCGCGCACCGCCCAGATCGCCTTCCGGCCGGATACGCAGCCACAGCACCACACGCGCATCGGTCTGCGGATCTTCGAACAGCGGCGGCAATTCGCCCGAGCCCGCTTCGAGCGGGTCGACATCATCAAAAGTCAGCAGCCCTTCGGCGGCCGGCAGTTCCACATCGAGACGCAGCGGTTCGACCTCGCCATCGCCGCTCATGCGCAGCGGCAGGCTGCGCCAGCTGGCGAGGCGATCCGGTGGCGGGCCAAGGTGATCGGCCGCAGCGATCTCCATCACCAGCTGCGGGGGCTTGTGCGTGACGCCCTCGCCCGCGGCGAGTCGTCGTGTGGTCGCGGGTTCGGGCGCCAGCACCATGCAAATCGTCAGCATCTTGCTGGCGATCGCGGCGCGGACGTCTTCGCGCGTGGCATTGCGGTCGGCGCTGCGGCGCAGGAGCGCAAGCCAGAAGCACTGGCCTTCGGTTTCGCCGATCTCGGTGCCGGGCGCACTCGCCAGATCCACGGTTTCATACAGGCTCAGCTCCGGCGCGGCGCCGCCGGTCGAGAAGCTGGCGTAGAGATCCTGATACGCGGCGAGCGTGACCGCGTCAGGCGAGGCGAGTGTGCGCTTGAACACCAGCGCGGATTCGACCGGCAGCACATCCAGCCCCTGTGTAGTGCGGAAGGGCAGGCTGCCAGCGCGCAGCGGTTCGCCGCAATTGAGCGTGAGTGTCGCAAGCGGGCCGCGCGCATTGTCGAACGCCACCACGCCACGTGCCGGCTGCGCCGGCAACAGCGGCACCCCGAGCAGTTGCAGGAACTTGAGGCGATTGCGCTCCGGAATCTGATTCGCGCGGTAGAGCATGTTCTCCGCCATGAAGGCGAAGAGCTCAAGTAGCGTGACCCCCGGATCGGCCTCGTTGAAGTTGGTCCACTCCGGTGTGTGCGACGGTATCCGTGCGATCGCCTCATCGGCGATATCGCGGAATGCGCGGTCGTCGAGCTTGGGCAGTTCGATCGGCATCAGCTGCCTCCGAGCGTGAGCGTCAGACCGACCCGTTCCTGCCGGCCGGTCGCAACAAGGCTGTAGGTGATCGTGACGCGCGCCGCAAACGGATCGTCCGGCAGCACATCGACATCGACCTGCGATACGCGGATACGCGGCTCCCATCGCGCCAGCGATTGCTCGACGCGGCCGCGGATCAGCTGGTGGGTGGTGATTGTGTTCGGCTCGAACAGGAACTGCTCGAGCCCGGCGCCGAACTCCGGCACGCCGACGCGCTCGCCGCGGTTGGTGGCAAGGATCAGGCGCACGTTCTCGCGGATGTTGTCCTCGCCCGACGAGCGGGCGAGTCGCCCGTCAGGGGTGATCGTGAGCGGCCAGGCCAGGCTGCGGCCGAGGAGGTGGTCAGCGTTCATGGTCTGGCCTCTTCTTCTGTCTCGCGTTCGCAGCCAGCACTCAACTGCGCGTTGAACCGCGCGTTGTGAAGCACAGCAACTTCGGCTGCCTTGTGCGGCATGCGATACACGGTGTCGTGGCTCAGCCGCGCGTTGGCCGGGGTCCCGCCCCCGGCGGGCGTGTTACTTCTTTTGCTTCGCCAAAAGAAGTAACCAAGAAAAGGCGACCCGGCGTTCGCGGTCAGGCGCTCGCGCCTGACTTCCCTCGCGTGCTCGCGAAGTCGGGCGGCTGCGGAACTCGGCCCTGCGGGCCTCAGACAGTCCTCGCCGTCGGCGCTCCGCGCCGATCCCCTGACCCCGCTGCGCCACTCGGCGCTCTCGACGGGACCCAAAGTCAAAACCATCCGTCGCGCAACGCCTGCGCGCTGTTCGCAGCCTGGATGGAACGCAGCGGAATCCGGGGCAGGCGTATCCAGATGCTCAACCGCACATCCCGGATTCCGGCCTTCGGCCTGCATCCAGGCTACGGAAATCCGACAGCGGTGAAACGCCGACGCTTTTCCCTCCCCCTCTGAAACGCCGAGCAGCGCAGCGTTGCCGGGTTCCGACGTGCGCAGCACGGCGGGGCCGAGGACTGTCCGAGCACCGAGCGCAGCGAGGGCGAGTTCCGCAGGCCCCCGGCGACGCGAGCAGCGCAGGGCACCGTGCGCGAAGCGCACGGCGTTGAAGCGGGGGCCGCTTCTTTGGTTCCTTTCTTGTCGGCACAAGAAAGGAACCCGCCCGCCGGGGCGGGACCCGGCTTCAGCGGGACGGCCGACGCAAACTGGCAACGCAAGTCGCAAGCCGAAACCTTGGGCTTCACGAAGCTCAGCCCTAGCTACGCGACCATTACCCGTGGCGCCGTTGCGCCCAGCAACAGAACCAAAAATCATGACCCGCCCCCCTTCTTCTTCAAGATTGGGAAACAGATCGCAAAGAACGGCAGCCACGCAAAGATCATGTCGAGCAGCGCGACCATCACGAGCAGCAGGATCAGCGCGCACAGCGTGATGATCGGAATCGACAGCGAACAGATCATGCCGAGCTGGTTGGGGTCGTTCTTCGAGCACGGCCCCATGTCGCCGACATCGAGATCCTTGTGCAGCGGCCACGGCAGCACGGAGCGCACGAGGTCGATCAGGCCGAGGCCCTTGGCGCGGGCGACCTGGCCGCAGAGCAAGTCGCTCATGACGAAGGCGGTGTTCTTGTCGAACTTGCGCAGCCCCGCGGCGCTGGTGTCGACCGGCAGGCCGATGCGGATCGGGCGCGCGGGCGCGTCGGGGTCGAAGAAGCTGGCGAGCTGGAAGGCCTCGGTGGGTGCCGAGAGCAGCGCACCGTGCTTGAAGCATTCCGGCTTCAGATACACGCAGCGGATCACGAACCAGTTCTCCGCTTCGAGCCGCGGCGGCGCGGTAACGTTAAGCAGCTTGGCGCGATCGGGTGCTGCCGGCAGCGCAGCGGCGGCGAGTTCAACGAGCCGGTTGAGCGCGCGGAAATGGCGACGCTCGAGCGGCGAGATCTGGAATGCCGCATCCTGTTCCGCCAGCGGCATCGGCAATGGCGCATCGGTGGGCACGACGCCGTCGGCGAGCGGATACAGGAAGCCCGGCCAGCCGCGCCGCGCCGCGAGCCCGGTCCAGGCGAACACGCCCGATGCCGCTTCCAGCGCGCTGCGTGCCGCATCGGCCGCGACCAGCGCAGCACACAGCGAGGACGGCATTGCGAACAAGCGCTGGGCGTTCTCGGAGACCGACTTGCCGGCGTCGTAGGCGAGCCCCTCCGGGTTGGCCTGATACGCGTTGCCCACCGCCTCGGCGAGCGAGTTGGCGAGCCCGCCCCCGACTTGCGCCGCATCCAGCGCATCGAAGAAGCCGCGCTCCGCCGCGCTCATCGCTGGCAGCGCGGTGCCGGCTGCACGTGCGCGCACCGCCTGCCACACGTTCGGGAGTTCGGCCGCCAGCCAGCTCGCGAAGTCGGTCAGCACATACCAGCCGCCGATCTGCATCGCCTCACGCAGACGACGACGTGCGAGCGTCGAACGCCCCTCTTCGTCGTCGAGGAATTTCTGATCCACCGCCACCGGGCTGCTGCGTTCATGGCGGTTGTAGTGCGCCCAGCCCTGTTCGATCAGCTGGCGCCAGGGGCCGGTGACCGTCTTGCGCAGCAGCGTGAGGCGCGCGTCATCGTCCTCCACCGCGCCGCTGTCGGACGCCGGCGGGGCTGCGGCGTCGTCGATTGCGCCGCCGAGGTAGGCCTCGCGCTTGCCGACCGGCACGAGGCCTGCCCACATCCTGCGCGGCCGCTCGCCGGCGGGGCCCGCCTCGCGCCATGCGAGCGGGAACAGCGGCAGCATCTCTTCGCCGTCCGCCGCCGCGTCGCTTGCCGCTACCACCCAACGTCCCCCGACCCAGGCGTACTCCTGCCACTGTTGCGGGTCGTAGGCGGTGTGCGTCGGCTTCGCGAAAGCACCTGCGGTATTTGCGGTGGTCGGCAGCAGCCGCCGCACGACGAAACGCACCGCCTCCTTCTTCGCGCTGTCGAGCGCGCGATCCGGCAGACCGGGCACACCGCACACGAGGCTCGCACCGACCAGGTAGTAACGTTGATGCGCGGGCTGGAACAGCTTCAGCGGCCGTTCGACCGGCGCCGCCACCTCGGGCGCCTCAGCCTGCACGTTGAGACGTAGCGGCTTGCCAATGCGCGCAGCGATGCGTCGTGCCAGGGGTGGTGCCGCGGGTGCGGGCTTCGGTGTCGCAGGCATGCCGTCGCGCCAGGTTTCGCCACGTGCCTGCAAGGCTGCAAGCGCCGCGGTACGCGCAGCGGAATCCGGCTGCGCGAGGATCGCCGCGATGCGCTCCATGAAGTCATCGTCGGCAAAACGCAGCAAGGCTGGCCGCAGCGTGCGCTCACGCACCCCGCCCCACAGCGGCGCAGGCGCCTGCCATACGCTGTCGTGATGAGGGAAGCGCGCGCGGTCCATGGCTACCAAATATTCCCGGCGCCGGGGGTATAGGAGGCGCTGATCACCGAGTTCGAAATCAGCGTGTCGCACTGGACCACGCCGGAGAAGCGCGACATGCCGGCGTTCACCGTGACCATGCCCGCATTCACCTCGACCATTGCACCCGCATTGACGGTGACCTTGGCTGCAGCGTCGATCGTGATGCCCGAGGTTTCGAGCTTGATCGAGTTGCCGTTGGAGTCGACCACCTCGACCTTGCCGGGGCCGTCCTGCAGCGTGATCTTCTGGCCGCCCGGGGTCTCGACGATGAACTTCTCCTGCCCGTCCTGATCGTCGAACGTGAGCTTCACGCCATTGCGCGAGCGGATCACCTTGCGGTAGTTGTTGCCGGCACCGTCCATCGAATCCGGCGGTGCATCGCTGCCGTTCCACAGTGCGCCGACCACGCAGGGGTGGCGCACATCGCCGCCCACAAAGGCCACCAGCACCTCATCACCCACATCGGGGATGAACCAGCTGCCGCGGTTGTTGCCGGCCATCAGCGTGGTCAGGCGCGCCCAGCTCTCGTAGTGCGCGCTGCCGGAATCCGGCACCCAGGGCAACTTCACCCGCACGCGGCCCTGGCCGTCCGGGTCCTTGATGTCGGTGACCTGGGCCGGATAAACGCCGTACCACGGGCCGCCAAGGCCGCTCGCGGCGCGGGTGCGGAGCTCGTCGCTCGGCATCATGACGCGTCCCCGATCCATGCGCGTTCGAGCGCGATGTCGCTGCGCAAGCCGATCCGATTGTCGAAACGATGCGTCACGCCAACAAGATCGTATGCACCCGAGAAGAGCGCGCCGACTTCGGCGATCTCGATCCGCGTGCCGACCTTCAGATCGGCGGTGGTTTCGGCCACGCCGTGCGCGACGACGAATCGCCGTGCACGTGCCGCAAGCCAGGCGCGGGCAATCGCGTCGGCCTCGGACTGCGTGGCGGGAAACACATGCGAGACAACTTCGGTGCGCGCCCCGAGCGCCTGCGAGATCAGATCCGCACCGCGGGTGCCACCGCCTTCGGACGACAGCGACGAGGCCGCCGCCTCGCCGGTGAGCGCGTCCTTCGCCGACACATCCCAACCCCCCACACGCGCCGTATCCACCTGATGCGCCAGGTCCGCAACGACACGGAAGCTGCGCAGGCTCGCACCGATCGTCAGCGTGAGCGGCGAACCGCGCCGGCTGCTGCGTTCGGCCGCATGCAAGGTGCGGTCGTCCACCCAGATTTCGAAACCACCGCGCCGCGCGCGTTCGCGCAGGAAGCGCAGATCGGTCTCGTTCACCTGCGCGAGCACGCGATGCGTATCGCCGGAGAGATTCACCTCCGGCTGCAGGCCGTGATCGTTCGCGATCTGGCGGATCACATCGGCGTCGCTCATCTGTTCGAACACCCGCGTGCGGCGTGCCATGCGCAGGCTTTGCAGGCGGTCTTCCGCGAGCACCGTGATGCCCGGCGGCGTGCCCTCTTCGAACGCGGCCTCGATCGCGCTGATGCGGCCACGGAACAGCGTCGCGTCGCCGACACGGATCTCGAGTTGCTTGCCGAAATCGAACACGCGGCGGTCGAAGTACAGGTAGTCCGGTGTGCCGTTGCGCGGGCCCCAGTTCTCCAGCGTCAGGCTGCAATGCGCGAGGCCGGCGTCGCTATCGCTCACCGCGAGTTCGCGCAGCCCGCTGGCGACCTGCGGATAGGTCTCGCCATCGATCACGACGGTCGGGCGTGCGGAGCGAAGGGCTTCCGGCGGCGGCATGTTCAGTCGTCCTTGATCCGGTCACTGCGGGCAGCCAGCCAGGCCAGCACCGCGGCGATGGTGTGCGGGTCGGCGGCCGGCGCGCTGTCGGCGGCAGGTGTGTCGGGCGCGGCGCTTGCTGCACCGGACGGTGCGGGCGCCGTCACCACTTCGAAATCGTTGATCACGATCGGCATCGCTCAGCCCCGCCCGATGTTCAGGTTGATCAACTGGCCCGGCGCCAGCAGGCGCGGATTCTCGATGCCATTGGCCTGCGCGATCGCCCGCCAGTCGCCGCCCTGCCCGCTTGCGGCGGCCATCTGCTGCAGGCTGGCGCCGGTGGGTGCGGCGGTCAGCGCCTGCGCGCCCGGGCCGGTGCTGCCGGCACCGGCTGCGCCCGGCGCGGTGGCGCCCGAGCCGCCACCGGTGAGCGGTGTGCGCGGTGCTGCGTCGGGGCGCCCGACCGGCTGCGCGAACTTGAAGGCCGAAATGCGCGGCTGCGACATCGCCAGCGAGACTTGCGCGCGCAGGGGCTTGCCCTCCGGCGCGAAGAACTCCAGCGACTCGTCCATCGAATCGATCATGCCGTTGAACTGGAAGGTGCCCCAGAAGAAGGCCACCGCCGGCGGCACGAACTTCTTCTTGTCCTTCGGTGCCAGCTGCGGCGTGATGAACCAGGCGACTTCCTGGGTCAGCTTGCGTACATCGTCCACCTTGCCGGCGCCGCGTTCGGCTTGCGGCAGCGCACGCGCCTCGATCGGCGCGGTGGCGTCGAACCACAGTTGCACGGTGAGCTTGGTGGTGCCCGCGCCGACGAACTGGATCGATGGCGGCGCACCGGAATCCCCCCCGCCCTGTGGCTGCTGCACCTGGTTGGCGAAACTGACCTTTAGGCTTTCCGGGTTGAACTGCACGAACACGCTGCGGCCGCCGGACTTCACGGTTTCGAAGTCCGGTTCGAGTTCGACCAGGCGTGCCTTTTCAAGCGGAATCGCGACCGGCATCAGCGGCCTCCCGGCGGTTTGAGCGACAGGGTTTCGTAGGCGAGCTGCAGTTCCTCCACCGCGACCATGCCGTCCTTGGCATTCAGCGCGGGCGCCTTCAGCTTCACGGGCAGGCAACGCGCAGCAACGAAGCGCACGCGCTCGGTGCTTCCGTCGGCAGCAAAGATCACCACCTCGCAGTCGGCGCGCACACGCGGGTCTTCGACGGTCTGCTCAACCCATTCCCACAAATCGAAGTTGGCGGTCATGCCGCGCTTGAGCGTGAGCGTGCCGTAGCTCACCGGTGAGGCGAGGCGCACCAGCTGCCCGTTCGCGCCGCCTTCGCGGATCGTCTTCGCCTCCATCGTGATCTCCAGTCCATCGCACTCGGCGAAGGACGCTGCGGCCATGCGCTCGGCGCTGCCGGCGCGATTGATCTCGACCGCGAAGTTGAAGGCGGTGAAGGGATACACGACAGTTTCGGGACGCGGGTTGTCCATCTCAGGCTCCTTCAACCCGCAGGGCATCACCGTTTCGGACGAGGCGCACGGTCAGGAACTCAAGCGGCGTCGCCGGTGCAAAGCGCAACTCCACGATGAAGCGACCGTCGTCGCGGTCGCGCTGTTGCCCCGGATTGAGCGTGAGCTGCCACGCCTCGGCCGGTTTGCGCCCGGCAAAGGCACCACGGGCATGCAGTTGCGTGAGCCATGCGGTGAGGCCGCGTTCGACCGAACGCTCCAGCGCAGCGCCGTTCGGCTCGAAGACCCACACATTGCCTTCGCGGATCAGCAGGCGGCGCAGCAGACTCATCAGGCGGCGCACATTCAGCGGCACCCAGTCGGGATCGAGACTCAGCGTGCGCGCACCCATCAAGCGCACCCGCAGACCGTCGTAACGCCACAGGTTGGCGCCTGCACCGAACAGGCGCAGCGGGTCGGCCGGCGGGCGTTCCAGACCGATCGCGTCGGCCACCACTTCGTTCGCGGCGGCGATCCACGCGCCGCGCGACAAGGCTCGCCGCGCAATCAGCCCGCAGGCCGCCCCGTCCGGCGCGAAGGCGACGACGCCATCGTCCCGCCGACGTCGCAGCCAGGGGTGGTAGATCGCCGCATAGGACAGTGCTGCCACCTCGTCATCGCCCAGCATGGATTCGTCACCGCCCGGGCCGTGGCGCGACAAGGTGGCGATGTGGCGCTGCGCATCGGCGTCGTCCATCCAGGCGGGCGCACCGAGCACAGCAAGGCTGTCGGCCCGCGCCGCGGCGATGCGCAACATCGCGCGCTGCACGCGCAGCGCGGTGCGGAGCCCTTCCGGCGCATCCGGCTGCGCTGCCCAGCCGGTCGTCTCCGCCTGCGGCACGATCGCACCGAGCGACCAGTCGCTGTAGCAGCCCGGCGCCGCGACGCGCACCCGCAGGTAGCGCCAGGGAGTGGGTTCGCTGTCAAAGGACCAGCGCGTTTCGCCGCCCTGGTACAGCACCACCGCGTCCTGCCAATCCGGATGCCGTGCGCCTTCAAGGATGAATTGATCCGCCACCGGGTCGGCGGTCCACTGGGCGGTGAGACGCGATTCGCCGTCAACCGCTATCGTCAGCAGCGGCGGCGCCACGCGCACCGGCACGCAGGCGGCAAAGGGGAGCGCCGCGCCGCAGGGACCGGCCGGGCCCGCAACCGGGTCGGACGACGCCGGTGCGGGCCATGAAGCCGCGTGGGCCAGGCGCCACGGCGGCAGGGCCAGGTCGGGCGCCGCGAGCAAAGTGGCCTCTTCCAGCGCAAGCAGGCTATGCACACCGCGCACCGAGCGCGCCGGCATGCGTGCAGGGTCGAACGGGAAGCGCAAGGCCTCGGCGCGGGCAACGAGGGTGTGCATCGTCGCGTCCGCGAGGCGCGGGTCGAGGAACAGCGCCGCCGACAAGCGGCGCAGGCCATCGCGCGCCATGCTGCTGCGCGCATCCTGCACCGCGTCGAGCCAGCTCGGCGCGGCCCATGGAAGACCGATCGGCAGGCAATCGCCCAAGCCACGGCCGGCAATCGGGAACGCATTCGTTCGCGCTTCAGCCCACAGTGCCGCGTGCTTGGCGGGAATCACGACCTCGTGGGCCGGGTCGGCACTCCAGCGCGCGTCGTCACGCGGCAGCGCCTGCCAGGCGCGCGCATGGCCGTGGCACAGGCCAATGTCGGCCAACGTGCGGGCGCCTTCGAGTTCGTCGTCGCTCATCAGCGTGATGCGCAGACGTTCGCCGAGCGGCTCGTCGTTCAGCGCGCAGGGCGCGGGCAGCTGTTCCAGCAAGGCCACCTGCGCCTTGAGCGTGACGGTGCTGGCGTCGCGCGCGGCGAGCACACAGTCACCCAGCGTCGCGAGGAACACCCGTGCGCCAGCCCGCAGCCGCAGCGGATGACCGGCCTGCGGCCAATCCGCGCTGCGAAGCGTGGCCGGCAATTCGATACGCAGCACGCCGCACCATTCCGGCCCGATCGGCAACGGCGCCGCCGCCTGATCGTCCGCCACAAAGCTCACCGTCACCGACCTTGCGCGCGACAGCGCAAGGCTGCCGTCGAAACTCGCCGGTATGGCCTTCGGTACGCCGAACCACCAGGATTCGGCGATGCGCGCATCGACACGCGTGCCGTGCTGGCCGTCGTTGCGTTTGAGCACACTGGCGACGCGCAGGAACGTGACGACGCGCAAGAAGTCCGTCGCCACAACCGCATCGGGCGCATCGCTGACGAAGCGCAGCAGGTCGCCCGCTTCCGGCAGCGCCGTGCTCGCCGGGTCCAGCGCAATCCGGTGCGGCGCCTGCCCATCCCATGGGTTGCCCGCGCTCAGCACGCCCAGCGCCGCTCGTTCCAACCGCACACCAGCGCGCAAGCCGAAGCCCCAACGCCCGCCGCTCGCCGCACGTGCTTGAACCGCGCGCCAGCCGAGCTTGGTCTCGACCCACAAGCCCGCCAGCGGCAACTTGGCCGTCACCGGCCGCAGCGCGACCCGCGCCACCCAGCAGCGCCGCCCACCGTTGGCAAAGAAGCTCTGCACCGCCGGCGCGAGTTGCGCGGTGACCGGCGCACCGCTGCCTGCATCGATGAACAGATCGTGCTCCGGGCCGAACACCGAAGTGAACGCTGCGTAGTCCTCGCACAGCACCGGCCGATCGATCGGGCCGCGACGCGCGAAGCCGACGAACAGCGCGATGTCCATGCGGGGGAGGCGCTCGTCGAGGGCGACGGGGGCGGATTCGAACGCGAGACCCGGCAGACGGAGGCTCATCGTCATGGCCTCCGACGCATGTTCTGGCACTGGCGGTCGTGGTCACGCGTTGGCGTTGGCGTGGCTTGAGCCGAAGGCATTGAAGCCCAACGCGCAGAACGACGGATGACGCCTACCAACCGTGCTTCGGCCGGGGTCCCGCCCCCGGCGGGCGTGTTACTTCTTTTGCTTCGCCAAAAGAAGTAACCAAGAAAAGGCGACCCGGCGTTCGCGGTCCAGTGCTGCGCACCGGACTTCCCTCGCGTGCTCGCGAAATCGGGCGGCTGCGGAACTCGCGCCAGGCTTCGCCCGCCGCTCAGACAGTCCTCGCCGTCGGCGCTGCGCGCCGATCCCCCGAGTTCGCTGCGCTGCTCGGCGCTCTCGACGGGACCCAAAGTCAAAACCATCGCAGTTTCAAGGTGCGTTGCGCATTCGTAGCCTGAATGGGGCGCTCCGAGATGTTCAACGGCGCCTCCCCGATTCCGGCCTGCGGCCTGCATCCGAGCTACGAGATTCGGACAGCAGGAAAACGTTGACGCTTCGCCCTCCCCCTCTGAAACGCCGAGCAGCGCAGAAGCATCGGGGTCCGACGCGCAGCGGCGGTGGCGAGGACTGTCTGAGGCCCGCAGGGCCGAGTTCCGCAGCCACCCGATGTTTCGAGCAGCGCAGGGCACCCCTTGCGCAGCAAGGGGCGTTGAAGCGGGGCGACTTTCTTTGGGTACTTTCTTTGTTCGCACAAAGAAAGTACCCCGGCCGCCGGGCCGGGACCCGGCTTGAACGGGAAGGCCGCCGCAACCGGACAGCGCAAATCGCAAGCTGCAGGAAGAACGTTGGGCTTCGCCAAGCTCAGCCAGACCTAAGCCCGCCGCCACGTCGGCTGCGACAAGCGCGAGGCCATCCCGTGCGAAAAGCACGACGCCTCCCCTCACTCCATCTCCAGCCGCTCGTAAGCGAGCACCAACTCCTCCATCGCCACATCCGTCCCCTTGGCGTTCATCGGCCCCGAGGTGTGCTTGATGATGCGGGCGCGCAGGAGCTTCCAGGTCTGCACGACTTCGGTGTGATCCTCGTTCTGCAACTGGATCGTCACCGTGCGCATTGCGTTCTGGTTGCCGTTGCGGATTTCGTTGAGCCAGTTGTAGAGGCGCAGCGAGCCGATGACGCCGCGCTTCAAGGTGACGTCGGTACTCTTGTTGAGCCCGGTGATCTTGCGCACCGAGTTTTCACGCTCGTTGCCGTTGCGGTATTCGGCGACGGTGACTTCCATACCGATGCCGGAGACTTCCTGGAAGCCTGCGTCGGGCCCCTCGGTGTTGCCGTCACCGAGGTCGACGAGGAAGTTGAACTGCACATAGGGGCGATCGCGTAGCACGGCCATGGTCGGGGTCTCCAGTTAGCGACGTGCATCGGCAGTCCACTGCCCGATGCGGAAGATGACGAATTCGGCGGGTTTGAGCGGTGCGACGCCGATCAGGCAGATCAGACGCCCGTTGTCGAGATCGTTCTGCGTCATGGTCGAGCGGTCGCAGCGCACGAAGTAGGCTTTCTCCGGCCGGTCGCCGAGCAGCGCACCGGACTGCCATTCGTTGAGCAGGAAGTCCTCGATCGTGCGGCGCACGTTCGCCCACAGACGCTCGCCATTCGGCTCGAACACCGCCCACTGCGTGCCCTTGTCGATCGAGCGTTCGAGGTAGCAGAAGTAGCGGCGGATATTCACGTACTTCCACTCGGGGTCGGAGCTGATCGTGCGTGCCCCCCACAGCCGCATACCGCGACCTTCGAAGTAGCGGAAGCAATTGATCCCCTCGGGGTTCAACACCTCTTGCTGCGCGCGGTTGAGCATCAGCTCGAAACCGATCGCGCCGCGCACCACTTCGTTCGCCGGTGCCTTCCACACCGCGCGTTCGATGTCGTTGCGCGCGTAGATGCCGGCGACGAAACCCGAGGGCGGCAGCATCAGGTCTTGCCGCGTGATCGGGTCGCGCACCTTGACCCACGGGTAGTACAGCGCGGCGTACGTCGAATCGAAGCGGGCGCGCATGGTCCGCACGGCAGCGATGGACTGGTCGTTGCCGCTGTCGAGCACGGCGATGCGGTAACGCATGCGGGCGGCGTGCGCGATGACGGTGTTGAGGATCGCCTGCGCATTGCTGCGCGAGCTGTCCGACAGCTCGTAGCCAAAGGTGCTGCCCGGTGCCGCGACGATCGAGATGTCCTCGATGTCTTCGAACGATGCGAGGCCGGTCTTGTACGGATCCGTCAGCTCGGCACGGCCGGTGTATTCGGTGGCGGTGAGCGGCGCACCGTCGTTGCCGCCGGCAAGGTGAATCTCCATCGAGCGGATCGCGCCATCCACGTCCGGGTTGCGCAAGGCCGTGGCCAGATCGTTGGTCGCGTCGGCCGCAGCACCGCCGAGCGGGTTGGCCGCCGCATGGGCCGCGGCGATCAGCGCGACCAGCTCGAGCCCGGTGTCGAGCGCATCCCCCGCCAACACTTCGATCGGCAGCGCGCGTGCCTGCGGGTCGGCCGCGGGCAGCACGCGGAAGGTGGCGGTCAGCGCGTCGGGCGCGCCGTTGCGGGTGTGGGCGGGGTCGGCCGCCAGTCCGTCCCAGACTTCGGCGCTGCGCGAGGCGTCCATCGGCTCGACCGAGACCGCGAGGCTGAGGATGCGCATGCGCTGACGGCTGTCGGGGTCGCTGTTGCCGGGGTCAAGGTCTGCCAGTTCGAGATCGGTACCCCCGTCGGCGGGCTCGAAGTTCCACGTGCGCGCGGCGTTGTCCCACGCAGCCCGGTAGAGCTGGTTGGCGGCACCATCCGGCGTGTCGATCAACACCACATCGTGGTGGCCGAGTCCGGCAACCGACGGTTCGCCATCGCGCAGGCCGAGCACGTTCTGGCCGAAGCGGAAGAAGAGCCGCACGCGGAAGTTGCCCGCCGCACCGGGGAAGCGGGCGCGTATCGCGAGCGCCTCGCCGAGCGCCAGATCTTCCAGCGCGTCGGCGTGGGTTTGCAGCGCGTGTACTGCGGCGGCGGTGCCCGCGGCGTCGGCGGCGGCCGCGGCGGTGGCGGCGTCCTTGGTCGCGCTGGCGGCATCGTGTAGCGGCGTCGGCGCTGTGACCTTGGCCAGCGCGGCGGTGATGGCGGTGACAGCCGCGGTGACTTCAGCGGCATGCGCGCCCAGTTTGGCGGTGGCGCAGGCACGCGCCTGACGCACCAGTTCCAGCGCGTTCGCCACACTGTCGGACACCAGCAGCGCGCGGGCGTGACCGTCGGGCTGGGTCTCGGCCACTTCAGCCAGCAAGGCGGCCGCGGCATCGTCGCTGAGGGTATCGGGTGGTGGGCCGTAGGGCTTGGGGTTGTCCGGGTCGGTATCGTCGATGCGGCGGAAGATGCGGCTGATGTAGAGGCGCTTGCCGCCTTCCTCGAAGAAGCTGCGCGCGGCGTGCCACATGTAGTTGGTACCGCCGACCGGCGTGCCGCTGTCGTCGAAGGCCAGCGCGCGGCCGTCGCCGTAGAAGTATTCGAACTCGACCAGCCCGGTCAGGATGTCCGGCCGCTGTGTGATCGGGCCGTAGCGGCAGGGGCCGACGAAACCGGTGGTCGTGGTGCTGACGCCTTCGATGGATTTGGCACGGAAGGACGTCTCTTCGACGTACACGCCGGGTGCGAGATATTCGGGCATGGCGAGCTCCTAGGGTTGCACGAAGAGCGCCCGCGCGCCGGTAGTAGCCACCGCAAGCGGCTGGCCATAGCGCAGGCTGAGGGAGAGGTCGGCGCCCGGATCCACCACCGGCGGATCACCGGCGACGGATCGGGCGAGTGACTTGGCCGGCTGCGCCAGTACGGTGCACAGCAGCGGCACGGTTTTCGGGTCGAGGCGGGCGTAGCAGACAGAAAGCGTCAAACCCCACCGGTGGTCGAAGGCGCTGCGCGGCGTCGCACCGGCGTCGGGCGGCTCGGGGTAAGGAAAGGCCAGCATCACTTCGCCACGGGCATCGGCCAGCCCCTGCGCCAACAGCGTGGCGCCCTTCAGCACCCTGACCAGCGCCCAGGCGGCGGGCGTGGCCGTGTCCGGATCGCCGGGCGGCAGCTCGCGCAGGCTCGCCCGTACGGCGGCCCAACCCGCCGGCGCGGAGCGTGCCGGGGCCGAAAAGAGCGGGATCGGGAAGTGCTCGATCGGAGGGTCGGCCGGCAAGGCGCCGGGGCACGTGAGGTGTGCGAGGCGGTTCTGCGGCAGCGAGACGCGGAAACGCGTCGGCAGCACCCGGCCACGCGGGTCGGCGACACTCACTTCAAACAGACGTGCGAGCGGCGCGGGGTCGTCCACCTCGCCCCCCTCCCACGCCCGCAGACCCGGCAGGCCATGCGCGGCCCAGTGGCCGGAGGGCGTCGACGTCAGCGGCGCCGGAGGCAAGCCGCTGTCGGCAAGCACGATGCTGACCTTGAGCCCTTCGCCGAGCGGGCCGCCGAAGGGATCTTCCAGCCGCAGCCCGACCCCCGGGCGCAGCGCGAGCCGTTCCATCACTTGCACGCTCACGGCGTCGCCTCGCCAAACGGGAAGATGCGTTCGAGTACCGGGCCATAGCTGTGCAGCGGCGCGTTCGAATCGAGCAGCACCGCGCGCGCCAGGTAGGTGGTGCCGATCACCAGATGCGGCTTGAGCTTGTCCCACAGGCCCAGCCAGTCGGCGATCGCGAGCGGATCGCAGACCAGTTCGACGCCCTCTTCCTCGCCAAACACGCCGGCAACCGGGGCGTAGTGATTGAGCAGATGCGCCGGCAGGAGTGAAACGTCTTCGAGCACGCGCATCGCCCAGCCCAGCATCATCTGGCTGATTGCCACATCGGTGTGCCACACGGCCAGCAGGTAGTGCAGGTCGACGGGCAAGGACGGGCGCAGGCGGGTGCCGTCCGGCGCGACACGCGGCGTTTGAGGACGCCGGGCCGTGTTGGGCGTGACGCGATGCAGCAGCAGACCAAAGCCCTTTTCGGTGCCATCTGTGACCTTGGCATAGCCATTGTCGAAGTCGACCGGGCGCAGCAGCGCCACCGGGATATCGGCGAACTCGGCCGGCCGCCCTTCTTCGAGCAGCCCGCGCAAAGTCTTGCTTACCGTCGCGATCGCTTGCGTACCTGCCACTCAGTTGTCTCCATGGGGCATCGCCCGGGTTGCACGGAAGATCTGGCGACCGTCAGGCAGCGTGTGGTGCTCCACCCGCCCGTGAGTCGTCAGCCATTGCAGCGCGGCGGCGACCAGTGCCGGGTCGCCATCCACCCCTTCGGTCGGCAACCACCACTCGGCAATCCCGAGCTCGCTGTCCGCGGCACCGGGGTGAGCGGAGAGGTAGCTCTCGATTGCTTCGACGATCCGACCCAGATTCGGGTCGCTGACTGGGCACACGCCGACCTCCGTAAGGCGCAATGGCCCCTTTATGCGAGCGGCGTGCCAGGCGCGCGGCGGCACGCCATGTCTTTGATTCGATTGGGAAGTCGTCGGTCCGCAGGGCGCAGACCAGACCTTTCGGCGGGTGGCGGCGGACCCGCCCTCAGGCGTTGAAGCTGCGGCGCTCCAGCGTCACCGGCCAGTGGCGGCGGGTGGGCGAGCGGCGGTCACGGAAGGCGGGTTGCACCGGACCCGGGTGGGTCTGGGCAGACCCAGGGGCCGTGGCGATGTCGGCGGGGCGCCGGTCGAGGCCGTATTTCTTCAGCAATTTGCCCAAGCAGCGGCGTTCCTTGCCCGCGATTCGGGCAGCGAGACTGACGTTGCCGCCGGTCTGCCGCATCAGGTTTTCCAGATACTGGCGCTCGAACTGCTCGATCGCAGCGGCGCGCGCATCGTTGAAATTCACCGGCGCATGGGCCTCGGGCGCCCGGCGGGAGGCCGGCAGCACCCCCAGCCGCATCACGCCGCCATCGCACAACAACAGGCTGCGATGGATCAGGTTGTCGAGCTCGCGCACATTGCCCGGCCAGGGGCGTGATTCCAGCCAGGGCAGGCTCGCCGGATCGAGGGTGCACGGCGCGACGTGATAGCGGCGCGCATAGCGGCTCAGGAAGTGTTCGGCCAGCAGCGTGGCGTCACCGGGGCGGTCGCGCAGCGGTGGCAACTCCACCGCCAGCACGTTGAGGCGCCACGCCAGATCCGGGCGAAAAACGCCTGTTTCGATCAACCCGGCGAGGCGCGGACTGGCCGCCGCGACGACCCGCACGTTGGCTGCCTTCTCACGGGTGCCTCCCAAGGGGCGATAGGTCTGATCCTGCAGGAAGCGGAGCAAGGACACCTGTGCGCGCGGCGGCAGCGACTCGAGCTCGTCGAGGAACAGGGTACCGCCGTCGGCCGCTTCGACCAGCCCGCCACGTGATTGCCGGGCGTCGGTGTAGGCACCCTTTTCCGCGCCGAAGAGTTCGCTTTCGATCAGCGCGTCGGGCAGCGCGCCACAGTTGATGGGTACAAAGGGCGCATCGCGCCGCGCCGAAAGGTAATGGATTGCCCGCGCCGCGACTTCCTTGCCGGTTCCGGTTTCGCCGGTGACCAGCACCGGCGCGTCAAAGCGCGCCATGCGCTCGATCAGCGCCACCGCGCGCAGGAATATCTGGGACTGTCCGATCAGGTTCTGCAGGGCAGACATGCGGGCCTCCACCGCCATCCCCCTTACGCGGGACGACAAGTCTTCTGGAACGAGTACCCGTTATAGGCGAGCATCACGCACCCGTCATGTTTTTTGGTCGAACCAGATCGAGCGGGCAGGCAAGGGAAAGACGCCCATCCCTTGCCGGTCCGCTTTGCAAACAGGTGTTTCGGCACCCTCAAGTTGAACCGTTTGCGGCCGATAACGCTGTAGTCACTTGCCAGTCCACCTTCCGGAGTCAATAAGAACATGTTCAAGAACCTGCGGATCTCGTCAAGACTGGTTCTGCTGTCAAGCTTCCTGCTTGCACTGGTCGTCGTCGTGGTCATCATCGGCCGCAACGGGTTGTCCAGCGCCACCGAGAAGATCGAATCCGCCTACGTCGCGCACACGGTGCCAATGTCCCAGCTGGGCGTCTCGCTCGATACGCTGCACCGCAGCCGCATGCGCATCGTGCTGGCGATGGAAACCCAGTACGTGAAGACCGCGGAAGAACACTTCGAAGCGATGCGCAAGCTCGACGCCGAAGCGCTCAAGGGGCTGCAGGCGGCCTTCAAGACCATGGACGACCCGGCCGCGAAGAAACAGATCAAGGCCTTCCAGAGCAGCTACAAGGATTTCACCGAGTCGCGCGACAAGCTGGTCAAGATGTACGGCGAAGGCGACCGCATGCAGGCAGTGTCGGAATTCCGCTCCAACGCACTGCCAGCCTTCGAGCAGGCGATCGATGCGCTGACCGCGCTGCTGAAGATGCAGGTGAAGGATACCGAGGCGTCGAACGCCGAAGTCGCAGCCACTGCCACCAAGATCAAGAACTCGACGATGGCGATCGCGCTGGTCGGCCTCGTCGCGGCGGCAGCCTTGTCGTTCTCGATCATCCGCTCGGTGACCCGGCCACTCGGCCAATCGGTCAAACTGGCTGAAAAGATCGCGGCCGGTGACCTGAGCACCGAGATTCGAGTCGAACGCCATGACGAAACCGGCAAGCTGCTCGCCGCGCTCGGTGCGATGCAGGAACAGTTGCGCACCATGATTGGCGCGATCGAGCAGTCCAGCGCCAATATCGCCGGTGCAGCGCAGCATCTGAACAACGCCTATCACGAGATCGAAGGCAGTGCGTCGCAGCAGAACGAGGCCGCCGCCGGTATCGCCGCCGCGGTGCAGGAGATGACCGCCGGCCTCGACCATGTCGCCGAGCGGGCCGCGCGGGTGCGTGAAGAGGCGCAGAACGCGCACCGCATGTCGGAAGAAGGCTCGGTGCTGGCCGAAGCAGCCAGCGGCGAAGTCGGTCGTGTCGCCGAGTCGGTGAATACCGCTGCGTCCAACATCGGCCGCCTCGAAGAGCACTCCACCCGCATCAGCGGCATCGCCGGCATCATCAAGGAGATCGCCGACCAGACCAACCTGCTGGCGCTCAACGCCGCGATCGAGGCGGCACGCGCGGGCGAACAAGGCCGCGGCTTCGCGGTGGTAGCGGACGAGGTGCGCAAGCTGGCCGAAAAGACCGGCAAGGCGACCAGCGAGATCATGACCGCGCTTGGCGCGATCCACGGCGAGACCGAAAGTGTCGCCCGCGTGATGCGCGCGTCCGCGACGCAGGCAAATTCGTCGGTCGAAGCGATCAGCCGTCTCGGCCCGGCGCTCGGTTCGCTCAAGAGCGGTGCCGATACCACCCGCCACGAAGTTGCCGAGCTGGTCGAGACCTACAACGAACAAAGCGCCGCCAGCCACGCGATCGCAGAGCACATCGAGCGGATCGCGCAGATGAGCGATTCGACCAACGCGGCGATCACGCGCAGCGCCGGATCGGTGGGGGATCTGGAGGCGATGGCCTCCGAGCTGCGCGCCGCGGTATCCAAATTCAGGCTTTGAGCGGACCGGGAGAGACGCTCCTGACGGCGGGCCGCCAACAAGCGGCGGCCCCCGTTTTCTTTTCCGCCTTGACCGGACTGTTTGACTTCACGCCGCCTGCGCGTTAGTTTCCTGCCACTGCGCCGATTTGATCTACAGCTTGCGGGCGCATTACAAATCCGGCTAAAGCGAGGGCAGCCCGACCGTTTGCTCTCCGATGAGCCGGTCGGGTTTTTGTTTTTCTGACGGGCAACCATGACTTCTTCCGGATCCGTTGGCGTCGTCTCGCCGCAGACGGCGCATTTCGCAGAGCCGCTCACGCTGAAAAGCGGCGCGGTGCTGCCAGCCTACGATCTCGTCTACGAGACCTACGGCACCCTTAACGCCCAGCGCGACAACGCGGTGCTGGTCTGCCACGCGCTGTCAGGCTCGCACCATGTGGCGGGCACCTACGCCGGCAAGCCCAAGAGCGTGGGCTGGTGGGACAACCTCGTCGGCCCCGGCAAGCCGCTGGATACCACCAAGTTCTTCGTGATCGGGGTGAACAACCTGGGCGGCTGCTATGGCTCGACCGGCCCGACCTCGATCAACCCGGCCACCGGCAAGCCCTGGGGCGCGGACTTCCCCTTCGTGACGGTGGAAGACTGGGTCGCGGCACAGGCCCGGCTGGCCGATCTGCTGGGGATCGAACGCTTCGCGGCCGTGGTGGGCGGCAGCCTCGGCGGCATGCAGGCGCTGGAGTGGACGCTGGCCTTCCCGGACCGCGTGCGCCACGCCGCGATCATCGCCGCGGCGCCGAAACTCTCGGCGCAGAACATCGCGTTCAACGAAGTGGCGCGGCAGGCGATCAAATCCGACCCGCAATTCCACGGCGGCCACTACTACGAGCACGGCGTGGTGCCGGTGAATGGCCTCAAGCTCGCGCGCATGGTCGGCCACATCACCTATCTGTCGGACGACGCGATGGGCGAGAAATTCGGCCGCAAGCTGCGCCACGGCGAGCACAAGTATCACTGGGACGTGGAGTTCGAGATCGAGTCCTACCTGCGCTATCAGGGCGACAAGTTCGCCGGTTACTTTGACGCCAACACCTATCTGCTGGCGACCAAGGCGCTGGACTACTTCGACCCGGCCTTCGACTACGACGGCGACCTCGCCGCCGCGCTCGCGCGCGCCAAGGCCGACTTCTTCGTCGCCTCGTTCTCGACCGACTGGCGCTTCTCGCCGGAGCGCTCGCGCGAGCTGGTGTTCGCGCTGATCCAGAACGGCCTCAAGGTCAGCTACGCCGAGCTGGAAAGCACGGCCGGCCATGACTCCTTCCTGCTCGACGATCCGCAGTACCACGCGGTGTTGCGCGCGTGGTTCGACGGCATTGGAGTTTGAGATGTCTACCCGTTTCGACTTTGAAGTGATCGCGCGCTGGGTGCAGCCCGGCGATACCGCATTGGACCTCGGCTGCGGCGACGGCAGCCTGCTCGCCTTCCTGCGTGACACCCGGGGCATCAAGGGTTACGGCGTGGAAGCCGACCCCGATCGCGTCGTGGCCTGCATCCGCAACGGCGTGAATGTGCTGCAGATCGACCTTGAGAAGGGCCTCACCGATTTCAACGACGGCCAGTTCGATCACGTGATCATGAGCCTGTCGCTGCAGGCGGTGCACCACACCGAGAAGATCCTCGACGAGATGCTGCGCGTCGGCCGCGAAGCGGTGGTGAGCTTCCCGAACTTCGGTTACTGGAAGCACCGGCAGGCGATCCTCAACGGCCGCATGCCGGTCTCCGAGACCTTGCCCTACGAGTGGTACGACACGCCGAACGTCCGCTTCTTCACGATCGCGGATTTCGAGGCGCTGTGCGAGCAGCGCGGCATCCGCATCCTTGAGCGCGCCGCGTTCGACGAAGACAAACCGGTGGCCGAAGAGGCCAACTTCCTCGCCAGCATGGCGATGTACCGGCTGGCGCGCTGAAACACGGCCCGGCTCGCCGGGCCGCCCTGCACCACCTCGGGCTCAGGCCGCTGCGCCGGCCAGCAGGCTGTGGATCACCCGTTGCACGCCGCGCTCGGTATTGCAGGGCGCGCGGAAACGCGCTCGCGCCACCACCGCCGGATGCGCGTTCTTCATCGCGTAGGAGTGGGCGGCCTCGTCGAGCATTTCAAGGTCGTTGACGAAGTCGCCGAAGGCCATCGTCTGCTCACGGGCGATGCCCAGCGCCGCCTGCAACTGCTGCAGCCCGCGCCCTTTGTTGACGCCTGCCGCCATCACGTCGACCCAGCGCTCGCCCGATACCACCGCTTTGAGTGACGGACCGAGCGCCGCGAAGTGCGGGTAGATGTCGCGTTCGGCAGATCCCGGCACGCACAGGGCGAGCTTGAGGAAGTCATCCGCCACGGCGGCGAGGTCATCGACCACTTCCAGCCGCGGGTAGTACTTGGCGACCTCGTCGATGAATCCCGTGCCGCCGCGCTCGACATAGGCCGAGCGTTTGCCGCACATCACCGCGCCGACATCGAGGCCCTGCTGCACCAGCCCGCGCCAGATCGCCACCAGTTCGCTCACATCCGCGCGCGCGAGGCAGCTCGACGCCAGCTCCCGCTCGCCCATCATCACCAGCGCGCCGTTTTCCGCGATCACCGGCATCGTCGCCGCCAGCTCGGGAAACAGCGCCAGGATGCTGTGATACTGCCGCCCGCTCGCCGGGCAGAACACCACCTCGCGCGCCGCGAGCTGCGCCAGCGTGTGGGCGAAGTCAGCCGGCAGCTGCTTCTGTTCGTCGAGCAGGGTGCCATCCAGATCGCAGGCGATCAGTCGTATTCCGTTCATCTTTGTTCAACCTTGTTGCGTGTTCAGGGGGTTCGAAACACCGCGGTTTCTAAGCGAGACAAGGCGCGAACGAAAAACTCCAACGCCGCATATGCTTGATATGCAAGGCGGAGTTTTTCGTGAGCAACGCCGTATCGCGACGAAAGCGCGCGTGTTTCGCACAGCCCCTTCAGATCGTGACTTCGATTCGGTTGTCTTCCGGATCGAGCAGCACGTATTCGTAGTAGCCATCGCCGGTCCAGCGCGGGCCGTCGAGCACGCGCAGCCCTTCGGCCACGCTTTGCGCATGGTGCTGGTCTACCGCTTCCTGGCTGCCGACCGAGAAGGCCAGATGGATCAGCCCGAGACGTTGGGCCGCCACGCTGTCCTGACTGGCGGGGATGCCGGGCATCGCCATCAGCTCGAGCCGCGCGCCATCGGCGAACCTGAGGAAGTACGAGCGGAAGTCCTTGCGCGTGTTGTGGTAACGATCGCCGGCGGTAGCGCCGAAGCGCGTTTCGTAGAAACGCCGCTGTGCTTCAAGGTCCGCCGCCCAGATCGCGACATGCTCGATCTTCATGCCTGAATCCTTTCAACCACGCCCCGTCAGCGGGGCCATGACTGCATCTTGCGCGGCCAACAATCAAAAGCCAAACTTGTATTTCTTCTGTTTTTATAAGTTCTACTTGTGATCAGAACCCTGCTGCATCATCTGCCGGGCTTTGCTGCGGTGGCGCGCCATGCGAGCTTTTCCAAGGCCGCCGAGGAACTGGTACTGACGCAGGCCGGCGTGAGTTACCAGATCCGCCAGCTCGAAGAACGGCTGGGCTTTCCGCTCTTCATCCGCGGCCATGGCCAACCGCTCAAGCTCACTGAACGCGGCGCGCTGTTGCTGGAGGAGTACCGGCTCGCGGAGAAGTCGATCGAGCGCACGCTGGACATGATCCGCGTCGGCAGCGAACGCCAGCGCATCCGCGTCACGGCGCCGGTGGACCTCGGCAGCTGCTACATCACGCCGCGCCTGCCGCAGATCGAGGCACGCGGTCTGATCGTCGACCTGCATCTGTCCGACCAGCCGGTTGCGCTGGTCGATAGCCGCTTCGACCTCGCAGTGCGCAACGAGCCGAACGAGGAGAGGCTGGTGCACGAACCGCTGCTGACCAGTGCGAACGTGCTGGTGTGCAGCCGCGCTTACGCCGACGCACACGGCATTCCGGACACGGTGAGCACGCTGGCCCGCCACCGCCTGCTGCTGCGCAATGCCGAGCGCAGCCACAGCTGGGGTGATCTGCTTGCGGTAGCGGGGCTGGAACTGGCATCGCTGGCCGATACGCGGGTGCTCGGCAACAGCTTCGCGCTGCTCGAAGGCGTGCGCGCCGGGCTGGGCATCACGCTGCTACCGCGCTATCTGGTGGCCGAGCAGATCAAGCTCGGGCGCCTGCTTGAGATTCCGCTGGCGGACGCCAAACCCGCCGCAACCGGCTTTTACCTGAGCTACTACCCGTCGGTTACCGCGCGGCTGTGGGCCGCCGTACTGCTCGACTGCCTTGCCAGTGCCGACGCCGTCTAGCGGCCGCTCCGGATCGCGCCTCAGCCCGGCCCGTACTGCGACAGGAAGCGCTCCAGCCGGCGATCGCCGCCGTAAGCGATGTTGATGCGGAAGTACGGCGAGGCCTGCATCTGCGGCCTGAACGTTTGCCCCGGCGCGAGCAGGATGCCGGACTGTGCCGCTGCGTCCACCAGCGGCGCGGCGTCCTCCACGCCGGTCTTGCGTACCCACAGGAAGACGCCAGCCGAGGGCACGTAGGGTACTTCGCAGCCAGTGCGCTCCAGCATCCGCAGCGTGCTGGCGCGCGCGGCGTCGAGCCGTTCGCGCAAGCGTTCGCAGTGGCGGCGATACTGCCCGCCGATCAGCATGCCGTGCACCACCGATTCGTTCATCTCCGGCGAGGTGTTGTTGGTGAGCAGTTTCAGATCACGCAAGGCCGCGATCAGCGCGGGGTTCGCGGCCACATAGCCGACGCGCAGATCGGCCGAAATGGTTTTCGAGAAACTGTTCACGTAGATCACCCGCGCAAGCTGGTCGAGCGTTGCGAGCCGCACCGTCGGCGTGGGCTGAAAGCCGCCGAACACGTCGTCCTCCAGGATCGCGAAGTCATGCTGCTCGGCACAGCGCAGCACGCGGTGCGCGACGGCCGGCGAGAGATCGGTGCCGGTCGGGTTGTGCAGCGCCGACTGGGTATAGAAGAAGCGCGGCTTGTGCTCGGCCGCGAGCCGTTCCAGCGCCTCCGGGTCCGGCCCCTGCGCGGTGCGCGGCACGCCGATCAGGCGGGCGCCTTGCAGCCGCAGGTTGCCAAAGAAGGCGTGGTAGCCGGGGTCATCCACCAGCACCGCATCGCCCGGGCGCACCAGATGCCGCGCCACCAGATCCAGCGCCTGTGACGCGCCCTGCGTCAGCAACACCTGTTCGGGCTGGGCCGCAACGCCGCGTGCCGCCAGCCGCACGCAGATCTGCTCGCGCAGCGGCAGGTAACCCATGGAGTTGCCGTAGCGGGTGAGCCGCGGATTCTCTTCGCGCGCAATCGCCCGCAACTGGCGGCGGATCTCCTCCTCAGGCAGCCACGAAGGCGGCAACCAGCCTGCGCTGGCGCGCAATTGTTCGTCCGGCGCATCGAGCCCGCTGCGCACCACCCAGGCCACATCGAGCGCGCGATCCGGCACAGGCTCCGCAGCGCGCACCGGCCCGCTGTCGTCGCGCGACTGCACGTAGAAGCCGGAGCCGCGGCGCGACTGCAGGTAGCCGAGCGCGACCAGGCGTTCGTAGGCCTCGACCACGGTGAAGCGGCTCACGCCGTAGTGCGTGGCGAACTGGCGGATCGGTGGCAGCCGGCTGCCGCCTCGCAGCAAGCGGTCGTCGATCTGCTCGCGCACGCCGCGCACGATCTGCTCCACCAGCGGCAGGCTGGTCGATGTGTCGAGAGTAAGGCTCAGCATGGGGTACTCCGCGTGCAGGTGTCATGGCGAAACGACCGATACGGTCCCGCACACACCACAACAAGTGTCAGGGTTCAATGCGCCAAGTGTCCGGTATTGTCCGTTCAAACGCAACGGAGGTCACCATGTCGCAGCTCCTCTCACAACACGCCCGCTCGCAACGGCGCCCCCGCCCCTTACGCATCGCACTTGCGCTGCTGCTGCCGCTTTGCGCGGCCATCGCACACCCGGCGCGTGCCGCCGACCGCCCGGAAGTGCTGTGGACCGAACAGCAAGTGCTGTTCTGGGCCGAGCCGCAAACCGGCGCGGTGCACGCGGTCGGCATCCGCCATGGCGTCAGCGAATTCGGCGTGCTGCGTGCGTCGCAGCGGCGCGCGGTGACGCAGCTCTCGCTGGATGCGCAGCACGCAGTGCTTACCGTGGAGGGCAACGACGCGATCTATCGCTACGACGCCCGTAGTCTGCGCCTGCTCAGTCGCGACACCACCCGCGTCGCGCGGGCCGCGCAATTGCCGCACCGCTGGGTGGAGTAAGCGCCGTGCGCGAACACACCCTCGGCAGCGCCTACCTGCTCGGCTTCCTCGGCGTCGCGAGCTTCAGCCTCACGTTTCCGATGACGCGGCTCGCCGTCGCGGAGCTGGACCCGGTCTTCGTCGGCCTCGGGCGTGCTGTCGTGGCGGCTGTGCTCGCCCTGTGCGTACTCGGCTGGCAAAAGGCGCCGCGTCCGTCGCGTGCGCAGGTGCAAAGGCTGATCATCGTCGCACTGGGCGTGATCGTCGGTTTTCCGCTCCTCAGCGCGTGGGCGATGCAATCGGTGGATGCAAGCCACGGCGCAATCGTTGCGGGCCTGCTTCCGCTTGCAACCGCGGCGGGTGCCGCGCTGCGCGCCGGTGAGCGACCAAGCGCCCGGTGGTGGGGGTGCGCAATCGCGGGCAGCGCATTGGTCGTCGCGCATGCCCTGAGCGCGGGCCACGGCCAGATCGGTACGGCGGATCTCGCGCTGGTCGGCGCCATGCTGTCCGCGGCACTGGGATACACCGAAGGGGCGATGCTGGCCCGCGAGATGCCACCGGCACGCGTGATCTGCTGGGCACTGGTGATCGCCGCGCCGGTGCTGGTGCTCGTGCTGGCGTGCTACCCGGTGAAGTGGTCGGCTGCATCGCCACAGGCATGGGGCGCGTTTGCCTACGTCAGCGCGGTCAGCATGTTCCTGGGCTTCTTTGCCTGGTATGGCGGACTGGCGCGCGGCGGTATCGCGCGCATCAGCCAGATCCAGTTGCTGCAACCCTTCCTGACCCTGCTTGCCGCAGCCACCTGGTTCGGTGAAACCGTGGCGCCGCAGAGGTGGGCGCTGGCGGCCGGCGTGGTGGTCTGCGTCGCGCTAGGCCGTCAGGCGCCGGTCGCCACGGCCCGCTTCGCACTTCAGGGCAGCACGAAGAGCCGATAGCGCCGCGGCAGGCCCGGGCGGTATTCGATACGCCCCCCACTGGCAACCGGGCCGGCAAGATTGGGGTCGCGGGTGTAGACCTTGATCGTGCCCGAGGGGCTGGCCAGCAACGCATCGGCATCGCACAGGATCGCGCCGCCATCGAAGCGTTTGGTGGCGCACTTTGACAGCCAGGCCGGGCCGCGAATTTCGGGTTCCGCCTTGGCCACCGGTTCGGGCGGTGCGACGGGCTCTCCGGCGTCGGCCGAACGCACTGCGGCAACGTCAGCCGGCTTTTCAGCCGCTTTCTCGGCGACCTTGTCGCCGGCCTTGTCACCCTTCTTCGGTTTGGTCTTGGCGGGTTTGGCCGGCGCCGGCTTGGGTGCAGGCGCCACCGGCTCAACCGACGAAATCGGTGCCGGCGCGGCCGCCGGCGGGGGCTCCGGTGCGGGCGGCGGGGGCGGCTCCGGTGTCGCACAGCCGGCCATGAAAAGCACGCCGATGACGCACAAAACCTGGACTCTCGAAACCATGATCCTGTTTCCGATCCTCTTGAACCGTCTTGCTTATACCACCACCATCCGGCCGGCTTCGCGCCGCCCGATCAAAGGTCGGCCGCAGGCTCCGGACGGCGCGCGATCACCGCGGCGCCGAACTCGAGGCCGGCGGCAATTGCGGGCAGGAAATCCACACCACCTGATGCCCGCGCTTGCTGACGTGGTCATCGATCAAGGCCATCTTTTCACGGTCGCAGCGTGCATCGTCCCAGCGGGCATCCGGTTCTGAGGGTGTCGTACAACCCGATAACCAAGCCAGCGACGCGCACGCCACGCAAGTTGCAAGCATTCCGGCCATCGGCACCTCCGCCTCGGTTGATCTGCCCCCTTCCAGCGTAGTCCAACGCCGCGCAGGTGAAAGGCCGACTTGCCAGCCCCAGCCCCATTCGTTAGCCTGCGTCCTTTCGCCAGGGGTCCCCGACGCATCGGGGTGAGAGACACCCTCTGCACCTGATCCGGGTCATGCCGGCGTAGGGAGGCGAAGCCGCCACCGGGCACCCTGCCCGCCTGCCTGCTTCCTCCCCGCCCCAAGAGAGGAAGCACCATGAACGCCAAAGAACAATTCATCGCCTCGAACGCGCATGTCGACGAGGCCGCCATCCAGCCGCTGCCCAATTCGCGCAAGGTGTACTTCGAAGGCTCGCGCGCCGACATCCGTGTGCCGATGCGCGAGATCATGCAGGCCGATACGCCCACTGCGTTCGGCGGCGAGAAGAACCCGCCGATCTATGTGTACGACTGCTCCGGCCCCTACACCGATCCGGCAGTGAAGGTGGATGTGCGCAACGGCCTCGCCGCGCTGCGCGCGAAGTGGATCGAGGAACGCGGCGATACCGAAGTGCTGCCGCATCTGTCGTCGGACTACGGCCGTGCGCGTGAAGCCGACAAGAAGCTCGACGAACTGCGCTTCAACCTTCAGCGCAAGCCGCGCCGCGCCAAGGCTGGCGCCAATGTCACGCAGATGCACTACGCCCGCAAAGGCATCATCACGCCGGAGATGGAGTTCATCGCCATCCGCGAGAACCTCAACCGCGCCGCCTACATCGAGTCGCTCAAGGCCACCGGCCCCACCGGCGAGAAGATGGCCGCCTTCATGGGCCGTCGTCACCCGGGGCAAAGCTTCGGCGCCGCGATTCCGGACGTCATCACGCCAGAGTTCGTGCGCGACGAAGTCGCCCGCGGCCGCGCCATCATCCCGAGCAACATCAACCACCCCGAGAGCGAGCCGATGATCATCGGCCGCAACTTCCTCACCAAGATCAACGCCAACATCGGCAACAGCGCGGTGTCCTCATCGATTCAGGAGGAAGTCGACAAGCTCACGTGGAGCATCCGCTGGGGCGGCGACACGGTGATGGATCTCTCGACCGGCAAGAACATCCACGAAACGCGCGAATGGATCCTGCGCAATTCGCCGGTGCCGATCGGCACGGTGCCGATCTATCAGGCGCTGGAAAAGGTGAACGGCAAGGCCGAAGACCTGACCTGGGAGATCTTCCGCGACACGCTGATCGAGCAGGCCGAGCAGGGCGTCGACTACTTCACGATCCACGCCGGCGTGCTGCTGAAGTACGTGCCGATGACCGCCAACCGCATGACCGGCATCGTCAGCCGTGGCGGCTCGATCATGGCCAAGTGGTGCCTCGCGCATCACAAGGAAAACTTCACCTACACGCACTTCGAAGAGATCTGCGAAATCATGAAGGCCTACGACGTGGCCTTCTCGCTTGGCGACGGACTGCGCCCCGGCTCGATCTGGGACGCCAACGACGAAGCGCAGCTCGGCGAACTGAAGACGCTCGGCGAGCTGACGCAGATTGCGTGGAAGCACGATGTGCAGGTGATGATCGAAGGCCCCGGCCACGTGCCGCAGCAGCTGATCAAGGAGAACATGGACCTGCAGCTGGACTGGTGCGACGAAGCGCCGTTCTACACGCTGGGCCCGCTGACCACCGACATCGCGCCGGGCTACGACCACATCACCAGCGCCATCGGCGCCGCACAGATCGGCTGGTACGGCTGTGCCATGCTGTGCTACGTCACCCCGAAGGAGCACCTCGGCCTGCCGAACAAGGACGACGTGAAGGCCGGCATCATCGCCTACAAAATTGCCGCCCACGCCGCCGACCTCGCCAAGGGTCACCCGGCCAGCCAGATCCGCGACAACGCGATGAGCAAGGCACGCTTCGAGTTCCGCTGGGAAGACCAGTTCAACCTCGGCCTCGACCCCGACACCGCGCGCTCGTACCACGACGAAACCCTGCCGCAGGAAGGCGCCAAGGTCGCCCACTTCTGCTCGATGTGCGGCCCGCACTTCTGCTCGATGAAGATCACGCAAGACGTGCGCGACTTCGCCGCCGCGCAAGGCGTGTCGGAAGAAGAGGCGCTGAAGAAGGGGATGGAAGTGAAGTCGGTGGAGTTCGTGAAGACCGGCGCGCAGGTGTATCACAAGGTCTGATTCACCCCGCTGAGCCAGCGAAAGGGAAGCAATCGCGGCCCTTTCGCGATTAGTAGCCCGAATGCAGCGTAGCGAAATCCGGGGACACCGCGTCGCGCACCATGCACCCCGCATCCCCGCCGGCGACCAACATCCGGGCTACTCGCTTGCAGCACCTACACCGAAGGACCTTCTGAATACCGCCAGATGCGCAGGCTCGTTTGAGCCAAACAGCCGATTCGCCACACCCGCGCCTAGTCGGCACCGTGCGAGACAGCCCGGACGATTCCTTTGTCAAAACAGGCGTCTATCTGCTTTAGAGCAAGAACAATAGCGGGCGTCGAGACCATGCTTGGCGGTCTTCCCGTGTTGCCGCGACATGCACCTCCTCCGCCATCTGCTCCTGGCCGTACTCTGGCTATGCCCGCACCTCGCTGCGGCGCAGACGGTGGAGTTTCGCCTCGAGCGGATGCGGCCCGGGTTGGAGGCGAGCGAAAAATCGGTGCTGTCGGGGGCGCTCGACGGGCAGTTCGACGCGGTCGCGCAGGCGACGCTGAACACGCTTGATCGTGACACCTGGTTCCGCATCATTCCGTCGTCTGACTGGCGGTCGGACTCACCGCCCGTGCTGGTGGTGCAGCAGACGCGCTTTCAGCGCTTCACGGTGTTCCCGTCCGGTGGCGGGCGGCCGACGACGCTCAGCGCCTTGCAGGCGGACTTTCCGGGCGGGCAGACGCGCGGCGTGCTGATCTTCCCCTTGGGCGACGGCTTTCGTGCCGGCCAGCCCCTGTATCTGCGGGCCCGGTTCGAGGGATCGCCTACCCTCCTTGTGCCGCGGCTGAGCATCACGAGCTACGACGACGCGCGTGCCACCGCGATCATGCATGTGCGCCTGAGCGCGAGTTGCTTCGCAGCGCTGATGGCGTTGGCGCTGTGTGCGATGTGCGTGTGGCTGATCGTGCGCGAACGCCTGTTCATCCTTTACGCCTTCCTGCTGGGATGCCAGGGCCTGTACGTCACGCTGATCACCTATGACGCCTACGCGCTGCCGGGGCTGGGCGCTTTGGTGCGGTATGGCGTTCGTCCGACCTTCCTTTTCGCCGTGCTGGCCTGTATCGCCGCCGTCAGCTTCGCGCGCATCATGACCAACGCCGACCAGATCGCACCGCGCATTGCGTGGCTGTTCCGCGCCCAGCAAAGCCTGTTTGTGCTGCTGTTGCTGGTGATGCTCGCCACGCCTTATCGCGCTATCGCAACGCTGTCGGCCATCGGAAACGTGCTGATCATGGCCAGCACGATGACCATCGTCGCCGCGGGCGTGGCTGGCTGGCGGCACGGCAGCCGCGCCTCGGCTTTCTTCCTGCTCGCCTGGCTGGTGATGCAGGGCTTTACCTTCGCACGCGCGCTTTGCGAAACGGCTGGCCTGCAGAGCAGCAACCTCATCGTGTACGGCTTTCCGCTCTCGATGGTGGGTTCCGGCATTCTGCTGGCGCTGGGCCTGGCAGACCGCATGCGCGAGATGCGTGCGGCGCTGCGCGACGCACAGGCCCGGGCCCACACCGACGCCCTGACCGGCTTGCTCAACCGGCGCTGCATTCTCGAACGTCTTGACGCCGCGCGTACGCAATTCCGTGACAACGGCGAGCCGGTGTCGGTGCTGTTCGTGGATCTCGACCACTTCAAGGCGATCAACGACCACCACGGCCATCTGGCGGGTGACGCCTGCCTGCGCGAGGCCAGCCGCCGGTTGCTCGCCACACTGCGGCACTCCGACGCGGTGGGCCGCTACGGCGGCGAGGAGTTCCTCGTCGTGTTGCAGGGCGCCGACCGCACTGCGGCCGCAGCGATCGCCGAGCAACTGCGCGCCGCGCTGGCCAGCGCCCCGGTGCAGGCCGAGGGCGCACAGATCGATCTGACCTGCAGTATCGGCGTGGCCAGCACCGGCAGTGACGCCCTGTCGGGCGAAGACCTGATTGCCCGCGCCGATGCGGCGCTTTACGCGGCCAAGCGCGACGGACGCAACCGCGTCGCGCTTGCGCCGGATTCATCGCTGGTTGCCCCCGACCCCGCGCAAAACGAAGGAGCGCACATTGACCGCCTCAGCCATCCCCCTCTCTGCCGTACGCCCCGGTGATGTACTGCTGCACGGTGGTGTAGGGCCGCTGTCCGACCTCATCGCGTGGGCCAGCAACTCGATCTACAGCCACGCGGCCATGGCGCTCGACGCCGACACCATGATCGAGGCCGGCGCCACCGGCGTGATCACGCGACCGATGTCGACACGCCTGACCGACACCGCCCACTACACCCTGATCGACGTCTATCGCTTCGGCCCGCCGGGCGCGGGGCTGAACGCGGCGCAACTGGCCGCGCTGGAGGCCAAGGCACGCGCCTTCCTGGGCACGCCCTATCCGCTCGACAAGCTGTTCGAGCTAGGTGTGGTATGCGCCGTGCGCAGCCAGCTCGACTGGCCCGAGCCGCTGCGCTGGCTGCTGCGTGTGGCGCTGGACCATGTGGTCGAAAGTGACCCGAATCAGATGGTGTGCAGCGAGTTCGTCTATCGCAGCTATGCCGAAGCCGACACCCAGCCAGCCGGCGCGCTGCGGCCGGTCATCGAAGTGGTGGAGCAGAAGCCAGCGCCCTTCCCGCATATCGACTGGATCGCGCTGATCGAGGAGTACGAAGATGCGCGTCATCACTCGGTCAACCGCGCGCTGCCGGCGGCCCCCTCCGCCCCGCGGGCGGTGGGCACCGCGGGGCCAACGGCGGCTGACCCGCACATCGCGGCGCAGGCCGCGCTGATCCGCGCACGCCGCGCCAGGCCAGCCACGCGCAGCCTCGCGGTCAAAGAAATCATCGACCCCTTCCCCAATACCGCGACGGTCAGCCCGCAGGACTTTGCCGCCAGCCCAAGCTTTTCCCTGCTGGGGCGCGTGCTGCCTTCAACTTGATCAGCTAGCAGGGCTGGAGCGCTCGAGCACCATGGGGCGCCGCCAAGACGGCAGGCACGAAGGGGCCCTAAGGGGCCCCTGTTCTGTTGGGCGGTATCGTGCTTCAGCGCACGCTGACCGTGCCCCGCTTCCACGCCGGGTCTTGCCAGCGAACGAAGGCCGCGAGGGCGTTGGCGCGATCGGCCCAGCGTTCGACCTGCAGGCTGTTCTGGCTGAGGACTTCGAAACTCTGCTTGTAGCGGCCCTCGGCGCGCACTTCGCGCGCAGCGAGGAACTGGTTGCCACCCGGCACCCAGCCGGCAAATTCGACGTAGCCCAGATCTGGGTTGTCGATCGCCGGCGGCAGCACGTCGACCACCCATTCGCCGCCGCGCTGATGGAAGAGCCAGAGTTCGCGCCAGGTGGCCATCGGCTGCACCGCGAGCGCGAGCGCATCACCCTGCGCGCTGGTTTGCGCGGAGGCGGCCCATACGAGTCCGAAGGTGCAACGGGTGAGCACCGTGCGCAGCGCCTTGCCTTCGGCCTGTTGCAGGGCGACACAGGTTTCGCCCGGCTGCTGGCCGGGTGTGGTACTGAGGGCGAGCTTGCCGCGCGGCATGCCGACCTCCGGCACCGCCGCCCAGCGTGAGGCGCCGACCCGCAAGCCGGCATCGGCATAGGTGGGCGCATCGTCCTCGGTGAGTTCGGCCTTGTTCACCGCGGCGAGTTCTTCGATGGCGCGCGTTGCGGCAGGCAGCGCGGCATCGGCCTTGCGCGCCTTCTCGTAGGCGATGGCGGACCACACGCCCGCCTTGCGCATATGCAGGCGGTTGCGGGTGACTTCGCTCAGGTTCTTCAGCTCGACACGGTCGAGCACCTCGGCGCGCCAGGCGTCGGTCATCGCACGCTCGACGGGCGTGAGCGTGCCCGGCACACAGTCATGCCGGGTCAGGGCCAGCGCGGCGCGGGCGCGCTGGCCATCGTCGGCGCGCATGCCGAGCACGCGGCGGAAGGCGTCGCCGTTGTAGCAGGTCTGCATCTGCCCGTTGCGCTCGAATGCGACGAACTCGACACCGTAGTTCGCGGCGACCTCCATCTGCGCCGCGATGGCGACTTCGCCAGCCTTGCTCTGGCGGGTCGAAGCGCGGCGGGCGAGGCGTTCGGCCATCACGCCCAGTGCATCGAAAGGTTCGGCATCGATTGCGGCGGCCGGTGCGGCTTTCAGGTAAGCCGTGGCGTAGGCAATGCCGAGCGTTTCAGCACCGTTGGCCTCGCGCAGGAAGCGCACCACCGACAGCAGTTCGGGCGCCGCTTCCGGCGTGAGTGCATGCACCCGCACCTGCGTGGCGCGCACAAAGCCGGCGCGCTCGTGGCGGTGATCATACACCTGCAGGAAATCGCCCTTCTCGCCGCGGATCTCCAGACTGTCGCCCTGCCACAGCACGGTCTGCGCCTGCGCAGCGTCGCGCGGTGCGGCGCGCAGCGCGGTCTGGTCCTGGGTGACGATGGCAATCGTGGCGAGTGCGGCGGCAACGGTGATCATCATTCCGCCCCTTCCACCGCTTGCTCGGCGGGCTGCGAAGCAACAGCAGCCTGCAGGTTGCCCTTGCCGGCGCCCAGCAATGCGTTGCCGATGAAGCTGCCGTCGGTGGGCGTCGGCGCGATGATCACCTGGATCTTGTCGGCCAGCTTGTCGGCCATGGTCTTCTGGATCAGCAACGGGTTCTTCTGGATCAGCGCCCCGTCGCGCGCCAGTTGCTCGCTGGCGACCTTGCCGATGCGCTCCTGCCGGTAGACCTCGGCATCGGCCAGTTTCTGGCGCGAATCCGCCTCACCCGCGGCTTCGATGCGGCGGGCCTGCGCGTTGGCTTCGGCCGATTTGATGCGCGACACCTTGTCGGCCTCGGCCTCCAGCCCGCGCTGCTCGATCTGCTTTTCCTTGAACGGCAACACATGCTTCATCGCCTCGGCCTGAGCCTTGGCGGCGATGATCTGTTCCTGCCCGGCCGCCTCGGCGGCGGTTTCGCGCCGCACCTTCTCTGCCGCAGCTTCGAGCGCGGTCTGCTTGACCTGCTTGTCCTTGAGTTCCAGCGTGTAGCGCATCTTCTCGCTCTCGAGTTCTTCGATGAGCAGTTTTTCCATGCCGACCCGGTAGTCGCGCGGCAGATCCACCTTGCCGATCTGCAGCGCGCCGAGCTGGATACCGTCGGCCGCAAGGCGCGGCTTGAGTTCCGCCTCCATCACCTGCTGGATCTCGGCGCGCTTGGTCGAGAAGATTTCGCGCACGGTGTAGCGCGACAGGGTCTTGTACATCACGCCCTGCACCACCGGCCCGACGACCTGCCCCTCGATGTCATCCGGCAGGTTGCGGGCGATCGTCGCGAGCTTCTGCGGATCGAGGCTGTAGCGCACGGTGATGTCCATGCCCAGCGAGAGGCCCTCGACCGACTGGAAGGGCGAGGGGCCGTCCGCCTTGCTGCTGCCTTCCGGCCGGTAGATCTGGGTGCGCAGCGGCAGCGTGCGCAGCTGGTGCAGGCCCGGCATCACCAGCACCGACCCGGCGCGGAATTCGGTCGTGCTGCCCGTCAGCAGGTTGGTGCGGATGCCGACGTCACCCGCCTCCACCGCGCCGAAGGGCGGATGCGTGACGACGTAGCCAACCCCGAGCGCCGCCACGGCCAGCGCGATCAGCCGGCGCTTGTTGCGGCCCGCTTCATTGGCGAAGCCGCGCGCCGGGCGGCGGAGGCGGCGCAGGCTGGATCTGAGGGTGTGCGCGATGGCGTTGAAACGGTCCGACATGTTGATCTCCCAGTGTGCTGCCGGCTGATTTGCAGTCCGCCTCAGCAGGGTCGCTGCGGGGATCGCTGCGGGGAGTCGCGTCCGGCGTGCGTTCTCCATGGCCTGCAGTCTCGGCGCGCCGGGGTGGAGCGCTCAAAGCCGACGCGGGGCGACTTTGCTCATGGCCGGGAGGGGCGCTTCCGGGGCGTGAACAAACACTCACACCACGTCAGCGAAGCGCGCGCCGAAAACCCGGATACTTGCGTCCGAGCTCAACGCGCAGGAGGTGGCCATGTTCAGGGTGGCCGTGATCGAAGACGACGCACCGACCAGCAACCAGCTGGTCAGCTGGATCCTCTCCGCCCGCAAGGACATCGTCGTGGACCAGTGGTTCACACGTGACGATGCCGAAGCGGCGGTGCAACGCGAGCACTACGATCTGGTCGTGCTCGACATCGAGCTGGGGCGCGAGCGCCACGCCGGCGTCGCGATCATCAATGCCATCAACAAGCGCCAGCAAGGCACGCCGGTGCTGGTGGTGTCGGCGATGCCGGCGGCGATCTACCGCAGCATCATGAAGGCGCTGGATGCCTGGGACTACCTGCAGAAGACCACGTTCGAGGAAGCCGACTTCATCGACACCCTGCTCGAAATCCTGCGCGCCACCCGCGACCGGGAACGCGCGCCCTCCGCTGCGCCCGCCGGCGACGAACTCTCGATCGACCCGCTGCGCCAGAGCACGCCGTTGTGGCACGGCCAGCGCGTCAACCTGCCGCTGACCGCGCAGCGCATCCTCGCGGCGCTGTACGCGCGGCGCGGCGAAGTGGTGTCCTACGACGAGCTGTTCCAGGTGGTGAAGAGCGGGCGTAACCGCGACAACATCCGCAAGCACATCAGCACGATCCGCGATGCCTTCCGCGAGTTCGACGAGGCCTTCGACCGCATCGAGAACATCCCGATGCGCGGCTTCCGCTGGACCGATCCGCGATGAGGCTCGGCCCGCGCGAGGCCTTCCACTGGCTCGCATCCTTCGGCCTGCGGATGCTGTTCCGCGGCGCCTTCCTGCTGCTGGCGCTGGCCACGGTGGCGATGGCGCTGTTCGTGCTGCAGGAAGAAAAGCAGCGCAGCTACGCCAACTACCGCAAGGACTTCCTCAAGTCGAAGGAACAGGTGCTCGCCAAGCTGCGCCACCCGACCGGTCAGCTCGCGCTGCTCAACGCGCCGACCAGGGCCCGCGCGCTGACCCCGCTGCACCCGGTGCTGCTGCCCTATGCGTCGATCGATTTCGACGACCAGAACAAGGTGCGCAACGTGGTCGAGATGACCGGCTGCATGGTGCGCTACCGCCGCAACGGCGCGGTGTGCGTGGCGATCGGCAGCAACCCGTGGGCGGGCGGCTTCATCTATGTCGCCGGCACCTTCGCCAGTGCGCCGCTGGCAGCCCACACCGTGGGCGATGCGCAGCTCGACACCGCGCACCGGATACGCGTCAGCGTGTCGATGCGGGGCGATACGACGCGCTGGATCGCCCCGTTCGAACCGATCGACGACGCCGGTGCGCGCCGCGTGTCGGGGCTGCGCGGGCGCCTGACCGGTTTCGAGGACAGCGGCGGCGACTTCACCCACGCGCGCCCGGTGCGCGACTTCCGCGGCTGGATCTGGCAGGACGCGAATTGCGTCGCGCCCTCGCAGGACGCCGCCGGCTGCGCGCGGCTCTCGTTCTTCTCGATCAGGCTGCCGGTTGCGGTGCTGCGCGACGCCTTGTTCACGAAGCAGAAACCGGAATGGCCGCCGCACGATCTCGCGGACATCCAGGTGCGCGTCGAAGCGCTCGGCCCGGAGAGCGCCACGCCGCTGCTCGACAGCAACGACAGCGACGCCGTCGCGCCCTTCTCGCTCGACGAGCTGCCGCCCTTGCTGCAACCGGGGCAGTCACTGGTGATCGCGCGCGCCGACGCACCCACACAGGAACTGGTACGGCTCGCCGGGCCCGAGGTCAGTGCGGAGGAATCGTGGTCCTTGCTGCGCCAGCTGATCCGCCGACTGCCGGTGGACGACGGCAACACCGCGCTTGCCGCAGAGGACGAAGTCACCACCGCGGTTGGCGGCTACGTCGTGCGCTTGAGTGGCGATGTACGCAGCGCGAATCGCACCCTGAGCGTGGTCGCGACACGGCTGGTGTGGTTCGTCGCGGCGATGCTGGTGGCGATCGCGCTGACCTGGCTGGTGCTCGAAATCGGCATCATCCGCCGCATCGCGCTGCTGACGCGGCGCGCGTCGGACCTCTCGCGCAGCGCCCGCGCCAGCGGCGGGCTGGAGCAGTTCGATCTGGCGCAGGTACGCGGGCGCGACGAGCTGGGCATCCTCGCGCGCGCGCTCAACGACCTGCTGCGCCGGGTGAAGGAAGACGCCGAACGCGAACGCATCCGCGCCGGGCAGGAGCGCGACATGTGGCACGCCGTCGGGCACGAGATCATGTCGCCGCTGCAATCTCTGATGGTGCTGCACGGCAAGGAAGACGACCCGGCCAGCCGCTACATCCACCGCATGCAGCAGGCGGTGCGCGTGCTCTACGGCAGCGCCTCGCCGAGCGAAGCCTTCGAGACCAGCACGCTGCAGGTCGAGGCGCTCGACATCGACGCGTTTCTCGCCCATGTCGCCGGTAACGCGCACTGCATCGGCATCGCCGACGTGGGCTACGCGCCGCTCGGCCAGCCGGTGATGGTGCGCGGCGACGAATACTCGCTGGAAGACGTCGTCACCCACATCCTGCGCAATGCCGATCGCCACCGCAGCGCCGGCACGCCGATCACGCTGGCGCTGGAGCTGACCGAGCACGCCGCGCGCATCCGCATCCACAACATCGGCCCCCGCATTCCGGAAAGCATGCTCGACACGATCTTCGAGTACGGCGTATCCGGAAAGGACGATGGCGGATCGGAAGAGAGCCGCGGGCAGGGGCTTTTCGTCGCACGCACCTACATGGCCAAGATGAGCGGCACCATCGTCGCGCAGAACGACGGCGACGGCGTGAGCTTCGTGCTGACGCTGCTGCGCGCCTGATCGCGCGCGCAGCAGCGTCACAAGCCGCTTACAGCCCCAAATCGCTCAGCCCCGGGTGATCGTCCGGCCGGCGACCCTGCGGCCAATGGTACTTGCGCTCGGACTCGGCGATCGGCAGGTCGTTGATGCTGGCGAAACGGCGCGCCATGAGGCCGTTCTCGTCGAACTCCCAGTTCTCGTTGCCGTAGGAACGGAACCAGTTGCCGGCGTCGTCGCGCCATTCGTAGGCGAAGCGCACCGCGATGCGGTTGTCGGTGAAAGCCCAAAGTTCCTTGATCAGGCGGTATTCGATCTCGCGTGCCCACTTGCGGGTGAGGAAGGCTTCGATCTCGGCGCGGCCGCGCGGAAATTCGCCGCGGTTGCGCCATTGGCTGTCGGGCGTGTAGGCCAGCGCGACGCGCTTGGGGTCGCGGCTGTTCCAGGCGTCTTCGGCCAAGCGGACTTTCTGGATTGCCGTTTCACGGGTGAAGGGCGGCAGCGGCGGGCGGGCTTCCGTGTTCGGGCTCATGGGGGCTCCTGTCGAAGTGTGTGTACGGGTTGAGAGGGAGGGGTCAGATACCGGGCATGCCGACGTAGCCAGGCAGCGCTTGCATGCGGGCAAGCCAGTTGCGCACGGCAGGGTAGGCAGAAAGATCGACGCGGCCTTCGGGTGCCAGGGCAATGTAAGGGTAGACGGCGACATCCGCGATGCTGGGGATTTCCAGTGCGACCCAGTCGTGCTCGGTGAGCCGGGTTTCGAGGATGCCAAGCAGGGCTTCGGTGATCCGCGTGGCCTCGTCCAGCGCGATGCCAGCGCGGCCGAATTTGTGGTGCAAGCGCAGCGCGTTGGGGCCGCGGGCGACCTCGTTGGCCGCGGTGGATAGCCATGCCGACACCGCCGCGAGCGCGGCCGGATCTTGCGGCCACCACTGCGCGCCGCCGTAGCGGCTGGCGAGATAGACGAGGATCGCCTGACTGTCGCGCACGACGGTGTCGCCGTCTGTGAGCACCGGCACCTGGCCGAAGGGATTCATCGCGATGAAATCGCGCGATTTGTGCTCCCGCGTGGCGCCGCTCACCACCACGCTCTGGTAGGGCAGGCCGAGCAGGCTCAGCATCAGGCGCACCTTGTGGCTGTTGCCGGAGAGCGGGAATTCGTAGAGCTGGATCATGGTGGCGTCCTTGTGACGATCGGGGTTCAAAGGTCGAGCACCAGCGTTTGCGTGCTGGCACGTGAAACGCAGATGCACATCTGCCGGCCCTGCGTGCGTTCGCGTTCGTTGAGGGCGGTGTCGGCGTGCTGCGGCGTGCCTGCGATGACCTTCACCGCGCAGCTGCCACAGTTGCCGACCCGGCAGTCCGATCGGGCCGGCACCCCGGCCGCCTCCACCGCGGCGAGGATGCTCTGCGTCGGCGCGACGTGAATCGTCTTGCCGCTGCGGCGCAGTTCCACTTCGATCGCGCTCGCGCTGCCGTCGCCGGTCGGCGCGGCAAAGCGCTCGCTGTGGATGCGCGCGGCGTCAATGCCCAGCGCGGCAGCGGCGGCCTGCACGCCGTCGATCAGGCGTTGCGGGCCACACACGTAGATCACCGCATCGGCGGGCGCGCTGCGCAACACTTCGGCCACCGGCATGGCGCGTTGATCGCTGGCCCACACGGTGAGGCGCGCACCGAACTCGCGCTGCATGCGGTCGCGGTAGGCCATGTCGCCCGCGCTGCGCCCGGCGTAGTGGATCTCGAATGCGCGGCCCTGCGCCTTGAGCGCGAGCGCCATCGCCTTGATCGGCGTGATGCCGATGCCACCGGCAATCAGCACCGCCGGGCGCGCATCGTCGTGCAGCGCGAAGTCGTTGCGCGGCAAACCGCAGCGCAAGCGCATGCCGAGCTGGTAGTGATGATGCACGAAGGCCGAGCCGCCGCTGCCGTTTTCGTGCTGCAGCACGGCGATCTCGTACGCATCGCGGCGCGCCGGGTTGGAGCTGATCGAGTAGTGCCGCGTGGCCTCGCTGCCATCGGGCAGGCGCACCGGCACCTGCAGATGCGAACCGGCGCTGACCTGCGGCAGGTCAGCGCCGAGCGGGTGTCGCAGTTCGTAGGCCCGCACGCGGGGGCTCAGCTGCCGCACGCCGCTGATCACCAGCTCCAGTTCGCCCTGGCCCAGTTCGTTCGGTGAGCGTGCGGCCAGGGCACCGGCGCGCAGGGCGCGGTTCTCTTCGAGCAAGGGCGCGATCATCTGATCGAGCTCCGCCTCGGTGAAGCGCGGGGTGATGTGCTGCGGGCAGTTCCACTCGATCGCCTCGACATGGATCAGCACGCCGCGTTCCACGCGGGCGCGGTAGCTGGGCACTTCAAGCTGCGCGATCAGTTCGGGCGCGTCGGCCTCATGCACGATGCGCGCGCGGCCCCAGATCTTGAGGCGGCGGCGGTTCGCGTAGTCCATCAGGATCAGCGAGATGCGCTCGTTGGCGTTGAGGTTGCCGACACTGAGGTACTGCCGGTTGCCACGGAAATCGGCGTAGCCGATCGTGCGGGCGTCGAGCACACGCAGGAAGCCGGCTGGGCCGCCGCGGTGCTGCACATAGGGCCAGCCGTTCTCGCCCACGCTGGCCTGGTAGAAGCTGTCGCGTGCCTCGATGAATGCGATGTCGTGGTCTTGCAGTTCGTTGCGGGGGTCTTCCGCCAGCTCGAAACCGAGATTGTTCTCACGGCTGCCGTAGCGCACCTGCGCCGCTTTGACGCTGGGGGTGAAGCTGATGTCGGCGAAGGCGCGGGGCATGGCGGAAGTCCTTTCATTCAGGGGCGGTGGCCTGAGCGCAGGGCGTCAGGCCACCAGGGGAACGGCAATCAGGCCGCCTTGCGGGTGACGTGCGGGAAATCCACGTCGGTTTGGGCCACGTTGTTGATGTAGTTGGTCAACACATTGAGCGCCACGTTGAGCACGATCTCGACCACGCTGGCGTCGTCAAAACCCGCAGCGCGCAGGCTGGCCAGGTCGGCCTCGCTGACGCGGCCACGCTCGGCCGCCACACGGCGGGCGAACTGCAGCGCGGCGCGGGTCTTCGCGTCAGCCGAGTACGCATCGCGGGCAGCGTCGATTTCCGCTGCGTCGATCTTCGCGACATGCGTCGACAGATACGTGTGGGCCGAGAGGCAGTAGTCGCAGCCGTTGTATTCGGCAATCGCCAGCGCGATGCGCTCACGCAGTTGCACGCTCAGCACGCCCTTGGCCAGCGCGCCGTTGAGCGAGAGGTAGCCTTCGAGCGCCGCCGGGCTGTTGCCGACCAGCTTCATCAGGTTGGGGACGACGCCCAGCTGCTTGTGGACCGCGTCGAGCAGCGGCTTGGAGGCGACGGGCGATTGTTCGACGGACGGGATGGCGATGCGAGACATGGTGTAACTCCTGTATTCGGTTGGGTTCGGATTCCGCCGCACACCGTGTGCTGCGGGGTGACTGCATTCTTTCAACTTCCGAATCAAAGAAGAATCCGCGCGCAGCGCAATAATTTGTTCCACAAAATGGAACACTGAGGGAACACTTAGCACCGCAGCGGCGCCGGACGCGTGAACGAAAAAAAGGAGCCCGAAGGCTCCTTGTGTGGGGTGTTTGGATCGTGAGGTGGCGCGTTCAGCCTTGCCCGCCGAAATGCGCCTGCAGGTCGTCGAACCCGCCGATGTGGCGCTCGCCGAAGAAGATCTGCGGCACCGTGCGGCGCTGGCTGCGCGCGATCATTTCATGCAGGCGGACGGGGTCTTCGCTGACCTTGATCTCGGTGTAGCGCAGGCCGCGCGAATCGAGCAGCGACTTGGCGGCGGTGCAGAACGGGCAGTGCTCGCCCGAGTAGACGGTGATGTCGTCCATGGTGCTTCTCCAGGCAGGCACTTCGCGGCAGCGAAGTGCCGCGAAGTGCGTTGGGGGCTTACAGGTCCTTGGGGGCCTTGTTGCGGATCAGCGGCCATTCGGCCTCGGCTTTCTTCAGGTTGCCCGGCACGTCCTCCAGCCAACGCACCTGCACATCCTTGTTCACGTTCAGGTAGAGCCTGCCGTCGACCACGCGCCAGACTTGCGGGTCGCCATCGAGCTTCTTGTCGAGCGCCACGCCCATTGCGCAGAAGCCGCCGTAGGCCGGTTCGTACTGATCGGGCTTGGCCTTGAAGGCGTCACGGTTGGCGGCGTTGGCGAAGTGGTAGGTCGCACCCTTGTGCGTGGCCGTGAAGCGAGGCGAGCCCGCCCGTGCGGCGCCTTCGGTGAAGTAAGCCACCGGGTCGTAGCCTTTGATCGCCACGCCCTGTTTGTCGAGGTTGAGCACGCTGGTCGAGGCTTCGTCGTAGGCGAATGCAGCCTGCGGCGCGAGCGCGACGAGCGCGGTGCCGCCAATCAGGGCGGCGAGCAAGGTACGGCGGGCAAAGCGGTAGGTTTTCATGATCGGTCCTTGTGTCGTGAGATGGATAGGGGTTCAGGCCACTGCGTTGAGCGCGACCTTGGGGAAGTCGATTTCCAGCCGGCTCGCCTTGCCCAGGATGTTGGTCAGCACGTTCATGCCGACGTGGGTGATGATTTCGACCAGATCGGCGTCGCTGTAGCCGGCGGCGCGTGCTGCGGCGATTTCGGCGCTGGTGACGTCGCCGCCGTGCTCGACCAGCGAGCGGGCGAACTTCACCGCGACGGCGGCCTTGGCGTCCTGACTGGTGCCGGCGCGGTTGGCGCTGATTTCGTCGCCGGTGAGGCCCGCCTTGCGGCCGATCGCCGTGTGCGCCGAGAGGCAGTACTCGCAGGCGTTCTGCTGCGCCAGCGCCAGTGCGATGCGTTCGCGGGTGGCGGCGTCGAGGCTGCCCTCGTTCGCCACGCCATGCAGGCCCAGAAAGGCGCGCAGCGCAACCGGCGAGTTCGCGAAGACCTTGAGGAAGTTGGGCACCATGCCCAGCTGCGACTGGATCGCTTCGAGCAGCGCCTTCTGTTCGGCGTTGGCGGTTTCGAGGGTGACGACGTTGATGCGGCTCATGGGAATTCCTTTCAATGGAGGTGCTGGGTTTCGTTGCCGCGTCACAGGTGCTCAGCGGATGGATGCATTCTTCCAACTTCCACCGCAGAGAAGAATCCACATCAAATACAATTGATACTTGCGTTTAGTGGAATACAAGAACGGAACCCGACACATGGATCGACTGCATCTGATGAGCGTGTTTGTCGCGGTGGCCGAGGCCGAGAGCTTCGCGGGCGGGGCGCGCAAGCTGGCGATGTCGCCACCGGCGGTCACCCGCGCGATCGCGGCGCTGGAAGAGCGGCTCGGCGTGAAGCTGCTGACCCGCACCACCCGCTATGTGCGCGTGACCGAGGCCGGCCAGCGCTATCTGGATGACGCACGGCGCGTGATCGCCGCAGCCGACGAAGCGGACGAAGCCGCGGTGGGCATCAATGCCGAACCGCGCGGCCACCTGACGATTACCGCGCCGGTGCTGTTCGGCCGCATGTACGTGATGCCGGGCATCACCGACTACCTGCAGCGCTACCCCGAAACCACGGTGTCCGCGATGTTTCTCGACCGCGTCGTCAACATGCTCGAAGAAGGCATCGACGTCGGCATCCGCATCGGCGAGCTGGCCGACTCCAGCTACAAGGCGCTACGTGTGGGCCATGTGCGACGGGTGATCTGCGCGTCACCGGCCTACCTCGCGCAGCACGGCATCCCGCAGCAGCCGGAAGACCTCGCGCAACACCCGATCATCGTCGCCAGCAGCCTGAGCCCGACCGTCGAATGGAAGTTCATGCGCGAGGGCAGCCCGATCGCCGTGCGCATCAAGCCCCGCCTCACCGTCACCAGCAACGACGCGGCCATCGAAGCGGCGCTGCGCGGAACCGGCATCACGCGCCTGATTTCGTACCAGATCGCGCCGCAACTGGCCGCCGGCGAACTGAAGGTGGTGCTGAGCGAGTACGAACCGGCGCGCATGCCGATTCATGTGCTGCATCGCGAAGGGCGCAACGCCTCGGCCAAGATCCGCAGCTTCGTCGACCTGATCGCCGAACGGCTGCGCCGCGACCCCTCGTTGAACTGACATCGAAGTACGCCCCTCGGCGCAGCGCCTTGCAACTGCCGCGTTTGCGTTGCGTCACCCCACGCCGAAGCGGCGTGTGATCAGCTGACGTTGACGACCGTCAGCCTCACCGCGCCGCCCGGATTGACGCCACATCCGGCGGCGGCTTCGTCCCGACACCTCTCATGAACACGCGCAGGGAGTCCCGATTGCCGAGACGCTTCATCACCGTGCTACGGCGACGATTCCCTGCGTTCGAGCAGCTGTGGCAACGATTTCCGGACAATGTGTTCGTGATCCGTTGCGAAAGCGATGGCCGCTTTGTCGTCGAGGCGATCAACCCGACGCTCGCGGCGGTGATCGGGCGCCCCAGCGAGGCGGTCGCCGGCCTGCCGCTCGGCGAAGTCGTTCCGGCCGAGTACCTCGCGCTGGTCGAGGGCCGTTACCGCGCGTGCGCCGACAGCGGCGAACCGATGACCTACGAGGAAAGCGGCGGCCCGGCAGGCGCAGAGCCACGCATCTGGCAGACGTTGATGGTGCCGGCACAGGGCCGCAGCGGCAAGGTCGACTACATCCTCGGCATCTCGCGCGACATCACGGCGCTGCGCAAGGCCGAAGCCTACCTGCGCGACGCCAACGCAGCGCTCGAACGGCGTGTCGCCGAACGCACCGCGGAACTCGAATGCGCCAATGCGCGGCTGACCGAACTCGCGACTCGCGACGGCCTGACCGGCCTCTACAACCGCCGGCACCTTTTCGAACTGGCCACGCGTGAATTCAGGCGTGTCGTCCGCACCGGCCAGCCCCTGGCCGTGCTGATGCTGGATCTGGACCATTTCAAGGACATCAACGACCGCTTCGGCCACGCCGCTGGCGATCAGGTGCTGCGAGCACTTTCGCACGTCTTCCAGACGGCGCTGCGCCAGACAGACCTGATCGGGCGGTACGGCGGCGAAGAATTCCTCGTCCTGCTGCCTGACACCGACGCCCGGGAAGCCGAACACATCGCCGACCGCCTGCGCGAATCCTGTGCAACCGTGGAGCACCGGTGGAATCATCAAACCTTCCAATGCACCCTGAGCATCGGCATCGCGCACTACGATGCAGAGCGCGACGATGGACTCGACACGCTGCTGCAGCGCGCCGATCACGCTTTGCTGCGTGCCAAGGCCGCTGGTCGCAACTGCCTCGTCATCGGCGGGTGACGGCGACACGCACCCCCCGCGAGGACAACCGACATTGCGCAAACGTGGCGATGCGCCTATCAAGAAGGATGAATCGCCGCCGGTGTTCGCGCCAGAACTAGTGCCCGGCTTGCGCGTCAAATACGTGCCCGCTGCGGCGACCCCGCGGCGGCCAGACAAGCGCCGCCTACCGGCAGCGCACCAACAGGGGGAAGCAGCATGGACCAGCACACCGCACGCAGGCCCGGCGACGACGATCCGATCGGGCAAGCCCGCTTCAATACCAAACGACCCACACTGATCGGCGACGTTGGTTTCGATGCCGCGTACGCCACCGAAAGCCACCCCGAAGGCTTGCGCTACGGCGAGACGCCGCGCGCGCCGGGGGTGGAGCCGCATCGCCCCGAGGCCGATAGCAGTGCCGAAGGCCCCGCAGTGATCTCAATCGGATAAGCAGCCGCCACACCAACGCGGCAACCGTGTTGGAGCCTTGCTGTGCAGACGCGGCAGGACTATAAAAGAGTCCGCCCTGCAAGCCTGCGCCCATCACCCTGCAAGATGCCAACACGACACATGCCGGTCGCCCTGCCCTGTGCCCGCAAGCGCAAGGGAGCACGTCGGCCAGCTTGGGCCCTGTGCATGGCGGGTCTTGCACTCGTCAGCGCCCATGCTGCGCCCCTCGCTCCCCCCAAGAACCCTGCACCTGCGACACCGGTCAGCGGAGCGCCAGGCTGTTCGCGGCCGATCAGCGTCGCGGCCAGTTCCAACGGTCTGCTGATGGAAGTCGATAGGCAAGGCGCGGTCAGCGGCGTGTTCCCGGAATTCCTCGAAGAACTGAGTCGCAGCACCGGTTGCCGCTTCGTGTATGAAGCGATGCCTCGAGCGCGGGCGCTGCAAACCTTCCTTGAGGGTGACGTAGACATGATCATGGCGGTCCAGCTTCCAGAGCGTGACGCTGCCGGAGCGTTCCTGCCCACGCACGGCGGCCGGATCGCGCTGATCACGTTGAAAACCCGCAGCACGACGCCACCGCTGACACAGCTCGCCAACGGCGATCTGATGGTCAATGTCGTGCGGGGCTACGACTACGGCCCGGCATACCGCAGCCAGCTGGAAACATTGCGGGCAATCAGGCGGCTGGAAGAAGTAAAAGACACCGATACGATCGCGCGCAAACTGTCGATCGGCTACGCGCAGGCCACCATTGTCGCGCCGAGCCAGTTCGCCGCCTCGGTCCAAGCGCATCCCGAACTTGTCGACAAACTGGTAGTCACACCGATGCCGTCGCTCGGCACGACAATCAACGGGATCTACCTGTCACGCTCGCGCCTGTCGGCTGCGGACCGCGAACGCTTGACGCAGGCGATCCGTAAAGCCCTCGCCGAAGGCGGGTTCTGGCGACAGTACGAATCTCGAATACCGGCATGGGCACGCCCGGGATTGGTCGCACCGAGCGAGCTAGCCCCCGTCTTGGGCCAGCCGTGAGCCAACCCGGCAAAGCAAAAGGCGTTTCCGCTCGATACGGCGTTCCGCTCGCGCTAGAATCCGCGCCCTCCTGAAACCGCTCCCCTTGGGCCGGCGACGAATCACCCCTGACGAGATAACGATGAACCTGCCCACCCACCCGCTTGAACTGCTTTCCCCCGCGAAAACCGCGGAGATCGGCCGCGAGGCGATCCTGCACGGCGCGGACGCGGTGTACATCGGCGGCCCCTCGTTCGGCGCGCGCCACAACGCCAGCAACACCGTCAGCGAGATCGCCGGGCTGGTGGCCTTCGCGCACCGCTACCGGGCGCGCATCTTCGTCACGCTCAACACCATCCTGCACGACGCGGAGCTGGAGCCTGCTCGCAAGCTGGTGCATGAGCTCTACGACGCCGGCGTCGATGCGCTGATCGTGCAGGACATGGGCCTGCTCGAACTCGACATTCCGCCGATCGAGCTGCACGCCTCGACGCAGTGCGACATCCGCAGCGTCGAGAAGGCCAAGTTCCTCGCCGAGTCGGGCTTCTCGCAGATCGTGCTGGCGCGCGAGCTGACGATCGAGCAGATCGCCGCGGTGCGGGCAGCGGTGCCGGCCGACACGGTGATCGAACACTTCATCCACGGCGCGCTGTGTGTGGCCTTCTCCGGCCAGTGCAACATCAGCCACGCCCACACCGGGCGCAGCGCCAACCGCGGCGACTGCTCGCAGGCCTGCCGCCTGCCCTACACGCTGCAGGACCAGCAAGGCCGCGTGGTGGCCTTCGAGAAGCACCTGCTGTCGATGAAGGACAACAACCAGAGTGCCAACCTCGCCCACCTGATCGCCGCCGGCGTGCGCAGCTTCAAGATCGAAGGGCGCTACAAGGACGCGAGCTACGTCAAGAACATCACCGGCCACTACCGCCGCCTGCTCGACGACCTGATCGAGGCGCAGCCCGAGCTTGGGCGCAGTTCCAGCGGCCGCACCGAACTCTTCTTCACACCGAACCCGGACAAGACCTTCCACCGCGGCGCGACCGACTACTTCGCCACCGGCCGCAAGGCCGACATCGGCGCCTTCGACACGCCGACCTTCGTCGGACTCTCGCTCGGCACCGTCACCCGTGTCGGCAAGGACAGCTTCGAGATCGACGCGCGCGAGCCCCTCGCCAACGGCGACGGGCTCAACTACATGCACAAGCGCGAAGTCGTTGGCCTGCAGGCCAATGTGGTCGAACAACTCGGCGCCGGCGAGGAAGGCACGCTGTGGCGTGTGTTCCCGAACGAGCCGGTGGCGCAGTTGCCGGGCCTCAAGCCCGGCGTGGCGGTCAGCCGCAACCGCGACCACGCCTGGGAACTCGCGCTACTTAAGAAATCGGCCGAACGCCGCATCGCCGTGTGGGCGCAGTGCGCCGAGACCACCAACGGCCTCGCACTGACGCTGACGGATGAGGACGGTTTCAGCGCCACCGCCGAAGCCGCTTTCGACAAGCAGCCGGCGCAGAACGTAGCCCGCGCCGAGTCGACGCTGCGCGAGCACCTCTCCAAGTTCGGCGCCACCGAATTCGCGCTGCAGGAACTCACGCTGGCGTGGTCGGCGCCGCTGTTTGTGCCGGCCTCGGTCGCCAACGCGCTGCGCCGCGACGCCGCAGAGCGCCTGATGGCCGCGCGCCTCGCCGGCTGGCAGCGCCCGCTGCGCCGGCCGGAAGTGGAACCGCCGGTGCCCTACCCGGACGAGACGCTGTCCTTCCTCGCCAACGTCTACAACCAGGCGGCGCGCGACTTCTACACCCGCCACGGCGTCAAGCTGATCGCCGCGGCCTACGAAGCGCACGAGGAAGCCGGCGAAGTGCCGCTGATGATCACCAAGCACTGCCTGCGCTTCTCCTTCAACCTCTGCCCCAAGCAGGCCAAGGGCGTGCAAGGCGTGCAGGGGCAGGTGCGCGCCGAGCCGATGACGCTGGTGAATGGCAACGAACGCTTCACTCTGAAGTTCGACTGCCGCCCCTGCGAGATGCATGTGATCGGCAAGGCCAAGAAGCACATCCTGCAAAGCCCGCCGCCCACGCAGGTGCCGGCCAGCGCGCCTGTCACCTTCTACAAGCGGCGCGCCGACGCGCCGACGCTGCCCTGATCCGGCGGGCACCCGTTCGGCGCCCGGCGATTGAATCGCGTTGCATCGCGGGCCTACACTGCAGCATTGCCACTGGCAAAACAGGCTGCGGCCGCCATGGACGAACTGCTGTTCATCGAGGATGACGGGGAAGCGGAAACCACGCCACCGCTGCGCGGCGCTGACGGCTGGCTGGTGCTGCTGGTGGACAGCGATGGTGATTCCCATGGCACGACCCGCATGGCGCTGCGGCACTTCGAGTTCCACGGGCGCCCGCTGCGCTTCGTCAGCACCTTTTCGGAACCCGAAACGATGCACGTTCTGCCCGAGCTTGTAGCCCCCGCACTGATCCTGCTCGAAGGCGTGCTGGCCGACTACGACTCCGGCGTGCGCATCGTGCGAACCGTGCGCGACGACCTGGAAAACCATCGCGTGCAGATCATCGTACGGACCTCCGGGGCAGACCTGGCCGGCAAGGCACGCTATGCCGGCCTGCAGATCAACGGCTTCGTCCTGAAAGCGGAAGTCGACAAGCGGACGCTGGAACGCCTCGTCGCCAATGCGCTCGATGCGTACTGCCTTGCAGGGCCACAGTGCTGAAACCGCACAGCACTTGATCGCGTGCGATGGCCGCTGACCTGTTCGGCCCGGCGCACGGCCCCGCTGGCGTCGAGCCTCTCTCCGCCGGCACGTTCCTCCTGCACGGTTTCGCCGAAGCGCAGGCCCCCGCTTTGCTCGAAGCGCTCGGCCACATCCTTGCGCAATCCCCGTTGCGGCATCTGATTACGCCGGGCGGCCAGCGCATGTCGGTTGCCATGAGCAACTGCGGGCCACTCGGCTGGGTCAGCGATCGCAGCGGGTATCGCTATCAGGCAAGTGACCCCGAGACCGGGCAGCCATGGCCGCCAATGCCCGATGTCTTACGCGATCTTGCGCGCAGCGCTGCCACCCTGGCCGGCTTTCCGGACTTCGCCCCCGACGCCTGCCTGATCAACCGCTATGCGCCGGGAACGCGTCTATCACTGCATCAGGACCGTGACGAACGGGACCTTTCCGCGCCTATCGTCTCGGTATCGCTCGGGCTGCCGGCGGTGTTCCTGTTCGGCGGGCTGACGCGAAGCGACCCGGTGCGGCAGCTCACGCTGTATCACGGCGACGTGCTGGTGTGGGGCGGGCCGGACCGCCTGCGCTTCCACGGCGTGAAGCCGCTCGCCGAGGGGATACACTCACTGCTTGGCGCGCAGCGCATCAACCTGACCTTCAGGCGCGCCGCTTGAGCAGCCCCCATGAATCACGGAGAAGCACCATGAGCATTGCGGATCGGGTACGCGTCCTCGAAGAACGATTGCTGTCGGACAACTGGTACATCCTGAAGACCACGCATTTCGAGTTCCGCCGCCGTGACGGCCGCTGGCAGGCGCAGCACCGCGAAAGCTACGACCGCGGCAATGGTGCGGCGATCCTGCTCTACAGCCTGCCGCGGCGTACGGTGGTCATGACACGGCAGTTCCGCTACCCGGCCTTCGTCAATCACCACGACGACCTGATGATCGAAGTGCCGGCAGGCTTGCTCGACGAGGCGGATCCGGAAACGCGCATCCGCGCCGAGGCCGAGGAGGAGGCCGGCTACCGCGTCGGCAACGTGCGCAAAGTCTGCGAGGCCTTCATGAGCCCCGGCGCGGTGACCGAACGCCTGCACCTGTTCGTCGCCGAATACGACCCGCAGGACAAGGTCAGCGAGGGCGGCGGGCTCGAACACGAAGGCGAGGACATCGAAGTCTTCGAACTGGACTTCGACGACGCGATGGCGATGGTCGCTGACGGCCGCATCTGCGACGCGAAGACGATCATGCTGCTGCAGTGGGCGGCGCTGAACCTGTTCCCGGCCCGCACCGCCCGAGCTTGATCAGGCGCGGCTCGCGGCCAGATCGCCGAGCCCGGCGCGCGGCCGGGTTGCCCAGGCGACCAGCGGCACTTCGAGACGGTAGTGGAAGAGCGATGCCGCGCAAATGCTGATGAGCCAGGTCAGCACCATGCCCAGCGCGTGCAGTTCCGGCACTTCCGGCACAAAGCGTGAGAAGGCTGCGTTCACGATCAGGAAGACCGGGAAGTGCACCAGGAACAGGGCGTAGGAAATGCGGCCCAGAAAGGCAACGCCCGGCAGGCGGATCGGGCGTGACAACCAGCCGGCATAGCGGCCAAAGCCCAGCAGCAGCGCCGTTGCGGCGGCCACCGCGATGCGTGTGCGGAAGTCCACCATCAACGCGAGCGTCGCGACGATGGCAAGGATCAGCAGCCAGCTTGGTGCATCGCGCCGCGCCCCGATCCACCACGCCAGCGCGCCGGCAGCATAGGCGGCGAAGAAGTACAGCGCGCAGACGTCCCACATTGCATCGCGATTGAAATAGAACAACGACGCCAGCGCGAGGCAGCTGACCAGCAGCGCCGATGTGTGGCGCCCGCCCGTACGGCGTGACAAGGCCAGCAGGCCGGCAAACAGGGCGAACAGCTGCAGGTCGATCGCGACATACCAGACCCCCGCCGACAGCGATTCGACGCCCAGCAGGTTCTGCAACAACAGCACATGCGCGGCCAGCTGGAACAGGTCTGGCGCCTGCGGAATCGAGTCGTGATCGATCAGTTCGCGTGCCAGCGCCGCGGCGACCAGGCTCAGCGCCAGCATCGCCAGATAGGGCAACCCGACCCGCAGATAGCGCTGCCAGACCAGACCATGCAGCGGCTGAACCGCGCGCAGTCGCCCGTCCGGCGCGAGGCCACGCGCCGCCATGAAACCGGCCAGCACGAAGAAGACCTGCACGGCCAGTCTGCCATGCTGGCTCAGCCATGCGAGCAGGTCCGGGGCCACGCTCTGGGCCACATCGGACATGGGGCCGTAGAAGGCGATGTGGTGCAGCACGATCAGCTGCGAGGCGAGTGCGCGTAGCGCCTCGACGGCCGGGAAACGAAGGGAAGTGCCGCTCATGTAACGCGCGCGGCAGCCGCCTTGTGGGCGCTGCCGCGTCAGGGATTCTGGAAAGCGCGCGATTCTACCTGCCGTAGCAGGTCTTTAGCCAGCAAGATCGCCGGCGGATGTGTTACCAGAGTTCTGCCGAACCGCCGCTGGTGGCGCTGGTCTTGAAATAGCCGACATCGTGCTCGATCGCCTGGGCAAGGCTGTCGATATTGCGGCTGGTCACCGCGACGCCTTCCGCCGCGTTCGCGTTCACGGTGGTCGAATCAGCGATGCCTTCCATGTGACGTGCGATGTCGTGGGTGTTCTGGCGCTGCTCGGTCAGTGCGTGGTTGATGCGGTCGACCTGTTCGCAGGCGCTCGCCGACACGCTGCGCACCTCGCGCATGGCGGCATAGGCTTCACGCGCGAGCGCAACGCTCGACTCGACCCGCGCTTCACCCTCGCGCATGGTCGCCACGATGCGTTCGGTCGCGCCGCGCACCTCGTCGATCATCTTGCTGATCGATACGGTGGACGCCCCGGTGCGGTCGGCAAGCTTGCGCACTTCGTCCGCCACGACCGCGAAGCCCCGCCCCGATTCGCCGGCCCGCGCCGCTTCGATCGCCGCATTGAGCGCCAGCAAATTGGTCTGGTCGGCAATTTCTCGGATCGAGGTGACGATGCCGGCGATCTCTTCCGCGCGACGTTCCAGTTCAGCCACCTGCCCGGCCGCTTCGCCGACGGTGCTGGCCACTGCGTGCACTTCGTCGGCCACCTTTTCGATCACCGCACCGCTCGATTCGGCCTGCTGGCCGAGTTTGGCAACTTCGGCATTGGCTTCGGCGGCCTGCAGGGCGATCTCGTCCACGCTGGCCGACAGTTGCTCGATGTTGGAGGCGATCGCCGAGGTTGCGGCACTCTGCATCATGCTGCCCTCGGCCAGCGCGTGCGAGTTGCTCGCCAGTTCGGATGACGCAGCGATCATCAGCGCGGCATGCCCGCGCAAGCCGCTGGCAACATCGGTCCACTTGGCCCGCATGGTGCGCAGGTGCGCGATCAGGCTGTCGCCGGGAGCCCCTTCCGCGGCCTTGACTTCGGAGAGGTCGCCGCTGGCCAGCTGCCGCGCAATCTCGACGCCGATCGCGGGTTCGGCGCCGATTTCGGCGATGATCAGGCGATACAGGCGAATCGATCCGATGACGACGAACAGCGCCAGCGCCAGGCCAAGTACGCCGCAGGTCCAGCGCGTGAGGCGGATCGATCGGGTCACCGTATCAACGGCTTCGCGCTGCTGCCCGTTGATGGTGGCAGCGAGCGCCTCCACCAGCTTCTGCGTCGCTTCGGACTGCTGATCGAAGCCATCGGGCGCCTTCATGATCGCGTTGCCGGCCTCACGGCTTTCCTTGTAGCCGGCGACCATGCGCAGCCCGGTTTCATGCAGTTTGCCGACGCTTGCCTTGAGTACGTCTACCGCCTGAGCGTGCTCCGGCGCGAGACGGACAATCTCTTCGAGCGCCTTGATCGTGGCGTCGTAGGCCTTCTTGCCATCGTCGATGCCATCCTGCTCGCCGGTGGCCGAGGCGTCGGTGAGGAACTGCTGTACCTGCACGACCTGCAGGCGGGCTTCGCCAAGGCCATCCACCAGCTTGTCGGTGATGCTGTGTTCGTACTCGCTGCGGCGTTCAAGGTAGCTGAGCTGGAAAACCACGGTCGCCGTCAATGCGCTGACCAGGATCAGCACCAGAACGACGAAGCCACGCAAAAGCGGTTTGATCTGTTTCATGGAATGGGTCCGTAGCACCTTGAACGCGCCGGGCGGGGGGCCCGCGCGCGTATCGGCGTTCAAAGGATTTACGACCGCACGACGGCCAGCTTGAGCTGCGCTCACCAGCGCCAGGTCACACCGGCGCCGAAGGAGCTGCGGAAGATCGCATCGTTCAGGCCGGCACGAATTCCGACATCGAAATCAAGCGTATCGGCCGGGCTGTAGATCAGGCCCAGCGTAGCGAAGGCAGGGTCTTCGCTTTGCGCCAGGTCGGAGCTGGAGTACGAAACGAGTTCGCCAGCGAGCCGAACGGTTGGCGTGACGCGGTAAAAGCCGCCACCGGCGACGCTGTAGATGCGCTTGCGGTTGCCGGTATCGGCGGTGAGGTAGGCCGCGCCGGCGTTCGCCATCAGCATCCAGTCCTCGCCGCTCCAGCTTGCGATCAGGCCCAGGCTGTAGAAGGCCTGTCCGTTCCCAAGGCCCGCTTCACGCGAGCCGGTGGGCAACTGCACCGCGGGCTTGAGTGCCAGCGCGAAGCCGCCTGATTCCAGCGCACGCCACTTCACGCCGAGCGCGACGTCGCCGGCGCCTTGCCGGCTCGATTCGCCATCCCACTGGCGCAGCCAGCTTGCGCTCACAAACGCATCCAGCGTGTCGGTTGCGCCGAACGTCAGCGTCGCATTGCCGAGCATCGTCGCGGGGCTACCATCGCGCTGCAGGTTGCGGTCGGCATTGAGCTCCAGCTGCCATCCGCCCGCCCCTTGCGTGCCGGTATCGTCGGTATAGAGCGGATGCGCAGCCTCCGCAGCCAGGGGCAGCAAGCCCAGCATGATCAGTATTGATCGCATGTCAGTTTCCGTCTCCGCCGCGTCCGGACCAAGGCAGTGCAACAATCATGTCCACTCACCGCTCAAACGGCCAAACCGAAGGCGAACTTGAATCTTCCTCATCGCAGCTCCGCAGTTGTTGCGATTAATTCTCATTTGAATGGTGGCGCCAGTCACCCGGACTCCGCATGACCCACATCAAACCGAACACCCTTTCGATTGCCGGCGTCGACCCTTCCGGCGGCGCCGGCATCTATGCCGACCTGAAAACCTTCTCCGCACTCGGCGCCTACGGCTGCGGCGTCGTTGCCGCCCTCACCGCGCAGAACACGCAGGCCGTGACCGGCGTACACACGCCGCCCGTCGATTTCCTGCGCCTGCAGATCGACACCCTGTTTGCCGACGTGCGGATCGACGCTGTGAAGCTCGGCATGCTGGGCAGCGCTGACATTGTCGCCACGGTGGCCGACCGGCTCGCTCACTACGCCGCCAGATTCGTCGTCTGCGATCCGGTGATGGTCGCCAAGAGCGGCGACCATCTGCTTGCGAAGAATGCCGTCGCGATGCTCAAGGAAGCGCTGCTGCCGCAAAGCTTCATGATCACCCCGAATCTGCCGGAAGCCGGCGTGCTGCTCGAACAGCGCGCACCGGAAACGGTCAAGGAGATGTACCGCGCCGCCGAACGCCTGCGCGAGCTGTTGCCGCTCTCCAGCGAACGCTGGGTGCTGCTCAAGGGCGGCCACCTGCCGGGCGACGAACTGGTCGACCTGCTCTTCGACGGCGACCGCATGGTCGAACTGCCGGCGCCGCGCATCGACACCAAGAACACGCACGGCACCGGTTGCACGCTGTCGTCCGCGATCGCGGCGCTGCTGCCACAAGCCGCCGGGCAGATGCGCCCGGTCGAGGCCGCGGTGCGCCACGCCCGCGAATGGCTGCTGCGCGCGATTGCCGCATCCGGCGACCTGGATGTCGGCAAAGGCCACGGCCCGGTGCATCACTTCCACGCGATCTGGCCCAAGGCACGGCCCTGACGGTGTCAGAAGGGGCAGGTATGCTTGCAGGCTTTGCCTGACCCGACGCGCCGATGCCGCTCACCGACCTGCTCACCCGCCTCGACGACGCCACGCTGGAAGAATTCTTCTCCAGCGCGGCGCTGGCGCGTGGCCGGCAGTACACCGGGCGCGTGCGTGATCTGGAGCTGTCCGGCGACGCCTTGATGGCCAACGTCACCGGCTCGGCGCCACGCCCCTACCGCACCGTGGTACGCCTGAGCCAACGCGAACTGCTCGGTGAAATCACGATCGAGATCGCGAGCCGTTGTTCCTGCCCGGTCGGCGGGCGCTGCAAGCATGTCGTCGCGGTGCTGCTGGCCGCCAAGCGGCCCGGCGCGCTGGTCGAAAAGCCGCGCGCCGAAGTGCTGGAGTGGGCGCAGCAACTGCGCGCCCGCATCGCCAAGTCACGCAACGCGAGCAAGCCGAAGAAGCCGACCAATCGCCAGATGCTGCGCTACACCGTGGTGCCGGGTGTGCTGGGGATGGGCGCGAACCTCGTCATCCACAAGGTGCGCCTGAACGCGGACGGCCACATCGCGCAGGCCGAGTCCTGGTACAACGTCGATCAGGCGCTGCTCAAGCCGCCGGCCTTCGTCGCGGAAGACGACCTGCCGGTGCTGCGCCAGATCCGCGCCACCGAACGCAGCATCCAGCGTTATGGCAGCTGGGGCGAAGTGCCGCTGATCGGGCGCCATGGCAGCCTGCTGATCGATGCACTGCTCGACACCGGGCGCGCCTTCGTCGGCAACGAAGACGAGCCGGACCTTCCCGGCGAATTGCCGCTGACCCGCGGCGCCCCGCGCCCCGGCCGCATGAGCTGGCAGCCCGCACGCGAAGGCGGGCTGCGCGCCCACCTCGAGGCAACACCCGCAGCGCAGGTGGTGCTCGACACCCAACCCTTCCGATATCTGGATCACAACGGCGAGTGCGGCGCACTGACCGTGCCGGAAGCCGATGTCGTGGCCGAAGCGCTGCACCTGCCGCCGCTCAACGGCGCTGAGCTGGCCTTGGTAGCTGGCGTGCTCGCCGACGTCGCGCCGACGCTGCCACCGCCCGCCGCGGCGCAGTTGCCGACCATCGAAACCGACCTGCAACCGGTGTTGCATCTGCAAAGCCTGCATGTGTGGCAATTGATGCCGCACCGCGACTACCCGCAGACCCTGCACGCCACCTACGACTACGCGCAAGCGGCCTTCCGCTATGGCGATGCCGAACTGCCCGCGGGCAGCGATGAATCGCTGATCACGCTGCCCAACGGCCGCGCTGCCCGCGTCGTGCGCGACGAAAGGGCCGAAGCCGATGCGCTGGCCGCGCTCAAGCGCGCCGGCTTTGCGCCGACGCCGCCGCGCGCGCTGAGCAGCTTCGAACGGCTCCCGACCGGCATGCTGGGGCTCGCCAGCGAAGAGGCCTGGCGGGAATTCTTCAGCGCCGAGGCGCCCGCATTGCGCGCGGCCGGCTGGCAGATCGAGTGCGCGGCAGACTTCCGCCACCATGTGCTCACCGTCGATGACTGGCATGCGGAACTGGAAGAAGACGGCAACGGCTGGCTGGCCCTCTCGCTCGGCATCGAGGTGAACGGCCAGCGGCTCGATCTTGCGCCGCTGCTCTATGTGCTGTTCCGCCGCGACACGCGCTGGCTCGACCGCGCCGCGATTGACGCAATTGCCGATGACGAGGCGATCGAACTGCTAGGCCCGGACGGCGCACGCATCCAGCTTCCCGCGGCGCGCATAAAGCCGCTCGCGTCGACGCTGGTGGATCTGTTCGACACGCCCAACGGCACGCTCAAGCTCAGTGCGCTGGATGCGCCGCGCCTCAAGCAGGCCTTCACCGACAGCGACTGGACGCTGGATGGCGTAGACCGCCTTGCGCCCTGGATTGCGCGCCTCGCCGATGCCGCGAACGTGGCACCGGTGGAGCCACCCGAGGGATTCACCGGCACCCTGCGCGCCTACCAGCGGGAAGGCCTCGCGTGGATGCAGCACCTGCGTGCGCATGAACTGGGCGGCATCCTGGCCGACGACATGGGGCTCGGCAAGACCGCGCAGACCCTCGCTCACCTGCTGACCGAAAAGCGCGCCGGCCGCATGGACCGCCCCTCGCTGGTGGTGCTGCCGACCTCGCTGGTGTTCAACTGGCAGCAGGAAGCCGCCCGCTTCGCGCCGGACCTGCGCGTGCTCAAGCTTCACGGCGCCGATCGCCGTGAACACTTCGAATCGATCGACAGCCACGACGTGGTGCTGACCACTTACCCGCTGCTGGCACGCGACCGCGAGGCGCTGACCGCGCGCAGCTGGCACTTCCTGATCCTCGACGAAGCGCAGACGGTGAAGAACGTTCGCAGCCTCGCCGCCCAGGTGGTACGCGAAGTCGATGCGCGGCATCGCCTCTGCCTCACCGGCACGCCGCTGGAAAACCACCTCGGCGAGCTGTGGTCGCAATTCGACTTCCTGATGCCCGGTTTCCTCGGCGACGCCAAAGCCTTCACGCAGGCCTGGCGCACGCCGATCGAAAAGCACGGCAACCTGCTGCGGCGCGAGCTGCTGGCGCGGCGCCTGGCGCCCTTCATCCTGCGGCGCCGCAAGCAGGAAGTGGCCGCCGAACTGCCACCCAAGACCATCATCGTGCGCAGCGTCGAACTCGAAGGCCGCCAGCGCGATCTGTACGAGACCGTGCGCGCGACGATGGACAAACGCATCCGTGACGAAGTGGCCGCGCGCGGCTTTGCCCGCAGCCAGATCGTGATCCTTGATGCGCTGCTCAAGCTGCGCCAGGTCTGCTGCGACCCGCGCCTGCTACAAACGCCGGCCGCCGCCAAGGTGAAGGAGCATACCAAGCTCGACCTGCTGATGGACCTGCTGCCCGGCCTCGTCGAAGAGGGCCGCCGGGTGCTGCTGTTCTCGCAATTCACGACCATGCTGGATCTGATCGCTGACGCACTCGCCGAGGCGAAGATCGCGCATTTGAGGCTGGACGGCAGCACGCGCGACCGTCAGGCGGTGGTGGAAGCGTTCCAGAACGGCGATGCGCCGGTCTTCCTGATCAGCCTGAAAGCCGGTGGCGTGGGCCTCAACCTCACCGCCGCCGACACGGTGATCCACTTCGACCCGTGGTGGAACCCCGCGGCCGAAGACCAGGCCACCGACCGCGCCCACCGCATCGGCCAGACGAAGAATGTGTTCGTCTACAAACTCGTGGTGGCGGGCAGCATCGAAGAGAAGATCCTCGCGCTGCAGGAACAGAAGGCCGCACTCGCCGCCGGCATCCTCTCCGAAGACCACGCGGGCGACGCGAAATTCGACGAAGCCGGGCTACAGGCGCTGTTCGCACCGCTGCCGGACTGATGCCCTGATCGCGGCCGGCGAGCCGCCTTGGCCCTGCGTCAACGACACCGACGGACCCGCTTGCGATCGTGCGCTGCGGGCCTAGGCTGCAATCAGGCATCTCGCCGTATTGCTCGTGGAGCTTGGATCATGGCCTATGAGACTTTCGTGGCGTTCAAGTCGGACTTCCTCGCCGCACACAAAACCACTTACCAGTTCGACGCAAAGGCCGATTTCGCGCAGGCCGCAACCGCCTTCAGGTACTACCTGCACGGGCTTGAGCAGGGTGCCCGCAGCGGGCTCAACATCGGCCTGATCGAACACCTGCAGGACCTGCTTGCGAAGAACAAATCCGTCTTCGATGGTGGCGGCATCTTCGTCGACACCAGCAACCAGGACCGCTGGCGCCTGTTCTACAACGACGCCTTCATCCTCGGCGGCATCCACTCGCACGGCCCGTTCACGCTGGTACACACCGATCGGCTCGAAAGCGCCTGGGTCGCCGCCGGCAACGATAAGCGCATGGGCTTCGCCGGCGCGAAACAGCTCGACTTCCACGCGGGCGACAAACCCTTCCTGCGCGTGACCCAGCGCGAAGTGCTCGCACTCAACATCTTCGGCTACGCCGGCGCGCCCGGTGAAGACGGCAGCATGGTCTTCCGATGCACCAATCCGCAGCTGGCGGACAGCGCGACCTTCGTGCGTTACAAGAAAGAGGTGGGCGAGCTTGAAGGCGCACTCGCCGCCTGAGCGGCGGACCGCCTCGGCCCACGCAACAGCGGCACACCCGCCGCGACCCTGACGCCGCGCAAACCCCGCACGACGCCGAAGGGGTGTAGTGTCGGCTGCGCTATCCGTGCAAGAGGCCCCGATGGACTCGCCCCAGACCGCACCGAAGAAAGCCCGCCCCAAGGCCCGGCGCCGCATCGCGCTGGCGCTCGCGCTGCTGATCGCCGTAGCCCTGTTTGCCATCAGGCTTACCCGCCCTGCGCCGGTCACGGTGACCGTCGCCGAGGTCCAGCCCGGCCGCGTCGAAGCCACCGTTTCGAACACCCGCGCCGGCTCGGTCACCGCCTGCCGTCGCGCCAAGCTCGCGCCGCCCGCCGGCGGCCGCATCGGCACGCTGGCGGTGAAGAAAGGGCAGCGGGTCAAAGCCGGGCAGCTGCTGCTGGAATTGTGGAACGACGACTTCGTTGCCCGCGAACGGGTCGCGCGCGAGCAGCTGCAAAGCGCCCGCGCCCATGCGCGCGAGGCTTGCACTGTCGCCAATACCGCCGCCGCCAATGCACATCGCGCCCAACAGCTGCGCGACCAGGGCTTCCTGTCACCCGAGGGCATCCAGCGCAGCCAGTCCGAAGCCCAATCCACCGCCGCCGCCTGCGGCGCCGCCACCGCGCAGATCGCCGAGGCCGAAGCACGCATCGGTGCCTCGCGCGCCGACACCGAACGCACCGTGCTGCGTGCGCCCTTCGACGGCATCGTCGCCGAACTCAATGGCGAGGTCGGCGAGTACCTGACCCCCTCGCCGCCCGGCATCCCGACGCTGCCGGCGGTCGACCTGATCGACGACAGCTGCCTTTACGTCAGCGCGCCGATCGACGAAGTCGACGCCGCGCGGCTCAAGCTCGGCATGGACGCGCGCATCACACTCGACGCCTTCCGCGGCCGCCATTTCAAGGGCACCGTAAAGCGCATCGCCCCCTACGTGCTCGCGCTCGAAAAACAGGCGCGCACCGCTGAAGTCGAAGTCCACTTCACCGACACCGCCGACGCCAAGGCATTGCTGATCGGCTACAGCGCCGATGTCGACATCATCGTAAGCGCCCGCGACCCGGTGCTGCGCATCCCCACCGCCGCAGTGATGCCGGGCAACCGGGTGCTGGTGCTCGGCAACGATGGCGTGCTGAAGGAAGCGGGCTTCACGCCGGGCCTTTCGAACTGGGCGTTCACGGAAGTCGCGAGCGGACTGGTGAAGGGGGATCGCATCGTGACCTCGCTGGATCGCGCGGGCGTGAAGGCGGGGGTGAAGGCGGAAGTGGAGGTATTGAAGAAATGAAGTCGCGCTGGCGGGCGACGCCATCCCGCGTAGGCTGGGTTGAGGACTGCGTAGCCGAACGTTTCGGCTTGCGACGGACGGTGTCGCGCTGCGACGGCGTGTCCGGTCAAGCCGGGTCCCGCCCCGGCGGGCGTCTTACTTTCTGGCAACAGCACCAGAAAGTAAGCAAAGAGTGCCGCCCCGCTTCAACGCCCCGCCTGCGGCGGGGTGCCCTGCGCTGCTCGAAGCATCGGGTGGCTGCGGAACTCGCCCTCGCTACGCTCGGTGCTCAAACAGTCCTCGCCACCGCCGCACTACGTGCGTCGGAACCCGATGCTTCTGTGCTGCTCGGCGTTTCAGAGGGGAATGGAAAAGCGTCTACGTTTCATCGCTGTCTGTATCTCGCAGACCGGATGCAGGCGGTGGGCCGAACTCCTGGATCTGCGTCTGAACCATTTGGGGCGACGTCGAATTCCGCTTCGCTCCATCCACGTGACGAACAATCCACAAGCGTTGTTCAAGCGAAGGTTTTGACTTTCGGGTCCCGTCGAGAGCGCCGAGTAGCGCAGCGCGACCGGGAAGAAGGCCGAGGACTGTCTGAGCTCCGAGCGCAGCGAGGGCGAGTTCCGCAGGCCCCCGGTTGTGCGAGCAACGCAGGGAAGTCGGGCGCAACGCGCCCGACCGCGAACGCCGGGTGCCCTTGTCTTTGGTTCCTTTCTCTTGGGCAAGCAAGAGAAAGGAACCCGGCCGCCGGGACGGACTCCCGGCCGATGCACGTTGGCACACCAACCACTTCAGCGAACAACACGAGAAAGCTGATCTCGCCAAACGTTGGGGTTCGTGAAACTCACCCCAACCTGCGGTCACACGCGGCAGAACCAGACAGATAGCGACACGACAATGAACTGCCAAACGCACGAACAAAATGGAAACCGTTTGCCCCACCCGAAGGATCTGTCACTCCCATTCTTTGCTTACGGCGTATTCAAACCGGGAGAACTGGCCTTTCTTCAGATTAAGGAGTTCGTTTCGCTATGCTTCGAGGGAACGGTCGATGGCCAATTGAAGATACGAGATGGGTTGCCCATTGCGGCAATTGAATTGCCAGGCAGGTTAGATGGGGTATTGATTCAATTTCGCACTGAGTGTCAGCTTGCTGCCTACCAACGAATCTCAGATCTTGAGCCGGAGAAGCAGTACCGCTGGGGAACGGCCGACGCAGGAGGCCAAATTGTCAATCTGTTGGTTGGCATTTCGCCAGATAAGGGCTCCCACGCCTTGGAGGAGGCTTGGGACGGGAGGAAAGACCCTCTCTTCACGGACGCCCTTGAGGTCGTAGAAGAAACCTTGAAACAGAATAGAGGCGAGAAATCGCCCACTGACCTGAAACCCTTGTTTCGGCTCGAAATGGCTTACCTATTGCTGTGGTCTTCAATTGAACGCTATGCGTCTCTGAGATACCACCTGCGAGACAAAGCGACAGAGAAGGTCTTGAGAATTGCATCTGAACCCGCATTTGTGGCCGCTCTCCGCAAGTTTGCACCGAGCGATAAACGCTCAGTGCAGCGTGCCGATGACCCAAAGAAGAAGAGCATTCTTGATCCAGAAAAACCGTTAGAGGCCATGAAGTATTACTACCAAGTGAGGAGCAATCTCGTTCATCGAGGAAAAGGTGCCCTTGGCGATCACGACCGGCTGGCAAAGTCGCTCGGAGAACTGTTGAGCATCTTTCGCTACACACTTAAAGCCGCCTTCGATGACAGCAAGTTTGAAGGCGAGCACTGATGACCACAATGATCCAGAGAGTCCGATAGACCGGGTTCGCGGAAGGCGATCCCGCTTCATCTCCCGCAAGAAGCGAAAGCATGCCCCCACCCCTGATCCTCCTCTCCGCCATCACCCGCCGCTTCACCGTCGGCGACGAGACGGTCAACGCGCTGCGCGGGCTGGACCTGAGCATCGCGCAGGGCGAGTACATCGCGATCATGGGCCCGTCGGGCTCGGGCAAGTCGACGCTGTTGAACGTGCTGGGCCTGCTCGACCGGCCGGACAGCGGTCACTACCTGCTCGACGGCAGCGACGTCACCGGGCTGGACGACGACGCGCTGGCGCGGGCGCGGCGCGAGAAGATCGGCTTCGTGTTCCAGTCCTTCCATCTGGTGCCGCGGCTGACCGCGTGCGAGAACATCGAGTTGCCGATGGTGCTGGCCGGCATCGACCCGGCCGAGCGCGCCGCCCGCGTGGAAGTGCTGCTACGCGACTACGGCCTTACGCCGCGCGCCGACCACCGGCCGAACCAGCTTTCGGGCGGGCAATGTCAGCGGGTGGCGATTGCGCGCGCGATGGCGATGCGGCCCTCGCTGATCCTGGCCGACGAACCCACCGGTAACCTCGACCGCCATACCGGGCAGGAAGTGATCGCCCTGCTCGAAGGGCTGCAGGCGGCTGGCGCCACGCTGATCGTCGTGACCCACGATCCGGAACTCGGCCGGCGTGCGCAGCGGCAGCTGCACATGGTGGACGGCGAGATCGTTCCGGAGGGCGCTTGAGATGCGCACCACGCACGTCCGGCTATGTGCCCTGCCGCCAGACATGGCGTCGTCACCCTCTGGCGGCGAGGGGTGACGGGCATGCGCGCCGCCGACCTGCTGCTGTACGCCGCGCGCGTGGTGCGCGGCGGCGTGGTGCGGACGGCGCTGGTGCTGCTGGCGATGGGCATCGGGGTGGCGGCGGTGGTGCTGGTCAGCGCACTGGGCGAAGGCGCGCGGCGCTATGTGGCCGACCAGTTCGGCGCGCTCGGCACGAACCTCGTGATCGTGTTGCCGGGACGCTCGGAAACCGCCGGCGCCGGGCCGTCGATCGCGAGCGGCGAAACGACCCGCGACATCACGCTGGACGACGCGCTCGCGCTCTCACGCAGCCTTGCGGTACGTCGCCTTGCGCCGCTGATCGTCGGCCTTGGTGCGGTGCGCGCGGCCGATGGCGCCGATGCGCGCGTGCGCGAGGGGCCGGTGCTCGGCTCGACCACCGACTTCCTTGCGATCCGGAACATGTCCTTGTCGCAAGGGGTGTTCCTGCCCGGCGGCGACCCGCACCATGCGCAGCAGGTGTGCGTGATCGGCCGCACGGTGGCGCTGGAGCTGTTCGGCAAGCAGCCGCCGCTGGGCCGCTGGCTGCGCATCGGCGACCGCCGCTTCCGCGTGATCGGCGTGCTCGGCAAACAAGGCACCTCGCTGGGTATCGACACCGACGAGGTGGTGATCGTTCCGGTGGCCGCCGCACAGGCGCTGTTCAACACCGAGGGCCTGTTCCGCGTGCTGCTGGAAGCCAAGCAGCGCGACCAGGTGCCGCAGGCGAAGGCCGATGCCGAATCGATCATGCAGCAGCGCCACGAGGGCGAGCGCGATGTCACGGTGATCACGCAGGATGCGGTGCTGGCGACCTTCGACCGTATCCTCGGCACGCTGACGCTGGCGATCGGCGGGCTTGCCGCGATCAGCCTCGCGGTCGCGGGCATCCTGGTGATGAACGTGATGCTGATTTCGGTCGCACAACGGCGCAGCGAGATCGGGCTGCTGAAAGCACTGGGCGCGACCGCCGCGGAGATCCGCCACATCTTCTTCAGCGAGGCGGTGCTGCTGGCGCTGGGCGGGGCAGCGGCCGGCCTGGCGGTGGGCTTGCTGGGCCAGCAGGCACTGGTCGCAGCCTATCCGACGATTCCGTTTGCAGCACCGTGGTGGGCGTTGCTGGCTGCGCCCCTCACCGCGGTCGTCACCGCGGTGGTGTTCACGGTGATGCCGGCGCGGCGCGCGGCGCAGCTCGACCCGGTGCACGCCTTGTCGCGGCGCTAGGGGGAACACGAGCATGCGCCACGCCGACCTCGCCCGCTTCACGCTCGCTTCGCTCACCGCGCACCGGATGCGCACCGCACTGTCTGCGCTGGGCGTGGCAGTCGGCATTGCCGCGGTGATCCTGCTCACCGCGATCGGCGAGGGCCTGCATCACTATGTGATCGCCGAGTTCACGCAGTTCGGCACCAACCTGATGTCGGTGCAGCCGGGCAAGTCGCAGACGCACGGTGCGCCGCTGGGCGGCATCAACACCACGCGGCCGCTCTCGATCGACGATGCGATCGCGCTGCAGCGCGCCGCCTGGGTCAGGCTCACCGATCCGATGGTGCAGGGCAACGCCGAGATCAAGCACGGCACGCGCACACGGCGCATCACCCTGTATGGCGTCGGCCACCGCTTTCCCGATGCGCTGCAGATGAAGGTGGCGAGCGGCCAGTTCCTGCCCGACGACGACCCGCGCAGCGCACGCGCCTTCGCGGTGCTGGGCAGCAAGGTCGCGCGCGAGCTTTTCGCCGGCGCGCAGCCGCTGGGCGCCCATGTGCGCATTGGCAGCGAACGCTACATCGTGGTCGGCGTGATGGCGCCCAAGGGCCAGATGCTCGGCTTCGACCTCGACGACACCGCCTATATTCCGGTGGGCCGAGCGCTCGACATGTTCAACCGCGAAGGTCTGATGGAAATCCATGTCGTGCATGAACCGACCGCGCCGGTGGAAGAAGTGGTGGCCAGCATCAAGCAGGTGCTGGGCGCCCGCCACGGAGGCGAGGATTTCACGATCATCACGCAGCAACAGATGCTGGATGTGTTCGGCACCATCCTCGACACGCTGACCTTTGCGGTGGCGGCGATCGGCGGGATCTCGCTGCTGGTCGGCGGCGTCGGCATCCTGACGATCCTGACCATCGCGGTATCTGAGCGCACCGCCGAGATCGGCCTCTTGCGCGCGATCGGCGCCACGCGCCAGCGCATCCTTTGGCTGTTCCTTGCTGAAGCGACCCTGCTCGCCGCCATCGGAGGCGTCGCCGGGCTGGTACTGGGTGGCGGCATTGCCGGTTTGCTCAAGCTGGCGGTGCCGGCCCTGCCGGTGAGCATTCCGTGGCTGTACGCACTGCTCGCCGAAGGCGTCGCGGTGAGCGTCGGGCTGGCCGCCGGCGTGGCACCGGCGATCCACGCGGCGCGGCTCGATCCGCTCGAGGCCTTGCGGGCCGAATAGCTGCACCGGCACGGAATTCAAGGCGGGCCGGCGGCGCGTTGTACCTGTGTCAAGGCGGCATAGCGGCGTGGTGCCGCGTCCGCCCGAAGGGCGTAGCATCAATCGTGCAGAACTCCGCGAGGGTGCCGATGCTCCAGTCCGCGTTGCGCCGAAGTCCGATGAAGGCCATCGCCATCTCGGTGGCGATGTTCATGCTGCTCGATTCGAGCGTGCTGGCGATCAACCTGTGGATCTCGCACGAACTCGACGAAACCTCGGTCGAGATCAATCTGGCCGGACGCCAGCGGATGCTGTCGCAACGCATGACCAAGGCCGCGCTGCAGACCCTTTCAGCCGAAGACGGCACCCGGCTCGCGGCGGCCGAGGTCGAACTATTCGAAGCCGCGCGCTTGTTCGACGAAACCCTGCAGGGCTTCGGTGATGGCGGCGAGGTCACCGCCGGCAACGGCCGCCGAGTGCAGGTGACGCCAATCGACGACCCGGTTGCGATCGAGTTGCTGGCACAGGCGCGCACGCTGTGGCGGCCGATCATGGCGACGGTGCGCGTGCTGGGCCTCGAAGCTGCCCCCGCGCCGCGCCAGCGCATCGCGCAGGAACTGGGCGCCCACGAGGCCGAACTGCTCGACCTGATGAACCGCCTCACGTCGCGCATCGAAGCGGTGTCGCTCGAACGCACGCAAGCCCTGCGTGCTGTCCAGATGGGCGCATTCAGTCTTGCCTTGCTGAACTTCGCCCTGGTGATCGTGTTGCTGCTGGCGCGCTATCGCGCGGCCGACCGACGCGGCCAGCAGCTGGAAGGCATGATCGACCAGATCGCCGCCGGCGTATGCCTGCTCGACAACGACGAGCAAATCGTCGCGGCCAATCCGGCCGCGATGCGCATACTCGGGCGCGGTATCGACACGCTGCGCGGGCATCGCGTGACCACCTTCCTGGACGCGGATGAGGGCGTATGGCGTGGCGAGCGCCCCGATGGCGGCGACTTCCACGTCGCCCTGAGTCACGGCGAGATCGGCACCGACGAAGGAAAAGTGCGGGTGGTGACGCTGCTCGACATCAGCGAGCGGGTCGACGCCGAGTCGCGGCTGCGCCAGCTTGCGCTGCATGATGCGCTGACCGGTCTGCCCAACCGCCGCATGCTCGACGACCGGCTCACGATTGCGCTGGCGCAAGCACAGCGCGGCTATCACAAGGTTGGGGTCGCGATGGTCGACCTCGACGGTTTCAAGCCAATCAACGACACCTACGGCCACGCCACCGGTGATTGCGTATTGCAGGCCGTTGCGCAGCGACTGGCCGCCTGCGCCCGCGCCGGCGATACGGTGGCGCGGCTGGGCGGCGATGAGTTCGTGTGCGTATTCAGCACGCTGCACGACCGCGAGGAACTCGACACCCTCGGGCGACGCATGCTCGAGGCGCTGGCCCAGCCTCTGCTGCAGGGCGCGCTGCGCATCCCGATGTCGGCCAGCATCGGGCTCGCGCTGTCGCCGGACGACGGCAGCGACACCGCGGGGCTGCTCAAGGCCGCCGACAGCGCCATGTACGCCGCCAAGCACGCTGGCGGCCGGCGACTCGCGCATGCGGACCGCGGCGCCGCACCCGGCCGGTCCGGCAACTGAAGCCTCCGGGCGAAATATTCCTAAAGTTTTGGCGGTCCCCGCCGCTTACCGATACAGGTCGCCGGGGGGCGGCCTTGCGCTGGCGCGGCGCACGCCCAGACCGGCACAGACCGGCACAGACCGGCCGCTTCGCCGCACGACATCTATCGGGGGAAACATGAACAAACGCACAGCCATTGCCATGGCGATCGGGCTCGTCTTGAGCCCGATCGCGCACGCAGCGGAAGGCCAGTTCGACTGGCTCAGCTTTTCTGGCTTCGGCACCATCGGTGCCTCGGAAACCGACGACAAGGCGGTCTCGTTCCGCATGCCCTATCAGAAGAACGGCAAGGCCAATGACTGGGCAACCGACGTCGATAGCCGTATCGCCGCACAGTTCGACGTCAATCGCGGCGGCACCTTCAGCGGCGTTCTGCAGGTCATGGCCACGCAACGTTATCAGGGCGAGTTCCGTGCCGAGGTCGAGTGGGCCAACGTAATGTGGACGATCAACGAGAACTGGCGGGTACGTGCCGGCCGCATGGTGACGCCGGTGTTCCTCGCGTCGGACTACAAGAACGTCGGCTACTCGATCATCCCGGTGCGCTACAGCCTGGAAATGTCGGGCAACTATCCGCTCAGCCGCCACGATGGCGCCGAGGTGCTCTACAACACCGAGGTCTGGAATGGTCGCCTGCAGGTGCAAGGCTATGCCGGCAAGACCAAGTACGACTTCATCAACGCGCTCGGCAAGAACTCGCTGGATGTGGGTGGCATCTATGGGGTTTCAGGCACCTACAGCACCGGCCCGTGGACCGTGCGCCTTGCCGGTAGCGCGGTGCGCGACATGAAAACGGTTGGCGACGCGGTCCCGACATTCAACCTCGCGAGCAAGGTACTGCATGCGATCCCGCCCGCCGCCTGCAGCAACTGCGCTGAAGAGGCGCAGAAACTCGACACCTCCGTTGCAGGTATGTCAGCCGACTTCCTGACGATCGGCGGCATCTACGACGACGACACCTGGTACGGACAACTGGAGTTCGGCCACCGCAAGATCGACGGGTTCTTCCCGAGTGTCGACAGCTACCTCGCACTCGGCGCGTATCGCTGGAAGCGCTTCACACCCTTCCTGAGCTACGCCGTCTTCAAGACCAAGTCAAACGACGAGGCGGCGCTGCCAGCACTGCCCGGCATCCCCGGCATTGTCGCCGCGCAGTACAACGGATTGCTCAAGGCCAACAACAGCTCGCGCAGCATGACGAGCGTTGGCGTTCGCTGGGACTTCTACACCAACGTCGCGTTGAAGCTGCAGGCGGATCTGGTCAAGCACGACCGGCCGAGCTATGGATGGTCAGGCGCGTTCACCAACCTTTCGCCGACGACCTACGACGGCAAGGTGAACGTCTATACCGCCACCATCGACTTCATCTTCTGACGGAGGCCCAGCCATGAAGCTCACGTTCAAGCTCATCGTTGCCGGTGCCTGCGCAATGGCATCGACACTCTGCCTGGCCGAAGTGGTGGTCGCCGCCGGCGCCAAGTCGCCGCTCGCCGGCGTCACCAAGGCACAGGTTGCCGAAGTCTTCCTGGGCAAGGCGAAAACCGTCGGCGGCAACCCGGTCAAGCCCATTGACTACGTTGGCGCCCCCAAGGCCGAGTTCTGGGATGCCTGGCTCGGAAAGTCTTCCGACCAGCTCAAGGCGCATTACGCCAAGCTGCAATTCACCGGTCTGGGCGGACCACCGAAAGAGGTCGGCTCACTCGCCGAGGCCAAGAAGCTCGCCGCAGACGATCCAAGCGTTCTGATCTTCCTCGACAAGGCCCAGATGGACGGTAGCCTGAAGGTTGTCGGCACGCCCTGATCGATCGCCACCGGAACCGAATCAGTACAAACGGCCCGCGAGGGCCGTTGTTTGCTTCAGACGCATGAAATCCTAAAGTTTTCGCCCCCCTCGCCGCTTAAACAGACAGGTCACCACGGGTGACCCTGCGCTCGCGCGACACATATCGGAACCGGCCCAGACCGGCCGGGTCGCAGCACGACTCATATCGGGGGAAACATGCACAAGCGGATTGCAATCGCGGTCGGCCTCGCACTGAGCCCGTTCGCCCACGCGGCGGATGGCCAGTTCGACTGGCTCGCGTTCTCGGGTTACGGCACGATCGCCGCATCGGAGACCGACGACAAGGACGTCGGCTTCCACTATCCATTCCAGAAAAACGCCAAGGGGAATGACTGGGCTACCGACGTCGACTCGCGCCTGGCGGTGCAGCTGGACTTCAACCGCGGCGGCCAGTTCAGCGGCGTGCTGCAGGTGCTGGCCATGCAGCGCAACACCGGCGAGTACAAGGCGGAAGTCGAATGGGCCAACGTGATGTGGACCATCAACGACAGCTGGCGCGTGCGCGCAGGCCGCATGGTGACACCTGTGTTCATGCAGTCGGACTACCGCTTTGTGGGTTACTCGCTGACCCCGGTGCGCTACAGCCTGGAAATGGCTGGCAACTACCCGCTTTCGCGTCACGACGGCGCTGAGGTCGTGTATGGCACTGAGGTCGGTGCAGGGCACCTGCAAGTACAGGGCTTCGGCGGCAAATCGAGCCTCGCGATCCCCTCGGCTGAATACAAGGCCGACTCGGTGTTCGGCGCAGCCGCGACATACAGCGTCGGGCCATGGACGCTGCGCGCCAGCGGCACCGCGATCAAGATCAAGATCGTCGGCGAAGCAGCCGACACCGCCCTGGCCTCGGCAGCGCTGCTGGAAAACCCGCTCGTGTCCGCAGGATGCCCGGCATGCACCGCCGAAGCGCCGCGCTTCCGCAACACCGTTGAAGGCACGAGCGGTCAGTTCTACGGCCTCGGCGCAGCCTACGACGAAGGCAACTGGTACGCGCAGGCGGAATATGGCTACCGACAGGCGGAAGACGGCTTGCTGCCCAAGACCAGCGGCTGGCTGTTGCTGGGCGCCTATCGCTGGGGCGCGTTCACGCCCTACCTTTCCTACTCGGGCTTCAAGACGCACAGCCTCAACGACTTCACCGCCACCGGCACGGGCTTTGGCGCACTTGCAGCCGCTGCGTTGAAGGCCAAGTACTACGGCAATGCCTCCGATCGCGAGATCTTCGGCATGGGCGTGCGTTGGGACTTCTATCGCAACGTCGCACTCAAGTTGCAGGCCGAGATGGTCAAGCACGACCACAAGGACGCGCCCTTCTCAGGCGCCTTCGTGAATTTGTCGCCAACCACTTACGACGGCCGCACCAACGTCTACTCGGCCGCGCTCGACTTCGTCTTCTGAGGAGGCAGACATGCGCATGTTCAAAAAGCTCTGCCTCGCGTCCCTGATCGCGGCACTTCCCACCCTGGCGAGCGCCGAAACCGTGGTCGCCGCGGGCGCGAAATCGCCGCTCGGCGGGCTCAACAAGGGGCAAGTCAGCGAAGTCTTTCTCGGCAAGGCGAAAGCCATCAATGGCAACCCGGCAAAACCGATCGACTATGCTGGCAGCCCGAAAGATGATTTCGGCAATTCAGTAATTGGCAAATCGCAGGATCAGCTCAAGGCGCACTACGCCAAGCTGCAGTTCACCGGCCTCGGCGGACCGCCGAAAGAGGTCGCCTCGCTTGCGGAAGCCAAGAAGATGGCGGCGGACGATCCTTCGGTGCTGATCTACCTGGACAAGGGGCAGGTCGATAGCTCGCTGAAGGTGGTCTACCCCTGATCTCGACCTGAGCCGCAAACGAAGACCCCGATGGCCCGCCCCGTGAGGGCCATTTTCTTGTCCGCGTCACGGTTGCACCTCAACGCATCATCGATCGCTCTTCCCTAAAGCCGCCGATGCAGTCCTTGCCCGCCAAAGAACAAGGCCCCGCCCGGACAATCCGGGCGGGGCCTGCTGTCGCGAGATGCGGGATCAGATCTTGTACTTCGACACCGCCTGCTGCATCTGGCTGGCGAGCGCCTTGAGCGACTCTGCCGATTCCGAGGTCTGCCGCGCAGAGGCGTTGGTTTCTTCCGAGACTTGCGCGATCCGCTCGACCTGCTGGGCGATGTTCGTGGACGCCGCGCTCTGCTCGCGGATGGCATGCGAGATGTCGCCCACCATGCCGACGACCTGGCCCGAGCTGCTGCGGATTTCCTGGATCGCCGTGCCGGCTTCCGTCGCCTGCTTGACCCCGATTTCAACCCGGTTCACCACACCGCGCATCTGATCGACCGCGCCTTCGGCGCTCGCCTGGATGCGGCCGATGAGGGTACTGATCTCCTGCGTCGAATGGGCGGTGCGTTCGGCAAGCTTGCGCACTTCGTCCGCCACCACCGCGAAGCCGCGGCCCTGCTCACCCGCGCGGGCGGCCTCGATCGCGGCGTTGAGCGCAAGCAGGTTGGTCTGGTCAGCCACCTCCTTGATCACGGTGACCACGGCATTGATGCTGAGCGCCTCGGATGCCAGCACCTCGATCTTCTGCGCGGCTTCATGGACGCGATCGGCAATGCCGTTGATTTCGGCCACCGTACCGTTGATCACGGCCTCGCCCTGCTGAGCGCGCTCGCCCGATTGGCGACTCTCGACCGCCGCGTCGTTGGCGCGATCGGCCACATGGTTGATGCTGACGGTCACCTCTTCAACCGTGGCGGCCATCGCGCTGGACGCGTCGCTCGCCACGCGCGAGCCATCGAGCATCTCCTGCGCTGCGTGGGCAACGTCCTGCGCCTGACGCGACACCCCCTCTGAAGCCGAGGAAATATCGCGCAGGCTCTCCTGCAACTTGTCGAGCAGGCGATTGAAGGCCTGCACGGTGGCCCCGATTTCGTCGCGGCTACGCAGTGGCACACGGCGGGTAAAGTCCAGGTCGCGCTCGATCGACTCGACGGTACGCTCCATTGATGCGAGCGGCGCACGGATCGCGCGGATCACCAACACGCCAAACACCAGCAGGCCAAGGATGGACAGGAGGTTCACGCCAATGCTGATGGCCTGCGCCGAGCGCTGCACCCTGTTGACTTCCTCTTGCGCCTGCACGAAGCCATCCTGGTTGCCCTTGAGAAGAGTTTGCAGCGATTCCTCGACTTGCTGCGACGTAGGCATCACCTTGCTGAACATCAGCATCGTCGCCTCGTCGGCCTTGCCGCCTACCGCAGCATCCTCGGTGGCGTGGTAAGCCTCCAGGTAGGCGGTGAACGCGGCCTTGAGCTTGTCGTAGGCCTTGCGATCACCGTCGTCGGAAATCAGCGGCTCATAGCTCTTGAGCTTCTTCAGACCTTCGTCTTCCATGAGCTTGCTCTTCTCGACGAAGGCCTTCTTCAGGTCGGCGTCCTGTTCCATCAGCACCGAAAGCAGTTGGCTGCGCAAATCGCGATAGTTATTGCTCACTTCGCCGACGACGATGATGCTCGGCGCCGCGTTGGTGGTGATCTGATCCACCTGTCTCTGAATCTTGCCGTACGAAACCAGATTCACGCCGCCGATCGTGAGCAGTGCCACGATGGCCAGGATCAGCATCAGTCGGAGTCGCGTTGAGATCGACATGGAAAACCGCCCTCGGAAGGTGTGCGGCAGACAGGGACGTCAGCGCCCGGCGATTCCCCCACCGCCCGGCGTGCGCTCGCACCTGAAGCAATCCGCTTGCAGGCAAGTCCGGCCCCAGCCACCGCGACAATTCATGGCCGAACAAGCAGGTTGACGGCAGCGGGCGACGAAAACTTTAGGGCAGGGGCGCTTCTGCAGGCGCGCCGCCAGAGATTCACCGCCAACGCGTCATCACCGAGGTTTGGATGGCACAATCGCCATCGATTCCCATTTGCAGAACCTGAGTCCCATGCCGCATCCGCTGCCGCCGCTTTCCCTGCTTGAAACCCGTGTGCTCGGCGTACTGGTCGAAAAAGAGCACACCGTCCCCGATACCTATCCGCTCTCGCTCAACGCGCTGATCGCCGGATGCAACCAGAAAACTAGCCGCGACCCGGTGATCGATGCGAGCGAAGCCGAAGTGCTGCTCGCGCTCGACGCGCTGCGCAGCCACAGCCTCATCATCGAAAGCTCGGGCAGCCGGGTCACCCGCTACAGCCACAATCTCGGCCGCGTACTGCAGGTGCCGTCACAGTCGGTGGCGCTGCTGACCGTGCTGATGCTGCGCGGCCCGCAGACCGCGGCAGAATTGCGCGCCAATTGCGAACGTCTGCACAAGTTCGCCGACGTCTCTTCCGTCGAAGCCTTCCTGACCGAACTGGCCGAACGCAGTGCCGGCGCGCTGGTGCTGGAACTGCCCCGCGCACCGGGGGCGCGCGAAAACCGCTGGGCTCACCTGCTTTCAGGCACGCCCGACCTGCCACAGCCCAGCGCCGCCCCGCTCGCTGCCGCCAGCCGCGACCCGCTGCTCGCCGACCGCGTCGCGCGCCTTGAAGACGAGCTCGCGACCGTTCGTGCCCAGCTCGCGCGCCTGTACGAAAAGCTCGGCGAATCGCCGGACGACGTCGCGTGATCTGCCCGGCCGACGAGCTGCCGGCGCCCCTGGCGGCGCCGCGACTCGCGAACCACCTGATGCACACCAGCGGCGGGCTGCGCTGGCACCTCACCGCCCTGCGCCGGCGCGCTCGCGAATGGTCGGCCTTCCGTAACACGCTCGCCCACTGGCTGGACGCCTGGCGACCACCCTGTGCGCGCCTCTTGCTGATCGGCCCCAGCGCGGGCTGGACGCTGCCCGACGCGCTGTTCACCCGCTTCGACGAAATCCGCGTACTCGAACCGGACCCGCTCGCACGGCTCGCTCTGGCGCGCCGTATCGCCTCGCCGCGGCTGCATTTCGACACGCTCGACGTATTTGCGCCCGGCGGTCTCGCCACGCTGCGCACGCAGTACGCCGACCATGCGGTGCTGTTCTGCAACCTGCTCGGGCAGGTCGCGCCCGATGGCGACAACGCCGCCTGGTACGCCGGCCTGCGGCAGGCATTGGCCGGACTGCATTGGGCGAGCTGGCACGACATTGCGTCGTCGGCGCGCCCGGTTGATCGACACGGCGTTCAAACGATCGCCGCAGGCACCCCTTTCGACGCGCTGATCGCGCACTTCTGGCAGGGTGGCACGATCGAAGTCACCGACCACGGCAGCTTTGCGCTCGCGCATGGCGAAGCCTTCGCGTGCACGGACTGGCCGCTGCGCGACGACCAGCATCACCTCGTCGGCTGGATCAGCCACACACCGGACGCCGGCTGATGGACTGCCGCCCTGGCTGTGCGGCGTGCTGCATCGCGCCGTCGATCACCTCACCGATACCGGGCATGCCACACGGCAAACCGGCGGGCGTGCCCTGCATCCAGCTTGACGATCAGCTGCGCTGCAAGCTCTTCGGTGACCCCCGGCGGCCGGCGTGCTGCGGCGGGCTGCAGCCGTCCGGAGAGATGTGCGGCAGCGAACGCGCCCATGCCTTGCACTACCTCGCAACGCTGGAAGCGCAGACCCGCAGCGACTGAGCCTCACGTCACCGGCGCGCCAGCAAACACGCTGGTGCGAGGCAAGCGGCGTACACGCCGCACTGCGAGCTTGCCCTGATGCAACACAGGACACCGCAGCGCCGGGGCTGGCATGCTGCGCGGCATGATCCGATACCCCGCACCCTTGCGCGCCGGCGCGCGCGTGGCCGTGACCGCCCCTTCGTCGGGCGTCGGGGCCGACTGTCACCCGCGGCTCGACCTAGCCCTCGCATGGCTGCGCCAACAAGGCCTGACGCCGCTCGAAGGCCACTGCCTGCGCACCCAGCACAAGCAGGCCAGCGCACCCGCCGCGCAGCGCGCCGCCGAACTGATGCACTGCCTGCTCGACCCGGCGATCGCGGCGGTGATGCCGCCTTGGGGCGGGGAGCTGGCAATCGAGGTGCTGCCGCGCCTCGACTGGCAGGCCACCGAACAACTCACACCCACCTGGCTGCTCGGCTACTCCGACACCTCCACCCTGCTGATGGCGCTGACCTTGCGCCTGCGCTGGGCGACTGCGCATGGCCCCTGCCTGATGGATCTGGTGCCGGGCCAGACCGATCCGCTGATCACCGGCCTGTTGCCGGCGCTCGGCAGTGCGCCGGGTGGCGCCTTCACGCAGCGCAGTTCGGCCGCCTGGCAGGCCGACTGGGGTGACTACACCATCCACCCGGAACGGGTCTTCGCACCGCAGATCCCGACCCGGCTCGCCCTGCTGGACGTGAACCCCGGCCGCGCGGTGCAGTTTTCCGGCCGCCTGATTGGCGGCTGCCTCGACACCGTGCGCAACCTTGCCGGCAGCCCGTGCGGCGACGTGCCGCGCTTCGTGCGCGAGGCGGGCGATGCCGGCGCAATCCTCTACTTCGAGAACTGCAACCTGCGCCCCAGCGAGTTCCTGTGCGTGCTGCAGGGCCTCAAGCTCGCCGGCTGGTTCGAGGGTCTCGCCGGCGTGCTGGTCGGGCGCAGCAGCGCGGGCGACGTGCGCACACCGGAGTGGCTGAACCAGCGCGAGGCGCTGGTGAGCGGGCTGGCTGATCTGCCCTGCCCGGTGCTGCTCGGTTGCGACATCGGCCACATGCCGCCGCAGTGGCTGCTGATTAACGGCGCGCTGGCCGAGGTGCGTTACGCCGACGGCGCGGCACAGATCGAACAGCGGCTGGTCTGAGCCGGGCCGCGCGTCGGCGTATCAGCCGGCGATGGGGCCGTGTTCGACCGGCAGCCCCATCTGCTGCCACAGCAACATGCCACCACGCAGGTTCGCCACCTGCGTGACACCCGCCTGCCGCAGGATCACCGTCGCCTGCCCGGAACGCATGCCGGCGTGGCAGACGGCAACGATCGGCCGCTCACGCGGCAACTCGGCGGCGCGCGCGCGCAGTTCGTCGAGCGGGATCAGACGGGCGGCGGGCAGGTGGCCGAGGCGGTCGTCCATCTCGTCGCGGCGACGCACGTCGAGAATCAGCACCTCCGGCAGATGCTCGGCGACCCACTCCGGATCGATCTCCAGCAAACCGGCATAGCTCTGGCGCACCGGACCCCATTCGGCGGGCTGCGGCACCTGTCCGTCCTCCGGTTTGCCCGAGCGCAGGTTGGCCGGCAAGGCCAGCGCGATCTGCTTGGGATGGGGAAGTTGCAGGTTTTCCATGAAGCCGACGAAGTCGCGCTCGTCGGCATGCCCGCCGAGGCGCGGGTTGTACGCACGCTCTTCGCCCACCGACGACATGGTGCGGCCGGCGTAGTCATGCGCCGGAAAGATCAGGCAGTCGTCCGGCAGGCTGAAGAGCTGTTCGCGGATCGAGCGGAACAAGGTGTGCGCGTCACCCTGCTGGAAGTCGCAGCGGCCGCAGCCACGGATCAGCAGCGCATCGCCGGTGAAGGCCAGCCCGAGGTCGTCGCTGATGAAGCTCAGGCAGCCCTCGGTATGGCCCGGCGTGGCGCGGACTTCGAGATAACGCTTGCCGAAGACGACACGTTCGCCGTGCTCAAGGCGCAGGTCGGCGCCCTGCAGGGCATCGCCGTATCGACGCGAGACGCCGATGCGGCAGCCCGTGGCGGCCTGCATCAGCCAGGCGCCGGTCACATGGTCGGCGTGGCAGTGGGTATCGAGCACACTCACCAGACGCAAGCCCAGTTCCTCGATCAAGGCGCGGTCGCGCAGGTGCTGCTCGAAGACCGGGTCGATCAGCACCGCTTCGCGGGTGAGCGGATCGCCAAGCAGGTAGGTGTAGGTGGAGGACGCGGCGTCGAAGAGCTGTCGAAAAACCAGTGCGCCATACATGGGAGCCCTCGCCATGCGATGTGGTTGGCAGACACGGTAAGCCCTCGCGGCGCGCGGCGCAATCCCTGCGCGGCACATGCCGATGGCGTCAAAGGCAGGCTGGGCCTAGAATCCACAGGAGGGATCGTCGGCTTCGGGGGAACGCACACGATGACACATGCAAGCACGCCAGCGACCGCTGCGGTGGCCACGGCGATGCATTTCGACTATGTGCTGGCGCAATCCCCGATCGGCATCGCCGTGATCAACGAGGCCGGCGTCTACGAGGCGGTGAACCCTGCCTACAGTGCGCTGTACGGCTACTCGAACGATGAACTGCTCGGCCAGAACCTCGAAGTGATTCTGCCGCCGCAGGCCCGTGAGCAGATCATCGGCCGGCATCGCGCCTTCCTGACCGAGCAGATCCCCTTCGACGGCGAACTCGACGTGGTGCGGCGCGACGGCACCCCACTGCGGGTGCTGGTGAAGTCGGCACGGGTGGAAGGCGCCGACGGCGTCGCGCTTCGCCTGGTGTACGTCTCCGACATCACCGAGCGCTGCCGGGTGGAATGCGCCTTGCAGGAATCACGCGCCTTCACGCAGTCGGTGCTCGACAGCCTGCAGGCCAACATCTGCGTCATCGATGAAAGCGGCCGCATCATCGCCGTCAATCAAGCCTGGCGCGACTTTTGCCACGACAACCATGGCGAGGCGTGCCGCTGCGACGAAGGCGTAAGCTGCCTGAACGCGTGCAATTGCGGGAGTGAGACCGGGACGCACAGCGCCGAGTGCATCGCCCCGCTGTTGCAGGAATTGCTGGCCGGCACGCGTGAAAGCTTCGAGGCGACCTACCCCTGCCACTCGCCGGGCGAGCAGCGCTGGTTTCTTGCCCGTGCCACGCGGGTCCGTGAGTCCCTGGCGACGCGGATCGTCGTTGCGCACCACAACATCACCCGGCTCAAACAGGCCGAAGAGGAACTGAAGGCGGCACTGCATTTCTCCGAGAACTTGATCGCCTCGATGCAGGATGGCTTCTCGGTACTCGACATCCACGGCGTTTCGAGGGACGCCAACCCGGCGCTATGCGCGATGACGGGCTTCTCCCGCGACGAACTGGTGGGCCGCAGCGCGCCCTTCCCGTACTGGCCGCCGGAAGCGCATGGCGAGATCCAGCGCGCCTTTGTCCAGACCTTGCGGGGCGAGCCGGGCAGCTTCGAGTTGACCTTCATGAAGAAGACCGGCGAGCGTTTCCCGGTGATCGTCAGCGCCTCGTCGCTGCGTGACGACAGCGGCAGGCAGGTCGGCTTCATCGCCACGGTGAAAGACATCACCGACCGCAAGGCGATGGAAGAACAGATCCGCCGATACGCCTTCTACGACACGCTGACCGGGCTGCCCAACCGGCGCCTGCTCGACGACCGCCTCGGCCACGCGATGGCGGCGAGCAAGCGCAGCGGACGCTTCGGCGCCGCGATGTTCATCGACCTCGATAATTTCAAGCCGCTCAACGATGCACATGGCCATGGCGTCGGCGACCTGCTGCTGGCGGAGGCCGCTGCGCGCCTGCGCGCATGTACCCGCCAGATGGACACCGTGGCGCGTTTTGGCGGCGACGAGTTCGTCGTGGTGCTCAAGGAATTGAACGGCGACGCGGACGCTTCCGCCGCATCGGCCCACCTGGTCGCCGAAAAGATCCGCGGCGCGCTATCCACGCCCTATCGCCTGATCAAGCCGCGCGAGCGCGGCAGCGACCAGATCATCGAACATCGCTGCACCGCGAGCGTCGGCATCATGCTGTTCATGGGCCAGGAGACGAGCGCCTCCGACATCCTCAAGTTCGCCGATCAGGCGATGTACGACGCCAAGGCAAAGGGGCGTGATGCGATCTGCATCCACGCCCATGCCTGAGCGCCTCGCCCGATGCGGGGCAAGGCGCAGCTTGGGTCAGCGTGGGGAACGGTAGGGCTTGCGCACCGGCACCTTGACGAGCTCGCCGCCCTTGAACGGCACGTTCTCGCCCACGCCGTTCATCGCCGCCACCAGTGCTGCGGCAAGCGTGCCGCCGGCGCGCTTGTTGACGGCCGGTATGGCCTCGCCGCTGCGCGCAGCGAGGATTTGCAGGCGCAGTTCGGTGATCGACGCGCGCTCGCTGGCATTGAGCGGACGCAGGCTGTCGGCGATGCCGCGCACCAGCACCTTCTGGTGGTCGGGCGCGAGGCCGATCATCTGGTAGATGTTCTTGCCCAGCACCACCCACAGGAAGTAGAGGTGCACCGCTTCCTTGCCGCTCTTGTCGGTCAGGTAGAGCGCGCGGGCCGGCAGCCCGTTGGCAGTGGTGGCTTCGATCTGCTGGGGCGTAGCGCGGTATTTGCGCGCGAGCTTCTCGGAGAACGCCTTGGCAATTTTCGGCAGATCGTCGGCCGACCCCTCGCCTGCGAGGCCAAACACCGCGACGCCATCCTTGGTCGGCGCCATGGCGTTCACCGTCTTGCGGGTGTTTTCCACCAGCCAGCCCTTCGGGAACACCATGCGGAAACCGAGGTCCGGATGCAGGAAGGTCTCGTCGTGAACCACGCCTTCTGCCGGGTCGGGGCCAACCAGCAGGCCGTCGAGTTTCTTCATCAGCGCCGCCTCGTCAGCCGCGATGCGCGGCAACGGAGCCGCCGTCAGACTGGCTGCGGTGCGAGTCAGCGTGCCGACACGCTCCGGCGTGCTCGGGTGGCTGTCGAAGAAGGTGGGCGCACGCTTCTCGTCCGTCATCGTCTCGATGAAGTGTTCCATGCGGTCGAGAATCGTCGCGATGGCGAGCGGGTTGTAGCCGGCCGCAGCGGCTAGGGGCTGGCCCAGCGCATCCGCTTCGCGTTCCTGATCGCGGCTGTAGCCGGCAGCGACTGCCTGGAAGGGCTTGGAAGCCAGCACCGCGAGGTCATCACTGATGATGCCGCCAACCAGTTCGCCGGGCAGCGCAAGCAGACCCAGCCGCTGCTCCTTCTTCATCTGGCGCACCGAATGGCGACGCTCCACATGCTGGATCTCGTGACCCAGCACGCCGGCGAGTTCGTCCTCGGAGCGGATCAGCGCGAGCAGGCCGCGAGAGACGTAGATGTAGCCGCCGGGCACCGCAAAGGCATTCGGCTCCACCTGATCGACGACCGAGAAGTGGTAGTTGAACTGACGCTTGGGCAGCGCAGCCGCAACGCGCTGGCCGACACTGTCCACATAGGCGATCAGCGCCGGGTCATCGACGAGCCCGATGTCGCTGGCCACTGACTGGGCGGCCTGCTGCCCCATCTGACGATCGACTTCCGTGCTCGGCATGCCGACGCAGGCCGCAACCAGGACGGCTGACATCAGGACGGCGCGTGATCTTCTATGCATGTGATTCTTTCTGGTGTGCGGGCAGCGTCGCGAGCAAGCGGGCGACGACGATCAGTCAGCACTGCGCCCGGGGTGGCAATGGGTCGCAGTTTACTCAATGCAGAGTGCAGCGGACACGCCTGCGCGGCCGATCCTGCCGCAGCAAAGAAAACGGGCGACGCAGGGGCCATTCCCCACGTCGCCCGTTCCGAGCCGAAGCCTGAGTCGGTCAGCGCGGCAGCACGCTCTCGCCCATCAGGAATTCATCAACGGCACGTGCGGCCTGGCGGCCTTCGCGGATCGCCCACACCACGAGCGACTGCCCGCGGCGCACGTCACCTGCCGCGAACACCTTCGGCACATTGGTGGCGTAGGCACCCGCACCCTCGGTGCTGGCCTTGGCGTTGCCACGGCCATCCTTATCGACGCCGAAGGCTTCAAGCATCGAACCGAGCGGATTCACGAAGCCCATCGCGAGGAACACGAGATCGGCCGGCAATTCCTTCTCGGAACCCGCGACTTCGGTCATCTTCATCTGGCCGGTCTTCTCGTCCTTGGTCCACTCGACGCGGGCGGTAACGACCGCCTTGAGCTTGCCGTTCTCGCCCTTGAAGGACTTGGTGGTGATCGACCAGTCGCGCTCGCAGCCTTCGTCGTGCGATGAAGAAGTACGCAGCTTGGTCGGCCAGTACGGCCACACCAGCATCTTGTTCTCCTTCTCCGGCGGCATCGGCATCAGCTCGAACTGGGTCACGCTTTTCGCGCCGTGGCGATTCGAGGTACCCACGCAGTCGGAACCGGTATCACCGCCGCCGATCACGACGACATGCTTGCCGGTCGCCTTGATCTGGTCCTTGAGCTTGTCGCCCGCATTGACCTTGTTCTGCTGCGGCAGGAACTCCATCGCAAAATGCACGCCTTCGAGCTCGCGGCCCGGCACCGGCAGATCACGCGGGATTTCCGAACCAGCAGCGAGCACCACGGCGTCGAACTCGGCCTTGAGTTGCTCGGGATCGATGGTCTGCTTGGCATCGGAACCCACGCCCTTCGGCAGGCCACCCTTGCCCACGTACACGCCGGTCTTGAAGACGACACCTTCGGCCTTCAACTGCTCGAGGCGGCGGTCGATGTTGCCCTTGTCGAGCTTGAAATCGGGGATGCCGTAGCGCAGCAGGCCGCCGATACGCGAGCTCTTCTCGAACACCGTCACATCGTGGCCGGCGCGCGCCAGTTGCTGCGCAGCGGCGAGGCCCGCGGGGCCGGAACCGACGATGGCAACCTTCTTGCCGGTCTTCTGCAGCGGCGGCTGCGGCTGCACCCAGCCATTCGCCCAGGCCTTGTCGATGATTGCGTGCTCGATCGACTTGATGCCGACCGGCAACTCGTGGATGCCCAGCGTGCAGGCGGCCTCGCACGGCGCCGGACAGATGCGGCCGGTGAACTCCGGGAAGTTGTTGGTCGAGTGCAGTGTCTCGATCGCCGCCTTCCAGTCCTGGTGATACACCAGGTCATTGAAGTCCGGGATGATGTTGTTGACCGGGCACCCGTTGTTGCAGAACGGGATGCCGCAGTCCATGCAGCGTGCGCCCTGCACCTTGGCCTGTTCGTCACTCAGCGTGAGCACGAACTCCTTGTAATGCTGCTTGCGCTTGTCGGCGGCCTCGTAGCCTTCTTCGACGCGCGCGAATTCCATGAATCCGGTGACCTTACCCATTTTCGTTTTCTCCGGTTTCTCGATCAGGCGGTTGTCGCAGAAGCTGCTGCGGCCTTGGCGGCAGCCAATTCCTTCAGCGCACGACGGTATTCCTTCGGCATTACCTTGACGAAGGCTGCGCGGGATTCGGCCCACTTCTCGATCAACGTCTTCGCACGGAAGCTGCCGGTGTAGCGGAAGTGGCGCTCGACCAGACGCTTGAGGATCGCCTCGTCGGTCTCGCCCTCGCCACCACGGGTGACGGCATGCCACAGTGCGCGCTCGACCTTGGCTTCCTGCTCGGCGCTGCTGAGCAACGGCTCGACGTCGACCATCGAGAGGTTGCACTTCTGCGCGAAGACGCGATCCGGGTCGTAGATGTAAGCCACGCCACCCGACATACCCGCCGCGAAGTTGCGGCCGGTATCGCCCAGCACTATCACGGTGCCGCCGGTCATGTATTCGCAGCCGTGGTCACCCACGCCTTCGACAACCGCCGCCGCACCCGAATTACGCACCGCGAAGCGCTCGCCGCCGACGCCGTTGAAGTAGGCCTCGCCACCGGTGGCACCGAACAGCACGGTGTTGCCGACGATGATGTGCTCCGGCCCGAAACCACGGAAGTCGTTCGGGCTGCGCACGATGACGCGACCACCGGCCAGACCCTTGCCAACATAGTCGTTGCCTTCGCCAACCAGATCCAGCGTCACGCCGTGCGCCAGGAAGGCGCCAAAGCTCTGGCCGGCGGTACCGGCGAGCTGGATGTGGATGGTGTCGTCCGGCAGACCGGCGTGGCCGTAACGCTTCGCCACTTCGCCCGACAGCATCGCGCCGGCGGAACGATTGACGTTGCGGATCGGGGTGATGAACGAGACACGCTCGCCCTTTTCCAGTGCCGGCTTGGCCTGTTCGATCAGCTTGTGATCGAGGGCGCGCTCAAGCAGGTGATCCTGCGTGTCGGTGGCGCGGCGAGCGACGCTCTCGGGCACTTCCGGCAGATGGAAGATGCGGCTGAAGTCCAGCCCCTTCGCCTTCCAGTGCGAGATCGCCTTCTTCTTGTCGAGCAGATCGGCACGGCCGATGAGGTCCTCGAACTTGCGGATGCCCAGTTGGGCCATGATCTCGCGCACTTCTTCCGCGATGAAGAAGAAGAAGTTGACCACGTGCTCCGGGCGGCCCGAGAACTTCTTGCGCAGCTCCGGATCCTGCGTCGCCACACCCACCGGGCAGGTGTTCAGGTGGCACTTGCGCATCATGATGCAGCCTTCGACGACCAGCGGCGCGGTCGCGAAACCGAACTCGTCGGCACCCAACAGCGCGGCGATCGCGACGTCGCGGCCGGTCTTCATCTGACCATCGGCCTGCACGATCACGCGGCCACGCAGGCCGTTGAGCACCAGGGTCTGCTGCGTTTCGGCCAGGCCGAGTTCCCACGGCGAACCGGCATGCTTGATCGAGGACAGCGGCGAAGCGCCCGTGCCACCGTCGTGGCCGGCGATCACGATGTGATCGGCCTTGCACTTGCTGACACCTGCGGCAACCGTGCCGACACCGACTTCCGACACCAGCTTCACCGAGATGCTGGCCGTCGGATTGACGTTCTTCAGGTCGTGGATCAGCTGCGCCAGATCCTCGATCGAGTAGATGTCGTGGTGCGGCGGCGGCGAGATCAGACCGACGCCCGGCACCGAGAAACGCAGCTTCGCGATGTACTCGGACACCTTGTGGCCCGGGAGCTGGCCGCCCTCGCCAGGTTTGGCGCCCTGCGCCATCTTGATCTGGATCTGGTCGGCGGACACCAGGTACTCGGCGGTCACACCGAAGCGGCCCGACGCCACTTGCTTGATCTTGGAGCGCAGCGAGTCGCCTTCCTGCAGCTCAATGTCGCGCTCGATTTGCGCCTTGCCGACGATGCCTGCAAGGGTTTCGCCCTTCTTGATGAAGATGCCCTTCATCTCCTTGGCGTAGCGCGCCTCGTCCTCGCCGCCTTCACCGGTGTTCGACTTGCCGCCGATGCGGTTCATCGCGATGGCCAGCGTCGAGTGCGCTTCGGTCGAGATCGAGCCGAGCGACATTGCACCGGTGGCGAAACGCTTGACGATTTCCTTTGCCGGTTCGACTTCGTCGAGCGGGATCGCCTTGGCCGGATCGATCTTGAACTCGAACAGACCGCGCAGCGTCATGTGGCGCTTGGTCTGGTCGTTGATGATCTGGGCGTATTCCTTGTAGTTCTGGAAGCTGTTCGAGCGGGTCGAGTGTTGCAGTTTGGCGATCGCATCCGGCGTCCACATGTGCTCTTCGCCGCGGATACGGAAGGCGTATTCACCGCCGGCATCGAGTGCGTTGGCCAGCACCGGGTCGTGACCGAAGGCGGCAGCGTGCAGACGCAGGGCTTCCTCGGCCACTTCAAAGATGCCGATGCCCTCAACGTTGGACGCCGTGCCCTTGAAGTACTTCTTCACCAGGTCGGAATTGAGGCCGATCGCTTCGAAGATCTGCGCGCCGCAGTAGGACATGTAGGTCGAGATGCCCATCTTGGACATGACCTTGTTGAGGCCCTTGCCCACCGCTTTGACGAAGTTCTTCACCGCCTTGTCCGGGCCCAGCTCGGCCGGCATGTCCTTCGCCATCTCGCGCAGGGTTTCCATCGCGAGGTAGGGGTGCACCGCTTCGGCGCCGTAACCGCCCAGCAGTGCGAAGTGGTGCACTTCGCGAGCCGAGCCAGTCTCGACGACGAGACCGGTCGAGGTCCGCAGGCCCTTTCCGACGAGGTGCTGGTGGATCGCCGACGTGGCCAGAAGGGCCGGGATCGCGACGTTCTGTGCGTCGATCTTGCGGTCCGACACGATCAGCACGGTGTAGCCGGAGCGCACCGCATCTTCGGCTTCCGCGCACAGCGAGGCGATGCGCGCCTCGATGCCGTCGCGGCCCCAGGCGACCGGGTAGCAGATGTTCAGTTCGTAGGACTTGAACTTGTTGTCGGTGTACTTCTCGATCTCGCGCAGCTTCGCCATGTCCTTGAAGTCCAGCACCGGCTGGGAGACTTCGAGACGCATCGGCGGGTTGATGTTGTTGAGGTCGAGCAGGTTCGGCTTCGGCCCGATGAAGGACACCGTCGACATCACGATCTGTTCGCGGATCGGGTCGATCGGCGGGTTCGTCACCTGCGCAAAGAGCTGCTTGAAGTAGTTGTAGAGCGGCTTGTGCTTGTTGGACATGACCGCCAGCGGCGAGTCGTTGCCCATCGAGCCGATCGCTTCTTCACCGCTCGCCGCCATCGGCGCCATCAGGAACTTGATGTCTTCCTGCGTGTAGCCGAAGGCCTGCTGGCGATCGAGCAGCGAGGCGCGCACTTCCTGCTGGGCTTCCGGGCCATCGACTTCGTCGAGCTTGACCTGGATGCGCTTGATCCACTCGCGGTAAGGCTTGGCGTTGGCCAGCGAATCCTTGAGTTCCTTGTCGTCGATGATGCGGCCGGCTTCCATGTCGATCAGGAACATCTTGCCCGGCTGCAGACGCCACTTCTTGACGATCTTGCTCTCGGGAATCGGCAGCACGCCGGCCTCCGAAGCCATCACGACGAGGTCGTCGTCGGTAACGAGGTAGCGGGCGGGGCGCAGGCCGTTACGATCGAGCGTCGCACCGATCTGGCGGCCATCGGTGAAGGCGATCGCGGCGGGGCCGTCCCACGGCTCCATCATCGCGGCGTGGTACTCGTAGAAGGCGCGGCGGTTCTCGTCCATCAGCGTGTGCTGTTCCCACGCTTCCGGAATCATCATCATCGCCGCTTGCGCGAGCGGGTAGCCCGCCATCGTCAGCAGTTCGATGCAGTTGTCGAAAGTCGCGGTATCCGACTGGCCTTCGTACACGATCGGATAGAGCTTCTTCAGGTCGTCGCCCAGCACCGCCGACTTCATTACGCCTTCGCGCGCGCGCAGCCAGTTGAAGTTGCCCTTCACCGTGTTGATCTCGCCGTTGTGCGCGATCATCCGGTACGGGTGGGCCAGCGGCCACTCCGGGAAGGTGTTGGTCGAGAAACGCTGGTGCACCAGCGCCAAGGCAGAGATACATCGCGGATCGGCGAGATCCTTGTAGTACACGCCGACCTGGTTGGCGAGCAGCAGGCCCTTGTAGACGATCGTGCGCGCCGACATCGACGGCACGAAGTATTCCTTGCCGTGCTTGAGCTTGAGGTTCTGGATCGCGTGGCTTGCAATCTTGCGGATTGCGTAGAGCTTGCGTTCGAGCGCTTCGGTGACCATCACGTCGGGGCCGCGGCCGATGAAGATCTGGCGGATCACCGGTTCCTTGGCGCGCACCGTCGGCGACATCGGCATCTCGCGATCGACCGGCACGTCGCGCCAACCGAGCACGACCTGGCCTTCGGCGCGCACGGCGCGTTCCATTTCCTGCTCGCAGGCGAGGCGCGACGCGGCTTCCTTCGGCAGGAAGATCATGCCGACACCGTACTCGCCCGGCGGCGGCAGTTTGACGCCCTGGGTAGCCAACTCTTCGCGATAGAGCTGGTCAGGAATCTGGATCAGGATGCCCGCGCCGTCGCCCATCAGCGGGTCCGCGCCCACCGCGCCGCGGTGATCGATGTTCTCAAGGATCTTCAGACCGTTCTGGACGATCTCGTGATTCTTCTGACCCTTGATGTGGGCCACGAAGCCGACGCCGCAGGCGTCCTTTTCATTGGCGGGATCGTACAGACCCTGGCGCTGTTCCATCTCTTGCTCCCATTGCGGCGCGCGTGCGCGCGTAGGCCGGCCCATGGCCGGGACGGCCGAACAATAAACCCACAGAGCGCGTGGGCTCAAGCGCTATAAAACGGGGTCAGAGTAGATTTAGTGAATGCCTGATTCCGGTGCGGGTTTGAAATGGGGACACATCAATTTGGTGCAGAGCTCGCGCGAAGCAGACGCATGCGGGCGGCTACGCCTTGGACTTGCTCGGCCTGCCTTTGGGCAATGGCGCCATTCGGCGACTGGGTGGCGGGGCGCTGGGGTCGCTTTCGAGGTGACCCAGCAACCAGCCACGATGGGCTGCATAACGGATCGCTTCCAACTCGGTCTTGCCCGCCCCCTGTTCCAGGTAACGTCGATAGCTCGCTTGCCGTTCAAAAGGGGTGTTTCCCAGGGACCAGAATTGGGTGTGATCGGTGAGGTGAGGATCACTTTCAAGCCCGAGGTGCGTGCGCGCACTCGACCACGGCCAGTAGGGGGCTTCTGGCACCGCCCCACTGCGCACCGGGTTGGTGTCCACATAGCGGTAGCTCGCAAGCAGCCACTGGGACGGCTCCAGGACGGTGGATCGATAGCGCCCTTCCCAAAGTGTGCCCGTACGCCGATGCCGGTCGTTGAACCAACGGACATAACGACGCCCCTGCCGTTGCATCCAGTTCGGAATGCTCCGTTCGTCTGCTCCGGTCGCGAGAAAGTGCACGTGGTCAGGCATCAGCACATAGGCGTGAAGCTGCACCGCGCACTCCTTGAGGCCGTCGCGCAGGCACTGGAGAAATTGCTGGTAGTCGGTCTCGTCGATGAACAGCGCCGTCCGGTTGTTGCCGCGTTGCGTAATCAGCTGTGGCAATCCGGGTACGTACAGACGCGCCAGTCGGGCCATTTGACTTACAGGCCGGTGTCGCCAATGGCAAAGAGGCGACGATGCTCCTTCATGGCATAGCGATCAGTCATGCCGGCGATATAGTCGGCGATGGCGCGCGCCTTGTCCTCGTCGGCCTTGCGCTGGTACTGCGGTGGCAACAGACGCGGGTCACTCATGAAGGCATCGAAGAGGTCGCGAATGATGCGCTTGGCCTTTGCCATTTCGCGCAGAACGCGGAAGTTCCAGTACAGCTGTTCACGCAGAAACACCCTCAGCGGCTTGAGCGCTTGGTGCATGGCCTCACTGAAGCCGGCCAGTCGTGGCGCCGCATGAACGTCTTCGAGTGTTTCGATCCGGTGTGCGCTGATTTGGGCCTGTGTGGTCTCGATCAGATCGATGGTCTGCGCATTGATGAGGCGACGCAGGGTTTCATGGATCAACTTGCGCTCCGCCAAACCCGGATGCCGCTCGCGAACCGCTTGCATGTGTTTCGCCACAAGCTCGACCGACTCCAGCTGCTCGAGGCTCAGCAGGCCCGACCGCAGTCCATCGTCCAGGTCGTGATTGTTGTACGCGATTTCATCGGCGTAGTTGTTCAGCTGCGCTTCGAGCGAAGGCTGCCGTTTATCGATGAAGCGCTTGCCGAGGTCGCCCAGCAGCCGCGCATTTGGCAGCGAACAGTGTTTCAGGATGCCTTCGCGCGTCTCGTACATGAGGTTGAGGCCGGAGAATTCGGCGTAATGCTCCTCCAGTACTTCAACAGTGCGTAAGGACTGCAGGTTGTGTTCAAACCCGCCGTAGGCCTTCATGCACTCGTTCAACGCATCCTGGCCAGCATGGCCAAAAGGCGTGTGGCCGAGATCGTGTGCGAAGGCAATCGCTTCCGACAAGTCCTCATTGACCGCAAGCACGCGCGCGATCGAGCGCGCGATCTGGGCGACCTCGATGCTGTGGGTGAGGCGCGTACGAAAGAGATCGCCTTCATGATTCACAAAGACCTGGGTCTTGTATTCGAGACGGCGAAACGCAGTCGAATGAACTATCCGGTCGCGGTCACGCTGAAACTCGCCGCGTCCCTCAGGCCGCGCCTCGAAGATCCTGCGGCCGCAGGAGTTCGCCTCGGATACGGCGTAGGGCGCCATGCTCATTCGCAACAAGCCTCAATCGCGGCGCAGACTTCGCCATCGGTCGCGCCGCTGTGAATCACTGCGCGGCCAATCCCCTTCAGCAGAATCAGTCGCAATTGGCCATCAGCGACTTTCTTGTCATGCCGCATCAACTCCAGGTAACGCTGCGCGCCGAGCACCGGCCCTTTGGTCGGCAGGCCTGCGCGCGCGAACAGCCGGACAGCACGGTCGATCTCTACGTCGCTTAGCCAGCCCAGGCGTTTCGAAAGCGCCAGCGCCATGACGGTGCCGGCGGCAACGGCCTCGCCATGCAGCCAGACGCCGTAACCCATGCCGGTTTCAATCGCATGCCCGAAGGTATGGCCGAGGTTGAGTGTCGCGCGCTCCCCTTGCTCTGTCTCATCGGCCGCGACCACTTCCGCCTTGTTACGGCAAGAGACCTCGACCGCATGTGCGAGCGCCTCTGGATCCCTCGCGAGCAGGGCATCAAGATGGCGCTCGATCCACTCAAAGAAGGCCGGATCGCGGATCAAGCCGTACTTGATCACTTCGGCCAAACCGGCCTTCAGTTCGCGGTCTGGCAGGGTCGCCAGCGTTCCGATGTCGGCAATGACCAGGCGCGGTTGGTAGAACGCGCCGATCATGTTCTTCCCCAGCGGGTGATTGATTGCGGTCTTCCCGCCGACGGACGAATCAACCTGCGAGAGCAAGGTCGTGGGGATCTGGATGAAGGGCGCGCCACGCTGGTAGGTGGCCGCGGCAAACCCCGTCATATCCCCGATCACGCCGCCGCCCAGTGCAATCAGGGTGGTCGACCGCTCGGCATGACTGCCGAGCAGCGCGTCGTAGATCAGGTTCAGCGTCTGCCAATCTTTGTGGGACTCTCCGTCCGGCAGCACGACGCTTTCACAACTTACGCCTTCGGCTGCAAGTGCGTCGGTCAGCAGATCCAAATAGAGCGGCGCCACGGTCGTATTGGTAACGACGACCGCCTTCTTCCGTTTCAGATACGGTACCAGCCGTGCGCCGACCGACAGCAAACCGGCACCAATCACAATTGGATAGGCGCGATCACCAAGCGCTACTTCGAGGACGCGGACTGCTTCTCCCATTCCTTCAGAATCCTGTTCACTGCAGAACTGGAATGGTACCGCGAGCCATCGAGGATGAAGTCAGCAACTTCGCGGTACAAGGGATCGCGCAGAACGCGCAAATCATTCAAGGTTCGAAGCGGGTCGTCGACCTGGAGCAACGGTCGGTTCGGATCCCCCTTCGTTCGCTCATAGAGTTGGACAACCGGTACATCCAGATAGACCGTCCAACCAAGTTGCTGCAACAGGGCGCGAGTGCGCGGATCCAGTACGGCCCCGCCGCCAGTGGCCACCACAACATTTGGGAGTTTCATCAACTCCTCGATCGTTGCGGTCTCCCGCCGTCTGAATCCCGCCTCACCTTCAAGGTCAAAGATCGTCGGAATTCTGACGCCGGTCCTTCGTTCAATCTCGTGATCGGAATCGTAGAACGTTGCGCCGATTCTTCTGGCAATGAGGCGGCCGATGGTCGTTTTTCCTGATCCCATCAGCCCCACCAAAACAATATTCCTCACGGTCTTCGCCAGACAGAAAATGAAAGAGGAGCCGATGATAACCGGCCCCTCCCTGAATATCACAAAGCCAGCGCGAGCTTTGCAATGTGCGAACTAGTGGTCAGTCCTTAGGGATACACGTATTTAACTTCATGTTCGCCTCTGTACCAGTGTCTGACAAACAGTTGCGGACGTAGTAATCGGCATCACCGAAACCCGACGAGTCCACCGGCTTGTTATTGACGATGACGTTTCCACCGTTCGAAACCAAACCAAGAGCGTTCGCCACCCACGAACCATCAATCGTGATCGGCTCGCTCGCGTAACCCTTGGGTGTAGCGAGCGGACTCTGGAGATAGTTCCCGACCGAGTAGGCGATGATGTGGTGTTTGCCAAGACTTACGGTGCCCTTACCCGTATAGTTTGCCGAGCACTGGCTATTGACAGTCAGGCAAGCGCCGGAAGGCTGCCCTGCGAGCTTGGTCGCAACAACGACCCCGGTATCGCTGACCATGTTGACGACCGTGCCGTCGGCTACCGGGTCCCCTTTTTCATCGGCTACATAGACGGTAAAGAGACAGGGATAGGTGCGGTCACCAAGCTTATTGCAGGTGGCGCCCGAGTCCCAAAGCATGAAGAACTTTGTCTGATCGGGTTTGCGGCCAGAGATCACGATCTGGTCATCCGACCAGACTTCGGGCGTCTTGGTTGTCCCTGCTGTATCGACCGCCCACGCGATCACGTTGATACTGATCGGCTCCACACCAGCGGTCACGGTGACGCTGGCAAGACCATCGGCGTCTGTTTTGACCGTGGTATCAACGCTGCCATCGTTGCCGTTAGTCAGGATTCCGCCATTCCGGCGGGTCACCGTGAAATAGACAGTCTTGTTGGCCAGCGCAGTGTTATTCGAGTCAAACACCTTGAATGTGACAGTCGCCTTTTCCGATGCATTCGCTGCACCCAGCGCCCCACCTTTGACAAAGATGCGGGTTGGCGTAGCGCTCACGTACCGGACATAGGCAGGTTCACCCGGGGTGGTCGTGAATTTCTTCTCGTTGATCCGAAACGCGATCGGCTGCGACACGTCTGTGCTGGTCGTACCGTTAACGATTGTCGCTTTAGCTGTGAAGGTTACTGCACCGGTCGAAGACGACGCAGCCGCCGTGATCTTGAACTTTCCCATCCCCGTGGAATCCGTCAGCGCGGTGCTAGCGGTCAGCGCAGCCAGAGCAGGGTCACTCACAGTTGCGGTGACGATTTGCGCCGGCACGGCGACACCTGCCTTGTCCGTAACCGTGACCCTGATTTCGGTTGTTTCCGGAAAGACAAGACCATCGGTGACGTTGTCGAACGGATCCCCGTTTGCCTTGTACGTCGCGATCTTCATGACATAGGCGGCAGCATCGGGATTGGGCTTGGTTGTACCGCAATCCGGAAGCCCACACGCCCCGCTACCGCCACCACAACCACCCAATAGCACAGCCGAGCCAAGTATCAGCGCCGACCAACCCAACAAACGTTTCAACATTCCATTTACCTCCAACCGCACAGCGGCCTGCAGCATTCAGAAATCAAGGCGCCTTAGCGAGCTGCGCTCTGATCAGACACGATTCGTGGTGTGATGAAAACGAGCAGCTCTGTCTTGTCGTCAACACGCGCATTGTCACGGAAAAGATATCCAGCAACAGGAAGATCGCCGAGGAACGGAATCTTGGTAGTCTGATTGGTCGTCTCTTGCGTGTAGATGCCACCAATGACAACGGTGCCACCATTCTCCACAAGCACTTCGGTCTTCACGTGTTTGGTGTCGATCGCAATGCCGCTGCTCGTGGAGATTTTCGTATTGGGGGTGTCCTTGTTGACGTCCAGACTCATCATGATCTTTCCGTCAGGCGTGATTTGAGGCTTCACCTTTAGCGCAAGGTTAGCCTTTCTAAACGACACACTTGTTGCACCAGAGCTTGTCGCTTGCTGATAGGGAATCTCAACGCCTTGCTCGATGATGGCCTCAACTTGGTCAGCAGTCATGACGCGCGGGCGGGAAATTACTTTTCCTTTGCCGTCGGCTTCAAGTGCCGAGATTTCTAGTGCAAGGAAGCGTGTAGCGTTGCTATTCCACAGCACAAACGACAGAGCGCCGGCGGCTTTGGCGGCAATCGCCCCAGCGGGCAGATTGACCGCAAGGCCATCGGTGTAGAGATTCGGCTTCGTTTCAACCAAGCCAGCCTGGTACGTCGTCTGCCCAATCCCTGCACCGAAGTTGTTACGGCCTACGCTACGCCCGTCCGTAGTAGTGCCAACCACACCACCGGCACTACCGCCAAACCCGAGCCGCACTCCGAGATTCCGGGTGAAGGTATCCGCAGCCTCCACAATTTGGGCTTCGATGAGAACTTGCCTCACCGGCACGTCGATTTCCGAAACAACGCGCCGGATATCATCCAGGCGAGAGCCAATATCGGAAACGAAGAGTTTATTGGTGCGCTCGTCGACAACGACGCTTCCGCGCTTGGACAGGATCGTCTGATCCCGATTGCGCAGGAAAGCCGCTACTGAAGTCGCCTTGTGATAGTTGATCTGGAAACTTTCCGTGCGCAACGGTTCGAGATCGGTGATCTGCTGACGCGCTTCGAATTCAAGCCGCTCACGCGTTGCAAGTTCATCACGCGGCGCGATCCATATCACATTGCCGTTCTTGCGCATGTCGAGCCCCTTGGCCTGGAGGATGATGTCCAGCGCCTGATCCCAGGGCACGTCTTTAAGTCGCAGCGTCAAATTGCCGGTCACCGAGTCGCTTGTAATGATGTTGAAGTTCGTGAAGTCGGCAATCACCTGCAGGACAGAACGGACGTCGATATTCTGGAAATTGAGCGAGAGTTTGTCGCCTGCGTACTTCTGACGACCGGCCCCCTGTACCAGCTTGCGCGGATCTTCTTGAACCTGCTTGACCTCGACAACGAACTGATTGTCGCTTTGATAAGCGTTGTGCTCCCAGAGGCCTTTCGGCGCGATCACCATACGTACGCCCGACCCTTGCGGGGTCGACGTGATCGAAGTTACCGGCGTCGCGAAATCGGTCACATCAAGTCGTTTGCGAAGTTGTTCCGGCAACGAGGCGCGGGCGAAATCAACAACGAGATTATTGCCTTGTTGTTGAATGTCGATGCCGACGCCCGGATCAGACAAATCGACGATCACACGCGCTTCGCCGTCTTTCCCGCGCCTGAAGTTGATGTCACGAATTGCATGGCCAGAGCTGGCGGGCGTTGCTTCAGCAAACTTCGCGGTTTGGGGCGCAACAGAGGCGGCGGCCGAGCCGGCGAGTGTTACAACGACGTTCTTGTCTTCAATCCGGGTCTCATAGGCAAGCGGGCGCTGAAGGTTCAGTACCAACCGTGTCCGATCACCTGCCTGGACAATGTTGGCGCTTCTCAGGTCGCCCTCATTGAAGACTTGGGAACCTTTTCCGGTACCGTTAATTGTCGCTGGAAAGTCGATTGCAATGCGCGCCGGGTTGGCTACAGAGAAGCTTCCTGGCACCGATTGGATCGCCTTTTTCAAGGTGATCTTCACCACGATGCCATTGCCTTGTTTCGCAACACCCACCGCTTCAATGCTGTTTGCAGTTTCCGCAGCAGTCTGGGCCGACGCAGCAAACGGCATGAGAGCCATTGCGCCGATTACGGCGGCATACGCCATCCGGGTAAACAGTCTCATTTCGTGGCCTCCTGCAGTTGAAGCGTATTCACACGCTCCACCCAGTCTCCATTGGTATCTTCGATCAGTTCCTTCAGCGTAATCTCGCTCTCGGAGACGTTAGTAATCACCCCAAAGTTCTGACCCATGTAATTTCCGACCCCAACTTGGTAAAGCGTTTTGTCTGCGCTAATGATTGCCATCGGCTTGCCCTTCATGCTCAAGATGCCCACCATTCGGAGGCTCTCAAGCGGATAGGATTCCAACGGCTCACGACGACGGTTCAGGTCCGGTTTTGCGCCGCCACCACCACCTTTTGCGGCTTCAATTTTGGCGGGGCGGAACGGATCAATGAGGGCGCCCGCATCGTAGGCGACTACTGGAAACGTTTGTAGTTGCGGAAGGGGCGGGACGCGCCCCTTGAGGTCCTTGGAAGACTCTTCCATCCATTGCCTGACGCCCGCGTGGTCACCGCCACCACAGCCGGAAAGCACCGCCAATGCAAGCGCTACCGTCACTCCGCTAATTGCACGAGAAGGCGCAATTTTCATTTCGCACCGCCTTTGTTCTGCGCGGCTTTGTCGCGACGCTGCTTGGCAACTTCCGCGTCATCAAGATACCGGTAGGTCAGTGCCACTGCGTCCATCTTGAGGCTGCCGTCCTTATTGGTCTCAAGTGCAATCTCGTTCAGCGTAACGATCCGGGGAAGCTTCGCAACGTCTCCAACAAAGTTGCCAATGTCGTGGTAGTTACCTGTGATCCGGATTGCGACAGGTACCTCGGCATAAAAATCGCGTAGCTGCTCGGTTCCCGGCTTCCAGAGTTCGAACTGGAGACCGCGCCCGAGACCGGCCTGGTTCACGTCAATCAGCAGGTTCTCCATCTCGGTCTTGCTCGGCAATTGTTTGAGCAAAGCGCCGAACTGACGGTCGATCTCCGCGAGTTGCTTGCGATGCTCATCAAGATTGACGGCCTGCCGTTTCTTCCCCAGCCACTCCTCCTTGAGCTGGCTCTCTTCCTGCAGTTTCTGCTCAAGCTCTTCGCCCTGGGATTTCCAGTCAAACCACCAGGCAACGCCCAAAAGCACCACCAAAATGCCGACCAACGCGGCAATGCGCGGGGCGAGCGGCCAAAGCCCAGGGTCATTCGGATCGAGTTGCCTGAAATCCTGGACGATTCGATCGAACCGGATTTCGCTCAGTTTCTTCAGAACGGGCGCGGTCACGATTTCTTCTCCGTCGGCGTCGCAGGCTTCTTGTCGTCAGTCTCTGACTTCGCCCTCTCCACGTAGATATCCAGCGTGAATTCCGAAACGCGGCGCTTGTTCAATTCCGCCGCCTTGATCTCGATGAGAACCGGGCGCTCCAGAACCGGCGATGCGTCGAGGTTACGCATCAGCGTTGAAACCCGAGCGTTCGACTGGGTATAGCCGCTGAGCGTGATCTTGAGTCCGGCCTGCTTGATGCCCTTTAGGAAAACACCTTCGGGCACCAACTTCGCCAGTTCATTGAAGATATGAACGGTTTCAGCGCGGTGACTCTGCAATTGCTCAATCACCTGTTTGCGCGACAGCAAGGCTTGCGTTTGTTCCTTCAATCGCTTGATTTCAGCGATGTCCTTGTCAAGCTTGGCGATTTCGCTTTTCAGGAAATCGTTGTCTGCCTGCTGCGACTCGATCCTCGACTGGTTGAACGAATGCACCGCCAAGGCGATCACAGCACCGCCGATCAAGGTAGCAACTGCAAGGACATAAAACTGTTGCCGCCGCTGGCGTCTTGCTTCTTCTCGGTGCGGAAGTAGGTTGATGCGGATCATTCGTCAAACCTCCGCAAAGCCAGTCCGCAGGCGACCATTAGCGCTGGAGCATCCGACGCCAGGCTCTTGGGACGGATGCGCTGCGCCAGAGCCATGCCCGAAAAAGGGTTTGCCGTCACGGTCGGGATCTGGGTCCGTGAAGACACCACCTGATCGAGACCGGGAATCACGGCGCAACCGCCCGCCAGAATGACGTGATCGACCTGATTGAAAGTGGTCGAAGTAAAGAAGAACTGCAGCGCGCGCGAAACTTCCAGCGCCAGACTGTCCATGAACGGTCGCAGCAGTTCCACTTCAAAGTTCTCCGGAAGACTTCCGGTGCGCTTCGCAGATTCAGCCTCGTCAACGTTCATGCCGTATTGGCGTGCAATATCCTGCGTCAGCTGATTTCCGCCAAAGGCCTGCTCTCGCGTGTAGAGCTGTTGTTCGTTGCGGAAGACCGTCGTCTTGAGCATATTCGCGCCAGCATCCACCAGGGCGACGATTCGATTCTTGCCGCCCTCGGGGAGTTGTGCCCGGATGAGATCCAGCGCCGCCTGCGCGGCAAAGGACTCAACGTCCATCACCTGCGGCTTGAGGCCCGCGGATTCCGCAACCGCGACACGGTCCTCGACTTTCTCCTTGCGGGAGGCCGCGATCAGCACTTCGACCTCGTCCTCGCCACCAGGCGCCGGGCCCAGTACCTGAAAGTCGAGGTTAACCTCCTCGATCGCGAACGGGATGTACTGGTTCGCTTCGGACTCGACCTGCACCTCCATCTCGGTCTCTCGCAAACCAGCGGGCAGGATGATCTTCTTCGTGATCACCGCTCCGGCAGGCAGCGCAAGGCCGACATGTCGCGTTGTCGTCGACATCCGTTTCCAGGCGCGGCGCACAGCGTCCGCCACCACATCGAGCTGCGCGATATTGCCGTCGCTCACCGCATCGCGGGGCAACGGTTCAATCGCGTAACGCTCCAGCCGTCGCTGACGGCCGTTGACGTCGGACAACTCGACCAGCTTGACAGCCGAGGACGAGATGTCCAGACCGATCAGCGGCCTCGCTTTTCCGGCGAAGATCGAAGAGAAGTCGATCACGGGAAAATGCCCTTTTTAATCAACAAATTAGGCACAATTGCCACAATTTACTTGAAATCCTAGCAGTAACTTTTAGCAGATGTAAAGACAAAAGTATGAATTAGGAATGTTCGGCCGGCCGCACGCCTTGCCTCGCCTATAATCCGCCTTCCCGTCCTGACGCCAGTGCCATGCGTTACGCAACCTACATATTCGCGATTTTCATCGGTCTGATACTTCTGGCTGCCGCCACGGTCGGGCTTGCGGTGGCCTTTGCCTGGCCCAAGCTGCCGACCCTGGAAGCGCTGACCGACTATCGGCCACGCATCCCGCTCCGCGTATTCACCGAGGATGGCCAGCTCATCGGCGAGTTCGGCGAAGAAAGGCGCACTTTCGCGAAAATCCAGGAAGTCCCGGCCCACATGAAGAACGCCGTCCTCGCGGCAGAGGACGATCGCTTCTACGAACATGGCGGCGTCGACATCGCCGGATTCCTGCGCGCTGCGGTAGCCAACCTCACTTCTGGCGGAAAGCGTCAGGGCGCAAGCACGATCACCATGCAAGTCGCCCGAAACTTCTTTCTCACCCGCGAGAAAAGTTACAGCCGCAAGCTTTACGAGATTCTGCTGTCGATCAAGATCGAAAAGAACCTCACCAAGGATCAGATCCTCGAGCTGTATTTCAATCAGATCTATCTCGGTCAGCGTGCCTACGGCTTTGCAGCGGCCTCCCAGATCTATTACGGCAAGAATCTGGGACAGTTGAATATTGCCGAGGCAGCCATGTTGGCAGGGCTACCGAAGGCACCTTCCGCTTACAACCCGATTACCAACCCGGCCCGCGCAACCTTGCGCCAGCACTACGTCTTGCGGCGCATGAAAGAACTCAACTTCATCACTGCGGCGGAGTATGAGGACGCACTCAAAGCGCAACTCAAGCCTGTGAGGGGTGGTTCGGAAAACTATCCGGTGCACGGCGAGTACGTCGCCGAGATGGCGCGCCAGATGGCCGTCGAACAGTTCAAGGATGCCGCGTATACCGCGGGCGTTCGGGTCATCACGACGGTCAAGGCAGCGGACCAGGAAGCGGCCTATCTCGCACTGCGCCGAGGCTTGCTCGACTACGAACGCCGGCACGCTTATCGCGGCGCCGAGGCCTATGTCGATATGGCCGGCATCAAGGGCGACACTGATGAGCAACTCGATGTACTGCTTGAGGATTTCCCCGACAACGGCGAGATGATTCCGGCGATCCTGCTGGAGGCAAGCAGCGCACGTATCCGCGCCTATACCCGCGGCGGCGAGGTTCTTGAATTCACCGGGCAAGGTCTTCGTTTCGTGTCGCCGATGCTCGCCGACAATGCGGCGCCCGCCAAACGGCTGAGACGCGGCGCGGTGATCCGTGTCGCCAAAGGCAGCAAGGGATGGGAGATCGTGCAGGTGCCCGATGTCGAGGGTGCCTTCATCGCGGTCGATCCGCAGACTGGCGCCGTGCGTGCGCTTGCCGGCGGCTTCGACTACAACCGCAACAAGTTCAACCATGCAACACAGGCGTGGCGGCAACCAGGGTCGAGCTTCAAGCCCTTCATCTACTCGGCCGCACTTGAAAAGGGCTACACGCCGAGCAGCATCGTCGACGACGCACCGCTGTCGTTCTCGTCCGGGCAGACCGGCAGCCAGGCTTGGGAGCCGAAGAACTACGACGGCAAGTACGAGGGGCCAATGTCAATTCGCGCGGCGCTGGCCAAATCGAAGAACATGGTCTCGATCCGATTGCTCAACTCGATCGGTCCTCAGTACGCGCAGGACTACGCCGCGCGATTTGGTTTCGACCCCGACAAACACCCCGCCTACCTCACGATGGCGCTCGGCGCCGGTTCGGTGACCCCGTGGCAGATGGCCCAGGCGTATTCCGTCTTCGCCAACGGCGGATATCGTGTTCAGCCCTTCATCGTCAAAGAGATGCAGGACAGCCAGGGCCGCGTGCTCGCCCGCACGCAGATCACCAGCGCGTCGGATGGCGCGCCGCGTGTGATCGACCCGCGCAACGCCTGGCTGATGGACAGCATGATGAAGGACGTCGTGCGCCATGGCACCGCAACCAAGGCTCTTGCGCTCAAACGCAACGACCTCGCGGGCAAGACCGGCACGACCAACGAATACGTTGACGCCTGGTTCTGCGGCTACCAGCCTTCGCTGGTGGGCATTGCCTGGATCGGATACGACACGCCGCGCAAGCTCGGCTCCGGCGAAACCGGTGGCGCCGCGGCCTTGCCGGTTTGGATCAACTTCATGGCGAAAGCGCTGCAGGGCGTACCGGAGAAGATTTTCGAAGTGCCGCAAGGTCTGGTTGCCGTCACGACCAATGACGGCCGTGGCGACTTTGTGTACGAAGAGCGTCTCGGCGCACCGCCACCCGACGCGGAAGCGCCGGCCGAAGGCGAAGCCGCAGCGCCTCAGAGTGCTCCAGGCCCTGCGCCGGCACCAAGCCCGGTGCTGCCGGTTCAGCCGCAGCCAACACCATTACCGCGGGCACCGCACAATGAGGTGACCGGCGAGGTGCCACGCGGTTGATACGGCGGGCGACCTCAGGGTCGCGCCGTCGAAATCAGGCCGCGTCGCCGCGAACCAGACTCACCGGCTCGCCCGCCTGCGCGCTCGCGAGCCGGTTCAGGCAGGTCCAGAGTTCGGCGCCATCGCGGGTACCGACCCACTGCCGCCCGTCGTAACGGAAATGGAAGCCGCCGAGTCTGGCGGCAACCCAGATCTCTCGCGCAGCGCTGTGACGATTGATGATCATCTGGCTGCCATCGTCGAATTCGATCTGCAGCACATTGCCCGGCTGGACTTCAACGTCCATCCCGGCGTCGTCGAAAGCACGCTCGATCAGCACAAGCTCTTGCTCTGCGAGCGGATTGAAGACTGCTTCGTCCATCCCCGTCCCTGTCTGCTAGCATCCGGCACAGCCCCAGCGCCCGGCGCGCGGGTGCCGACTGCTGTTATGTTGATTTGAATGCCGCGCTGCGCGCGGCCCGATGGAAGCCGAATGTCCGCCCGTCCGACACACATCCTGATTTGCATCGCCGTCATGCTGCTCGGCGCCTGCGGCATCAAGGGCCCCCTCTATCTGCCGCCCCCGCCGAAAACCGTACCCCCGGCAATGCCGGCGCAGTCAGCGCCGACACAAGCCGTGCCCGATAGTAACAAAGCAGGCACCCCTTAACGCGCCGGGTATCCCGCACCGGCTTCCGCCGCACTGCGCGGATCGCTTGCGGAGATCGCGCGCATCAATGCGTCCAGCACCGGCGCGTTGAGCAGGTGCCAGATGAAGTGCGTCCCGCTCGGCCAGACCGTACACAGCGCCTGGTCGACACTGCGGGCGAGCAGGGCTCCGACTAACATCGCAAGCGCCTGCACCAGCGCAGGCCCGCCGGGCACGCCCTTCCGCGTCGTCCACAGCGCCGCGACCAACAGCGCAAGTGCGGCGCCCGCGTAGAACTCGGATCCATTGAGCGGGAGTTGCGACATCGCTTCCGGCAGTCCGAGATCAATAGCGATGAAGACCGCCACGCCCGCCAGAGCCGACCGCGTGCCCAACCCCGCGCGCCGCACCAGAAAACGGTGCAGATACACAAGCAGGAAGAGCGTGATGAAACCGGTATCGAGGAACATGGCCCAGCGCTGCGCGACGGTGTGGAAGGCCAGGCTGCCGATCGCGATGCAGAAGATCAGGCCCGCCAGAAGGCGCAGGTCAGTGACAGCGTCGCGCCCATGCAGGCGACGCCACGCAATCAAGGCCGTGATCACGAAGGCAAGATTGCTTAGCGCGCTGAGCGGTTCGGCCCACAAACCCGGGCCCGCCCGCTCGCAATAGGCATCAATGAAGTCGTAGGCGCCTGCATTCATGGGATGCCTCTCAGCGCAAAAGGGCTCACACAGTCCCCGATTGTTGCGCAGTGCAAACATGCGTTCATGGCAGTCAAGCGCATAGCTGCGGGCGTTTGCGACGGATCAAGGCTGTAATGTGTGTGCAATGCAACAGTGCCGGACTTTGCCCCCGAGGAAATACGCCAATGTCGATGATCCAGCACGCCTTCAAGCCGCTTGTGCTGCGCGGAAAACAACTCCTGCCTATCGTGCAGGGCGGCATGGGCGTCGGTGTGTCGGCCCATCGGCTGGCTGGCGCAGTGGCTGCGCTCGGCGGTGTCGGGACCATCGCGAGCGTCGATCTGCGTCGTCTGCATCCGGATCTTGAAGAGGCCACCGGCCGCTGCCGCGACAAGGCCGCCATCGAGGCCGCGAACCTGACCGCGCTGGACCGCGAGATCGCCGCCGCCCGCGAACTGGCCAAAGGCGTCGGTGTTGTCGCGGTGAATGTGATGCGCGCGGTGACCCAGTACGCCGACTATGTGCGTCAGGCCTGCCGCAGCGGCGCCGATGCGATCGTGATGGGCGCCGGCCTGCCGCTCGATCTGCCCGAACTCACCGCCGATCACCCCGACATCGCGCTGATTCCGATCCTCTCGGACGCGCGCGGCGTCACGGTGGTCCTCAAGCGCTGGATGAAGAAGAACCGCTTGCCCGACGCCATCGTGCTGGAGCATCCGGGCTGGGCAGGCGGCCACCTTGGCGCGGCGAACGTGGCCGGTACCACTGATTCGCGCTTCGACTTCGAGAAGGTCGTGCCGGAATGCCTCGAAGCGATTCGTGGTCTCGGTCTCTCGACCGAGCAGATCCCGCTGATTCCGGCCGGCGGTATCGACACCCACGACAAGGTGCGTCGCGTCATGGAGCTGGGAGGTTCGGCGGTGCAGGTGGGCACGGCCTTCGCGGTGACGCGGGAAGGCGATGCGGCCGACGCTTTCAAGCAGGTGCTGATGGGCGCGAACGAACAGGACATCGTCGAATTCACCAGCTGCGCGGGCCTGCCGGCGCGTGCGGTGGCGACCCCCTGGCTGAGCAATTACCTCAAGCGCGAGTCTCGTCTGCAGGATGCCGCGGCGCGTGAAGACGGCGGCGAACGCCAATGCACGCTCAAGTGGGATTGCCTGCTGCAGTGCGGCCTGCGCGACAAGCTCTCGAAGTTCGGCCAGTTCTGCATCGACAACCAGCTTGCCCACGCGGTGAAGGGCGACATTGCCAAGGGCCTGTTCTTCCGCGGCAAAGGCACGCTCCCCTTCGGCACCGAGATGCGTTCGGTACGCGAACTGATCGAATACCTGCTCGCCGACCTGCGCCCGGCACACGCCTGATCCGCGGCAAGCAGGCAGTAAAAGGCCGGCACATCGCCGGCCTTTTTCATTCGGGCAGCACGCCTCAGACCGCGTAGAAGTAGCGCACCAGGTGGAAGTAGATCGGTGCCGCGAAGGCAACCGGCGCGACGCGGTCGAGCATGCCGCCGTGGCCGACGATCGAATGGCCCCAGTAACGCACGCCGCGATCGCGCTTGATGGCCGTCATCACCAGGCTGCCGAGGAAGCCCATCCAGGTCGCCGCGAGCGCAATGCCGAACGCGGCCCACACGCCGAACGGCGTTATCCAGGCCAGCATCGCGCCCAGCAAGGCGGCACCGAAGCCGCCCAGAACCAGGCCCTCCCAGGTTCGCGTGAGCGATACACCCGGCGCCGCCGGTGTCCGGCCAAGACGGGCCGAGAAGAACTTCTGCAGCACGTCGCCGCTCTGCACCACCAGCACCAGGAACGCGATCAACAGCAGGTGGCGCCCCGCGTAGTCCGGGATGCGCAGGCTCAACAGCTGCGGCACGTTCGACAGGCAGTACACGCAGATCATCAGGCCCCACTGCACGTTGGCGGCGCGGTCCATGAAACGCTTGGCGTCACCCCGCAGCGCCGACACGATCGGCAGGAAGAGGAAGGCGAAGACCGGCACCCACAGCTCGGTGAAGGTCAGCCAGCCGTGCCAGATGCCCAGGTAGTGCAGCGGCAACACCAGGAAGAAGGCCGCGAGCAGCGTCCAGTGATCGCCGATGCGGGTGGGCGACAGCGTGATGAATTCGCGCAGGGTGCCGAAGGACGCAAACGCGAACAGCAAGGCGACGCCCTTGCGACCGGCCAAAAACGCCAACCCGATCCACGCGACCATGATCCACCAGCCGCGCACTCGCGCCACATAGCTTTCGATCACGCCGACCCGGCGTCCGCGCACCCGGCGCCGCAGGTAGCGGCCGAACAGCGTCGCCATGATCAGCACCACGAAAACGCCGGCAAAGAGCAGCGCGGTCGTCGTGCGCGGGCCGAGTGTGGGGCCGGTCCACGGCGGCACCGGCAGTTTGCCCAGGTCGATGCCGAACTTCATCATTCGAGCGGCTCCTCGCCTTTCGGCGCCCACGATTGCAGCACGCTGCGCGCGCGATGCAGGAAGTCGTCGCGGTCTTCGTCCTGCGCCAGCCCGATTGGCTCGCCGAAGCCGACCGAGCAGATCAGCGGCACCGGAATCACCTGCCCTTTTGGCATCACCCGATTGAGGTTCGCCAGCCAGACCGGCACCAGTTCGACCTTGGGGTGGCTTTCGGCAAGGTGGAACAGGCCCGCCTTGAAGGGCAGCAGCTCGTCGCCCAGGTTGCGCGTACCTTCCGGGAAGATGATCAGCGAGTCGCCTGCATCCAGCGCGGCGCGCATCACTTCAAGCGGGTCACCGCCGCCCGAACGCGAACGGTCCACCAGCACCGCGCGAAATACCTTGTGGATCAGGAAACGCCGGACCGGCGAGGTTTCCCAATAATCCGAGCCCGCTACTGGCCGGGTCCGTCGCCGCAGGGCCTTGGGAAGACTCGCCCAGATCAGCACGAAATCCACATGGCTGGAGTGGTTCGCAAAATAGATGCGCTGGACCGGCGCGGGCGCACATCCCAACCACCGCGCCTGAACGCCGGTGAGCATGCGGGCAAAACCGCATATCCCCCAGGCAACGAAAGACTCTAAGGACATCGGGGCTGCATCAAGTAAGGAGGCGCGCATGGTGAACCGCCCTCGGGCATCGCGCAAGTCGCTGCATCAAAAGGCATTCTCACCACGAAAAGGGCCGCACGTACCGGTTTCGGTGACGATCCAGTCGAGCGGACGGTCATGCGGCGCCGGCAGGATGCTCTCCACCCGCCCGAGCTCAAATCCGACCCCGATCGAACGGGGCGCCGGCTCGCGAGCCGCCAGCGTACGGTCGAAGAAACCACCGCCATAGCCGAGGCGGTAACCGGCGCCGTCAAAGGCGTTGACCGGCACCAGCACCAGATCTGGATCACAGCGGCGGAACTCTGCCGGCACCGGGATGCCGAAAGCATCGGGCTGCAACGTTTCGCCCGGCGTCCATGCGGAAAAGGCCAGTGGCTGGTCTGGCGCGAGCACCACCGGCAGCGCTGCGACGCGGCCCGGCGCAGCGCCGAGCCAGTCAGCGACAAAGCCTGTGAGATCAGGCTCGCCGCGGTAAGGCCAGCAGAAACCGAGGACACGCGGCGACAGGCGATCGAGCAAGGGGGCGAGGTGTTCGACCAGCGCGGCGGTCATCCGTGAGCGCTGCGCGACGTCCAGGGCTTCCCGCGCGGCGATCGCGCGGCGCCGCATGGCACCGCGCAATGCCTTGTCTGGCGGGGTTTCCGGCACGGTGGAGGGGGGCGACAAATGCTATCCTTCAAAGGTGATCGACGCCCGTTTCGTCATCTTGGCGGACAGCGGGCACTGTTTGCGACAGTCTGCAGCAAGGCTGCGCAGACGCAGGGAGTTTAGGCAATGAAACAGTATTTGTGCGCAGTGCTGGCGATAGGCACGATCAGCTACAGCGCAACGGCGCATGCCGCCGGCGGTGACGAACGCTTCCTCGCCGCACGCGACGCTGCCCGCAATGGCGATCTGGCACGCATCAACCAGCTCACCGCACACCGCAGCGGCGACCCGCTCGACGGCTATATCGACTACTGGGCGCTGTCGATCCGGCTTGCACGCAAGGACGACGTCGAAGCCGATCTTGCACGCTTCATCGCCCGGGAAGAAGGCACGTTGCTCGCCGAGCGCGCCCGCAACGACTGGATCCGCGCTGCCGTGCGCGCGCAACGCTGGGATGTGGTGCTACGCGAGAGCGCCATGCTGCGCCAACCGGATCAGGAGGTGACCTGCTGGACGCTGCAGGCGCGACTGGCGCAGCGCGACCCGCAGGCGCTCGCCGATGCGACTGCGATCTGGGACAGCAACGCCGAGCCGGGTGACGCCTGCGCCCCCATCATCAGCGCCGTCGGCGCCACAAAGGACGAGGACGCCCACTGGCTGCGCGCCCGCCTGCTGGTCGATGCCCGCCGCTACGGTGCGGCGCGCGCCACGCTCGACGACCTGCCCGATGCGGTCGCACCACCCGCCGCCATCGCCGAGGCGCTCGACAACCCGCTGCGCTGGCTCACGAAGAACCCGAAGCCGGTCAGCCGCAGCCAGCGCGAAGTCACCGTGCTGGCACTCTCGCGCCTCGCCCAGTCCGACTATCGTGCCGCCGCAGCGCGCGTAGAAGCGCTCGGCACCGCGCTCTCGGCGGGTGATCGCGCCTGGCTCTCGGGCGTGCTGGGCTGGCAGGCGGCGCGTGGCTACCAGCCGGAAGCCCTGTCGTGGTACCGCGCCGCAGGCAGCTCGCCGCTCTCGGACGAATCGCGCGCCTGGCAGGTCCGCGCCGCGCTGCGCGCGCACGCCTGGGGTGAAGTGCGCCGCGCGATCGAGGCAATGCAGCCGGCACAGCGCAGCCAGCCGGAATGGACTTACTGGTATGGCCGCGCGCTGCTCGAAACCAACCGCGCCGCGCAGGGGCGCGAGGAACTCGAACGCATCGCCGGCGCGCCGACCTTCTACGGCATGCTCGCCGGCGAAGAGCTCGGTCGCCCCTTCGTGGCGCCCAAAGGCGCCAAGCCGCCCAGCCGTGCGGAAGTCGCCAGGGTCGAATCGGATGTCTCGATCCGCCGCGCGCTGGCGCTGTTGCGGCTCGACGGCCGGCTCGACGGTGTGCGCGAGTGGAACTGGGCCATGCGCGGCGCCGATGATCGCTTCCTGCTCGCCGCCGCGGAGGTGGCGCGACGCGAGCAGTTGTACGACCGCGCCATCTACAGCGCCGATCGCACCGCCACCGAACACGACTTCGGGCTGCGCTACCTCGTCCCGTTCTACGACAAGGTGGAGCCGGCAAGCCGACGCTGGGGGCTCGATGTGTATTGGGTGTATGGCTTGATGCGGCAGGAAAGCCGCTTCGTGACCGTCGCCAAGTCATCCGCCGGCGCGCAGGGCCTGATGCAGGTGATGCCCGGCACCGCCAGCTACGTCGCCAAGCGCATCGGCATGCCCTATGCGCGCGGCCAGGTGCTGGACATGGATACCAACGTGACCCTCGGCACCGCCTACCTGAAGATGGTGCTCGACCGCCTCGACGGCCATCCGGCGCTCGCCTCGGCCGCCTACAACGCCGGCCCCGGCCGCGTGCCGCGCTGGAAAGCGGCCGAACCACTGGAAGGCGCGGTGTTCGCCGAAACAATCCCGATTGCTGAAACCCGCGACTATGTGAAGAAAGTGCTCGCCAACACGGTCGCCTACGCCGCCGTGCTGACCGGCCAGCCGCAGTCGCTCAAGCAACGCCTCGGCACCGTGCAGGCGAATGGCACGCCAGGCATCGACTCGCCCGAACTCAACGAAATGCCCGCCGCCGACGGCGCGCGCTGACCCACCCACACCGAAACGCCCACGATGAAACTGCAAAGCGTACTTCTGATCGGCGGCACCGGATTCCTCGGACGCCACCTCGCCAACCAGCTGTCAGCACGCGGAATACGCGTGATCGTCCCGACGCGCCGGATCGAACGTGCGCAGCGTCTGTACCTGCTGCCCACTGCTCAAGTGGTACAAGCCGACATCTTCGCCGACGGCGTGCTGGAACGGCTTTGTCAGGGTGTCGATGCAGTGGTGAATCTGGTTGGCGTGCTGCATTCGCGTAGCGGCTCACCCTACGGCAGCGATTTTGCGCGTGCCCACGTCGAGTTGCCGCGGCGTCTGGTGGCCGCGGCGACGGCGAGTGGCGTCAGGCGGCTGGTGCATGTCAGTGCGCTCGGCGCCGACGTCGCCGGCCCCTCCGAATACCTGCGTTCGAAGGCGGATGGCGAGGCCGCGATCCGCGCTGCGGGCGACACCATCGAATGGACCATCTTCCGACCCTCGGTGGTATTCGGTCCGGAAGACCGTTTCCTCAACCTCTTTGCCTCGCTCACCGGCCTCTTTCCGGTGATGCCACTGGGCGGAGCAAATGCGCGCTTCCAGCCGGTGTTCGTCGGCGATGTCAGCCGCGCGATCCTCGCCGCACTGGAACGCGACCTGGGCATCGGCGAGACCCACGAGCTTGCCGGCCCCAAGGTCTACACGCTGGCCGAACTGGTGCGTTACGCCGCTGCCGAAAGTGGCCATCGCGTTTATGTCATCGGGCTGCACCGTCTGTTCGCGATGATGCAGGCGCAGGTGCTCGCCTGGCTGCCGGGCGATCTGATGAGCCCCGACAACGTGCGTTCGATGGATCGCGACAACGTTGCGAGCGGCGCGCCGCAACCCTTCGGACTGGCACCGACGGCGCTCGAAGCGGTGGCGCCAGCCTGGCTGGGCGGCAAGAACCTGCGCCGACGCTTCGACCAGATGCGCGCGGCCTCCCGTGACGAATCCTGACCCGGAGCACGCACGATGAAACTGGTCATCGCCAACAAGAACTACTCCTCCTGGTCGCTGCGTGCCTGGCTGGCGCTGCGCGCCGTCGGCCAGCCCTTCGAGGAAGTCCGGGTGCTGCTCGATCAGCCGGACACGCCGGCGCAGATCCTCGCCCACTCGCCATCGGGCCGGGTGCCCTGCCTGATCGACGAGGACCTCACCGTATGGGACTCGCTCGCGATCATCGAGACCCTGGCCGAACGCTTTCCGCAGTTATGGCCGGAAACGGTCGCCGAGCGCGCGCACGCACGGGCGATCTGCGCCGAGATGCATTCCGGCTTCACCGCATTGCGCAGCCAGATGCCGATGAACATCCGCCGCGCACTCCCTGGCCGCGGCCGCACGCCGGCCTCGGAAGCCGACATCGCGCGCATCGTCGCGATCTGGGAAGACTGCCGTCGGCGCTACGGCGCACGCGGCCCCTACCTGTTCGGTGCCTTCAGTGCCGCCGACGCGATGTACGCGCCGGTGTGTTTCCGCTTCATGAGTTACGCGGTGACGCCAAGCGGTGCGGCCGGCGCCTACCTTGCAAACATGCTGGCACACCCGGCGATGCGTGAGTGGCAGGCCGGCGCGCTGGCAGAGACCGAAATCGTTCCGGCCGACGAGCTGCCGGAGTGATGAAAAGCTACGTCGTCGGCGGCGCCGTGCGCGACGCACTGCTCGGCCTGCCGGTCGTCGATCGCGACTGGGTGGTGGTCGGCGCGACGCCCGACGAGATGATCGCCAAGGGCTACCGCGCCGTCGGCCGCGATTTCCCGGTCTTCCTGCATCCGCACACGCAAGAGGAATACGCGCTTGCGCGCACCGAGCGCAAGACGGCGCCCGGCTACCACGGCTTCGCCTTCCACGCCGCACCGGAGGTGACGCTGGAAGAAGACCTGCTGCGCCGCGATCTGACGATCAACGCCATCGCGCGTGACGCCGACGGCAGCCTGATCGATCCCTACGGCGGCCAGCGCGACCTCGCCGCAAAGGTGCTGCGCCATGTCAGCGCCGCGTTTGCCGAAGACCCGGTGCGGATCTTGCGGCTGGCGCGCTTCGCCGCACGCTTTCCCGATTTCAGCGTCGCGCCGGAAACGATGGCCCTGATGCGCGACATGGTCACCAGCGGCGAGGTCGACCACCTGGTCGCCGAGCGCGTATGGCAAGAAATCGCGCGCGGCCTGCTCGCCGCAAAACCCTCGCGCATGCTTGATGTGCTCGCCGGGTGCGGCGCCATGACGCGTATCGCACCGGCCCTTGCTCAGACCTGGGCGCAACATGGCGGCCTGATCGCGCGCCGGCTCGACACGGCTGGCGAGCTGGGCCTCACCGGGCGCTTTGCCTTGCTCGCCGCAGCGCTCGACAGCGTCGCCTCGCTCGAAGCGCTGTGCATCGACCTGCGGGTGCCGACCGAATGCCGCGAGCTGGCCGAGCTGCTGTGGGGCGAACAGCAGGTTTTCGAGAAGACCGCGTCGCTCGACGCCGCCACGCTGATTGCGCTGTTTGATCGCTGCGACGCATGGCGCCGCCCACATCGCTTCGCCGACCTGCTCGCCTGCGCAGCCCACCTGGTACCCGGCGTTGCGCTCGATCGCATCCAGGCCGGATTGTCGCGGGCCCGCGCCGTCGACGCCGGCGCGATCGCGCGCCAGTGTGCCGAGAAGAACGAGATCCCGCGTCGTGTGCGGGAGGCGCGCGTCGAGGCCGTGGCCAAGGGCCTTGCCTAGCGTGTTAGCCGTGTGGGTGCGCTTGGGCTTGCTCGCGCTGCTGCTTTGCAGCGCCACCGCACGGGCCGAATTGCCAACCTTTGAACAGGTCCGGGCCGCGTACCGGCCTTCCGATGCGGTGTTGCTCGACCGCAATGGCGAGCCGCTCGCCGATCTGCGTTTCGACCCCAAGGTGCGCCGTTTCGAATGGGTGCCGCTGGCGCAGTTCTCCCCATCCCTGCGCGAAGCGCTGATCGCGGCTGAAGACCACCGCTTCTACGAACACGAAGGCGTGGACTGGCGCGCCTTCATCGGCTCGCTGTGGCACAACCTGCTGCACGACAACAAGCGTGGCGGTTCGACGCTGACGATGCAGCTGGCGGGCCTGCTCGACCCCGCGATCGCGCTGCCAAACGTGCCCGGCGGACGCCGCACTTATGCGCAGAAGTGGGATCAGGGGCTGGCCGCGCAGGAACTCGAACAGCGCTGGACCAAGGCGCAAATACTCGAGGCCTACCTCAATCTGGCGCCGTTCCGCGGCGACTTGCAGGGGGTGCACGCCGCCAGCGCGGTGATGTTCGGCAAGCCACCCTCGGCACTCGACCGACCCGAGGCCCTGCTGATCACCGCCTTGCTACCGAGCCCCAACGGTCGCGCCGAGCGTGTCGCCAAGCGTGCCTGCGCGCGTGCGCGGAAGATGGGCGTCGGCAACCTGTGCCCGCGCGTCACCGCGCTCTCCAGCCGGCTCGATGCGCCACGTAACCGCCCGCGCTACACGCTCGCCCCGCATCTGGCGCAGCGCGTGCTGCATGCGGGCGGCGCGCATGTGACCTCGACACTCGACAGCGCGATGCAGCAAGCCGCGACCACGGGCCTGCGCGAGGCGGTGCAGGCAGCGGCGAGACATGTCAGCAACGCTGCGGTGATCGTGCTCGACCAGGGCGACGCGAGCGTACGCGCCTGGGTCGGCGGCATCGACGCGAACACCGCCGACGCCGTGACGAACGTACGCAGCCAGCTGCCAGCCCTGTGGCTGCCCTTTGCCGCAGCGAACGCCATCGAGCGCCGCAGCGCCACGGCGGCAAGCCTGTTCGCCACCGCGCCGGTGGGCGATGCGCCCTGGAAGAGCTTGCGCACAACGCTGCAGCAGCCGGACCCCGGCACCCTGGCGGCATTGCTCACGCTCGCCGAATTGCCGATCGAGCGCCTGCGACAGGTGGGCGTCGAAATGCCGCGCGACAGTACGGCGCCGCCCGAAGCGAACCTGCTGCAAGTGGCGCAGGCGCTGCGCCCGCTCAGCTCTGGCGGCACCTGGCAGGCCGCCCGCTGGCTGAGCGACGGCCCGGTGGTCGCGCCCCGGCGGATCTGGCGCAGTGACGTGAGTTTCATCGTCGCAGACACGCTTGCCGACCCGACCCAACGCGGCCAGGCGGCCGAGTTGATGCTGCCGGACGCCGGATGGCAGGCGCTCTGGTGGATGAGCGATGTGAGCGGAGAGCGCTGCATCGCGTATTCAGCCGGTGAGCGCGTCGCAGTGGCGGTGCTGGTCAGCGGTGAAGGCAGCGGCGCGGAGAGCCCCGCCCGGCTCGCAGCGCGCGCCTTGCGCGAGATCGTGAAGCGCATCGGTTTGCCGGCCTCGCGCGCGCCGCGCACACCGTCCGGCCTCGTCCAGGGTGTGGTGGCCTTCGAACCGCCCGTCGAACCCGCCCGCCGTGAGTGGTTCCTGCGCGGCACGGAAGTCGGTTTGTCCGCGCCGCCAGCCAATGCCTACGCGCCTGCGCACGTCATTCTTCAGCCGGCATCCGGGGTCACGCGCATCACCCTGCGAGCGGGCGAGGCCCTCACGCTGGAGGCCCGCGATCCCGCAGGCGTCGGCCACTGGTGGGCAGAGGGCGAGTTGCTCGGCGAAGGGTCGCAGATCCTGTGGGCACCCCCGGCCGGCCACTATCGCATCGAACTGCGCGCCGCAGACGGCACGCCACTTGACCAGCGGGAATTCGATCTCGAATACCAGGACAGCGCAGACGAAAAGTAGTTGGCTTCCATGCCTCTGGCTGAACTCCACGGCGCTGATGCGGTCTGTCTGACATCCTTCCTTTGCCGACGCCGATGTCCGCCGCCCTCGTCTGGTTCCGTCGCGATCTGCGCGACCATGATCACGCCGCGCTTTACCACGCCCTCGCATCGCATCCGCGCGTGTATTGCGCCTTCGTGTTCGATCGCGACATCCTCGATGCGCTGCCTGCGCGGCGCGACCGCCGCGTCGAGTTCATCCATGCCGGCGTCGTCGAGCTCGACGCGGCCCTGCGTGCACAGGGCGGCAGCCTGATCGTGCGCCATGCCAGCGCGCGCGATGCGATTCCGCGTCTCGCGGTGGAGCTGGGCGTCAGCGCGGTGTACGCCAACCATGACTATGAACCCGACGCGCTGGCCCGCGACGATGCCGTGCGTGGGGCACTCGGCGCCGCCGGCATCGCACTGCATACCTTCAAGGACCAGGTCGTCTTCGAGAAGGCGGAAATCCTGACCGGCAGCGGCAAACCGTTCGCGGTGTTCACGCCCTACCGCAATGCCTGGCGCAAGGCGCTGACCGCGGCCCACGTAGATGCCTACCCGCTCGAAGCGTATCGGTCGCACCTGGCGGTGCCCACCAGCGAAGAGCGCCTGCCCTCGCTGGGCGAACTCGGCTTTGAAGCGACCAATCTGACCGCGCTGCGCATGCCATGCGGCATGTCCGGCGCCCGCACGCTGTGGCAGGACTTCAAGCAACGCATCGCCGACTACCAGCGCACCCGCGATTTCCCCGCGCTCAAGGGTGTCTCTTACCTGTCGGCGCATCTGCGCTTCGGCACGATCAGCGTGCGCGAGCTCGCCCGATTCGCGCTGATGCAGACCAGCGAGGGGGCTGACACCTGGCTCAACGAGCTGATCTGGCGCGAGTTCTACCAGCAGATACTGTGGCACCGGCCGGACGTCGTTTCGCGCAGTTTCAAGCCGGAGTTCGACGCGCTGCGCTGGGAAGAAGGTGCGGAGGCCGATGCACACTTTGCCGCATGGTGCGAGGCACGCACCGGCTATCCGCTGGTGGACGCAGCGATGCGCCAGATCAACCAGACTGGCTGGATGCACAACCGCCTGCGCATGGTTGTCGCGAGCTTCCTGACCAAGGACCTCGGCATCCACTGGCTGCGCGGCGAGCGCTATTTCGCCGCGCAGCTGCTTGACTATGACCTCGCCGCCAACAACGGTGGCTGGCAATGGGCGGCATCGACCGGCTGCGATGCCCAGCCCTGGTTCCGCATCTTCAACCCGGTCACCCAGTCGGAAAAGTTCGACCCGGGCGGGCGCTTCATCCGGCGCTACTTGCCCGAACTCGCCGCCGTGCCGGATCGCCACATCCACGCGCCCTGGCTGATGAGCCCGATGGAGCAGGCGGCCTGCGGCTGCCGGATCGGCACCGACTATCCGCCCCCCATCGTGGACCATGCCGCAGCGCGCGCCGCGACCCTCGCGCGCTTCAAGTCGGTTCGCGCAACGCCCGCCTGAGCGCACAGCCATCAGATCGCGACACTTGCGTACTAGACGACCGGTCTAGTACGATACGGCCATGGACCGACCGACCGACACACGCGCGCATATTCTTGACACCGCAGAAGGCCTGATCCTGGGCAAGGGCTTCTCCGCGGTCGGGCTCGGCCCGATCCTGGCGGCCGCCGGCGTGCCAAAGGGCTCGTTCTATCACTGGTTCCCGTCGAAGGAAGCCTTCGGCGTGGCGCTACTTGAACGCTATTTCGCCAATTACCTCGAGCAACTCGATCAGCAGTTCGGTGCCACGAACGGCACCGGCCGCGCACGGGTGCTGGGCTACTTTGCCGAATGGATGGATCGCCATCGCGATGGCGGCGCCTGCGCGCAACAGTGCCTGGCGGTGAAACTCGCCGCCGAGGTGGCGGATCTGTCCGAGCCGATGCGCCGCGCACTGGAAACCGGCACCCAACGCATCACCGCCCGCATTGCGGCTGCGCTCGAGAGCGCAAGGCTCGATGGCTCACTGCCGGGCGGGCTGGAGCCCGCCTCGCTCGCGGTCACGCTCTACGCGCTATGGATCGGCGCCAGCGTGCTGGCCAAGGCGCAGCACAGTGCGCAGCCCTTCGAAGCTGCGTGGCACCACACCTTGCATCTGCTCGGCGCGGACGCCCTCTGACCGCACCCTGTGCCCGAACACCTTCCTTTTTTCTCACACACTAGCCGACCGGTCTAATTACCGGTGTTTTTCGATCACATCTGGAGTTCCGACATGTCTGCCGACAAGCTGCTTTCCCCACTGAAACTGGGCAGCCTCACGCTGCCGAACCGCGTCTTCATGGCGCCGCTGACGCGTCAGCGCGCCTCACAGCCCGGCAATGTGCCGACCGCGCTGAACGCCACTTACTACGCCCAGCGCGCCTCCGCCGGCCTGATCGTCACCGAGGCCACGCAAGTGATGCCCGAAGGTCAGGGCTATGCGTGGACGCCAGGCATCCACAGCGACGAACAACAGGCCGGCTGGAAGCTGGTCACCGACGCGGTACACGCGGCCGGCGGCCATATCGCCCTGCAACTGTGGCATGTCGGCCGCATCTCGCACCGCCATGTGCAGCCGGGTCTCAAGCAGCCTGTCGCGCCCTCGGCGATCCAGGCCAATGCGCAAACCTTCGTGGTGCACCCGGACGGGAGCATGGGCATGGTGCAGACCGATCTGCCGCGCGCGCTCGAAGTCGAAGAGCTTCCGGGCATCGTCGCAGCCTATCGCGCTGCCGCCCGGCGCGCGATCGATACCGGTTTCGATCTGGTCGAGATCCATGCGGCCAACGGTTATCTGCTCGATCAGTTCCAGAGCACCGGCCCGAACCAGCGCACCGATGCCTACGGCGGCAGCGTCGAGAACCGCGCGCGCCTGACGCTGGAAGTGGTGGATGCCGTCGTCGCCGAGATCGGCGCAGAGCGCACCGGCATCCGGATTTCGCCATTCGGCACCTTCAACGACATCAGCGACACCGAGGCCGAAGCCATGGCCTTCCACCTCGTGACCCAGTTCGACGCCCGCAAGCTGGCCTATGTGCACGTGGCCGAGCCCGACTGGGCCGGCGGCCCCCAACTGACGGATGCCTTCCGCGCCGGCCTCCGGCAGCGCTATCACGGCGTGCTGGTGTTTGCCGGCGGCTACACGAAGGACAAGGCGGAAGCGCTGATCGCCAGCGGCACCGGCGACGCGGTGGCCTTCGGCCGCCCCTTCATTGCCAACCCGGACCTGCCGGCACGCTTTGCCCGCGGCGCCGAAGTGAACGCGCCGGACGCGTCGACCTTCTATGGCGGCGCCGAGAAGGGCTACACCGACTACCCGACGCTCACTGCCTGATCGTCAGTCAACAGCAAACCGGCCGGGGTAAGCCCGGCCGGTTGCTTTCTTGCGGTCTGCCCTCACGCCGAACCGCAACCTGAACTCACAACTGACCGTCTTTCGGCGCCGGGCCGGGGCCGCCGCCGCGCGGACCATGCCGGCCATCGCCCCAACGCGGGCCCATCATGTGTTGCGCGTCAAAGGTCTTCTTCTGCTCGGGTGTGAGCTGGTCGTAGAACTTCGTCAGCGCCGCCAGATGCTTTTCCATCTGAGCCTGATGCAGCTTGGCGTGCTCAAGCATCGCCGCCATGCGTTCCGGCGCCGGCTTGTCGCGCAAGGCGGCAGGGTCAGGGCGACTCTTGGCCATCTGTGCCATGTCGTTGGTGATGCCGTCGCGGAACGCCTTCCATGCCGGCTCCTGCGCAGCGCTGAGCTTGAGCGCGTCGTGCAGCGCGTCGAAACGCCTGCCTGCCATCTGCTCCATGTGCGCCGGGTCGCCGTGCATCGGCCCCGCTCCGCCCGTCGGGCAGTCGCCGCGCGCCGCGGCAGCCAGCGGTGCAGCTGCGGCCACGGTCAGCGCGCCGGTCGCAAGCCACGCCAGGGATCTCGATTTGAAGGTCTTCATGATTTTCTCCGTCTTTCAGATCGGGCCCGGTGCCACACCGGAGCCCACACTTGCATTGAAGCAGAGGCCGCGCGCCGATGTGTTCCCCTGCCGGTGGCGTATGTTTCCAGGTGTGTCCGCGATGTGCGTAGCCGCCTCAAGTATTGGCGCCGCGAGCCGCTGACATGAACTTCGGAGAGCTTCCAGACATCAAGAATGGATGCGCCATGTCCGCTTCCGAGCATCGATTCATCGTGCTCTTACGGTGCGACCGCCCCCCCGATGAGCTGGTGCCGGAATGGCCGGGGCATCCGGCGATCGCCCTATGGGACGTACCGCATCCGGAAGTCGGCGACGGTAGCCCGGCCGCAATCGCTCACGGTTTCAACCACCTGTTCATGGAGCTGCATCACCGCATCGACCTGTTCGTGCAGTTGCCGCTGGCCGCCCTCGACCGGCTTGCGGGCACCCGGCATCTGAAAGACATCGAAGCGGCAGGCACCCTGAAGACAGTGTGAACCGCCGCGCCGTGGGCAGGCTCAGAGCTGCCCGCGCCAAGCGCTGTCGTGCTGCTTAAAGGCTGCACGAAGACTGCCGACGAAGTAGTCCGGCAGTTGCCCAGCGGAGAACCAGGCAATGTTCTGCGCCAGATTGAGCGGATTCGCGGTGCCGACGATCGCGCTGCTGACACCCGGAATCGAGGCGACGAAACGTAGCGCGAGTTCGCCCCACGGGCGCCCGAAATTGCTCGCCCCCATCGCGCGCCAACGCAGCCAGTACTCTTCGCAGTAGTCGCCGACCGGTTGTGTGGCGAAACGCCAGGGGTGGTTCGCGGCAGGGCGCTTGGCGATGAAACCCTTGCCTTTCATTCTCGGCAGGGCGTGGTCGATGACGCGCTGGTCGCAGAGGTTCAGCGAGGCCATGAAACCATCGAAACGACCGCAGTCGATCGCGAAATCGAGGTCTTCGTTCTCGCCGGAATAGGCGATCGCACGCAGCTTGCCTTCCCGTTTCGCCTTTTCGAGCGCGGCGATTACTTCGCCCCGCGCAAGCACTTCGGCGGGACAGGAATGAAGGTGAACGATGTCGATGCGGTCGGTGCGCATGCGCTGCAGGGCCGCCTCGACCCCGGCGCTGACGCAGGGGCCGGTCCAGTCCGCAAACCCTTCGATGCCATAGCCGAGCTTGGTCGACAGCACGATGTCGCTGCGCCGATGCGCAAGATGACGGCCAATGCGTTCTTCGGACAGGCCGTAACCGCGCGCGGTGTCGATCAGTGTGATTCCCGCATCGACGGCGCTTTCCAGCAGTCGCGCGACGTCGGCTTCGGCAAGGCGGGCGTCGCCGATCTGCCCGGCGCCCAGACCGAGCGCGGAAACTTCGATGCCGGTACTGCCGTAGCTTCGCCGCGGAATCATCATCGAGCCCTTCGATCAGATTGCGACAGCGCGCCGCAGTAAGCGGTCGGCACGCGCGCCGCCCAGCAGATAGCCGACCGGCGCCACGAACTCGTAGGCCTTGTCATTCTCGCGATTGATTGCGAATCCGAGCGCGGTATGGAATCGCACCGATGCCGCGTTGGCCTTGTAAACGTGGCTGCAGATCTCGTCGAGCCCGAGGCTCTCGATCAGCGCCGCCATGCCGGCGAGCATCTGACGCATCACGCCGGCGGTGCGATGCGCGGGATGAATGTTGAATGCGGTGACGATCCAGGTCGCGTACGCATGTTGCGTCACCATGCCGTAGGCTACCAGCCTGCCATCGCGACGCACCGGTGAAAGGCGTGACACCGGCAGGATCTCGCACAGGCGCGCCCGGTGCGGCGCCGCGTCGATGCGGTCGCCGGCCTGCTCGGTGTGCGCTTTCAGCGTGAGCAGGTCGAGGGCGAGGATTTCGTCGATCAGCGTTTCGTCGAGCGGCGACGCGGTCGGCTTGGATGACGGCGATGTGGCCATCGTCACGCCTTGCGCCGGAAGACCAGATCCCACACCCCGTGGCCGAGCTTGAGACCACGGTTTTCAAATTTGGTCAGCGGACGATAGTCCGGTTTAGGCGCATAGCCGTCCGCGGAGTTTTCCAGCAGGGGCTCGCCAGAAAGCACTTCGAGCATCTGCACCGCGTAGTCTTCCCAATCGGTCGCGCAATGGATGTAGCCGCCCGGAGTAAGGCGTTGCGCGAGCTGTTGCACGAACGGTTCCTGGATCAGGCGGCGTTTGTTGTGGCGTGCCTTGTGCCAGGGGTCGGGAAAATACACATGCACGCCGGCAAGCGAGTTCTCGCCGATCATGTCGCGCACCACTTCGAACGCGTCGTGCTGCATCACGCGGATGTTGGTGATGCCGCGCTCTTCGATCAGCTTGCAAAGATTGCCGACGCCAGGGCCGTGCACTTCGATGCCGAGGAAGTTGTCGCCCGGCCGCGCCTGCGCAATGGTCGCCGTGGTGTCACCCATGCCGAAACCGATTTCAAGAATGGTCGGCGCACTGCGCCCGAAGGCGGTGTCATAGTCGAGCGCACCCCGGCGGTAGTCGATGCCCCAGCGCGGCATGCCTTCAGCAATGAAACGCTCCTGCGCCGGCGACATGCGCCCCTGGCGCACGACGTAGCTGCGTATGGGGCGCGTCTTCGGATCATCGACCGAGAGGTGCTTGCGGGTTTCAGGGGTGTCGCTCATGCAGACCATCCACAAAGCGCGACCGCGGGTGTCGCGGATCGGCGCGGAATCAGTATTGCTTCTCTTGCGTGGCCACTGTGGCCTGCGGCGCCGGGCGCGCGGCGCTCAGCTGCCGATCAGGCCACTGGTGGGCGAACTCGGGCTGGCCGAGTAGAACTTCTTCGGCATGCGGCCGGCGCGGTAGGCCTCGCGGCCGGCCTCCACCGCCTTCTTCATCGCCCCCGCCATCAGCACCGGATCCTGAGCGAGCGCGATCGCGGTGTTCATCAGCACCCCGTCGCAACCCAGCTCCATCGCGATCGCAGCATCCGACGCGGTGCCGACACCAGCGTCGACGATCACCGGCACCTTGGCCTGTTCGATGATCAACTTGAGGTTCCACGGATTCAGGATGCCCATGCCCGAGCCGATCAGCGAGGCGAGCGGCATCACCGCCACGCAACCGATGTCTTCGAGCATCTTTGCCTGGATCGGGTCGTCGGAGCAGTACACCATCACCTTGAATCCATCCTTCACCAAGGTCTCGGCGGCCTTCAAGGTCTCCGGCATGTTCGGGAACAGCGTGTGCGGATCACCCAGCACCTCGAGCTTGACGAGGTCGTGCCCGTCGAGCAGTTCGCGCGCCAACCGCAGCGTGCGTACCGCGTCGTCCGCGCTGTAGCAGCCGGCGGTATTGGGCAGGTAGGTGAATTCGGACGGCGGCAGCGCGTCGAGCAGACTGGGCGCGTTCGGATCCTGGCCGATGTTGGTGCGGCGAATCGCCACGGTCACGATCTGCGCGCCCGAGGCGACGATGGCCTCGCGGGTCTGCGCGAAATCCTTGTACTTGCCGGTGCCCACCAGCAATCGGGACGAATACTCGGTACCAGCAATGATCAGCGAATCAGTCATGGTTACGGACTCTGGCCTCAGCCGCCGCCGACGGCGACGACGATTTCAATGCGGTCGCCCTGAGTGAGCCGGGCATCGGCATGGCGACCTTTGGGAACGATTTCGCCGTTGCGTTCGACCGCGAGACGCTTTCCGGCATAGCCGAGGCGTTCGAGCAACTGGGCGACGGTGGTTTCGGCGGGCAGGGTTTGCGGGGCGCCGTTGAGGACGATCTCGATCATGGCATTTCCGCGACAGAGGCGCGGATTCTAGCACGCGCACGTTACAGCTTTTGGCTTGCCGCCCCGCGCCGATTGATGCAAAGTGCCCCCACCCATACGGTCGCGTATACGCCGGCCGTCAAACAATAAGATTTGCACTTGAGGAGACACTGATGTTCATCCGCCGTCCGCTCGGACTCGCCGTTGCAGCGCTTTTGTCGTTCCCGGCCGCCGCGTCCGATTTCAACGCAACCGTTTTCTTTGGCGACAGCCTCACCGACTCGGGGTTTTTCGGATCCAAGTGGACGACCAATCCGGGCAATGTCTGGGCTGAGAACCTCGCGGGGCAGCTCGGCACATCGGCGGTGACCGCCAAGCCGGGCACGACCGGAACCGACTACGCGCAGGGCGGCGCGCGCGTCACCACGCCCGCCGGCCAAGAGTCGATGGTGCAGCAGCTGGATCGTTACCTCGGCGATCATGGTGGCAAGGCGGACAGCCGCACCCTGTACACAGTATGGGGCGGCAACAACGATATCTTCTACGCTGTGACCACCTTCGGCACAGACGCCAATTCCATTACCAACTACGTACTGAGCACCACGACCGAGCAAACGGCAATGATCAAGAAATTGCTGAATGCCGGCGCGAAGTATGTTCTGGTTCCGAACCTGCCGGATATTGGGGCAACGCCGCTTGGTGCATCGGTTGGTCCAACCAATGCTGCGTTGCTGACCTCGCTTTCGGACAACTACAACAAGGTCCTGTTCGGTCGGATCGCTGCCGCGGGGCTGAATGTCATTCCGCTGGACACCTTCAACCTTCTGCGCGAGGTCCGTGCTCATGGCGCAAGCTTCGGCTTGACCAATACGACCGACCGCGCTTGCGGCGCAGTGAGTTCCAGTAGCTGCTTCCCGGCCAACTACGTCACGCCAAACGCCGACAAGACTTACGCGTTCGCCGACGACGTGCATCCGACCACCGCCGCGCACGTCATCCTGGCCGACTACGCCTACTCCATGCTGATGGCGCCGCAACAAATCGGCATGCTGGCAGAAACGCCGGTGCGCACCCGCAGCACCCTGACCAACCTCCTGCTGGATCAGGGCATGGAATCGCCGACCCGGCCCAGCCGCGTCTGGGCGACGCTGACTGGCGGCCAGGTCAAATACGGTGACGACCAGGCCCTGGGCGGTGCCGATGGCCTGCCCTACGGGTTCACGGCCGGTTACGACACCCGCACGCGTCTGGGCGGCATGGGCGTCGCCTTCAACTTCAATACCTACAAGCCGGACTTCGCGCAGAACGGCGGCTCCTACACCCAGAACGAAGTCTCCGCGAGCTTCTACGGCGGCGTGATCCTGGGTCAGCTCGGCTTGTCCTTTGCCGGTACGGTTGGCTACATCGGGTACAACACGTCGCGCGACGTCAAACTCGGCCCGGTCACCCGCACTGTCGATGGCGAAACCGAGGGTTCGAACATTTCGGCGGGCATGCAGGCCTTCTACCAACTGCAGTCGGGCAAGCTGACGCATGGTCCGGTCGCGGGCTTGACCGCACAGCGGGTGCAGGTGCGCGCATTCAACGAATCGAACGCAAACGGTGCCTCGACCGCGCTGAGCTTCGGTTCGCAGGTACGCCAATCGGTGCTCGGCCACCTCGCCTACCAGATGACCTACGATGCGGGCGGCTTCATCCCCTACGGCCGGCTCGGCGTCGAGCACGACTTCATCGACAGCAGTGATCGCGACATCCAGGTCGGCCTGCCGTCGGTCTACACCGGCAGCTATGCCTTGCCGGCAGCCAAGATCGACCAGACCGCCGCAAGCGTGCAACTGGGTAGCCGCTTCCTCCTCAATCCGGCACTCGGCGCCTGGGTCGAGTTCGACGGCAATTTCGGCCGCAAGGACATCTCCGACTACACCCTCAGCGCTGGCCTGCGCTACGCGTTCTGACCCTGCGTCGTTTGCCTGATCACCCGACGGCCCGGTACAATCCGGGCCGTTGTTCCTTCCGGCTGGTCAGCCGGAGGCCGCCCGAGCGGGCGTCGTATAATGGTAATACCCTAGCTTCCCAAGCTAGAGCCGTGGGTTCGATTCCCATCGCCCGCTCCACCTCGTTAGTACTTTCCCTCTCCCTTTGGCGTCTTTGGACGGCGCATCCGCGTTCGCGCGACCTGGGCGTGTCTTCGGGCTGAAACCCGGGCGGCGATGATCGTTGCACGCCGCAGCACGCCGATCCGCGCGCAGAGCTATCGCGAGCAACGACGACTCAAGACGATCACCACACCAAGGCCGGCGAGCAGGAGCCAGGTGGGCCGCGTTTGCGACTCAGGCGGGACGTCGCGGGACGCCGAGACTGCGCCGCCACCGGCACGCTCCGATCCCATCGGCAACCCGGCCGGCGCCATGCCACGGGGTACGGCGTCGGTGTCACCGGCATCAGACGTCGCGGACCAGGACATCGCATCCAGTCGGGCCGGAGCACCAAACGTATCGCCTGCGAAAGCGATCGCGAGACGGTCCGAGTCCGCGGCGTGGGTGGTAAGGGGTGCCATAAGCAGCACGGCAGCAAACAGGACGGAAGGCATCGGTTTCATGGCTGCACTCCTCGGCATTGGGGGTACCCACCCCACGCATATCGCATGCCAATTTGCCGCATCGCACAAAAACTCAACGTGGCAACCTGCTCTCTCGCAGCATGCCGCCTTGCCTCGTCAGCGTTACGACAAGTGATGCGAACGGGCGCATCCTCCACCGGCAAGGTGATCTCCGTCGCTCGCAAATGGTGCGCCGCCGCAATATCTCGAGCGATTGGGCACCGATCAAGCGCGGGTAGCGTTGCCGCAAATGACCCTGCTCAAGGTGCGTTGGCGCAGTGAGAGCGATGCTGCCGACTAGGATTCCGGCCAGCAGGACTCGCCCCAATGAAAGTCAAAAAACGCCTCCAGACGCACGCCGAGGAGTTGGCAAACTCGATCAGCCATGGCCTCGGCCTGCTTGCCGCATTGGTTGCGGCGCCGATCCTGATTGTCAGCACGCTACGCACCGGCACCAGCGCCAATGTCGTCGGGGCCGTCGTATTCGCGATCAGCATGGTGCTGATGTACCTGAACTCTTCGCTTTACCACTTGATGCCGCAAGGCCAAGTGAAGCAGGTGTTCCGCAAGCTCGACCACGCAGCAATCTTCCTGCTGATCGCCGGCACCTACACCCCCTTCACCCTCGGGGTGCTGAGCGGTACGCTGGGCTGGACGCTGTTTGGTCTGGTCTGGGGCATTGCCGGACTCGGCTTGCTGCTGATGCAGTTCGAGCGGCTCTCGAATCCGTGGGTATCGAACGGACTCTATCTGGCGATGGGCTGGCTGATCGTCGCGGCAACGGTACCGATGGTGACGCGGATGGCGACGTCCGGTCTGTTGCTACTGCTCGCCGGCGGGCTCGCTTACAGCGGCGGCGTGGTGTTCTACGCGCTGGACGCACGGCTCCGCTTCGGGCACTTCGTCTGGCACTTGTTCGTGATCGCCGGAACGGCCTGCCACTTCTTCGCCGTGCTCTATCACGCCGGCTAACCGCACGCGGCAATTCAGAATTCGAATTCGAGCGTATCGAAGGGTCGGCTGCGGCGACGCGGTTCGTAGCCGAATACCCGCGCCGGATCGAGCATCAGCTGGCTGAAGCGCTCCGCAGGCACAGTGCCGGTGACGGCAAACTGGGCCCGCGCCGTGTCTCGCACGACCGGCTCCATGTAGAACTGCCCGTTGCGGTTGATCACCGCATACACGACAGGCTGGTTCGCGCGCTCGCCGCGTCGGATCACCAGCCCCAGTTCGCCGCTCGCCAGCCGCACGCCGGTGCCGGGCGGATAGATGCCCATTTCCCGCACCAGCGCCGCGACCAGCGGATTGTCGGTACCCCCGTGGCTCATGAAGGTCTCGCGCAGGGCCTGATCCGGCGACAGGGCCGGGCGACTCGCGCGCGGGCTGACCTTGGCGCCGAAGATGTCGGCGAGCCGGATTACTTCGGCCAGCTGCGCCGCCGACCCGTGGCGCACGCGTACCGGCATGCGGTCCGGGCTTTCGTGGTGCAGTGCGACCGCCCGCAACCAGTCATCGTCGTCCACGCCAACGCGTTCGAGCATGTGCAGGCCACGCACCGGGTGCTGGCTGATCAGCTCGCGCTGAGGATCGCTGAGCGGCGCAGTCTGCGACACCAGGCTGCTTTGCAGCTGGCGCATGCCGACGTTCATGCTCAGCGCGGCACGCAGCAGCGTCATGCGTTGGCTGGCCGGCCAGCCGAGCCGGCGGGTGATCAGTTCGCAGACGGTGGCGGCGTGAATCGCGTGCGCCACACCGTAATTGGTGCCCCGCCAGCGGATCATCTGGAACAAGGCAAGATCCGGATCCCGGTCGCAAAGCTGGGTGACCATAGGCGCAAGGTCGGTCAGCCGTTCGGCGACATCCGGCGTACGCTCGAAGGCATGCAGCAAGTTGGCGAGCCGGCTCTCGGTGCGCTGCCAGCCACCCACCGGGTCGGCAATCGGCGGGCGCGGAGCCTGTGGCCGCGCCGGCCCGATGCCGGTCGGTGACGGGGCATCAACATAGTCCTGCACATAGGCGCCGCGCGCGACCAAGTGATCGAGCTGGTCCGGCATCTGCACCCGGAAGCCGCGGCGCAGCAGCAGCGTCCCGTTGGCGTCGAAGACGTCCCACGGGAGCGGCTCATTCACGCGCAGCGCACTGCGCGAGAGGCGGACTGATCGCATTGCTGGATTCCGGTTCGAAACGGGCATCGGCGCCCGCATGTCTGGGTTATCGGCCGCACGACCGTGTCACTTGAGCACGCCGCGTTCGCTGGTTTTTTCCGGCGGTGCCGGATTTCGCATCGCGCGAAACAGTGCGACGACCTTCTTCCTCAGCGGCAGTGACTCATCCGACAGATCTTCGAGGAAGTCGGACAAACGTTTCGATTTCGCAATCGCGAAGAAGGTCAGTAGCGCCGAGGCCAGCACCACCACCACGAAGTAGTTGATGCGGTGGAGCAGCGGCGCTTCGGCCTCTGCGATCAGGTTCATGCCAAGGAATCCGGTCGAGACTGATCCGATCAGCCCGAGGATGGTTACCACCGTCAGCCGCACCACCGTGTTCGACTGGCGCCGCGCGCTGTCGCTGTCGAGGTAGTTGCTCATCTCGGCGACTTGTTCCTTCACCTGCGCGAAGAGCGCATCGTTGCCCAGGTGCGTCGAGGCGCGCCGAAACAGCGACTGCACCTGGCCACGCTCGGAGATTTCCGGGAACCAGTAGCGGTGCGTGAAGCCCAGGAAGAGCGCGAAGATCGCGCGGATACGCCGCTTGAACAGGCGCACCGAGTCGACGCTGCGGATGTCGAGCCCGCTGATCGCAGCAGCCAGCCGGTCCGAGAACACCAGCAGCGCGGCACGGTGGAAGTGGGCGATCACGAACAGCAGGAAGTACTGGTGGCGGAACTGCGCCAGCAGCCCACGCTCGCGGCAGCAGAAGAACTCGCTCTTGCCTTCGCCGACCACGATCATCGACTGGCCGGAGCACAGGAAGCGGGTGTTCGGACCGGCCTCGCTCCCGCTCCAGTAGCGGTCGTCACAGTAGCGCCGCTCGAACTCGGTCACCGACGGATCGCGCACCGGCAAAGGGTCGCCTGGTCGCAGGTGCGAGATCAGACCGAGGTGGATGAAGTCGTCACGTGTGAGCGCGCGCGGATTCTCCAGCGCGAGGAAGGCCATAAAGGGCATGCGGTGGTACTCGATCTGCCGGTAGCGCAGCGGGCCCTCGTCGCGCACATGATCGGACACCAGCGGTCGCAACAGCCAGTCCCAATGCGCACCCACGCACGGCGCGCGGTTCTGGCACACGAAGGCGAGGTAGCGCGCACGGTCATCGCTGTCGGACTGCGCCAGTACCGCATCGTCGTCGCCCAGCCATTCGGCCCGGTAGAGGTTATGCAAGCCCTGCCCGGCATCATCCCAGCCAGAGGGATAGGCACGCCCGAAGCGATACAGCAATTCCTGCACCGTATCGAGCGGCAGGTCGTTCGCCTGCAACTCGACGTTCAGAAGGATCAGGTCGAGATCGAGGAAGAAGTACAGGTCGACATGTTCGACATCGAGTCGGACCGGTGTATCGCCCTGCGTCACCGTCACCCGCAGCGCGCGCACATCGTCGCGCCGGAACACCCGCATCGGTGCCGCGGCGAGCGGCCCTTCGGGAAGGTCGTCGGCACGCCGCGGATCGCCGTACAGAAAGCGCTGCACATACGGCAGGAAGGAGACGAACTCCTTGTAGTGGCGTTCCTGGAAGTCGCGCGGGTCTTCGGTGAATTCATCCGCTACGCGGTGCCAGCGGTGCTGCCAGCGCGGGTCGTCTAGCATGCGCCAGGGTTTGCGGCCGACCTCTGCGCCGTGCGCAGCCTCCAGTTGCAGGGGCCACAGCAGGATATGGCGGAAATGCCGGACCATTTGAGCGGATGCGGATGCTGCCTCTGCCTGCGCCATCGGAAACCTCGCGACTGCCGAACTGCGGCAAGAATGCCCGAGTGCAGCAGCCGCGTCGATTCCCGCCGCTCAGCCTCCGGCGTCGAGACGCGCCTCGGCCTTGTCGAGCCACACCGCAAACGCATCGAGCAGATCGTCGCGGCTGAAGGCGCAGGCATCACCCGAGAACAGACGGCTCGATTCCAGCCGCGTCAGCAGATCCTGCGAGACCTCGGCGAAACGCGGTGGCAGACGCGCGCAGAGCGCCGCTGCGCCGGCTCGCCAGTCGCTCAGGAAGCTGTCGATCGCGCGCGGTTCGCCGCGCAGTTCGGCCAGCCGTTCGCGCAGTCGGCCGACGTCGGTCATGACGGCCCGCCCGGTTGCGGGGTGCGGCGCAGCTGGCTCAGGTCGTAGCCCAGAGCCGCCGCCCGCGCGGTGATCTCGGCATAGGTCGCATCCGCCATCTGCGGCGTGCGTGAGAGCACCCACAGGTAGTCGCGGCCCGGTCCGCCGACCAGCGCCCAGCGGTAGTCCGGATCGAGTGCGAGCACCCAGTAGTCACCCTCGAAAGGCCAGAAGAAAGACACCTTCAGCTTGCCCGGTGCGACGACGCGGGCACGCCCCTCGCTTTGTTTCCACTCGCCGTCGAGGGTGTCCTTGCGGCAACGGTTCTTCACCGAGACGCCGCCCTCGCGCAGGCCGTATTCGGCGGTGGTCGCCACGCAACCGCGCTGGAAGAAGTTGGGGAAGGACGCAATCTCGTACCACAGGCCAGCGTAACGCGTCAGATCGACCTGGCTCACCACCGGGGGCGGTTCGGCGGCACGCGCGGTGGGCGCGAGGATCAGGGCAAGACTCAACAGAAGGGTGCGGGAAAATGCGCTCGTCAGCATGGCGGTCCAGTAGCAATCAGGTCTTGCTCAGGCAAAGCCCGGCGCAAAGGGTTCCCGCCTCATTCGAGATTCATCCGCCGCGCGTTCTCCCGTTCCAGGCGTTCGAGGTATGCCTTGTCGCGCTCCAGGCGGCGTTTTGACTCCTCGGCCAGCCGCGCCCGCTCGCGTCGATCTTCGGCGGCGGTCCGCTCGGCCTCGCGACGCAATTGCTCGCTGCGCGCGCGTTCTTCCTGCTCGGCGCGCTGCATGCTGTATTCAAGATCGCTCGACACACGGTCCGCCTCGCTGCGCGCGCGGTCGAGTTCCTGCTGGCGCGTGCGCTCGGCGCGCTCGGCCGCTTCACGTTCGCGGCGCGCGCGCCACTCCTGCTCGCGCGCTTCGCGCTCCTGCTGGTAGCGCGCCTCCTCTTCCGGAGAACGCGGCGGCCCTTCGCTCTGCTCCCGCTCGATCCGCTCGACTTCCGCCCGCTGGCGTGCGGCGACATCCTCGGGGTGGCCCACGACTGAGCCGAGGCGGAACCACCAGCCGGCGGGCAGGACCACGATCAGCGCAAGCAACACCCACGCAAGGCGGCCGACCTGCGCGAAACGGAATCCGCCCGACACCTCGCCCGCCTCAGGCGCAAACGCCGCCAAGGCTTCGTCGGGCGTGATGCTGGGGCGCAGCGAGCCATCATAGGAGGCGCGTCGGTTGGCGTCGCACAATGTGTAGATCGCTTCCTTCACAGCCACGCGGCGCGTCGCGAAGTCCTCTGCGGTATCCGGCGTCGCCCGCTCCGGTGCGAACTCGGCCAAGAGCCGTTCTCCAGCCGCGCGCAGGGCCGCTTCATCGGCGTCCTGCGGCAATCCCAGCACGTCGTAAAGCGTCTTCTTCATTGTGGCGTTCACTGTTGAGGTCATTTCCGGGGGCTCAGCGCAAGCGCATCACGCGATTGTTCTCTTCCTGCAGACGTTCGACTTCGGCGCGTTCGCGTTCAGTGCGTTCCCGTTGTCGCTGGGCTTCCTCCGCCGCGTCCTCGCGCGCTTGCTCGCGCTCGGCCTCCGCACGCTCGCGCGCCGCCTGCGCCTCGGCGGCCTCGTTTTCGCGGTTGCGTTCGCGATCGGCCATGTTTTCGTCCGAGCGCCGCCGCGCTTCCTCGAAGGCGCGCTGGTCGGCGTCACGCTGCGCGCGCGCCTCCCACGATTCGCCAGGCGCGCCATCGCCCCCCTGCGTTTGCCCCTCGGTGCGCGCCGCCGCTTCGCGTGCGCGCAGCTCGGCTTGCCAGGCTTCGGCACTGGCCGCTTCGTTGCGGTTCCACATCCAGGCACGGCAGCTGGACCATCCAAACGCGATCAGCGTCAAAGCCGCGATGGTGATGATCAGGCGCCCCGCGCGCCAGTCGAAGAGTGGCCGACCGGCCGGTTCCGGCAGCATCTCCGGCTCCGGCAGCACATCGAAAGCTTCTGGCGGCAAGGTCGCGTCGTAAGCGGCGCGTGCTTCCGGGTTGCCGAGAACGCCCCAGGCGGCGTTGATCTCGGCCAGGCGGCTGGCGGATGTGCCGCTTGTCGCAGCCTCGCGTTCGAGCGGCACCGAAAGCCGCTGCCAAGCAGCGCACAGCTCGTCGGCAGTCGCGTGCGGATGGCAGCCCAGAATCTGATAAAGCGTGCGAGGCATGGCAGTCGGTTTGGGGGGCGGGAGTGGCCGATTCTAGCCGGTGCGGGCCAAGCTTTCTGCCACTTACTTTGCAGCCGGGCCACTGCACTGGCGGCATCTGCGCCGCAGACGCGACCAAGATTGTCGTTGATCGACTAGCCGTAGGCGCCGCCGCCACCTATGCTGGTTGCACCCACAGAGAACACAGGTGCAACCATGTCCGCCACCACCCTCGGCGTCAAACTCGACGACGCCGCACGCGAACGCATCCGCCAGGCCGCACAAGGGCTTGAGCGCACGCCGCACTGGCTGATCAAGCAGGCCATCTTCCATTACCTCGACGCGCTGGAACACGGCCACACACCGCCGGAATACGACGGCAGCGGTGCGCTGATCGAGGCGGACGAGCGCCCGGCCCCGGCCGAAGGGCCGCAACCCTTCCTCGACCTGGCGCTTGGGGTGCAACCGCAGAGCGAACTGCGCGCCGCCATCACCGCCGCCTACCGCCGGCCGGAACCCGAAGCGCTGGCAATGCTGTTGCCACTGGCGCGCCAGTCGGCCGAACGCACCGATGCGACCCGCACGCTGGCGACGCAGCTGGTCGAAGCGCTGCGTGCGAAAGGCACCGGCGGCGGCCGCAATGGCCTGGTGCAGGGCCTGCTGCACGAGTTCGAGCTCTCCAGCCAGGAGGGCGTGGCGCTGATGTGCCTTGCCGAAGCGCTGCTACGCATCCCCGACCGCGCCACCCGCGACGCACTGATCCGCGACAAGGTCGGCCGCGGCGACTGGGCGGCGCACCTCGGCCAGTCCGAATCGCTGTTCGTGAACGCCGCCACCTGGGGCCTGCTCATCACCGGCAAGCTGGTCGGCACGCAGTCGGAATCGGGCCTCAACAACGCGCTCTCGAAGCTGATCGCCAAGAGCGGCGAGCCGGTCGTGCGCAAGGGCGTGGACATGGCGATGCGCCTGATGGGCGAGCAGTTCGTCACCGGCGAAACGATTGCCGAAGCGCTGGAGAACGCGCGCAGCCACGAGGCCAAGGGCTTCCGCTACTCCTACGACATGCTCGGCGAAGCCGCGCTGACCGCCACCGACGCCGAGCGCTACTACGCTGCCTACGAGCAGGCGATCCACGCCATCGGTCGCGCCGCCGCCGGGCGCGGCATCTACGAAGGGCCCGGCATCTCGGTCAAGCTGTCGGCGCTGCATCCGCGCTACAGCCGCGCCCAGCGCGACCGCGTGATGGACGAGTTGTATCCGCGCCTAGCCGCGCTGACGAAGCTCGCGCGCCGCTACGACATCGGGCTCAACATCGACGCGGAGGAAGCCGACCGGCTCGAAATCTCGCTCGACCTGCTCGAACGCCTGTGCTTCGAGCCTGATCTGGCGGGCTGGCATGGCATCGGTTTCGTGATCCAGGCCTATCTGAAGCGCGCGCCGCATGTGGTCGACTTCGTCATCGAACTCGCCCGCCGCAGCCGCCGGCGCCTGATGGTGCGGCTGGTGAAGGGCGCCTACTGGGACAGCGAGATCAAGCGCGCCCAGGTGGACGGCCTCGAAGGCTACCCGGTGTGGACGCGCAAGCTGCACACCGATGTCGCCTACCTCGGCTGCGCACGCAAGCTGCTCGACGCACCCGAGGCGATCTACCCGCAGTTCGCCACGCACAACGCCTACACCGTGGCCGCGATTTACCAGATGGCCGGGCAGAATTTCTACGCCGGCCAGTACGAATTCCAGTGTCTGCACGGCATGGGCGAACCGTTGTACGAAGAAGTGGTGGGCGCGGACAAGCTCGGCCGCCCGTGCCGCGTGTATGCGCCGGTCGGCTCGCACGAGACGCTGCTGCCTTACCTCGTCCGCCGGCTGCTGGAGAACGGCGCCAACAGTTCCTTCGTGAACAAGGTCGGTAACGACAAGGTGCCGGTCGCGGAACTGGCCGGCGACCCGGTCGCCGAGGCCGAAGCGCTGCAGCCGGTGGGCGCGCCACATCCGGCGATCCCGCTGCCGCGCGCCTTGTTCCCGGATGGGCGACTCAATTCGGCGGGGCTCGATCTCTCCAACGAACACCGGCTCGCATCGGTCTCCGCCGGTTTGCTGGCAACCCGCGAGCAGACCTGGCGCGCCGTGCCGCTGCTGGCCGACGGCCCGCGTGCCGGTCTCGCCCAGCCGGTCACGAATCCGGCGGATCGGCGCGATGGGGTCGGCGAGGTGATCGAAGCCAGCACGCAGGATGTGGCCGACGCACTGGGCCACGCCTTCCACGCGCAGCCGGTGTGGCAATCCACGCCTGCCGGCGAACGCGCCGCGGTGCTGGAGCGCGCCGCCGACCGTTTCGAAGCGGAACGCCATGCGCTGATCGGGCTGGCGATCCGCGAAGCCGGCAAATCGCTGCCGAACGCGGTCGGCGAGGTGCGCGAGGCGGTGGACTTCCTGCGTTACTACGCCGGCCTGGCGCGTGCCAACGATGGCGCCCGCCCACTCGGCCCGGTGGTCTGCATCAGCCCCTGGAACTTCCCGCTCGCGATCTTCACCGGGCAGATCGCTGCCGCACTCGCGGCCGGCAACGTAGTGCTCGCCAAACCGGCCGAGCAGACGCCGCTGATCGCCGCCGCCGCGGTGCGGCTGCTGCACGAAGCCGGCGTGCCGGCCGGCGCGCTGCAACTCTTGCCCGGCCGCGGTGAGACGGTTGGCGCCGCACTGGTCGCCGACCCGCTGGTGCGCGGCGTGATGTTCACCGGCTCCACCGAAGTCGCGCGCCTGATCGCCCGTCAGCTCGCCGGCCGCCTGCTGCCCGACGGCTCGCCAGTGCCGCTGATCGCCGAAACAGGCGGCCAGAACGCGATGCTGGTCGACTCCTCCGCGCTGCTCGAACAGGTGGTGAATGACGCGATCGGTTCCGCCTTCGATTCGGCCGGGCAGCGCTGTTCGGCGCTGCGTGTGCTGTGCCTGCAGGACGAGATCGCCGACCGGGTAATCGAGATGCTGCGCGGCGCGATGGCCGAACTGGTGATCGGCCCGCCGGACCGGCTTGCCACCGACGTTGGCCCGGTGATCGACGCCGAAGCGCGCAACGGCATCCTCACCCATATCGAACGCCTGCGTGCGCGCGGCTGCCGCATCCACCAGACGCCGCTTCCCGACAGCTGCGCGCACGGCAGCTTTGTGCCGCCCACGGTGATCGAACTGCCGGACCTCGCAGCGCTGCAGCGCGAAGTGTTTGGCCCGGTACTGCATGTGCTGCGCTACCGCCGCGAGGATCTGCCGGCACTGCTGGAACAGATCCACGCCACCGGCTACGGCCTGACGATGGGCCTGCACACCCGCATCGACGAGACAATCGGCTACCTCACCACGCATGCAAAGGTCGGCAACCTGTATGTGAACCGCAACGTGATCGGCGCCGTGGTCGGCGTGCAGCCCTTCGGCGGCGAGGGCCTCTCGGGCACCGGGCCCAAGGCCGGCGGACCGCTTGCGCTGTCGCGGCTGGTGCTGGGCGGCGCACGCACCTTACCCGCAGCCGGCGGCACGCAGGCCAGCCTGCAGGCGCGCGGTGCGCTGTCGCCGCTGGAATCACAGGGCGCCTTGCTCCAGGCCGAAGCCCGCGAGCGCCTGAGCCTGCTTGCCCGCTGGTGCGCCGAGGGTTCGTCGGCACAGGCGCTCGTCAGTGCGCTCGCCAGCGATCCGCCAGTCGGTCGGGTGCTGGGCTTGCCCGGCCCCACCGGCGAAGCCAACCTCTATGCGCTGATGCCGCGCGGCACGGTGCTCTGCCTCGCCGATGACGCCGACGCGCTGGTGCCGCAACTGGCAGCCTGCCTCGCAACCGGCAACCGCGCCCGGTTCCAGGACCGCGACGACGCCCGCGCGCTGTTCGCGAGCCTGCCGGCACCGCTGGCCGAACGCATCGACTGGCGCGCGGAACCGCTCGCCGCCCACGTCGACGCCGTGCTCTACGTCGGCGACGCGGACCGGCTGCGCAACCACCAGCGTGCGCTGGCGGAACGGGACGGTTCGCTCCTCAGCTGCACCACCGGCGATGGCCGCGGCCACTACCCGCTCGAACGCCTGCTCGCCGAACGCGTGGTCTCCCTCAACACCTCGGCCGCGGGGGGAAATGCGTCGCTGATGATGATCGGCTGACGGCCGCAGGATCACGCGCCACGAAAAGTCTGCCGCCAGGCACTCGGCGACACGCCGAAGGCGCGGCCGAAGTGCTGGCGCAGCGACACCGCTGAACCGAAGCCAGCCAGCGCGGCGATGCGCTCGACCGGCTGGTCGGTGGTCTCGAGCAGGCGCTGGCTCAGCGCGAGGCGCTCACCGAGCAGCCAGTCGCCGACCGTGGTACCGGTGATCTGGCGGAAATGGCGGGTGAAGGTGCGGCGGCTCATCAGCGTGCGCGCGGCGAGGCTGTCGAGCGAGTGCGGCTGGTCGAGATGCGCCCGGACCCAGTCGAGCAGATCGGTCAGGCGCGAATCGCGCGGGTGCGCCGGCAGCGGTTGCTCGATGAACTGTGCCTGCCCGCCCTGGCGGTGCGGCGGTGTTACAAGGCGGCGCGCAACACGGTTCGCGATTTCACCGCCGTAGCGCTGGCGCAGCAGATGCAGGCAGCAGTCGATGCCCGCCGCGGTGCCTGCCGAGGTGAGCATGGGGCCGTCCTCGACGTAGAGCACGTCGGCATCCAGCACCACCTTCGGGTAGCGCTGCGCGAAGGCATGTGCCGCCGCCCAGTGGGTGGTCGCGCGGCGACCATCGAGCAAACCGGCGTCGGCCAGCACGAAGGCGCCCAGGCACAGCCCGACCAGTTGGGCGCCGTGCGCATGGGCGGCCCGCAACGCCTCGCACAGCGCCTGCGGCGCGCACTCGGCCGGGTCGCGCCAGCTCGGAACGATCACGATCTGCGCCCGTGCCAGGGCCTCCAGCCCATGATCGACCTGCACCCGGAAGCCCGCCGTGGTGCGCAGCGGGCCGGTTTCGGCGGCGCAGACCTGCAGATCGAAACGCGGTACGCCTGGGTGGGTGTCGCCGAACACCACGCAGGGAACCGACAGGTGGAAGGGGCTGATCTGGTCGAAGGCCACCACGGCGACCACCGGCTTTTCCATCGCTGCACTCCGGGTAGGCACGGGCGGGAGGCCCGACGAAGGGATTGGCCCGATCTTATCGGAGTTTGTCGTTCAGGCCACTCACGTCGCAGGCGGCGCAAGGCGAACAATGCGCCTCACCAATACGCACTTCCCCGCAAGGAGCCCATCCATGAGCAAGGCACTGATCGTCATCGACCTGCAGAACGACTACTTCCCCGACGGCAAATTCCCGCAGTGGCATCCGGAGGAAACGCTCGCCAACGTCGAGCGCGCAATCGAGCAAGCGCGTGCCAAGGGCGTGCCGGTGATCCATGTTCAGCACATCGCCGACGCGTCACGCGGCATCGCGCCCTTTTTCAACGCCGGCACACCGGGGGTCGAGATCCATCCGCGCATTCTCGCCGCGGCCCCGGACGCGCCAGTGGTGGTGAAGCACTTTGCCGATGCCTTCCACGACACCACGCTGAAGGCAACGCTCGACGCGCTGGGCGCAACCGAGCTGCTGGTGTGCGGCATGATGACGCAGAACTGCGTGACCCATACCGCGATCTCGAAGGCCGCCGAGCCCTACGCCGTGACGGTGCTGAGCGACTGCTGCACCACCGTCAGCCAGATGCTTCACCTGATCGCGCTCAACGCGCTGTCGACCCGCGTGACTCTGGCGCTGGCTGCGGATGCGATCTGATCGACCGGTCATCCGGACCGCGGATGCGTCGCCGCACTGACACATCCGCAGCGATTTTGGGGTGCCCGCGCGCGCAAGCTTTCTGCAACGCAGCATCCGAACCCCTTGCGAGGTGTGGTGTCGAAGGCCTGACTTCGGCAATTTTGTTGCCCTGAACTTGCCCACACCCCGCGTAAGGTCTTGAATTTCCGGGTGCATGGGCCGGGTTGGCGGGATAAAATGGCCGGCTTCCCCAGAAGCGTGCCGTGCCGCACACAAACAGGACCGCCTGATGCAAGCCGCCCCCGAGTTCGTCCGCGAGACCCCTGCGCCGACCCGCCTGCGCGAGATTCCCTACAACTACACCTCCTTCTCCGATCGCGAGATCGTGATCCGCCTGCTCGGCGAGGAGATGTGGTCGGTGCTCGAATCCCTGCGCGCCGAGCGGGTGACTGGCCGTTCCGCCCGGATGCTTTACGAGGTACTGGGCGACATCTGGGTCGTGCAGCGCAATCCCTACCTGGAAGACGACCTCGTCGACAACCGCGATCGGCGCGGCGCGCTGATCGGCGCGCTGCGTCACCGCCTTGACGAAATCGAGAAGCGTCGCGCTGCGGCCGAGGCGGAAGATCCGGTGCGCGCCAACACGGTGGCGCAACTGGTGACGGCCGCCAACAAGGCAGTCGACGCCTTCCAGCGCCATTTCGAAACGACCTACGACCTGCGCAAGCGCACCGAAAAGCTGCTGTCGAAACACACACGTCGCGACAACATCGCCTTCGACGGCATGGCACGGGTATCGCACGTCACCGACGCGACTGACTGGCGCGTCGAATATCCCTTTGTGGTGCTGTACCCGGACACCGAAGAGGAAATTGGCCATCTGGTGCGCGGCTGTATCGAACTGGGCCTGACGATCATCCCGCGCGGGGGTGGCACCGGCTACACCGGCGGCGCCGTGCCGCTGTCGCCCTACTCGGCGGTGATCAACACCGAGAAGCTGACCGAACTGGGCAAGGTCGAACAGCAGACGCTACCCGGCCTCGACCGCCCCTACGCCACCATCACCACCGGCGCGGGCGTCGTCACCCGCCGGGTGATGGACGCCGCCGAAGGCGTCGGCCTGGTGTTCGCCTGCGACCCGACCTCGGCCGATGCCTCCTGCATCGGCGGCAATATCGCCATGAATGCGGGTGGCAAGAAGGCCGTGCTGTGGGGCACCGCGCTCGACAACCTGGCCTGGTGGAAGATGGTGATGCCCGACGGCAACTGGCTCATCGTTGAACGCCTGAACCACAACCTCGGCAAGATCCACGATCAGGAAACCGTCCAGTTCCGGCTCAAGAAGTTCGACGAATCGGGCAAGCGCCCGCTCGGCGAAGAGATCATCGAGATGCCGGGCGCCGCATTTCGCAAGGTCGGACTCGGCAAGGACGTCACCGACAAGTTCCTCGGCGGCGTGCCGGGCGTGCAGAAGGAAGGCACCGACGGCATCATCACCTCGGCCTGCTGGATCCTGCATCGTCTGCCTGCCCACACCCGCACCGTGTGCCTCGAGTTCTACGGCCAGGTGCGCGAGGCGGTGCCGGCGATCGTCGAGATCAAGGACTACCTCGACCAGCGGCCGGGCGGCGTGCAGCTTGCAGGCCTCGAACACCTCGACGAACGCTATGTGAAGGCGGTCGGCTACGCGCCCAAGGCCAAGCGCCATGGGCGCCCGAAGATGGTGCTGATCGGCGACATCGTCGGCGATGACGAGAATGCAGTGATGCTGGCGACCTCCGAGGTCGTGCGCATCTGCAATGCGCGCGGCGCCGAGGGCTTCATTGCAGTCACCGCCGAGACACGCAAGAAGTTCTGGCTCGATCGTTCGCGCACCGCGGCGATCGCGAAGCACACCAACGCGTTCAAGGTGAACGAGGACGTCGTGATTCCGCTCGATCGCATGGGCGACTATTGCGACGGCATCGAACGCTTCAACATCGAACTCTCGATCCGCAACAAGCTGCGGCTCGCCGATGCGCTGAGCGAATTCCTGCACGGCGAACTTCCGCTGCATCGCGGCGAAGCGACCGGCGACGCCGAGGAGCTGATCGGCGACCGCCGTGCCCACGCGCTGGAATTGCTGTCGCAGGTGCGTGCCCGCTGGCAGTGGATCTTCGACCAGCTCGACACGCCACTCGCCGAAGCGGAGGCGCGCTTCGCGGACTACGGCGTCACCGCCGGCCCGCTCAGCAACCGAGCGGCCAATCCGCGCCTGTTCCACCGTGTGCAGGACTATTCGGTACGTATCTCATGGAAAGCGGAACTGCTGCCGCAGCTCGAAGACATCTTCGAGGGCAAGGTCTTCGATCCGCTGCGCGAACGCATTCTCGCGATCCACAAGGAGGTCTTGCGCGGCCGCGTGTTCGTGGCGCTGCACATGCACGCCGGCGACGGCAACGTGCACACCAACCTGCCGGTGAACTCCGATCACTACGAGATGCTGCAGGAGGCCAATGCCACCGTCAGCCGCATCATGGCACTCGCACGCAGCCTCAATGGCGTGATCTCCGGCGAGCATGGCATCGGCATCACGAAGCTCGAATTCCTCACTGACGCCGAGATGGCGCCCTTCCGCGCCTACAAGCAGAAGGTGGACCCCGAAGGCCGCTTCAACAAGGGCAAGCTGATGCCCGGCGGCGACCTGACGCACGCCTACACGCCGAGCTTCAACCTGATGGGCCACGAGTCGCTCATCATGCAGCAGAGCGACATCGGCTCGATCTCCGATTCGGTCAAGGACTGCCTGCGCTGCGGCAAGTGCAAGCCGGTCTGCGCGACCCACGTGCCGCGCGCCAACCTGCTCTACTCGCCGCGCAACAAGATCCTCGCAACTTCGTTGTTGATCGAGGCCTTCCTCTACGAGGAACAGACCCGTCGCGGCATTTCGATCCGCCACTGGGAAGAGTTCGAGGACGTCGCCGACCACTGCACCGTGTGCCACAAGTGCGTGACGCCCTGCCCGGTCGACATCGACTTCGGCGATGTGTCGATGAACATGCGCAACCTGCTGCGCAAGATGGGCAAGCAGAGCAACAGTCCGGCGAAGAAGGTCGCGATGTGGTTCCTCAATACGAAGAACCCGCAGACCATCAAGTTCCTGCGCAAGACCAGCATCGAATGGGCCTACAAGGCGCAGCGCCTTGGCGTCGACATGCTCAGGCCGCTGACGCGGGAATCGGTCACGCAGCCGCCCTCCACCGTTGGCAAGCCGAACATCCGGGCGCAGGTGATCCACTTCGTGAACAAAAAGATGCCGGGCAAGCTGCCGAACAAGACCGCCCGCGCGCTGCTCGACATCGAGGACGCGAGCATCGTGCCGGTGATCCGCGACCCGCAGCGAACGCGGCCGGATTCCGAGGCGGTGTTCTACTTCCCCGGCTGCGGCTCGGAACGCCTGTTCTCTCAGGTCGGGCTCGCGACGCAGGCAATGCTCTACGAGGTCGGCGTGCAGACCGTGCTGCCGCCGGGTTACCTGTGCTGCGGCTACCCGCAGCGCGGCTCCGGCGACTACGACAAGGCCGACAAGATCACCACCGACAACCGGGTGCTCTTCCACCGCGTGGCGAATACGCTCAACTACCTCGACATCAAGACGGTGGTGGTGAGCTGCGGCACTTGCTACGACCAGCTCACGATGTACGAATTCGAGAAGATCTTCCCCGGCTGCCGCTTGATCGACATCCACGAATTCCTGCTCGAAAAGGGCGTCAAGCTCGAGGGCGTGAAAGGGGTGCGCTACATGTATCACGACCCCTGCCACAGCCCGATGAAACTGCAAGACCCGGTGAAGACCGTCAACGCGCTGGTGCAGACCGCCGACGGCAGCAAGATCGCGAAGAACGACCGCTGCTGCGGCGAAGCGGGCACCTTCGCCATCGCACGGCCAGAGATCGCGACCCAGGTGCGTTTCCGCAAGGAAGAAGAAATGCAAAAGGGTGCCGGTGCGCTGCGCGGCGATGGCTTCGAAGGGGAGGTAAAGATCCTCACGTCCTGCCCCGCCTGCCTGCAGGGCCTGCAGCGCTACAAGGACGATGTGCAAGGTCTGGATGCCGACTACATCGTGATCGAGATGGCGCGTCACCTGCTCGGTGAAGACTGGATGGAGCGTTTCGTCGACACCGCCAACAAGGGCGGCATCGAACGCGTGCTGCTTTAAGGCAGGCCGACCGGATTGATGCGAAACGGGCGCCGCGAGGCGCCCGTTCTTTCTGGCGAACTTGCCGTCGTGGGCCCGCCGCTAACATTCGGTGTGAATTGCTCACACACGGAAACAATCCATACGGCATAGACTGCGCCCGCTATCCAACCGGGGTTGTCATGTCGCTCTACGCGCTGAAACCAGCGTTCCAGTCCTTGCTGCGCCCGCTCGTCGAGCGGCTCTTCCGCGTTGGCGTTACCGCCAACTTCATCACCATTCTTGCAGCGTTGCTATCGGTTCTCCTTGGGGCCACGCTGTGGTTAAAACCAATTGCACCGCTGTTTGCGCTACTGCCGCTGTGGTGCCTGCTGCGGATGGCGCTCAACGCGGTCGACGGCATGCTGGCGCGAGAATTTGGCCAGCGCTCGGTGCTCGGCGGCTTCCTCAACGAGTTGGGCGATGTCGTGTCCGACGCGGCGTTGCTGGCGCCCTTCATGAAACTTGCCGGCACCAGTGCAACGCTGGTGTGGGGCGCGATCTGCCTGTCGATCATCAGTGAGCTTGTCGGCATTCATGCCGCCGCGGCCGGTGGTTCGCGACGCTATGACGGGCCTCTGGGCAAGAGTGATCGCGCCTTCGTGATCGGACTGCTGGGCTTGCTCGTGGCGCTCGGCTGGGTGCCGACCATCTCCTGGATCCCGATCTGGGCCGGCTTCTGCCTGCTCGTGCTCCTCACCACCGCCCGCCGAATCCGCGCCGCACTGTACGAAATTCCCCCGATCCGGAACTGACCATGTCGCTCACTCAACGCACAGTCCATGAAACGCAGTTCGTCAGCCATGACGGTGCGCCGCTGTTCTACCGGCACTGGCCGGCGAGCGGCGCCACATCACGCGGCGCGATCATCCTGCTGCACCGCGGCCACGAGCACTCCGGCCGCATGGCACATCTGGTCGATGAGCTGGACTTGCCGGATTTCGACTTCTTCGCGTGGGATGCACGCGGCCATGGCCGCTCCCCCGGCGAGCGCGGATTCAGTCCGAGCTTCATGCATTCGGTAGCCGACCTGGAAGCCTTCTCCCGCCACATCCATGCCCAGCACGGTTTTGCCGCGCAAGACACCGCGGTGGTGGCGCAAAGCGTGGGCGCCGTGATCGCGGCGACCTGGGTGCATGACTACGCGCCGCCGCTGCGTGCGCAGGTGCTGGCCTCCCCAGCCTTCAGCGTGAAGCTCTACGTACCGCTCGCGCGCCCGGGCCTTGCCTTGATGCACAAAGTCCTGGGCGACTTCAAGGTGACGAGTTACGTAAAGGCGCGCTATCTCACGCACGATCAAGCACGCGCCGCGAGCTACGACACCGACCCGCTCATCACGCGGCCGATCTCGGTGAATGTGCTGCAGGGGCTCTACGACGCCGCAGAGCGTGTGGTGGCCGATGCGGCAGCGATCCATGTACCGACGCAGCTGTTCATTTCGGGTGACGACTGGGTTGTGCGGCATGCGCCTCAGCATGCGTTTTTCGACGCACTCGGCAGTGCGACCAAGCTTTGCCGCGTGCTGCCGGGTTTCCGCCACGACACCCTCGGCGAGCGCGATCGCGCGCCGGTCGTGGCCGAGATCCGCGACTTCGTGCTGGCGCGCTTTGCAGCCGTGCCGGAAGTGCCGGACCTGCGCGATGCGCACGAGCGCGGCCACACCTTCGACGAATACCAGCGCCTGTGCGCTGCGCCGGGCCTTCTCGCCGGCGCTGTCTTCGCGTCGATGCGCGTCGCGATGCGAACGCTCGGGCGGCTATCCACCGGCATGCGGCTGGGGCTGCGCACCGGTTTTGATTCCGGCTCGACACTCGACTACGTCTATCGCAACAAGCCGAGCGGCTGGCTCGGGCTGGGCTGGCTGACCGATCGCAACTACCTCAACGCGATTGGCTGGCGCGGTATCCGCCAGCGCAAGCTGCATCTGGAGGCGGCCATCGCGCGAGCCGCGGACGCGCTGCACGCAGCGGGCCAGCCGCTGCACCTGCTCGATGTGGCGGCCGGCCATGGGCGCTACATCCTCGACAGCATCGCGCGCCTGCCAATTGCGCCGGCCTCGATCCGCCTGCGTGACTACAGCCCGATCAACCTGAGCGATGGCAAAGCGCTGATCGCCGAGCGCGGCGTCGGTCGCATCGCCCGCTTCGAACAGGCCGATGCCTTCGACCCGGCCAGCTACGCATCGCTGTACCCGGCGCCGACCGTGGCCGTGGTATCCGGTCTCTATGAGCTGTTCCCCGACAACACGCCGGTGCGGCGCTCGCTGGGTGCGCTCGGCGCAGCCGTTGCGCCCGGCGGCTACCTGATCTACACCGGCCAGCCCTGGCACCCGCAGCTGGAGCTCATTGCGCGCACACTCAGCAGTCACCGCGACGGCGAGCCCTGGGTCATGCGCCGGCGTACGCAGGCCGAGCTGGATCAACTGGTGGCCGAGGCGGGCTTCGAGAAGATCGCCCAGTCGATCGACCGCTGGGGAATCTTTACGGTGTCAATCGCCCGCCGCCGCGCTGCAACCCATGCAGCAGCCGCCTGAAGCGCGCCCCTGGCGCGAAGCGGCCGGTTGGCTAGCGCTGCTGGGGCCGCTGTTCTTCATCAGCTACGGCTGGGCCAACGCCATCGCAGCGGAACGCAGCGAGGTTGGCAGCATCCTCTTCGCGTGGGAGCACTCGATCCCGTTCGTGCCGTGGACGATTCTGCCTTACTGGTCGATCGACCTGTTCTACGCGGCATCGCTGTTTGTCTGCACCACGCGGGCAGAGCTGCGCACCCATGTATCCCGCCTGTTTGCGGTGCAATGCATATCGGTTGCCTGTTTCCTGATCTGGCCGCTGCGCTTCGGTTTCGAGCGGCCGCAAGCCGATGGGCTGTGGGGCGCGATGTTCACCGCGCTGGGCAGTTTCGACAAACCCTTCAACCAGGCGCCATCGCTCCACATTTCGCTGCTGGTGCTGCTCTGGTCGCTGTATGCACGCCATCTGCTGGGTCTGCCACGCAGACTGTTAGATATCTGGTTCGCGCTGATCGGCGTATCGGTGCTGACGACCTTCCAGCACCATTTCATCGACCTGCCGACCGGGGCATTGCTTGCGTGCCTCCTCGTCTGGGCGCTGCCATTCGACGAGCCGTCACCCTTGCGTCGTGGCGCGTACCGTGCCAATCGTGCCGCGGTGCGTCTCGGCGCGCTCTATGCCGCCGCTGCCGCCAGTTGTGCGCGCGCCGCGGCGTTCGGTGGAGGCGCCGCGCTGTGGCTGTGGTGGCCGGCGGCGAGTTTGCTGCTTGTCGCGCTGGCCTACCTTTGGCTCGGTCCGCGCGCGCTGGGCAAGCATGGCGATGGGCGACACGCCTGGCCAGTGCGGCTTTTGCTCGCGCCTTATCTGATTGCGACTTGGCTCAACTCCCGCGCGTGGACACATCGTTTAGCGCCGGCGGTGGAAGTGGCACCCGGCGTACTGCTTGGCCGCATGCCCAGCCGCAAGGATGCCGAGGCGCTTGCGCTGAGCGGCGTGATCGATCTCGCCCCCGAGATGCATAACCCACTGCCGCCGATGCGGGTGCAACACCTTCCTGCGCTGGATCTGCTGGCCCCGGCGGTGGCGACACTCGCCGACGCGGCGCGGTTGATCGAGACCGAACGCGCAAGAGGGCGTCTGCTGGTGTGCTGCGCGCTGGGCTTCTCGCGCAGCGCGCTGGCGGTGGCGGCTTGGCTGGTGTCGCAGGGCCACTCGCCTGCTAGCGCCATCGCACGTGTGCGTGCCGCGCGACCCCATGTCGTGTTCGGCGATGCGCACGTTGCTGCGCTGGGGCGCTATGCGGAGGGTTTGCAATGAACGGTGACGTGCGCTGGGCTTCAAGCGTGGCGGCGGGGCTGGCGGCGGGTGGGCGCTGGCCTTGTGCATGGACCATGCTTGCGGGTCTCCTGGTCGTTGCGCGGGCCGGGCACGGCGAACCGCCCGCCTTGCTCGCGCTCAGTCTGATGCTTGCGTTGGCAGCGCTTTACGTGGCGCTGCGGCTGGAGCTTGACCGGCTGCTGTTCGCGGATCTTGCAATCGATTTGGGAACGATCGCACCCAACGATGTGCTGACGAAACTCGACGCCGGGCTTGGCCTGGTGCTCGATCGCGCCAAGCCGCCACGCGAGCGCGCGTTGCCCGATCGCATTCGCGGTTTGCGTCGCTGGGTCACGACAGCCGCGGTGCTGGCGGTTCTGCAGTCGTTCGTGCTGTGGGTGGTGGTGCTGCGATGACAAACCTCACCCATCTGCCCCAGGGCGCCTGGGCGCTGTTCGGCAGCGTCGCCGCAGTCCTGTCGATCGCAACGCTGCTGGGTTTCGCATTGAAGTGGCGCTTCGCGCCGCAGCAGCCCCACGCCGTGATCGACAACCTGAACGCCCGACTGCGTGCGTGGTGGTGGATGATCGGCGTGCTGGTGATTGCCTTCGCTGCAGGGCGCGAAGCCGTGTTGCTGCTGTTTCTCGCGCTCTCCTGCGTGGCTTTGCGAGAGTTCGTGCAGGTGATGCGCTGCGGGCGCAGCGACCGCTATGCGGTGGCTGCTGCGTGCTTCATCGTATTACCGCTGCAGTACGGTCTGCTGTGGGTGAACTGGTACGGGCTGTTCGCGATTTTCATCCCGGTGTATGCCTTTGCGCTGCTGCCGATTCTCGCCGCACTGCCGCAGGACGCCGACCACTTCCTGGCGCGCACCGCCAGCCTGCAATGGGGCCTGATGGTCTGCGTGTATGCGGTGTCGCATGTACCTGCCCTGCTGAACCTTGAGATTCCCGGCTACGAAGGCAGGAACGTTCTGCTGATGGCTTACCTGATCGTAGTCGTGCAGGGCAGCGACGTGCTCCAGTACATCTGGGGCAAGCTGTTCGGCCGGCACAAGCTAGCACCGGTGCTGTCGCCATCGAAGACCGTGGAAGGCCTCGTCGGCGGCGTGGCGAGCGCAAGCCTGCTGGGCGTGCTGCTGCATCCGCTGACGCCGTTTACCGCACTGCAGTCAGGTCTGATCGCCCTGCTGGTGACCCTGATGGGGTTCTGCAGTGGTCTCGTACTGAGCGCCGTCAAGCGCGACCACGGGGTGAAGGACTGGGGGGTGGTGATCGAAGGCCATGGTGGCATGCTGGATCGCCTCGATTCCATGGTGTTCTCCGCGCCACTTTTCTTCCATATCGTGCGCTTCTGGTGGAGTTGATCGCTCTGCATGTGTAGCGGCCATCGGTGTTGCGCTCGGCGCAGCGCACGTTTGATCGAACCTCCCGCGGACTACACGTTCAAGAGCGCCCCCAAGACAGGAACGAGCGCCAAGCGGATCCGCGACCGCGATCTCTCCGTTGGCCCCGATCGCTGAATAGTTGCGCACGGGGAACCCCTGATCGGCGCATGTCAAAGCACCTCGTGCCGTAACTTGTGCGACGCTTCGGGCACGCCACCGCACACCCGCCGTTGCTGCCCTTGCGTGCTCAGCGCATTCAATCTCCAGGGCCACTGCACCACTTGGCACCATCAGCGGTGAAGGGTCCGATTCCCGTGCTGATCGCATCGGCAGGCATCGCATCCAGCGCGCGTTGCATCTAGACTGCAGCAGGAAGAATCGCGTCCCGAGCGCGGGCTTGTCTCGCGCACGGCAAATTGCACGGACCTGCAAGGAATCAGTGAAGATGACCACACCCGCAGTCACGCTCTTCCACGCCCCCCACACCCGATCGACCGGCGTACTGACCCTGCTTGAAGAACTCGGCGTCGCTTACGAACTGAACGTCCTCAATCTGAAGGCTGGCGAGCAACGCAAGCCCGAGTACCTGGCGGTGAACCCGATGGGCAAGGTGCCCGCAGTGCGGCACGGCGACGCACTGATCACCGAACAGGTTGCGCTCTACATTTACCTCGCCGATGCATTTCCGGATAGCGGACTCGCTCCCGCCATCGGGGATCCGTTGCGCGGCCCCTATCTGCGGTGGATTGCGTTCTACGGCAGCTGTTTCGAGCCGGCGGTCGTGGACCGCGCGCTGAAACGCGAGCCGGCGCCGATGGCCACATCGCCCTATGGCGACTACGCCACCACAATCAAGACCATTGATGATCAACTGGCGCAGGGCGACTACCTGCTGGGCGATCGCTTCAGCGCAGCGGACGTACTGTGGGGGACCGCGCTGGGCTGGACCACCGGGTTCGGCCTCGTGGCGCACACGCCGGCGATCGATGCGTACATCGCACGGGTTGCCGCTCGGCCAGCCTTCGTCGGCGCCCGCGCCAAGGACGCCCAACTCGCCGCCGCACAAGCGTGAGCCACGCCATGCAAAAGCCATGGCGTGGAGGCGCAGGCGTGACGCATCGGGTTGCTCTGCTGGCCACGGCGAGTTTCATTCTGGCGGCCTGTGCGAGCGCGCCGACGCAGCTGGATCGCAACGCGCTCCGTTCGCAGGTGATCGCAACCGAAGCGGCGTTCGCGCACACGATGGCAAAGCGGGACCATGCCGCGTTCACCGGCTTCCTCGCCGAGGACACGGTCTTCCTCACCGGCACGTCAGCCCTGCGCGGCCGGGTGGCCGTCGCGCAAGCCTGGCAACGCTACTTCGCAGCCGAGCAAGCACCGTTTTCCTGGGCTCCGGGCGAGGTTGAGGTCAATGACGCCGGCACGCTCGCGCTCAGCACCGGCCCGGTGCGGGATCGCGAGGGCAAGCTCATCGCGCATTTCACCTCGATCTGGCGGCGCGACGCTTCTGGCGCGTGGCAGATCATTTTCGACAAGGGCGACGATGCCTGCACCCCCGCAGCCCCGTAACGTCGCCGTTTTGCTACAAAACGATACGAATCCCGCCCGCGGCCAGCAAGTGCTCGGCTAAAGTCGCAAACTCGTTGCGGACGGCCGACAGGCTGCCCTTTTTCGTCTGGTTCCCACAAGGACATTGCATGAAAGTCTTACGTCTCGCGCCGCTTGCTGCGCTCCTGTTTGCTGCCGGACTCGCCATAGCCGCGCCACTGAGCGCGGGCCTCGACAAATCCGGATTCGACCCGGCCTCGCGCGCGCAGGACGACCTCTTCCGCGCCGCCAACGGTCGCTGGGTCGACACGACTGAAATACCCGCCGACAAGGCGGACTACGGCACCTTCATCCAGTTGCGTGACAAGTCCGACAAGGAAGTGCGCGCCATCGTCGAAGAACTGGCCGCCAAGAAGCAGAAGGCAGGCAGCGTCGAACAGAAGATTTCCGCGTTCTACGGCTCCTACATCGACACCGCGACGATCGACAAGGCTGGGCTCAAGCCGGTGAAGTCTGCGCTCGCGCGGATTGACGCGATCAAGTCGCCGAAAGACCTTGCCACCTGGATGGGCAGCGTACAGGGCGCAGCCAACCCGCCGATCAACCTGTGGGTGATGGCTGATTTCAAGGATCCGACGACCAACCGCGCGCTGACCTGGCAAGGCGGCCTCGGCATGCCGGATCGCGACTACTACCTCAAGGACGACGAGCGTTTTGCGAAGGCACGCGCGGCATACGAAGGCTACCTCGCGACCCTGGCGCGACTCACTGGCGACAAGCATCCGGAAGCCACCGCAAAGCAGGTGTTCGCCCTCGAGAAGCGCATCGCGGAAGTACACTGGGACAAGGTTGAAAACCGCAATCCGGTGAAAATCTACAACCCGATGACGCCGGATGAGCTGGCCAAAGCTGCGCCGGGTCTGGACTGGCCGACCTTCCTGCGGGCAGGCAGCCTTGCCGGCATCGATCGCCTGTCGGTGTCGCAGCCGAGCGCGACGATCGCAATCGCCAAGATCCTTGGCGAGACGCCGCTCGCCGAGCTCAAGCCCTACCTGAAGCTACGCACGCTGGACGAAGCCGCCGATGTCCTGCCCAAGTCCTTCCGCGACGCGCACTTCGCCTTCCATGGCAAGGCGCTGACCGGCACCACGGAAGACAAGCCGCGCTGGCAGAAGGGCACCGCGGAGGTCAACGGCGCGCTCGGCGAAGCGGTCGGCCAGGTCTATGTGGCGCGCCACTTCCCGCCCGCCTACAAGGCACGCATGCAGGAACTGGTCGCCAACCTGATGAAGGCCTATGGCCAGTCGATCGACGGCCTCACGTGGATGTCGCCGACAACCAAGCTGCAAGCCAAGGACAAGCTGTCCAAGTACATGACCAAGATCGGTTACCCCGACACCTGGCGTGACTACAGCAAGCTCACCGTCAAGGAAGGCGACGCCTTCGGCAATCGCGAACGCTCCGGCCAGTTCGAATGGCAGCGCATCGCCGCCAAGGCGGGCAAGCCGGTCGATCGCGGCGAATGGGGCATGACGCCGCAAACAGTGAACGCCTACTACAACCCGAGCCTCAACGAGATCGTCTTCCCCGCCGCGATCCTGCAGCCGCCGTTCTTTGACATGACGGCCGATGATGCCGCCAACTATGGTGCGATCGGTGCGGTGATCGGGCACGAGATCAGCCACGGTTTCGACGATCAGGGCAGCCAGTTCGATGGCGATGGCAAACTGCAGAACTGGTGGACCGACGAAGACCGCAAGGCCTTTGAGGCGTTGGGCGCCAAGCTGGTCGCCCAGTACGAGACCTACGAGCCGATTCCCGGCCACAAGCTCAACGGCATGCTGACACTGGGCGAGAACATCGCCGACCTGTCAGGCCTGCAGATCGCCTACAAGGCCTACAAGCTGTCGCTCGGCGGCAAGGACGCACCGGTCATCGACGGCTATACCGGCGATCAGCGCTTCTTCCTCGGCTGGTCGCAGGCCTGGCGTGAGAAGGTGCGCGAAGAACGCTCGCTGCAGTTGCTGACGATCGATCCGCACTCGCCACCGAAGTTCCGCGCCAATGGCGCTGCGGTGAACCACGACGGCTTCCATGCCGCATTCGGTACCAAGCCCGGTGATGGCATGTTCAAGGCCGACGCGGAGCGTATCCGCATCTGGTAAGGCGAGTAACGGCAGAACCGGAAACGGCCACCTCTGGGTGGCCGTATTTGCTGGATCACGCGCAAACGCTACTCGCCAAGTTTGTCTGCACTCTGCAGTTGGGCGCGGTAACGTTTGCGCTCGCCCTCTGGCAGCATCGCGCCGTATTGATCGCGCAGTTTCTGTTTCGCGGTGTCCATACCGGAAAGCGCATTGACCGCTGAAATCACGTCGCGCCCGAGCGGGCTGCGACTGCATGAAACATAGGTGGGGATCATGTCAGGCGCCTCGACCAGACCAAAGTAGTCGAACTCGCCGAGTTCCGGCAGGTCGCGCCGCAACTGCTCTACCTCGATTGCGTAGCCCAGCGTGACGTCGACGCGGCCGCGCCCGACCAGTCGCAGCAGGCCAGCCAGCAGGCCATGCTCGGTAAAGTCGAGAACGGTGCCGGGGTGCTCCGCCCGCATCCGCTCGATAACGTCGTCGAGCTCCTTGCCGAATCGCCGTTTCGGCAGGGTTCCAAGGGTTACGCCGCCGCGTTCGAGCAATCCACTCAGGCTCACCTCGCCGTCCTTGTCACGCTGCCAGCCGCTTGGCGGCGTGTAGCCCTTGCGCGCAATCAGCACCGGCGCGAGTTGCCAGAAGTAGGGTTTGTTCGAAAACACCGCGAAGGATTCGCGTTCCGGCACGCGCAACATGGAAAGCGTACACACCGGCTGCCCGGTCTTCATCAGCACGAACATGCGCTCCGTACCGCTGATCTCGATCTGGTGGCGAAATTCGGGCAAGCGCCGGATCAACGTATCGAGGTACTGGTCGCGCAGCCCGGTACCGCGGTTCGGACCTTCAAGCACATGGTAGGGAACGAAATCGAGCACCAGCCAGCGCACCTGCGGCAGTTCCGCCGACGCCAGTGACGGAAGCGTCGTCAGCAGCGCAGCGAGAAGATTCGCCAGAAGTTTCGCCACCGTATGCCGGCCCACAATCCGTGCTCCGTGTTCGATCGGAATCTTGCGAGCATAGCTTTCCGCGCGCGGCGGCGCGAGGGCGTCATTAGGCTTTGACGGTCTCGACCGACGCCTTGACGAATGCGAGAAAGGCCTCCGCGACCGGCGACAGGCGCTTCTCGCGCCGCGTGACCAGGTACCAGCGCGAGCGGATGGGAAAGCCCTGCACCTGCAGCAAGGCCAGTCCGTCATGCTGCGGATCGCGGTCGAGCGCGTGGCGCGACAGCACGGCGATACCGTAGCCGCCCGCCACCGCCTGCTTGATCGCCTCGTTGCTGCCCAAGGCCATGCGCACCTGAGGCACGAAACCCCATTCGGCAAAGGCGCGTTCGCAACTGATGCGGGTGCCGGAACCCGGTTCGCGCAGGATGAATCGTTCCTGGCTCAACACCCCGCGCGGCGCCGGCCGGGTGCGCTTGGCAAGGGGATGCGCGAGCGCACCGACCAGTACCAGCGGATTCTCCAGCAGGGGCTCGGTGCGCAGATCGAGGTGCTCGGGCGGCGCAGTCATGATCACCAGATCGTCGAGGTTCTGTTCGAGTCGGCTGACGATCCTGTCGCGATTGGCGACCTCCAGCGAGACCTCGATAGCCGGGTAGCGTTCGCTGAAGGGACCCAGCAGTCGCGGGATGAAGTATTTGGCGGTGCTCACCACCGCCACACGCAGGCGGCCCCGCGTCAGGCCCCGCAAACCGTCCACCTCCATCTCGAAGGCGTCCCAGCGATCGAACAGATCACGGCAGGTCTGGGCCAGGCGCTCACCGGCTTCGGTAAGGTGCAGCTTGCGCCCGGTGACTTCGTAAAGCGGCAGGCCCACGCTATCGGCGAGCTGCTTGAGTTGCATCGATACGGTGGGCTGGGTGACGTGCTGCTCACGCGCCGCGGCGGTGACGCTGCCTGTCTCTGCCAGCGCCAGAAACAGGCGCAGCTGACGCAAGGTCGCATGCATCGCCATTTCTCTATGGCTTTCATCTGAATAATCGATTTTTCATGATGCCATCGATTGCCTAGGATCGCACCCACTCCAGAACCAAAAATCGGGCACCTTCTGATGAACGCGTTGCAAAACCTGCTTGACCCCGCGATCCTGTTCTTCGTATTCGGCATCCTTGCCGGGGCGTTGCGCTCGAACCTCGAAATTCCACCCGCGATCGCGAAATTCCTCTCGCTCTACCTGCTGATGTCGGTCGGCCTCAAGGGCGGGTTCGCGTTGGCCCACAGCGGGCTTGGCGCAAACGTACTGATTGCGCTCGGCGCTGCCTTGCTGCTTGCGCTGGTGATTCCGGCGATCGGCTACCTGCTGCTCGCGCGCATCGTGTCGCGCTATGACGCTGCGGCCATCGCGGCGACATACGGTTCGGTGAGCGCCGTCACTTTCATCGCCGCGACGCAGTTCCTCTCGCGCAACGGCATCGACTTCGGCGGCCACATGGCGGTCGCACTGACGCTGATGGAAACCCCGGCGATCATCATGGCGGTGGCGCTCGCCGCGCATGCCCGGCGCATCGAAGGCCGCGCCGACAATGCGGCGGCATCGCACAGCACCGGCGAACTGCTGCGCGAAGCCTTGACCGACGGCAACCAGCTCTTGCTGCTGGGCAGCCTTGCGGTGGGGGTGCTCACCGGCGACGCCGGCAAGGCCGTGATGGAGCCGTTCTCGGGCAACCTGTTCAAGGGCATGCTGGCGCTGTTCCTGATGGACATGGGCCTGACCGTTGCGCGCAATCTGGGTGGACTGCGCGGCACATCGCCCCTGCTCGTCGCGTACGGGCTCGCCGGGCCGCTGGTGCATGCCGGCCTCGCGATCGCGCTGGCCGCACTGTTCGGACTGCCGGCCGGTGACGCGACACTGCTGGCCGTGCTCGCTGCCAGTGCCTCCTACATCGTGGTGCCCGCCGTCGTACGCGAGGCGATTCCGGAAGCGCGGCCGGGTTTGTACTTCGGCATGGCGCTGGGGCTGACCTTCCCCTTCAACATCCTGATCGGGATACCGCTCTATTCCGCGGCAGTCACCCGACTCTGGTCATGATCGGGCGACGCATCGCGAGCCACTGGTCAGGTCAGACGGCGCTGCTGCCCACGCTGCATGGCAAGGGCCGGGCGCTCGGTGCGGCGCTCGGCCCTGCGCTCGGGATCGCGGTGGAGGAAGTGTCGATCGACACCGACCGCTTCGGCAGTTTCAGCGGCAGCATTCCGCGACCCGACGGCGCACTTGCTGCGCTGTCGGCGAAAGTGGCCGCGTGCCGGGAGGCCCGCCCGGATGCCCGTATCGTCATCGCATCGGAAGGCAGCTTTGGCCCCCATCCCGCGATGCCGTGGCTTGCGGTCAATATCGAGTACCTGCGTTGGCACGAGCTCGACGAAGACTTCGAGCTGACGGTGAGCAGTGCGAGCCTGCGGCCGATGCACCGCACCCACACGCTTTCACGGCTCGAAGAGCTTGAAACCGCGTTGCCGGCCTTTGGCTTTCCGGCGCATGGCCTGATGGTGGCAGCGCCGGGTGCGGCGGTCGCCCATAGCACCGGCATCACAACCGTCGGGGCATTGTGCGAAGTGCTGGCTTCGACGCTGGCAAGCCACGGCGCAGCCGAACTGCGCAGCGACTTGCGCGCGCACCTGAACCCGACACGCATGCGGCACATCACACGCGCCGCATGGCGGCTGGCGAACCGCCTCCGCACGGCCTGCCCCGACTGCGGGGCACCGGGTTTCGGCGAGGCCGTGGCGGTGCGCGGCTTGCCCTGCGTCGCCTGTGGCTTTCCGACCTCCGAGCCGGCGGGCCGGCGCTGGCGCTGCCTGCGCTGCCCGTACACCTGCGAGCGCGTGCGCACTGGCTTTGCCGACGCGCTGCGCTGTCCGCTCTGCAATCCCTGAAGGCCGTCGTCGGACGATGGTAAGGTGTGCAGGTCCGTCCACTGGATCCAGCATGACCACCGACAATCCCCACCCTTACGCGCGGCTCACGCCCGACACACTGCTCGACGCGGTGGAGTCGCTTGGCCTGCGGGCGGACGGACGCTTGCTTGCGCTGAACAGCTACGAGAACCGGGTCTGGCAGATCTGGATCGAGGACGAGGCACCGCTGGTCGCGAAGTTCTACCGGCCGGAACGCTGGAGCGACGCCCAGATCCTGGAGGAGCATGCCTTCGCCCGCGAGCTGGCGGACGCCGAGATCCCGGTCGTGGCGCCGCTCGTGTTCAACGAGTCGACCCTGCATCGCCACGGCGGCTTTCGCTTCGCGCTGTTTCCAAGGCGCGGGGGCCGTGCGCCCGAGTTTGACCGCCCGGACGTGCTCGAATGGATCGGGCGCTTCCTCGGCCGCATCCACGCGCGCGGCGCGACGCACGCTTTCACGCATCGGCCAGCACTCGACATCGCGAGCTTTGGTGAAACACCGCGCGACTGGATCGCCGCGCACGGCTGCGTACCCACCGACCTGCTCGAGAGCTGGAACACCACGGTGGCACACGCGCTGGCCGGCGTGCGACGCTGTTACGAGCGTGCAGGCGAAGTCGGCACGCTGCGGCTGCATGGCGACTGCCACGCAGGCAACATCCTGTGGACCGACGACGGGCCGCATTTCGTCGACTTCGACGATGCCCGCAACGGCCCGGCGGTGCAGGACCTGTGGATGTTGTTATCGGGCGAACGCGCCGATCAGCAGCGGCAGCTGTGCGACGTGCTGGCCGGCTACGAGGACTTCGCCGAGTTCGACCGGCGCGAGTTGTACCTGATCGAAGCGCTGCGCACGCTGCGGCTGCTGCACTATGCGTGCTGGATCGCCAGCCGTTGGGATGACCCGGCCTTCCCCGCCGCCTTCCCCTGGTTCGCAACGCAGCGCTGGTGGCAGGACCAGATTCTCGCGCTGCGTGAACAGATTGCCCTGATGGACGAGCCGGCGCTGGTCGTCTGAACCGCTTTCCACTTGTTCCGTGAGGCCAAGCATGCCGCTCGACGAACGCCGCGTCGCCCTCTTCATCGACGCCGATAACGCGCCCGCCCTCTACATCGACGTGATCCTCGCCGAGTTGGCGCGCCACGGTACGGTTTGCATCCGGCGCGCCTACGGCAACTGGAAGAGCGATCGCCTCAATGGCTGGGAGGCGGTGCTGAACCTGCATGCGATCCAGCCCATGCACCAGATCGACTACACCAAGGGCAAGAACGCGACCGATCTTGCGCTCGCGATCGACGTGATGGATACGCTGTATTCGCGCGAGATCGATGTCTTCGCGATTGCCTCGTCCGACTGCGATTTCACACCGCTGGCGACGCGCTTGCAGGCGGCCGGGAAGCGGGTGATCGGCTTTGGCGAACGCAAGACGCCCATCGCGCTTGTAAACGCTTGCTCGACCTTCCTCTATCTGGAGCAGGAGGCGAGCGGCGAGGCGCCCGAGGAGGTCACGTCCCCTGCGCCGAAGGACGCCAAGGCGTTGAAGGGCGATGCGCGGTTGATGAACCTGCTGCGCAATGCCGTGCGCGCGGCCGAGGATGATCAGGGCTGGGCGGCGTTGGCGAAGGCCGGGGCGTTGATCGGCAACCAGGCATCGTTCGACTCACGCAACTACGGCTACAAGAAACTGGTGGATCTGTTCGAGGCCATCGACCTGTTCGAGGTCACGCGCCGGGAAGGCCATCCGTTCGTGCGCGACAAGAAACGCAAGACAGGGTGAGTTGCACTGGCGCGTGACAGCACGCCACAAAACAGAAAGGCCGTCGCTTTCGTGACGGCCTTTCTTTTTGGGCTCTCCCTGAAACGGAGCGCCTTGCGGCGTTTGACTCAGCGCCCGACGAAGTTCTTGATCAGACCAAGCAGTTCCTCTTCGTTGTACGGCTTGCCAAGATAGTGATTCACACCGATCTCGAACGCGTAGTTGCGGTGCTTGTCGGCCATACGCGAGGTGATCATGATGATCGGCAACGGACGCAGGCGTTCGTCGGCGCGGATGTTGCGCGTCAGGTCGAAGCCGTCCATCCGCGGCATTTCGATATCGAGCAGCATCACGTCCGGCATGGTTTCGACCAACTGCTCCAGCGCATCGACACCATCCTTCGCGGTAACCACGCGATAGCCTTCGCGTTCGAGCAGGCGGCTGGTGATCTTGCGAACCGTGAGCGAATCGTCGACCACCATCACCGTCGGCACATACGCGGTATCGCGCACCGGTTCGGCTGGCGCCTCGCCTGCCGCTACCGCGGCTTCCACCTTCGCAATGGCCACCTGCGACTGGACGGCAAGCACCACCGGATTGACGATCAGCGAGATCTCGCCGTCCGCCAGCACGGTCGCACCGCTGAAGCCCTGCAAGCGCGTGAACTGCGGCCCGGCGTTCTTGACCACAATTTCCTGGTTGCCCCGCAGTTCGTCGATATACAGCGCAATCGCATCGGTACCGACACGCAGCAGGAGCACCCAATGGAATCGACCGGCTGCCGGTTGCGATTTGCTGTCGCCCAGCAAGCGCGGCAGGTAGTAGAACGGGTACTTCTGATCCTTCCACAGCGCGAAACCACGCGCACGCATTTCGTCAAGGGCGTCCTGCTTGAGCTCGAGCACCTGCTCGACCATGTTCGACGGGATCGCGAAAGTCCGCTCGCCAGACCGCACCAGCAAGGCCTGCGTCACCGCCAGGGTCAGCGGCAGGTGAATCACGAAGCGCGCACCCTGGCCCTGCACCGAGCCGACGTCGATACGGCCACCGACACCGGTGGTCTCGTTCTTCACCACGTCCATGCCGACGCCACGGCCGGCCACCTCGGACACCTTCTCGGCGGTGGTGAAACCTGCCTCGAAGATGAACTGGGTCAGGCGTGCTTCGCTGACTGCCTCGCCCGGCGTAAGCAGGCCGCGCGACTCGGCGCGATTGCGGATGCCCGCATAGTCCAGACCGCGGCCATCGTCCGCCAACTCGATCGCGACTTCGTTACTGCGCTGGGTCACGCTGAGCGTTATCTGGCCGATCTCGGGCTTGCCCGCCTCGCGACGCTGTTCCGGCAGCTCGAGGCCGTGCGCAACCGCGTTGCGCAGCAGGTGCTCGATCGGCGCGGTCATCTTGTCCAGCACGCCGCGGTCGATTTCGATGCTGCCACCACGTACGTCAAGGTTGGCACGCTTGCCGAGCTCCTTCGCCGTCTGTCGTACCACGCGATAGAGACGATCCGACAACTCGTCGAACGGCACCATTCGCACGCCCATCAGCGCTTGCTGAAGATCGCGCGACAAACGCCCCTGTACATGCAGCGCGGTATCGGCGGCATCGAGGTTCTTCAGCAAGTTCTGCTGGATCGTCGTGACGTCACCGACCGACTCGGCCATCATCCGCGTCAGTTCCTGGAAGCGGGTGAAGCGGTCGAATTCGAGCGGGTCGAAATCCGCGTGCTGGTGTTCGGCTTGAGCGACGCGCGTCTGCATCTGCGTTTCGGCCGCGATTTCGACCTCGCGCAGCTGGTTGCGCAGACGAATCACGTTTTCCGTAAGATCGAGCAGCGAGCGACGCAGTGTGCGGAGTTCGCCTTCGATCCGGGTACGCGCGATCGAGATTTCGCCGGCCTCGTTAACGAAGCGGTCGACCATGTCGGAACGCACGCGCAGCGTTGCGCGCGGACCGGCCTGGCTCTCGGCGTCCTCGACAGAGACCATCGCCGGCGCGGCCGGCTTCGGAACTGCCACCGGCGCCTGGGCGGCTTCGCCGCCCTCTACTGGCGCTTCGATCGGAGCAGGTGCCGGCGCCGGCGTTACGGCCGGCGCGATCGCGGGTTCTCCGCGCTCCATGCGGCGCAGCATATGGCCGACCGCATCGAGACCGTTTTCCATCTCATCGGCGAGTTGGTTGCCCGCCAGACCGGAATCGCGTGCATGCAGCAAGCGGTTCTCGATGCCGTGCACAAACTCGCCGAGCGTCATGGCACCAGCCATGCGCGCGCTGCCCTTGAGGGTGTGGAGCAAACGTGCGAACGCTTGCGCACCCTCTTCGGCCTCTGCTGCGTTGTAGAGCTTGCGCGCCTCGCCGGCGAGGTCACGCATCAGTTCGTGCGCTTCTTCAAAGAAGATCGGCAACAGTTGTTCGTCGAGGTCATCGCGAACGACGGCGCGCTCGGGCTCCGGCGCCTCGGGCGCCAGTACCGCTTGCTCAACGTAGTCAGCAACCGGCGCCTGATCGAACTGCGCTTCCGTGCGCTCGGCCTCAGGTGCGGCGAGTTCGTCCAGTTGAGCGGTCGCCTCGGCCGTTTCGGGCTCCAGCAACGCGGCGCCGCTTTCGGGCTCGACAGTCGGCTGAGCTTCCGCTTCGACTTCCTGCTCGAGGGCTGCGAGCGGCTCTGAGGGCTGTTCTTCCTCGGGTTCGGTGTGCGCAACCACGGCCTCGAGCGCGTCAACCAACTCGGGGGTATCAAGCGGCAGGATCCGCGCATCGATTTCGGCAATCATCGCCTCGAGGCGCTGCCCGCTTGCGCTGAACAGATCGGCCTGCTCCGGCGTCGGTGCACGCTCGGCGAGGTGAAGCTTGGCGAGGGCATGTTCGAGCGCCTTTGCCAAGGCGCGGACCGCATCGACCCTTGCGGTGCCCGAGATGCCACCGAGCGTGTGCGCCGCGCGGATCACCGGCTCTTGCGGTATCAACACCGGGTTGTGCTGGAAGCGCGGCAACTCCTCGCGCAGCGTCTCGATGTGCTGATGTGCTTCCGCGATGTAGAGCTCGAACAGCTGGCGTGAAATCTCCAGATCACCGAGCCGGATTGTGTCGGGTTCCGGCGTGGGGATTTCCGGTTCTTCGAGTGTCAGGTCGCCCGCGCCAATGGTCGAAATGACATCGAGTTCATCAAACTCTTCGGCACCGGCTCCGGCCGGCTCCAACGACAAGTCGACTGGTTCGATCAGTTCAACAACCGGCGATTCCGACTCACTGCTCTCGCCTTCGAGGGCGACGGCATCAAGCAGATCAAGCTCTGCCAAGGACTGGGCATCCGCCACTTCGTCTTCGAGGGTGGGAAGCGTTAGCTCGGGGAGCAATTCCGCTTCGCTCGCATCGGCGAGCGCTTCCGGCGTTGCCTCTATTTCCGGCGTTGCTTCCGCTACCGTGAGGACTTCTTCTATGGCGGGTTCCGCAAGTTCCGGCGAGACCTCCGGCAACAACTCGGTTGCGACCTCGGCTTCCGCCACGGTTTCGGGAACCGGCAGGGGTTCGACAGACGCGGTGTCCTCAAGCGTCGGTGCTACCTCCGGTTGCTGGGAGGCAACAGCTTCGGGCTCCTCTGCTGCGAAGGGCGCTTCGACGAACTCCAGCTGGGGTTCCAGGGTGGTACCGACGAAGGCCTCGGACGTTTCCTCCTGCCCCAGATCGAGGTCAAGCGCAGGCAGCTCTTCGACCAATGGCGCCGGTGCCGCCTCTTCTTCCGGTCGCAGGAAGGCTTCGCGCATTTCGAGCGGCGCAAGCAGCGTTGCAGTCAGGTCGACTTCTTCTTCATCGACATGCGAAGGCATCGCTTCTTCGTCGGTCAGCGATACCTCGGCGAGATCGAAGTCAACCGTTGCAGCGGATTCGGCATCCGTTGCCTTCGGCGGTTCGAGCGGCTCGAACATGTCCGGCTCGGGTTCCACCGGCTCCGATTCAGCGCCGAATGCCGCGAGGTCATCCGGGCCAATCAGGCTGGCGGTCAGATCAAAGACTTCCGGTTCGCGCTCGTCGGCCTCGGCCTTGATCTCGTCGAGATCGGCCATCAAAGGTTCAGCAGGTTCCGATGCGCTCACGGCGTCGTCAAAGGGCGCAAGCAGCGTCGCGGTAAGGTCGACCGTCTCTGGCTCAGGCTCGCGTCCGGCATCCTGAACCGGGGCCAGCAGCGTGGAGGACATGTCCAGCTCTGGCTCACCGGAGTCGAGTTCCAGATCGAACTCGGCCAGCGCCTCAGGCTCTTCGAGCGGAGCCGCCACGGGCGCTGCCGGCGGCACCACCAGCGTCGGTGCGACAGCCGCAGGCGCAGGGGTGGCATCCTCAACCGGCGCCCCTTCGAGCAGGGCGTCCACACGCTGCGTCTCGGCGGTCAGACTCGACGCGTCACGCCAGGTGCTGCCACCCGCGTCAAGCTGGGCAACCCAGGCCGCAAACAGGGTATGTGCGTTCCCGACCAGATCGAGGAAGGGTTTGGTTGCGTCGCGCTCTTGCTGCAACCAACGGTTGAGCGTGAACTCGACCGCCTTGGCGGCGTCAGAGAAATCGTTCAAACCGACCATCCGGCTCGAACCCTTGAGGGTGTGGAAGCCGCGACGGATGGTGACGATGTTCTCTTGGTTATGCGGGTCAAGTGCAGCGGCTTCGCGATGGCTACGGATGGTATCCAGGACCTCGTGTGCTTCCTCGAGGAAGATCGCTAGCAGTTCGGCATCCACCTCGTCTTCGCTTGCAGCGATGAGACGTGCCGCGTCCGCCGAGGGTTCCGGCGCAGCGACCGGAGCGATCGCAGCAACCGCTTCCTGAACCTTTGCGGAGTCATCACCGGTCTTGAGGGCGGCGAGCGCCTCGCGGGCCTGCTGCTCAAGCTTGGTATCGGCAAGCAGCGCAGCGTCTTCTCGCAGCGTTTCGAGGTTCTGCTTGAGTTCCTCTCGCACCTTCGCGTCAGCGGGCGCCTCGGCCAGTTGCTGGACGAGTTGTTGCGTTTCGCGACTCTGCTGACGAACCTCAGCCTCGATCGTTGCGGGCGCCTCGGGCGCCACCGCGCCACCTTGCGGTGCCAGGAACTTGTCGAGGCGGGCCGGGCCGAAGCGCAGGGCGTCGACGAAGAACCCCAACGCTGAAAACTCGTGTGCGATCTTTTCGCATGCTTCTGGAACGAGCTCATCGGTGGTGGCCAGCGCGGCAACGCGTTCGGCGTTGTCGGCCACGAGCTTCGCGGCGTCTGCCTCCCCGAGCATCGCAAACGCACCCTCGACCTGCTTGAGCGGTGCGCTCAAGCCTGCGAGTGCGGCTTTATTGGACGGGTTGCGGAAGAAACCATCGAGCGTCTGTTCAACCTGGCCCAGACTGGTCTGGATCTCGCGCGCCAGCTGGTTGAAGAACAGGCGCTCCTGGGCCCGGCGCGAGCTCTCGCCGAACAGATGGTCGTCGAGTTCGCCCGGATCGCGTCCGGCTTCGCGCGCGGCGAGGCGAGCGACCAGCGCGTCGACCTGGCGCTGCAGCAGATCCTGGCTGGGTGAGGAGGCGGGATCGACCGCTTGTTCGGCGATCAGCAGCGCGGTGGCCACGTCCATCGACAAATCGTCGGTGGACTTCAGCGGATCCTTGCGCAGCCAGGTGGCCGTCGCATGCAAGGCCTCGACCAAGCGCGCCACTGCAGGTTGATGCAGGGTTTGCAGCGGAGCACGAGCCGCGACCAGATGATCCTGAAGCTGTGGGAGGCCGACCGCCGCACCCGCCGCAAACTTGTTCCAGGAGTCTTTGGCGTTTTCAATTGCTTCACGCAAGGCACGTTGAACCGGCGCGAGCGGCGTTTCGGCGATACGGGCGTCGTCTCCGCTCGGCAGCAGGGCGTCAAGCCGGAAGGCGCTGCGAACGGCGCGGGCATGCTCGGTATTGACGCCAGAGCTTGCGACATGGAACAGGACGTCGCGCACGAGGCGCTCCGCCACCACATGCGAGCCTTCGAGCAGGCGTCGCATCTGGGTGTCGATGCGGCGACAGAGTCGCTGGGCATCGCGATCGGCCTTGATCAGCTGCTGGGCGAGCCCCTCGAAGAACGCGATCGACGCCCACCAGAAGCTCTGCGCCCCGGGTGCCGGGTTGATCTGGGCGATTCGCTGGATCGCCACCAGCATCAGACGAGGGCCGTTGTCCGAAGTCGGTTCACGCAACCACGAGAGCAGCCCCTTCTCGAAACGGGCGCGCGCCAGTCGCAGTTCCTTGGCCGCTGTCGCGGGATCAAGCGTGGCGTGCGGCTCATTGGCTGCGCGCACCGCAAGATTCGGGAAGAACAACTCGCTCTGACCGGGCACGTCGAAGCCGCGCGCTTCCGCAAGCTCTGCATAAAGCGGATACAGCCGCAGGGGCTGGTGCGGCGCACCGTCCTGCAGTTCTGCCAGATAGTTGCCCAGCGCAATCAGGGCACGACGCAGCAGCGGTGCATGGCTGTCCGCGTAGTCGAGCTGGCCGCCCGCAAGCGCTGCGAGCAAACCATCCAAGGCCTCGGCGAATTGCGTGACGCCGTCCAGACCGACGACGGAAAGCGCACCCTGAACCTGATGGACATGGTTCTGGGCGAATCGCAGCTGTTCGCTGCGGCCTTCCCCGGCTTCTACCTTGTTGACCGCATCCTGCGCCCGTGCAAGGGCCGCGTCGATCTCGCCCCTGACCCATGTGAGCGGGGCGATATCGAGTTCCATCTCGGAATTCATCGTCAGCGTCTTTCCCTGCGGGTCTTACACCTTGAAGCCAGAGACCGAGCCCTTCAATTCGACCGCGAGGTCGGCGAGCTGGCCAATCGAGACGGCGGTTTGTTGCGTGCCGCGGGTGGTTTGTTCGTTCAGGCTCTGGATATCGCGCATGGTGCCGGCCACCTCGGTCGCGACGTTCGCCTGTTTCTGCGTATCGGACGAGATCTTTTCGACCAGCGTGGCCACTTCCACCGACACGTCACCGAGTTCGACCAGCGCTTGACCTGCCGCGTCGGACAGCTTGGCGCCATCCACCACACCGCGGGTCGAGTTTTCCATAGCGGCCACCGCATCCTGCGTGTCGGTCTGAATGGTCTTCACGATCGCCGCGATCTGCTTGGTGGCTTCTGCTGAACGTTCTGCGAGGCGCTGCACTTCTTCCGCAACCACCGTGAAGCCTCGGCCGGCTTCACCCGCGGATGCGGCCTGGATGGCGGCGTTCAACGCGAGCACGTTGGTCTGTTCGGTAATGTCGGAAATCAGTTCCACGATTTCACCGATCTCCTGCGAGCTTTCGCCGAGGCGCTTGATGCGCTTCGAGGTTTCCTGGATCTGCTCGCGGATTTCGTTCATGCCCTTGATCGTGTTCTGCACCGCGTCCTGACCCTTGCGGGCCGCGTCCAGGGAGCGACGGGCCACCTGTGCGGACTGCATCGCGGAGCCGGACACGTCGGTCATCTGACGCGCCATCTCGGTGACCTGCGCACCGGCTTGCTGAATTTCGCGGGACTGCTTTTCGGCCGCATCGATCAGTTCGTCCGAGGTCTGCTTCGCGGACTCGGTCGCGGCGGTCACGCGACCGGCCGCGTCGTTCAGGCGGCGCACCAGAACCGAGAGTTCTTCAATGGTGTAGTTCACCGAGTCGGCGATGGCGCCGGTAATGTCTTCGGTCACCGTTGCACGCACCGTCAAGTCACCGTCAGCCAAGTCGCCCATCTCGTTCATCAGCCGCAGAATCGCCTGCTGGGTGGCGTTCTTTTCACCTTCGGCCTGAGCACGCTGACGTTCCGCTTCGGACTGGCGCGTTTTCAGGTCGTCGTTGTAGACCTTGGCGAGTGCGGCGAGGGCAAGCAGCGCGAGACCAGTAAAGGCCGCAATGAACACCGTCATCCAGGTAAAGCCGACGTAGCTCTTGTTGTAGGCCGTCGCCAGCGCGTCGGTGGCAGTCAGCAGCTTGGTGGAGTCGTTGAAGATCTGGCTACCGGCACGCTTGGCTTGCACCAGCAGCTGGATGTTGCCAAGGATGCTCTGAACCCCTTGCAGGTGCTCTTCACCGGCTTCCTTCAGGGCGCCGATCTTGTTGTACATGTCGCGGTCGGCCGCGGTCGAGGTCATCGACAGCAGGATCTCGATCAGCTCGCGGAAGGTATTCGCATCCTTGCCGAGCAGGAAGGCCACTTCCGGGTCGATCGCGTCGGCGACGAGCAGCGCGTTGGCGTTCTTCGCCATCCGCTGCGTCAGCATCACCACCTGGTTGGCGGTCGCGATTTCACGCGCGCTGCCGCCCGTCTGCAGCTTCAAGGCCGCGACCTGCTCCGACAGATCGAGCAGCTTCGGGTTTTCGGAGTTGATCGTCGTCACCGCTGCGCCGAGGGTCGAAAGGTTCTTCTGCTGACCGATCAGCTGCTGCGCGTCCTTGTTGGTCTTTTCCCACAGCTTGGTGACGGCATCGAGTTCCTCGCGGACTGCGCGGGGGCTCGCAGGTACCGAGGTGCCATCGACGTCGCCGCCGTTGGTCACGGCGCCGACCAGGTGCTCGAACCGCTCGCGGCTGTCCTTGAGTTCGGTAAAGGCGCCGGGGTTACCCTGCAAGGCCTGCTGCGCGGCTTTTGCAAGACGCTGCGACAAGGTGCGCATCTGCCCTGCGGCCGACACATACGCCGTGCCATAACCAGCGTTGCGCAGTTGCATGCCGGTCAGCACCACCGCGATCAGCGTGAAGGCGCCGAAGAGGATACCCAGCAGTCGCAACTGCTCGGCAACGGTCTTGCCCCCAAGGAAGGGCAGCCCGGAAAGGCCGCCGCCGGGACTGCCCGCCTTGGCCTCCATCACCGTGTCTTCCATGATCGTGCTGTCGCCGGACAGCTCCGCGCTGGTGCGCTTCTGGCCGAGAGAGCGGCCGAACAGTTTGAGGGCCATGCAGGTACTCCGAGGTGCGGACGTTATGTTGTTGTGTAAAAACGCGTAATTTCAGTCAAAGCGATCAATGCGCAACATTGGCTGCATCGAGGAAACGCGGTTCGGCAAGCAGTTGCCGCACCGACAAGCGTTTCCAGAGTCGGTCCTGGCTGTCGCGCAGACCACCGGCGACCCATGGCCGGGGATCATGGAAGCGAGGATCAGGGTCAAAGTCGTCGGGGTTACGCAGGCCGATTGCCCGGGTGACCAACAGGGCGGTATTCACGCCAAGACGGGCACCGACCAGCAAAAGTCGGGACTGGCTGCCGGTGACGACCTGGGAGAGCCCGAGAAACGCCGGAAAATCAACCACGCTGAAGAGGTTGCCGCGCACGTTCGCGAGCCCGCGGAACCATTCGTGGGTCAGCGGCACTGGCGCAATTGCAGGGACGGCGAGAATCTCGCCCGTCTCGGCCAGATCCACCAGCCATCCCTCGCCACCGGCAAGAATTGCGAGCAGGGCCGGTTTGGCCGGCGCGTTCTTGGTGCCCGCGAGACGATTCGACAGATCCTGTTGAAACTCCCGGAGGCTGATTCGCTTGGCCATTCGCGCCGCTCCGGTATCAGCCCAGGGCCTTGATTTTTTCGAGCAGCAGGTCGAGATCGAGCGGCTTGGTCAGGTAGTCGTTCGCGCCCTGACGCATGCCCCAGATCTTGTCGGTTTCCTGATCCTTCGAGGTGCACATGAAGATCGGAATGTGGCGCGTGGTGTCCTCGCGCGAGATCGTGCGCGTCGCCTGATAACCGTTGATGCCCGGCATCACGACGTCCATCAGGATCAGATCGGGCAGTTCAGCCTTGGCCTTCTGCACGCCATCCGCGCCATCCTCGGCAGTGACGACGTTGTAGCCCTGCTTGACGAGGAACTCCATCAAGGCAAAACGGTCCGTGGGCGAATCATCGACGATGAGAATTTTCTTGATCGGCATGGGTGCTCCTTATGTGCTCGCAGGGGTTCAGGCGCGGCCGGAGTGGGCGGCCACCGCCTTGAGCAGGCTGTCCTTGGTGAAGGGTTTGGTTAGATACTCGTTGGATCCGACCATGCGACCGCGGGCCCGGTCAAACAGACCGTCCTTCGACGACAGCATGATCACCGGCGTACCGGAAAACTTGGGGTTCTTCTTGATCAGCGCGCAGGTCTGATAGCCATCGAGCCGCGGCATCATGATGTCGACGAAGACGATGTCGGGATGATGGTCGGCGATCTTCGCGAGCGCATCGAAACCGTCTTCGGCGAGCAATACCTGGCAACCGGCCTGGGCGAGAAAGATTTCAGCACTGCGCCGGATGGTATTGGAATCATCAATGACCATCACTTTCACGCCGTTTAGGGTTGAAGCATCAGCCAAGACGCATACCTCCGCAATTCATGCCCGAATGTTGTTGGAATTTTTGGTGTGACGCGTGAATATAACTGAAATTGCCTGTACAACCATGCAATTGCAGGCCTGCGAGCCCTGCAGCGCAATATCCGTTCAAATCTCGACCAGCTCAAAATCGTCCTTGCGCGCCTCGCACTCCGGACACGTCCAGTTCGGCGGCACATCCTCCCACCGCGTTCCCGGCGCAATGCCCTCGTCCGGCAAGCCTTGAGCCTCGTCATAGATGAAACCGCAGATCAGGCACATCCAGGTACGCATCGGGGTATCGGCAGCCAGGCTCATTTCTTTATGGATTTCATTTAAGATTTTGCGATCTTACCGCATTTGGCGGCCCCGCCCGCCGTCCTCCAATGCCCTCCCAGCCTGATCCCGCCGCACTTCCGGTAGTGCTCAGCTTCGCTTTCAGCGACCCCACCGGGGGCGCCGGGAGCCAAGGTGCAGCGCTGACGATCGCCGCCAACGGCGCCCACCCGGCGAGCGTGATCACCGGACTCTGCGCACGAGACACCCGCGGGCTGGAGATGTTCTGGTCGATCGACGCCGAGGTCATCGACGAGCAGGCCCGCACCCTGCTTGAAGATCTGCCCGTCGCAGCCTTCCATGTCGGGGCGCTGTCGGACACCCATTCGATCGCGCTGGTCGCAGCCCTGCTGTCCGACTATCCCGACATTCCGGTGGTGCTCGACCCTGATCTGCAAGCCGCCACCGAGGGCGAGGGCGCGGAAGAAGACCTCGCGGATGCGATTTGTGAACTTTTGTTGCCGCAGGCCAGCCTGTTCATGGCAAACAGCCTTGAGGCCCGCCAGCTCACCACTGATCACGAAACCGGCGACGGCGTGATGCCGGTGCCGCTCGCCAGCTGTGCGCAGGCGCTGCTCGATTCGGGATGCGGCCAGGTGCTGATTACCGGCAGCCACGAACCAACGCGACAGGTCATCAACACGCTCTACGGGGTTCATGGCGTCATCCGCGCGGATGCCTGGGAGCGCCTGCCCGGCAGCTTCCTTGGCGCGGGCATTACCCTTTCCGCGGCCATCGCCAGCCGGCTCGCGAACGGTATCGAACTCTCGGAGGCAGTCCGTAGCGCGCAGGCCTACGTCTGGCAGGCGCTCGCACAAGGCACCAACCCGGGGATGGGCGCTCGGCTGCCACGGCGCTTCGCAAAGGGTCCGGCGTGAATCCCCGACTGCGCCGGGGCCTGTATGCGATCACGCCCGACTGGGCTGACACGGCGCGCCTGATCGCGGTCACCCGCGAGGTCCTGCTCGGCGGTGCCGTGCTGCTGCAGTACCGCAACAAGTCGGCCGACGCCGCGTTGGCGCATCAGCAGGCCACGCAATTGTGCGCACTCTGCCGGGAACTCGACGTACCCCTGCTGATCAACGACGATGTGGCACTTGCTTCCGCAATTGGCGCGGACGGCGCCCACATCGGCCGCGACGATGGCGAACTTGCAGCGGCGCGCGCGCAGCTTGGTGCCAAGGCGATCATCGGCGTGTCGTGCTATGCCGATCTCGACCGTGCGCGCGATGCGGCGGAGGGCGGCGCCGACTACGTCGCCTTCGGCGCGATGTTCGCATCGCCGACCAAACCCCATGCGCCGCCGGCACCGATGTCGCTGCTCGGCGCAGCGCGTGCGTTCGGCAAGCCGGTGGCCTGCATTGGCGGCATCACCGCTGAGAACGCCGGCGCGCTGGTCGCCGCTGGCGCCGACCTGCTCGCGGTAATCAGCGATCTTTACGAATCCGCCGCGCCGCGCGAGCGCGCTGCAGCGTACACCGCACTGTTCGCCAGCCACTGATCGGCACGGGACGCGAGCGCCCGGCAGTGAGACAATCGCCGGCCTCGAAATCGCATTCCCGAGTCCCAACCATGTCCGATCGCAATCAAGAGCTCTTCGACCGCGCCCAACGCAGCATCCCCGGCGGCGTCAATTCGCCCGTTCGCGCCTTCCGCAACGTCGGCGGCACGCCGCGTTTCTTTGCCCGCGCCCAGGGCAGCCGGCTGTGGGACGCCAACGGCAAGGCGTACATCGACTATGTCGGCTCCTGGGGCCCGGCGATCCTCGGCCACGCCCACCCGGACGTGATCCGCGCGGTGCAGGAGAAAGCAGCGCTGGGGCTCTCGTTCGGCGCACCGACCGAGATCGAGGTCGAGATGGCGGAAACCCTGTGCCGCCTCGTGCCCAACCTCGACATGGTGCGGCTGGTGTCGTCGGGCACCGAGGCAACGATGAGCGCGATCCGGCTCGCGCGCGGTTTCACCGGTCGCGACGCGATCGTGAAGTTCGAAGGCTGCTACCACGGCCATGCCGACAGCCTGCTGGTGAAGGCCGGCTCGGGCCTGCTGACCTTCGGCAACCCGTCCTCGGGCGGTGTGCCGGCGGACTTCGCCAAGCACACCATCGTGCTGCCGTACAACGATGTCACCGCGCTTGAAGAAGTGTTTGCCAACCGCGGCGGCGAGATCGCCACGGTGATCCTCGAACCGGTGGTCGGCAACATGAACCTCGTGATGCCCAGCCGCGCCTTCCTCGACGCGCTGCGTGCGCTGTGCAGCAAGCACGGCAGCATCCTGATCTTCGACGAGGTGATGACTGGCTTCCGCGTCGGCCCGAAGGGCGCGCAAGGCCTGTTCGGCATCGATGCGGATCTGGTGACGCTGGGCAAGGTGATCGGCGGCGGCATGCCGGTGGGCGCCTTCGGCGGCCGGCGCGAGATCATGGAAAAGATTTCACCGCTTGGCGCGGTGTATCAGGCGGGCACCTTGTCAGGCAGCCCGGTGGCGGTGGCTGCGGGCCTCGAAACCCTGCGCCTGATCAGCGCTCCGGGCTTCTACGAGAACCTTTCGGCGCGGACGAAGCAGCTCACCGACGGCCTTGCCGCGGCGGCGAAGCAGCACGGTGTCGCCTTCTGTGCCCAGGCGGTCGGCGGCATGTTCGGGCTTTACTTCAGCACGACACTACCCTCGAGCTACAACGAGGTCATGGCCTGCGACAAGGAAGGCTTCAACCGCTTCTTCCACGGCATGCTGGACGCCGGCCACTACTTCGCGCCGGCCTCGTTCGAGGCCGGTTTCGTGTCGGCGGCGCACACCGAAGCCGACGTTGCGGCAACGATCGCCGCTGCTGACGCGGTGTTCGCCGCGCTCGGCTGATCGACCCGAACGGGGGCGGCATTGTCGCCTCCGTATCGGTACGGATGGCGGCCGCACGGCGCGGCCCCGATAATCGCCGCCTTCCCTGAACGGAGCCGCCATGCTGACCCCGACCCAAGCACGCACCTGGTGGACCGTCACCCTCGCCGCGGCCGCGATCCTGATGATCACGATGGGCGCACGGCAGTCGATGGGGCTCTTCGTGTCGCCGATCAACAGCGCGACCGGCCTGGGTGTCGTCACGATCAGCTTCGCCATGGCGATTGGCCAGTTCATGTGGGGTGCGGCCCAACCGGTGGCGGGCGCCATCGCAGACCGCTGGGGACCGGGCCGCGTGCTGGTCGGCGGCACCTTCCTGATGGCGGTCGGACTCGCACTGACACCCTTGATGCAGTCCGCCTTCGGGCTGTCGCTCGCGATCGGCGTACTGACCGCCGCAGGCGCCGGTGCGGGCAGCTTCTCGGTGCTGATCGGCGCCGCCGCCCGCAAACTGCCGATGGAAAAACGCGGCATGGCGTCCGGCATCATCAACGCCGGCGGATCCTTCGGCCAGTTCGTGTTCGCGCCGCTGGTGCAGCGCCTGATCGGCGGCTTTGGCTGGATGGGCGCGATGTTCTCGCTCGCGCTGATCTCGCTCGCGGCGCTGCCGCTGATCCGGCCTCTGGTCGGCGATCACAATGTGCCGCAACAGCCAGCCGCGCCGCACGCTCCAGCCGACCGCGGCTTGCGCGCGGCAATTGGGGACGCGATGGGCGACCGCAGCTACCTGCTGCTGCACGCCGGTTTCTTCACCTGCGGCTTCCACATCGCCTTCCTCGTCACCCACCTGCCGGGCGAAGTGCAGCTGTGCGGCCTGCCGGGCAATGTGGCGAGCTGGTCGCTGGCGATCATCGGGCTCGCCAACATCTTCGGCAGCCTTGCCGCCGGCTGGGCGGTGCAGCGCATGCGCAGCAAGTACGTGCTGTTCTGGATGTACGGCTCGCGCGCGCTGCTGGTGGCGCTCTATCTGGTCGCGCCGAAAACGCCGCTGACCTTCTATCTCTTCGCCGCCGGGCTGGGCCTGACCTGGCTCGCCACCGTACCACCCACCGCCGCGGTGGTCGGCAAGCTGTTCGGCCACCGCTATCTGGCCACGCTGTTCGGCTTGACCTTGCTGTCGCACCAGATCGGCGGCTTTCTCGGCGCCTGGCTTGGCGGCATCGCCATCACGCGCCTCGGCAGCTACGACGCGATGTGGTACGCCGATATCGCGCTGGCAGGCGCGGCCGCGCTGGTGAACCTGCCGATTCGCGAAGCACCGGTCGCCCGTGCCGTCACGGCCGCTTGAATTCGGGGCGTCTCGCGGCCCTGGCTTCATCCGGGTCATCGCCCGCGCGATTCGCCCGGCAAGTACCGGCGTCGGCGCCTAGACTGGAAGTCACGCTTCTGGACATTGCCGCATGCGACCCTTGCCTGCCTGCCGCCGCATCGTCACCCAAGCATTCCTGATCGCCGCGACGCTGGGCTGCGTTATGGCGCCCGCCTCAGCCTCTGGCGAACTGCTGGTGATGACGGAGGAGGTTTATCCGCAGAGCTACCTGCGCAATGGAGAGGTGGTCGGCACATCCACCGCGCTGGTCGAGCAGGTACTCGCCGAAGCCGGCGTCGCGTACCGCCTGGACATGCGCGCCTGGGCCGCCGTGATGCAGACCGCCGAAGCACGTACGCCGATGCTGCTCTACCCGCTGGCGAGAACCGCCGAGCGGGAGGCCGGCTTCATCTGGATCGGCCAGCTCGACACGCTGGAGCACCGGATCTACAAACTGGCGCGCCGTGGCGATCTGCAACCCAGGTCGCTGGATGAGCTGCACGGACACATGATCGGTGTCGTCAAGCGAGATGCTCGCGAGACCTTCCTGTTACAGAACGGCTTTCGGCCCGACGCCGAACTGCTGTCGATTGCCAGCGGCGCCCAAGGCCTGCGCCTGATGCTCGCCGGTCGCCTCGACTATCTGCCGATCTCGCCGGACGGACTCGCTGCGGCCTGTCGCGAAGAAAACCTCGACTGCAGTCAGTTCGAATTCGTCATGCCGCTGGGGCTCAAACTGCGACTCTATCTGGCCGCCAGTCTGGCAACCCCGCCGGCAACGGTGGACCGCATCCGCATCGCCTGGAGCCGGATCTTCGACCGAAGCGCGACCCAGCGCCTGGTGCGCCCCTAGTCTGCTGCTGGCGCGTCTGGCGTCAGCGGGCGGACGTCGAGCTCGCACAACATGCGCGCTGCCACCAGACCATTGACCGTGCCGAACACCAGCGCCGCCAATGCAAATATCGGCGCCAGCGCGAACACGCCGTCGTGCGGCACCAGCCACAGGCGGGCCACGACGAGTTGCGCGCCAATATGGGCAAATGCGGCACACAGGCTGGCCGTGACCGGCCCGAACCAGCGTCGCGGCAGGTGCATCGCGCCCCCCAGCGCAAGCAGACTGGCGAGCCCCCCGCTCAGCCCGAGAAAGAAACCCGGCGCGAGAAACTGGCCGAGCAGAAGGCTCGCGACAAAGACCCGCAACAGGGCGACCCAGGCCGCATCGCGCCACCCCCAGCGCCACAGCACGATCAGCACGACGATGTTGCCGAGCCCCGGCTTGACGCCCGGCAAGGGCAGCGGAATCGCCGCTTCCGCCAGCGAAAGGACGATCGCCGCGCACGCGAAGCGCGCGACGCGGAGGTCGGATGCGTCCGGCTTCAGTTCAATAACCGAGCGAGTCATAGGCGGGGCGGCGGGCAAGCAGCGACAGGGTGACTTCGTTCGGCGCGCAGATCGCCACGGCACCTGCCGTGCTCAGCCAGCCCTGACGCACGCAGTACTGGCGCGGCCCAGGGTCGCTCGCGACGCGCGCCCGGCCGGGCGCAACTTGGATGCGGGTGATGCCGAGCGGGCCGGGCACTTCGATCACCCGTTCCGCGTCGAGCGACACCTGCGCGAAGACACGACCGGCCGCGCGGATCTCCGCCCGGTCGGCTTCGCCGCCGCGCCAGAAGTGCTGGCCCAGCGCACCGACCCCCGCGGCCGCGGTCAGGATCACCGCGACGTCACCGGGACGCAGCAGCGCCAGCCAGTCGCGCGCACGCAAGCGCATCACGCCGCCGGCGCCGATGCCGCAAGGACAGGCGCGTTCTGCGCCGGCTTCGCGACGGCAGGCGATCGGTGATGACTTTGCTCGGGCATGCTGCGCGCGGCTTCAGGTCTTGAGCGTGCGATGCCGCACCAGCACCCGCACCTGATCCTTGAAGCGCTCGGCAATCGTCTCCGCAATATAAACGCTGCGGTGCTGGCCGCCGGTACAGCCGATGGCCAGCGTCAGATAGGCGCGGCTGTCACGCATGTAGGCAGGCAACCAGCGTTCGAGCCAGTTGCCGATGTCTTCGATCATGCGCCCCACTTCCTCATGGCTGCAGAGGAAATCGATCACCGGCCGATCGCGCCCGGTCAGCGGCCGCAGCGCCGGGTCGTAGAACGGGTTGGGCAGGCAGCGCACGTCGAACACCAGATCGGCATCGAGCGGGATGCCGTGCTTGAAACCGAAGGATTCCACCAGCAGCGTCAGGCCCTGCGCCGGATTCGCCTGGATCAGGTCTTTCAGCCAGCCGCGCAGGGTGTTGGGATGCAGGTCGCTGGTGTCGATCCGCTGCCCGAGTTCGCCGATGTCCTCCAGCGCGTCGCGCTCGCGCTCGATGGCTTCAAGCAGCGTCACCCCATCGTCAGCCAGCGGGTGGCGGCGCCGCGTCTCGGAAAAACGGGCGATCAGCGTGGTGTTGCGCGCCTCGAGAAAAATGAAGCGCACATCGTCGACCATGCCTTTGAGGGTCTTGACCGTCTGCGGCAGGGCTTGCAGGCTGGATCCGCCGCGCACGTCGACCGCCACGCCGACGCGGCTGTATCCTGCCGCAGCCAGTTCGTTCACCAGATGCGGCAGAAGCGGCGCCGGAAGGTTATCGACGCAGTAATAGCCGGCATCTTCGAGCACCGCGAGCGCGATACTCTTGCCAGAACCGGAAAGGCCGGAGATCAGGATCAGTTGCATGGTCGGGGTCTGCGCGGGGGAGCGCGTCGAGCATAACGGATGCAAGACAGGCTGTCAGGACTCTATGGTGGTCAAGCATCATGCACCTGGTGCCGTTAATGGCGAATGACACCGCACGCAACAGGGCCAGGCACGGTCCGATGGAGTCGTCCGATTGAAGCTGCCGCAACTTGACCTCACCCAGATACGGGTACTGATCGCCGACCAGCAAAGCTCGGTGCGCACCTGGCTGCGCACCCAGCTGGCACTGATCGGCATTCAGCAGGCGAGCATGGCCGCCAACGCCACCGACTTGCTGAGGCACTGCAAGACCGGCGGCTTCGACGTGGTGCTGTGCGACCACCACCTCGACAACCAGAAGGACGGCGTCGATCTGCTGGAGGACCTGCGCTACCAGAGCCTGCTGCCGCTCTCCTCGGTATTCATGATCGTCACCGGCGAGCGCACCTACAAACGCGTGATTTCTGCTGTCGAGTTCGCCCCGGACGACTATCTGATCAAGCCCTTCTCCGCCAACGACCTCAGTCACCGGGTCATGGCGGCGCTGATGAAGAAGCAGATCCTCAAGGATGTGTTCGCGCGCCTCGCCGTGCATGACTATCCGGGTGTGATCGAAGCCTGCGACAAGGTCATCGCCGGAAAGACGCACCACACGCTGGATGCGCTACGGATCAAGGCCGAAGCCTTGCTCACGCTGGAGCGCCTGGACGAGGCCGCGGAAATCTACGCTTCGGTATCGACTCAGCGTGCCGTGCCGTGGGCGCGCATGGGTTTTGCGATGGTGCTGCAGAAGCGCGGGCTGATCGACGAGGCCGCGGCAGAGGCGACGAAGCTCAACACCGATTGCCCGGAGTTCCTCTCGGTCTATGACTTCCTCGCCCGCACCCATGAACAGCGCGGTGATCTGGCGGCGGCCATGGAATACCTGGAGCGTGCCGACGCGCTTTCGCCGGCCAACACCGAGCGACTGCGCCATCTCGGCAAGCTCGCCTCTGAAACCGGCGACCACCCGCGCGCTGCGGCCGCCATGCGCAAGGTAGTCGACCGTACCCACAAAAGCGGCCGCGGCAAGCTCGACGATCACCTCACGCTGATGAAGAACCTTGTCGAGGAAAACACCCGCAAGGAAGCCGACGAGCGCCTCAAGACCATGCGCAACAGCTTTTCGGACACCCCCGAAGGCATCATCGCAACCGAAGTCGCGATTGCAAGGCAGCGGCACATTGCCGGAGACACCGACGCGGCGAATCAGGCGATCGACCGCGCGCTGGCCACGCATCAGGAGACGCCCGACATCGCTCCCACGATCGCAGTTGATCTCGCCGAAGTCTGTGTCGACACCGGACGCACCGACGACGCACTGAAAGTTGCCGAACGCATCGGCGAAGGGGCTGGTTCGCTCGACGCCAGCCTGCGGCGGCGACTCGGACGCCTGCGCCCCGACACGCCCCCCCCGGCATCCGCCTCGGTGACGCCGCCGCCAATGCAGGCAACTCCGCCCGCGCCGGTCGAAATTCCCGCAACCGAAGCGCCAGCGGAAAGCCTTGCCGACGAGATCGAAACCGCGCGCCTGCTCAAGGCCCTCGCGAACGCGCTGGCCTCGCTCGACGCAAAATGGGACGAAGCCGAAGCTGCTGCGTGCCGGGAATTGCTGATCGACACTTTCAGCGTCGCCCCGCGCGAGCGCGAGGTGATCCAGGCGCATATCCGCTATGACCGGATCGCCGCACGAAATGGCGCCGATCGCCATAAGCCGACGACCCGCAAGGCCATCGAAAACCCAGCCGCAAACAGCTGATGCAACACAGCCCCGGAGACGACATGCCCGACGCGCAACGCACCGCATGGTTTCCCGCCGCCACCGATCCGGCTCGAGAAGGGTGGTATGAAGTGCTGACCGAAGACGGCGAGCATTGCATGGCCCGCTGGGCGCGCCTCAACGGCGAAACCGGCTGGTGGGCGAGCCGCCGCATATTCGGAATCGAGGTGCCGCGCAGCATGCCCGACGTGCTGCAATGGCGGGGGCTGGTCGCGCCGCACACCGATGGACACTGATTTTTCGCTGCAAGCCCAATGTTTTCGGGCGAGACAGCGCCATTTCGCCCGATCATGGGATAACATCCCCTTCCAGCGTGGCCACACGCTTTTCACATAACCCGGAAAAGAACCCGAATCATGAACAAATCCGAACTCATCGACGCGCTGGCCGCCAAGACCGGCTTCACCAAGACCGACTCCGCCAAGGCCCTCGACGGCCTGCTGGACGTCGTCACCGAGACCCTGGCCGCTGGCGACGAAATCTCCCTGGTTGGCTTCGGCTCCTTCTCGGTCAGCAAGCGCGCCGCCCGCACCGGCCGCAACCCGAAGACCGGCGAAGCGATCCAGATCGCTGCTTCGAAGGCCCCGACGTTCAGCGCCGGCGCCAAGCTGAAGGCCGCGGTCAACAAGTAATCGACCGCCGCATCGCGCGGCTCACGCCGCCCGACAGCCCGAACGCCCCGCCTTTGCGGGGCGTTTGCGTTTCCGGCCACGGCGCAGATGCTGCCCGCCTGCACCTTCTGGCGCCAGGATTCACAGGTCGTCCACCGGCGGCGTGCCACCCATCCAGTTGAGTTCGCTGTCACGCATGAATCGCATCGGCCACGGCGCCGGCCCTTCGGGCCATGGGCGGAAGCCGCGCACCAGCGTATAGAAACATTCGATCCGCTGCGCGTCGGGCCGGCGCATCAGGTCATCGAGCGCCTCGACGAGGCCAGCCGGCTGCTCGGGGACTGCCGCCAGTTCGCGCAGCAACCACTTGTGAAACGGAAAGAGCCACTCGTTCTCAGCCAGCACGAGGCGAGCGCCGAAGAGGGCCAGCTTGGCACAGGCCACCGTCAGCAGATACGCGTTGTCGACGCGGAGCGCCTCCTGCGCGTACCAGTGCCACGCCTCCAGTTGCGCAAAGAAGCGCGCGAGCCGCTCGGCCTTGTCCGCAACCGGGTAGCGCGACGCATCGGCGACAAGTTGCTCAAGATCGTCGATCCGCGACCACAGCACCCGCGCGTCCTTGAACGCATAGCGCGCAGCGTCGCTGCCCGAACGCGCCACCTGCTCGATGAAGCCGCGATGGATGAACTTGCCGTCGACGTAGCCACCGGCATACGTCGCAAGCGCCGGGTCGTAAAGCGTCAATGCGCACTCGGCCTGCCGACGCGCGAATTCCTCCGCCGTCACGAGAATCAGCACATCGACATCCGACTCGGCGCGCGCATAGCCATGCGCGATCGAACCGGCGAGCAGGACGGCCTCGACCGATTGATGCCCGGCAAAGTGCTGCAGCACGTTGTTAACAGTGTGTTGATGATGCGCGAAACGAATCACGTGACTCTCCTGGCAGGTGCGAGGCCGCTTGTGCGGTGGCCTCTTGCGTCTCGCACGATCGTCGCGCGGGCCTTGCGCCGCGGCGATGCCCAAAAGCGCGAAACCCCGACCAAATCCATGGCCGGGGTTTCGCAGGGGCGACCACGGATCGTCGATCACGTGGCAAATCTGTGCTGTCTAGAAGGGAATATCGTCGTCGAAGTCGCCGAAATTATTGCCGCCTTGGCTGGGGGCCGGCGCGGGCGCCGGGCGCGACTGCGGACGCGCGTTGCCGCCGCCCTGGTTGTTGCCGCGCGGCGCCTGACTGTAATCGTCACCACCGCGCGACCCGCCACCTTCGCCGCCCATGCCGCCACGCCCACCCAGCATCTGCATCTGGTCGGCGCGGATTTCGGTGGTGTATTGGTCACGGCCTTCCTTGTCCTGCCACTTGCGGGTGCGCAGGCTGCCTTCGATATACACCGACGAACCCTTCTTCAGGTACTGGCCGGCGATCTCGGCGAGCTTGCCGAAGAAGGCGACGCGGTGCCATTCGGTGGCTTCCTTCTTTTCGCCGGTCGCCTTGTCGCGCCAGGTGTCGGTGGTCGCGATACGGATGTTGCAGATCGCGTCGCCGCTCGGGGCGTAGCGGGTCTCCGGGTCGGCGCCGAGGTTGCCGACGAGGATTACCTTGTTCACAGAAGCCATCAGGCTTTTCCTCCATGTCTGGGGACAAACAATTTTGTCCAAGAGACAATCTATTTGTCCGTAAAACCACGTTAAGGACAATTAATTTGTCCAAATTCGATGCCGTGGTAGTAGATTGCATACGATGAGCGGTTCAGAATCAAACTGCTCACGACATAGTTCGTAACCTTTCAGTGTACCGCAAGGAGCCCCGTTAGATTGAATTCACTTACCCGATACTGAGGGACCCGTTTGCAAAAGACTGCATCAGCGGGCCGTGACGCACCCTTCGTTTCGACGATGATCAATCACCGGTCTCATCAGCACGGACCGAAATGACAGCTGTCTTAATCGCTGCCTCCACAGCTCATCACGTATAACCCATCCCTCATGGCTGGAACCAAGGCACGCCGCCCCTCGCCGAAAATTGTTGAACGCTGGATCGAGGCTGGCTTCGGCCAGGGAGCCGGTATGGCGTACAAGCCCTTCGTGTTCGTCCGCGACGTTCCTTCGATCGGGGCTTCCAATACCGTCAAGAGTTGGGCTACTGGGCGAAATCATCATTACTTGTCGAGACAGGAATTCAAGGTCCATCTCGTCGCCGAATATTGCTCCTCCATACTCGACATCCGGGAGCAATTTGCCCTCCTGCCGTGGGACGAAACACAGTCGATCGCCCGCCAGTTGGGGATCAAACACCCGAGGTATCCGGCCACCACTACGCCCACCGTCATCACAACCGACCTGCTGCTGACGATGAAGCGACCCGATGGAATGGAGTTGATCGCCGTCAGCGTCAAGCTCACCAAGGACCTAGAGCCTCGCGTCCTGGAAAAATTGCTCATCGAACGCCTCTATTGGAACCGCCGCGGAATCCGCTGGATCCTCGCCACTGAAAAGAACATCCCGAATGTTCGGGCAGAGAATCTCCTATTTTTCGAGATGGCCCTCAACGACGACCGGGCAACAAAATCCGGCGTTGATCCGGCCCATTTCAGCCGGCAATTTGAAGCAAACCATAGCCCGAACCGTTGCTTCAACAACGTCCTGAGCAAGACTAGCCGTGACCTGAGTCTCGATATCCAGACAGGTCACGCCTTGCTGGGCACCGCGGTCTGGAAGCGAGCCAGCCGTATCGACATCGATACGGCGCGGCTGGACCATCGTTCACCTGTCGTGCTTATTTCAAGGTAGGGATCATGTTTGCCATCCACGATGTTTTCCAACCGACAACACCTTTGCCGAAGATCAACGGCCCGGTGCGCGTCATCGAAACAGTGGGGCGCGAAAAAATCATCCTCATCGAGGTCGGGGAAGCAGCCAACTCACTCCCCTTCACCATCAGCTACCGCGACTGGCTTGAGCACCTCAAATCCGACGCGCTGCGAAAAATTGCAGACCCCTACCTGATGATTCCTCCCACCCCTGGAAAGCTGCCCAAAGGCGCGACAGAACGTTACAAAAACATCCTTAAAGCCACGGAGATCTTTGCGAGAGAACCCGCCTTGCTGCACACACGCAAGACGTTGGCCGGTGCCATTGCCGACATCGCAAAGTCGATGGGGCTCAACGGCAGAACGATCAAGCGCTGGCTCTGTGCATGGCTGCGCTCCGGGCGGAACCCGGGGGCAGTGCTACGGGCATTCCTTGACGGAGATGCCGACCGGTTAGTGAAACCCCAAGAGCGGGGAAAGAAGCGCGGCGTCACCGGACGGGTTCCGAAGTCGGCTTCTGACGCTCCGGCCCATGAAGTCATGGCCAGCATCGTCAAGGCCTGGGATCTGTACGTCGTGAAGCAGAAGAAGAAATGGCTTGACGCTTACCACGACATGCTCATCGATATCTACAGGATACCCGCCAGCGCCTTCTCGCCAAACGACAGCGGGTACTTCTTGGACCCCGCCCTGATTGATAAATACCGCGCGCCAACCTGGCCCCAGACTCGGTATCGTTTCCGCCAGCTCAAAAAGGCAGCCTTCCAGCGAGATGCCGAACTGCCTCGCGGCAATCGAGGCAAGGCTACCGATGACGCCATCGGTCCGGGATTCTTCGAGATCGATGCCACCTACTTCCAGATCCAGCTCGTGTCCCGACTGACCAAGGGCAAGCTCGTCGGCAGACCTACCGTGTATCTCATCGTGGACATCTATTCCGGGGCCATCGTCGGCTACTCCGTCACCCTGGAAAACCCAAGCTGGGCAACCGCCGCTCTGGCGCTATACAACTGCTTCAGCGACAAAGGGGCGGTGTTCGAGCGGCTGGGCCTCCCCTATGAAGCTAAGGACTGGCCGTGTCGGGAATTGCCCAATATGCTGCGGGCCGACCGTGCCGAACTCGTCTCGAACATGGGGCAGGAGTTTCCCGCTTCCGGCATTCGGGTCGAAACGCCACCTCCCATGACACCGGAAGCGAAAGGGACTGTGGAAGGCAAACACGCCGAAATCAAGAACCCACAGAGAGGCCGCTTCGACCTCCCCGGCCGTTTCGCCAAAATTCGCAAGCGTCGCGACCCCGATGGCAAGAAAGCCGCAGCCCTAGACATCCTCGAATTCGAGCGCATTCTGGTCGAAATCATCATGGACATCAATCGCGAACCCGTCGAGGCAAAACGCATTCCGCCGGATGCGCTGCCGGAAGGTGCGAAAGTGGCAAGCCGCATAGGCTTCTACGAATGGGGCCTAACGCATCGCGCCGGATTCACTCGCAAAATGGGGTCGCACTTCGTTTACGAACATCTCCTCACTACAACGCGGGCAACGGTCACGTCCCAGGGCATCCACGCCAAGGGCGAAGTTTTCAATTGCGATCGCCTGCGCGAACTCGGCTATCTGGCTGCGGCCATCGACGACAAGGTCAAACTGTCTGTCGCCTACAATCCGCTATTGGCGTCCGAAGTCTACTTCTACGACCGGAAAGGCAGCTCCTGGACACCCGCCTTTAACACCGACCCCGAAATCTACCGTCTCAAGGCTTCGTTTGCTGAAGCGGCAAGTTATCGCGGCTGGCAGGAGGTACTGACTCGCCAGGCGGCCTTCAATGCCCATGGCAAGCGGCGTGAACGCCAGGCGTTCATCCGTCAGACAATCAAGGATGCGGTCAAGGGGAAGAAGGAAACACCGATCAAAACCAGTGCGGCCAAAGCCGGAATTCGCGAAAACAGAGCCCAGGAACGGGCCAACGAGCGCTCCCCCGGGTTGAATGAATCGCTGCCGACGACGTTGCTACTTGAAACAGTCGCCCCTCCCGCAGCCAGCGCCGTTGCCGACTCCTCAGTCAAACCGAGCACGGCTGACAAATTCAAACAACTGTGGAGCAAAGTCGATGCAATCAGCAAGACCTGAAATCGGCCCGCTCTACCGAAGCATCGGCGTCCCCGATATCGACGACAACCCGCTGCTCGCGCATTTGCGGCTGCCGCCCGATAACGACGCCGACGCATTCCTCGCTCTCGGGCTACAGGCCAAATTCAATCCCGCTGAGCGTGAATTGCCCACCCCCGTACGCCGTCTACGGGTTAATAGACTGCGGCGCTTTTTCATCCCGAACCTGCCAGCCCATCGCAGGGCGCTGATCGGCATTACCTCCCAGATGTTCGACAGCTACATGGCCCGCAATCCCATGACCCCCGAGGGACAAGCCATCCTGTATGGCGGGCCGACAAGCGTGCCATTTCGCTCGACAATATCCTTCGTAGCCGGGCATTCGGGAATGGGCAAATCAACCCTCATGGACCGAATCCTTGCCTACGCCGGCAATCAGGTGTGCCACCACACTAGATTTCGCGACGCAAACTTTCCGGAGACACAAATTCTCTGGCTACGACGCAATCTCCCCGAACACTGCACACTCGGCACCCTATGTTCCACCTTTGGTGACCACACCGACCACGTCCTACGCACAACGCTGTATGGAGGCATCTTCAGCAAGCATAGAGGTGACCGGAGCCTGTACCTCAAGGAAATCCGGAAAATTGTCACCAACCACCACGTTGGAATGCTGGTGCTCGACGAATTCCAGAATCTCTCGCTGATGGGTGTGGGAGCAGCAAAGATCATCGCCCTGCTGGTCAATCTGAGAGACGAACTTGGCCTTCCCATCGTGGTGATCGGCACGTACAAGGCGCTCAAGCTGCTTGAGGGAACGATGAGCTCGGCGCGACGGCTATGCGAAGGTGGCTTTTTCGATCTTGAGCGACCCTTGTCGCACGAGGACGAGGCCTGGGATCTGCTCTGCAGCGCCGCCTGGGAATACCAATGGGTACGCAAACCCGTCGAATACTCCAACGAGGTCGCTGAAGCCCTATACGACGTCTGCCAAGGCATTAGCGGCATCATGCTTTCGGTCCTGGCTGCCGCGCAACTCGCGGCGATGGAGGACGATGGCGCCGAAACCGTTGATGCCGACCTGATCCGCAAGGTGTACCTGGAACGAATGAGCCCCCTGCACCCGGCAATCCGCATTCTCCAGTCGGGAGACTCTCGCCTGATGGATCAGTTCGAAGATCTTTACCGGAACGCCTACCCGACCATCGACCGCAGCGCAGACGAGCTGGGCGCCGACGCCCCCCCCTGTGAAGCGGAGGCTTCGGCCGACTCGGAAGCGCCACCATCCTCCCTGACGCCGGATGCCAAAGCAAAGGCAAATTCTGGGAAACGCCCCCGGCAAGCGCCTAAACCCACCTCGGTATTGACCGACGAGCAGATCAGAAAACTCGTGATGGCCGACTCGATCAACGACCTTCTCCCCCTCCTCGACAAGTGATGAAGCTACCGGGGTTCCCCATTGCGCAACCTGGGGAGACTTTCGCCTCGGTAGTCGCACGCCATCTCGCACGCAGCTCCACGCCGAAGGTACGCCACCTCAAATTGCTCGGGCTGCGCATCGCCTCGGCAAGTTCCCTGATACCTCATGACCTCCGACCCTTCGTGTCGATACTTCCTCCGGGGCATCCATGGGAGGGGGCGCCGGAGCGGATTGCCCAAGATCACACGCTCATTCCGCTCTTTCTGCACTTTGCCCATCCCAAACGTGCTGCCGATACCCTGACCACTATCACCGCTGGCGCCAGCACAAACCCTGAGGCGACACTGGGAATCACCGTCACTCAGTCACGAAACCAGCTGCATGCCGGCAAATACTGCCCGGACTGTTTCGCACAGGATCTCAAGACGTTAGGCTTCCCCGTGTTTTACCGTCAACACCAACCGCCATTCGTGCGAATGTGTGCGGCCCATGCTCGACCATTGCATTCAAGCTGCGTGCGCTGCCAAAGCACGCGCAAAGCCGTCAGCATGTGGCAGGTCGCTGGCCGCTGCGGATGTAGCGATCCGCTCCTCCCCCCTATGTTCGAGATAGGGCACGATGCCCTGACGGCAGCCGGCTGGCTTTGGTTGTCGCAGCAGGTCAGCGCCATCTTGGCTGCACCGATTCCAAGCGAACCCACTGCTGCCCATCTCTTCGCGGCGTTGAGGAACGGTGGTTTTGCGGCGGTGCGTGGCGGCCTCAATTCTGCCGCCATGATGCAAGCCTTATTCGATCACTTCGGCGAGCCACTTCTTCGGGAGCTTGGCGCTGGATGTTGGTGCGGGTCCCAACCCTGCAAACACCGTCCCGGAAGAATGCTGACACGTAGCGCGCTAGATGGCCGGCGCATTCCAAACGTCCTGCGCATGCTGCTGCTCACTCGACTGATAACGCATGACGTCGCGACACTCTGGAAACCGATAGCAGTTGAACACGAGCAAAGGATGGACAAACAGCCAACTGGTTACGGGCAGCGTAGCAGCAACGGACGGACTCATCTAGACGCGCGAGCCATCTCATCAGCACTCAACTGCGCTGAAGGGAAGATTACCGTCGCCGCCCAGCGCTTAGGGGTTCATGCCTATGTACTGGCATCTGATATGCGACATCACGGCATCCGCCTGCCATTGCGGCCGGCCAGTGCAAAGAGGCTCGGCGCTGAGCGCCTGGCCACCGTTCGCAGCGCATTGAGCCAGGGAATGCCCAAAAACGAAATTGCACGGCAGTTCGATGTTTCAGAGTGGTCAATTCTCCTGATAGAACTCGACAAACCGGAACTGGGAACTGCCCACCGCGAGGCCACCATCGCACGACAGCGAGAGAAGCATCGAGAAGCTCTCCACTCGTTTTTTCGTAGCAACCCAAGCAAGACCCGCAATGATTTCGCCACGAGCCATGTTGGCACTTACGACTGGCTACGTGAGTACGACCGAAATTGGCTTGATAGCAACCTCCCCGCCCCCATAAGGAATGGCCACAATGAAACTCGGGGAACACGCAAGGAATGGCACCAACTGGACCAAGACGCCGTTTTATGTATTCGGGACACTGTGCACGAGGAAATGACCAAAAATGATCGACCGACCCGACTGACGCCAACTCGCTTGTTGTCTACCGCTGGCGCCTTGAGTGTCTTGAGCCGAAACACTCAACATCACTACCCACATGCAAAGGCAGAAGCGGAGAAGTTAGCCGAAACCAGGGACCAGTTCCGCAAACGAACGATTCGCTGGGCGCTTCATAAGTATGCGGTGCAACGCATCCCAATCTCGATTAATCAGCTACGTCGGGTTGCGCGTTTACCTGCACGACAACTCATTGAACAACGCGACTGCGTCATTGAGGTAGCAGCCGAGCTGGGGCTGACTTTTGACGGTCGCTGCTCACTCGCCCCATGGAACAATTAGTCAGTGACCGGCGCATGCCTTTCGTTGATGCATGGAGCACTTCGGAAAAGAGGCAAAGCGGGCCATGCCGCGCACGCTATCCCTTGGATTTCGGGTCGTCCCTGCCTGGTGATACGCGACGTCACCATCCTAGAGTTCGTCGCGCCTTTAAATCTTACATGTCACGGACGCCTAGGCGAAAGCCGCATCGTCCCAAACGCTTCTCTGTGTCAAATACCATTAGGGCTCGATCGTCGCACCGGCGGTATTGGTCCGATACATGATGTGATCCAAGCGCACGCGATGCGAGGTGACATAAGCGCATGCCGCTCACCTGGGTTCAATCCGGTTACAGCCATCGTGTCCTTGCCTCCTCGGTCGTAATCGATTCGAAAGCCATGCTCGCCGTATCATGCGACGTGTCGAGCCGCTGCAGGACCCGTGCAATCTCGTACGAATCGTTGGTTTGCACAAAATGGTCAATGTCGACCAAGGCATAGTGGCCCAGATCACCAGCGATTCGCTCTTCGCTGAGCGTCACTGGCAGCGGCATCAGTTCGGCCGCGATCGCGAATTCTCCGTTCCGGGTCACCGTTCGGGCGATCAGCGTCCCGCCGGCAATCTGAAATACCGCCTCACAGTGCGTTTGCGTCGGCGTGCCGAGCGAACCCGGATCGTCGGCCGCGCCATGCACGCTCGAAGCGAGAATCTCGCTTGCGGGCCTGCCTTCAAATTTCATGAGGTTCACGTAACGCAGCCCAGTACGGACCACCGCTTTAGGTTCTAAGAATTGCTCCACGAGCCTGAGGACACTACCGAATCGGCGCTTCAGACCTGCATAGTCCCCGTACGCGGCGGTCATCATTGACACTGCGTTGGAGCTGAAAACGAACGCTGTACAGTTGTCGATAGAGCGCGCCAGCCAGCGCCACATGATCTGGGGCTGAGTCCGCAGTCCTTGCGCCATATCCTCGCTAAAGGCGGGAAGTAGCCCTACTGCAGGAATCTGCTCGGACCAAGTCAGCGGATAGCCGGCATTGATGACCGCCGAACGCAATCCGCTTTGAAATTTCACATCCCAGTCTGGGATGTCGTTGAATACCACTTGGCATAGCGTCAGGATGACGGGTGCATGCGTTAGGCGAGTGCCCACTCGGTGTCCTCCATGGCAGGCTCGGGTGGGCAGAATGCTTCCCAAGAGGCTATCTCTGCTGGGAGCGCTGACTACGGGCGTGATCGCAGGATGCACTCACTTTACACCGCAATACGCTCGCTTCCACCATCCTTGCGGCGACAGGTTGTGGCGATTCTCGATCGGCTGGTGCAAAGCGCGCACCGAAACGAGTTGCTAGGAGAATCGCTGCACAAGGCCCGGAACAATGCTTGAGCCTACCTCCCGTCGGTCGTTCTGGATAAGCTGTTGGCGATCACCTAAAACTGACCCGACACGCAGGCGGCCTGCAGGAGGCACAGTCTAGACGGCCGTGTGCCCTTTGAGCATTTTCATTATGATCGTCTCGACGAATTCAATATCGACAAACGGAACTTGGGCGTAGATCATCTCCCTCTCGCCTTCGAGTTTCGCTAACAGGTGACCTTTGCCCAGCAGGCGTTCCGCGCCTTTTTCGCCAAGAGCGATTTCGGATGTCCCTTCTGAGTCGACACGTAGAATTAGACGATTGCCTAAGTTTGCGCGTAGCTGCATCGGCATAACATTGGCATCGGGCCGCTGAGCGGCGAAGATTAGATAGATGCCTGCGGCACGAGCTTTCACACCGAGCCGCTGAACAATAGCCGACACGGCCACCTTATAGTCTTCCGTAAGCATCCATTCGGCGAATTCGTCGTGAATGAGCCAGATGACAGGCAAGCGTTCGTTTGCTGCGACCTTGGCATTGAAGGCGGCCAGATTGGATACGCGCGTTTCCTTGAAGCGTGCGTAGCGGAGATCCATTTCGGCCACGAGTTCTTCGAGCCGCTTAGTTGCCAAGCCCTGATCATCGATGACACCGCCGTCGATATGCGGCAACCTATCGAAAGCAAAGTAGTCAACGCCTTGTTTGGGGTCGATCAGGACGATCTTCGCTTGTTCCGGTGTGTTAGTCGCAGCGATCCCCATGATGATGTTCTGCATCAACACGGACTTGCCACTGCCGGTGCTCCCCGCGATCAGCGTGTGTGGTGCATGGTCTTTAGCAGGCGAGAGAAATAGGGGAGCGCCTGAATTTTCTTGCACTGCGATCATGAGCTCTTGATTACCCCAACCGTTCGAGGCCGGTGACCAGTCGGCCCAGAGGGAGCGGATATCAATGACCCGGCGTTTGGGCCGCTCCACAGCGACGATGACGGCACCGGGTTCTGGACGGACCGAGATGACGTTCAGTCCATAGGTCGTCAAAAGCTCGGACCGCTTCTTCAAGACCTGCTCGACAGTGAGGTTTGCGTTGCCGGCGAACCGCAGTAGCGCAGAATTGGGCGTAAGGGCCGAACCGATTAATTTGGCCTGAAGCTGTAACTGCTGCAGGGCGCTGCGCGTCGAAAAGGCTGTTTGCTTGAGCCATTCCCCTTCTTCAGGTGCGATAGGGACCATGTGAAGCGCCGACGCGAGCAAATCGGCGATCTCCGAATAAGCCCAATGAGAATGCGCCCGTGCCGGCGAAGAAAAGATGGGTAACTGCACGCTATCGCCTGGGGCCTGCGCGTGGAACGCGTTCTCTATGCTCGGTTCCGTCGGCACTCCAGCGGGGGTGTCTGGCGCTTCAGAAGCAGGGGGCGCAGGCAGGGACGCCGGTCTGCGGACAGGCGCGCAATATGCGCTGCGGAGAAACGCAATGCCGGAGCCGGGAGCACGCCAGATTGGCTCAAAATCCATATGGTAGAAGCCCATGCCGCGCCGGACGTCGGCAGTACTCTGGTTGTGCCAGTAGGCCATCAAGAGCTGCTTGAGCGCCTTGCGACCGATGATTTCCTGATAGGCGCAGTGAGCGTCGGCGACCTCGGTCGCGATCGTTAGATCGTCTGCGTCAGACGATGTCGGGACGAAGACGTGCGAGAGGCCTTTGAGGTGGACTTCGCACCGGCCTTCGCGCATGGCGCGACGCCATTGGCCAAGATCGATGCCGCGGGCGGCCGGGACGCGGATACCATCAAGCATAAGGTCAGCCAGCCGAGCCAGCCAAGACTGGCGGTCGAGCCGCTCCGGATCGCCAAAGATGGCGTCTTCCAGGCGCTCAAGTGTATCGCGCAGCTGCTTCTGCGACTCTTTGCGCTTGGTGGCTAGGCTCTCAATCTCGACGTATTTCGCTTCGCTTACAGCGAGCGCGATCCGCAGTGTGCCGTCCTCAGCTACCTGGGGGCAGATTGCGAGCAAATCGGCGATCTGTTGTTCTCGCTGACCAAGCCATGACGCGTAGTCATCAAGGAAGTACCAGCCGATCAGTTGATCGGGCCCAAGGTCATCTCGCAACATCCGGCGGCTCAAAACGACGCCCATCAGTTCGCTGGCGCTCTGGCCGCATGTAGCGGCCCGCAGCACGATGTCACCAGATACATCATTGGCGTCATCGATCAAGCGATCGGCCAGTGTTCGCACCTCAGAGCAGGATAGCGGTAGCTGCAGGGCCTTGAGGCGGCTCACAATCATCGAGCGCAAAAGCGTCATTGGAGCGCGCGAAGAAATGATTAGATTGCGCCCCTGCGTCGAGATCTGCTTGTAGCGAATGACCCGGACTTGGTGATTCATCAGCTGACGCCGATCGAGAAGCTCATCGAAATTGACGACCCAATTACCTAGGTCGTGAGTCTCTTCGAAGATGCGTTTGGTCCGGCCGTCGGCGAAATCTAGTTGGCGTACAGGCAAGAGACGTTTTGATGTCGATTCATCGCGGTCACCTTTAAAAATGCTCGCGACAGCAGAGATATAGGCCCAGCCCTCAGCACTTTGTACTGGGCAGCATAGGAAGACCGCTGATTTTAGGTCGTCTCGGGCAGCCGGCCGGCGCCGCGACCAGCGTGATGGCAACAGCTTGCGAATGTCGGCTGGTTCGCCTTGTTCGAGATACCATTCAAGTTGCGCGTGACGCGATATGACATCTTGCGAAAATACAATGTCGTATGGATGGCCGTCTTTGGGGTTGGGCGGCGGTGCTTGGTCAGCAATCACCGAAATCCGCAGGCGGGCCATGAAATCTTGAGAGGCTTCACTCGCGCTATAGGCGTCTGCCGTAGCTTCGGAGCTCAAGATCGAGCAATAGATGTTACGAAGCTTCTGGCTTTCAATGTGACGCAGCAGGACTTGACATCGGACGTCGTCCTCGTCGTCCTGCATGCCGCCGATCTTTGCCACGACCGCCTGAGGCAGCCGCGCGGAATCACAATTGAACAGCACGACCGACATGTTGGACCGTTCGTGCGGCTGCAGTGCGAGATAGCGCTTGACGAGATCGTAGACGCAGGAGCCGCCCTCTGCTGGGCTTTCATTTGTGTCGTTCTCGCCTTTGGGGTCAGCGACTGGGGGTTCATGCAGGCTGTAGTCGGCGACCACGTCGCTTGCAGTGAGAAATTGCGGGCCGTCATTCGTCCAGATCGGCACAATCTCAGGGTAAAGCGCGTGCTCAAAATCATGGGCGATATCCCGGAAGAATAGCTTGGGATCACCCTCCGCCTCTATGCTGCCGAGAACCTGACTAACGAGATCGAGGGCGAGCTGACACTTTCGCCATATGGCAGCCAGACGCATCGGATGCCAGGGCGCGACCACGGCCGCCGGCCTGCCACCGTCGATCGGCGCGACACCAATCATGAGCAGTGGCTTGAGCAGCTTGTCGCGATTGCGATCGCCTTTGGCCAAAGTTAGGACGGTTTCGAGCAGTGCGGCGTACGCTATCGTCTGATTGAGTACGGAGTCAGCGCCACCGCCTTTTGTCGAGAAATCGGCAACTGCGAGCTTGTAGGCATTTTCAAAGGTTGCAAAGGCGTCTCCCAACGTCTTGGCATCCTGGGCGGAGAGATAGGCTTGATCAACGCATTCTTTGAGATTCTTGCGCCAAAGCGTGTCGAGATTCCGGTCAGGTTTGGCCGCTGGCACAAATGAACCGCGATCACGGTCAAACGCCGGCATGAACGTTCTTACGTTGGCCAAATCGATCGATTTGTCGGCGGCAAATTCGCGCTGCGTGCGGCAGGCAGTGAAGGGATTTTGGGTCACCCGCCCCCAGTCGTCGACCAGTTGGCTGGCGACGCATGAGGGGTTATAGCGCCAGATCAGCTGCGTCGAGTGCTTTTGAATGCTGTCCTCATTGGTCGTTGTCTCCAATTCGACGACGAATTTGAGCTGCAGCGCCGGTTTGGCGGTGGAGGTGTTGAGCTTATTCTTGGCCTTATCGCCCTTCTTCCAGTCGGAGACAAGCTGCTCGAATTCGAAAAGATCGCCGACATCCCAATCGATCATCCCTCCGAACAGACGACGTAGGCCGGCGTAACGGTGCGCGAAATAGAGACCGGCTTCATAGTTGAGAGAACGCAGGTCTCTCTTTGTCGCGGATTCGCATTTGATTTTCAGCTTGCGCTGATTGCCCGGCGGCATGCGATTGTAAAGTGGCTCCATAACCGCGCAAATGCCGGCAATGAAGTCGCTTGTTTCGATGGGGCGGCCATATACAAAACGATCCCAAGCAGACTTCAGCTTCTTGTCGTCTTTGATTTCGCTGCGGTGGGATTCATAGAAGTCCGTGTCTTCATCGATTTTTTCCGACCGCTTGGACAATAGCTTGAGATATTCCCGCTCTTCCTCGTCAAGCTTGTCTTCTTCTAGCTCACTGAAGTATTCAAGTGTGTTCTTGCCAAGGTTGAATTTCTCGCGCTGCAGGCCATCGAAGATCGGCTTAATTTGCTCCCAATCTTGTTCGGCCAAAGCTTCGGCCTGCGCATTCCAGCCGCTGGGCGCCCTGATAAAGGCTTCGATCGCGGGGTAGCAGGCATTCGGGATCTGGTGCGCAACTTTTTCGAACGCTGTGCGCAAGTCTTCTTCGCTGAGTAGGAGCTGGCTTGAGGTCTGCTTGAGGAGCAGCCCAGATCGCCTCTTGTGAGCATTGTTGAATTGCTGCTTCCATGCCGATGCATGACCACGCTGCCGCTCTTTGAGGCTTCCGAAACACGCAGGGTCTTTTGGCAGACGTAGTGCTGGCATTGCGGCACCCAGCGCGTCGATGATGGGGCGTCCCGTTTCCTCGTTCTCTTGGCGGGTGCGCAAGATATAGACGGCAAAGCGGTCGATCGAGACGATACGAAGATCGCGGAGCCCGGTTAGGGCTTTTTCCCACCATCTTTGCTGTTCCTGGGCGATAGGCAGACCCTTTGAAGCCTCCCGGACCCAAAGATCGATGCGCTCTAGTAGTTCAGGGGGGCCAAGTCTCGCGATTTCACGGATCGAGGCGTCTTCGCCATGTTCGTGTTCGGCGAGTAGATAGGCGGTCTTCTGGCAGTCAGCATTCCGATAGAATGTTGCGCTCTCGGTCGTCAGTATTTCTGCGGGTAAACCTTGGCCGTTTGCGAGCGAAATTGGTAGCTTGATGTCAATGCGGTCATTGAGGAAAGGGTCCGCAAGCACCGCACGTGCGACGGCCGCGACCTGTTCGGCGCTGAGATTGAGCACATAGCGTGCGGTGGACTGCACTGCACCTACATCGGTCTGGAGCTCTTCGCGGAGATAGGCGGCGCCGACTGCGCCTACAAGCGAGGCTACGTTCATGCTGCAGATCTCCGCAAGGGATTTTCGACATAAGCGCAGGCGTCAGAGAGGCGCCGAAGCATCCCGATTGTCTTGAGGCGGTTTTCGAGCCGCGAGGAATTGGCTTGAAACGCACGCTTATCAAAGTCTTCTGTGGTAATGGAGAGCTGGCCCTCCTGCTCTCCGAAGACAAGGCCGTAGCGATCGTAGAGGCGGCCAAGGAATTGGCCGTAGTCCATGCGCACAGGAACGTTGGCGAGGATTAGTGCCTTGAGGAGTTCATCGGTTGGTGCGTAGCGCAACCGATTGGTGCCGCGACGCGAGACCAGCCCTGCGCCTCGTCCGAGGCTATTGTGGATGTTGGCCGTATGCTGAATATGGCGGCGCTGCGCTTTATGACGTAGGTCCTCAAGGAGAGCGTCAGGTTCGGCTGGACCGGTGTACTTCGCATTGGGCCAACGAACTTTTTCTCGCATGATTTCGCGGCAAGCAGCAAAACCAGACTGCTCTGCCGCCGCTGCAATCCATTCTGGCGAATTGCCGATATTTCGCACATAGGTATCGACTGCCGAAATAGACAATTGGTTGTTCACGATGTAATTGCCGGCCGAAAGCTCGCGAACCAGCGTCTTCTTGGGCGCGACAACTTCGCAAATGAAGTGGGGCTTGGGCTTGTCACAGACGTGGGCAGCGACCTGCAGCTGGTAAAGAGTGATGTGAAGCGCGCCAAGGATCGTCAGGTACGGATAGGCGTCGAATCTCGGAAGCTGGAGCTCGAGAACGGCCAGCCAATCTTGAGCCAACATCTCAAAGGCGGGATGCTTCGCGTACGGCAAGTAGCTGCCGGTTCGTGTATGTCGCTCCTCGGGGATTTCCGGTTGGAGGAGTTCGGTCAGGCGATCGCAGGGATCACGTCGCTCGAACAGATGTGCAAAATGTCGCGCGAGCTCAGGTGCGGCGCTTGATCGCGCGAGCATCTGATAAAGCAGGTCGCCGTTGCGCGTGAAATTGATGTATTCGCGGCCACCCTCCGTATTGAGATCCTCATAAATCGCATGGCGCCCAAACGGAAATACGAAGCGTGAACTCCATCTCTTATTCATGCTGCTCTCGATCGTAGCAGAGCGCAGCATTTCAATGACTTTGACGAGCTGTTGGAAGTTTTCAAATCTCTTCTTGAGGTAAGAAAAATCGCGGTGGGCGACCATTTTGGCGTTGTTCTGCATCCACTCAAGCCATTTAGCCCATCCGGTTTCGTTATCGGGATAGAGATCAGCAAACTCTAGCAGTTTCTCATTGTTGAACAAGAGATTACGCAGATATGGCCGTTGCGCCGGCCGGAAGCTGAATGGAAACGTTGTCGCGTCATCAGAAAATAGCTTTCCGGTCGTATGAGAAGCTTCTGCGACGGAGAGAAATTCGAGGAATAAGAGCCATGGATCTTGCTCCCAGAGTCGGTGGCCCCATATTTGCTCGTCGAGCCACAGGTCATTGTCGTCGTGATATTTTACCGGCGGCGGAGGGAGCACGACGATTTCAGTCATTTGAGATCTCTACTACTTGGTCGATGGCATTCCCGGCGATATCCAGGGCAAGGAGTCGGAATATCAAAGCATCATCGTCGTACTGCGTATGACGGTCGATCGCTGCAGCCGAGAGAAGAGCGCTCTTGAATGCCAACAGATCCTCATAGCACTCCCGGGAGAAATTGCCAGGTAGCGCGCCATCGCTCACGCGCATGAGGAATTCGTAGCGCGTGAGGTTGAGGGCCAGCGATCTCGTTTGTCCGTTGGGCAGCGTCACAATGAGATGCGGAAACTCTCGGAAAAGGGATATTTCGACTCGCTCCACACGCCCATGGGAGTTGATGGCGACTTTGTCTTCGAGCAATTGGCTAATCTTGGCGCCGGAGTGCGAAAGACTGGTCGCTAGCAACAGCTCGCTCTTTGTCGTGGTAAGGAGTCCAGTGAAGATACGGTTGAGTCCATTTACGAGCTTGCTCACTGTTTGACGCGACACACGTCTTCCGTCGTTTAAAGGCCGCGTGATATCGCGCAGATATTCGCCAGCACTATTGAATACGGTTAGGCACCAAAGTTTCAGTTCGTCGGCGTGGGCATCTGGAATCTTGAAAAACAACCCGCGCCGTTGGTCAACGAGCATGTCTAGGAAGGGGTGCCGGTCGCCGTTTTGCGCGTCTGGCGTCTCGATATACCTGCGTTGCTCGCCGCGATATCGTTCGGTTGCACCATAGAAGCAGTCGGCCTCGACCAGGTCATGAAAATATTGGCTGACGTTCTCGTCTTCCGAACCGAAAATCAGGATGTTATCTATCCGGTTCGTGGTCTCAAAACCGATACCAAACCGACTGAGATAGTCGAAGATTTCCTGCGCATCGCGTTTCGCGCTCTTCAGATTGGCACCGAAGATATTGGCGAAAAGACTCGCCTTGTGGGTTTCTCCTGCGGCGATGATCTTGGCCACGTCAGATGCAGACATGAGACCGTCCTTAGCTGCGGGATGGCCCAGGATTGCGTTGGCAAGCAGTAGAAGGACGCGCCGGATCGGCGTATGGAGCTCGTTGAAGTCAAGAAGTTGGAATAGCGCCACGAGCCGGGAACGCACGAGCGGGTCGCGCAAGAGCTCAAAATTGTGCCTGATCGGACATGTGGGACCGAAGAATCCGTTCTGTTGCGCGGCCGCATAGCAACTCTCCCAGCCTTCATGGCCGAGGAGTGCATCGAGACAGAGTGCTAGTACGGCCGCACTGGACACGGCGCTGAGATTGAAGAAGTGCAACCGGTCGGTCGGCTCTGGATCTTCGTCATTCATGAGCCGGGCTTCGAACAACGCCAAGGCGCGTTGTGCGGCGCCATAAGCACCGAGCTTGCGCCAGTTTTCAACGAGTGGCCCGTCATTGGCTGCGACGAGGAATAGGTCGGACGAGGGCTCGAATATTGCCGAGCTAAGCTCTCGCAGAAGCTGGGCCTTTGAGCCGTCCGGATCATTCTTGCAGAACGGTGTCAGGTCGCGAATGAGATGGAGTGTGTAGGTGTGGCCATTGATAGTCACAGGCATCTTGAAATAGGACGTATTGCTGGCCCAGGCGTCGGGTGAGCCTCCCAGCGCTTCCCATACTTGGTAGCAGAGGTGGCTTTTACCGTCACCAGCTGTGCCGGTGAGTATGACCACGCCACCGTGGCCTACTTTGCGGTCAGTGAAGGAGGCAAGCACGTCCCGGCTGAGCGGATGTTCGAAGGCAATAGGTCTGACGTTGAGTTTCTTCGACCAGCGCCGAATCTCCTCGTCGTACATGTTCGCATTGCGCGCGAGAGGACCATATTGCCTGACGAAGCTGATCCATTTTTCGGCGTCAACCGTCATTGTCCCTTCTCCAACAGCATTAAAGTAAGTATCAGAGCTGCTGCTCATAAGGCGTTAAAAGCAGCACGATCATGGCATCCGTCAGATCCTTTGGTATGGTCTTGTCGAAGACGCAATGGATGGAAGTCGGTGGCTTCTTAAGGCTTGCCCTTCTCCATGCCTGCCCAAGGCTCGCCTTAATCTGGTCCCCGCTCTCAAAGCTCACGCGCTGTACCGTCCCAGCTGCCAAGTGCTGCTTCAGCAGTTTGGCTTGGCTGGAAGCTTGAGCGTCTGCCAGGTGTGCGCGGTCCAGCTTGCCCGAGAGCCATTCGCCGAAGTCCGATGTCAGACTCAAGGTCGTCGTTGTCGGAGGCTTCTTCTTCGATGCTGCACCGCCGCCGACAGGGTCTGGCTTGGGCATATGGCGTCCTTGCACGATGACCACTGAAGCCCAAGGCTCTTTAGTGGCATCAAATTCCTTCTGGAACCCATCTTTGCCTATCAGGACCAGCTTTGCGCGATATGCTGTCACCGACGGCGGCGCAACAGGCTGACCGATCCGCCCGACACGCTGAGTTAAGTCTTCTTGACGTGCAAGCGCAGCAACTGGCTTCAATCGAGCCACCCGTTTGATGCTCCCCCTGCGATGGGATAGTTCCGCCAATTCCGGTGTCGTGGGGTTCACCGGATCCCAACTCGCCAGGTAGTACTTTTGCCCCTCGCCGCAGGTCATGCTGACCAAGTCGACCGATCCATACGCCGTCCGATAGAACGCGAGTGCCACGTCGCTGATCTCTTGCGGAACACAGCGCAGGCACAAGACCACGGTCTTCTGACTGGAATGGGGCCTTGCGAGGTCACAGCTCTGATCGACCACGAGAAGGAACTCCTTCGGTGTACCGTCCCCGTTCAATCTCGCGAAGAGGTCACCCAGTTGGACGGGCGAACTCTTGGTCTCTGGGAGGTCGTCAGTGAGATCGAGCCGCATCACCGAGCGCACGTGCATCTCGGCCAGTCGACTGCCGGGCGGTACCGTCCCGGGAAACGCGCTGTGCCCGATCAAGTCTGGCAGTTGCGCCCCCAAACCCCGCACTCCCGCGTCCTCCAGTAGACTGCTCGCGAGCGACTCCGAGACTAACCATGATAGGTAATCAGGCAGCCTAGCCTCTTCGACAGCGAGCTCTGCTTCATGAAGCAGAGCAATTTCCGAAGGCTCGATCTTCGACAGATTCTGCCGCAACGTTTTCGCTGCGCGAATGGCGCCCAGCCAGAACTCGTCGAGCATGTGCGCCCAAGACTGTTTGCCATGGTAGCCCTCGAGCATGCGTCTGAGCTTCGGCATGAGCTGCTGGGCGATCTGGTTCTTCTCGACGAAGCAGAAAAAATCTGCCCGAAGCCCCGTTCGTTCCTTGAAAGCTCCCTGCTGTTCCGCCGCCCCTGGCCTCGACGACATCAGTACAACCAGCGGGTACTGCTTGAGAGCACCTTTCTGTCTCGCATCAATGATCAGTTGAGCAAGCTGCGCGGCTCGGGCTAATGACCGCTCTGGGTCTCTCTCGTCTTTGAGGTAGAAGTCCAGAAAGATGACCTGGTATCCGGTAACATCGAGCGTCGAGGGGTCAAACTTCGAAACGCGATTGACGCGCCATTTCTGCTCATTCAAGAAGCCCTCAAGCCCTTCGAGAGCCCCTCGCTTCTCTTCTAGGTCCTCTGCATACTTTCGGAAGACAGTTTCAACTAGCCAGGACCAAGCCTGCCTCTTTCGCAAGGCCCAAAGCCGGGCCACAGTGGCAGTGTCTTGAAGAAGCTCATCAAGGTGCAGCGGGACCGAGGGATCAAGCCCTGGGCGATGAAATTCCCGCTTCACCTGCGTCAACCGCTTCGGTACATCGAGTAGGGTGTCGCGAAATCGGGATACCGCTTCCCCATCAATATCGGCGGGATCAGCCGATGCATAGGCATCGTCGATAACGACCACTTTCTTTAACGGCTTGACGAGCGCTTCTTCAAGAGCCTCCATCCCTTGCCCCTCTATAGCTGACAACGAATCCATGATGGATCCGGTCTTCATCGGCTTCCGCAAGTCCGATTTCCATCGCATTACCTTCCGCAAGCTTCTTCGCGATATACAAACCCATCCCGCGACCTTCGCCAGAAGGCTTGGTCGTGAAGAACGCATTGAATACTTCATCGCCGCGGTCTTCTGGGATACCAGGACCGTTGTCCAAAACGGTGAGTGTGTTGGCAGCCCTGTCGATGCTGAAGCTAATGACGGGCTCGAACTTCGTCGTTGTCGCAAGCAGCTTGAGCCAATAAACCGAATTGGAGATGAAGTTTTCTACGATCTGCAGAAGCTGCCCGCGGACGGCCTTAATCAGCACGACCGTCTTGCCCAGACCGGTCAGGTCTACTCGGATTCCATGGCGCCCAAATTGGGGTTCGTGCATTTCAACGACATCCCGCAGCATCTGAACTAGGTCAAACGATTCCTTCCTTTGACGCCCCGGCGTCGACAAAGGATCCAAGACCCGGATCCGCCTCTCGAGAGTGCTCAGTTGATCTCGCAGGTTCCGAAGCTGGCGGTTTTCGGTGGCGTTGCTCGACTTGTAGGTCTGCAGCAACTTCAAGGCGTTTGCGGAAAGGCGCGCCAATTCATGGAAGATGAACTCCGTCATTAGGCCGACGCCCGCGAGATGGACGTACTTGTCAATGTCCTCCTCATAGGCACGAACGGTCATCTTCGAACGCTCCCAGGCTTCCGACATGTCCGTCATGCGAGCAAGCAGAGTGTTGATCGCTGCAACGTCTTCTGGAGCTTTTACCTTGGTTCTCAGATGCTGGACCTGTTTCAACGCTTGCTTCTGGGCCTCCTCCAGGCGCTTCTCCAGCTTCGGAAACTCTTTGGCAGCCGACTCGTCCTGTGCCCCCTCAACAGCGTTGAGGTAGCTCTTGAACTCGACCACTAAGATGTGGCGCAATAGCGCGATCAGCGCCGCCTTTTCTTCCGTGTCGCGCAAGCCTTCCCGATTGGTCTGATCCTGGAGCTGTGGATTGCCACGACTAGAAATCCGAACCGCACCGACCAGCTGTTTTCGATTCATCTTGTAGCCCTGCGTGGCCAACGCAATGCCGTCCAGATCAAGCCAGTCGTCACGCGGCTCCGCGTACGGATAGACACGATAGTGATCGCGATAAAGCAGTAACCCTCCGCCCCAGCGCGTCAACCACTGCAGGGCGGCTTCATAGCCATCAGGCTTATCGAGGCGAAGCTTCTGCCGGTTAAACCAATGCGCCTCCATCTCAAAAGAGCCAAGGCTCGCAAGACCCTGCATCAGGGTAACCGCCGGCCGGAATTCCTCGCCGGTCTTCGGACGCTTTCCTTTCAAAGTCAGTGCGCTGAGAAGATGCACCCCCTCCAGGCTGAAGGTTTTGCTCTGTCCGTAGGACTTGTACGTCACCTCACCCGATAGGACAGGTTGCCCGTCAGCATCGAGCGCGAAACTCGCTGAGCATCGCGCATGCGCGTATGTGAGCTGACGCGTCTGAAACGAAGGGATGTCGACTGACTGTTCATTAAAGTACAGCCGCACATTCGGGCGGCTGAACGAAGTCAGGAACGGATCCACCAACTTAGCGAAATCTGTCTTCGCAAGAGACTCCATCTTTTCGATCGACCACTCGCTCGTCAGGTTGGACATGCGGATGATCGTGCCGTGGTCAGACGCTTTTTTCTTCTTCGGGCCGACGTTAGGAGCTGCTGGGAAGTCGTCTAGGTTGAGGTGTGGATTGCGCTTGATCGTAGCCCAGTCGATCTTGAGTTCGTGCAACGTTCTGTCGCCCTTCTTGGACGTCAAGACGTGAAGTTGATCTCCAAGGCGCACGGCAGAGAGGCGGCCGATGCCCTTTTCTCCGAGCACTGTGTGGGCGCTGCCGCGCAGTCGATCATCCAGGCGGTGAGTGGTGCCAATCGTGAGGTAGATGCCACCAAGATCCTCGAACGACATGCCACCACCATCGTCAGAAATCTCGATCCAATTGCAGACTTCGTAGGCGGCATCAAGTGCCTGAATGTAATCCCCGCTTGAAGGCGACAGCGCCCTATCTAGGAATGCATCACGGTCCGCCTTCGCAGCCGTGGGCTCCACGCCGGCTTCGAGCATTTGCCGAACCATGTCCCGAGAGAGCCTTTCGTTCTTCTGGGCCGATCGCTCAAGTATTTTGCGAATGCTGAGGTATTCACTGCGGGGCAATGTGATGCGAACGTGGACCTCTATGCGAGTTGCCCGCGCATCTAACGAGTTCTTCACCAACTCATAGATTGCAATCTGGTCGGAGCTGATCAACTCCGCACCGAGCTCAAGGAGGACGCGAGCTTTGACTGTTATACCCACAAGCAACTATGCCCAACAGCAGTTACAGCTGACATACGAGGCATCCTTGATCATCATCGTCCTCCGGTAGCTCGGCGGAATCCGCCTGGGCGAATACCTCCATCAGCGTCACGTTCTCACGGCGCTGCGCCTTGCGCTCAATGCGGATCACGTGCTCGCGCTTAATTTCCTCCATGCGTTCCGGCCGCTCTAGCTCTGCCAGGCTTTCCCCCTGGCTCCACGTGAAGAAGTTACCGGTCTTCTCGTATGGCTTCTCGTACGCCTTGGCCTTTTCGTACAGATCCGGGTGCGTTTCCTTGAGGCGGACCCACTCGATCTTTTGTTGGTAGAAGCAAAAGTAGCAGCCTGATCGGGTGCGTCCCCAGCGTGTATAAGGCGGCATGCCCACGCCGGAAGTCCGCAAGATCTCCTCGATGTCGCGTAACACCAGCCCGTCTTCGCGAAACGGATAGACCGCCTTGATGTTCGGCTTGTGGCTGATGTAGCCGCTGCGGTCCTCGTCAGCGCGCAGCCCCACGTAGTTCACGACCTCGTCGTTGCCGCAATGTTGTTCGAAAGGCTTGAGCTTCAATGCCCGCGTACACCAACGCCGGTGATTGGACGGAATCATGCCGCCGTACATGTCGTACCAGTGGTCGAACCCGACGTCCGCATTGAGATGCGTTACCTCCCTACCGAGGTAGTTCGAGATGCGCTGGAGATACTCGTAGGTTTCGGGAAGCTCCTTGCGCGTGTCACTGAAGATGTATTCCATCTCCGGCACGCGGTCGCGCAGGTAGATGGCCAACGCCGCACTGTCCTTCCCACCGGACAAGCTGAGGATGTGCCTAACCCGCTTCTCGCTTGCCATGTGTTTTCTCCCCGGTTGAGTCCGTCTGTACACGTGTTACTTGCAGATCCTGCAGCGCCTGCGCCAGTGCCGCAGCGGCGGTCTTTGAGTCAGAACCGGCCTCCTGCGCGAGCAAGTTCAACACACTGCGCGCAAGCCGAGTGGAATGCTCCGTCGTGGCAACCAGCAGCGCAGACTCCTGCCCGCTGGCGCTAGTAAGCGTCAGGCTCACATAGCGCTCGGCGGCGCGCGGGGCGCCTTTGCGTTGCATCACTAGGCGCAGCCAACGTCGATAGTGGCCAGAAATGTCCGTCACTGCCTGTGCAAATCGGTCGATGGTCTCGTCTGTCCAGACGTCCAAAGGGCGTTGGACGAGTAGACTGGCGACGGAATCAAGCCACTTCTCATCCGTCAGCGTCAAATCCGTGCAACGCAGGATAAAGCTCTTAAGTCGGGTGTCTGCCAATCCGGTCGCGGCGCCCGAGCATTCCGCCTGCAACCGGCTTCGAATCTCGCCGAGCGGGCCGACCACCTCAAGCGCCTGCCCCAACTCAGTGATGACCGTCTCCTGCAGCTTGCGTTGACTCATGCCCAGGTCGGTTAGCGCTGTTGACAGCCACTCCACGAAGGGGCGTGTCCCCTTACTTTGGGCGTGCGCCTGCGGCAGCGTCGAGGTCAAGAGTTGTATTGGGTCCTGCGCTTTGCGCAGGACCGAGCGAATCAATGCAGCATCTTTGCTGACCCGCCCTGTCTGCTGGGTGAAATCCGACAGCCGTGCAAACCAACGATACAGCGCGCGAGCCAGCTCCAGATAGGTCGAGTCGCCACCTGGCGCCATTCCAAGCGAGGCGAGCACGGCGCCGTAGTCACGTAGTAAATTTGGGCCTCCCTGCACCTGCGAGAGTTCGTGCACCGTGAACGTATGCGGATTCCGATGCATGCGCTGTAGATGCTCGTTCGTGAGTTCCAGCACCAGCGTGCCGCGCTCAAAGACGGCGCAGCGGCTGCGATGAATCATCAGATAGAGCGTGACCCAAACGCTGGCCGGGCCATTGCGCACACCCAGGGGTGGCGCAGCCAGCGCCTGCAGCACTTGCTCGAACGTGGGAGCATCCTTGCTCGCCATGACGTGCGAGATCTCGGTCCAGAGTGCGCAGATATCGACGCGAGCCCCTGCCCTGGGTTCGACCAGTTTCCAGTCGTTGCCGTCAGCCTGCCAGATGCCCGTGTCGCGCAGCAGCGTGGCATGGATCAGCCGCTCGGGCGGGTACTCGTTGTCGCGGAAGAGAGGGGCTGCGCCAGAGCCAGTCAGCAGAGCGTCAAGCAGTCGCTGACGCGCAAGCACGATAGCGGACGCCGGGCGATCCTTGTTGATCAGCTCGTTGATAATGCGCGGCGCACGGTGGAAGACCTTCTCGAACATCCAAGACGCCACTTGGCCAACGTTCATCGACTCGCTATCTGGCACAGCTTCACCCTGGTGCCAGTACACCGGCCCTGGACGGCCTGGGCTAGGCACCAATGCGGAAAACACGAGCGCATTGACATCCTCCTTGGCCTGGTGGAGCCGGCTGTCGACGTACTGGCTGGTCCAGGGATCCAGCCGCTTGGCGGATATCTCGCCCCGGACCGCCAGCCAGATCGCCAGCTCCGCGAGCGCCGCGCGCCCTTGGGCGGACAATGAGACGCAGCAGTGCAAGCTGAGCGGATCGTCCGCGCTCCGCACAAGATCCAGTGCCTGTTGCTCGTCCTGCGAGCCTGCAGTCACCAAGATTAGGCGCAGCCAGCCGTCAGGTTGCCCGTCAGCGTCACTTCTGCGGGCGCCAGCGTGAGGCGGGGCACCAACGGTTCCGACGTCTATGGCCAGGGTGCGGATCGTTCCCCGCCGGTCATAGTGCTTGTTGGCTACGACCAGCCGATTCCCCAGCGCGTGCGAGGCGCCGCGCACGGTGAGCTCGCCGTCGCCGGCCTGCGCCGCATGGTCATAGAGCGCTTCGATGTTAATGGCATCCGACACGGCGAATCCATATTCGGAACGGCTATGTCGGCGGATCAAATAGCCTTGGTCCACAAGGCGGTCCAGCAGCGCCCGAATCTCGGACACATCTAGACCGCCGATCGCGAACGCGACCAACTCCGGTGTGATACGTAGCGCGAGTGGTGCCTGGACCAACTCCAGCACGGCAATGGTCTTGAGTGCCGCGAGGGCGTCCGCGTCCTTCGCCTGCCGCTCAATACTAGTGAGTGCGAACGCCCAACGGCGCTCAGCGGCTAGGTCGCGAAAACGCAACCCGTGGCCGGAGGCCAGATAGTCGAAGAGGTGAGCCAAGCGATACCACGGATACCCCTCTGCGGGCGTGACCTGCGCGAAGTCCCGAAGCCCCGCCGGCTCGCTGCTGTTGAGGAATGCGTGGAATGAGCGTTCGCTCTGACCGTACCGTTTGGAAACGATGGCCAGCGAAGCGAGCGTCAGCGGATGGAGCGGGTAGAGCTTCTCAGGGTGCAGGAATAGACCATGGTCAGCGGAGGTTGGCGCACGTAAGATGGACTGCTCCAGCGCCATGCCGAATAGATCCCGTGCGGTTTCCACGAGCTTGGGATCGCGGTGCAGCGCCGGCTTGGCGCCGAGCGCATGGGCCGCGAAGTGCGCATAGCGCTCGACCGGCTCGTCGAAGGGAATCTCCTCGAAGCGCGATGCAACCTTGTGCCACTCATCGCCGAGGGCGCGCCCAACGCCCGCGGCGTAGCTGGCAAAGTGCTGGTGCTGAAGCACCACTATCGCGAGTGAGTCGTCCCCCTGCCGGCATGCCTCCTCAGCCAGCTGCTGAAGCGCGATCAGGTCGCCGGCCTCTGGGTGCATTGCGGCGTGTTCGATGAACTTACCCACCTCATCAACCAGGAGCAACGTGCCGGAGAACCCCTGCGTGCGAGCAACGGATGCAAATTCGCGCATCAGTTCTCCAGCAACCGCATTGATGGGGCGCCCCTTGTAGAAGCCCGGCTCGCTCAGGTGATGCCTGAGCGCGTTAACCTCCTTGCCCCTGGGCCATCCATCCAGGGCGCGATGGATCTCCGCTTCCAGCGCCAATCCGATCGACAGCCGTGCCCCAACGATCGCGAGCGCAAAACGCCTGGAGGCTGTAAATAGATTGGCGGTAGACGGGGAAGCGCCACGCAACAGCTCCCAGACCGCAGGATGAGCATCACGGCCGGTGAGTAATTGGGCAAGCACGATCCCCAACGCGGACTTACCGCTTCCGTACGGGCCGACTACTTTCCACGCGCGCTGGTTCTGTCGCTCCGCAAGCGACGTGCCGATCTGCTTTAGCGCCCGTACGGCATTGGATGTGGGCAGGTAGCTGGAGACGGCCGTTTCGTCGTGAAGATCGCGGCTCAGCGAGATCGAGCGTGTGTGGTACGCGTTCAACTCCAGGCCTTCGATGATTCGTTTAAGCATGAGCGGGAGTCTCATCATTTGCGTCCAGCAGGTAGTTCGGATCGATGCGGTCGCGGTGGAGTACGACACTTTGAGTGTCGGACGTGTCAACGAAACGCATGGCATCGCGCAAAGGACCTTGCGCCACGTTCTCCACGAAAGCGCGCAACTGGTATTCATCCAGGCGGAAGACCACCCCCGGGCTGTGCATGCCCTTGAGAAGACGATGGAAATCCACCGATGTGGAGCCTTTGTCGGACAAGGCAACGAACTCCACCAACGCTATAGCAAACACCCGCAGGCTCAAACCGATCGGCGCGCGAAGATCGGTGTTGAAGACGATACGACCATCTTCTTCCTTGGCGGCGCGCAACAATGCAAGGTCCTGCAGCGGGCACCAGGAGGTGTCGTCGCCGCTGCGTTCGGCTTGGTAGTAGCTCTGGAGAAAGATAGCGGCATGTTGCTCCAGTGTGCTTGCGGCGAGCGGCCTTGCCGAGCCTGCGGCACGTTGCGCCAGCGCCGCAACCAGCCGTTGGCGGTCGAAGCGCACAAGCCGCCCCTCGCCAAATACCTCCGACCAAGCTGCCAGCGCCGCACGAGTACACAGACGCCAATGCAGCAACCACAGCGACTCAAGAGACTCCAGATGCTGATCCCACCCGTACTCGGGATCGAGCAGCTTGCGTCCGATGGGGCCAGGGCGGTGACCATGCCCCGTCACGGGCACAAGAACGCCCATGGCCTCGCACCAGAACTGCAGCGACTTCAACATGTTGCGGCCGATGCCCAGTGTATGCATCGCCCGCTCTTCATCCTTCAGGAGGTCGGGATTCGCCGAAACCGCCTGATAGGCCTTGGGCAGCCAGCCGTATCGGCACACGAAGGACTCATGTCCGGAGAAGCGATCGGCGATTGTCATGGTGTTCTCGCCTTATTGATGAGTTTCGCGCTGACGGAAGCCTCAGCTGCGTCGGTTGATGGCGTGCGCTCGATAATGATGGCCTTGATAGCGGCCTCGAAGTACAAATCCACCTATTCACCCTCTTGGATGCCAAGCATTGCGCAATAACGCCTCACTGAGGGCATTTCTTCCCATTTTCTGTACTTTCTTGTGCCGAAACGAATCTTCATGGAGTACTCGCCAGAGCGAAAACTAAGTTCTAAATGTTAGAGATATTAACCTAGGGGGGTGTTGTCATAGATTGGGGATACCGACTCGAATTGATTCCGTATGAAGGCGTGGTGGACAGCAATCACCAGCTCGCCTGGCCGCCGGAGAGGAGCGTCGTCATGAATCTCTCGGCTACCAGGAGGCAGTGGATCACGCGCCTTTGCTCGAGCTGCCTAATTTGTCGCGCCAGTTCTCAACACCCCACGGGAATGATGCCGCCATAAAAGCGCCGGCTGACCTTTCGGCCCGAGGTTGAAGCTGGAGTCGGTGACGGCGTCGAGCGCCGGCAAGGTCTTCGCGAAGCTCCCGCGCGGTACCCGCGTCATTCTTATTCTTGCGGGTGACCACCTCTGGTCCCCACGGACAAACCGAGTCGCGACCCTGAAGGAAGGTCGACTTCTGGCCAAAAAACCCCGCGGCCAGTCAATCGGCCACCACCAACAGAGCGGAACAGCGGCCACCGGAATCCGCAGCCAAGCGAATCAGGGGGCAGCACCTGCCATCGATTGTAAATTTTCTTCAGAAAACGCCTGACGATCGCCCTACGGCCGTCCAAGGAGCTTGGCTAGGCGCTCAAGCGTCTCATCATCGCCAAGTCCCCGCTCCGGATGCGCGGCAACCAAGTGCTGCTGGGCGGCGGATGGCCAGCCTTCCACAGCATCGTCGACCGCCACCCAGCGATCGAGGGCTGCTCGCCGCACATAGTGTTCAATCTGTTCGTAGCGGCTAAGAAAGTCCCAGTCGCAGACGTCACCACGCGGCCGGCCGCCCAGCAGTGCCGAATGCCAGGTTGCCCCGATGACACGCTCTTGGAGTGAGAAGGGGAGCGCTTGCCGGGCGCGTGAGTAGCCCAGATGCCTCACCCAACTTGTCGAGAGCACCAGCCGCACCTGCGGCGCGGCGGCCAGCACCGTTTCAAGTCTGGGTGCCCACATGAAAAGTTCGCCGGGCACGGCGAGATAGGGAGTGCGACCTCGCAGACGCACATCGTCCGGATGCAGGACGCCATCGAAGTCGAGAAACAGGATCACCAGGACGGCTCCATCCTGAGAATTGGATCACCGCCTTGAAAGGTGGCCATTTCAGTGTTGATTGTGGCAGAGCGGCCGAAATGCTTTGTGCCGCGTGCGCAGGGGCGGCTTCTGCGTTGCTTGACGCTTGGGTCGCGGTTTTAAGGGTCGCGAGCGAACCCGTTTGAGGACGATTTCTTCGTTCCGCGCATGGACGTTTATCCGATCGCCGACCCGCCAGTGGGCCCGCCGCAGCAGCACGTCCGGAAGTGGGGCCCAAACGTCGCCCGAGCCATCGCCGACCGGCGCAAGGCGGACGTGACAGTGGGTCGGTGCCGTTTGTGTCACCATGAGTTGTGCTCCGTTCCCCACCCAACAAATCAGGCGATCTCGCCCGGTGCGTGACGCAGCGGCGTCACGCGCAGGCTCTGACCCGCATGCTCAAAGACCAACTGCGCCCCGGCGCGCAGCTGCAGGGCGTCGACCACCGGCTGTGGCAAAGGTATAAACAGCCGCCCCGAGGAATCGGCCTGCACGATGCCCACGGTTTCAGCGGCCGTGATCGCTGTAGTCACAGGGACCAGCCGTGCAAGGAGAACGCACAGGAGCCGTTCGTCGTCATCGTCGAGATGCAGCCATTCCGCGCATAGTGACGCGGAGTAGTCCCGGTACGCCGCCTCGACGTCGTTGGCGTTCGCAGAATACCCGGCGCGTTCAAGGATTCGCAGCAGGCGACAAACGTCCTGTTGCGCGCCGCTGTTGCGATCCGAGTCCTTCGAGGACCGCCGCTGCTCGTAGCCCAAGAGTTGCATTGCGCCGTCGGCCCGACGCGACATCAGGCTGTGTCCTCGTGCCTGGCTAGGGCGTCTCTTGCACTGCGTACGTTGCGAAATTCGCGCCAAGTGCGAAACAAGAAGATCGGTCCGACTACGACGCCGAGGAACCCGGCTGCGAAGACTTGGACTGCGAGATTGATCCATCGCATCAGCGGCGAGAAGTAGCCTCCGCTTGGGGAGAAATAGCGTCCCATGAATTGCCAGCCGGACGGGAAGAAGCCTGCGATCAGCGCGAACCAGAGCGCCTGACCAAAGGACGTCTGGCCAATGAAGAGCAAGAACGCTCCCACAAACAGGACGACCATAAGCGTGAGCTGAAGCCACAGCGACTTTGTGACGCCTTTGTTGTGCGAGGTGGCACACGTACCGCACATCGGTACCGCGAAGACGCCGACGCAGTCCGCACAGAGACCACGACCGCACTTGCCGCACGTTGCCACCGCATCAAGCGCGACATGTTGAGCGCATTTCATTGACGAGTTCTCCTTAGAACAAGGTGTCGATAACGGCGGTCAACACTAAGGATTCCTTAGTATTCGGTCAATTTGTTTCCTAAGACTCTCTTAGTCCTCGTCAACGGGGATTGGGTTGGAGATGGGAGCACCTGCAGTCTTTGCGCTCAGGCTTAGAGCCGCACGAGAAGCGCGCGGCGTCTCTCAGAAGCAATTGGGCATTCTTGCAGGCGTCGACGAATTTGCTGCGAGCGCACGCATCAACCAATACGAGCGCGGCAAGCACATGCCGGATCTTCATACCGTGCAACGGCTCGCTCAGGCGCTCGATGTCCCGCAGTCCTACCTGTTTGAACCCCGCGATGACCTGGCGACGCTCATCCGGCTGGCGGGTCACTTGCCTGAGACACGTTTGCGTGCGCTCATCACCATGCTGGATGACACCGACGGCTGAGACGGACGGCAATTGCAGCTGCACGATGCCATGCCTTGCATTGACCAGGCGTGCCTAAAGGCGATTGGTCTGCCGGGAAAGCTGGCCTAACTTAAGCAGCTGCGCCGCGACACCCCAGAACTTAGTCATGCTTTTTCTCGTAAGCTAAGCATTATAATAATGTTTTTTTGTACAGTCTCTGCGCTAGCGGAAGGCGGGATGGCATGGCGCCCTGGATCGTTGGCAGCCTCGAAGAGGAGCCAACTGTCATCCTGACGCGATGGTGCGTCTACGAAATAGAAAGCGCGACGTGGCATTTTGTGGGCCATGTCGGCGCGCGAAATCGCGGACGCGTTTCAAGTGCCATCGTCACGTTCGATCCGATCACCGCGCGCGGCAGAACCCAATCGGGGCGGGTGTATCACCTACAGGGAGCCCCAGGACTGAACACCGAAGGCGCGTATGCTTGGGAACTGTGGTGCCAGATCAATGTTGTCCAGTCCTTTGTGGACGTGACCGAAGATATCCTCGCTCGAACGAAGAGCAGCCACTAAGGCACGAAGATTTTCAGCTCTTTGGTATGCATGGATGTCAAGAAACTGTGCCGCGGGCGATTCGATCCGCCCCGAAAACAGCACGCTTACTCAACCCCATATTTGATATCCCGGTTCATCCTGTCGAGGATGGGCGCAAGCCAGCACGGCACCTTCGCCCGCGGTGTTTAAGAACTCGCTATCGCCCCGAAAGCGACGCCCGCATAACTCCTTCAAATGATCGGATCGGAGCATCACGAACGAACTTCGCTCGGAAGTATGCAAGCCAATGTAGTCGATCGCCCGGCATTGGTTGAACTTCGCGCAGTCTTACTGCTGACAAAATAAATCGTCCTTTGTAGATTTTGGACAGAATAAATTGTCGGGAGCTGCGTCGATCTGGACAGAATTAATTACCCCTTGACATCCAGTGAGTCGGCGCAGGGACGCTTCATCCCAGCGCTCGGGATTGACCTTCAAGTATGCCATCCGCCGCTCGGGAACGACGATGGCTTCGCGCACGCCGGGCAGCGCCAGCAGTTCGCGGCGGAAGCTGGCGATCTCGATGTGCGGGTCGATCGCGATTTCGCGTTCGGTCAGCTGCGGCGGGTTGCGCATCGTACGCGCCCAGAGCCACCAGATCACGGCCAACAGGGTGGTCGCAGCAAACACCGCATGCGGGCCGAAGTGCACCGCAATGGCGCCGCCCGCCGCGCCACCCAGCGCTGCGCCGATCGACTGCGAGGTGTTGTAGACCCCCAGCGCCGCGCCCTTGGCCTGCGGCGGCGCGATGCGCGACACCAGCGAGGGCAGCGAGGCTTCGACGATGTTGAAGCCGACAAAGAACAGGAACAACAGCGCGACGATCGGCCAGAAGGCGTCGTGCGCCAGCAGGAAACCCAGCTGGGTCGCCGCCAGCAACACGATCGAGGCAAGCAGCACGCGTCGCAGCTGGCGTTTGCGCTCCGCATAGATGATCGCCGGCACCATCAGCATGAAGCTCGCCAGCACGACGGGCAGGTAGATCTTCCAGTGCTCGGCCAGCGGCAGGTGTTCGGCATCGACCAGAATGCGCGGCACGATCAGGAACATGCCCATCTGGATCATGTGGATCGCGAACACGCCGAAATGCAGTGGCGCGAGCTGGCTATCGGCGAGCACGCTGCGCAGAGGTACGCGCGGCATGGCGGTTTCGATGCGCGGCGGCGTCGGCACCGCGCGCAGCAACACCGGGATCGCCAGCAGCGAGAGTGCGCCGGTGAGCAGGAACATGCCGTGCATGCCGATCCACTGATACAGCGCTGGCGAGGCGACCAGCGACACGGCAAACACCAGCCCGATCGTCGATCCGATCATCGCCATCACCTTGGTGCGATGCTGCTCGCGGGTGAGGTCTGCGGCGAGCGCCGACACCGCGGCGGAGATCGCGCCAGCCCCCTGCAGCGCACGCGCCGCGATCATCCAGCCGATGTTGGGCGCCCAGGCCGCCAGCGCACAACCGGCAGCGAACATCAGCAGGCCGAACACGATCACCGGCTTGCGGCCGAAGCGGTCCGACGCGACACCGAAGGGCACCTGGAAGATCGCCTGCACCATGCCGAAGGCACCCAGCGCCAGGCCGGCCCATTGCAGGTCGTTGCCGCCCGGCAGCGTCTTCGCGAAGACCGAGAACACCGGCAGGATCAGGAACAGCCCGAGCATGCGCAACGCAAAGATCGCGGCCAGCGTGGCGCCGGCGCGGCGTTCCTGCGCACTCATGCGGTCGGAGAACGGGGATGACATCGGGAAAATGGCTTTGAATCAGCGAGTTGCGTATATTAGCAGGTTGCCCTTCTGCAGCCGGAGACAACCTGTTTCCGGCGCGCCGATCCGCTTCCTCACGGGTGACAGGCCTTGGACGACATCAAGATCCGCGGTGCGCGCACGCACAACCTGAAGAACATCTCGCTCGACATCCCGCGCAACAAGCTCACGGTGATCACCGGGCTGTCGGGCTCGGGCAAGAGCTCGCTCGCCTTCGACACGCTCTACGCCGAAGGGCAGCGCCGCTATGTCGAATCGCTGTCGGCGTACGCAAGGCAGTTCCTGCAGCTGATGGAAAAGCCGGACGTCGACCTGATCGAAGGCCTCTCGCCGGCGATCTCGATCGAGCAGAAGGCGACCAGCCACAACCCGCGTTCGACCGTCGGCACCGTCACCGAGATCCACGACTACCTGCGCCTGCTATACGCCCGCGCGGGCCAGCCGCACTGCCCGGAGCACAAGTTGCCGCTCGCGGCACAGAGCGTGTCGCAGATGGTCGACAGCGTGCTCGCGCTGCCCGAAGACACCAAGGTGATGGTGCTCGCGCCGGTGGTGACAGAGCGCAAGGGCAGCTTCGAAGACATGTTTGCCGAGCTGCGCGCACAGGGTTTCGTGCGCCTGCGCATCGACGGCACGCTGCACGAGATCGACGCACTGCCGAAACTCGAAAAGACCGGCAAGCACTCGATCGACATCGTCGTCGATCGCCTCAAGGTGCGCGCCGATGCGCGCCAGCGGCTGGCCGAGAGCTTCGAGACCGCACTGGCGCACGCCGAGGGGCGCGCACTGGCCGTCGAGATGGATGACGGCAAGGAGCACCTCTTCTCTGCCCGATTCGCCTGCCCGGTGTGCAGCTACGCGATTGCCGAGCTCGAACCGCGCCTGTTCTCGTTCAACAACCCGGTCGGCGCCTGCCCCAAGTGCGACGGCCTCGGCACGATGGAGTTCTTCGACCCGACGCGCGTGGTCGCCTTCCCGCACCTGTCGCTGGCGAGCGGCGCGATCCGCGGCTGGGATCGGCGCAACCAGTTCTACTTCCAGATGCTGCAGAGCCTGGCGACACACTACGGCTTCGACATCGACGCCACCTTCGAGGAGCTGCCGCCCGAGATGCAGCAGATCGTGCTGTATGGCTCCGGCAAGACCAAGATCGCCTTCAAGTACCTCTCCGAGAACGGCCGCAACGTCACCAAGGAACACAGCTTCGAGGGCATCGTTCCCAACCTCGAACGCCGCTACCGCGAAACCGATTCAATCGCGGTGCGCGAGGAACTTGCGAAGTACCGCAGCCACCAGTCCTGCCCCAGCTGCGAAGGAACGCGACTGCGCGAAGAGGCACGCCACGTCTTCATTGGCGACCGCACCTTGCCGCAGATCGGACATCTCGCACTGGCCGAGTGCAAGCACTTCTTCGACACGCTCAAGCTCGAAGGCCACCGCGCGCAGATCGCAGACAAGATCGTGCATGAGATCTCGGCGCGGCTGCAGTTCCTGATCGACGTCGGGCTCGATTACCTGATGCTCGAACGCAGCGCCGACACACTGTCTGGCGGCGAGGCACAGCGCATCCGGCTGGCGAGCCAGATCGGCTCCGGCCTCACCGGCGTGATGTACGTGCTCGACGAACCCTCGATCGGCTTGCACCAGCGTGATAACGACCGCCTGCTGGGCACACTGGCGCGGCTGCGCGACATCGGCAATACGGTGATCGTGGTCGAACATGACGAAGACGCGATCCGCGCTGCGGATTTCGTCGTGGACATGGGCCCGGGGGCCGGCGAGCACGGCGGCCAGGTCATCGCGCAGGGCAAGCCGGCTGAGGTAGAGGCCCACCCGGATTCCACCACAGGCGCCTATCTCTCCGGCCGCAGGGTCATCGCGCTGCCGGGCGAGCGCAAAGCGCCCGACAGCGAGAGGGTGCTGCGACTCAAGGGCGCGCACGGCAACAACCTCAAGCACGTCACGCTGGAATTGCCGGTGGGCCTGTTCACCTGTGTCACCGGGGTATCGGGTTCCGGCAAGAGCACGCTGATCAACGACACGCTCTATGCCATCGCAGCGAAGCATCTCTACGGGTCTGTCGCCGAGCCCTCGCCTTACGATGAGATCGAAGGGCTGGAGTGGTTCGACAAGGTCATCAGCGTGGACCAGGCGCCGATCGGCCGCACACCGCGCTCCAACCCGGCCACCTACACCGGCCTGCTGACGCCGATCCGCGAGCTCTATGCCGGCGTGCCGGCGGCGCGCGAACGCGGTTACGGGCCGGGGCGCTTCTCCTTCAATGTGAAGGGAGGCCGCTGCGAGGCCTGCCAGGGCGACGGCATGATCAAGGTGGAAATGCACTTCCTGCCGGATGTGTTCGTGCCCTGCGACGTCTGCCACGGCCAGCGCTACAACCGAGAGACGCTCGAAATCCGTTACCGCGGCAAGAGCATCGCCGAGGTGCTGGCGATGACGGTGGAGGAAGCGCACGCCTTCTTCGACGCCGTGCCGGCCGTCGCACGCAAGCTGGAAACCCTGCTCGACGTAGGCCTCGGTTACATCCGCCTCGGCCAGAGTGCCACCACCCTTTCAGGCGGTGAAGCACAGCGCGTGAAACTCGCGCTGGAGCTCTCCAAACGCGACACCGGACGCACGCTCTACATCCTCGACGAACCGACCACCGGCCTGCACTTCCAGGACATCGAGATGCTGCTCAAGGTGCTCGCGCGCCTGCGCGACCACGGCAACACCATCGTCGTGATCGAGCACAATCTCGACGTCATCAAGACCGCCGACTGGCTGATCGATCTGGGCCCGGAGGGCGGCGGTGGCGGCGGCCAGATCCTCGTCGCCGGCCCGCCCGAAGCGGTGGCCGCCCACCCGCTCAGCCACACCGGCAGCTACCTCAGGCGGCTGCTCACGCCGCGCTGAACGGTCTGGCCAGGCTGCCGACCCAGCCGGGGGGCAGCGCAAGCGGGCTGGTGGACGTGGGCGGCAGGCTGGCGTTGCCCTGCCACTCGACCAGCGCCATTCCGGCGCACTTGCGGCGGGCTTCCATCGCGGACCATTCCGCTGCGAAAGCGGCCACGGCGCCATCGTCGGCGATGCGCAGAAGGCGCTCGGCGATTGCAGGTCCAAAGTAGTCGCGCGCGACGCCCGGCCAGTCCTGCGGCACGGCGCTGAGCGGCGTCAGATCAACCCCCACCGCGCCGTCGAAACTGATCGCCAGCAACGACAAGCCCGCTTCATGCGCGAACGACAGGCCGATGTGCGCGAAGGGCGCCGCAAGACGCGGCGCGCGACCCGGGGTCGTCTGCAGCGGAACGTTGTCAAATCTCAGCGACAGCCGCGCAGCAAGCACCTCGCGCAGCACACGACGCACTTGCAGGCGGGTTCGTTCGCGCGGGGCGTCGGGCGCGGTCGGCAGGCCGATGACGATGAGACGCGCGTCGGGCGGCGGCGCGGCGTCCGGCCACAGCGGCACCGGGATCGCCGCGTCGTCCATGGGTCAGCCCTGTGAGGGCGCCGCGGGGCAACCCGCCCACGGGCTCGCCGGCGGGATGTTCTCGCCCTTCATCACCAGCGTCAGCGGGCCCAGTCGCGCATCGTCGCCCACCGTGGCGCTGTACAGCACCGTCGTACGGGGGCCGATATTGACTCGCGCGCCGATACGGACATGGTCGACCTTCATCACGCGGTCTTCGAACAGGTGGGTCTGCGGACAGGTCAGCGCGTTGAGTTCGCTGTAGTCGCCGATGTGCACACAGTCGAATTCGGTGATGTCGGTGGTGTCGAGATACACGCCGCGGCCGATACGCGCGCCCAGCAGGTTCATCGCCACCGGCAGCCACGGCGTGCCACGCAGGTAGCGCAGGAAGTTGGGTACCGCGATGCCTTCGTACATGTTGGTCGCCGCTTCCGAGAGCCATACGAAGGGGGTCCACATCGGCACCGCACGTGTCTTGTAGCGGCCCAGCAGCAGCCACTTGAACAGCGCCACAAAGATGAAGGTTGCCAATCCGAACAGCAGGCCCGCCTCGGTCAGATCCCACGCCACTTCGCCCCAGTTGCCGGCACCGGCGGCAGGCATCACGTCGAGCACGATCGCGTAGCCCACTGCGATCACGATCGCGTGCGGCGAGACGATGCGGAAGGCTTCGATCAGTCCTCGGCCGATACGGCGCAGCGGAGAAGGATGGAAGGTCAGCGATTCAGGGTAGCCGCTGGTGGTTTCGCGTGCCGGCAGGTTGATCGACGGACTGCCAAGCCAGGTGTCGCCGCTTTGCATCACGGTCGCATCCGGGATGCGCGAGAGCACACCGATCAGCACATTCTCGGGAATCGTCGTGCCGTCGGGCACGTAGGCGCCGTTGCCGACGAAGCTACGCCGTTCGACCACCGTGGGCTGCATCGTCATCCAGCCGCCGTTGATCTCTTCGTCGCCCAGCAATACTGCATCGGCAATGAAGGTTTCGTCGCCCAGCGTCAGCATGTCCGGCACCACGCCCAGCGCGGTCGAGATCTCGGCATCGCGGCCGACCTTGGCGCCCAGCAGGCGGTACCAGAACGGCGCATACACCGTGGCATACACGCCATGCAGGATCTGCAGGCTGTTCTCCTGGATCTGATTGACCAGCCACTTGCCGCAATACACGTTGCTGTGCACCGGCCAGCTGCCGGTCTTGAGCCGCGGCAAGACACTCCAGCGGATGCCGGCCGAGATCAGCGCCGTCGCGACCACCAGCACCGCACTCGCCGGCAGCGCAAGGAGGAAGTACTCGAGCAGTTGCAGCATCACCACATCGCTCTGCCCCCAGGCGAGACCATCGATCTCGTCGAGCCAGTCGATCATGATGAAGGTCGGGAACACGGGCATGAAGAACAGCGTGGCCACCAGCAGCGCGCCGGCGACAAAGAACAGGCCTTCGCTCGCGCTGCGCAGTCGGCTCACCGGCGGGCGCGGCGCCAGTGCTGCCGGATCAACCTCACCGACGTCGCGCGCGGGCGAGCCCGACCAGCGCCGGTGCGCCGGCACATGCACGCCGTCGGCCAGCGCCGACTGGCCTTCCAGGTGGCCCCACTCGGCGACCCGCGTATTGCCCTCGAGTACCGAATACGAACCAACATAGCCGTGCGCACCGACTTCGATCGGCCCGAGCAACAGTTCGCCGCGCACGACGCGGGCATTCTCGAAGTTCACCGCGTTGCCGATGCTGGCGTAGTCGTGCACGGTCAGCAGTTCTGGCGCACGCAGCGTCATCGAGCCGATCTGCACGTCGCGGCCGATCCTGGCGCCCAGCGCGCGCAGCCACCACGCATACAGTGAAGAGCCGCTCAGCAGGTAGGCGGGCGCCGCCTCGACCAGGCGGTCGGCGAGCCACCAGCGGTAATAGGTCAGCCCCCAAAGCGGGTAACGACCGGGTTTCAGGCGGCCGGCGATCAGCCACTTGCCGGCGAAGGCGAGCACGAATTCGCCCAGCGTCGCGAGCAGGAACACCAGCACCGACATCGCCACCGCAAAGGGAATCGAATCGCCCGGGTCACCGGTGAAGAAGTGATAAGTGAAGAACGGCGCCAGCCACTGCGCCATGCGGATCGCCACCAGCCCCGGCACCGCGGCGGCCTGGGCGACGCCGCAGCGCCAGCGACGCCACGCCGAAGGCGGCGTCCACGCGATTGCCGTCGCGGGCGCAGCGGTCTGCATCGATTCGAGCACGCCCGCAATGTGGCCGATGCGGCGGTGCAGGTAGATGTCGCGCACCGTCATGCCGGCAAAGCGCGGGTCGGCACGCAGGGCCGATGCGAGCCGCGCGGCGAACAGCGAATGACCGCCAAGGTCGGAGAAGAAATCGGCGTCACGGCGGATCGGCTGGCCGGGGAAGAGCTTTTCGAGCGCGGCGAACAGCACCCGCTCGGCGTCGGTCTCGGCCACGTCAGATCCTTCGGCGCTCGCCAGCGGGGTCAGCGGCAGCGCCTTCAAGGCCTTGCGGTCGATCTTGCCGGAAGTCAGGCGCGGCATCTCGGTCATCGCCTCGTAGCGCCCCGGCACCATGTAGGGCGGCAGACGCTCGGCCAATGCGGCGCGCAAGGCCCCCGGCTGCAGCGGCGCGTCGCCTTCGGGCACGATGAAGGCCACCAGCTGGTCGATGCCGTCGTCGTTGCGCAGCAGCACCGCCACCGTGCCGACGCCTGCCTGCTGCGCCAGCACCGCCTCGATCTCGCCCAGTTCGACGCGGAAGCCGCGAATCTTGATCTGGTCGTCGGCGCGACCCAGGCACTGCACGCGGCCATCGGCATCGATGCGCGCCAGATCGCCGGTGCGATACATGCGCCGGTCGGTGTCGCCGGTCGCCCACGGGTTGGCGAGGAATTTCTCCGCCGTGAGCTCCGGCCGACCGAGGTAACCCGCCGCAACGCCCGGCCCGGTGATGCACAGCTCACCCGTTTCGCCGCGCGGCAAGAGGCGCAGGCCGTTTTCGACATCGGCCGCGATCACCAGCAGGCCGTAGTTGGGCAACGGGGTACCGATGGTCACCGGCTCGCCGGCCTGCAGTTCGGCCAGACTCGCGGAGACCGTGGCCTCGGTCGGGCCGTAGGTGTTGAACACCTGCCGGCCGGGCCGCGCCCACTTGGCGACCAAGGCCTCGGGACACATCTCGCCGCCGAGGTTGATCAGCCGCAGGTGGGGCACATCCTGTGCGAACAGCGCGAGCAGGGTCGGCACCGCATGAAGCGCGGTGATGCCGTTCTCGGCCAGCGCCTGAGGCAGCACATCCGGGTCGGCGGCGATTTCCTTCGGCGCGATCCACAGCGTCGCGCCCACCAGATAGCTGATCCAGATCTCTTCGAAGGACATGTCGAAGGCGACCGAAAAGCCCTGGTACACCTTGTCGTCGGCACGGATGCCGAGCACCGCGTTTTCGCTGCGCAGGAAGTGGCAGATGCTGCCCTGGTTGATTGCGATGCCCTTGGGCTTGCCGGTCGAACCGGAGGTATAGATCACATAGGCCGGTTGGTCCGGGCGCGCGCCTTCGCGGCGGCGCAGCGGCGCACCGGTGTCGGCCAGCAGCGCTTCGGCCGTCCACACGCTGCGGCCGATGGCCGCGAGTTGCGGGACGAAGGCTTCGCAGGTCACCAGGCCTGGCGCAGCCGCATCGTCCAGGCACACCGCAACCCGGTCGACCGGCGTGTCGGCATCGGTGGGCAGCCAGGCCGCGCCGGTCTTCGCGATTGCCAGCTGCATTACCAGCAGATCGATGCCGCGCGGCAACCACAGGCCGACGATCTGGCCCGGCCGCACGCCGGCCTCGATCAGACGCGAAGCGGCGCGGTCGGCGAGGGCATCGAGTTCGGCATAGCTGAGGCTGCGTTCGCCGTGGATCAGCGCGATCTGATCGGGGGCGCGGCGTGCGCTGGCTTCGAACAGGTCGGCGAGAATCTCGTCGCGGATCAGTTCCGGGCGAAGCGGGCCTTGGAGGATATCGGTGTGGGACATGAGCGGACGAACCTTGCGGGTTTCCTGTCGCCAGCGGTGCCGGCGAACTTAACTCGACATTTTCGCACGCCACACAAGGCAAGGCACAGGAGCATCCCGGCCAATGCCCATTCCTTCCGGGCTTTGATGGCTTTCAGGCGGCGATGGCATCCGCATAGCCGGCCTGCGTAAAGCAGGCATCCAGCGCTGCGACCCACACGCCGCGCTGCGCGGCATCGACGAAACTCGCCTCGAAACTGTTGCGCGCCAGCCGGTACCAGACGGACGCATCGAAATCGAAGGCCGCCTGCAGCGCGCGAATGTTGTCGCCCAAATAGCCCCCGAAGTAGGCCGGGTCGTCGCAGTTGATCGTGGCGCAGAGGCCCTGCTTCAGCAGCGCCGGCAGCGTGTGCTCGCGCATGTCCTTGAACACGCACAGCCGCACGTTCGACAGAGGGCACACCGTCAGCGGCATCCGCTCGCGCGCCAGCCGTGCCATCAACGCGGCATCTTCCACCGCGCGCACGCCATGGTCGATGCGCGACACCTTCAGCAGATCCAGCGCTTCGACGATGTAGGCTGGCGGCCCCTCTTCCCCGGCATGTGCGACCACCGGTTTACCCAGTTCGCGGCAGCGCGCGAACAGGCGCTCGAACTTCGACGGCGGATGCCCGCGCTCCGACGAATCCAGCCCGAAGCCGTGGATGCGGTCGATGAACGGCGCCATCTCGGCGAGCGCTGCGAAGCCTTCCTCCTCGGAAAGATGGCGCAGGAAATTGGGGATCAGCCGCGTGCTGATGCCGGATTCCTTGCGTGCCGCCTCGGCGCCGGATTCCAGCCCGGCCAGCACCGTCGCGAACGGCACGCCGCGCGGCGTATGTGTCTGCGGATCGAAGAACACTTCGGCATGCACCACGCCATCGGCCGCTGCGCGGCGCAGGTAGGCGAGCATCAGGTCATGGAAATCCGCCTCGGTGCGCAACACCGCGGCGCAGGCGTAGTAGAGGTCGAGGAAGGATTGTAGATCCTCGAAGTCATACGCGCGCCGCAGCGCATCGACATCCGCGAACGGCAAAGCCACGCCATTGCGCTGTGCCAACGCGAACGCCAGCTCCGGCTCCAGCGAGCCTTCGATGTGGATGTGCAGTTCGGCTTTGGGCATGCCGAGGGCGAGGTCGAGGATGGTGGCGGGCATGATCGCTCCCTGGCGGCTTTATCGAGGCAGACAGGATAGCGCGCAGGGCGCGGCGATCGCGCCGCAAACATTTTTCAAGATCCTTAACCCGATATCAGCGCGCGCTCCGTTTCAGTACCCAGACGCCCAAGTCGGGCGCTCCCGGACACTTTGACAACGGAGCCTCACATGAACCACATCACGCATCGCGACACCCTGCCCGCCTTCCCGCTGCGCCACGGCGCGCTGGCCTCGGCGCTCGCTCTCGCACTGGCCGCCTGCGGCACGAACGGCACTTCGACCGCAGTCGAGCAAGACCAAGCCGCGCCGCCCGCACCAACGGCCCCGGCGGGCAGCACACCGAAGGAGGCGAAGGCCGACCGTGCCGGTGCGGTCGCCGACGAAATGCGCCGTAACGAGATGCGGGAACGCGTCGCGGCAGCGCCGGTGGCCAAAGCCGTGATGGCGCAGCCGACCCTGATGGCGATGCCCGCGCCGATGCCGGTGGCGATGCCGCAGGAAGACCGCGAGCGCTACAACCCGATCAAGGACAACGGCGTCGTCGCCGCCGCCGAGCACCCCTTCTCCACCTTCTCGATCGACGTGGATACCGGCGCCTATGCCAACGTGCGCCGCTTCCTCAATGCCGGCCGTCTGCCACCGCCGGACGCGGTGCGCGTCGAGGAACTGATCAACTACTTCCCCTACCAGTACGCCGAGCCGCGGGTGGTGGATGGCAAGCGCCCGCCCTTCGGTGTCACCACCGAGGTCGCCGCCTCACCGTGGAACAAGGACACCCTGCTCCTGCGCGTCGGCATCAAGGCCTTCGACAAGCCGCGCGCCACGCTGCCGCCGAGCAATCTGGTGTTCCTCGTCGATGTCTCCGGCTCGATGGATGAGCCGAACAAGCTGCCGCTGCTGAAGAACGCGTTGAAGCTGATGGTGGATGGCCTGCGCGCGGAAGACCATGTCTCGCTCGTCACCTACGCCAGCGGCACGCGGGTCGTGCTGCCACCCACCGCCGGCAGCGACAAGGCCGCGATCCGCATGGCCATCGACCAGCTCATCGCGGGCGGCTCCACCGCCGGTGCAGCCGGGATCCAGCTCGCCTACCAGATGGCGCAGCAGGGCTTCGTGAAGGACGGCATCAACCGCATCCTGCTGGCCACCGATGGCGACTTCAATGTCGGCGTCACTGACTTCTCGCAACTCAAGGGCATGGTCGAGGAGAAGCGCAAGAGTGGCATCTCGCTGACCACGCTGGGCTTTGGCGAAGCGAACTACAACGAGGCAATGATGGAACAGCTGGCCGACGCCGGCGACGGCAACTACTCATACATCGACACCTTGAACGAAGCGCAGAAGGTGCTCGTCGAGGAAGCCAGTTCCACGCTGTCGGTCGTCGCGCGCGACGTGAAGATCCAGATGGAGTTCAACCCCGGCGTGGTCGCCGAGTACCGGCTGATCGGCTACGAAAACCGCACCCTGGCGCGCGAGGACTTCCGCAACGACAAGGTCGATGCCGGTGAGATCGGCGCCGGACACACCGTGACCGCGCTGTACGAAGTCGCGCTGGTCGGCAAACCGGGCCTGCTCGGCGAATCGCGTTACGGGGGTGGCAAGCCGGTGGCGAAGACCACGCTCCATAGTGATGAGCTCGGCATGCTGCGTCTGCGCTACAAGGGCAACGCCGGCGAAGCTGCACAGGAAATCGCCACGCCGGTGAAACGCAGCCTCAATGCGGCGAGCGAAGACCTGCGCTTTGCTGCCGCGGTCGCCGCCTTCGGCCAGCAACTGCGCGGCGGCAAGTACCTTGGCCAGTTCGGCTACCCGCAGATCGAAGCACTTGCCGCGAACGCAAAAGGCAGCGACCGCTTCGGCTACCGGGGCGAGTTCGTGCGACTGGTTAAGCTCGCCAGCGCGCTGTCGACGAAGGCGCCGGAACAAGTCAGCGTCGCGCGGTGATCGAATGCAGGTTGGTGCTGGGCGCAGCGAAGCCCGAGGGCTTCGTCATCCAAGCTTGATGTCGGGCTTCGCGTTGCTCAGCACCAACCTGCGCGCCTCGACCCACGTGGCAGCGGAAGCGGCGGCGGTATACTCGGCCGCCATGCCTGACCCCGCCGCCCCACCCGCCACCGACAGCGACGAAGCGCTGATGCTCGCGTTCGCGGCAGGCGACATGGCGGCGTTCGATGCGCTGTATGCGCGGCACAAGCGGGGGCTGTATGCCTTTGTGGCGCGCCTGCTGATCGGCCAGGGGATTGCCGTGGATGACGTGTTCCAGGATGTGTGGCTGTCGGTCGCCAAGGCGCGGGCACAGTACCGCCCCACGGCGCAGTTCCGCACCTGGCTGTTCCAGATTGCGCGCAATCGCACGATCGATCTGCTGCGCGAGAAACGCCCGGCGCTTGCAAGCGAGCTCCAAGCCCACGACGACGATGCCGACCCCTTCGACACAATCGCCGATTCCGATACGCCCACGCCGGATATCGCACTGGACCGCAGCCAGAAAGCCGCCGCCATCGCACGTGCCATCGCCGCGCTCCCGGCGGTGCAGCGCGAAGCCTTCCTGCTGCGCGAGCACAGCGAATTGCCGCTGGAAGAGGTGGCACGTTTGACGGGCGTGAATGTCGAAACCGCAAAGAGCCGGCTGCGATACGCCGTCGCCAAACTGAGGGCCGCGCTGCGCGGCATCTGGCCATGACACGCCCCACCGAATCCGCTGACTACATCGACGCGGGCGCACTGCAAGAGGTGCAGGACGCCTACCGCGCGCTGCTGCCGGCTGAACCGGGCGCGACGCTGGATGCCCGTGTGCGCGCTGCGGTGGTGGCCGAGCTGGATGCTGACTCGGGCGCGGCTGAACGGCCGACCGCGCAAGTCATTGCGTTCCCCTGGTGGCGGCGCGCCCGTGTGCCGCTGGCCGCGGCCGCAACGCTGGTGCTCGCGGTCGGCCTCGGGCGATTCTGGTTCGATGACGGCGGCTACCGCGATGCGCCGGGTATCGCCTACGAACCGGCGCCGGCAGCCCTGCCGGCACCGGCTAGCGTCGCGGAACAGGTCGCCGCGAAGCAGGAAGTTGATGCGCGCGGCAAGACAGACGTGTCGGCCGAAAAGAAATCGGCAGAACCACAGCGCGAGGCCGCGCCGCCGCGCGCCCAAGCGGCATTCGACGCGCCGGCACCGCAGGCCTTCCCGAAGCAGGCCACCCCCGCGGCGCCGCCGCCCGCAGAGGAAGACGAAGTCCGCTATCGCAGCGCCGACCGCGCCGTCGCCAAACCCGCGCCGCCCGCAACCGCAACGCAGGCCACCGAAGCCCGCCGCGAGCGCGCCGCTGAATCCGGCGTGGCCGCCTCGGTGGCCCCGCCACCCGCACCCGCAGCAGCCCCCGCCGCCAAGGCCATCGCCAACGAAGCGCCTGCCGCGCGCCTGATGCAGAAGCGCGCGCTTGCCGAGGACAGCGCGGCAAGCCCCGACGCCGAGACCTTCGACGAAATCCGCCGCCTCATGCGCGAACAACGCCGCGACGACGCACGCGCCGTGCTCAAACGCTGGCGCGACGCCCACCCCGGCGCTACGCTTCCGGAAGACCTGCGCGCATTCGCCGCCGAAGTCGAACGCGCACCCTAAGGAAGGTCTGAACGAGTGAGCGAGAGGGATGCAGCGCAAGGCGCGGCGCGCGCAGTGACCAAGACATATCAGATGGATAGGCGCGGGAGCGAGCACGCCGCAACGCAGCGATGCGCCGTCGCAGCCACTTATTCAGACCTTCCCTGAGCCCGGCACGGCCGGGCACCATCTGGAGCCCGCCATGGCCGATCCACACGCACGCCCGAACATCACTGCCGCGCAGGCGCTCGAGCGCCTCAAGGCAGGCAACCAGCGCTTCCTCGCCGGCAAGGCGAAGTTCCCCACGGTGCAGAAGGAAGTGCTGGCCGATCTCGCCAAGGGGCAGGCGCCTTACGCCACCATCCTCGGTTGCAGCGATAGCCGGGTGCCGCCCGAACTGGTGTTCGATGCCGGCTTCGGCGAACTCTTCATCATCCGCGTCGCCGGCAATGTGCTCGGCCCGACCATCGCCGGCACCCTGCAGTACGCTGGCAGCCACCTGCATACGCCGCTCTTCGTGGTGATGGGGCACGAAGGCTGCGGCGCGGTGAAGGCGGCCCTGGCGAGCAAGTTCGAAGGTGCCGAACACGGCAGCCGGATCGAGATCCTGCTCGACAACATCGTGCCTGCCCTCGATGGGCTCGACCCGACACAAACACTCGACCAGCTGATGCACGCAGCAGTCGAGGCCAACGTACGCTGGACGCTGCGCCAGCTGCACGATTCGCCCGAGGGGCGCGCCGCGCTCGCGCGCAACGAGATCCGACTGGTGGGCGCCATCTACGAGCTGGATTCAGGCCGGGTGCGGTTTCTCGACGACCCGGCGGGGTAAGGCAGATGCGCCGGGCGCCTTGAGCGGGCGCCGGCACGAGCCCCCTTGCGACGTAGTTCACGCCGCGGCGTCGACGCCATTGCCGGCGAGCGGGCGCGACGCACAGAATGGGCGTCCCGCGCGCGAGCCACTGCCAGCCGCCAGGACGCTACGGCCGCCACGCCGGCCCCGGCATTCGCGCGCGACGCCACCAGCAGAACTTGCCACGAGGGATCGATGCTCTTCACCAGCGGCGCGTTTGCGTTCGTCTTCCTGCCGGTTGTACTCGCGCTCTTCTTCACGCTGGGCCGCTGGCGGCCGGGCTGGGCCGCGCACGTGCTGCTCATCGCTTCGTTCTACTTCTACGGCTACTGGGTGCCGCAGTTCCTGCTGCTGCTGACCGGGTCCATCCTCGGCAACTACTGGGTCGGCAAGCGCATTGCCGCCCACGCGGCCCACCCGCCGCGGGCGAAGGCCTGGCTGATCGTCGGCATCGTCGCCAACCTCGCCGCCCTCGCCTACTTCAAGTACGCCAATTTCTTTGTCGACTCGTTGGTGACCCTGAGCGGCCTGCAGCTCACGCTGGCGAAGATCACGCTGCCAATCGGGATCTCGTTCTTCACCTTCACCCAGATCGCCTACCTGTCCGATGCGTTCCTCGGCAAGGCGAAGGACTATTCGCTGCCGCACTACGCGCTGTTCGTCACCTACTTCCCGCACCTGGTGGCCGGTCCGATCCTGCACCACGCGCAGATGATGCCGCAGTTCGATCGCGCCTCGACCTACCGCTTCAATGCGCAGAACCTGCTCGAAGGGGCCACGCTGCTGACCATCGGCCTGTTCAAGAAACTGGTCCTCGCCGATGGCGTTGCCGCCTACGCCGACGCCGTCTTCAACGGCGCGGCCGGGGGGGCGGACCCGACGCTGCGCGAAGCCTGGCTCGGCGCGCTGGCCTACACCTTCCAGCTCTATTTCGATTTTTCCGGCTATTCGGACATGGCGGTCGGCATTTCGCTGATGTTCAACATCCGCCTGCCAATCAACTTCAACTCGCCCTACCGCGCGCTGGACATCGCGGACTTCTGGCGCCGCTGGCACATCTCGCTGTCGACCTTCCTGCGCGACTACCTCTACATCCCGCTCGGCGGCAACCGGCATGGCCGCGCGCGAAGGCTGATCAATCTGTTGGTAACCATGTTGCTGGGCGGCCTGTGGCACGGCGCCAACTGGACGTTTGTCGTCTGGGGTGCGCTGCACGGGGGCTATCTGGTGCTGCATCAGCTCTACCGCGCCGCCATGCCCGCAGCGGTGCTCAGGCTGTCTGACCGGCGCTGGTACCAATGCCTCGCGTGGCTGACCTGCTTTCTCGCCGCCGTGCTGGCGTGGATCTTCTTCCGTTCGCCTGACTTCCTGACCGCGCAGCGCATGCTGGCGGGGCTGGCGGACGCTGGCTCGGCCCACACCGGCATCCTGCCCTTGCTCTGGAACGAAGGCCTGGCGGAATCGCGCGGCTGGCTGTGGGTAGCGGTATGCGGACTGATCGCGGTGCTGCCCTTCAACTCCAACCGCCTGGCGTCCGTCTGGCAGCGGCCCGACCTCTCGCACGCCTTGCGCTATGGGGTGCTCGGCGGCTACCTGCTGCTGTCGACCCTGCTCGTGCTCACCGGTGAGCTGCGCGCCGCAGCCAGCCCGTTCATCTACTTCAACTTCTGAACGACGATGCGACCTCTCGCCTGGTGCCTCGCCGGCATCGCCCTGACCGCGCTGATGCTCGAACTGCTGCTGCGCCTGCTGCCGGTGTCGACCGCCACCCTCACCGGCTATTACATCGATCCGCTGATCCTTACTTACCCGCCGCACCATCGCTTCACGCTGTCGGAAGGCTGGGCGCTGGAACGCGCGCTCTCACACCGCGCCAACAACTACGGCTTCCTGGCAAGCGAGGACTTCGTGCCGGACGCCGCCGGCGTAGCGGTGATCGGCGACAGCTATGTCGAAGCGAACATGCTGCCGGAACCCGAGCGCGTCACCGCACGGCTGGCTGCCCGCACACCCGGCACCCGCTGGTGGGCGCTGGGCGGCCCGGGTTCGAACCTGCTCGACTATGCGCAGCGCGCCGCCTGGGCATCGCGCACACTGCAGGCACGTCGCTTTGTGTTCGTCATCGAGTCCGGCGACGTGGTGCAAGTGCGCTGCGGCTCGGGCAACATCCACGGTCTGTGTATCGACCGCGCGAGCGGGGCGGTCGTCAAAGAACCACAGCCCGGCGCCGGCACCCTCAAGTGCATCGCACGCGAGTCGGCGCTGGCGCAATACCTGTTCTCGCAGGTCAAGCTCACCACCGAGGGCGTCGCGCGCATCTTCAAGGGCGCCGACAAGCCCCGCCCGCAGGCTCACACCGCCGAGAGCGAGGCGCTCAAGGCGATCGACCGCGCCGCGGTGGCGGCCTTCCTCGAACGCTTCAAAGCCCTCGCGCCGGCGCAGGCGGTGTTCGTCATTGCCGACCCCGTCGACCCCGACGTGCACGGCTATGGGCTGAGCCTGCTCGAACAGGCGCTTGAGCAAGCCGGTTACGCGGTGATCAAGACCGGCCCGCTGTTCCGCGAGCATGCCGCGCATAGCCGCCTGTCGTTGCGCGTGTCGCCGCAAGACGGCCACTGGAACCCGCTCGCAAGCGACCTCGTCGCCGCTGCGGTAGCCGCGCGGATGCGCTGAGCCCGGCCGGCGCCGGCCGGGGCAGCGGAAGCGCGCCCCTTTCCGGTAAGCTTCCGCCCGTTCCCCGAATCACCACCGAAAGCACGCTGAAATGGCCCAGTACGTCATGTCGATGCTGCGCGTGAACAAGATCGTTCCGCCCAAGCGTCAGATCATCAAGGACATCTCCCTTTCCTTCTTCCCCGGCGCCAAGATCGGCCTGCTGGGCCTCAACGGCTCGGGCAAGTCGACGGTGCTGCGCATCATGGCCGGCGCCGACAAGGAATACGACGGCGAGGTGCAGTGGCAGCCCAACATGAGCATCGGCTACCTGCCGCAGGAGCCGGAGCTCGACGCCAACAAGACGGTGCGTGAGGAAGTCGAATCCGCGCTGGGCGAGATCATGGAAGCGAAGACCAAGCTCGAAGAGGTGTACGCCGCCTACGCCGAGCCGGACGCCGACTTCGACAAGCTCGCCGAGCTGCAGGCCAAGTACGAGAACATCATCGCCACCTCGGGCGCGGATCTCGACACCCAGCTCGAAATCGCCGCCGACGCACTGCGCCTGCCGCCGTGGGACGCCAAGATCGGCCCGCTGTCCGGTGGCGAAAAGCGCCGCGTGGCGCTCGCCAAGCTGCTGCTCAGCAAGCCGGACATGCTGCTGCTCGACGAACCCACCAACCACCTCGACGCCGAATCGGTCGAGTGGCTGGAACAGTTCCTCGTGCGCTTCCCCGGCACCGTGGTGGCCGTGACTCACGACCGCTACTTCCTCGACAACGCCGCCGAGTGGATCCTCGAACTGGACCGCGGCGAAGGCATCCCCTGGAAGGGCAACTACTCCAGCTGGCTCGAGCAGAAGGGCGCCCGCCTCGCGCAGGAACAGAAGCAGGAAGACGCCCACCGCAAGGCGATGAAGGAAGAACTCGAATGGGTGCGCCAGGGCGCCAAGGCCCGTCAGGCCAAGAGCAAGGCGCGTCTGGCCCGCTACGAGGAAATGTCCAACGTCGAATACCAGAAGCGCAACGAGACCCACGAGATCTTCATCCCGCCGGGCGAGCGCCTCGGCAACCAGGTGATCGAGTTCAAGGATGTCTCCAAGGGCTTTGGTGATCGCCTGCTGATCGACAAGCTCAACTTCAGCATCCCGCCCGGCGCCATCGTCGGCGTGATCGGCCCGAACGGCGCCGGTAAGTCCACGCTGTTCCGCATGATCATGGGCAAGGAGCAACCGGATTCGGGCGAAGTGATCATCGGCCAGACCGTGAAGCTCGCCGCCGTCGACCAGACCCGCGAAGGCCTCGACGCCGACAAGACGGTGTTCGAAGCCATCGCCGGCGGCGCCGACGTGCTGACCGTGGGCAAGTTCGAAATGCCCAGCCGCGCTTACATCGGCCGCTTCAACTTCAAGGGCGGCGACCAGCAGAAGATCGTCGGCAAGCTCTCCGGCGGTGAACGTGGCCGCCTGCACCTGGCGAAGACGCTGATCGCCGGCGCCAACGTGCTGCTGCTCGACGAACCGTCAAACGACCTCGACGTTGAAACGCTGCGTGCGCTGGAAGACGCGCTGCTCGAATTCTCCGGCTGCGTGCTCGTCACCTCGCACGACCGCTGGTTCCTCGACCGCATCGCCACCCACATCCTCGCCGCCGAAGGCGATTCGCAATGGACCTTCTTCAACGGCAACTACCACGAGTACGAAGAAGACAAGAAGAAGCGACTCGGCGAAGAAGGCGCGAAGCCGAAGCGGATTCGGTACAAGCCGATCAGCCGTTAAACCGACGGACCACCTACAGGATGCCGAGATGAAAGTACTGAGCGTAGATTACGACGAGGTCGTGAGGAGCACATTCATCACGGCGTCCACTACCTATGAATACGCAATTGATAAGCTTGTCCCGTTGATTGGGCGGCTAGAAATTCAGCGAGAGTTGCAGAGTTACAAGTTCTATGAGCGACTGGCAAAGGATATTGTCAAGGGGTGCATCATGCCCCCTTTGACAATCGCCATCATCGACAGCGATCCACCGACTGCCGATGTAGCCGCTATTGGTGACTATATCGATGAAAACATAGGCAACTTCTTCATTCTCGATGGAATGCAGCGTCTAAATACCATCCGACGCGCTGCAGCAGACAGTGTTGGCGACTTCCCCCTAAATCGTCCCTTGTTTGTAAACGCGCTGATCTGCAAATCAATGGATTTGCTGCTGTACAGGATGATCACACTGAATAACGGCCAGAAGCCAATGACAGCGCGGCATCAAATTGAGATAATCGCGTCCAATGTCTACGATTTCGAAGAGTCGGATATTCCTCTTCAGGCAGAGAAGAGGAAGCCGGGCCAGAAGCGGCTCCGTGGAGCATTCAAGAAAGTCGACCTTATTAAGGCCTATTTAGCTTTCCTAACCGGAAGCGTCAATATAGACAACGAGAAGATCATTCAGGAAAAAATGGATGAGCTAATCGCGACTAAAATCATGGACTCCGACTTGGGTGAATCGGAGTCTGAGTTCGACGACGTAGTGGATTTGATTAGCGCCTGGACGGCTAACGAACGAATAAAGAACTGGTTGCTAGTTCAGAACAATCTAATTGGTTTTAGTGCCGGCGCAAAGAAAGGTTTGCCCGCTCTGAACACCTGCAGTCCTGCTGACTTCATGTCCTCCGTGGAGGTCTTTGAGAAAGCCTTTTCCGGGATTGACGTTTCCAAGATCCGGCTAGGGATGGCGAGGAGAAAGGCAGTGGAGCATTTCATCCAGAATTACAGCAAACTGTCAATATTGGATGACTCGGAGTTGCTCGACACAATCTCTTGTGTCATCTAATGAGATCTGCACGCGACAGCGAAGCGTTTGATGAGGTAACCCTCACCGAGGCGACGTTGCTCGCCGACTGGTCGCGTTACAGACGTAGATCTGGTTCCGTTTCTCCGGCATTTGGCCTATGTCGCCTTCTTCTCGGTGGAGTGGCCGTGAGATTCGACGGCCATGAATTCGCTCAGATGGTGAATTACATGGCTGTGGGGGCCGTACAGGGCGCGGCCCTTTCTTTGCATGACCGAGTTAAGGCCGCGCTCCCGACCTTGGGGATACAGGATCGAAACGGCGATTTTCTGCTGTATAGCGCGATGCCTGCGGTTCGAAAGTACTTGTCCGATCCCGGAGGGAATCACAGTTTTTTTACTTCGCTCCTAGACGAGGTAGCCAGAGCGGTGGTTTGTCTTGACCTCGAGCGGGGGCTTTCGGCCTTTGTGCACCTATATCGAGCACTTGAGAAACTTAGCTTCGCTTTTCCGCTCTATCACGCCCGTCAAAATGTTTCATACATGAAGGCATACGATCAGCTAAAGGGCTACTTTAAGGGAGGAGAGTTAGAGTTTTGTTCCAATTTCTCACGACAACTCTTGAGTAGAGACCCCTTGCTTGCCGGCGAGGTTTGTCGGATGGAGTTTAACGACCCTATCTCGCCACGGATCGTTGCATACATAAATGAAAAGAATAGGCAGGCGACGGTAAGTGGCGGGCAATCGATCGATGTTTGCTTGAAGGATGCGTTCGACTTTCTCGTTACATTGAGAAACCATTATTTTCATCACCTAGCCGGGAGCAACTACAGCCTTGACTCACGTGACGTGCCGCGTCCAGATGCTTTTTTTCTACATCCGACGAGGGTTGGTTTGAGATTGATCGGGGCGATCTTTTCGAAGATGGTAGAGGACTCCGTCTAGCGCGCAGACGCTTCGGATATGCTGATGACTACTCACGCTGCCGTCGAGGGGTCCGGATTTCGGCGGATGCCGGTACGCGCAGATTGCATCACATGTGCCGTTGATCCGGGACTTGCTGCGCTACATCCGGTCAGCAAGTAGCCCGGATGACGGCGTAAGCCGGAATCCGGGGCTTTCGTCAGGCGCGCCGCCACTCCCGATGTGAGGCTGAGCCGTGCAAGCGGCTGTTATCCGTCCGCCTCGTAAGTTCCCGGCGTCACCCCGCCGCGCGCGAGCACCTCGCGCAGGTGCTTCACCGCAGGCGGCGCGAGCGTGTTGCTGTGGTGCGGGTGGTGGACGATTTCTTCGGCGCGGCCGAGCTTGACGCGGATGCGGGCGCCGGAGAGCTGTTCGAGCTCGGCGCCAACGTGACGCAGCAGCGATTCGATGTCGCGCCAGTGCAGGTTGGCGCTGGGCGGGTCGTGGAAGATGGTGCGCAGCAGCTGGGCGTGGCGGTGACTCATGGTGTACCCCCGGGTTGGGTGCCAACGCCCCGCGCCGATATCGGCGGGCTGGGGCCAAGGCACCGCAAAGACATGACGACCGTGCTCACCGTTCACCTTACTGCTGTTGAGTCGCTGAACCTGTGGCCCGGATCAAAAGCCGTGACTGCGAGGCAGGACCTGGCGGCACGCTGCACCCCTGCCCTGCACGGCATCCGGGCTCCCGAATCCACGCAGCTTGAGGGCATGGTGCTGTAGCGGCGGCACTAAGTGCCAAGCGGGAAGTGCCTGGTTGCAGTGCCTGTTCCGAACCGATCGTCCGGCGGTCAGCGTTCTGACAGCGGGTCGTACCAGAGCTCCTTGCGCGCCAGGGGCGTCTCTGGCGAGAAGAAGGGGCTTTCAAGCCGGAACAATCGCCTTTTCTTGAAATGGATGGTGGCTTCGAAGCTGGCCTTGAACGCGTTGAACTCGCGGTCGAAGCTGCCATCTTTCAGCATGCGCTCCAGCCCCTCGTTGATGCGATTGGCCAGCGCCTTTCCGGCGGGTGTGCGGCTGACGAAAAAGTACCGCGTCAGCGGGTAGTGCAGCATGAGGTTCTGTTCGATCGCCAGATTGGGGTAGGCCGGGCCAAAGCGATTGAGTTCCTCGCCGACTTCCATCACGCCGCGCGAAAACAGATCGAAACGGCCGCCGGCAAGCATGCCGAACAAGCCTTCGTAGGTTGCGCCGGTGTCCACGCGAAACCCGGCATTCGTCAGCACCTGGATGTCCCACCAGCCGGCGCCTTGCCCGATGGAGAATCGCGTGAGCTCATCCAGCGTCTTGACCTTGTTCAGGGCCGGCTGGGTGTCCTTCCTGATCATGAACACCCGGTAGCCAAGCAGCCCCTTGTCGAGCGGGAAGCGGATGGGGAGCAGGCGCCGCTCCAGGCCGATGACGTTGCCGCGAACCAGAACAGTGATCTTGTCGCCGGCCTCCAGCGCGCGCACTTCCTCCTCTTCATGGCGCCCGCCCAGATCGACCTTCTCCACGCGATAGGGGCCGTAGTCCGCCTCCGTTGCGCGCAGCGCCATGTCGAGCAGCTTCCAGTAGTAGTCGTAGCGGGTATCCGCGGGCCCTTCGCCGATCGACCGGCTCACGACGAGCGTCGGCTGCGTCGCCGGTGTTGCACACATGGCAACGGACACTGGAATCACAGCGCCGATGAGCAGTGCAAGTGCCGGAAGCCAGGTTCGGAACGAACACGCGACGAGCATGCGGGGACTCCTGAAAATGAGTTTGCCGGGAAGCACGCTTCTGGGCTAAAGGTCACCTGCCGTACTGGAACAGGTGCCCTTTCCAAGCATTATGGGCAGGTCATCGGGGCGTTTGAAACTGATTTGCCGCAATCGACCAGACCTTTCGTTGAAACCTTTGCCGCGGATGCACTCGACGATGCAGCGCGCCAGTACGCGAAAGCCGCGGCCCGGCTCAAGACACAGGCCGGCATCCGGGGCTTTCGAGACAGCATTCTCGCGGGCGCCGCGGGCGCGCCACAGCCTCTGCCCTATCACGTCACCAAGAGGCAATAGCATTCTCTAATCGGAATCATCGTCGTATTTCAATGGATCGGCCCCCGGCTGGCATCTACGCTTCAAAGCCAGACCCACTCATCGGCTTACACGGAGACAGCGACCATGAGCAGCGAACAGAAATGCCCCTTCGGCCACGGCTCCCGTACCACCCCGGCACGCCAATCGAACCGCGACTGGTGGCCGAACCAGTTGAACCTTTCGATCCTGCACCAGCACGCGCCGGCCTCGAATCCGATGGACGCGGGCTTCGACTACGCCGAGGCGTTCAGGAAGATCGACTACGCGGCGCTGAAGGCCGATCTCAAGGCGCTGATGACCGACTCGCAGGACTGGTGGCCAGCCGACTGGGGCCACTACGGCGGTCTGATGATCCGCATGGCCTGGCATAGCGCCGGCACCTACCGCACGGCAGACGGCCGCGGTGGTGCGGGCACCGGCAACCAGCGCTTCGCGCCGATCAACAGCTGGCCGGATAACGGCAACCTCGACAAGGCGCGCCGGCTGCTGTGGCCGATCAAGCAGAAGTACGGCAACGCCATCTCCTGGGCGGATCTGATGATCCTCGCCGGCAACGTCGCGCTCGAATCGATGGGCTTCAAGACCTTCGGCTTCGGCGGCGGCCGCGCCGACATCTGGCAGCCGGAAGAGGACATCTACTGGGGCGCGGAGAAGGAATGGCTCGCCACTTCGGACAAGCCCAACAGCCGTTACTCCGGCAATCGCGAACTGGCCAAACCGTTGGCCGCGGTGCAGATGGGCCTGATCTATGTGAACCCGGAAGGGCCGGACGGCAAGCCGGACCCGGTGGCGAGCGGCCGCGACGTGCGCGAGACCTTCGCCCGCATGGCAATGAACGATGAGGAAACCGTGGCACTGGTCGCCGGTGGCCACACCTTCGGCAAGGCGCACGGCGCGGGTGACCCGGCGCTGGTCGGCCCCGCCCCGGAAGCCGCGCCGATTGAAGCGCAGGGCTTTGGCTGGATCAACCAGCTCGGCACCGGCAAAGGCGTGCATACCACCACCAGCGGTATCGAGGGTGCCTGGAAGCCCAACCCCACCACCTGGGACAACGGCTACTTCGACATGCTCTTCGGCTACGAGTGGGAACTCACGAAGAGCCCGGCCGGCGCACACCAGTGGGTGGCGAAAAACTGCAAGCCGGAGCACATGATTCCGGATGCGCATGACCCGTCGAAGAAGCATCCGCCGATGATGACCACGGCCGACCTTTCGCTGCGCTTCGACCCGATCTACGAAAAGATCTCGCGCCGCTTCCACCAGGACCCGGCCGCATTCGCCGACGCCTTCGCCCGCGCCTGGTTCAAGCTCACCCACCGCGACATGGGCCCGAAGGATCGTTACCTTGGCCCGGAAGTACCGGCGGAAGACCTGATCTGGCAAGACCCGATTCCGACGGTGGATCACCCGCTGATCGATGCCGCCGATGTGGCCGCCTTGAAGGCAAAGATCCTCGCCTCGGGCCTGACTACGGCGGAGCTGGTCTACACCGCCTGGTCGTCGGCGGCGAGCTTCCGTGGCTCCGACAAGCGCGGCGGCGCGAACGGTGCGCGTATCCGCCTCGCGCCACAGAAGGATTGGGAAGCGAACCAGCCGGCACAGCTGGCGAAGGTACTTGGCGTGCTCGAAGGCGTTCAGCGCGACTTCAACGCGCAGGCCACGGGCGGCAAGAAGGTATCGCTCGCCGACCTGATCGTGCTCGCAGGTTCTGCCGCGGTGGAAACCGCCGCGAAGGCCGCCGGCCAGGAGATCGAAGTGCCCTTCGCACCCGGCCGCATGGACGCCACCGAAGCGCAGACCGACGCCGCATCCTTCGAACCGCTGGAGCCGCAGGCCGATGGCTTCCGCAACTACCAGAAGGCGCAGTACCGCGTGCCGGCCGAGGAGTTGCTGGTCGACAAGGCGCAGCTGCTCACACTCTCCGCACCCGAGATGACGGTGCTCGTCGGTGGCCTGCGCGCGCTCGGCGCGAACTACGGCGGATCGAAGGACGGCGTGTTCACACAGCGCCCCGGCCAGCTCACCAACGACTTCTTCACCCACCTGCTCGACATGGGCACGGTGTGGCACCCGGTGGATGACACCGCCCAGCGCTTCGAAGGCCGCGACCGCCGTACCGGCGCCGTGAAATGGACCGGCACCCGGGTGGATCTGGTGTTCGGCTCCAACTCGCAGCTGCGCGCGCTGGCCGAGGTGTATGCGCAAAGCGATGCGAGCGGGAAGTTCGTACGCGACTTCGTCACCGCGTGGGTGAAGGTGATGGACCTGGATCGGTTTGATCTGAAGTAGGCCCCAATACGCGGCTTCGCATCATCCACAAGAAGCCCGCTTCCCGGCGGGCTTCTCCGTTTCCGGCAGCCCAACGGCCTTTGGTACGGATCGGCCACTGCGGCTGGCCTACGCGCATAATCTCGATCCCCCGACCGCTCACCAAGACTTCGTGCCCCGACCCCTGCCGCCGACGCTCTGGCCTTCGATCAAGACTGCGCTCCTCGCGCTGTGGCAACGACTGCACCATCCGCGGCGCCGCGACATCCTGATCGCACTGGCAACGCCACCTGCGCTCTTGCTCACGTGGGTGATCGTTCTGATTCCCTTTACGCCAGGGATCTCGGATATCCGCAAGGCGCGCGAGGAAGCGCCGACGCAGGTGCTGACCGCCGACGGCAAGCCGCTTGCCGAGTTCAAGCGCGGCAACCGCGACTGGGTGCCCTTGGATGCGATTTCGCCGCGGGTGATCGATGCCTTGATCGCAACCGAGGACAAGCGTTTCTATGACCACCACGGCATCGACTTTCGCCGCCTGGTCGGGGCGACGCTGGCAACCTTGCAAGGCGACACGCAGGGCGGCTCCACGATCACGCAGCAGTTGGCGCGCAACCTGTTCCCGGAAGAAATCGGCCGCCGCCAGAACATCACCCGCAAGATCAAGGAAGCGATCACCGCGCTGAAGATCGAGGCGCTGTATTCGAAGCAGCAAATCCTCGAGACCTACCTCAACACGGTGCCCTTCCTCTACAACGCCTACGGCATCGACATGGCGGCGCGCACCTACTTCGGCAAGCCGGCGCGCGCGCTGGATATATCCGAGAGCGCGACGCTGATCGGCATGTTGAAGGGCACCAGCTACTACAACCCGGTGCTGAACCCGGACCGTGCGCGCGAGCGGCGCAACGTGGTGCTGGCGCTGATGGCGAAGCAGGACAAGCTCTCCGCCGAGCGTTACGAAGCGCTGGCGAAGCGGCCGCTGAGGCTGGATTTCGAACGCCAGTCGGCTGAACCGGGCGACGCGCCCCACTTCACCGTGCAGTTGAAGCGCTGGCTGATCGACTGGGCCGACCAGCACGACTACAACATCTACACCGATGGGTTGGTGGTGCGCACCACAATTGATTCGCGCCTGCAGGGTTTTGCAGCGCGCGCAGTGGAGCAACGCACGCGCGCCCTGCAGGGTATTGCCAACAGCGCCTGGGGCGGCCAATGGCGTGCCGGCAATCGCACGGTCGAAGCGCTGGTGCGTGACAGCGCTGCGTTCGCAGCGGCCACCGCTGCAGGCGAATCGGCGGACGAGGCCCTCAAGCGGCTGCTGCGCGACACCGACTTCATGCGGCAGCTGCGTGAGGAGAAGACACGTATCGAAGCCGGCTTCCTCGCAATCGATCCACGCAGCGGCGCGATCCTCGCATGGGTTGGCAGTCGCGATTTCTCGGTCGACGCTTTCGATCATGTGCGCCAGGCGCGTCGCCAACCGGGCTCCACCTTCAAGCCCTTCGTCTACGGCGCCGCCTTCGAGCGTGGCGCCAAGCCGGACGACACCTTCGTCGACGCCCCGGTGCAGATACCGCTGCCCGGTGGCGAGGTGTGGGAACCGGACGACGCTGAGCCGCCGAGCGGCGAGCCGATGACGCTCGCCACCGCACTCGCGCTATCGCGCAACCGCATCACCGCACAGGTGATGCAACAGGTAGGCCCAGCGCGCGTCGCCAAGCTCGCGCGCGCGATGGGCGTGCGCGAAAGCAAGCTCGACGAGGTGCCCTCGCTGGCGCTCGGAACCAGCCCGGTGACGCTGTACGAAATGGTCAGCGCTTACGCCACCATCGCGAACGCCGGCCACTACCTCGCACCGGCCATGGTGCTGCGCATCGAGAACCGCAAGGGCGAAGTACTGGAGGAATTCCGCCCGGCGGACCCGGAGCGCGCAATTTCCGCAGAGGCTGAAGACACCCTGCTCGACGCGATGCGGGGTGTCGTGCAGCGCGGCACCGGCAGTGCCATCCGCGGCCGCTTCGGCGTGCGTGGTGACCTTGCCGGCAAAACCGGCACCACGCAGGACAACACCGACGGCTGGTTCATCCTGATGCACCCACAACTCGTGGCGGGCGCGTGGGTCGGCTTCAACGACGCCCGCATCACGCTGCGCAGCAACTACTGGGGCCAGGGCGCGCACAGCGCGCTGCCGATGGTCGGCGACTTCTTCTCACGCGCGCAGAACGCCCGCCTGATCGACAGCAACGCCCGTTTCGTGCGCGCGCAGGACGCCACCCTCAGCGGCCGCCTGCACGCGTGGTACCAATCGCTGTTCGGCGAAGCGCCTACGACGGAGGCCTCGGCGCCCCGCCCACGCGCAACCGAACCCGTCGCCGCACAGAGTGAGCCGCCGGCAACCGAAGCCTCGGCCCCCGCATCAGAATCCGCGGCCGAGCTGCCGGCCCTGCAGGAACCGGACGCCCCCTTGAGCGCACCGACCCCCCCCGCGACATCATCGGCACCGGCACCGGAGAAAAGCGTGCCGCCTGCGACGTCGAGTTCCCCACCGGTCTGACGCCGGAGACGCCGGGAATACGCGGGCGCCGGCAGGAATCCCCCTTGTTGCGCGAATCTGGCCGCTCCGTGCATGCCGTGTGGCCCGATCACATCCGCTGCGGGCCGAACCGCTGGCGCGAAGTCGCCGTGGGCGCTTGCTCGGCGCATGACTAACACCCGCTGTGTCACGCAGGTGACATTCAAGTCCTTGGAATCGGATGTCGTTGATCTACAACGCAGTGCAGGACATCCCTTCGTCAGCGAGGCCGCCAATGCGCAACAACCAGCCCGTCACCCAGACCGAGTACCTGTTGCACGATGGCGCTGCGATCATTTCGCGCACCGATCGCAAGGGGCAGATCACCGCCTGCAATGAAGAGTTTGTCGAGGCCGCCGGCTTTACCCGCGAGGAGCTGATCGGGGCGCCGCACAACCTCGTTCGGCATCCGGACATGCCGATAGAAGCCTTCCGCGATCTGTGGGCCACGCTGAAGAAGGGCCGCCCGTGGTCCGGCATGGTCAAGAACCGACGCAAGAATGGCGACCATTACTGGGTGCGGGCCTCGGTTGCCCCGCTGCCGGACGACAGCGGCTACTCATCGGTACGCACCCGGCCCAGCCGCGAGGAGGTCGCCGCAGCCGAAGCGCTTTACGCCCGCATGCGTGGGGACCCCGGCATCCGCCTCAGCCAGGGTCAGGTGCGAACGCGTCGCAGCCGGCTGCGCCTGCCGGGCATGCGTGTCGCCTCACGACTGTGGCTGATGGTGCTGATTCCGCTGCTCACGATTGCCGTGGTTGCCGGCGACGGCCTGTTCGACCTGCGCCACGCGAACAATGCGCTTGCCACCATCTACGAAGACAGGCTCGTGCCGATCGACCGGCTGGCGGAGATCAACGACCTGAACCAGATGAGCCTGATCGACCTGCTGCTCGCCGAGCAGGAGGCTGCCGACAAGGCTGCGCTTGCAAGGCACCGCGCCGCCATCAACGAGAACAAGGCCGGCATCGCCAAGGCCTGGCAGAGCTACCTCGCGACGGATGTCACACCGGACGAAAAGCCGCTGGCCGATGCCCACCTTACCCAGCGCGACGCGATGTGGGCGCTGATCGAGCAGGGCATGGGCCAGATCGAGGCCGGCAGCATTGACGCCGCGCGCAAGACCATCCACGAGGATCTGCAGGCGCAGCGCATGGTGCAGGAGGACTCGATCGATCGCCTCAAGACCTTCCAGGTCAGCGCATCGACCGAATCATACGAAGCCAGCAAGCGCAGCTTCACCAGCAGCATGGTCCGCGCGATTGCGCTGATCGTACTGGGTGGCGGCCTCACGCTTGCGATCGCGCTCGCCAACCAGCGCCACATCCTGCGCAACCTGCATGCCGCCCGCCACGCCACTCGCGCCATCGCACGCGGCAACCTGACCGCCACGCTACCGCCCGGCAGCAACGACGAGCTGGGCGAAATGATCAGCGACGTGGCGATCATGCGTAATTCGTTGCACGAGCTCATCGCCACGATCCGCCAGAACGCCGAAGCGCTCAACCAGGCTTCATCGGAACTCGCTGCGGCGGCCGGGCGCAGCGCCGAGGTGTCGCAGTCCCAGTCCAGCACCGCTTCGGGCATGGCAGCCGCAGTTGAGGAGCTGTCGGTATCGATCGACATGGTGGAGGATCGCGCCAATCTTGCCTCTGGCGCCACGCAGGAAGCTTCCGAGAGCTCGAGCGAAGGCGGCAGGGTGATCGGCGAGGCCAGCAGCGAAATGCAACGCATCGCTGCCGCCATCAACACCGCCGCGGGCAGCATCGGTGAACTCGAACAGCTCTCGCGCCAGATCTCCGGCATCGTCGGCGTGATCCGCGAGGTGTCGGACCAGACCAACCTGCTCGCGCTCAACGCCGCCATCGAAGCGGCCCGTGCCGGCGAACAGGGCCGCGGTTTCGCCGTGGTGGCCGACGAAGTGCGCAAGCTGGCCGAGCGCACCGGCAAGGCCACCGGTGAAATCGGCGGCATGATCAGCCAGATCCAGCAATGCACCGAGCGCGCCGTGCAGGAGATGAACAGCAGCGTCACCCAGGCCGCCAGCGGCGTGGACCTTGCCCGGCAGGCAGGCCAGTCCATCACCGGCATCCTCGACGGTTCGCAGCGCGTGCTCGCCGCGGTCAACGACATCAGCCACGCCCTGCGGGAACAGGCGGCTGCCGCACGCGAAATCACCAAGCAGGTCGAATTCGTTGCCCGCAATGCCGAGACCGGCAGCACCGCCGCCACGCTGGTGGCCGAGTCGGCCCGCCACCTCGAGCAACTCGCGGCCCAAACCCACGCGCTGACCGAGCAGTTCCGCATCGCCTGAACCGCGTGGCGTCAGGTCACGGCGCACGCCGTACTGCTGCGGCGCAACTTCGATTGGACGGTCGACAAGCAGGGGCGACCAGGCAAGGAAGGTGAAAAGGCCGCAGCGGATTCGGTGCATCTCGATTGACGGGACGGCACGAACCCGCGCGCGCTGGCGCCATCCGTTTGCCCGACGATTGACCGTCGCAGGGCGAGGCGTGATAGTGATGGCGGCCTTGAACGCGCGGGCATCGCGCCGTTCGCTGTCCGTTCTACCGTGAGGCGCCATGGTGGCCGTCTGGACGCCGAGCTGGGGTTTTAGCGTATGGCAATCGTTTCTGCGCAACGACGATTCACGCGCACGCGCATGGCGCTGTGTGCCCTGTTGCTGGCTTCGGTCGCAGGCATGGCGGATGCGGCGATCTGCGAGAAGAGCGTTCGCTGGAAGGACGACGCGCCCTACACTTTTCGTAGCAAGGACGGATCGATCCGGGGCATCTACGCCGACCTCGTTCAGGAAGCGCTTGAGCGGCTTGAGTGCAAGACGCAGTTTGTCGAAATGCCCTGGGCGCGGGCGCTGGTGGAGCTGGAGGCCGGGCGGCTCGACATCCTGCCCGGCGCACTGAAAACGGCCGAACGGGAGCGCTTCGCCTACTTTTCGCGAGCGGTGAACCGCTCGCCCAATGTGCTGTTCATCGGCACCGCTGCGAGCAAGCGTTTCCAGATCGCGGCGCTGAAAGACCTGCTGTCGACCGACTTCCGGCTCGGCGCGCAAATCAAGGTGTCGTATGGGCCCGACTACGACACGCTGATGGCCAACGAGGCCTTTGCACGGAAGGTCACCTTCATTTCAGACCGGCGCGGCGCGTGGCGCATGATCGCCGCAGATCGCATCGATGGCCTGATCGCAGACGAGACTACCGGGCGCATCGAGATTCACGAACTGGGCCTGGACCAGGCGATCGCGAAAAGTTCGGTGGTCGTCTCCAACGAGGCGTCGATGGTGGCCCTGAGCAAAGCGACGATCGATCCGGACTTCGTGACCCGCTTCAATCGGGCGATAGAGACGATGCTCGAAGACGGCAGCTACGTTCGCATCATCGAGCGCTACATCCCTTGCCGTGCGTCGAAGGAAACGCTGGGCTGCAAGTGACGCACAGCCGCCGATAGCCAGTCACCGCGGCGGGTGCGTGGGCCATTACCCGCGCCGTGTTTGACCGAACGGCTTACGCCGGATGGGGCGCCGGGGCGCCCCGGCTGCGCGGTTTATGCGGCGACGCGCCCCCGCAGCCGGGTGCTGCGAAACCTACTGCGCAAGTGCCGCATCCCCTGTCGCCGCCAGCAGCGGCGCGAAGCGCTCGAGCAGGAAGTCGACGAAGGCTTGCGTGCGGGCCGGGAGGTGGCTGCGATCCGGGTAGACGACGTACACCGGCACACCTTGTGTTGGCGGGTAGTCGGGGAGCAGCGGGCGCAGCAGGCCGGCTTCTATCGGTTGCTGCACCAGTGCGCGGTCTATCAGCAGTACGCCCATGCCGCGGATCGCGGCGTCGACCAGCGCGCTGGCGTCGTTGATGACGAGTGCGCCGCGCACCGGAAAGCGGCGCGGTTCACCGTCTGCCACGAAGCCCCAGGTGTCCTGGCGGAATTTCGCGTTGCCGTAGCACAGGCAGTCATGTGCGGCGAGATCTTCGGGGCGCGCCGGCGTGCCGCGACGGGCGAGGTAGTCGGGGCTGGCCACCAGTGCCCAGGTCAGCTCGCCGAGGCGGCGCGCCACCAGTGATGAATCCGGCAGGTGGCCGATGCGGATCGCGACATCCACCCGCTCGGCCACCAGATCGACGAAGCGATCCTCCAGACCCAGCTCCAGTTCCAGCGCCGGGTAGCGGCGGTGAAACTCCGGCAGCAGGGGCACCAGCAGTTCGCGCCCGGCTGCGGTGGAACTGCTCACGCGCAGCTTGCCGCGCACTTCCTGCGCGTGGGCAGCGCCAAGGTCGTCGATCGCTTCCAGTGCGGCTTCGATGCGCTCGGCCTCGGCCAGCACCGCTTCGCCGAGTTCGGTCAGTTCCAGTGAGCGGGTGGTCCGCTGGATCAGCCGGCCGCCGATCTGTGCCTCGACAGCGGCCACTTGCTTGCTGACCGCCGAACGGCTGAGCCCAAGCGCGGTTGCCGCACTGGAAAAGCTGCCGCTGCGGGCGACACGGGCGAACAGCAAGAGGCCTGGAATGCGTTCAAAGGGGATGGACATGGGTTGCTTCGGCGCGTTTTCAAGCAGGCAATTGGTTCCGTACAGGAAACAATCTAGTGCTTCGGCGGTGGCTAATCAAGCGCGGGCAAGCCGGCTAATCTGAGCCCCTGTCGAATTCAACCGAATCTGGAGTCCGCCATGAACACAAGCCATCTCGCCGCCGTCATCCACAACTATGGCGGCCCGGAAGTGCTTTCCGTAGAACAAGTCCCGATGCCGCAGCCGGGGCCGGACGATGTGCTCGTCCGCATTCATGCCGCCAGCGTGAACCCGGTGGACTGGAAGATCCGCGAGGGCTACCTGAAGGCGGTGTTGCCGCATGCCATGCCGCTGACGCTCGGCTGGGACTTCGCTGGCGAAATTGTTGCCCTTGGCGCACAAGTGACCGGCTGGCAGGTGGGTGACGCGGTGTATGCGCGACCGGATATCGCGCGCAACGGCAGCTACGCCGAATACATTGCCGTGCGCGCGTCGGAAATCGCCCGCAAGCCCGCTTCTCTCACCTGGCAGCAAGCCGCTGCAGTGCCGCTGACCGCGCTGACGGCCTGGCAATCGCTGTTCGACCACGCGCAGTTGCAAGCCGGCGAGCGCGTGCTGATCCATGCCGGTGCGGGCGGTGTCGGCAACTTCGCGATCCAGTTCGCAAAGCAGCGCGGCGCCCATGTGATCACCACCACGTCAACGGCCAATATCGAACTGGTGAAGTCGCTCGGGGCCGACGAAGTCATCGACTATACCCAGCAGGATTTCGCCAGCCTGCGCGATCTCGACGTGGTGTTTGACACCCTTGGCGGCGAGATCCAGACCGGGTCGCTCGCCACGTTGCGCAAGGGTGGCCGCATCGTGACCATCGTTGGCGCCGTCGAGGCCAGCCTCGCCGCGCAACACGGTGTCACCCCGCTGTTCTGCTTCGTGCAACCGAGCAGCACGCAGCTCGAGCAGATCGCACAACTGGCCGACAACGGCAAGCTGCGCGTGGTGATCGACAGCGTGTTCGCGTTGAAGGACGTGGCGGCGGCACACGCCCGCAGCGAAAGCGGGCGGGCACGCGGCAAGATCGTGATCCAGGTGAGCTGATCCTGCCCCGCTGGCAGACGCAGAACGAACGCGGTCGCTACGCCAGCGCCCCCACGGGGGCTGCGTCGCGGATACGCCGCAGATTGCGAGTGATGGTCCGATGAAGGGCGCGCCACGGCGCGACAAAGCATGAGCCCGCCAGTTGGCGGGCTCATGCCCTCACGGCCGACACCCGCCGGTTAGCGGTAGCAGTCGACGGCGAACAGTTCCGTGTCGTCCGGCAGCGCGGCGAGCATCTCGCTCGCGATCCGCACCCAGTCGGCCGGGTTCATGCGCGCGCGGTTGGCATCGCGGCGCCACGGGTCGGCCTCGGCGAACCACTGGCCGTCGAGCAGCAGTGCGAACGGCATGGCAGTGTTCTGCCGCACATAGGCGACGAGCCCCTCTTCGTCGCCGGCGAAACGCGCCAGCGTCTGTCGGGTCACGGCAGGGTAGGCATGGGCTTCACCGGTCTCCGGCAAGGTGCAGGCTGCCGCGCACGGTGCGAGCGGCTCGCCCGCTACGCGCTCGATCGCAATCACGCCGCCAGAGCGCACCCGCTCTGCCGAGGCATTGCCTGCGCCCGGTGCGCACCGCTGCGCATGCGTGAATGCAGCGTAGCGTTGCCGGGCGGCCTGCGCGTTCTGATCGCGCTGCGCGTCGAGATCCCAATGCTTCTTCAGCAACACGTCCGCATAGCCGACCGGCGGCGGGTCGTCGTAGCGCAGCGGCGCACCGAGCCGGGTCGCATGCTCGAATCCGGCCTTGACCTTGAAGAAACCACACCAACGGCCACCGATCTGCCACTCGCTCCACCTGGCATTCGGGTTGTGCCAGTAGCCAATGCGGCCCGCCTTCAGCGCGTCCGGGCTGTAGCCCTGTTCGAGCACGAAGTCCTCGAAGCTCAGGTACAGCTCCTTCAGCGGGGTCAGGCGTGTCGGCGCTGCGCCCCCGTCGCGGGGTCGATCGCACGGCTCGGTTTCAGTGCTGATCAAGGCGGCGTGCGGCTCGATCACCTCGCGCGTGAACCACAGGATCGGGTCCACGGAGCCATGCTCGTACTCGAAGCGCAGCAGTTCGGACTTGTCCTGGAACGTGCGGTAGCGCGCCGACTTCGGGTGCAACGCGAAGGGCGCGAGGGCATCGTCCAGCGAGAAGCCGGCTTCGCCCGGCTGCCTCGCGACGATCAGCGCGAAGTGCATCGGCATGTGGGTACGCGTATCGCCAGACGCAGCGTCACCCTTGCGATGCACCGGGGCACGAGGACTTGCGCGGCAGTGCCGCAATGCGGGATGGGAGGCATGCGGCGCATTGTGCCGACCATCCACCTGGCATTCAATGACGGCCAGCAAAAAAAGCCCGCCGAAGCGGGCTTTTTCTATGGAACGCGGGCGGATCAGTAATCCATGTCGGCGTGCGCGGGGGTGGCCGGTTTGGCTTCCTGCGGCGCTTCGGCGACCGTGGCGTCGGTGGTGAGGATCAGGCTGGCGACCGAGGCGGCGTTCTGCAGCGCTGAGCGGGTGACCTTGGTCGGGTCGATGACGCCGAGCGCGACCAGATCGCCGTAGCTGCCGTCGGCCGCGTTGTAGCCGAAGTTACCGCTGCCTTCGAGCACCTTGTTCACCACCACCGAGGGTTCGTCGCCGGCGTTCGCGGCAATCGCGCGCAGGGGCTCTTCGAGCGCGCGAAGCACGATGCGGATGCCGGCGTCCTGGTCGGCGTTGTCGCCCTTGAGGTTCTGGATGCGGGAGCGGGCGCGCAACAGTGCGACACCACCGCCCGCGACGATGCCCTCTTCCACCGCCGCACGAGTGGCGTGCAATGCGTCGTCGACGCGATCCTTCTTCTCCTTCATCTCGACTTCGGTCGCGGCACCGACGCGGATCACCGCCACGCCGCCGGCGAGCTTGGCGACCCGTTCCTGCAGCTTCTCGCGATCGTAGTCGCTGGTGGCACTTTCGATCTGGGCGCGGATCGTCTTCACGCGCGCTTCGATCGTGGCCTTGGCGCCGGCACCGTCGATGATCGTGGTGTTTTCCTTCTCGATCTCGACCCGCTTGGCGCGGCCCAGATCCTGCAGGGTCGCCTTTTCAAGCTGCCGGCCGGTCTCTTCCGAGATGACGGTGCCGCCGGTGAGGATTGCGATGTCTTCGAGCATGGCCTTGCGGCGGTCGCCGAAGCCGGGCGCCTTCACTGCCGCCACCTTCAGCACGCCACGCATGCTGTTGACCACCAGCGTCGCCAGCGCCTCGCCTTCGATATCCTCGGCGATGATCAGCAACGGCTTGCCGGCCTTGGCCACGGTTTCGAGCACCGGCAGCAGGTCGCGGATGTTGCTGATCTTCTTGTCGTGGATGAGGATCAGCGGGTCATCCAGAACGGCGGTCTGTTTCTCGGGGTTGTTGATGAAGTAGGGGCTCAGGTAGCCGCGGTCGAACTGCATGCCTTCGACGACTTCGAGTTCGTTCTCAAGGCTCTTGCCGTCCTCGACGGTGATCACGCCTTCCTTGCCGACCTTGTCCATCGCGTCGGCGATGATCTGGCCGATCGAAGCGTCGGCGTTGGCCGACAGCGCCGCCACCTGCGCCGTCTCCTTGCTGTTGGTGACCGGGCGCGAGAGCGTTTGCAGCTCTTTGACCACCGCGCTCACGGCCTTGTCGATGCCGCGCTTGAGATCCATCGGGTTCATGCCCGAGGCGACGTACTTCATGCCTTCCTGCACGATCGACTGGGCCAGCACCGTTGCGGTGGTGGTGCCGTCGCCGGCCACGTCGGCCGTTTTCGAGGCGACTTCTTTGAGCATCTGCGCGCCCATATTTTCGAACTTGTCCTTGAGTTCGATTTCCTTGGCGACCGAGACACCGTCCTTGGTGATGTGCGGCGCGCCGAAACTGCGCGCCAGCAAGACGTTGCGGCCCTTCGGGCCGAGGGTGACTTTGACCGCGTTGGCGAGAATGTTCACGCCGGTGACAATACGTTCCCGGGCGTTGTCGTGGAAGCGGACTTCTTTCGCTGCCATGGCTTGGCTCCTGTAAAAATGGAATGGGATACGGTACGGACGCTCGCGCCTTACGCGACCTTGAGCTTCGCTTCGCCGGCGCCTTCGATCACGCCGAGCACGTCTTCCTCGCGCAGCACCAGGTATTCCTGATCGTCGAGCTTGACGGTCTGGCCGCTGTACTTGCCGAACAGAACGAGGTCGCCGACCTTGACCTGCAGCGCCAGCAGGCTGCCGTCGGTGTGCCGCTTGCCCGGCCCGACGGCGAGGACTTCACCTTGTTCGGGCTTTTCAGAGGCCGTATCGGGGATGACGATGCCGGATGCGGTCTGGCGTGCCTTGTCGACCCGCTTGACGATGATCCGGTCGTGCAGAGGACGGATATGCATATCGATCTCCTGTGCGATTCAGATAACGGAAACGGATGAGCGCGGTGCCCCCGTGCGCACACAGCTGCACCGGCTCGTCGGCCCTGTCGGGGGCCAACGGGGCCGAAATAGGGGCGTCCCCCGGCGGTTTCAAGAGGGCATTTTCAGTCGATCAAATGATGCACCGCACCCAGGCGGTACACCGTGCGACGGCTGCGTCGCGCACCTCCGGCGAGGCTCTCGCACACCACCGGGCAAGGCGGCGCGCGGTGGCCGCTGGCGTCCAGCGTGTCGTCGCCCTCGTGCGCATCCCATACGCCGCCAGCGACTGGCCGAAACTGCCAGAGCACGTAGCCGACGTCGGCCGCCAGCTGCATCAGCGATTCGCGTTCCGGCGCTTCGGCCAGTAGCGTTTCACGGTCGTCAAAAGTCGGGTAATCCCCGAAGGCTTGCCGGCACGCCTGCGCTTCGCTGAGTGGCGCCCCGATCGTGTTGCAGGCGCGCTTCTCGTCGCGTTCCAGATTCCACGCGCCGAGCCGCCAGGCCGCATCGAGGACGTCCGATTCGATGTGGGAGATGGCGCCCCAGCGGCGGTTGATCTGCAGCGCCGAACTGGCCACCGGACGCGGCTCGCGCGAGGCGTCCGCCGCGAGACGCGGGCCTTCGCGCCTGAAACCGTGCCAGTGCATGAACATCAGCAGCGGGGTATCGGCGCGGGCAACCGCCGCGACGCTGACCGCAAAGAGTGGCAGGCCCATGCTGTCGATCTGGGCCGAGAGGGTGTCGAAAATGCGCATGCGAACCTCCTCATGAGCAAGAACAACGCAGGGCGAAAAATTACGAGAAGGAAAGCCGCAGGGCAAGCCCTTCAAGCCGTCGCGGCGAGCTGCGGGCCGGCCCGCGTCACAGCCGCCGGGACGCGGAGTTCCGGTCCGGCGTCCGGAAAATTGTCCTGAATCAAGGTTTCAGACGCTCTGCGCGGGGTATTTACGCAGGCATTGCGGCGCCCCGTATCGATGCCGCCGCATCCATCCCGCACATACAGCTCTCAGGAAGGCTTGAACATGAACCCTCGTCGGATCGCCCTCGCAGGCGTGATCCTCGGCCTCTGTTCCCTGCTCTCGTTCGGCGCGCTTGCCGCCGACGCGAAAGTGAAGAAATCGGCCACGGACATCGCCATCGGCAAGGAATGCGTGGCCTGCCACATGGATGACAACCCCGGCCTTGTCGGGGAATGGAAGAAGAGCAGCCACGCCAAGCAAAACGTCGACTGCTACGACTGCCATAAGGCTACCGAAGGCACCCCAGGCGCGTACAAGCACCGCGAGTACAAGGGCAAGCCGAACTTCATCACCACCGTCGTGAGCCCGAAAGTCTGCGCGACCTGCCATGCGAAGGAAGTGGATCAGCAGCAACCTTCGCACCATGCGCTGGGCGGCCAGATCCTGGCCTCGCTCGACAACATCATGGGTGAAGTGATCGGCGGCCCCGCCGCGGTTACCGCCGGCTGCCTGCAGTGTCACGGCAGCAAGGTGGCGCTCGACGCGAACAACCGCCCGACGCCGCAGACCTGGCCGAATACCGGCATTGGCCGCATCAACCCGGATGGCTCGCTCGGCTCCTGCTCGGCCTGCCACAGCCGCCACCGCTTCTCGGCCGCGCAGGCGCGCGAGCCGGATACCTGCGGCAAGTGCCACCTCGGCCCGGATCATCCGCAGAAGGAAATCTACGAGGAATCCAAGCACGGCATCGCCTTTGCCGCGCACAAGGAGGAGATGAACCTCAAGTCGAAGAAGTGGGTGGTCGGCAAGGACTACACCGCCGCACCGACCTGCGCGACCTGCCACATGAGCGCGACCGAGCGCCAGGAGGTCACGCACGATGTGGGCGAGCGCATCTCCTGGACGCTGCGCCCGGCCGTGTCGGTCAAGCTCAACATGGTCCGCACCGACGACAAGAAGGCCTACGACCTGCCGGCGAGCATCGCGCTGCCGCAGGTGGGCGACACCTACAAGGGTGCCAAGGTCGTCGAGGTCGTGACCTGGGAGAAGCGCCGCAAGGCCATGCAGGACGTCTGTACCGCCTGCCATACGAAGCGCCAGATCGAGGGCCACTACAAGCAGTTCGACGACGTGGTGGAGCTCTACAACGACAAGTTCGCCAAGCCGATCGCGGCGATGATGGGCGAACTGACCGCCAAGGGCTACCTGACTTCCGCGCCGTTCGACGAGAAGATCGAGTGGACCTGGTGGGAGATCTGGCACCACGAAGGTCGTCGTGCCCGCCATGGCGCCGCAATGATGGGCCCGGACTACACCTGGTGGAACGGCATCTACCAGGTTGCCCAGCGCACCTACTTCGAGTGGATTCCGCAGATGCGTGAAGCAGTCCGCAAGAAGGACGGCAACGAAGCCTTCGCCGATGCGCTGCTGCAGAAGTACTTCAAGCCGATCGAGGGGCACGACTGGTACTTCAACGGCATCAGCAAGGACGCCATCGAGAAGGTGCGTCAGGGCTATGAAGACCGCTACGGCAAGGGGGCACTGAAGTGAGGCTGCGCAGCGTCCTCGCGGCGCTGCTCGTCGCCACCGCCAGCGTCACGGCGGTGGCGGCCGAGCCCGCCGCCAATTCGGCCGCAACGCTGATCGCGCGCGCCGACAAGTACTGGACGGAAGGCAAGCTCGACAAGGCGGGTGAGAGCTTCGCCGCCGCCGTCGCGGCCGAGCCGAAATCCGGCACCGCGCTGCTGCGACTCGCCGGCTTCCAGCTCTCGCAGCTGGAGATCAGCAAGAGCGTGGCGACCTACAGGCAGGCAATCACGCTCGAGCCCGCAAACAGCAGGGCCTGGATTGGAATGGGTCTGGCCTACCTGCACAGCGGCGACACGGAACTTGCCCGCGCCGCCTTCGACGAAGCGATCCGCGTTGACCCGGCGCGCAAGGAGAGTCTGCAACCGCTCCTGGCCAAGCTCGACGCGCGCAGCCACTAAACCGATGCGCCCAAGAACGCCCCCCGATTCGGGTCATTGCCTGGATCCGGGGTTGTTCGTTTTCGGCGCAGCCCGACGCCGCGCCGTGATGGTTCTGACGGCGAGGTCAAACGCTCCCGGTTGGCGCGTATCGCACTGCCTATACTGGGATGGATTGGCCGTGGCCGACCCACCCGACGCGGCACCCCGCCGTGGTATTCGAGCGCTGGCCGCACGCCCGGAAGAGAGGACATCATGCAAGGCAGCACCGCACTCCGCTGGGTCACCCATATCGTCGCCGCGCTGGCTTGCACGCTCGCGCTTGCGGCGCCGAAGAATCAAGTGCCTTACACCTATTCCGCGGTCGGCAATACCGCGGCAAGCGTCAGTGTGCCGGCACCGAGCCAGCCCTCGTATGTGTTGATGGGCGGAGGGCCCGATGTCGACGAAGCCTACCGCTGGATGATCCAGCGCGCCGGGATCACCCCGGGCAGCGGCGGCCGCGTGGTGGTGATCCGCGCCACCGGTACCGACGCCTACAACCCGTACATCTTCTACAGTGATGCGGCGCTCAGCACCTCGGCCACGATCGCCGATGGCTGGGTCGGCGGTGCCTCGCTCGGCGTCAGTTCGGTCGAGACGCTCGTGATACCCAGCGTTGCGGCGGCCAATGACGCTTTCGTGAATCAGGTCGTCAGCCGCGCCCAGGTGCTCTGGATCGCGGGTGGCGACCAGTCCGACTACCTCAAGTACTGGAAAGGCACGGCGCTAGAGACCACGCTGCAGACCCTGATGGCCAAGAACATACCGATCGGCGGCACCAGCGCCGGCCTGATGGTGATGGGTTGGGCAGACTTCGCCGCACTTGCCGGTGCCGTCACCAGCAAGCAGGCGCTCGACAACCCGTACAACAAGTACATGAGCTTCGACCCGAACCCGCTCGGCGGCGCGGGATTCATCTCGCCGGACACATTGCGCAACACCATCCTCGACGCCCACCTCGACGCACGCGACCGCCTTGGCCGCCTGCTGAGCTTCGTCGCACGCCTGATCAAGCCGAATACGGCAGGCGGCGGTTGCGCCGGCGGCGTACTCGCGTCTGGCACCGGCAGCGGCGGTGCGCGCGGCATCGGCGTTGATGTGGAAACCGCGCTGCTGGTGCAACGCAACGCCACTGCGCCGGTAATCAGCGCAAGGCGTGTGACGAATGTTTCCACCACCACCGAAAGCGCCGTGTATTTCGTGCGTCCGCGTGCCGACCCGTCTGTGTGCGCCGCGCGCGTGCCGCTGAGCATGCCCAACATCGAGATCCAGAAACTCGGCGACTCCAGCACCGTGTTCGACCTCTCCGCGTGGTTCTCGACCGACTGGTCGCAACTCACGCCGCACTATGTCGACGTCACGAACGGCAGCCTGCCCGCGCTGCCTTGGGCCTACCCGCTCTGACGATGCAGCACCCGCGTCGCCGCGCCCTCACCTCGTCCGCACGACAGGCCTGAAGCCCCGGCTCGACCCACTCGGCGCGCACAGCCGCTGAGCCTGCCGGCTCAGCGGCTCGCCGGCATCCGGCCCCTGCCCGTTCCGCGGGTTCTCTTTGCGGGCGCCCTTCACACGCCAAGGCCACGTACGGCGGATTGCAGCGCACCACCCGCACGACGCAAGCGAGCGCAACGGCGCCGCATGCGCAAAAACCGCAAGCCGGACCAATGGCATCGCAAGCTTCGACAGGGGCCGCGCGAACACCCGCCGATAGAGTCCACCGCATCCACATAACGATACGGAGACACCCGATGCGCCTTACCCCGTTTGCTCCCCTGGCCCTGCTACTCGCCGCCTGTGGCGGCATGCCCACCGCAGCCCCCAACGCCACACCGGCCCAGAAGGCCCCGACGATCGCGGCGCCGGGCCACAGCGAAGCCGGTGCAACGGCTGACTGCGCCGCCTGGGCCAGCGCCATCGTCGGCCCCTACAAGTACGAGAACAACGTCTGGGGCATCGACAAGGCCCGCGGCTTCACGCCGGAGCAATGCCTGCTGCGCCGCACGAAGGACGGCCAGAACGAAATCGGCTGGACCTGGAGCTGGCCGGGGCAGGACCCCACCGTGTTCGCCTACCCGCAGATCATGTTCGGCTGGAAGCCCTGGTCCGGCGGCAAGCCCTCCGACCCGCGCTTCCCGCTCAAGATCTCGGCGATGAAGCGCCTGAGCATGGATTACGAGGTCGAAACGCAGGCTACCGGCAGCTACAACCTCGCGCCCGAAATCTGGCTCACCAGCAGCGGCAGCTGGAGCGAGCAGCCCAATCCGAAGCTGATCACCACAGAGATCATGTTCTGGATGGACTACCAGCAAAGCGCCGTGCCGGCCGGCCAGATCGTCGACCAGCCGATGCTCGGCGGCGTGCGCTACGACCTGTTCCGCGCCGACAACATCGGCAACCGTGGCGACGGTCGGGGCTGGACGCTGTACTCCTTCCGCAGCCCGACCCGCCAGCTCAAGGGCCAGATTCCGATCGACGAGCTGTTGCGCTACATGGTCGGCAAGGGCCTGGTGAGCACGGACGACTACGTGGCCAGCGTGGAATTTGGCAATGAGGTCGTCGGCGGGTCAGGAACGACTTGGGTGCGGAAGTTCGCGGTGAATGTGGCGCCGTAATCTGCTGCGCTGGGTGGCCGCACCGTCCGGGCGGGTTGAGCTTTGGCTTGACGCGCCTTTTGCAGGTTCATCGCTTGCCGCAAGTGATGCGTACGATGGCCCTGTTCCCCCGGTGGACGTTTCACTTTCTGGCGCCAGAACGAGAAAGCAAGCAAAGCGTGCCGCCCAGTGTTGGCGGTCTGGCGGCGCAGTGCGCCTGACTTGCGTGCGTTGCTCGCACCAACGGGGGGACACGCACGGCGTTGTACCGAAGTCGTTTCGGCGCGAATCGCCGTCGCTCCAGTACGCCGGCGGCAAAGGCTGACTACAGCGCGCCGCTCACACTCCGGGAAGGTAGTGCTTGTCCCACATGTCGCCGGGGTTGAAACTGCGGATGCCGCTGAAAAAGCCTTCACGCACCGCAGGCAGGTGCGCAGCGTCGATCGAGAGATCGAGCACGCGCGGCGCATAGAGTGCGAAGCCTTCCGGCTTCTTGGCGCTGCGGTACGGGATGACGATGTGCGCGGTGAACGGCAGGGGCTGATAGGCCTGAAGCTCTAGCACCAGCGCATCCGTGCGATGGCTTGGCAGGTTGATGAAGCCGTCGTAGGTGAGCGCGGAAACCTGCGCGTTTTCGGCGTTGCTTTTCAGTACTTTCTTGCTGTTCTCGATGGCTTCGTTCCAGCTGAGGAACATCATGTTCTGGGTCAGCACTTTGCCCGACGCAAACCGATGCGTCAGCGAGGGCGGGTGATCGCTGCCTTCCATCACATTCCATATTGCGAACGCTGTTGCGCTGCCCGCAAACTCGAGGGCTTCGGCCACGGCCTCGTAAATGATCGGGTTCTGCGGAACCGGCGCGGGTTCGCCGGTGGTGCGTGGCGTCAGAACCGGTTTGTCGAGCACCCGTCGCAACACACGTTGCGCGCTACTCGCGACGGTGAAGTCCGGGTCATCGAAGAACAGTTGCTGCAGCACCGGCGACAGTGGCACGTAGAAACCGTCACGTTCAAAGACGCAGGTGATCGAGGTGTTGAATCCGTAGGGGTAGTCGGCCAGCAACTCGGGCGGCGCAATCTCCCGGAGTTCTTCGTACTTGAACCAGTCGCAGCGCTGGCCAGTGAAGCGCGAGATCGTTTCGCCAATGTAGAAAGCCAGCAGATAGCTCAGGTTCTGATTGGCGCTGTCATTGATGAACGCGTTCGGCTCGGGCTTGAGGCGTTCGCGCATCTGGCGCAGAAGCAAATCGATACGCTCCAGACTCTGCGCGCTGTAGTCGAGCCGCAACTGCGCCAGCGCCTTCCGGTGCGGTAGTCCGCCGGGGATTTCGAGGCCTTGTTCGAAGTGGTCGAGGTAGCGGCGGGCGAGATCGTTAATCGGCATTGGAGTGACGGTCGGTGGTTGGGGGCGGAGCGATTCTCGCAAATCGCACAGAGAGGATATTGAGCCATTCGGGGCTCGCGACGCGCGGCTCAGTGAAACTTATTCGTCGGGTTACTGCTCCGCGCCGGGGCAGCTTACGCAGCGCGCTACATCAGCGGCCACGGCTTGAATGTGGACGGTGGCTATAGCGTCCCGTGATGAGGCGGGTTGGCGTTCGGGCAGGCGCGCCAGTTTGGCCCCGGCGTGAAACGCAACACGCCGGGGCCGGATCTGTCGCGCGGCTGCGCTGCGGCTGAATGACAATTGCATCCACCGCGACGCGCGGCCCAGTCGGCTTCGCGGATGCAACGTCGTCCCAAACCGGTCGAGTCTTCCCCATGCGCAATTCGCCATTCATTTCGCTGATCATCGCGGCGCTGTGCCACGCCGGTGCCGCCGAGGCTGTTTGTGATGTGCCGCCGCCAGATCAAACCCTTGCCCTAAACCCGACCACTCTTGAACCCGGCACAACCTGGCTGTACGCGGGTGACGACTCACCACGACGTACGACCGTACGTTTGATCGAAGCCGACGCCACCCGACGGGTGCTGGAGGTAAACGAGCGCATCCGCATGGTCGAGCCGGTGCAAACCTACGCCGACGAGAGCCGGACACGCAAAGGTACAAAGGCGGTGATCCGCTTTCCGGTGAAGGTTGGTGATACCTGGCGCGACGAATTCACCGAGGAGGGCGAATTCCGCCTTGAAATTGGTGGCTATCGCTACGACTACGAAGAGGTGGCGGACAGCAAAGCTGCTGGCTGGGAAGAGATCAGCATCGGCGCAGGGACGTTCACCGCGTTGCGGATTGATCGCATCGCCATCTGGCGTAAGTCGAACCCGCGTCTTCTCGACAAGAAGTCGGCACTGGCTGAGCACATGGAACCACCCAAACCATCGCGTGAGCTCAAGGGCGCCACCGTGAGTCAGTACTGGTATGTGCCGGCGATTGGCAGGGTGGTACTGCAGGCGCAAGCGCAGACCAAGTGGCCGCAGTTTGTTGAAGGCAGCAGTTTGCTCAAGAACCCAAGCGCAAATGTGATTGAGCTCACCGGCTATCGCGACAGCAAGATAGATTGCACGGGCGAGAAACCCGCCTTCGCGCAACGCAGTGACGCACCGCCGTTGGGTTTTGCCGTCATGCCGAACAACACCTGGACTTGGGCGTTTCAGATGCGCGCGCACTATCCGCGCCAAACTGACTGAGCGCTGTTGCGGCGAGCACGCACAAGCCGCTGCCGCCATTCGCGGTTCGCGACATGCCCAACCGAGGTAGCAGCCCCCGTCAGGGGGCTTTGTTCATTGCGCCTGGGCGACCAGTTCGCGCAGGCGATTGAGCGTGATGGTTTCGCCGCGCACGCGGAAGTGCGCACCGTCTTCGTCGGCGCGTTCTTCCAGCACCTGGCAGTTCTCGTAGATGTCCTTGCGCAGTTGCTGCGCGGACCAGGGCAGGAAGAGTTCGGCTTCGACCAGATCCTGCTGGAAGAAGGCGACGATGGTCTGGTGCATGCGCGCGACGTGGTCCGGGTTGCGGGCGCTCATCACCACGCAATCGGGGTACTGTGCGCGCAGCGCGGCTTCGCATTCGGCCTGTGCGGCAGCGTCGCCAACGAAGTCGATCTTGTTGAAGACGCGGATGCGCGGCAGATCGTCGGCGCCGATTTCCTTCAGCACTTCATCGGTCACCATCAGCTGGCGCTCGAAGCCGGGGTCGCTGGCGTCGATCACATGCAAAAGCAACGCGGCGTCGAGCGCTTCGTCGAGCGTGGACTTGAACGACGCAACGAGACCATGCGGCAGGTTCTTGATGAAGCCCACCGTGTCGCTGACGAGGATGCGCGGCACGCTTTCCGGATACAGCGCACGCACCGTGGTATCCAGGGTGGCAAACAGCTTGTTGGCGACGAGGACTTCGCTGCCGGTCAGCGCACGCATCAGGGTGGATTTGCCGGCGTTGGTGTAGCCGACGAGCGCGACGCTGGGCAGACTCTGGCGACCCTGGCGGCGGGCGCGCTGGGTCTCGCGCGCGGCGTTCATGGCGACGATTTCGAGCTGCAGTTCGGCGATGCGGTCGCGAATCTTGCGCCGGTCAAGTTCGGTGTGCGATTCACCGGCGCCACGGCCGCCCACGCCGCTGCGCTGGCGCCCCTGCGGGCCGGCGAGCTTGGCCGCTTCGCGCAAGCGCGGCGCCATGTAGCCCAGCCGCGCGATCTCGACCTGCGCCTTGGCCGCCGGCGAACGCGCGTTGCGGTGGAAGATCTCGAGGATGACCATGGTGCGGTCCATCACCTCGCAGCCCACCGCCAGCTCCAAGTTGCGCGCCTGCGAGGGCGAGATCTCGTGGTCGACCAGCACGACTTCGATATCGCCGCCTTCGGGGTCCACCGACAGCGGGGTGCCGTCCATTTCGTCGAAACCCGCCTCGCCGGTCACGTAGGCGTGAATCTCCTGCCGCTTGCCGATGCCCAGGTAGCCGGTCTGGTCGAAGCCGGCCCGCTTCTGCGTGAAGGTACGCACGACGGTGAGCCCGAGCGTCTTCGCGAGTTCGCGCAGCTCGGTCAGTGAGGCTTCGAACTCGACGTCGCTGACGTTGGGCAGTTGTACCGCTGCGACCACGGCGCGCACGGGCATCTTCGGGACTTCGGTTTGCATTCGGGGCGGGCTGCTCAGGGTGGGGCAAAGACAGATAGTACCTGCCACGGCGTGCCTTGCCCCGGGGAAGGGCAAGCGCACCCGGGCGATGCGCCGCCGTGGGTGTACCGCCGCAGCGGTTTTAAGCGCGGCGCGCCCCGGCCTGCAGGCGGCCGGATGTTCAGACTTGCGCGCGATCGAGCCGCGCAGCGAATACCCGTGCGATGAAATCGCTCTTGAGTGCGAGCGCGGTCTTGCCGTCGTCGGCAAGCACGAAGACCCCGCGGCCGTTTGAATACACGATGCGCCCGCCGGGACCAAGGTCGTAGGACGCGACATTGGTGGCGAGCACACGGTCGACACCTTCTGGTGTACGGCTGACCAGTTCCCAACTGCGCGGCACCAGCGATGGCACGCCATGGATCGGGCGCTCGTTGCGCAGCGACTTTTCGGCGTCGATGCGCTTGCCCTGCAGCATGATGTTCTTGATGTCGGCCTGCATCGCGGGGCCGGACGCGCTGGTGAGCGGCTTGCGCGAATACATCAGCGAGAAGAAGTTGAGAAAGTGGAAGAGCGCGCGCAACAGCCGGAAGGGGAACAGCAGCGTGTCGAGCACGAAGTTGTCGGCACCGTAGCGCGGCACTTCGTAGGGGCGGCGGATGAAGAGCAGGTTGCCGTCCGGACTGACGCGCGGTTGCACGAAGTCGTATCGTGGATCTTCGAGCACAGGCGAAACGGTGCCCGATTCCATGTTGAGCATCTGGATCGTGGCGTTGCCCTGCGCGACCACATAACCGCGCTCATCGCGCGCCAGACCGGCGGACTGGAACAGCAGGCGCTGCGCGACGCCCGGTATCCATCCCGGTGAAGAATCGTAGGTATCGCCGGCAGTGACTTCGCGCAGCGCACTGCCGTCGCGGTTGAGCAGCGCGATGTTCGCGGTGCCATCGCCCTGGACTGACGTCGCGGCGAGCAGTTGGGCGTCCGGTGACAGGTTGAGGTCTTCAAGGTGCAGGCCTTGCTTGAGCAGCAGGCGCTGTTCGGATTTGGCGCCCGGCGGGCAGGCGAACAGGCCACCGACCGTTTCGTCCTTGAGGAAGTACAGCAAGGCGCCGACACCCGCGTCGTAAGTGGCCGAGGTGAAGGCTGTCGGTGCGTCGGCAGACTCGAAGCTACGCATGCCGCCATTGGCCGACACACCGAAGCTGGTGTTCTGCTTCCAGCCGTGGCGCTGCTTGCTGCGTTCGCGGCGATCCTGCGCCTCGATCACATGGGCACTCTCAAGCTGACGCACGGTGTCACCCGGTGCGCGATAGAAGAGTTTGCCGTTGGAGACGAAGGCGATATCGAGACGGGCCGCTTCTTCGGCGAGTTCGGGGTTCGCGGCGGCCACCGCAGCAAACGGCGCCTGCGGCGACTGTCGCGCGCGAAAGATCAGGTAAGCCACCACGCCGACGACCAGCAATCCCAACAGTATGTGCACCGCGCAATCTCCCGCCTGTCCGTTTGTCGTGGCCTCGTCGGCCGGGTGGACATGCTATGCGCTTGCGTCGCTCTTGGGTTGGCAGAGCTTGCGCTTGGCGCGTTCGGGATGGGCGGCGGCAAAATTCCCCCGGCATCCGGATTGGAAGATTCCGCGGGACTATTGCGCGCCGCGACGAAACGCCCGCAGAAATGAAAACCGCCCGGTCAGGGCCGGGCGGTCTTATCTTTGCAGCACCGGCTCGTCGCCGGCAGGAAACAGTCTGCCTTACTGGAAGCTGCCCGCGTCCACTTCAGCATCGACGTTCGGCAGCGTGAGCGAACGGTTTGCGCCGTTCTCCCAGGTGACATTGCCGTTGCCGATCTTCTGGAACTTGTACTCGATACCGATGCCACCCTGCGGGAACTTGATCACGCAGCTCCACTGCGGGTAAGCGGTCGGGGTGCACTGGCGGAAGGCGTCCGGCGACGTGCCCCAGTTGCCGATCTCCGGACGGTTGCCGACGATGTAGACGTTCTCGCCCCACGCCGTTTCGGCAACGATCTTGAAGGTCATCGTGACCGAGGTATCCACCGCCGGCGTGACCGGCAGGTTCCAGTTGCCACCGTTGTTGTTGTCCCAGTTGGTACCGTCGGTGACCACGAAGTTGATCGCAGTTGCGCTCGGCGGCGGGGTGATGGTGGCGGACCAGAAACCGTCGCCGCGCTTGGTCAGCACGGTATCGGTCACGTTGTTCCAGCCGCTGTTGCCCCAGCGCATCGTCAGCGCATTGCTGTTGGCGAGCGTACCGATGTAATAGATCGTGACCGGCTGACCACCGGTGATCGACGACGGCGTGTAGTCGACCGGGGCGACGCTCGGGCAGAAGGCTTCGACGCACTCGTTGCCGCCGGTGGCGACCTTCCACAGCGTGGCGACCTTGCCGACCTGCACGGTGACGAACTTGGCCGTGTGATCGGTGGCCGGCGCGCTGGTGCGGATGCGGAAGACCTGACCCGGGTTGACCGTGGCGGTCGGCGCGAAGGCGCTGTTGCCGACACTGACTTCACCGCCCACCGCCGAGACCAGGACCGGCGCGAAGTCGAAGGAACGCACCGCTTTCGAGGTGACGACCTGGCTGCGAGCGACGTTGAGGCTGTCGGGAATGCGGCTCGGCAGCGCACGGATCAGCGGCTGAACCACTGCGCCGAAGTGCAGCGCAACAGCGGCGTTGGCCGGGATGCTCAGCGTGGCCTGGCCGCCGACCACCTTGACCTGGGCCGCGGCCGGGCAGAATCCGGTTTCAGGCTGGTCGCTGGTCAGCACGTTGCAATAGGTCGCATCGGGCAGGCCGGTGGCGAAGGTCTTGGCCCACACATCGGTCGTGTTGTTGATGGCAACGAAACCCTTGTTGCCGCGCACGAACGAGATGCGGTTCTCACCGTCAGCAGCCCAGCGGCGCAGCGGCGAGGCGGCGGTAAAGTTGCGGAAGCCGACCATGTTCGCCACGCGCTTGTCGCGATGCACGCAGTCCCACTTGCCCGCGGCCGTCGGGTCGCTGCTGCAGTTCGACGGCGTCAGCTCGAAGCCCTTGTACGGCTGACCGACCGGGCCCATGTCGTGGCTGTTGAAGTAGTAACCCGACATGACCTGCGGATAGCCGTAGGGGTAGCCGAGCATGAACACGTTGGCGAGGTAGAGCTTGTCGCCGCTAAAGGTGTTCATCGAATCGCACTGGGCGCCCGGCGCGTATTTGTCGCAGTACTTGCGTTCGGTGTCGTGGTTGTTCACGAACACGGTGGCCTTGTTGCTGGGGAACATGCCCCAGTTGGCAAAGGCTTCCGGCATGCGCGACAGGTTGAAGCCATACATGTTCATGAACATGTTTTTCATGGCGTAGACGTAGCTGAACTCGTTGACCGTACCGATCTCCGGGTACTTGTTGATGTCGCCCGAGTTGTACAGCGAACCGTCCTTGATCACCTCCTGGGTCAGGAAGTAGGCACCGGGAACCTTGGCCTTGATGGCCGCGAGCTCTTCCGGCTTGATGTGCTTGGCCGCGTCGATGCGGAAGCCCTTGACGCCCAGCGAGAGCAGATCCTTCAGGTAGGCGGCGATGCGGTCCTGCACCGCGGGGTTGCCGGTATCCAGATCGGGCAGGCCCGGCAGGTCGCACTGGGTCACGTTGCTGCGGTTGTTGTCGTAGTCGCTCGAAGCGATGGAGCACGACGGGGTGTGGAAGCTGCTGCGGTCGTACGGAACGGCCGGGTAGATGTAGTTGCCGTAGGTCGAACCTGCGGTGCCGACGCCCGTGGTGCCGCCCGCCATGTGATTGATGACCGCGTCCACATACACATCGACGCCCGCGGCCTTACAGATCTGCACCATCGCGAAGAATTCGCGACGATTGCCACTGCGCGAATCGAGCTTGTAGCTGACCGGCTGGTAACGCACCCACCATTCGGAACCCTTCAGGTGTTCCTGCGGCGGCGACACCTGCACTGCCGCGTAGCCTTTCGGGCCCAGCTCGGTAACGCACTCGCGCGCGACCGATGACCAGCTCCATTCAAACAGATTGACATAGGCGGTGCGGGGCACGCCCGGTTTCCAGTCGGCAGCGGAGGCCAGCGGAGCCAGCATCAGCCCCGCGCCCATCAGGGCGAAGGAGGCCGCCAAACGGCGACCGATTATCTTGACAGTCATAGCGTCGTCCATGGACAACCCGACGCGACGGGAAGCGGGGGGTCGCGCGCGGGGGATGTGGAGTGGAGGGTGCATGCGCAGCAGCGAGCATGCGCGTGGCATTCTCGGCGCGCCATCGTTGGCGGATTTGTCGGATTTTGCTGTTTTCGCCCGCGCTGCTCAGGCTGCAATCGCGCGCGCGCGACGAAACTCTCGCGCAAGCCCTGCAGCGCAACGCCACCGGCCCGCGAGTAGGTACAAACCCTGATCAGTACTGTGTGGACAGCGAAAAGATCGTGAAGCGGCGATCGCTTCCGGGGTTGAAGAAGTTGAGACCGAGCGTCGCGCCGCGCTTGAGGGTCCACTGCAGCAAAGCCCCGCGCTGCACATCCCGCTCCAGGTGGAGCAGACGGGTGCGTTGCGTCACCATCGCGATGCGCAGCGGCGCGATCGGCCGCCAGCCGATTTCATTCCACGCGCTGAAGTAATGGAGGCGGGAAGAGCGATGGTCGATGTAGTACTCCGACTCGGTGTAGAAGTCGAAGTCCTTCCAGGCAAGGCTCGCCTCGAGGCCCGGCGCGACGCCCTGGTAGTCGCCGAAGACGACGCCAAAGATGGGCGTCACCGACCAGCTGAGCGCGTCACCGCCGGAAAAGCTCGCCCCGGCGAATACCGACCCGGTGTGCTGCGCCTCATAGTTGTAGCGCGCCTCCAGGTGCAAGCGACCGCGGTCGAAGGCGACCACCGGTGTCAGGAAGTCAGGCTCCTGCGGCATCGCGTAGTAGGAAAGCGAGAGCGACAGCCCGCGTTCAGGCGTTTCGGCGTCCTCTTCGCCCGACGACACCTTGTCGGCGCCTTCGGTACGCGCACTGTCTGCGGGCGGCACCGCTGGCTTTTCGCCAGCCGTGACACCCGCGGCAGGCGGCGTCAGTGCCGGCGCCGCCGGCATCTCATCGGAGACGTCCTCTTCCTCGTCCTCGTCGTCGTCTTCCTCAGGCTGCGGCTTGGCGGCCCATACCGCGGCACTGTGCGAAAGCAGGATCCACAACGCGGCCACCGCCACGAGTCTGAATGTCATGGTGAGTTCTCAGGACGGGCTACAAGGCACCCGCCGCCACGCTACCCCGGCGCCGGCCGCCGCGATACCTCGCGGCGTCAACAACCTGGCATCGGCAGGTGCCGGCAAATCGTTGCTCAGTGGTGGTGCCCGTGTTCGCCATGCACATGCTGGTGTTCGATCTCTTCGGCGGTGGCGGCGCGCACTTCGACCACTTTCATACTGATGCGCAGCGGCTTGCCGGCGAGCGGGTGGTTGCCGTCGAGCATCACCGTGGGGCCCTTGATCTTGGTGACGAAGAAGTAGCGCATCTCGCCGTCGGCACCCATGCGCTGCAGCTGGCCGCCGACCTTCACGCCGGGCGGGAATTCGCTCTTGGGCATGGTGGTGACAAGCGACTCGTCGCGTTCGCCGAAAGCCTCTTCGGCGCTCAGATCGACCGTCGCGGCGAAGCCCGCCTCCTGCCCTTCGAGCACCGCTTCAAGCTTCTCGAAGATGTTCTCGTAACCGCCGTGCAGGTAAGACATCGGCGTCTTGCCGTCGTCGTAGACGAACACGCCCTTTGGGTCGGTGACCTTCAGGCGCAGGGTGACGGCGGTGTTCTTTTCGATTTTCATGGCGCAAGCCCGTCCGGACAAAGTGAATAGCCTGCCATTTTCGCTTGTTGCGCGGACAAGGCAAATCCCGGAGCGTCGGGGCCGATCGGCGATCACTGCGTTCAGCCGTGGGGCGGGTCACGACCTCAGGTGACCGAGCGCGAATGGCGATGTGACGCGAAACGTCATGCTGCCCGGCAAGGGGATTCTGCCTTCACGGCTGCGGCGTGCCGGTCGGCAAGACCGCATGCGCCTCTCCGCAAACCGCACCCCTGCGCCTGGCGCGGCAATCCATCTGGCATAACAGCTGCTAGCGCTGGAAAAGCTCCCCGGCTGACCACGCTTTCAGGAAACCGCCCCATGCAAACGTTGCACACCCAAACCGCACATTGCCTCTACGCCCTGACCCGCATGCTGGCGACCTTCGGCGCCGCGATCCTCGCGCTCGCACTGCTCAACGGATGTGCTGCGCTTGCGGTGAGCCTCGCCGGGGCGGGCGCCGGTGCCGGGCTCTCTCACCAGCTCAACGGTACCGCCAGCCGCACGTTCACCGAGCCGTTCAGCAAGGTCGACGCGGCGACCCGGATTGCATCGAAGCGGATGTACCTGGAAGTGGATGAAGTCGCCAGCACCGGTAGCGGCCAGGTGACGCGTGCGCGGGTCAGCAATCTGAACGTGTCGGTCGAACTCGAACCGCTCTCGCCCACCCTCACCCGCGTCAATGTCGTCGCGCGCAAGGACCTGTTGCGGGTGGATGGCGCCACGGCCCAGGAAATCGTGGCGCAGATCGAGCGCTCGCTCGCGGTGGTCGATCTGGCGGAAGCCGCCGACGCTGCGGCCCGGGCGGGCAAGATCGACAACGCGAAATTCATTCGCGACGAACCCGTCAGCACACGCAAGAACGGCACTTCGAACAAGAAGAAGACCTCGATCTGATCGCAACGCCGCACAGGTGTGTCAGGGTACCGACGGCTGCAGCCGCGCCGCGCCACGGTGGTGGCTGAGCAAGCGGCCCAGGCCGGCCGCGAGCAACACGGCGAGCGCAGCAAGGCCGGCACGCATCCAGGCCTCGCGTTCGACCACCGCCTCCCCGGCGCGCAGCGCCTTCAAGCGGGCGCGTTCGTCGTCAACTGCGTGTGCAGTGGCCTGCGTTAGCGCCATCAAGGCGCCGCGGGTTTCGGACCAGAACTGCGCCAGCGCCCCCTTGGCGCCGTTGAGCTCGATCTCTTCCACCGACGCCGTGTACAGCTCGCCGTAGCGGGCACGCAAATCCTGCAGTGCACTCAGGTGCGCGCGCTCCTGCGGCGATGCCGACAGTGCAGCCAGATCCGCCAGCGCCTTGTCGGCCTGCGCGTTCTCCTCATCGATACGGGCATAGATCGGCACGCGCTGCTCGCGCTCCGGTGTCACCAGCAGCTGCACCAGCTGTTCGGTGGCGAGCTGCACATGCCCCTGCAAGGCATCGACAGCCGCGATGCGGCGCACCTGCGTGTCCGCGGGCGTGCCTTGTTCGCCGTCGCGGTCCGATGCGCGCGTCGCCAACGCGGCGACCACCATCAGCCCACCGATCAGCAGCGCTGCCATGACCCGCTTGCCGCCCTGCCGCCCATCCATTGCTGTTCCCACGTTTCGCCCCTTTTTCATCGGCTATGCCTCCCTGCAGTGGGAGACCGTGCGGCGTGGCAATTCCTTACAGCATCGTCACGCGACACTCCATACACTTACGCATCCGCTAGAGTGGCCGTTGGACGGCACGCGCCGCCCGCACAACGGGACTCACTGGCACCTACCCCAGATACACGAGCCGCTGCATGCCACGCCTGACCCACATCCACCGCGCGCTCGAACCGCGCATCCTGGCGGCACTCGGCATCGTGGCCGCGGTGCTGGCGCTGTTCATTGCCCTCGCCGATGAGGTCGCCAGCGGTGGCACCCATGCAACCGACACGGCGATCCTGATGGCGCTGCGCGCCCCGCAAGACCCTTCGCAAACACTCGGCCCAGCCTGGGTCGCTGAGGCGGTGCGCGATGTCAGCGCGCTCGGCAGCCCGACGGTGCTCGGGATGCTGGTCGCCGCCTGCGTGGTCTTCCTGTTGCTTCGGCGCGACCTGCGCACCGCCGCCTTCGTGGCCGCCGCGACCGTCAGTGGTGCGGTGGCATCGCTGCTGCTCAAGTCCGCCTTTGCGCGGCCTCGGCCGGATCTGGTGCCGCACGCCACGACGGTCTTTACCGCCAGCTTCCCGAGTGGCCACGCCATGCTCTCGGCCGTGGTGTATCTGACCCTCGGCGCCCTGCTGGCCCGCATCACATACGGCTGGTGGCAGAAGCGCTACCTGATGGTGCTGGCGGTGAGCCTCACCGCGATGATCGGCGCGAGCCGCGTCTATCTCGGCGTGCATTGGCCATCCGACGTGCTCGCCGGCTGGGCACTGGGCGCCGCCTGGGCTCTGGCCTGCTGGATCTTTGCGCAGCTGACCGGTCACGAGAGGGGACGCAAGACATGAAAGGCCAGACATTCCTGCGCCGGCTCGGCTTTGCGGTGGATGGCCTCAAAGCCGCCTTCCGGCGCGAGCACAGCTTCCGCCAGCACTTGCTCGCCACCGGAGCGGTGCTGGGTGTGCTGCTGGTCACCCGGCCGGCGCCAGTGTGGTGGGCGATCGGCGCGATCACCGTCGGCCTGGTGCTGATGGCCGAACTTTTCAATTCGGCGCTCGAAGCGCTGATCGACCACCTGCACCCCGAACGCCACCCGGAGATCCGTGTCGTCAAGGACATCGCGGCCGGCGCGGTGCTGGTGACCAGCCTGATCGCGCTGGCGGTCGCCGTGGCCTTTGTGTTCCGCTGAGGGTTGACCGGGACCCTATCTTCCCGGGTCACCGCTCTGTCACAATGCGCCCGCCTCGCGATGGCGCAACCCACCCGGTTGCACCCCGTCGCGACTGCAAGACTGCCAATCAACCCACAGGCGCACACATTTCATGGCCATTCAGCACCTCACCGACGAACAGACCCGCACCTGGACGCGGTCGCAAAAAGACGAGTGGTGGTTCAAGAACGTGTATCGGGGCGACATGGCCCAGCTCACGATCCGCTCCGCACTTACCGGCTTCCTGCTCGGCGGCATCCTCTCTGCCACCATGCTCTACATCGGCGCGAAGACAGGCCTTGGCCTTGGCGTCGGCCTGACCTCGGTGATCCTCTCGTTCGCGCTGTTCCGTTCGCTCTCCAAGGCGGGCATCACACGCGACATGACGATCCTGGAGAACAACTGCACCCAGTCGATCGCCACCGCAGCGGGCTACATGACCACGCCGCTCACCGCGAGCCTCGTGGCCTACATGCTGATCACCGACAAGATCATCCCGGCGTGGCAGATCGTCGTTTGGCAGGTGATCGTCGCGATCCTCGGCGTGCTGATCGCCTTCCCGCTCAAACGCTACTTCGTCAACGACCAACAGATGCCCTTCCCCGAGGGGCGCGCCTGCGGCGTGGTGCTCGATTCGCTCTACACCAGCGATGCCGCGGTCGGCATCTTCAAGGCGCGGCTGCTGGCGGTGGTGGCAGGGGTCACCGGCCTCTTCCAGATGATCGTGTCGGATGGCTGGATGAAGCTGATCCAGTTCAAGCTGCTGCAGATGGACAAGTGGGCCGGCATGACCGAGCCCTGGACCTTCCACGAGCGGATCGACACCTACTACTACAACCTCGCGACCGCCTATCACCTGTGGATTCCGAAGATCCTCGGTACCGATATCCGCCAGCTCGGCTGGCGCGCGACGCTGGACGCCTCGCTGATCGGCGTGGGCGGCCTGATGGGCATCGCGGTCGCGAGCAGCGTGCTGCTCGGCAGCTTCATCAACTTCGCGGTGCTCGCGCCGATCGTGATCCAGCTCGGCGACATCGTGCCGCGCGTGGCGGCCGACGGCACGCCGATCCCGATCAACCGCGGCGAGATCGTCAACCAGTGGTCGCTGTGGTGGGGTGTCGCGATGATGGTGACCGGTTCGCTGGTCAGCCTCGTCGGCCGCCCTGAGATCTTCAAGAGCGCCTGGAAGTCGATGAGCGGCCGCAACAAGGCGGTCAGCAACGGCCCGGACATCCTCAAGGACATCGAGCTGCCGCTGTGGGTGTCCTACGTCGGTGTGCCGCTGTTCAGCGTGCTCGGTGCCTGGGTCACGCACGAGTTCTTCGGCGTGCCCTGGCTGCTGAGCGTGGTCTCGCTGCCGCTGATCTTCGTGCTGACCATCATCGGCACCAATTCGATGGCGCTGACCTCGTGGATCCCGCTCGGCGCGATGGCGAAGATCACGCAGTTCTCGATCGGCGCGCTCGATCGCAGCAACCCGGCCAGCAACCTGCTGCCGGCCGGCATGACGGCCGAGATCTCGGCCAACGCGGCGAACCTGCTCTCCGACATCAAGCCGGGCTACATGCTCGGCGCCAAGCCGCGCCAGCAGGCGATCGGCCATGTGATCGGCATCTTCTCCGGCGCGCTCGCCTGCGCACCGCTGTTCTTCCTGCTCTTCCTGCCGAAGAACGCCGAAGGCGTGCGCTCGACCACCACCATCGTCTCGGACGCCTTCGCCTTCCCCGCTGCGCTGCAGTGGAAGGGTGTCGCCGAGATCATCGCCAAGGGCGTGGCCTCGCTGCCGACCTCCGCCGTCATCGCGATGGTGCTCGCCTGTGTCGCCGCAATCGCGATCGAAGTGGCGAAGATCGTCACGAAGGGCCGCTTCCCGCTGTCTGCGGTGTCGATCGGCCTTGGCGTCGTGCTGCCGCCGGACGCATCGCTGACGATGTTCGTCGGCGCGCTGCTGTTCTGGGTCATGAGCCGCCGCAACGAAGGCAAGCCCGGCACCCGTGGCCACGCGATCTGGGTCGACGGCCTTGAACCGATCTGCGCCGGCCTGATTTCGGGCGCCGCGCTGCTTGGCATCGGCAACGCAATCGTCAATGTGCTGATCTGATTCCAGTTCAGCGTGGCTCGAAACGGCGTGCGCACCCCGCACGCCGTTTTTCTTTGGGCGCCACGTAGAATCTGAGGCCCCGCCCGGATCAGGCCACCCGCATGCGCGACATCCCCGCCGAATCGAAGACCATCGAAAGCGTCGCGCAGGCGATCGACGCGCTGACCCGCGGCAAACTGCTCGACGCGCTCGCGCCGGAAGCCAGCGCACGCCGCGGCGATGCACGCTTCGGACTGTGGTTCCGCGGCCACGAACGCGCCAGCTACCGACTGGTGCCGACGCTGCTGCGGCCCACGCCGGGCGCCGCGCCAATCGACGAGGTCTCGCTCACCCGCCACTTCCGCGCGCTGAACCCCGACGCAGTGCCGCCCGGCACGCCAGATTTTGCGGCGCTGGTGACGATGCAGCACTACCTCGCGCCGACCCGCCTGCTCGACTGGAGCGAGAACCTGCTCGTCGCGCTCTTCTTCGCGGTGCGCGATCCCGCTCTGGATGGGGGCAACGAAGACGCCGCGCTGTGGATCCTCAACGCGCGGCGCCTCAACTACTACAGCTCGGCGAGCCAGCGCAGCGCTGAACTGCTCTATGCCGACGATGCCGACGTGGTCGCCCGCGCGGCACTGTGCCGGGTGCGCAACCGCGAAGCCTGGCGCGACAGCGTCGCGCGCAGCCTGCAGGCGCCCGATGTGCCGGGCGAGACTTACCGCCACGGCCGCCTGCTCGGCGCCATTGGCGAGACACCGGTGCCGGTGGCGCAGATCGCCAGCACGCCGGCCGCGGTGGACTTGCGCGCCATACCGATGAACGGCCCGCGTGGCGTCAAGCCCGGCAACCTCTTCGACGACGGCAACTGGGCCAGCGCGGAACGCCTCGCGGTGCGCCTGTCGATGCCAGTGGCGGTGTTCCCGCCGCGCAGCAATCCGCGCATCCGCAACCAGTCCGGCACCTTCACGCTGCACGGCGGACGCTTTGTCGCTGACGCCGCCGCCTGGGCGGGCAAGGCGCTCTCGCCCACCGCGATCGGCGCGCCGATCGACCTGCTCGACATCGACGCCGCGCTACGCCGCACCCGCATCCTCAAGTGGCTGCGCATTCCAGCCGCCAAGCGGGCGGCGATCCGGGGTGAACTGGCACTGATCGGCATCACCGAGGCCGCCTTGTTCCCCGAGCTCGACTACCAGTCGCGCGACGTCGCAAGCCGCTGGCGCCCCCCACACGACACCGTGACCGACGCCTGAGGCGCCTTGCGGGGCGTCCGCCCCCTGCAGATATTCGGCAAACGGCGCCGCGTCGGCGATACTTCAGGGTTGGCCCGTGTTTTCGGGCCGTCCTCGCAGGGCCCCCGCCATGACTACACCCAACACCCCGACCACCTTCGCCGAGCTCGGCCTGCCCGAAGCGCTGCTGCGTGCGCTTGCCGACGTGGGTTACGAAACCCCCTCGCCGATCCAGGCCGCCTGCATCCCGCTGCTGCTGGAAGGCAACGACATCATCGGCGAAGCGCAGACCGGCACCGGCAAGACGGCGGCCTTTGCGCTTCCGCTGCTCTCGCGCATCGACATCGCCGAGCGCCGCCCGCAAGCGCTGGTGCTCACGCCGACGCGCGAACTCGCGATCCAGGTCGCCGAGGCCCTGCAGAAATACGCCCACCACCTGCCCGGCTTCCATGTGCTGCCGATCTACGGCGGCCAGAGCATGGTGGTGCAGCTGCGGGCGCTGTCGCGCGGGCCGCAGGTGATCGTCGGCACGCCGGGCCGGGTGATGGACCACCTCGAGCGCAAGAGCCTCGAACTCGAGAACCTGCGCGTGATGGTGCTCGACGAAGCCGACGAGATGCTGCGCATGGGCTTCATCGACGATGTTGAATGGATTCTCCAGCACACGCCGCCCGAGCGGCAGACCGCGCTGTTCTCGGCGACCATGCCGGAGCCGATCCGCCGTGTCGCGCGCACCTACCTGCGCGAACCGCGCGAGGTGAAGATCCGCGCCGCGACCAGCACCGTCGAGGCGATCCGCCAGCGTTACTGGACCGTACGCGGCATGGACAAGCTCGATGCCCTCACGCGCATCCTTGAAGTGGAAGAGGACTTCGACGCCGCGATCGTGTTCGTGCGGACCAAGATCGCCACCGAAGAGCTGGCGCAGAAGCTCGAAGCACGCGGCATCGCCGCTGCGGCGCTGAACGGCGACATGACGCAGGGCCTGCGCGAACGCGTGATCGAGCAGCTGAAGAACGGCCAGCTCGACATCGTCGTCGCGACCGACGTGGCGGCGCGCGGTATCGATGTGCCGCGCGTCACCCATGTCATCAACTACGACATTCCGTACGACACCGAAGCCTATGTGCACCGCATCGGCCGCACCGGCCGTGCGGGCCGCACCGGCAACGCGATCCTGTTCGTCAGCCCGCGCGAATTCCGCATGCTCAAGACGATCGAGCGCGTCACCCGCGCGACGATCGAACCGCTGCGCCTGCCGACGCGCAGCGAAGTGGAGATCAAGCGCGCCGAGCAGTTCAAGCAGCAGATCACCGAGGTGATCGAGAACGAATCGCTGGAATACTTCGTCGAGCTGGTGAGCCAGATGGAAGACGACCAGGACCTCACCGCACACGAAATCGCCGCTGCGCTGGCCTGGATCGCGCAACGCGAGCGCCCGCTCAAGCTCGACCCGGCCGAATGGCCGGATGAACCCGCAGCAAGGCCCGAAAGCGAACGCCCGACGCGCGAGAACCGCGAAGAGATCCTCGCCAAGCGCCGCGAGTTCTCGGCTGGCGCACTGGCGCGCTACCGCATCAACGTGGGCCGCAACGACGGCGTGATGCCGAAGGAGATCGTCGGCGCGATCGCCAACGAAGGCGGCATCGAAGGCCGCTACATCGGTCAGATCAACCTGTTCCCGGACTTCTCCACGGTAGAACTGCCGCGCGACCTGCCCGCCGACGTGCTGGCACAGATCGGCGCGATCCGCGTGCGTCGGCAGGCGCTGGCGATCCGGCCGATGGCCGAGGGTGAGGACGAAGGCATGGACCGCCGGCCACCGCGGCGCGACTCCCGCGAAGAACGCAGCGGCGGCGGTTGGGGGCATCGCGAAAACGATCGCGGCGCCCCGCGCTTCGACGATCGCAAACCGCAAGGGCGCTGGGGCAACGACCGGCCGCAGGGCGATCGCCCGCAAGCGGACAGACCGCCGCGTCCGCAAGGCGAGCGTAGCTGGGGCGACCGGCCCGCGCGTCCCTATGGCGACCGCCCGCAAGCACCGCGCCCTTACCCGGACCGCGCTGCAAGCGATCGTCCGGCCGCTGACCGCCCGCAAGCTGATCGCCCCTGGGGTGACCGCCCGCGCAGTTTCGATGACGACCGCCGCCCGCCACGCCCGGCCGACGATCGCCCGTCCCGCCCATGGGGCGATCGCCCCCCGAAACCCGGCTTTGCTGGCGACAAGAAGCCCTGGGGCCCGCCCAAGGGCAAGAAGCCGACGCGCTGAACGCCTCGACCCGGTGACCTCGCAGGATCAAGTGCTGTCGAGGTCGCCATGGGTCACGGGTGAGCGGAGCGGATCACCGTGCCAGCGTTTGCCCCAGTACGTTTCGGCCGCCGCAGGATGTCGCAGCGGCTTGTCTGTCGGCGCCGGCGCAATCGTTGACCAGGGCGGCGCCTGACGGCAACACGGGGAGGGTCCGCCGGGCGCCCGACCAGGTCGGCAGGTCCGACGGCGGATTTGGCTCAGGCGCTTCCGGTCGCGAACGCCAGCAAATCGCGCTGCGCCTCGTCCGGCAGGCGGCGCAACATCAGGTAGAGCAGGCGGCTGTCGATCAGCGTGATGCCGTGGGCCGTCGCCAGGCTTCGGGCTTCTTCGGTGAAGCCGCTGGCGTTCATCAGCACACCGCGCTGCACGGTAGCGCGACTCATGTCGGCGATCAGGTCGGCGATTTGGTCGGCGCCAGCCATTTCGTTGGTGTGCGAAAGCGCATGCACGACCAGCCCGGCGCCGCTCACCGCCAGGCCGCGACCGCTCGCCATCGGCATCGGTTCGGTAGTCAGCAGACGCGCTGCGTGATAACGCACGCACAGGCGGGCGAAACGATCGCCCTTGACGGTCGCGAGTAGCTCCGGCGACCACTTCTCGGCGCGCCGCGCAAGCGGCGCTTCGATGTTGGCCGAGGACACGCGGTTTGCGGTCGAGGGCACACGCTTGGGGGGATCGAGCACCAGCAGCGTCAGCTCGGGGTCATCCTGCGGCGCTGCCGGGCGATCCTTGCGCCGGTAGAGCGCCGCCGCGAACAGGGCGAGGCCGCCCACCACGGCGAATCCCGCCGCGCGCAGCGAGACCTGCAGATGCGCAGCCGCTGGCGAGGTCAGCGCGATCAGCGCGAGCGACGCTGCGGCAAGCGCCAGGATCCATCGCAAAGGCGACGCGGCAGTGTCGGAATGAGTCGGGTAGGCGGTCATGGCTGGGGGCTCCGGTTGACTGGCGCTCAGCATGCCATCGCGATACCGCGCGGCGCGAGCGCAACCATTCCGGAAGCATGAAGCTTGTCATGCTGCACTGCGTTCTGGGCCTCGCCCGGTGCCGTTCAGCCCTTGTGATCCGTCGCGGCGGCCACCGTCACCGGCACATCAACGACGGCCTGCGCGGCGACCTGCTCATAACCGACCAGGGTGGTGCCCAGGCACAGGGCCGACCCGGCAAGCGCCAGCACGGCGGCGACGACTTTGTAGTTCAGGCGGGATACGATGGTTTTCATGGCAGCTTCCTCTCACTCATGCGATTCGTCGGGGGCGCAGCGGGTCGGTCGTCTCCGGATCGGTGCTGCGTTGAGTGAAGGATGGACGCACGCCCGCGCCATCGCGACCGCCTTGCGACAAACTGCAGGGAAGGTGGAACAGACTGCAGATAGCGCGGCTCGCCGGGCACATCCAAGCCTGCAAGCGCAGCCGCGTATGGCGCGCGTGGAGACGCGCCTCGGCAGTTGGCGGTGCCGGTCAGCCTGTTGTCTGGCCTGGGGCTGGCTGCGAGAAAACCTTCTGCAGGTAGGCCAGCAGCGCCTGTAGCCGAGCCGTCTGATACTGGCGGCTGGGGTAGACCGCGAACAAGGGCACTTGCTCGTACTGCGCATCCGGGAAGAGATCGATCAGGCGCCCGGCAGCCAGATCGGTGTGGATGTCGATGCGCGACTTGTAGGCGATGCCGTGGCCGAGCAACGCCCATTTGCGCACCAGCGCACCATCGTCCGCCGCGCGGTCGCCGCTGACACGCACTTCGCGCGTGCGACCGTCGTGGAATAGCCGCCAGTCGTTGTAAAGCTCGCCATTGCGGTAGAAGCAGATGCAATTGTGCGCGGCAAGCGCCTCCACCGAGGCGGGCCGCCCCCGGCGCTCGAGGTAGCCCGGCGCGGCGCAGATCACGCGGTCGTTGTCGCACAGCTTGCGCGCGATCAGCGTCGAATCGCGCAGCAGTCCATAGCGCAGCACGAGGTCGATCGGATTGCGATAAAGGTCGTGCAGGCCGTCGGACAGATGCATCACGATGCGCACCTGCGGGTGCTGCTGGCGGAAGGGTTCCAGCACCTCGTCGAGATAGTCGCGCCCGAGGTCGGACGGCGCGCCGAGGTGGATCTCGCCGGACACACAATCGCGCCCCTGCCGCAGCGCCGCCATGCCCTCTTCCAATGCTTGCGTCGATTGCACGCAGTAGCGCAGAAAGTCTTCCCCGGCCTGCGTGAGCCGCAGCGAACGGGTCGAGCGTTCGAAGAGCTGGCTGCCCAGTTCGCGTTCAAGCCGCTTGAGCGCCGCGCTGGCCGTGGCAGGCGTCAAACCGAGTTGGCGTGCCGCGACGCTGATCCCGCCGGCCTCGCTGACGCGGATGAAGAGCTGGATATCGGACAGATGCGGCATGGCGGCCCCTAATTTCAAATTCTGTTTGATAGTAATTCAAACCTCAGCCGGATTACCGCGCGCACGACGACGTCGTAGAGTGCAGCCATTGACTCACCGCACTCACAGGAGCCCCCAATGTCCCTCATGAAAGCCGTTGGTTATCGCCAACCCGGCGCCATCGACGCGCCCGACAGCCTGATCGACCTCGAACTGCCACGCCCACAGGCAGCGGGCCGCGACCTGCTGGTGCAGGTGCAGGCGGTGTCGGTGAACCCGGTGGACACCAAGGTCCGCAAGGGCGCACCGGTCACCGGCGATGCCCGCGTGCTGGGCTTCGACGCGGTCGGCGTGGTGGTCGAGGTGGGCCCGCAGGTCACGCTGTTCAAGCCGGGCGACGAGGTCTGGTACGCCGGCGCGATCGACCGGCCCGGCAGCAACGCCGAATTCCAGCTGGTCGATGAACGCATCGTCGCGCTGCGGCCGCGGTCGCTGTCGGCCGCCGATGCCGCGGCGCTGCCGCTCACCGGCATCACCGCGTGGGAACTGCTGTTCGATCGCTTGCAGGTGCCACTGGCCGGCGCCGGCAAGCCGAGCACGCTGCTGATCGTGGGCGCCGCGGGCGGCGTCGGGTCGGTGCTGATCCAGCTCGCGCGCCAGCTCACCGGGCTCACGGTGGTCGCCACCGCGTCGCGGCCGGAATCGCGCGCGTGGGTCAGCACACTCGGCGCCCATCATGTGATCGATCACCGCCAGCCGATGGCGCTGCAGATCGCGGCGCTCGGGCTACCGCCGGTGGACCAGGTGATCAGCCTGACGCAGACCGACCAGCACTTCGCGCAACTGGTCGAGATCCTCGCACCGCAGGGCAAGCTAGCCCTGATCGACGACCCCGACGCGATCGACGTGCGCCTGCTCAAGCGCAAGAGCCTGAGCCTGCACTGGGAACTGATGTTCACCCGTTCGCTCTATCAAACCGACGACATGCAGGCACAACACGATCTCTTGAGCGAACTGGCGAAGCTGGTGGATCAGGGCGCGGTGCGCAGCACGGCACGCAGGCATCTGGGCAAGATCAACGCCGCCAACTTGCGCGAGGCGCATCGTCTGCAGGAAACCGGCACCGTGATCGGAAAGATCGTGCTGGAAGGATTCTGAGGCGCCGCGGCGCCCCGACAAGGACGAACACCATGAGCCAACTATTCACGCCGTACTCGATCGGCCCCCTCACGCTTGAAAACCGCATCGTCATCGCGCCGATGTGCCAGTACTCGGCCGAAGACGGCCACGCCACCGACTGGCACCGCATCCACCTCGGCCAGCTCGCGTTCTCGGGTGCCGGCCTGCTGATCATCGAAGCCACTGCGGTGGAACCCGCCGGGCGCATCTCGCCGGCGGATCTGGGCCTCTGGTCCGATTCGACGGAAGCCGCACTGGCCGGGGTCATCGACAGCGTGCGCAAGTATTCGAAGATGCCGCTGGCGATCCAGCTCGGTCACGCCGGGCGCAAGGCCTCGAACCCGCTGCCCTGGGTCGGCGGCCCCGCATTGCGCGAGGCTCAGGGCGGCTGGCAGACCGTGGCACCGTCGGCACTAAGCTTCAACGAGCACGACGCCACGCCGCTCGCGCTGGATCAGGCGGGCCTGCAACGCGTGTTGCAGGCATTCGTGACGGCCGCGCAGCGCGCGCATCGCATCGGCTTCGACGCGATCGAGATCCACGCCGCGCACGGCTACCTGCTGCATCAGTTCCTCTCACCGCTGTCGAACGCTCGCACAGACGAATACGGCGGCTCTCAGGAAAACCGCATGCGCTTCCCGCTGCAGGTGTTCGATGCGGTGCGCGAGGCGCTACCGGCGAGCGTGCCGGTCGGCATCCGCATCTCGGCGACCGACTGGGTCGAGGGCGGCTGGGACATCGCGCAGAGCGTGGTCTTCGCGCAGGCACTGGCCAAGCGCCATTGCGCCTTCATCCATGTTTCCAGCGGCGGGCTATCGCCCTTGCAGGCGATCACGCCGGCACCGGACTACCAGGTACCGCTGGCCGCACGCATCCGCGCCGAATCAGGGCTGCCGACCATCGCGGTCGGCCTGGTCACCGACGCCGAGCAGGCCGAAGCCATCGTCGCAAACGGCCATGCCGACATGGTGGGCGTAGCGCGCGTCATGCTCTACGACCCGCACTGGCCGTGGCACGCGGCCGCCAAGCTCGGCGCGCAGGTCACTGCACCACCGCAGTACTGGCGCTCGCAGCCACACGGCGTGCACAAGCTCTTCAAGTGACGGCGCCGCGCGCGCGTTCCGTCGGCCAGCTACTGCACGATCAGCGTCACGCCGGTGTCGTAGAAGTGCTTCCAGGCGGGGAAGGCACCGATCTTTGCGTAACCTGGCGCGCCGGGGTCCATGTAGCTCCCCTGGCCGTCGCTGACGACGAAATGCCCCGCCGGATTTGCCCCCTTGATTTTCAGGAAATGGATGAAATACGGCGGTCCACCCGCCGTGATTGCGCCGTGGGCGGGCGGGTGCGGCAATTTGGTCGCATTGGATGAGCGCAGTCCGAGCGAGAGCGTGCCCGCGATCGGGGTCAAATGCGTCAGGTCAATGCTGTACCAGACGGTACGGCCTTGCTGGATCAGGTAGTCCGCAATGTTCGCGGGCGTAGCCCCGAGGTGACGAGTCAGCCGGGTCGCCTGCACCGCCTTGAAGATCTGGTCGGCCGAATCTGTCGGCGCCGCACCGAGGGAAGTCAGCACGCTGATGATGCACGCGACACCACACCCTTGATCATCCCTGCCTTTGGTCAATCCGATCCAGCGCTGGTCCTTCAGTGTCAAAGCCATGGCGACTCCTCTCCGGCAATCCGTGCAGGTGGACGGTACTCGAAAAGTCGTTTGGCATGAACCGCGTGGCGGGCCCAGCGCATTGCGCGTCCCGCCCTCTCAAGAAACGGGGCAGGGCGCGGCTGGGATTCAGCCGCGGTTCTGACCCGCAGTTGCCACCATCACGCTGGCGGGTACCACAGCCTGCGCCGCGACCTTCTGGTATCCGATCACGGTCGTACCTACCGTACCGGCAACACCGGCGAAGGCGATCAGGGCAGCGACGAGGGCTTGGGTCGGGCGGATGCGAAGGGCGTTCATGGCGGTCTCCTGTCTTTCACTTGGGGGCAGCGTTCGGTGCTGCGTTGAGTGAAGGATGGATCAATGCCCTGATGGCCGCGACGGGCGTGCGATGAACTGCAGCCGGCGCGGAACGGGCTGCAGAAAACCGGCCGCAGACGGCGCCACGGCACGCCGCGTGACGGCCCCGGGCACTTGAGTTGGCGGACGACGTGACCCGGATCACAGGCCCGCGTCGCAACGCATGCGGCAGCGATTATTGCATTGGCATACTCATGCCACAGCAGCATCGTCGGCCCGCCTTGAACGAAACAACACTTGGGCCGGCGCTCTTCAGATGTCATTCGAGGCCCCCATGAAATACCGTACCAGTCTTGCAGGCGTGCTCGCCACCACCCTTCTCGTGACCGCCTGTGGCGGCGGTGGCGGCGACTCCTCCAGCCCCACGCCGGCTGTCAGCAGCAGCCCGACCCCCGCGCCAGCCCCAGCGCCGACACCCGCAGCGAGTGCCATGCACTACGTCGTAATCGAAGATGTGCCTTCAGCATGGCTCCGGGAGATCGCGCTGACGCTGCAGAACAACTGCGCTGCGGCGCGCGAAGCCCAGGGCTTGCCGGCCGCCCCTGCCCTGACGCTCGACCTGCTGGACCCACGCATCGGCACCCTTCGCACCGAGCGCTACTTCGGCAGCGATCGCATTGCCAGTTACAAACATGGCTATGAGTACTCCAGCCTGAGCGAAGACTGCACCTACGGCCCGATCCGCGAGGTGGTGAGCTTCGAGGCGCGCTTTGCGAATGGTCGCCACATCCGCTGGGGGCGACACGGCAGCACCTACGACGCGCGTTTGGACGAAACGCCCGACGACCCCGCGGCCCTTGAAGCCGCAGTCAAGCAACTCGCTGCCTCCGGCGCGGTCCCGACCCTGCTCACCAGCGCATCCGATGCGTTCCCGGTGGTCGACACCGGCCGCACACGCAGCATCGCCGGCCAGCGCTGCAAGGAATACGAGTTCCCCGCGCAGCGCATGACGGAGTGCGTCGCCCAGGTCAGCAAGCCGGTGCCGATGATGGGCGTGGCGGGGCAGGACAATCTAGTGCTGGCTGTCAAGATCCTGCAGCCGGGCGCCGGCGCGGGCGACCCCGCCGCGGTGGACAGCACCGCGACCGAAGTGCACCTCTCACAGCCGCTCGACCCTTCGAAGTTCGATCCGGCCTCGCTGTAAAGCAGCCGAGGAAACGATGCCTTCGCCCCTCCTGATCAGCCGCCTGACCCTCGCCGCAGCCTGCTGTGCGGCGAGTCTTGCCGCCCAAGCCATCGAAAGGGAAGACCGGCTCGATTGCCAGCTTCCCGACGGCACGCATGTGCTGTTCCGTTCCAGGTACGACTACTCACTCGTGCCCGTGCCGCTCGTCCATGCCTCCCGCGAATCGGACAGACATAGCTGGGATGCACGCTATCGCGACAAGAAGGGCAAGGTCACCGACACGCCCGTCGCAGTTGACTACCACGGCAACAGGACTCGCTCGAGCCTCGAAGCCGTTTGTGCGCATGTTGGCGTCTTGAACGGGGTCGTATTGGGACCACACACGTTTCGGGAAGCCGATGGCAGATGGTTCTCGAGCGAACAACTCCCATGGGAATTGCTCGACGCCGGCGGTGTAGGTTTCGTGCCGGACCGCTTGCCGCCAGAGAAACGCAAGCAGATGGACGATGCCGGCATCAAAGACGCCACTTACTACTTCGCCTTCATCCTTCCGACCGGAAAGCGACTCGTCTATGAACAACCCTTGCACCGCAGTCGTGAAGGTTTTTTCCGGGAAAAGACGTTCGATGCCGTCTATCAGTCCTTTTCAGATGATCACGGAAAGACGTGGTCCCCGCCCGTGGTGACGACTGACGCGCTGATCTTTGAGCTGGGCAAGTCATGGTCGCAGCAGAGCTTTCTCGCGAAGCCGGTATCTCTGAACGGAAAGAAGATTCCCGAAGACCCACCGCCCGACAACAGTTGTGTTCAATAGACCTCAACCGGCCGAAACAGGGTGCCCGACGAGGCTGGCGGCCTGGCAATCCGTTACTGGGCACGAGTACCGAAACCGCGAATCAAGTCCATGCAAACAATGAGAACGGAGATGCTCAGAAACCGGCTGATGGCCATCGCCGTTGCGGCACTATCACTCGCGAGCCCTTCTGTCATGGCTATCGGGCGAGAAGATCGAATCGAGTGCCGGCTTCCCGACGGCGCGAAGATCATTCTTCGTTCCAGATATGACTTCTCATTGGTTCCGTTGCCCCTGGTTCATGCATCCCGAGAGTCGGATCGGCGCGATTGGGACGCGGAATACCATGGAATGGACGGTGGTCCGGTCGATATCCCGATATCGGTCTTCTACTACGGAAAGCAGGCCGTCGATGCTGCGTTAGCGTGTGCTCATTTCGGCCTCAGAAATGGCGTGGCGCTCGGTCCGATGACGTTTCGCTACTCCACAGGCAAGTGGGCCTCCAGGGAAAAGTTTCCTCGGGGAGAACTCGATGTTACATGGGTGTATGTTGTCCCCAATGAACTGCCTGCTCATTTGCGACAGAAGATGGATGAAGCGGGCATCAAGGATGCGGCGCCGAAGTTCGGTTTCATCGTGCCGATGGGCGGCCGTCTGGTTTATGAGCAGCCCTTGCATAAGACGCACGAGGGTTTTGCTCACACGCGCATCTTTGACGCCGTTTTTCAGTCGTTTTCTGATGACCAAGGCACGACCTGGTCATCGCCCGTCGTCACCACCGATGCGCTGATTTTCGAACTTGGCAAAACGTGGCTGCAGCAAAGTTTTGTCGCGCGCCCAGTCTCCCTGAATGGGGTCAAGATTCCGCCTCAGTGACTGCTTGCCTTTGCGGGCCTGACGCCCGTGCTTCGTATGCGCTGCAACGATTGCAGCGTTCAACGGGGAGCAGCGTTTTGACGTTGGCACCGCGGTAATCAACCCCTAGACGCACCCGGCGCGAATCCGTCAGCCGCGGTTCTGGCCCGCAGCAGCGACCATCACGTTGGCCGGGATGGCAGCCTGCGCGGCGACCTGCTGGTAACCGATCACCGTGGTGCCGACAGTGCCAGCCACACCGGCAAAGGCGATCAGGGCAGCGACGAGGGCTTGGGTCGGGCGGATGCGAAGGGCGTTCATGGCGATCTCCTGTCTTTCACTGGGGGGCAGCGTTCGGTGCTGCGTTGAGTGCAGGATGGATCAATGCCCTGATGGCCGCGAGCGGCGTGCGATGAACTGCAGCCGGCGCGGAACAGGCTGCAGAAAACCGGCCGCAGACGGCGCACTCTCGCGGCGCCGGATTCACACCCGCCCAAGGGATTCGGGCACGGGATCGAACCGCGCGGACCGAGGCGTCGCGCATCCCTTTGCGGGACTACAAACCTCAATTGCTGATCGACAAGTCTTCGGCTTAACGGTCATTCGACAGGCGGGCGGGCTCAGTCTGCAATGCGTTACTTTTCGGACTGCCAAATTCGATCATCACCGAACCCTGCGTCTCGATCCGCCGACGCACATACCGGACGAGCCGGTTGAATCTGGGCACAGCCTGTTAAAGACCGGTCATTTTCAGGATGGCTTCGGGCAGACGCTCACCCTGAATCACGATGCCGGCGAGTTGAGCCTGGATGCGGGCGAGATCGTCCACATTGAGTTCCACGTTCACTGCGCCAAGATTTTCTTCCAGACGGTGCAGCCTGGTGGTGCCGGGAATCGGCACGATCCATGGCTTCTGCGCCAGCAGCCAGGCCAGCGCGATCTGGGCAGGCGTGGCCCCCTTGCTGGCAGCGATGCTCTTCAGCAGTTCCACCAGCGCGAGATTCTGCGTGCGGGCCTCGGGCGAAAAACGCGGCACGATGTTGCGGAAGTCGCCCGCCTCGAACTGGGTGCTGGCGTCGATCTTGCCGGTCAGGAAGCCGGCGCCAAGCGGGGTGAAAGGCACGAACCCGATAGCCAGCGCCTCGAGCGTGCTCAGCAGTTCCAGCTCCGGCCCGCGCCAAAACATCGAGTATTCACTCTGCACGGCCGCAAGCGGCAACACCGCATGAGCGCGACGGATCGTGTGCACACCCGCTTCCGACAAGCCGAAGTGGCGCACCTTGCCTTCAGCCACCAGATCCTTGACGGCGCCGGCGACGTCCTCGATCGGCACGGCCGGATCGACACGGTGCTGGTAGAGCAGATCGATGTAATCGGTACGCAGACGCTTCAGGCTGGCCTCGACCGCCGCCTTGATGTGTGCCGGCCGGCTGTTGGTGCCCGGGCCTCGCTGGCCGGTGACCGGATCAATGTCGAAGCCGAATTTGGTGGCAATGACGACCTGATCGCGGATCGGCGCGAGCGCCTCGCCGAGCAGTTCTTCGTTTGCGAAGGGGCCATAGGCCTCGGCAGTGTCGAAGAGTGTCACGCCACGTTCATGCGCGGCACGCAACAGGCCGATCATCTCCGACCGATCTGCGGGAGGGCCATAGATGGCGCCGGTCATGCTCATGCAGCCCAGACCGATGGCTGAAACCTCAAGACCGCTGTTGCCAAGTGCGCGTTTCTGCATGTAGTGCTCCTTACGGAAAATTCGAAGTCCCGGCTCAGCCGGCGTATTGCTGGGCGCTGACCTTTTCCATCCAGTCGGAATTTTTTCCGTCCAGTGACGCCTGGATCGCGATGTGCGACATCGCGGTATCCGGCGCGGCGCCATGCCAGTGCTTCACGCCTGCCGGGATGGTGACAACATCACCGGGACGGATTTCCTGTATCGGCCCACCCCAGTGCTGCACACGGCCGCAACCAGAGGTCACCACCAGGGTCTGCCCGAGCGGATGGGCATGCCACGCGGTACGGGCGCCGGGCAGGAAAGTCACCAGCCCGCCCGAAACGGTGGCCGGCCCCGGCGCGGTAAAGAGCATTTCGACATTGACTGTGCCGGTGAACCACTCGGCAGGACCGGCAAAGGTCTTGTGACTGCCAGCGCGGGCGACATTCACGGCAGCGGAAGTGTCTGTATTCGCTTTCATGGAAAATCCTTTCGGCTCACGATCGGGAGTCAGGCTTGTGAGGACGCCGGGGTGCTGAGTACGGCAGGCGGGCGCCGGAACAGGTAACGCGCCGACACCAGCAGGGCTGCGAACAGCAACAGCGCGGCGGCCTGCAGGGTGATACCCGTGTGGCGTGCCATGCCGACAGCATCGAACACCGGTGCGTGGCCCCCTGCATACACCACCACCAGCACGGCGAGCCCGAGCGAGGCGCCCAGCTGGTGGGCGACATTGACGAGGCCAGATGCAGCGCCTGCGTTGCGGCCTTCCACCCCTGAAACACCCGCCACCGTGAGCGGCGCCAGCACCCAGCCCTGACCGAAGCCCAGCAGGATCATGGGCAACATCACACCATCGGGATACGACATCCGCGCCGCCGTCAGGCCCAGCCACAGCAGGCCGACCACACACAGGCTGAGCCCGGCCAGCAGCACACGACGCTGCCCGAAGCGGCGGGTGACGCGCGGCACGCTGATCGACGAGAGGAACTGCGGCAAGGTCACCGGCACGAAGGCCAGCCCGGCCTGCATGGGCGAAAAGCCCAGCGAGCCCTGCAGGTACTGCGCGGTAAAGAACCAGAAGCCCACCATGCCGGCGAGAAACAGCAGGCGCGCCACATAGGCGCCGTTGCGCTGGGCATCGCCGAGCAGGCCCAGCGGCAGCAGGGGCTGACTAGCGTGCTGCTCGATCCACAGGAAGGCGCCGAGCAGCAGGATGCCGGCAAGGATGGCGCCCTGCGTCAGCGACGCGGCCCAGCCGGCTTCGGCGGCCTCGACGATGCCGAACACCAGCGCGAACATGCCCAGCGTGGCAGTCAGCGCACCCGCCAGGTCGAAACGACCGGTATGGCGCGGCGTTTCGCCGATGTAACGCAGGCTTCCGACAATCAGCACGGCGCCTATCGGCAGATTGATGAAGAAGCCGGCGCGCCAGGAGATGAGGTCGGCGAGCAGACCGCCCAGCACCAGGCCGAGGGTCGCGCCGATGCCGGCTGCCGCGGCGTACCAGGCGAGCGCACGGTTACGCGCCTGGCCTTCCTCGAAATAGGTGGCGATCAATGCCAGCGTGGAAGGCGCCAGCACTGCCGCACCAAAACCCTGCACGGCACGGAAGGCGATCATCCACGCGGGGGTCATCGCGGTCCCGATCGCCAACGAGGCAAACGTGAAGATGGCCAGCCCGACGATGAACATGCGGCGCCGGCCGAGGATGTCGCCGGCGCGTGCGCCGAGCAGCAGGAAGCCACCGAAAGCCAGCGTGTAGGCATTCTGGATCCACGACAGGCTGGCCGGCGTGAAGGCCAGCTCGGCGCGGATCTTCGGCAGGCCGGTGAGCACGATGGAGATGTCGACGACCAGCATCAGGTAGCTCGCCATGATGATGGCGAGGATGGTGCCGCGATGGGGATGGGGGTTCGTATTGTTCATTTCGTGCTGACGCCAAGACTGCTGCGCCGATGCAAAGCCGGATCGAGTGCCAGCTTCACGATCAGGTCGGAGAGGCTGTTGAGCGACACGTCGTGCCCACGGAAGGCTTCGCCCTTCTGCGTGAGCTGGTAGCTCACCGACTTGTCGCGGGTGAACCAGCCCGGGCGCAGGATCGTGTAGTCGAGATCCGAGGCCTCGATCAGCGCAGCCGAATCCCGGTAGGGGTCGAGCACGCTGCGATACTTCTCGCCCGGCACTTCGCCGTAGATCCCCATCGAACTGATGAAGATCAGGCGTTTCAATCCCGTCGCCTGCATCGCAGCGATGATCACGCGCGCTTGCTCCGCAATGGCGCCAGCGAGGTTGGCATAAACCACGTCCTGCCCCTGCATCGCAGCCTCCAGAACGGCCTGGTCGAGCACATCGCCTTCGACGATGCGCACACGCGCCGGGTCCGGGTTTGAGATCCGCTTCGCACGGCGCAGAAAGAGGATCAGCTCAACGTTCGGCTGCTCCAGCAAGAACGGAACGGTGTTGCGCGCGAGCTGGCCGTTCGCGCCGAGGATCAGGATGCGTGGCATGGGAAGCTTTCGTTAGCGCATCAGGCGGCCGGCATGACGGCCGCCTGAAACGGCTGTCTTACAGCGCGTTCTTGAGGATGGTGGTGACCACGTCGCGGGTGTAGATCTCGGCAATGCCGAACCACTTGGCGTTGCCCAGCACGTTGTCGATGGTCGCCGGCAGGTCGGCCTCGGTGATGCCCAGTTGCGACAGGCGCGTCGGCGTGCCGATCTTGTCGAACCATTGCTCCAGCGCGGCAATGCCTTGCTCGGCGGTGTCCAGGCCGAAGACTTCCTCGGCGAAGCGCTTGAACTGCTCGGGGTTGCGGCCGTGGTACCACTTCATCCAGGCCGGCATGATCACCGACAGGCCCGCACCGTGCGGCACATTGAACAGCGCCGAGAGCGCGTGCTCGATCATGTGGTTCGGATAGCTGAAACCGGCAGTACCGGAGTAGATCAGGCCGTTGAGCGCCTGCGTGGAGGCCCACGCGAACTCGGCCCGCGCCCCGTAGTTTGTGGGATCGGCCAGCAAGGTCTCGGTGGTCTCGATCACCGTCTTGATGATCGCTTCGACCAGGCGCGACTGGAAGCGCGGTTGCACCTTGGCCGTGAAGTAGCCTTCGATCGAGTGGGCAATGATGTCGGAGGCCGAATACACGAGGTAGTCACGCGATACGGTCTGCATCAGCGCAGGATTCACGATCGACACTTTGGGGAAGGTGTGCGGCGAGCCAATCGCAAACTTTTCCCTGGTCTCTTCATTGGTCACCACGGCGCCGCTGTTCATCTCGCTGCCGGTGGCGGCGAGCGTCAGCACACTGAAGATCGGCAGCGCAGCCTTGATCGTGGCGGCGCGCGTGAAGAGCTCCCACACGTCTCCGTCATGCAGCACACCGGCCGCGATGGCCTTGGAGCTGTCCAGCACCGAACCGCCGCCCACGGCGAGCACGGCCTCGACCTGATGGGTACGCGCCACCGCAATGGCCTCGCGCACCGTGGAGATCACCGGGTTGCTGACGATGCCGCCGAACTCGACCCAGGCGATGCCCTGCGCGGCGAGGCTCTTTGTCACTGCGTCAAACAGGCCGTCGCGCTTGATGCGCTCGCTACCGTAGGTGAGCAGCACCTTCTTGATGCCGTGGTCGGCCAGATGCTGGCCGACCTGCTGCTCCTTGCCGGTGCCGAAATCGATGGTGGTCGGGTTGTGGAACACAAAGTTGTCCATGTGTCTCTCCTTGGGATTGAAGGCTGAGTTGATGGGCTGAACTTTAGGATCCACACAAACATTCAACTAGACGGATATGAATTGAATGATTTACAACCAATCACTGTAAATAAGCCGGGTGCTGTCATGTCGATCAACGAGTTGCGCGCCATCACCACCTTCATCCGCACCGCCGAGCTGGGCAGTCTGAGCAAGGCCGCCGAGGCTCAGCAGATCTCGCCGCAGGCGGCCAGCAAGGCGCTGGGCCAGCTTGAGCAGCATCTGGGGGTGCGCCTGTTTCACCGCACCACGCGCAGCATGGCGCTCACCGAAGAAGGCCAGCGTTTTCTGGAGGCGGCGCAGCCCTCCCTGCTCGGCCTGCAGCAGGCACTGCTCGCCGTGCGCCAGACCCGCGAGGACTTTGCCGGGCCATTGCGCATCGTTGGCCCGCGCTCGGTACTGCAACCGGTGATCAGCCCGGTACTGCAGGAATACTGCCGGCTGTATCCCGAGGTGCAGCCCGATGTGCAGCTCGATGACCGCATCGGCAACTGGGTCGAGGATCGCGTCGACGTGGGCTTCCGCATCGGCTCTTCACCGCAGGAAGGCCTGATTGCCCGCCGGCTCTTCCCAATGCAGCTGGTCGTTTGCGCCGCACCGAGCTATCTGCGCAAGTACGGCGTGCCGCAGAATCGCCATGAACTGAACCAACACCGCTGTAGCGTGTTCCGCCACCCCGGCACAGGGCGCCTCGTGCCCTGGCACCTGAAGATCGACGAGAGCACGCTGGACTGGCCGGTGTCGCCCGCTTTCAGCACCAATGACGAACTGCTGGAACTGCACGCAGTACTGGCCGGTGAAGTGATCGGCCAGCTTGCCGTGCCCACGGCCGCGCCTCACATCCGCGCCGGGCGACTGGTGCCGCTGCTGGCCGAGCATGTGGCGGACGGCTACAGCCTGTTCATCTACTACGGCAGCCGTGCCCTGCCGGCGCGCGTGCGGCGCTTCATCGATCTGGCGGTCGACCGGCTAACCGGGAGTAATGACTTTGTATTGAGCGCAGAGGAACTCACCAGCAGACGTTTTTCCTGAAGGCCGCGCAAAGGTCCTGCGCGCAGACCGTCCGGCTGGTTTCCGATACGCCGTCTCCCAAATAGCCATTCAGCGGAAGCACTACCTGCAGCCTGGCGGCTGACCGTTCACCGCATCGAAAGGCCCGGATTCGCTTCGAAGAAAGCATGCAGTGCCGGTTCATCGGCAGCATGCAGTTCAAACGAAGTCAGGCCGTTCACGCTCGGCGAAGGCAGCATGCCGCCTGAGATTGGGGTCTCTTCGCTCAGGTGTGCTTACCGGCAGGGGCGTCGCAGAACGCCCCGCTGGCGGCTCAATAAAGGGTGCGCCCGTCGCCCAGCAGGTAGGCGTGGCAATCCACCGCGGCCTGGTCGCAGTGCTTGATCCAGGTGTCGCGGATCTCCGGGTTCCAGCCGTCGAACCAGTCGGCGTGCACCGAATAGCCGGCCGGCAGCGACAAGTCGTCGGACGACAGGCGCCAGTTCAGCGGCGCGTCGGCGGTGCGGACGAGGTAGAGCACGTTGAGCGTGATCTCGGGCAGCGCGACCGGGTGGGTGGCCGGGCAGCCGCTGCCGGTGGGATAGGCCATGTGGCTCTTGTGGTTGGCCGAGTCGAGGTTGACGCCGTCCCAGCACTGCGGGAAGCGCACCGACATCTGCACGTTGTCGCCCACCGCGCAGTTCGGAATCGTCGCGAAGTGTTCCGGCGAACTGCGGCAGGACCAGTTGGCGACGTCCTGCGCGCCCTTGGCCTTCATGTCGCCGGCGATCATGCGCAGGCCGGCCGGCATGGCCCGCACGTCGGCGGCCTTCACGCCGCCGTAGCCGGTCTTGTAGTACCAGATCGGGTCGCTGGGTACGACCGGCTTGTGGCTCACGGTGTCGATCAGCGCCGGCACCCAGTAGGCAGATCGATTCGCAATGCCGCCGGCACAGGTGGAGTTGCCGCTGCCGGCAAGGGTCTGCGCGGTGGAATAGGCGTTCGCACCGGTGTTGCCGAAGAAGGCGTGCAGGTGCGACATGCCCGGTTTGCCGGGGAACACGATCGGATCGTCGAAGGCCATGTGCGAGAAGCCGCAGATGGTGCGGAAGGCGCCGACGCCATCGCTGGACGGCGTGCCGAGGTCGGTGGTGGGCTGCACCCGCAGTTCGGCAAAGCCATCGGACCCCATCGGGATCGCCTTGAGGTCGATCTGCGGGCACATGCCGCCGGCGTAGCAGACGTTGGGCGCCGCGATGGTGCCGGTGAGCATGATGTTGGCGACCTCGCAGCGCTTGGTCTCGCCCGGCGCGGGGTCGCTGCCGAAGTTGGCCGCGCTGCAGTGCCAGCCGGGGAAGCTGTTGAGGTAGCGCTTGATGAGCCACTTGCCATCGGTACCGTAGCGGATTTCGCGCAGGCCCTCGAAGTCGCAGCCGCCGAAGTACTCCGGGCTGCACGGCAACCAAGCGGTGGGCGTGACCGGGTTGAGCACGGCGCGTTCGGCCGGCAGGTCGCCGGGGGCCGGGGGCGCAGGCGTCGGCTGTGGCGTGGGTGTCACGCCGCTGCCGCCAGATGCGCCACCTCCAGCCGCTGCGCCGCTGCCCGCAGCGCTGCCGTTGCTGGCCGCCCCGCTACCACCGCCGCCGCCGCAGGCAACGACCAGGATGCAGCTTGCGAGAAGCACGGCAAGGCCGGCGAGGAACAGGTTCTGGCGGGGGGCTGGGGACATTGCGCGGCACTCCGTCGGGATCAGGGCGGGCGCGCAGTGTAGCGAGCCCGCCGCGAGTCATGACAAATGACTGACGAACGGCATCCAAGCTGCTGCGGCAGCGTTCAGCCCGGGCGCGGGTCAAGCATCCGTTTCGCCGAAGCCGGGTTGGCCGCGAGCCTGGCCGCCGGCCGCCGCGGGCGCGCCAGCAGTTCGCCGCCGCAATTGGGGCAACAACCTTGCAAGCGACCCGTGGCGCAGTCGGCACAGTAGGTGCATTCGAAGCTGCAGATGCGCGCATCCGTGCTGTCGGGCGGCAGGTCGCGGTCACAGCACGCACAGTTCGGGCGCAGCTCAAGCATGGTCGGCGACCTCGCCCGGCTGCTCGCCGGTGGCAAACGCGAAGCCCTCGTCGGCCCAACCGGTGATGCCGCCGATCATTTCCTTCACCGCCAAACCCAGCCGCGCCAGCCGCAACGCGGCCTTGTTGGCGCCGTTGCAGTGCGGCCCGGCGCAATACACGACGAACAGCGTGTCGGCCGGGAAGCGGCGCATCACGCCCTCGGTCATCTTGCCGTGCGGCAGGTTGATCGCGCCGGGGACATGGCCGCGGGCATACAGATCCGGGCCGCGCACATCGAGCAGCACGAAGTCCTGCGCGCCTTCGGCAAGGCTGGCATGCACATCCCAGCAGTCGGTCTCGAAACCGAGGCGGGCGGCGAAATGGCGGACGGCGTCGGCGGGCGATGCGGCGGGGGTGGCGGCAACATGGCTGGGCATGGCGGAACTCCTTGGGCGAGACAGGTGCAGCGATTGTCGTAGCGCCGCTTGCAGGCTTACAGTGGCGGCACTGACACAAAACGGTGCACGACCGCCAACATGAACACCGCGCCCCACGTCCTCGCCGTGCTGCATCCGCGCGTCGCCTTGTTCGAGCTGGGCATTGCGGCGGAACTCTTCGGCCTCGCGCGACCGGAACTGGGCGTGCCCTGGTACCAGTTCGACACGCTGCTCACCGGCGACGGCCCGGCGCAGGCTGCCGGTGCACTGCGCCTTGCCAGCGATACCGGGCTCGATGCGTTGGATCGCGCCGACCTGATCGTGGTGCCGGGCTGGAGCACCGATCCCGAACCTCCGCCCGCCGCCCTGCTCGCTGCCCTGCAACGGGCCGATGCGCGCGGCGCACGCTTCATGTCGATCTGCTCCGGCGCCTTCCTGCTCGGTCACGCCGGCCTGCTCGATGGTCGCCGCGCCACCACCCACTGGCGCCATTGCGAGCGCTTTGCTGCGCTGTTCCCGCAGGTACGGCTGGACCCGGATGTGCTGTACGTCGAGGAAGGCCGCATCCTTACTGCCGCGGGCAGCGCCGCCGGCATCGACGCCGGCCTGCACCTGATCGCGCAGGACTACGGCAGCGCGATCGCCAACCGGGTCGCACAACGCATGCTGGTGACCCCGCACCGCGACGGCGGCCAGCGCCAGTTCATCCCCGCCGCCTACCCGCAACGCCGCAGTGAGCGTTTCGATGCGGTGCTGGCGTGGGCCGAGGCGCATCTGGCCGAACCCTTGAGCGTGGCACGCCTCGCCGAGCGCGCCGCGATGAGCGAGCGCAGCTTCCTGCGCCGCTTTCACGGCGCCACCGCTCTGACGCCGATGGCCTGGCTGAGCCAGCTGCGGATCGGCCGCGCGCGGGCCATGCTGGAATCGGGCGACGCCACGCTGGACGACATTGCCAGCGCCTGCGGTTACGGCTCGGCGGAATCGCTGCGTGCCGCCTTCCGCCGCGAAGTGGGCTTATCGCCCGCGGCCTACCGGCAGCGTTTCCGGATGCGCGCGCTTCAGGCCTGAGGCGGCGCCATCAGTGCGCCCCGCAACAGGCGGTTGCGGCACAGGCGTTGCGGCTGGAAGTGGCGCAGCAGCGCTTCGATCAAGGCTTCGGCGCGCGCGGAGTTGTCGGCCGAATAGTTGCAGACGTAGGCATCGAGCGTGACGCCACGCAGTTCCGGCCAGGTGTGCACCGCGAGGTGGGATTCGGCCAGCAGCAGCACGCCGGTGATACCGGCCGGTGCCGTTTGCGGCGCGGGGAAACGGTGGAACAGTTCAGCCACCACGGTCAGGCCCGCGGCGGCGGTCTCGCGCCGGCACAGCGCCGCGAGCGCCGCCGTGTCGCACAGCAACGCGTCGTCGCAGGCGCAGTCGAGCAGATCGGCGGTGAGGTGAAGTCCGTGCATCGGGGCAGTCCGGGTGTGGCAAACGCGATGGTGCCACAGCACGGCGGCCCCAGTTCGCAGTATGCTGGCGGCGTCTGCGGGCTACGCCGCGTGCGGCCCGCCGCCTCGACCTTGCAAGGAGGTCCCATGGATGCGCTGCACGATATCGGTCGACCCGCCCCGGGAAGCGGTATGGGGCACGTTGCAGACACGCTGCTCCACCTCGGCCCGCGCCGCAGCATGCTGCTGGCGACCGGGCTCGCGGTGCTGCTGTCGCTGGCGCTGACCCTGTCGGCGCATGTGCTGGTAGGCAGCCTGCCGGGCCTCACGATCCTGCTGATCGCGGCGCTCGGGCCTTTGCTGGCCGTGCCGATGTGCTTCGCGCCCTTCGTGCGCCTGCTGCAAACGCTCGAGGGGATGCGCCTCGAACTGGCGCGGCTGGCGCAGATCGACGAAACCACCCACGCCTACAACCGGCGCTTCTTCCTGCAGATGGCGCAGCGCGAGTTCGACCGCGCGCGGCGCTATCACCACCCCTTGTCGGTGCTGCATATCGAGATCGAGAGCTTCGCCGCGATCGTGTCGCATCACGGCCACGAGGGCAGCGATGCGGTGCTGCGCCGCATGGCCGGCATCGCCCTCGGGGGCACCCGCACGCTTGATGTGGTCGCCCGCTTCGAGAACGGGCGCTTCGCGCTGTTGCTGCCGGAAACCGATCAGGCATCGGCGGCGCTGGTTGCGTCGCGCCTGGTGCAGGAACTGCACAAAGCACCGGTCGCCTATGCCCGCGGCGAAGTCAGCGTCAAGGCGCGCACGCAGGCCGCCAGCATCGAACCAGGCGACGAAGCGCTCGACAGCCTGCTCAAGCGCGCCGACCTCGCCGGCCACGGCGCATAGCGCCCAGGCAGCAGCGACGCCGAGTCGTCACGCGCGGGTGTGCCGGCGCACGGCCCACACGGCGGCCGCCACACCGGCAAGCATCAGCGCGAGGCCAGCGAAAGCGGACGCCGCTGGCCACTCCCCGCGCCACAGGAAGGCGTAGGTGAAGGCGGCCAGGGTTTCGAACACGATCAGTTGCCCCGCCAAAGCAGCGGGCAGCACCCGGCTCGCTCGGTTCCACAACAAGGTGCCGAGCCAGGACGCGCACAGCCCCATCGCAAACATCAGGCCGAGGTAGGCAAACGGGCGCGGCCCGAGCGGCAAGGCGAATCCGCTTGGCGGCGCCACGAGCAGCACGCCGACAAGGCCGGCCAAGGCGAGCGGCAGCGTCGCGAGCCCCTGCGCGGTGGCCCAGGTGCCCGAACCGAGTCGTGTGTTGCGCTTCAACCAATGTGCGTTGCGCAGCGGGTACCAGGTCCAGCACACCAGCGCCGCCAGCGCGAAGGCAAGGCCCAGGCCGTAGTCGCGACCCGCGCCGGGCGCGAGGCGCGCGAGCTCCTGACGATTGACCAGCGCGATGCCGGCGGCGATCAACGCCAGCGGCGGCAGCAGGCGAGACCACGGCAAGGTAGCGTCACGCGCATTACCCAGCAGCGCGATGACGACCGGCAGTGTGCCGATGATCAGGGTCGGCAGCGGCGCATCGGCCAGCTGGATCGCGCTGGCGAGGCAGAGGTAGTAGAGGATGTTGCCGCTCAGCGCGAGCTCGAAGGCCATGCGCCAGTCGGCACGGGTGAGGCTCGCAAGCCGCGCGCGGTCGCGCCAGGCGAGCGGCAAGGCGATGGCACCGAAGGCGAGGTAACGCCCGAAGGCGAGCATCGTCGGCGGGTAGTCCGGCAGCATGCGCGGCGCGACGAAGACCAGCCCCCAGAAGAGTCCGGCGCCCAGCGCGCAGAGCACGCCCTCGACCAGGCCCTGCTTCACCGCCGCGACCACGCCACGACACGCGCGACAAAACGCGCCAGCAGAGGCAGGCCGCTCGGCACCCGCGGCGGCGACAGCGCAACGCCCAACAGCGCGCCGCAGGTGTTGGCCAGCATGTCGAGCGGATCGTAGGTGCGATAACCGCTGAGACCCTGCAGGATCTCCATCAGCACCCCCATCGCGGCGAGAATCACCACCAGCCGCAACCGGCCGGACGCACCGGGGATCAGGCGCGCGAACCAGCCGCCGAGCGTGCCGTAGGCGATCAGGTGGCCGCTCCAGTTGCCGCGGTCGCCGGGTATTTCGGGCGCCTTGGGCGCCAGCGACATCACGATCACCGCCAGCACCAGCGCCCAGCCGATGCCCCACCACAGGCGCGGGTAGTCGGGCTGCTCGCCGCTCATGCCCGCGCCTCCTCGTGGTAAATCGCCACCTGCGGCGGCGCATCATCAACAGCCCAGGCGCGGTACATGCCTTCACAGTTGAACGGCGTGACGATGGTGCCGTTGCGGTCGACCGCGATGATGCCGCCGGTGCCGGCGAGCGCCCCCAGTTCCTGCATCACCACGGCTTCTGCCGCATCGGCCAGCGACTGGCCGGCAAGGCGCATGCGCGCCGAGATCTCATGCGCCAGCGCGCCGCGCACGAAGGATTCGCCATGCCCGGTGGCCGACACTGCCACCGTCTCGTCAGCCCAGGTGCCGGCACCGATCACCGGGGTGTCGCCGATACGGCCCGCCATCTTCGCGGTGCGACCGCCGGTCGACGTCGCGGCGGCAAGGCGGCCCTGTGCGTCCCGCGCCACCGCGCCGACGGTGCCGTGCTTGACCTGCTCCGAGGCCTGCGACGCGTCGCCGCCGGCCGCGATGCGCGCCAGTTCCTGCTGCAGCGCGGCCCAGCGCTTGTCGGTGTGGAAATACGCGGCGTCTTCGAGCGGCAGTCCGCAGGCCTCGGCAAAGCGCTCTGCGGCTTCGAAGCCGAGCGTCACATGCGGCGTGCGGCGCATCACTTCGCGCGCGGCGCAGACCGGGTTGCGCACCCGCCGCAGGCCGGTCACCGTGCCGGCGGCGCGGGTCGCGCCGTCCATGGCCGCGGCTTCAAGTTCGACAAAACCGGCGTCGTTGAATACCGCGCCGCGCCCGGCGTTGAAGCAGGGGTCGTCTTCGAGCGCCATCACCGCCGCCTGCACCGCGTCGAGTGCGGCGCCGCCGGCGCGCAAGACCGCACGGCCTTGCTCGAGCGCATGCGCGAGGCCGGCGCGGATGCGCGCCTCTTCTTCCGGCTGGATCTCGCTGCGCAGGATCGTGCCGGCGCCGCCGTGAATGGCGATGGAAAAGCTCATGTCATGCCTGCAATCGGTTTCGGATCGGCGATTGTAGAGGTGCGGCGTTGCCGCGCCGGGTCCGCGTCTTACATCCGCTTGCATCTGCACCCGGGTGAGGCGCAGTTCGCGCCGGGCCGTCCACTACAGTGGCGGCTATCCTCGAACTACCGGTCACGTCACCATGCTGCGCACGCTCACAACCACCCTGCTCGCCTGTGCACTCGCCACCGGCTGCGCGAACCAGTGCGGCCCCGATCAGGGTCGCGGCGGGCCGCCCTCGGGCGACACACGCCCGCAACGCGGGGGACCCGGCGGACCGGGCGGCATGGCGGGCGGGCCTGGCGGGATGAACCGTCCGCAGGACACGCTGGCGCTGCAACTGGATCTGCTGCACGAGGCGCTGCGGCTCGATCGCCGCCAGGAGCCCTACTGGCTCGCCTACACCGACCGCCTGCAGGCGCTGATGAGCGACATGCAGCGTCCGCACGCCGAGTCGGCGCAGGCCGACGCGCTGCATCGCATCGACGATCGCATCGCGCCGCTGCGCAATCGCCTCGCGGCGCTCGATCAGCTCAGCGATGCCGCCGCTCGGCTGTATCGCGAGCTCGATGCACGCCAGCGTGGCGTTGCCGACGAGATGCTTCCAGCCACTGTGCCCTTGCTGGCCGACAGCATCGAACAAGGTGGCCCGCACGGCGGCATGGACGGCAATGGTCAAGCAGGGCAACAGGGGCAACACCGCCGCCGTTGAAGCGCCGCCAAACACTCAGTGCAGCAGGTGCGGCCCGGTGTAGAGACTGACCACTTCCGCACCCACCAGCGTGACTTCACCGTTGCGACGATTGTTGCCGGTGTCGGAAAACTCGAAGCGATAGGTGCGCTGCAGGCGCAGCTGGCCGTCGTCGTTGCGGGCGAGGCGGATCTTCGCGATCGCGACGGTCTCGTCGAGCAGCTGCACGCCTTCGTGTTCGCAGGTCTTGCGTGCGGCGACGATGCCGGCATCGCGCGCGCGCAGGCTGTCGAGCCACAGCCACACCGCCCCGGCCAGCAACAGCAGGGCGCCCAATTCCCACGCGTCGATCATGTCGCCTTCACCCGGATCGTTTCGCCGCCGAGGCGCACCACCTCGCCGCCGGTGAGCTTGCGCGTCTTGCGCGTTTCGAGTTTGCCGTCGACGGTGACCAGACCTTCCGCGATCAGGGTCTTGGCATGACCGCCGGAGTCGGCGAGCGCGAGCAGCTTGAGCAGGTCGCACAAGGCGACATGCGGGCGAGTGAGCGGGAAGGTATGTTCGGCCATGATCGTGCGGGCGTAGCGGGAAGGCGCCAAGCTTACCGCGTCCGCTCGCTTATCATCGCGGCTCTGCCCCGACCCCCCGCCGAAGATGCATTGCCCCCGCGTCGCCAGCCTGCTCCTGCCCATCGCGCCTCTGCTGCTCGCCGCCTGTGTCAGCGCGCCGCCCGGCCCGGTGGCGGCACCCCCGGCGACCGATCGGCCGCCAGCGGTGGAAGGCAGCACCGCATCGCCGCCACAGGCGCCGCAGGGCGAGGCAGCACGCGTGCCGACGACGCCCTTGCCGCCAGTTCCCGCGGTGCCGCCACGCCCGGCGTATCCGAGCGAGCGCGAAGGCGTCGCCACACTGCTGCGTCTGATCCCGCCCTCGGCGCAGGATCGCCAGGGCTGGGCCGAGGACATCTTCCGTGCCTTCGCCGCCTTGCAGCTGCCGCCCACGCGCGAGCACTTCTGCGCCGCGATCTCGGTGATCGAGCAGGAATCGAGCTTCGTCGCCGACCCACCGGTGCCGGGGCTGGGCCGCATCGTGCGCAGCGAGCTGTACAAGAAGGCGGCGGGGTATCTGGTGCCGACGGTGGTGGTCGACCTCGCCCTGCTCAAACGCTCGCGCAACGGTCTTACCTATGGCCAGCGCATCGACGCACTGCGCACCGAGCGCGAAATGAACGCCTTGTTCAACGAGATGGTCGCGGAACTACCGGAATTCGCGAAGGCGCTGGGCAACAAGAATCCGATCCGCACCGGCGGGCCGATGCAGGTGTCGGTGGCCTTCGCCGAAGAGCACCTGAGCACGCATACCTTCCCGTATCCGCGTCACGGCGCGGTGCGCGACGAGGTGTTCACCCGCCGCGGCGGGGTCTACTTCGGCATCGCGATCCTGCTCGATTACCCAGCGAACTACCCCTCGATGCTGTACCGCTTCGCGGATTTCAACGCTGGCCGTTATGCCGCGCGCGATGCGGCCTTCCAGGCGGCGGTGGCGCGCCTGAGCGGACGCCAGCTCGCGCTCGACGGCGACCTGCTGCGCTACGAAGACGGCAAGCCGCTGAAGGCGGAGAGCAATACCGAAGCCGCGCTGCGCAGCATCGCGCCAAGGCTGGGCCTGAGCGCCGCCGACATCCGCCGCGATCTGCTGCTGGAAAAACAGTACGCCTTCGCGCAGTCGCCGACCTGGTCGCGGGTCATGACGCTGGCCGACCGCGCCGCCGGGCGCGCAGTGCCGCGCGAACAGATGCCGCAGATCCGCCTCGAAAGCCCGAAGATCACCCGCAAGCTCACCACCGAATGGTTCGCGCATCGGGTGGATGGGCGCTGGCAGCGCTGCATGGCGCGCTGAAACGAAAAAGCCCGCTGTGGAGGCAGCGGGCTTTCGCGCGGCGAGAAAGGCGAATCAGTTCTTCGGCTTGGTCGCGTGGATCTTGCATTCGCCCTGGCGCAGCCAGACTTCCTGACCCTTCTGGGCGAGCGAGCTGGCGAGCTCGAGCTTCTGATCGTTGGGGCAGTTCTTGTTGCCCTTGCCGTCGGTGATGAGGAATTCCATCATCGTCGCGCCTTCGCCCAGCGGCACATCGTAGAACACGCCGAACGCGTCCTTGCGGTTGAAGCGCCAGTTGCCGGGCCACTTCGGCGCGCCGGTGCGCGGGCCCTTCCAGGCATAAACGCCCCAGCCCTCGTAGTCCTTGTTGTCGCGCTGGTAGTGCACGCGCAAGGTCCACGGCTGCAGACCGGTGGGCTTTTCCGGCAGATCAGAGGTGTCCTGCTCTTCAGCGTAAGCGACCGAGGTGCCGAGGAGGGCAACGGCCAGCAGCGAGATCATTGTCTTTTTCATGGTGGTCGGGCTTCGGGTGTGGTGGATCTGACGGTGTAGCGGTGATTGATATTGACAGTGTCGCAGGGATTTGCGCCGCGAACCTGATCGTAGTTGCCGTTGCCCCTCTCGATCAAGCCCCTGCGCGACGGGCGGCAACGAAAGCCAGCGCATCGGGCAGGAAATCCAGGCAGTCGGCTTCGAATCCGGCGGGGCAGGCATCGAGTTCCTCGATCGCACCCGCCAGCGGGTTGGGTTGGCGGGCGCGGCGCCGGCTCATGCCGTCGAGGGCAGCAGCCACATGCGCGCGCTCGCGGTAGGCCGCCAGCCAATCGTGGTCGCACATGTGCGGCAGGACTGCAGCGAAACGGACCGGCAGTTCGTGCGCACGCGCCGACGCCGCGGCGTAGACTTCCGCAGTGAAGCGCGTCAGCGGCTGCGGATGGAAGCGCGGCCAGTGCCGCGCAAGGAAGTGGTCGTAGAACAGGTCGACGAGAATGCCGGCGTAGCGTCGGCGCCCGGCGCTGACCCGCGCGCGGCTGGCACGGAAGGCCGGGTGCTGCTCGGCCCAGACGTCGATCGCACGATGCAGGGCAACACCGGCGGCAAGATCCGGCGGCAGCGTGCCCGGCAGCAGGCCTTTGACGAAATCGCCGGCAATGCCGCCAACACGATCGGCCGCTGCGGGGCCGGCAAGGAAGGCATGTGCGAGATAATTCACGTGAGTCCCATCGGTGGCATCGTGAGCGTGCGCGCAAGGCCGCGATCGGGCAAATTCTGCATAAGCAGGCGTTTGTTGCAGGTCAATGTCGCTCGCGCATGGCGCCGATAGGGTCGCGGGTTCGCATCAATCATCCGGGGGGGGGGAAGCGCATGTCACTGGGGAACACGGAACGGCAATTCGGGCCGGTCGCACGGGCTTTGCACTGGTTGTCGGCCTTGCTGGTGGTCGCCGCCATCGGGCTGATCGAATCGCACGACTTCTTCGAGAAAGGCAGCAGTGCACGTTCGCTCACCGCGATCCTGCACATGCAGGCCGGCGCACTCGTGCTGGTGCTGACGCTGCCGCGCCTCTTCTGGCGCTTCACCCAAGTGCTGCCATCGATCACGCCGCCGCCGCCCGCCTGGCAGAACGGCCTCGCGCACGCGATGCACTTCGTTTTCTATGCCCTGCTGCTGGCCCTGCCGCTGAGCGGCATCGCGATGCGCCAGGCGCATGGCGACGTGGTGACCCTGCTCGGCGTGTCGCTGCCCGCGCTGATCGCGCCGAACGATGATCTGCATGAAACGCTGGAATCGCTGCACGAGCTGATGGGCAACGCGATGATCCTGCTGGTGCTGGCGCATGTGGCCGCTGCCGTGGTGCATCACCGCATCCAGCGCGACGACACGCTCACAAGGATGTTGCCGCCGCGGCGTTAATGCGATGATGCGCGTCCAGGCCAAAAGCTTCGGCCCGGATTGTCGTAAATTCGTCTTGTTTCCGCCAACTGCCCCTCACCGCCGATGATCAACCGCGTCGAGCTTCACTCTGCCTGGAACGCCCTGGTGCAATCCTGGCGCCCTGTCTGGCAGGCCAGCCATGACAACGCGCGGTGGTCGGTTTTCGCGTCGCACTGCGATCGGCTCGCTGCGCTTGCCCGCGACGGCGAGCTCGATGAAGTGGAAACGGCGATCGCGCCGCTGGTGGACCTGCTGACCGCGCTGCGCCAGCCCGGCGATGCCGAAAAGGCGCGCGTCGACCAGTTACTGCCGGGCGTCTTCGCCGCGGTGCGCGCGGCGCTTTCGCAGCGTGCCCGTGCGCCGGAACGCAGCGCCGGTGACGACACGCTGCCGCTGGTGGTGTTGCTGGCCAAGGAAATTGCGCCGTACCACGAGCTGCTGGCGCAGATGGTGCACTACGGCTACACCTTCAAGGTGTTCACCCAGTTCCGTCATGGCGTGCGCTATGCGGTGATGAACCGCGCGGTGGCCGTGGTCGCCGAGCTCGACGGCACCCTCGACGAGGAAACTTCGGCCGTCGTGACCGAACTGAACCGCTGCAACCTGAAGTGGTTTGCGCTCTCGCCCGAGGGCAGCTTCAAGGTTCGCCTGCAGGCGGTGCGCCATGATGCGCAAGGCTTCTTTGTCGCGCCGCTGACCGTGAATACGCTGGTGGATGCGGTCGACCCGCTGGCCTTCGAATCCAAAGACGAGCCCTACCGCGTACTCGCGCTGGACGATTCACCCACCGTGCTGGCCACGGTCGAGCGCATTCTCAGCCAGTTTCCGAACATCCACATGCGCGGTCTGCGCGAACCTTCGCGCATCCTCGAAACCCTGATGGATTTCGCGCCCGACGTGCTGCTGCTGGACTTCCACATGGACGGCTGCACCGGGCTGGAAGTGGCGCGCATCATCCGCCAGAACAAGGCCTTCGAATCGATTCCGATCGCCTACCTGACCAGCGAGACCAGCGAGGAAGTGCAGCAGGAAGCGATGCGCCAGGGCGGCGACGACTTCCTGACCAAGCCGATCTCGGCCGCGCAGCTGGTCAACGCCGTGGTCAGCAAGGCCGAGCGCTACCGCGGCCTGCGCCGCCTGATGGTGGAAGACAGCCTGACCGGGCTGTTCAATCATGTGAAGACCAAGACGCTGTTGCAGCAAACCCTGCTGCTGGCCGACCGCCAGGGCGTGCCGGTCAGCTACGCGATCCTCGACATCGACCACTTCAAGCAGGTCAACGACACCTACGGCCACACCACCGGCGACAAGGTGATCAAGGCGCTCGCGCGCTTCCTGCGCCAGCGCATGCGGCGCTCGGACGTGGTCGGCCGCTATGGCGGCGAAGAATTCGTGGTTGTGCTGTTCGACAGCACGCCTGAAGATGCCCTTGAGCGTGTCGAAACCCTGCGCAAGGGCTTCGGCGGCATCTTCCATCAGACCGATCAGGGCATGTTCGCATCCACCTTCAGTGCCGGCATCGCGCATTTCCCGGCCTATCCGACGATGATGGAACTGATGGTCGCTGCCGACGACGCGCTTTACGCCTCCAAGCGCGCCGGCCGGAACCGCTGCACCCTGGCCGATCGCAGCATCCCCGATTGAAGCAAGCGACCGCGCAGGGCGGCCGATTTCAGATCGGCAGACGGCTCGCTTCGGCGAAGCTCATCGTCACCTTGCGCATGCCGCTGCGCGGATAGCGCACCAGCAGCACCGCGCGGGTGAGCGGGCGGATCCGCTCGGCATGTGCGCAGCCAAAGCGGATCTCGCGCACGGCTTCGCTGCTCTGGCCTTCGACCAGCAGGTTCATCGCCGTCAGCCGCATCGTGCGCTGATGAATCGTCACCAGATCCGCGGACGACTGCAGCACGCCAATCACGACGTCCAGCTCGCGCTCCAGCGCATCGACGCCGGCGCCCGCCGCGGCCAGTGCGCGGGTGTTCTCTTCCATCCTGGCTTGCAGGCCGTCGGCATCTTCCACATGCTGTACGTCGAAACCGGTGCCATGCCCGTGCAGCATCTGCAGGCGCGTCTGCAACAGCGCGCGGTCGTCCGACAGCTGTTTGCGTTCACTGCGCAGTGCCTCGATGCGTTCGAGCGCGACCATCGCGAGTTCCTCGAACATGCGGTAGGCAATCGCCCGCCGCAGCTCATCGGGCTCGCTGGCCACCAGTTGCACCCGCGGGTTGGTGAAGCTGACGCTGGTCTGCACCACATCACGCCGCAGGATCTCGCCTTCCATCGCCATACCGAGGCCCTTGCGCTCGATCAGCGTGGTCGCCAGTGTGGCGTACGCGACATCGAGCACCGGGTTGTCGTCGAAGAGCCGCTGCAGGGGCTCGGAGCGACTGAAGGCGGTCGTCAGATCATCGGCGGAAACAAAGAAGGCCGCCAGCTCAGGCGAACTTGCCCAGTGCTCGGGGTGCGCGTCGCAGGGTTCGGGCAGGCTCCGAACGCCTGTGACGATGTGGCGGATGGTCGCCTCGATGCCGGGCGCAAGTCGTTCATAGTGCCTTGCGCACAACGCAAGGCGCGGGTCGGTCTGGCGCACCAGGTAGTCGGTCGCCTCGCGCACCAGTTGCGGCGCAACCGCCTCGGCACCGGGTGTCGCCTCTTCGCGCTTTCGCAGCCAATCGAACAAACCCATGTCAGCCCCCGCACCCTTGCATCCAGAGGTGTCCATGTTGATCCACTTCGCGCGGCGCAGCCAGCATCTGGATCAAGCAGGGCACGGCACCCGCGCTGGGCGACACGCACGGCCGTGGTGCAGGGCGCAACTCAGAATCGCAATTTTCGCGATTTGATGCAGCGCAAGTTGTAAGCGGGACGCCTTGCACGCGACAATGGCCAAGGGGAGACCAGACCGGCCATCGTGCCTTCTCCGGCCCATGTGCTGATGCTTGGCTTGCCTCCGGGGGGACGCGAGCCAGCATCCGGGGCGGAGAACCGAAATGGGGGCCAGGAATTCGGTGCGCCGTATTCGGCGTATTTTTTGCTTCTCTCAAATCTGGCGCCGAAGACCGTTCGGCGCGATGCTGGCCGCGGCGACCCGCTGCGACCAACGGATTCTTGAACTGGGGAGTCGTTCGATTGAAGAGCATCAGGGCAGGTCGGGAGGGGTATGTCGGTCAGCGCGTATCTGGAAAACACAAGATCGCGGCGCTGATTACCGCCCAGTTTGTGATCGCAGTCTGGCAAGCGCCGGCGCTGGCGCAGACCGGCAGCAAGGCCATGCCGCAAGTCATGTCCGAAAGCGAGGTTTCCGAGGCCACACGCCGCCAGGCGGAAGGGCCGATGCGTTTCATCCTGCAGATGGACGCCTCGAAGGAGAAAAAACCCGCGCCAGCGAAGGAAGCCAAACCCGCCAGCCCGCCGCCTGCGCCGGCACCCGCCGCGGCGGCGACCGCGGCAACCGTCAAGCCCAAGGCTGCAGCCCCGGCAACGGCGTCCGCCAAACCCGGCGGCGACAGCAAGCCGTCCGATGCGCCCGCCGAACCCGCACAGGTCGCGGTGGCAACCCCGGCGGTGGATGTCGCCAAGCCGGCCGCACCGGCGCCGGAGGCCGTGGTGGCGGCGCCGCCGCCGCAACCCACCCTCGTGACGATGGTGGAGCCGGACATCGCGCCGGCGGTCAAACGCAAGCTGCGCGGCGCCCAGAGTGCAACCGTGCGCTTCAACGTCGCCGCCGACGGCTCGGTGGCGGACGCCGAGGTGCTGCAGGTCAGCAGTCCTTCATTGCGCCAGCCGGTGCTCGATGCGATCAAGCAATGGCGCTACAACCCGCCGGGGCAGGTGGTGCCGCAGCGCGTGGAACTTCAGCTGGTCGACGCCACGGAATAAGCGCGGCGAACAAGAAGAACGGGGCGCCGATGCGCCCCGTTTGCTTTGCTGCCGCCGCTGCCCGCGCGCTCAGGCGCCGTTGGGTGGCAAAACCGGGGCCGGCTGGGCTTCCGGCAGCTTCAGGTGGCCGACATAGCTGAGCGGCTGCTCGATCCGGATCGACGACACATCGCCTTCGCGCATGTGCAGGATGTCGGCCGGCGAGACCCAGGTCGGATCCGCCTTGGTGATCGGTACGCCGGCCTCGCGGTAGGCCTCCAGCACGAACTGCGAGCAGAAGAAGCGGCTGTCGTCGCCGCGATCGAAGCCAAGCTGGACCGTCGCCAGCCCGGTGATGCACGCATCGCGCAAGGACGCCGGCAGCGTCGGCAGCTCGCACACGCGGCGCTCGACGGAAAACGGCGCCTGCATCAGCACACCGACGAAGTTGTACGGGTGGCCGACCTGCGCCTGGGCAAAGCTGCGCATCTTCGCCGCAGCGCTCGCGTCCACCGCAGGGTGGCGGAAGGCGACGACCACCGATTCCTCGTCCAGCACCTCGCGCACCGAGCGCACGCGCACCCCCTCGCCCACCGCCTCGGCGACCTGGTCATCACCGATGTACAGCGCCGCATGACTGACTGGCGCAAGCGTGAACAGGCGGATGCCGGCGGAAGTGACGCCGTGCGCGGCCGAAAGGAGGATGTCGCCGGCGTGTAGCAGTTGCGAGCCGATGAGCAGGCCGCCTTGTTGGGGCGTCAGGTTGGGGTTCTGAAAGGCAATCGGCTTCTCGCCGCCGGGTTCCATGGCCTGCAAGGGATCGCGGGCGACCTGGGTGGCGCAGGCAGTACAGCTCAACAGCACGAGCATCAGGAACAAGCGTTGGAACACGGCAAAACCCTCTCGGATGGACGCGCGATTGAACCAGACGGCGTGCCGCAGCGCCAGAGTCTGAACCGCTTCATGGGGCGCGCGAGGCAGTGGGTAGAATGACCGCGATGACGACGACGATTCCGCTCACCCTGCTCACCGGCTTCCTCGGCAGCGGCAAGACGACGCTCCTCAACCGTCTGCTGCGTGATCCGGCGATGGCCGGCTGCGCGGTGCTGATCAACGAGGTCGGCGAGATCGGACTCGACCATCTTCTGATCGAGCGCATCGACGAAGAAGTTGTGCTGCTCGAATCGGGCTGTCTGTGCTGCACGGTGCGCGGCGATCTGGCGCGCGCGCTGCGCGACCTCAGCCTGCGGCACGAACAGGGCGCGCTGGCGCGCCTCGACCGGGTGGTGGTGGAAACCACCGGCCTCGCTGACCCGGCCCCGGTGATCCACACGCTGATGCGCGACCCGTGGCTCGCGCACCGCTTCCGGCTCGACGGCGTGGTCGCCACGCTCGACCCGCGCCACGCCGCCTGGCAACTGGCGCAACACCCCGAGGCTCAGCGCCAGATCGCGATGGCCGATCGGGTCGTGCTGACCAAGTGCGATATCGCCAGCGCCGAAGAACTCGACCTCGCCGCGCAGCAACTCGATCAGCTCAACCCCGCCGCGGCGCGCTTTGAAAGCCGCCTCGACGGGATCCCGCCCGGCCTGTTGCAGGGCATGGCGCAGTACGACCCGGCACAGCGCGGCGAAGCGGTGCTGGCCTGGCTCGGCGCCGCGCGCGCCGCCGAGGTCGCACGCAGGCGCGACGTGTTTGGCCGTGCCGCACCGCTTGCAGGCCCCCACGACGCGGCGATCGCCACGCATGTGTTGCGCTTTGCAGCGCCCTTCGACCGGAATGCCTTCTTCGACGCCATCGACCTGCTGCAGCAGGTGGTGGGCGAGCGCATCCTGCGGCTGAAGGGGCTCGTCGCCATTGCCGGCGAACCCAAGCCGACGGTGATCCATGCGGTCGAACGCGAACGCTATCCGGAAAGCACGCTGCCCGAGTGGCCGGACGCCGATCACGACACGCGCCTGGTGTTCATCACCCGCAACCTTCCGCGCGTCTCGCTCGAAAAGGCCTTCGTCGCCATGTGCGGTGTGGCGCCGCGCGCCGACTGAGGAATCCGGCACCGATCCGGCTTATCCTTGCGGCTTCCCACAAGGAAGACGCACCGTGACCCGACGCCTGTTCCCCGCCCTGCTGATCGCAGCGGCACCCTGCCTTGCCCACGCCGACGACGCCGCGATCCGCACTGCACTCGAGCGCATCCGCGCTGACGACATCGAAGCGCGTGTCCGCACACTGGCTGCCTTCGGCACCCGCCATACGATGAGCGAGACCGGCTCCGACACGCGCGGCATCGGCGCCGCGCGGCGCTGGATCAAGACCGAGCTGGAACGATGCAACGCCGCACGCAAGGGCCGCCTGGAAATCCGCTTCGCCAGCCACATCGAAGCCCCCGGCCGGCGCATCGACGCGCCGACCGAGATCGTCAACGTAGTCGCCACGCTCCCCGGCCTCGACCCGGCCGCGCGCGAACGCGTGTTTGTGGTCAGCGGGCACTACGATTCGCGCGCGACTGACGTGATGGATGCCCGTTCCGATGCGCCCGGCGCGAATGACGATGCCTCCGGCACCGCGGCAGTCATGGCGATGGCCTGCGCGGTGGCGGATCTGCCGACCGACGCGACCCTCGTTTTTCTTGCCGTGGCCGGCGAGGAGCAGGGACTGCTCGGCGCCGACCGTTTCGCGCGCGATGCCGCCGCTGCCGGCACCCGCATCGAGGGCATGATCACCAACGACATCATCGGCAGCCCGCTCGGCGACGATGGCGTGCGCCGCGGCGGCGAAGTGCGACTCTTCGCCGATGGCCTCACGCCAATGGTCAAGCAGCTGCTGGCGGCAGAGCGCAACCAGCCCGGCAAAGACGCCTTTGCGGTGGCTGCACGCAAACAGCTGACGCAGATCGCGCTGATCGGCGGCGAGCACGATACCCCGACGCACCAGTTCGCACGTGCGGTGAAGCGCGCCGCCGAACGCTGGCAGCCGGATTTCACCGTGCGCCTGGTCGGGCGCCGCGACCGCTTCCTGCGCGGCGGCGATCATCTGCCCTTCCTCGAACGCGGCTTCCCGGCGCTACGGTTCACCGAACCGGTGGAAGATTTCCGCCACCAGCATCAGGATCTGCGGGTGGAACACGCACACCCTTATGGCGACCGCGTCGAGTATGTCGACTTCGCCTATGTCGCCAAGGTGGCACGCGCCAATGCGGCCGCGTTGGCCAGCCTCGCCCGCGCACCGGCGGCGCCGCGCGGGGTCGTGATGGACACACGGGAACTCAGCAACGATACGGTGCTCAGATGGGAAGCCGGCAGCGAGAAGGACCTCGCCGGCTATCGCGTTGTATGGCGGGAAACCACCGCAGCGACCTGGCAGCAGCAGCGCGAGCTGGGCCGCGAGACCACGGTGACACTCAAGGGCGTGTCGAAAGACGACTACCAGTTTGGCGTGATCGCGGTGGACCGCGATGGCAACGAGAGCATCGCCAGCTTTGCAGGCATCGCCCCCTGATACGACCGCACACCTTTTTCCGCATCACCGCCTCGCCGGCGCAATCCGCCGGCGAGTGCGTTTCAAGGCCGTAGCATGACCCAACCTGAAGCCCCCGATTTCCACCCCGCCGCCACCTGGACCCGCCCTGTCTGGCTGCTCGCCGCCCTGCTCGCGACGCTGGCCTCGCTCGGCCCCTTCGCGATCGACACCTACCTGCCCGCTTTCGAGGGCATCGCGCAGGGGCTCGCGACCACGCCGGTGCACTTGCAGCAGACGCTGTCGGGCTACCTGCTCGGTTTCTCGGTGATGATGCTGTTCCACGGCGCGCTGTCCGACAGCTTCGGCCGCCGCCCGGTGGTGTTCGTCGGGCTCGCGGTGTTCGCGCTCGCCAGCGTGGTCTGCGCCACCGCCGGCCATGTCGGCGTGCTGATCGCCGGCCGCGTGCTGCAGGGCATGAGTTGCGGCGCCGGCATCGTGGTCGGGCGTGCGATCGTGCGCGACCTGTTCGCCGCGGTGCATGCGCAGAAGCTGATGAGCCAGATCACGCTGTTCTTCGGCGTCGCGCCGGCGATCGCGCCGATCATCGGCGGCTGGCTCTTCGACTGGTTCGGCTGGCGCTCGATCTTCTGGTTCCTGGCGTTGGTCGCCAGCGCGGTGCTGGTGCTGGCGGCACGTACGCTGCCGGAAACCCTGCCACCCGAGCGGCGGCAGCCCTTCACGCCGCTCGCGCTGTCGCGCGGCTACTGGCAGGTCGTGTCGGACAAGCGCTTCCTGCTGCTGACGCTGGCCGCCGGCGTGCCCTTCAACGCGATGTTCGTGTTCATCCTGTCGGCGCCGATGCTGCTCGGCCACCACCTGCATCTGGCGCCGACGCAATTCTTCTGGCTGTTCTGCTGGGGCATCAGCGGCATCATGGGCGGCGCCTGGGCGAGCGGCCGGCTGGCCGGGAAGATCTCGCGCGAAAAGCAGGTGCGTTGGGGTTTCGGCATCCTGCTCGCGGTGTCGCTGGCCAACACGCTGTACCACTACGCGATGCCGGCGACGGTGTTCAGCGCGATCCTGCCGGTGGGTCTGATCGGCTTCGGCTGGTCGATGCTCGCGCCCTGCGTGACCTTGCTGGTGCTCGACCGCTTCCCGGCACGGCTGGGCATGGCCTCGTCGCTGCAGGCCTGCCTTGCGAGCCTGTCGAATGCGATCGTGGCCGGCGTGATCGCGCCGATCGCGATGGCCAGCGTCGCCGGGCTAGCCTTCGTTTCATTCCTGCTCGCCTTCGCCGGTTGGGCGTGCTGGAAGGGCTACCGCATCGACGTCAGGCGGGGGCAGCGCGCGGCGGTCTAGCCCTTGCGCATGCGGTAGGCGCGCTCGACCCGCGCCACCCGCAGCTCGAACCCGGCGTACCACTGGCTGCGGCCAAGGCGGCGCGCTTCCTGGTGCTCGGCGTTGGCCTTCCATGCCGCAATCGCGGCCTCGCTGGCCCAGTAAGACACGGTAATGCCGAAGCCAGACGCGTCGCGGGTGCTTTCCATGCCGAGGAAGCCGGGTTGCTGCGCGGCCAGTTCGACCATGCGGGCCGCCATGTCGGCGTAGCCGGCATCGCCATCCGCCCGCTGGTTGCTGAAGATCACCGCCCAGTAAGGCGGCTGCGGGGTTGCTGCGAAGCGATCTTCAGTCATAACGCCTCCGTCCCAAGGGCTTCTATATTACCCACACCGCTAATGCGGGCTTCTTTTATTACTATTTTGTCGCATCTTATGCCGCCGCGGCCCTAGGTTTGCTGCACCGCACCCGTACAATGCGGGCCTTCGATTATTCACCCCCGTTGCGACCATGGCGGCCTACATCACCGAAAAAGTCCTCAGCGTGCATCACTGGAACGACACGCTGTTCTCCTTCACCACCACGCGCGACCGCGCGCTGCGCTACGAGAACGGGCAGTTCGTGATGATGGGCCTCGAAGTCGAGGGCCGTCCGCTGACGCGCGCCTACTCGATCGCCAGCGCCAACTACGAGGAAACCCTCGAGTTCTTCAGCATCAAGGTGCCGAACGGCCCGCTGACCTCGCGCCTGCAGCAGATCCAGCCCGGCGACGACGTGCTGGTGTCGCGCAAGCCGACCGGCACGCTGGTGCTGCACGACCTGCTGCCAGGCAAGCACCTCTACCTGTTCTCGACCGGTACCGGCCTCGCGCCCTTCATGAGCGTGATCCGCGATCTGGACGTCTACGACAAGTACGAGAAGATTGTGCTGATCCACGGCGTGCGCACGGTGTCGGAGCTGGCCTACCAGCACTACATCGAGCACGAGCTGCCGCAGCACGAATTCCTCGGCGAGGCGGTGCGCGAGAAGCTGATCTACTACCCGACGGTGACCCGCGAGCCGTTCCGCAACCAGGGCCGCCTGACCGACCTGATCGAGTCCGGCAAGCTGTTCGCGGACATCGGCCTGCCCCCGCTCGACCCGGCGGTCGACCGCGTGATGATCTGCGGCAGTTCGGCGATGCTGAAGGATTCGCGCGAGCTGCTCGACCGCCGCGGCTTCAAGATGTCCAAGCGCATCGGCGAGCCGGGCGACTACGTCATCGAGCACGCCTTCGTCGAGAAGTAAGCCACACCGGCGCAGGCCGGATGCAGCGTCAAGAAGAGCCCGGCCAAGCGCCGGGCTTTTTCTTGCCGTGCGTCGGCTGCCACCAATGCCCGCAAACGGTATTTGCGGCAAGACAAGGACAAGGCGGCGCAGAGGGCGGGTAATGGCGTTCGGGCGGGATCGCGGCAGCCGCGACCCGCCGGCAATACCCATAAAAGCTGCCCACAGAGACAACCATGAACACCTTGCACAAAGCTGCCGAGCGCGGCACGGCAATCGAGGTCCGTCATCTTCTCGATGATGGCGCGGCGGTCGATGCCCTCGACGAGTTCCGCCAGAGCGCGCTGCATCTGGCCGCGCAGGCCAGCCGCGAAGACAGCGTGGCAGTGCTGATCGAGGCCGGTGCCGGGGTGGAACTGGCCGACCGCTTCGGCCGCCGCGCGCTGCATACCGCAGCCTGCCACGGCGACCTGGGGATCGCGCAACGCCTGCTCGCCGCCGGCGCCACGCCGGATGCACGCGACTGCGAAGGCAGCACGCCCTTGTTCTGGGCCGCCGGCGATGGCCACACCCTGCTGGTCGAAGTGCTGCTCGAGGCCGGCGCCGACCTCAATGCACGCAATGTGTATGGCTCCACGCCACTCAACTGGGCGGCCCGCAACGGCTACGACGGCGTGGTCGCCCTGCTGCTCGCCGCCGGCGCGAACGTGAATGCGCAGTGCGCGAACGGCTGGACGCCGCTGCACGAGGCGGCAATGTACGGCCGCGAAGCGATCGTGCAGCGCCTGCTGCGCGCCGGCGCCGACGCCACGCTCAAGGACAATCGCGGCTTCACCGCGATGGGGCGCGCGCTGCAGCAAGGGCAGCGCGCCGCGGTCGCGATTCTGGCGGCCCAGGCCGAGGCGGGCACCCGCCAGGCCGACACCGTCTGACGGCGCCGCGAGCAACGCCCGCCGCGCCTGCGGCGGTAGCCAGAACAGCAGCATCCGGGCAGGATGAGGCCCCCGCACCCGGCGCGCGGCGCCTGCGGTGGCGGGCCTCACCTTCACGACGCGCACCATGACATCGCCGCCCGACGCCCCTCGCCCGACCTGCCTCGCGCTGTTCCTCGCCTTCTTCACCGTTGGCATCCGCGGTTTCGGCGGCGTGCTGCCCTGGGCGCGCCGCATGCTGGTCGAGGAACGTCGCTGGCTCGATGAGGCCGGTTTCACCGAACTGCTGTCGCTGGGCCAACTGCTGCCCGGGCCCAACACCGTGAACCTCTCGGTGGTCTTTGGCGCGCGCTGCGCCGGCTGGCGCGGCGCACTGTCGGCGGCCGCCGGCCTGTTGCTGCCCTCGCTGCTGGTCGTGCTGTTGCTGGCTGAAACCTGGCGCCACTTCGCCGCACAGGTGTGGTTGCAGCAGATGCTCGCCGCGGTGGCCGCGGCCGCCGCCGGCCTGATCCTCGCCACCGGCGCGAAGCTGGCACGCAAGCTCGATCGCCGCTGGTGGCCGGCCGTGGTGGGCGCCGCCACCTTTGTCGCGATCGCCTGGCTACGGTGGCCGCTGTTGCAGGTACTTGCGGTCGCGGCGCCGTGCAGCGTTGCGCTCGCATGGCTCGATGCGCGGCAGGCGCGCCGATGAGTGCCGCAAGCGCGCCGACGCTGACCGAACTCTTCCTGCGCTGTGCGACGCTGTCGCTGGTCGCGGTGGGCGGCGCCAACGCGATCGTGCCGGAACTGCACCGGCAAACCGTCGAACTGCAGCACTGGCTGAGCGGCCCCGAGTTCGCAACCCTGTTCGCCATCGCCGCCGCCGCGCCGGGCCCGAACGTGCTGGTGGTGACGCTGGTCGGCTGGAAGCTCGGCGGACTGCCCGGCGCGCTGGTGGCGACGCTCGGCATCTGCGGCCCGTCGTCGGCGCTCGCATTCGCGGTGGGCCGGGTGTGGGATCGCTTTCGCGACGCGCCGCTGCGTCGGGTCATCGAGCGCGGCCTCGCGCCGGTCACGATCGGCCTGGTACTCGGCAGCGGCTGGCGTGTCGCCGAGACCGCCTCGTCGGACTGGCGCGGCTGGGCGCTCGCGGTGGGGGCGGCAGCGATCTACTGGCGCGCGCGTTTCAACCCGCTGTGGATACTCGCCGCCGCCGCACCGCTGGGGCTCTGGCTGCAGCACTGAGCCCGGCAGGCCGGCGCGCGCTCAGCCGGCAGGCGCCGCGCCGATCCGCGCCGGCAGCGCCGCGCGCAACCATTCGACGAACAGGCGTGTGCGTACCGGCAGCAGGCGCGCCTGCGGATACACCACATTCACCGGCACCGGCGGCAGGCAGAACGCGGTGAGGATAGGCTTCAGGCGGCCTTCGGCGATCAGCGTGGCAACCTGATACGACAGGAACATGCCGATCCCGACGCCATCGACGCAGGCGTCGATCAAGGGGCCGGCCTGGTTGCTCGACAGCGGGCCACTGACGAGCACTTCACTGCGGATACCGTTGTCCAGGTACTGCCATTCGGCGCGCGGCGTAACCACGGTGAAGCGCAGGCAGGCGTGGCGTGCGAGCTCGGCCGGGTGGCGGGGTTCACCGGCGCGGGCGAGGTAGCCCGGGCTGGCGCACCACAGGCGCCGCACTTCGCCCACCGGATGGGCGATCAGGCTGGAATCGGGCAGGTGCGCGATGCGCACGCCCAGATCGACGCCTTCCTCGACCATGTCCACCACCCGGTCGAACAGCAAGGCTTCGATGTTCACTTCGGGATGCTGCAGCGTGAAGGTGGCCGCCAGCGGCATCAGGTGCATGCGCCCGAAAAGCGCCGGCGCCGTCACCCGCAAAGGGCCGCGGGCGCGACCGCCCGGTTGCCCGAGCGCCGCTTCTGCCTCGCCAATCTCGGCCAGGATGCGCTGGCAGCGCAGGTGGAAATCCCGCCCCTCGGCGGTCAGCGCGAGGCGGCGCGTGGTGCGGTTGAGCAAGCGCACGCCGACCCGCTGCTCCAGCCCGGCAAGCAGGCGCACCATCGAAGGTGCCGACAGCGCCATTGCGTCGGCGGCCGCGGTCAGGCTACCGGCCTCGACGATGCGTACGAAAGCTTCCATCTCGCGCAGCTTGTCCATGGCCGGATTATTGATCCGGATTGCAAAACAATCCATTCCGTCAAGCGCCATTTATTCGCCGAGCAAATGGATCGATGATGCGCGCCTCCCCTATTGGCCTGCCGCCAGCCGCAGACCCGCACTACGGCTGCTGTCACACGCGCTCAACAATCCGCGGCGCATGCTGCGCCCCTCAGTCCATGGAGGCCCCGCCATGATCACCTTCTACACCTACGCGCAATCCGGCAACTGCCACAAGGTCCGCCTGTTCCTGAACCTGCTCGGCCTGCCCTACGAGACGCGCGAACTGAACCTCGCGCAGGGCGAGCACAAGACCGAGGAAATGCTGGCGCTGAACCCCTTCGGCCAGGTGCCGGTGCTCTCGGACGGTGACAAGACCTTCTCGGATTCACAGGCGATCCTAGTCTATCTCGCCCGGCGCTATGGCGCCGAGCACTGGCTGCCGCTCGACCCGGAAGGGCTCGCCAAGGTCGTGCGCTGGCTCGCCGCAACCGCGGGCGAAGTGCAGTTCGGCCCGGCCGCCGCGCGGGTGGCGGTGATCTTTCGCGGCGAGGCACCGTCGGACGAGGTGCGCAACCGCAGCACCCGCCTGCTGCAGGCGATGTCGCGCACCCTTGCACTGGGCGAGTGGCTGGTCGGCGACGAACCGACGATCGCCGACATTGCGGTCTTTCCCTACCTGTCGGTCGCGCACCATGGGCTGATCGATCTGACCCCCTTCCCGCGCGTGCGCGACTGGCTGGCGCGTGTGGCCGCACTGCCGGGCTTCGTGCCGATGCCCGAGCTGACGCCCGCCTTTGCCGAACGGCTCGCCACCGTCCACGCCTCGCTGAGCCTGAAAGCCGCCTGAGGTCCGCGCGCGCCGGCGCCGCGGGTCAGCGTGTCCGCCCCCTGCGGCGTTGTAGCCGCAGGTACCATCACGGACAGGCGGGCTGAGGCGCCGCATGACGCACGGCCGGATCAGGAGAGTTTCGATGAAAGCATTCTTTTTCCCCGCGGCTGCCGCACTCTGCGTGGCGCTTGGCGGCTGCATGTCCACGCTGTCGGGCGACAGCTATTCGCGCGACGAAGCGCGCCGGATCCAGACCGTCGAATACGGTGAGATCGTCGCGCTGCGACCGGTGGTGCTGGAAGGCACCAAGTCGCCGATCGGCGCCATCGCCGGCGCCGCGATCGGCGGCATCGCGGGCAGCACCGTCGGTGCCGGCAAGGGCTCGGACATCGCCGCGGTGGTGGGCGCGGTTGCCGGCGGCGTGGCCGGATCGGCGATCGAAGAGTCCGCCACCCGCAAGCAGGGCGTCGAGATCACGCTGAAGATGGCGCGCGGCGACACCATCGCGGTGGTGCAGGAGGCCTCGCCGCAGGACGATTTCCGCATCGGCGACAAGGTGCGTCTGTTGTCGAGCGGCGGCACGCATCGCGTGAGCCGCTGAAGTTCCGTGAGCACAATCGGCGCCCTTGATCTGGATCACACCCGCTCGATTTCGGCGAATACCATGGTCATATTGCCGCGCCGCGCAAATGCTGCGTTGACGCCGATTTTGCGCGCATTCAGGGGTTTTACGCGGAAATGAAACGCCGCGCTGCGTCATAAAGAAAACTTGTAATCCAATAAATTTATTGATCTACTCCCGCCTCAATCAATGAGGCGTCGTGCAAGGCGCCCGCACCTCCGTTCCGGAACCACGTGTCACCCTCCCGGGTGGCAAGCGCGTCGTGGTGAGGCTTCTCCAGAAACGGTCCAGGCAAGTTCCGTGGAGTTCCGCCATGCAGCTGAAGTGCGCGCGCGCAGCGCTTGATTCTTCGCCCCACCGGGCGCCCTGTCGTCTTCTCCGGCCACCCGCCGGGATCTCCGCACGATTGCGTCGACACCTGCGCTAGGCCTACGGCCCCAGCGGTTTCCAGGTCTGCGTGGCTTGCCCGCAGACCGGGCAGCTTGCTGACGCCTTGCACGCATCGACGACATGCCACCTGCTCCGGCATCGCGATGCGCCCCCCGCAAGGCCCTTCAACCACACTCGCCGGCCGCCGTAGCGGACCGGGGCAGCACCCGTCGCAACAGCGGAGCAGGCCCAAAACAACAGCAGGTTCTGAAGGAGACAAACATGCGTTTTCGCATGAAGCCCATCGCGTTCTGTCTGGCGGCCGTGTTCGCCGGCAGCATGCCCGTGGCGCAGGTGGAGGCAGGCATCCCCGCCGCGCACGTGTATCACAACCACATGCCGAATTTCTGGCCGTTCTATGGCGTCGATGTGAATGCGACGTACAACGCGACCGCAGTGGGTTCGCCGGTCCGCTACATGTACGACGGCCAGGTCATCAACCTGAAGAACAGCCCCCCGGCCGGCTACAGCTACTACCTGCCCGCCTCGGCCGGCGGTGGCATCATGCCGCACGACGATCTGGTCTCGTACTACACACCTGACGCCAAGACCGGTGCCTACCAGTGGTGGCCGCAGACGGTCGCGAGCGAGCTGCAGAGCTTTGCCGGCGGTGCTGGCCAAGTGCACGTCACAATGTCCGGCGCGGTCATCAACAACGTCAACAGCCTCGAGAACCTGCAGAACGTGCCGGGCTACACGAACCCGAGCTGGGGCACGTCGTGGACCAACAGCTTCAACAGCCTGAAGACCACCAACGGCTACCGCACGCTCGACACGATCCACTTCACTGGCCACCACTCGATGGGGCCGCTGGTCGGATCGGACTACTTCCTCAAGGACCTGATCTACCAGAACGCCACACTGGCGCAGTCCTACTTCCTCGGCAGCAGCTTCGTCTCGTCGAAGGGTTTCTTCCCGACCGAGCTGGGCTTCTCGGAGCGCCTGATTCCGGTGCTCGCCAAGCTGGGTGTGCAATGGTCGGTGATGGGCAACAACCACTTCTCGCGCACGCTGAAGGACTATCCCTTCGCGACCTATGACGCGACCGGCGACACGCTGATCTCGCCGCCGAACCGCGCCGACCTGCGCAACACCTCGTCGGTGGGGGCCTGGGTCGCCAACGGCATGGCGCACGAGCAGCAGAACATCATCAACAAGTTCCCCTTCGCCTCGACGCCGCACTATGTGCGCCATGTCGATCCGGCCACCGGCGCGGTTTCGCAGATCGCCGGCATCCCGGTGAGCCAGAACGGTTCCTGGCTCGAAGGCTGGGACGGCTCCACCACCGTGGATGAAGACGTCCCCTATGCGTCGATCGAACCGCGGCAGTTCTTCGTGGTCGCGCACGACGGCGACAACTCTGGCGGCCGCGCCGGCTCGCTCGACACGTGGCGCGCCGGCTACAGCGCCACTTGTGCTGGCAACGGCTACTGCCTCGGCATCGACGAATATCTGAAGAAGTTCCCGATCCCCAGCACCGACGTACAACACGTGCAGGACGGTTCGTGGGTCGACACACGGGACTCCTCTTCCGACCCGACCTGGTATCACTGGCATCTGCCGATGCTGATCTGGAGCGGTCAGTTCTCCGCCTTCAACACGGCGACCGGCATGAACCTCGCGCCGAAGAAGAACCTCAAGGGCGTTGCCGAAGGCGCCACGGTGTCGCTGGAATACGGCTGGCACTACCTGGAGCGCAACTTCGCGCTGCTGCAGGCCGCACAGAACTACGCCAAGACCGCCGAGCAGATCTGGCTGGATGCGCACCCGACCTACTGGTCGCCGAGCACCGCGCTGGACAACCAGATCACCTACCCGGGCAACCAGCTCAACCCGTGGATGCTGTCCTACCCGGTCAAGGGTGATGCCAGCAAGGACTACGCAGGCGGCGCCAACCCTGCGGAACTCGCGTGGTACTTCCTGCTGCCGGCCATGGATTCGGGCTTCGGCTACTACGACGAGAACAAGGACGACAGCGTCAAGCCAACGCTGGCGATGAACAACTCGCTCGCCTTCTCCAAGCCCTACGTCACAGCGAACATCGCCAACGACAAGACCGGTCCGTCGGTGTGGTGGCCGCAGCGCTATCCGTACAACCCCGGCTCGGTGAATGGCTCCAAGGCCGAGGGCTGGACGGTCCAGCACTACAGCAAGGATTTCGCGATCTACACCTACGGCTACGATGTCTCCGGCATCGCCAGTGCCAAGGTGATGGTGCGCACCCACGCCACCAAGACGATCGATGCGAGCGACGACACCTACAAGGTCTATGACCCCGCCGCCATGGTGGGCAAGGCCGGGCTGTCGATCACGCCGTCCAGCGTCAGCGCGTGGAAGGCGTATCCGATGCAGATGCGCGACCTCAAGCCGGCGATGAACGGCGTGCCCTGGATCAAGACCACCCAGGACACGCTCGCCGTACTGCCCGCGCAGGAGATCGGCAACCTGTACTACAGCTACATCTCCGACTACCGCGACCAGTTGCTCGACTACTACGTCGAGATGACCGACACCAAGGGCAATGTCACCAAGTCGGAAATCCAGCAGGTCTACGTCGGCGCCGGCACCTACACCGCCAGCGCCACCGGCTCGGGCTATGTGGAAGACATCAACGGCACCGTGCAAGGGGTGTACCCCTTCCTGGTCGTCGATACCACCGCGCCGACCGTGCCGGGCACGCCGACCGCCACCACGACCACCGACCGCAGCGTGACACTGAGCTGGGCCGCCTCGACCGACAACGTCGCGGTGACCGGTTACCAGGTCTTCCGCAACGGCACGATGGTCGCCACCAGCGCCACGCCGACCTATACCGACACCGGTCTCACCGCCTCGACGGCCTACACCTACCAGGTGCTCGCCGTGGACGCGGCGGGTAACCAGTCGGGCAAGAGCGGCACGCTGTCGGTCACCACGCAGGCGCCGGACACTGTCGCACCGGGCGCGCCCGGCACGCCGGTGGCCTCGGGCATCACCTCGAGCTCGGTCGCACTGAGCTGGGCCGCCGCCACCGACAACTACGGCGTCGCGCAGTACATCGTGCTGCGTAACGGCGTGCAGGTCGCCACGGTCACCGGCACCAGCTACACCGACACCGCCCTGCAGCCCTCCACCACCTACACCTACACAGTCAAGGCGCAGGACGCGGCCGGCAACACCGGCGCGGCGAGCACCGCCACCAGCGCCACCACGCTGGCCGGCAACGTCGCCACGGTGTACTACAAGCCCGCCAGCACCTGGACCGCGGTGAACATCCACTACTCGCCCACCGGCGGATCGTGGACCGCTGTGCCCGGCGTGCCGATGAGCGCGGCTTGCACCGGCTGGAAGATGTACACCGCCAACCTCGGTTCGGCGACCGGCCTCGCGGCGACCTTCAACAACGGCTCCGGCACCTGGGACAACAACGGCGGCAAGAACTACGCGCTGGGTACCGGGATCCAGGTCGTCGAGAACGGCGCCGTCACCAGCGGTACCAGCCCCTGCGTGGCCGACACCACCGCGCCGAGCGTGCCGAGCGGCGTTACCGGCAAGGCGATTGACGCGAACAGCGCGAGCGTGAGCTGGGCAGCTTCGACCGACAACGTCGGCGTGCTGGGCTACTACGTGTATCGCGGCGGCGTCCAGGTCGGCAACGTCACCACCGGCACCACCTTCACCGACAACGGCCTGACTGCTTCGACCGCCTACACCTACACGGTGAAGGCCTACGACGCGGCCGGCAACGTATCGGCGGTGAGCGCCAGCGTCAGCGTCACCACGCCGGCCCCGACCGACACCCAGGCACCGACCGTGCCGGCCGGTCTCGGTTCATCCAGCGTCACCACCACCGGCGCCACGATCAGCTGGACCGCCTCGACCGACAACGTCGGCGTCGCGACCTATCTGGTCTTCCGCAACGGCACGCAGATCGCCAGCACCGCGGCGACCAGCTACACCGACTCCGGGCTGGCTGCAGGCACCACCTACAGCTACACGGTGAAGGCGCAGGATGCGGTGGGCAACACCTCGGCGGCGAGCACTGCGCTCAACGTCACCACCTCGGGCGGCAACACCGCGACGGTCTATCACAAGATCCCGACCGGCTGGACCACCACCAACATCCACTACGCCCCAACGGGTGGCAGCTGGACGGCGGTGCCCGGCGTGCCGATGGACCCCGCTTGTACCGGCTGGAAGATGCAGACCGTTTCGCTGGGTGCAGCAACGACCCTGCAGGCAGTCTTCAACAACGGCTCGGGCACCTGGGACAACAACGGTGGCAACAACTACCAGCTGACCAGCGGCATCTCGGCAATCAACGCCGGGGTGGTGACCAAGACCAACCCCTGCACCGGGGGCGACGTCACGGCACCGACGGTTCCCACCGCCTTGACCAAGACCGCCGCCACCGCCAGCAGCGTCTCGCTCTCCTGGACCGCCTCGACCGACGATGTCGGCGTGACCGGCTATGAGATCTGGCGCAACGGCACCAAGATCGGCACGGTCGCCGGAACCAGCTACACCGACACCACCGTCGCGGCCAGCACCACCTACAGCTACACGGTGAAGGCGTACGACGCGGTCGGCAACACCTCGGCGGCCAGCACGGCGCTGTCGGTGACCACGCCGGCGCCGGGCTGCCAGGTGACCTTCACGATCGCCAATGCCGCCACGGTAGTCGGGCAGAACCTGTACGTCGTCGGCAACCAGACCACGCTCGGCAACTGGGCACCCGGATCAGGCTTCGCGCTGACGATCCAGGGCTCCGGCGCCAACGTGCCGTGGAGCGGAACGGTCACCGTTCCGGCGGGTACCGCGATCCAGTACAAGTATGTGAAGTGGAACGGCTCGACCGCCGTGTGGGAAAGCAACCAGACGACCACGTCTGGCAACCGCGAATTCACCACGCCGGCCAGCTGCAGTGGCACGATCAGTCAGAGCGACGGCAACTTCAAGTTCTGATGCATCACCCGGGCCGCGCGAGCGGCCCGGCGCGGCACCGCCCCGCAAGAGGCGGTGCCGTTTGCGCAGCGGGTATCGGCCTGTTGCGCAAACGGCTCACCGGAAGCACAGCAGCATGAAGAAGATTGCGATTCATCCCCCCGCCCGTCGCCGCCTTGCGGCTGGTTTCACCCTGCTCGAACTGCTCGTCGTGGTCGCCATCATCGGCATGCTCGCCGCACTGGTCGGCCCGCGCGTCTTCGGCCATGTCGCCAAGTCCGAGGTCACCACCGCCAAGGCGCAGATCGAGGCCTTCTCGCGCGCGCTCGACGCCTACCGGCTCGATGTCGGCACCTACCCGGACGCGGCGATCGGGCTGCAGGCGCTGTTGCGCGCCCCCGCCGACGCCAAGCGCTGGAATGGCCCCTACCTGCTCAAGGACATCCCCAGCGACCCCTGGGGCAACCCCTACCAGTACCGCAAACCGGGCAGCCGCGGCGAGTACGAGATCCTCTCGCTCGGTCGCGATGGCGCGCCGGGCGGCAGCGGTGAAGACGCCGACATCGTCGCGCCCTGAGCAACACGCAGCATGCGTTTCGAAGTCCGCGCCCTGAGCGCCGAACAGGTTGAGACCCTGGTCGTCGACGCCCTCGACGAAGGCGAGGCACGCCGGCTCGTCGCCGCACGGCAGATGACCGCGCTCTCGGTCAGCCGCGCGGCAAAGAAGCGCGGCAGCCGCTTCGACATCGCGCTGTTCGCGCAAGAGCTGATCGAATTGCTCGACGCCGGCCTCGAACTGGCCGAAGCCATTGAAGCGCTCGATGCCCGCGGCGGCGCCGGCGAATCGCAGCGCGTCACCCGCGCACTGCTGGCACGGCTGCGCGAAGGGCAATCCTTCTCGCAGGCCCTCGCCGCGGCCGACGAAGACTTCCCGCCGCTGTTCATCGGCCTCGTCCGCGCCGCAGAACGCACCAGCCACCTGCAGGACGCGCTGGCCCGCTACCTCGAATACCGCAACCGCTTCGATGCACTCAAGCAACGCATCGGCGGCGCGCTGATCTACCCGGCGGTGCTGGCCGGCGTCGGCGGTGCGGTGAGCCTGTTCCTGCTTGGCTATGTGGTGCCCAAGTTCGCCACCGTGTATCGCGGCAGCGCGCACAAGCTGCCCTGGCTCTCGCAGCAGATGCTCGATCTCGGCAGCTTCGTCGCCGCCAACGCGGGCGCGGTGGGGCTCGGCCTCGCGGTGCTGCTGGTCGGCGGTGGCCTCGCCCTGCGCAGTGCCTGGCAACAGGGGCGGGTCGAGAGCGCGCTGCGCCGCCTGCCCTGGCTCGGGCCGCATGTCGAACTCTTCCGCATCGCGCAGCTCTACCTCGCGCTCGGCACGCTGCTCAACGGGGGGCTACCTGCCCTGCAGGCACTCACGCTCGCCGAAGGCGTCGCGACCCCCGCGATGCTGCCGCGCCTGCGCACCGTCGGCGGCGGCCTGCGGCGCGGCGAAGCGGTCACCGATGCGCTCGGCGCGGCCGAACTGGTGACGCCGGTGGCGCTGCGCCTGCTGCGTGCCGGCGAACGCAGCGGGCGACTGGGCGAGATGTTCATCCGCGCCGCGCGCCACCACGACGCCGAACTCGGCCGCTGGATCGACCGCTTCTCGCGCCTCTTCGAACCGCTGCTGATGGCCGCGATCGGCATCACTGTCGGCGTCATCGTGGTGCTGCTCTACCTGCCGATCTTCGACCTTGCCGGGAGCCTGCAATGAACGCGCGCCCGCCCCTGCCGCTGCTCACCGCAGCGAGCCTGCGCAACGCCCGCGAGCTGGCCGCAAGCCGCGGCCAGGCGCTGCTCGAAGTGCTGGCGGAACAGCTCGCGCTCGACGCCCGCGACACCGCCCGCTGCGTCGCCGAGTCGCTGCACCTGCCCTACCTCGACAGCGACCAGTTGCTCGCTGCGGTGGCGGACTGGACGACGATCCCGCTCTCGCGCGCGCTCGCCCGCGGCTGCGTCGAAGTGCATCTGGATGGCGTCGCCCAGGTGGTCATCGGCGACCCCTACGACACCGCCTTGCTCAACTGGATCGAAGCGCGCTACCGCCAACCGGTGCGCTTCGCCGTTGCGGCGGTAGCGGATCTGCGCGCACTGCTTGGCGCCGCGGAAGCCGCGGCACGCGCACTCGACAGCGGCGCACAGCAAGACGGCAGCGGCGAACACGACACGCGCGGCGAAGAGCTTTCGCTGGTGTCGATCAGTGAAGACGGCTCGCCGGTCGTGCGGCTGGTGAACTCCACGCTGTACGACGCGCTGCGTGCCGGCGCCAGCGACATCCATTTCGAATGCGGCCCCGCCGGCATGGAAGTGAAGTACCGCATCGACGGCGTGCTCGATGTCGCCACCCGCATCGCCGGCCGCACGCTGGCCGAGCAGGCGATCTCACGCATCAAGGTGCTCGCCGAACTCGACATCGCCGAACGCCGCCTGCCGCAGGATGGCCGCTTCCGCGTGTCGACCGGCGGTCGCACCACCGACCTGCGCGTCTCGGTGATGCCCAGCATCCACGGCGAAGACGCGGTGCTGCGGATTCTCGACAAACGCCAGCTGGTGCCCGAAGGGCAGGCCCTCACGCTCGATCTGCTCGGCTTCGATACCGATTCGCTCGCGCGCATCCGCCGCCTCTCGGCGCTGCCCTACGGCATGTTGCTGGTCACCGGACCCACCGGCAGCGGCAAGACCACCACGCTGTACGCCGCGATCTCCGAAACCCGTACCGGGCGCGAAAAGATCGTCACGATCGAAGACCCGGTCGAATACGAATTGCCCGGCGTGCTGCAGATTCCGGTGAACGAGAAGAAGGGCCTCAGCTTCGCACGCGGCCTGCGCTCGATCCTGCGCCACGACCCGGACACCATCATGGTCGGCGAGATCCGCGACGCCGAGACCGCCGAGATCGCGGTGCAGTCCGCGCTCACCGGCCACCTGGTGCTCTCGACCGTGCACGCCAACAACGTGTTCGACGTGTTTTCGCGCTTCGCCCACATGGGGGTCGATCCGCATGCACTGGTGTCGGCGCTCAACGGCATCTGGGCGCAACGGCTGCTGCGTGCGGTGTGCCGGCATTGCGCGGTCGAGTATGTGCCGGACGAGGCGGAACGCGCGCTGCTCGGCTTCGCGCCCGACGCGCACCGCGACCACCGCTTCCTGCGCGGGCGCGGCTGTGGCGATTGCCGCGGCACCGGTTATCGCGGCCGCCATGCGATCGCCGAGATCCTCACGCTGACCGACCCGCTGCGCGAAGCGATCCTCGCGCGCGAATCCATCACTACCGTGAAGGCTGCCGCCGCCCGTGGCGGCACCCGCAGCCTGCGCGACGCCGCATTGAACCTCGCCCTGCGCGGCGACACCACGCTGCAGGAAGTGCTGCGCGTGACCCTGCAGGACAGCGCATGACCCGCCCGCTCATTCCCGCTCGTCCTCAGCTCTGGGTCGGCCGCACGCAGGCCGCGCTGGCGAGCCCGCTCGGCGTGCCGCAGCGCCGCGACTTCGACGCGGCAGCCGGCCTGCGCCGTGCCTGCGCCGAACTCGCCGGCACCGCGACGCGCTGGCGCGGTATCGAAGTGGTGGTCAGCGACGCGCATTGCCGCTACCTGGTTTTGCCGCGCGCGGCCGGCATACAGGGCCGCGCCGAACTGGACGCCAGCATCGCCGCGCGTTTCGCGAGCGCCTTCGGCGATGACCCGGCGGACTGGCTGCTGCAGCGCGACGGTGCGCTGCTCGGCGACAGCGACCTCGTCTGCGCGCTGCGCCGCGACACCGCCGACGCGATCCGCGCCGGCCTTGCCGACGCCCGCCGCCGTCTGCACCGCCTGCAGCCGCTGTGGGTGTGGTGCAGCCGTCAGCCGGTCGGCGACGCGCGCAAGCCGCACTGGCTCGCCAGCAGCGACGGCGACACGCTGACGATGGGCCTGTTCCACCAGCAACACTGTGTCGCCGTGCGTTCAACGCGCCGCGACGCGGGCGGACTCGGCGCCGCCCTCAGCCGCGAAGCGGCACGGCAAGCCGATCACGCGACCGGCACGCCGGTGTGGCTGTTCGGCGCCGAGGCGCCGCCGCCCTGGCTCGACGACGGCAGCCCCGTCGTCGCCAGCGGGCGCACGATGCCCTTCGCCGCGGAAGGTGTCGTATGAGCCGCGTGCGCATCGACTTCGCCCCTGCCGCGCGACTGCGGCCCGGCCCGCTCGCTGTTATCGCGCTGCTGGCCCTTGCCCTGGTCACCAGCGTCGCGGCGCACCGCGCATGGCGGCAGAACGCCGCGCTGCAGGTGCAGCGTGCGCAGGTGGCCGCGGCTGCGCCAGCCCCAGCGCCGGTCGCGCCCTTCACCCCGCCGACGGCCGAGCAGGCCGAGGCGGTGAATGACGCGATCACGCTGCTGAACCTGCCCTGGCCCGCGTTGCTCGACGGCCTGCAATCCGCCCGCCCCGACGACGTCGCCCTGCTGCGCATCGAACCCCGCGCGTCGCAGCGCACGCTGCGGGTGGTGGCCGAGAGCGAACGCGCCGACGCGCTGTTCGACTTTGCCGACGCACTGACCAAGCAGGCGCCCTTCGTGAAGGTGAAGCCGGTCAACCAGACCCGGCTCGATACCCCGCCGCGGCTGCAGAGCACGCTCGATCTGGAGTGGCAACCATGAGCGCGCGCGCCTTCCGCGATCGGCTCAGCGCACCGCGCATGCGCCTCGCGCTCGAACTCGCGCTCGCACGGCATGGCCTGTGGATCGCGCTCGGCACGCTGTTCGCCGCCGCGTCCGCCTGGCTCGTGTTGGGACTGCTGCCGGCGCAATCGCGCGAACTTGCGCAGCTCGCCGCGCGCAGCACGCAAGCGGCCGGTGCGCCGGCACCGAGCGCGCCGCAAGACCCGCTCGCCCCCTTCCGCGCGGTGCTGCGCCCCGATGCCGAGAAGACCGCAGTCGCCCGCGCGCTGTGGAACGCCGCGGCCGAAGCGGGCTTGCAGCCGGCGCGGGTGGACTACCGCAGCAACCCGGCGACACCGGCCGGCTTCGCGCGCTTCGATCTGACTCTGCCGGTGACCGGCTCACCCACGGTGATCCGCCGCTTCGCGTTCAGCCTGCTCGAACGCTACCCCGGCCTCGCACTCGAGAAGATCGAGCTGCAACGCGAATCGGCGATGCAGGACACGGTCGAAGCGCAGCTCGCCTTCGTGCTGCTGCTGGAGGCCCGCGAATGAAGGCCGATCGCCGCACGCTGATCCTGCTCGCGGTGTTTGCGCTGCTCGCGGTGCTGGTGGTGGTCGACCGCAGCACGCCGCGCGACGAGGTGGTGCAGGCGGTGGCGCGGCGTGGCGTCGCGCCGGCGGCCATCCCCACGCGGGCGGGCACGTCACCCGAGATCCTCGCCATCGCGCCGCGCGAGGGCTACGGCACCACCTCCGACAGCTTCTTCGCGCCGGTGCGCCCACCCGCGCCGCCGCCCCCGCCGCCGCCGCCGGTGGTCCCGGCCGAACCAGTGACGCCAACACCGCCCTTTGCGGTGATCGGCAAGCAACAGGCCGCGGGCAAGTGGGAAGTCTTCCTCGCCTACGGCGATGCGAGCCTGGTGGCGCACGCGGGCGAGCGGCTGGATGCGAACTGGCAGGTGGTGGCAATCCGCCCGCCGGTGATGGAACTCGAGTACGTCCCGACCAAACAACGACAGACGCTGGCGATTGGTGCCGACTTCAATGAATAACAGATTCCCCCGATGGACCGCCGCCCTCGCGCTGAGCGCGCTGCTGCTCGCCGGATGCGCGGGGCAGAAGGCCTTCCGCGCCGGCAGCGAGCTGGCCGAGCAGAAGCAGTACGAAGCCGCGCTGGAGCAATACCGCGCTGCGCTCGCGGCCGACCCGAACAACGCCGAGTACCGCCTCACCTACCTGAAGGCGCGCGATCAGGCGGTGGCGCTGTGGCTGGCCGACGCCGAACGCGCGCAGGCCGCCGGCCGCAGTGGCGAAGCGGCGCCGCTGTTCATGCGGGTGCTGCGCGCCGATGAGAACAACCCGCGCGCGATCCGCGGCTTGCGGGCGATGGAGCGCGACAACCGGCATGCGCAGTACGTCGCCGAAGCGCAGAGCGCGTTTTCGCAGGGCGACCTTGAAGGCGCGCAAGCCCGCTTGCGCATCGTGCTGAGCGAAAACCCCGGCTACCCTTCGGCGATCGAACTCAACGGGCAGATCGAGCAGCGCCGCGCACAGCCGCGTGGCGCCAGCGAACAACGCTTGTCCGAAGCCTTCCGCAAGCCGATCTCGATCGAGTTTCGCGACGCGCAACTGCGCCAGGTGTTCGAGGTGATCTCGCGCGCATCCGGTCTGAACTTCGTGCTCGACCGCGAAGTGCGCGGCGACCAGCGCACCACGCTGTTCCTGCGCAACACCACCGTCGCCAACGCGCTGTCGATGACGCTGCTGACCAACCAGCTCGAACAGCGGGTGCTCGATTCGAGTTCGGTGCTGATCTTCCCGGCCACCACGCAGAAGCTGCGCGACTACCAGGCCCTGTCGGTGAAGACCTTCGTGCTCGCCAACGGCGACGCGAAGAACGTCGCCAACACGCTGCGCACCATCCTCAAATCGAAAGACATCGTCGTCGACGACAAGCAGAACATGCTGATCGTGCGCGACACGCCCGAAGCGCTGCGCATGGCCGAAAAGCTGATCGCGCTGCACGACCAGGCGCCGCCCGAGGTGATGCTGGAAGTCGAGATCCTCGAAGTGCAGCGCACGCGGCTCACCCAGCTCGGCATCCAGTACCCGGGCAAGGCCTCGCTCACGCCGCTCGCGAGCGACGGCAAGACGCTCACCCTCAACGACCTGCTGCACCTGAACGGCGACAGCATCGGCGCAACGATCGACCCGCTGGTGATCAACGCCAACCGCACTGTGTCGGATGTGCGGGTGCTGGCCAACCCGCGCATCCGCGTGCTCAACCGCGAGAAGGCCAAGATCGTGGTCGGCCAGAAGGTGCCCAACCTCACCAACACCGCCACCTCGACCGGCTTCGTCGCGGGTTCGGTGACCTACCTCGATGTCGGCCTCAAGCTCGAAGTCGAGCCCACCGTGTCGCCCGACGGCGAGGTCACGATCAAGATGGCGCTGGAAGTCAGCAACATCATCGACCGCACCCAGCAGAAAGACGGCACCACCTTGTATCAACTCGGCACCCGCAACGCCGACACGATGCTGCGGCTGCACGACGGCGAGAACCAGGTGCTCGCCGGCCTGATCAACGACAGCCAGACCAGCGGTGGCAGCCGCATCCCCGGCCTCGGCGACATTCCGGGCCTGGACCGCGTGTTCGGCTCGAAGACCGACGACTCGCAGCAATCCGAAGTGGTGCTGTCGATCACGCCGCACATCGTGCGGCCGGCGTCGCGGCCGCAAGCGCGCGATGCCGAATTCGAAGCCGGCACCGAAGGCAGCGTGAAGCCGCTGGGCTTTGGCGACATTCCGGCCACGCCGGCGAACAACGGCCCGGTCGTGCCGCCGCCACCGCCGAGCGCCCCTGCGGCGCCGGCCGCGACACCCACGCCGGCACCGGCTGCGACCGCACCCGCGGCGGCCCCCAACGCGCGCAGCGGCGACGGCCGGCTCGCCTTGCGCAGCAGCCTGATGCTCGCCGCCCCCCCCGCCATCACACCCGCCGGCACCGAACCCCCGGTGCGCGAATACCGCTTCGCGCTGGGCAACGCCCCCGCACCGTGATGCGACGCACGCGCGGCTTTACGCTGATTGAGTTGCTGGTGACGCTCGCCATCATGGCGCTGCTGGCCGCGCTCGTCGTGCCGGTAGCCGAGCTGGCGCTGCAACGTGCGCGCGAAGCCGAACTGCGTACCGCGCTGCGCACCCTGCGCAACGCCATCGACGCCTACAAGCAGGCCAGCGACGACGGCCGCATCGCACTGAAGGCGGGTGGCTCCGGCTATCCGCCCAAACTCGCTGCGCTGGTCGAGGGCGTCACCGACGCCAAGTCGCCCAAGGGCGGCAAGCTCTACTTCCTGCGCCGCATCCCGCGCGACCCCACCAACCCCGACACCTACGCTGACGCGGCCGCCACCTGGGCCACCCGCAGCTACGCCAGCGACCCCGACCACCCACGCGCCGGTGAAGATGTGTTCGACGTCTTCTCGCAGTCGCCCGGCATCGGGCTCGACGGCAGCCCCTACAACGCGTGGTGAGCATGGCGCGCACGCGGGGTTTCACGCTGATCGAACTGCTGGTGGTGCTGGCCATCGTCGCGCTGCTGCTCACGCTCGCGCTGCCGCGCTACCTCGGCAGCGCCGAGCTGGCGAAGGAACGGGTGCTGGTGGAAAACCTGCGCACCACCCGCGACGCGATCGACAAGCATTTCGCCGACCGCGGCCGCTACCCCGAATCGCTCGAAGTGCTGGTGGACCGCCGCTACCTGCGCGAACTGCCGCTCGACCCGGTAGCGGACAGCCGCACCGCATGGCGTATCGAGCCCCCGCCCAACGGCCGCATGGGCGGCGTGTACGACCTGCACAGCAGCGCAAGCGGCAGCAGCCGCGACGGCCGACCTTTCTCCGAGCTATGAAGCGCCAGCGCGGCTTCAACTACATCGGCATCCTGATCCTGCTGGCGATTCTCGGCGCCGTCGCCGCGAAGACGATGGAATTCGCCAGCACCGTCGCCCAGCGCAATGCCGAAGCCGAGTTGCAGGCGCTCGGCGACGAATTCAGCCGCGCCTTCCGCCACTTCTACGAACAAAGCCCGCAAGGCGCACCTGCCTTCCCGCGCGACCTGCGCGAACTGCTGCGCGACCCGCGCTTCCCTGGCACCGTGCGGCACCTGCGCCGCATCCCGCGCAACCCGCTCACCGGCCGCGCCGACTGGGCACCCATCCCCGCCCCCGGCGGCGGCATCATGGGCGTCGCCGTAATCGCCGATGGCGAACCGATGCGCAAACCCCAACGCACCCTCGCCCCCGCCACCGTCGGCGCCCCCACCCCGCCGGGCGCCATCGCGCCGCAGGTGCCGGCACAAACTGGCGGCTATTCGGCGTGGCGGTTCGGTTATGACCCGGCGGCCGCGAAAGCAGCCGCAGTGCCGAACCCGGCTGCATCCGCGCCGGTGCAGTAGGTCAGACACCTCCCCACAATGCCCGGTTCGCCAAGCCCAAGCTGTTCTCTGACCTGAGACAAAAGGAAAGCGCTAGGCAGCGAGGAGTCCCTCAGGCTGTCAGGCGAGAATTGGCGCTCGTTGCGAAGTGGGAAATCGACGAGGTGTGCAGGATCGTCGTCGTCTCGCCACTTCGTCCATCCAGTCAAAATCCGCGAGTACCGAGGTAAAGTCCATGAAGGTTGTGATCATCGATGAAGTACCCATCAACGTCGCATTGATGCAGGCACTCTGTAACAGGCTCGAAGGTTGCGAAACCCTATGCTTCCACAACCCAACGGAAGGGCTTGCGCACTGCGTTGAACACCAACCCGATCTTCTTGTCGTGGGCTACGCCATGTCAGGAATCGACGGCATAGAACTGATCCGACGGTTCCGCGCCGTTCCGCGTAACTTTGCAGTACCAATCGTGATGGTGAGCGCTGCACAAGAGCGAGAGGTCAGGTACTTGGCGCTGCACAGCGGAGCCAATGAGTACCTCACGAAACCCATCGACAAGAACGAGTTCCTGCCTCGTATCCGGAACCTGTTGAGCATTCGGTTTTACGTCAGGCAACTCGAAGAGGCACTTGAAGCGGCGCATGTCGCTAACCCTTATGCGGCAGCGGGCACCCTCCAATAGGACTTTCGATCGAAGCAGTCGGCCCGTAGGATCTCGACTTGCGGTTTGCCACCGTCAGTTCTGCCATCGACACGTCACGCAAGACGCCCAAATGCTTTTGATTTGGATTCGCTTGGATACGCTTCGGTGCCGAGGCACTTTGTCCTTTGCCGATTAGGAAATCGTTGTATGCAACCCAAGCAGTTCGCTTCACTCGTTGCCCTAGTTTTTGGCGTGATTTTTGGGCTGCCGGCTCTTGCCGACTCACAAGGCGCCGGCACTGAATGGGGCACTCTCAGCAGTGAAGCGATCGAGCTCTACCGCGCGGGCAAGTACGACCGTGCTTTGGTGTTGGCTCAAAAGGCGCTGCAAGTCGCCGAGCAGAATGTTTCTCCCGAACATCCCGATTTGGCAACGAGTCTGAACAATCTAGGGGCGATTTACGATGGTATCGGCGAGTACGCCAAAGCGGAGGCAGCCTACAAGCGTTCCCTTGCGGTGATTGAGAAAGCGCTCGGCCCTGACCATCCCAGTGTCGCGACGAGCCTGAAGAATCTTGCCGGGCTCTACACATTACAGGGTCACTACGCAAAGGCAGAACCGCTCTACAAACGCTCTCTTGCGATCCAGGAGAAAGCACTCGGTCCGGACCACCCGGATGTGGCGGCGAACCTCAACAATCTGGCTGGTCTACTCAAAGCCGAGGGCGAGTATGCCAAAGCGGAGGTAGCCTACAAGCGTTCCCTCGCGGTCGTTGAGAAAGCGCTCGGCCCTGACCATCCGAGTGTCGCGACGAGCCTGAAGAATCTTGCCGGGCTCTACACATTACAGGGTCACTACGCAAAGGCAGAGCCGCTCTACAAGCGCTCGCTCGCAATCCGTGAACAAGCATTTGGCCCGGACCATCGCGACGTTGCGACAAGCCTGGACAATCTGGCAGCGCTTTACGAAGCCCAGGGCGACCACGCCAAGGCGGAGTCACTCTACAAGCGCTCGCTCGCGATCCTTGAGAAAACGCTCGGCCCTGACGATCCCGAGGTGGCAACAAGCCTGAACAATCTGGCAGGGATTTACGACACCCAGCGTGACTACGACAAGGCGGAGGCGCTCTACAAGCGTTCGCTATCGATCAAGGAGAAGGCGCTCGGCCCCGACCATCCCAGTGTCGCGACGAGCCTGAACAATCTTGCATGGCTCTACACTTTACAGGGCCACTATGCCAAGGCGGAGCCGATCTACTTGCGCTCGCTATCGATCAAGGAGAAGGCGCTCGGCCCTGACCATCCCAGTGTCGCGACGAGCCTGAACAATCTAGCCGAGCTGTACATGCTGCAGGGCGGCTACGCCAAGGCCGAGCCTATCCTCCAACGCTCGCTTGTGATCCGTGAGAAGGCGCTCGGGCCCAACAATCCAGATATAGCAAGGAACCTGAACAACTTGGCCGAGCTCTGGACGGCTCAGGGCGACTACGCCAAGGCGGAGCCGCTCTACAGGCGCTCGCTCGCGATCCTCGAGAGAACGCTCGGCCCTGACCATCCCGATGTGGCGATGAGCCTAAACAACCTAGCCGTGCTGTACGACCACGAGGGCGAGTATGCCAAGGCAGAGCCGCTTCTATGGCGGGCGCTGGCGATCTCGGAGTCAGCGCTCGGCCCTGAGCACCCCAGTGTGGCAAAGAACCTGAACAACTTGGCCGAACTGTGCAGGGCGCAGGGCGACTACGCCAAGGCAGAGCCGCTCTACCAGCGTTCGCTCGCAATCCTGGAGACCGCGTTCGGCCTGGATCATCCAGTTGTCGCTACGAACCTGAACAATCTCGCCGCCCTTTACGCGGGCCAAGGCAGCTACGTCAAAGCAGAGCCCCTCTACAAGCGCTCAATCGCTATCCGGGAGAAAACACTCGGTCCGGACCATCCGGACTTGGCGGCGAGCTTGAACAATTTGGCCTGGCTCTATGCAGCGCAGGGCGACTACGCCACGGCGGAGCCGCTCTACCTGCGCGCACAGGCCACCTTGGAGAAAGCTCTCGGTCCTGAACATCCCAATGTCGCGATGAGCCTGGACAATCTTGCAGCCTTGTATCGGGCAACGGAGCGCAGTTCAGAGGCACAGGCCTTGGAGGATCGTGCAGCGCGGATTCGCGCGAACACCCACTGATCCCGACCTGCACTTACGTGTTGCGAAACCAATAGCGGACGTTCTGCAGAACCAGGGCCGACGTACGGCTTTGGGTCGCTCTCGATCAAGACGGGAACCGCCGCTCACGCTGCAAGTAGATCAAGGCTTCAACAACGCCCTCAGAACCAGCTCTAGGTGCGAATCACATCAGTCAGACGCCCAACCCACCGTCTCTGCATTGAGACAACACCGCCCGTTCCCGCTAAGCTGCGCCCCAGCACTTTCAGGGGGCGGGCGATGCCGGGCGTGGAGGCGGTGAAGTTCGAGGGCTGGTTTTCGGGGTTTGGCGAGATCCGGCAGCAGGCGATGCGCACGCTGTTCGATGCGCTCAACGAGCTGTGCGAGGGCACGCTGATCATCGATGCGGATTGTCGCATCGTGTGGATCAACGCGCGTTACTCGGCGCGCTTCGGGGTGCATGACCCGCGCGATGCGATCGGGCGGGTGATCGAGGAGGTGATCCCGACCTCGTCGATGCGCGAGGTGGTGCGCACCGGCCAGCCGATCCTGCTCGATGTGCTGGAGACCGGCACCGATTCCTTCGTCGTGATCCGGCTGCCGTTGAAGGACGAGACCGGCAAGCTGATCGGCGCGATCGGTTTTGCGCTGTTCGACCGCCTGCAGCCGCTGGCGCCGCTGTTCTCGAAGTACGTCGCGCTGCAGGATGAACTGCGCGCGGCGCGGGCCTCGCTGGCGGCGGCGCGGCGCAGCAAGTACACGCTGTCGAATTTCGTCGGCGCGAGCCCGCGCGCCTTGCAGGTGAAGCATGTGGCGCGGCGTGCAGCGGCGGTGGATGCGCCGGTGCTGCTGCTGGGCGAGACCGGCACCGGCAAGGAGATCCTCGCGCACGCGATCCACGCCGCGTCGGCCCGCGCGCACCGGCCCTTCGTGAGCCTGAACGTGGCGGCGATCCCCGAAGCGCTGCTCGAAGCAGAGTTCTTCGGCGTGGCGCCGGGCGCCTACACCGGCGCCGACAAGCGCGCGCGCGAAGGCAAGTTCCAGCTCGCCGAAGGCGGCACGCTGTTCCTCGACGAGATCGGCGAAATGCCGCTGGCGCTGCAGACCAAGCTGTTGCGGGTGCTGCAGGACCAGGAATTCGAGCCGCTCGGATCGAACCGGGTGGTGAAGGCGGATGTGCGGATCATTGGCGCGACCTGTGCCGAGCTGGAGTCGCTGGTGGCGGCCGGGCGTTTCCGGCCCGACCTGTACTACCGGCTCAACGTGATCACGCTCAAGGTGCCGAGCCTCGCCGAACGCATCGAGGATCTGCCGCTGCTGACCGAGGCACTGCTCGAAGAAATCGCCCTGCGCAGTGGCACCACGCCGCGCGAGTTCGACGCCTCGGCCCTGCAGCAACTGGCGCAGCGGCCCTGGCCGGGCAATGTGCGCGAGTTGCGCAACGTGCTCGAACGCGCGGTGGCAATGTGCGAAGCGACGCGGCTGAGCGCCGAGCACATCGCGCCGATCCTTGGCGCGCCGGTGGTCCGCGCGCTGCCCGCGGCCGCCACGGTAAGCGCCGCCCGCAGCATGACGCCGGACGAGATTCCGCGTTACGAGGACGCGATGCGCGACGCCGAACACGCACTGCTGAGCAGTGCGCTGGCCGCCTGCAAGGGCAGCGCCACCGAAGCGGCGCGGCGACTGGGCATTGGACGCGCCACCCTGTACCGGCGGATGCACGCGGTCGGGCTGATGACCCAGAGCTGAGATTCGCATCGTCCCGCTTTCGGGACAGTCGTCGCGGCGCGACGTCTCGCACTTGAGACATCTGCGCGCCCGCCAGCGCCGCGCGTTGCGCGCTTTCCCCTTAGCCAACAAGCACTTGCGCCATGTGGCACAGGCCATGCTGAAAGCACCCGGCACACGGCGCCCGCAGGGTGGCGCCAGGCTCGGGGGACAGCATGGCAGGGCGGGAACAGGCACGCGCATGGCGGATGACACACGGGCACAAGCTGATGAGCGCGGCCCAGGCGGTGGGCTTGATCGCGGACGGCGACACCGTCGCGACCGGCGGCTTCATCGGCGCCGGCTTTGCCGAGAACATCGCGGTGGCACTGGAGCAGCGCTTTCTCGCCGCCCGCGATACCGACGGCCACGGCAGCCCGCGTGACCTGACGCTGGTGTACGCCGCCGGCCAGGGCGACGGCGTCTCGCGCGGCCTCAACCACCTCGCCCACGACGGGCTGGTGCGGCGCGTGGTCGGCGGCCACTGGGGCCTGGTGCCCAAGCTGCAGGCGCTGGCGGTGGCCGAGCGCATCGAGGGCTACAGCCTGCCGCAAGGCATCATCACCCACCTGTTCCGCGACATCGCCGCCGGCAAGCCGGGCACGGTGTCGCCGATCGGGCTCGGCACCTTCGTCGATCCGCGCCTGGGCGGCGGCAAGGTCAACCGCATCACCACCGAAGACCTCGTCGAGCGGATCGAACTCGGCGGCCGCGAGTGCCTGTTCTACAAGGGCTTCCCGATCACCGTCGGCATCATCCGCGGCACCACCGCCGACCCCGACGGCAATGTGACGATGGAACGCGAGGCGCTGACGCTGGAAGCGCAGGCCATTGCGATGGCGGCACACAACAGCGGCGGCATCGTCATCGTGCAGGTGGAGCGCATCGCCGAACGCGGCTCGCTCGACCCGCGCCAGGTAAAGATCCCCGGCATCCTGGTCGATGCGGTGGTGGTGGCGGAACACCCGGACTACCACCGCCAGACCTTCGCCGAGCCCTACAGCGCGGCGCTCGCCAACGAGATTCGCGTGCCGGCCGAATCGCTGCCGCCGCTGGCGATGAGCGAACGCAAGATCGTGGCGCGCCGCGCCGCGATGGAACTGACGCCGCACGCGGTCGTGAACCTCGGCATCGGCATGCCCGAAGGCGTGGCTGCCGTCGCCGCAGAGGAAGGCGTCACCCACCTGATGACGCTCACCACCGAACCCGGCGTGATCGGCGGCGTGCCGCAGGGCGGGCTGAACTTCGGCGCCGGCATCAACATCCAGGCGCTGATCGACCAGCCCAGCCAGTTCGATTTCTACGACGGCGGCGGGCTCGACATCGCCTTCCTCGGGCTTGCGGAGGCCGATGCACGCGGCAACCTCAACGTCTCGCGCTTCGGCTCGAAGCTCACCGGGCCGGGCGGCTTCATCAACATCAGCCAGAGCGCCCGCGAAGTGGTGTTCGTCGGCACCTTCACCGCCGGCGGGCTGGAGGTGGCGATCGAAGACGGCCGCCTGCGCATCGTGCGCGAAGGCCGTGCCCGCAAGTTCGTGCGCGCCGTCGAGCAGATCACCTTCAGCGCCGAGTACGCGCTGCGGCGCGGCCAGCGCGTGCGCTACATCACCGAGCGCGCGGTGTTCCGGCTCGGGCCCGACGGCCCGGAGCTGATCGAGATCGCACCCGGCATCGATCTCGAACGCGACGTGCTGGCGCAGATGGACTTCCGCCCGGCGATCGCGAAGCACCTGCGCACGATGGACCCGCGCCTGTTCGGCACCGCGACCATGGGGCTGCGCGAAGACGTGCTGAGCCTGTGCGCCCGCTAGTTCAACCACGCCGGCATGGGGCCGGCCTTGCATGACGAAGGAAGCACGATGACGAAGAAGGTCGCCCTGGTCACCGGGGCAATGGGGGGGCTGGGCACCGCGATCTGCCGCGCGCTGGCCGACGAGGGCTACACCGTGGCGGCGAACTGCCTGCCCGCTTTCGCGCCGGCGGCCGACTGGCTGGCGACGCAACGCGCGGCGGGTTACGACTTCCACGTCGCCGAGGCCGACGTGTCGGACTACACGGGCTGCGCGGCGATGGTGCGCAAGATCGAAACCGAACTGGGCCCGATCGCGGTGCTGGTGAACAACGCCGGCATCACCCGCGACAAGTTCTTCCCGAAGATGGCGAAGGAGCAGTGGGACGCGGTGATCGCGACGAATCTCACCAGCCTCTTCAACGTCACCCACCACATCTCGCCGATGATGGCCGAGCGCGGCTGGGGCCGCATCATCAACATCAGCTCGGTCAACGGCGTGAAGGGTCAGGCCGGGCAGACAAACTACTCCGCCGCCAAGGCCGGCGTGCTCGGTTTCACCAAGGCGCTGGCGCAGGAACTCGTCACCAGGGGTGTCACCGTCAACGCAATCGCCCCCGGCTACATCGCCACCGAGATGGTGATGGCGATCCGCGACGACGTGCGCGAGGCGATCCGCGAAACCGTTCCCATGAAGCGCTTCGGCACCCCGGAAGAGATCGGCGGGCTGGTGCGCTACTTCGCATCCGATCTGGCCGGCTACATCACCGGCGCGACGATCAACATCAACGGCGGCCTGCACATGGGCTGACGCGCAGCGCACGTGAGGCAGCCCGCAAAAGACGGGCGCCTCACACCCCAATCCCGACAAGGAGGAGACCATGCATCACACCCGTTACACGGTGGCCGGCGCCTGCATCTGCGCTGCGCTGGCAGGCTGCGGTACCGATCACTACACCCCGCAGGAAGATCTGAACACACGCCCCGCGTGGCTCTCGGCCAGCGTGACCCGGGCCGATTACGACGGCGCCAGCGACGACCTGCTGACCGCCGGGCTGGGCGTGAGCGGGCTGAAGCTCGCCACCGCACCGGCAATCGCCGACCCGGCCAATCCCACCAGTGCTGAGCTGCGTCGGCTGGCGATCTACACCAACTATCGCGCGCTGGTCGACATCACCGTCAACGGCGGATTCTCGCGCCTGTACGGGCCGAACATCGACCTGACCGGTAATGACACGCTCGGCGAGGGCAAGATCGCCGGCACCGAATACCTCGCCTACACCGACGATGGCAGCGGGCACGACAACGTGGCGCTGATGGTGCAGGTGCCGGCAAGCTTCGATGCCAAGTCGCCGTGCATCGTCACCGCGACGTCCAGCGGTTCGCGCGGGGTGTATGGCGCGATCAGCGCCGCCGGCGAATGGGGCCTCAAGCGCGGCTGCGCGGTGGCCTATACCGACAAGGGCAGCGGCAATGGCGCCCACGAGCTCGACAGCAACACGGTGACGCTGCTCGACGGCCGCCTCACCAAGGCCGACGTGGCCGGCAAGAACGCGCACTTCGCGGCCGACCTGACCGATGCGGCGCGCCAGGCCTTCTCGACCACCAACCCCTTCCGCTACGCCTTCAAGCACGCGCATTCGCAGCGCAACCCGGAAAAGGACTGGGGCCGCTACACGCTGAACGCGGTCGAGTTCGCCTTCTGGGTGCTCAACGAGCGCTACGGCACGCCGGCCACCTACACGCCCGGCGCGCTGGTGCGCACGGTGGTGCCGTCGAACACGCTGGTGATCGCGGCCTCGGTGTCGAACGGCGGTGGCGCGGCCATCGCCGCCGCCGAGCAGGACACCGCCGGCCTGATCGACGCGGTGGTGGTGGGCGAACCGCAGCTCTACCCGCCGGCCCCGGCGGGCATGGTGATCCAGCAGGGCGCAACGGTGCAGCCGGTGACCGGGCTGCCGCTGTACGACTACTTCACCTACGCCAACCTGCTGCAGCCCTGCGCCGCGCAGGCGCCGTCGAACGCGAGCCAGCCCTACGGGGTCACCGTACTCGCGACGCAGGCCGCCAACCGCTGCGCCGCGCTGGCCGGAGCCGGACTGGTCACAGGCGCCACCACCGCCGAGCAGGCGGAAGACGCCAAGCTGCGCTTGCGCGCCTACGGCTGGCTACCCGATTCCGACCTGCTGCACGCGTCGCACTTCGGCCTGAACGCGACAATGGGCGTGGCGCTGACCTATGCCAACGCGTATGCCAAGGCGTCGGTGACCGACATGCTGTGCGGCTACAGTTTCGCGACCACCAACGCCTCGGGCGTGCCGACCGCGCCGGCCACTTCGCCGATGGCGAAGATCTTCGGGCTTGGCAACGGCGTGCCGCCGACTTCGGGCATCAACGTGGTGACCGCGCTCGCCAGCAACGGCCCGATCAACTACACGCTGGCCGCCTCGCCCAGCACCGGCAAGGCGGACTACGACTTTGACGGCGCGCAGTGCCTGCGCAAGCTGCTCACCACCAATGCCACGGTGCAGAAGAGCGTCGGCGAGATCCGCCGCAGTGCCGACCTGCATGGCAAGCCGGCGCTGATCGTGCACGGCCGCAGCGATGCGCTGGTGCCGGTGAACCACAGCTCGCGTGCCTACTACGCGGCGAACCAGATCGTCGAAGGCGCGAAGTCGGGGTTGCACTACATCGAGGTCACCAACGCCAACCACTTCGACGCCTTCTTGTCAGTGCCCGGCTACGACACGCGGCTGATTCCGCTGCACTACTACGGCCAGCAGGCGCTCAACGCGATGTGGGCGCATCTGAAGCAAGGCGCGGCCCTGCCGCCCTCGCAGGTGGTGCGCACCACGCCTCGCGGCGGCAGCCCTGGCGCCGCGCCGGCCATCGCGAGCAGCAACCTGCCGCCGATCCAGGCCAGCCCGGCGGCCGCCGATGCCATCACCGTCGCCGGCAAGACGCTGACGGTGCCGGACTGAGCGCCCACCTCTCTCCAGTGGTGTCTTGAGCTTCGGGCAAGCCCCGGCTTGCCCGCCCTTTTTCTGACTCTTTCGCACCGGCGTGCCGAGGGCTGTGCCGCCGGGCAAGGAAGGCTTCATGGAAGGCGTGATTCTGCAAACCGTAGACCTGTGCAAGGCCTTCAAGGGCTTTACCGCGGTCGACAAGGTGAACCTCTCGGTGCGGCGCGGCGACATCCACGCCCTGATCGGCCCCAACGGCGCCGGCAAGACGACGGTGTTCAACCTGCTCACGAAATTCCTGCCGCCGACGTCGGGGCAGATCCTCTTCAAGGGCGAGGACATCACCCGCGAAGCGCCGGCTGAAGTCGCGCTGCGCGGCGTGATCCGCTCTTTCCAGATCTCGGCGGTGTTCCCGCACCTGACGGTGCTGGAAAACGTACGCGTCGCGCTGCAGCGCAAGCTCGGGCTGACCTATCACTTCTGGCGGCCGGACACGGCGCTGAAGGCGCTCGACGAACGGGCGATGGCGCTGCTTGAAGAAGTCGGCCTCGCCGACTTCGCGCGCACGGTGACGATCGAGCTCGCCTACGGCCGCAAGCGCGCGCTCGAAATCGCGACAACGCTGGCGGTGGACCCCGAACTGATGCTGCTCGACGAACCCACCCAGGGCATGGGCGGCGAAGACGTCGCGCGCATCACCGAACTGATCCGCAAGGTCGCGGCGAACCGCACCGTGCTGATGGTCGAACACAACATGAAGGTGATCGCCAGCATTGCCGACCGCATCACCGTGCTGCAGCGGGGCGCGGTGCTCGCCGAGGGCAGCTATGCGGAGGTGTCGAACAACCCCGCGGTGATGGAAGCCTACATGGGGACTGCGCATGCTTGATCCACGCAAGGAAATGCTGCGCGTCAGCGACATGCACGCCTTCTACGGCGAGGCACATGTACTGCATGGCGTCGACCTGCAGGTCGGCAAGGGCGAGCTGGTAACGCTGCTGGGCCGCAACGGTTCGGGCCGCACCACCACGCTGAAGGCGATCCTCGGCCTGGTGAGCAGGCGCACCGGTTCGGTGACGATCAACGGGCGCGAGACGGTGCGCATGCCGACGCACCGCATCGCGCATCTGGGCGTGGGCTGGTGTCCGGAGGAGCGGGCGATCTTCTCCAGCCTCGATGTGCGCGAAAACCTGATGCTGCCACCGGTGGTGCGCAGCGACGGCATGAGCGTCGACGAGATCTTCGAGCTGTTCCCGAACCTGCGCGAACGCCTGACGACGAGTTGCGGCACGCGGCTCTCGGGCGGCGAGCAGCAGATGCTGGCGCTCGCCCGCATCCTGCGCACCGGCGCCAACCTGCTGCTGCTCGACGAGATCACCGAGGGCCTCGCCCCGGTGATCGTGCAGGCGATGGGGCGCGCGATCGAAAAGCTCAAGGCGCGCGGCCTGACCATCGTGCTGGTGGAGCAGAACTTCCGCTTCGCCGCACCGCTGGCAGACCGCCACTACATCGTCGATCACGGCCAGGTGGTGGACGAGATTTCCGCCAAGGAACTGGACAGCAATTCAGAAAAGCTCGGGCGCTATCTCGGCGTCTGAAGACAAGGGCCGCCGCCATCCGGTATCGGCCGGGCGGTGCAGCGGCCATCGCACTCAACGGAGGAGACGAAGATGAAAAAGACTGTGATCTGCGGGCTGGTAGCGGCCCTGTGTGCAAGCGCCGCGCTGCCCGCCACGGCGGCCGACGGCGCGAAGATTTCGGACGGCGTGGTACGCATCGGCGTGCTCACCGACATGTCCGGCGTGTATGCGCAGGTCGGCGGCAAGGGCTCGGTGATCGCCGCGCAGATGGCGGTGGACGAGGTCGGCGGCAAGGTGCTCGGCATGCCGGTCGAGATCGTTTCGGCCGACCACCAGAACAAGGTGGACATCGCGACCGCGACTGCCCGGCAGTGGATCGACACCCAGAAGGTGGACATGATCACCGAGCTGCTCAATTCCGGCGTCGGCATCGCGGTGCAGAAGCTCGCGTCGGAGAAGAAGCGCATCACCATCAACACCGGTGCCGGCTCGACCGCGCTGACCAACAAGGAGTGCACGCCCTACGGCATCCATTACGCCTACGACGTGTTCGCGCTGGCCAAGGGCGTCGCCGCCGAAGTGATCAAGGACGGCGGCAAGGACTGGACCTTCATCACCGCCGACTATGCCTTCGGCCAGTCGCTCGAAGCCAACGCCCGCGCGCAGATCGAGAAGAACGGCGGCACGGTGAAGGGCTCGGTGAAGCACCCGCTCAACACCGCCGACTTCTCGTCTTACCTGCTGCAGGCGCAGGCCACCGGTGCGCATGTGATTGCGCTGGCCAACGCCGGCGGCGACTTTACCAACGCGGTCAAACAGGCGAAGGAGTTCGGCGTGGTGGGCGGCGGCCGCAGCCTGGTCGGCCTGCTGATCTTCATCACCGACATCAAGGCGCTGGGCCTCGACGCTGCGCAGGGCCTGAAGTTCACCGAGGGCTACTACTGGGACTACGACGCGCAGACGCGCAAGTTCGGCGAGGCCTTCATGAAGCGCGCCGGCAGCATGCCGACGATGTCGCAGGCCGGCGTCTACTCGGCGGTGAAGAACTACCTCAAGGCGGTCGAGAAGGCCGGTACCGATGACGCCGACGCGGTGCGCGCGGTGCTGGGCGAGATGACGATCAACGACGAGGTGATCCGCAACGGCAAGCTGCGCGCCGACGGCCGCCTGGTGCACGACATGTACCTCGCGCAGGTGAAGGAGCCGAAGGCCTCGAAGGGCGCTTGGGATCTGGAGCAGATCCTGCGCGTGATCCCCGGCGAGCAGGCCTATCAGCCGCTGGCCGAGAGCACCTGCACGCTGGTCAAGAAGTAAGCCGCCGGAGCGACGCCCATGGAATTCAAACAGGTGCTGCAGCAGGCGATGCTGGGGCTGTACAACGGTGCGTTCTACGCGATCCTGAGTCTGGGCTTGGCAGTGATCTTCGGCCTGCTCAACATCATCAATTTCGCGCATGGCGCGCTGTACATGCTCGGCGCCTTCGTCGCGCTGATCGGCCTGACCCTGCTCGGCGGCTGGCTCGGTTCGCCGGATCTGGCGATCGGCTACTGGGCGTCGCTGATCGTGGCGCCGGTGGTCGTCGGCCTGCTCGGGGTGGTGATCGAACGCACGATGCTGCGCCGCCTGTACCAGTTCGATCACCTCTATGGGCTGCTGCTCACCTTCGGCATCGCGCTGGTGATCCAGGGCTTGTTCACGCAGTTCTTCAACACCTCGGGCGAGCCCTATCCGGGCATTCCGCCGGTGCTGCAGGGCGCCACCGACCTGGGGTTCATGATCTTTCCGAAGTACCGGCTGTGGGTGGTGAGCGTGTCGCTGGCGGTGTGCCTTGGCACCTGGTTCATGATCGAGCGCACCCAGCTCGGCGCCTACCTGCGCGCCGGCACCGAGAAGCCCGACGTGGTGCGCGCCTTCGGCATCAACGTGCCGCTGATGATCACGCTGACCTACGCCTTCGGCGTCGGCCTCGCCGCGCTCGCCGGCGTGCTCGCGGTCGGCACCGTGCAACCGAGCCCGGTGATGGGCGCGGAGATGATCATCAAGGTCTTCGCGATCGTGGTGATCGGCGGCATGGGCTCGATCATCGGATCGGTCGCCACCGGCTTCCTGCTCGGCATGGTGGAGGGCGTTACCAAGGTGATCTACCCGGAAGCCGCCGATGTGGTGATCTTCGTGCTGATGGCGATCGTGCTGCTGTTGCGCCCCGCCGGCCTGTTCGGCAAGGAATGACGCGATGCCCCCGCCCGACACCGCGGCACTGCCGCTGCCCAGCGCACCCACCCTCGCCCCTTCCGCCCTGCCGCAAGGCAAGTCGTCGCACCTGGAGTACATGATGGACAAACGTCTGTGGATCGGGCTCGCCCTCGCCGGCCTGATCGCGCCCTACCTCTTCTACGAGGTCACGCTCGCCAAGCTGGTGTGCTTCGCGCTCTTCGCGGTCGCCTTCAACCTGCTGATCGGCTACGCCGGCCTGCTCTCGTTCGGCCACGCGGCCTTCTTCGGCAGCGCCGCCTATGTCTGCGGCTATGTCGTGCGCGACCTGCACCTCGGTCCGGAACTCGGCGTCGTCGCCGGCACGCTCGCCGCCGGCCTGCTCGGCGCGCTGTTCGGCAGTCTCGCGATCCGCCGCCAGGGCATCTACTTCGCGATGATCACGCTGGCGCTGGCGCAGATCGTGTACTTCATCGCGCTCAAATCGCCGATCACCGGCGGCGAAGACGGCATGCAGGGCGTGAAGGCCGCCACCGCGCTGTTCGGGCTGGTCAGCATCGAGAGCAACCGCGCCCGCTACTACTTCGCGCTGGTCGTTGCGCTGCTGGGCTTCGCGGTGGTGTATCGCGCGATCCACTCGCCCTTTGGCGCGGTGCTCAAGGCGATCCGCGAGAACGAGCCGCGCGCCCTGTCGCTCGGCTACAAGGTCGAACGGGTAAAGCTGCTGGCCTTCGTGCTGTCGGCCGCGCTCGCCGGCACCGCCGGTTCGCTCAAGGCCATCGTGCTCGAAGCGGCGACGCTGACCGACATCCGCTGGACGATGTCGGGCGAGGTGGTGCTGATGACGCTGCTCGGCGGCATGGGTACCGTCACCGGCCCGATCGTCGGCGCCTTCACCGTGGCCGGCGTCGAATCCTGGCTCGCCAATATCGGCCAGGCGGCGGAAGTGTCGGCATGGCTGCGCGCGATCACCTCGGCGCAAGTCGTGATGGGCCTGATCTTCATCTTCTGCGTGCTGCTCTTCCGCCGCGGCATCGTCGGCGAACTGCAGCATGTGATGAAGCGCAACCTGAACCTGTGAGGGCGCCCGTGTCGGGCCGCGCCGCGGCCCGCCGCACCGACGGCGTCAGTCCTTCGACCAGTCCGGATTCGGCAGCGCGTTGAAGGCGTCGCGCAGGGCCTGGCCCCATTCGCTGCGCACGATGCTGAAGTAGGGGTCGTGCTGGTTGATCGACTTGTGCAGCGAGATGCGGCACTCGTCGCTGCGGATCAGCGCGAGGTCGAGCGGGAGGCCGACCGAGAGGTTCGAGCGGATCGTCGAATCCATCGAGATCAGCGCGCACTTGGTGGCTTCGTCGAGCGTGGTGCCGCGGGTGATGACGCGGTCGATGATCGGTTTGCCGTACTTCGATTCGCCGATCTGGAAGTAAGGCGTCTCGGGCGTGGCTTCGATGAAGTTGCCGGCCGCGTAGATGTTGAAGAGGCGCGGGCGTTCGCCGCGGATCTGGCCGGCCAGCATCAGGCTGGCGGAGAAGTCGATACCGAAAGCCTGCAGCGATTCGGCGTCGCGCCGGTGTACCTCGCGGATGGTGTCGCCGACATGACGTGCCGCCTCGAACAGGTTGGGCACGCTCCACAGGCTCGCGCCTTCGGTGCTCGTCAGGCGCTCGTTGAGCATGGTGACGATGGCCTGGGTGATCGCGAGATTGCCGGCCGTCATCAGCACCATCACCCGTTCGCCGGGGCGTTCGAAGATGTTGAGCTTGCGGAAGGAGTTGATGTGATCAACGCCGGCGTTGGTGCGCGAGTCGGACAGGCACACGATGCCAGCGTCGAGGAGCATGCCGACGCAGTAGGTCATGGGATTCGGGGTGAGTCGCGTAAAGGCGGGATTGTCGCCGCCTTGGCGCTCGGCGGCCAGCGGCAATGGGCGGCGGCCGCACGCGGCCACCGCCGGGGGGGCTTAGCCAGGCGGCGCGCTGCGTTCGGCCGGTGTCAGTTGCCAGGGCTCGGGCGAGAATCGACCGGCTTCAGCCTGCAGCCCGACCGGGGTGTCTTCGAGGCGGTCGCGCCACAGTTCAAGCAGCGGTGCGCTCTGGTAGGCGGGGCGGGTGGACGGCGTTTGCGACGGGCGGGATTCGTTCATGGCAAGCCTCCTCAGGTGGTGACGGGAACCAGGAAGTCGTCGGAGATGCGCTGACCCAGATCGAGGATGCGGTGCAGCGCCGTGTCGAGGTATTCGTGCAGGCCGTCGGCGATCAGTTCCTCGATGCGGCCAAAACGCAGGCTGGCCTCAAGTTCGCCGGCGCGGCGCTGGGTCTCGGAGGAGCGCCCGTTGGCCACCGCCTGCAACAGGCCATACACCTCGCGCATGCAGTAGGCGAGCGAACGCGGCATGTCGGGCCGCAGCAGCAGCAGTTCGGCAACGCGGGTCGGTGTGATCTGGTCGCGATACACGCGGCGGTAGATCTCGAAGGCCGACACCGAGTGCAGCAGCGCGCTCCACTGGTAATAGTCGACCGCGGAATCGTTCGGTGCGTGTGCGCCGAGCAGCAGGTGGTACTTCACATCGAGGATGCGCAGCGTGTTGTCGGCGCGTTCGATGTAGGTGCCGAGGCGGGTGAAGTGGAAGGCCTCGTCGCGCAGCATGGTGCCGACGGTGACGCCGCGCGACAGGTGCGAGCGATGCTTGACCCACTCGAAGAACTCGGTGGGGCCGGTTTCGAGCAGGCGCGAGGGCGCGAAGTCGTTGAGCTTGAGCCAGGTCGCGTTGATCGCCTCCCACAGTTCGGAGGTGAGCGTGCCGCGCACGGTGTGGGCGTTCTCGCGCGCGGCGCGCAGGCAGGACACGATGCTCGACGGGTTGTCGCGGTCGAACATCATGAAGTGCATCACCGCATCGGTGTTGATCGCGAGCTGGCGTTCGCGGAAGCTGCCGAGCATGCCCATGATGTCGAGCGTGGCGGTCCATTGCCGTTCGATTTCGCCGGTGCTCTGCGGCAACAGCGACATGCGGTGGTGCACGTCGAGGATGCGGGCGAGGTTCTCGGCGCGCTCCATGTAGCGCGCCATCCAGTAGAGGTTGTCGGCGGTGCGGGACAACATAAGCGTCAGGCCTCCAGAACCCAGGTGTCTTTGGTGCCCCCGCCCTGCGAGGAATTCACCACCAGCGAGCCCGCCTTGAGCGCGACGCGGGTCAGCCCGCCGGGCACGAAGCGGATCTCCTTGCCTGACAGCACGAAGGGTCGCAGATCGAGGTGGCGCGGTGCGATGCCGGCGTCGACGAAGGTCGGGCAGGTGGACAGCGCCAGCGTGGGCTGCGCGATGTATTTCTCCGGCGCGGCGATGATGCGCTCGCGGAAGGCTTCGATCTCGGCCTTGGTCGACGCGGGCCCGACCAGCATGCCGTAGCCGCCGGCACCGTGCACTTCCTTGACCACCAGCTCCGGCAGATGCTCCAGCGTGTAGGCCAGGTCATCGGGCTTCCTGAGCATGTAGGTCGGCACGTTGTTGAGCAGCGGCTTCTCACCGAGGTAGAAGCGCACCATGTCCGGCACGTACGGGTAGATCGACTTGTCGTCGGCGACGCCGGTGCCGATCGCGTTGGCGAGCGTCACCTTGCCGGCGCGGTAAGCGCCGAAGAGACCCGGCACACCGAGCATCGAATCCTTGCGGAAGGCGAGCGGATCGAGGAAGTCGTCGTCGACGCGGCGGTAGATCACGTCCACCCGGCGACGGCCACGGGTGGTGCTCATGAAGACGCCTTCGTTCGTGACGAAGAGGTCGCGCCCCTCGACCAGTTCGATGCCCATCTGCTGCGCGAGGAAGGCGTGTTCGAAGTAGGCACTGTTGTAGCTGCCCGGCGTGAGCAGGACCACGGTCGGGTCGGATATGCCCTGCGGCGCGACGGTGCGCAGGGTATCGAGCAGCAGGTCGGGGTAGTGCTCGACCGGCGCGATGCGGTGCTTGGCAAAGAGGTCGGGGAAGAGCCGCATCATCATGCGGCGGTCCTCGATCATGTACGAGACGCCGGAAGGCACGCGCAGGTTGTCTTCCAGCACGTAGAACTCGCCGGCGCCGGCGCGCACGATATCAACACCGGAAATGTGCGAGTAGATGCCCCCCGCCACATCGACGCCGCACATTTCAGGGCGGAACTGCGCGTTATTGAGCACCTGCTCGGCGGGGATCAGGCCCGCCTTGAGGATTTCCTGCCCGTGATAGACGTCGTGGAGGAAGGCGTTGAGCGCGCGGATGCGCTGCTTGAGGCCGGCGGAAAGCTGCTGCCACTCGTCGGCCGGGATGATGCGCGGGATCAGGTCGAAAGGAATCAGCCGCTCGGTGCCTGCCGCTTCGCCATACACCGCAAAGGTGATGCCAACCCGCCGGAACAGCGCGTCGGCCTGTGCCCGCTTGCGTTCGATGCGATCCGGCGCGGTGCTTTCCAGCCACCGCTGGAAGGCTTCGTAGTGCGCGCGGGTCGTCCCGTCGGCACTATTCATTTCGTCGAAGAACGCCCCACTTGCTCCCATGCTCGCCTCCGCGTACGGCCCGCGTCGTTGCGGGCCGGCCCCAGAGCTTTGCGAGAAACGTGCCACCCCGCATCCGCGTGGAAGATTCACCATTCCGCCGCGCAAACGGCCACGCGTGGCACCGGAATCAAGCCATCGAACCGCGGAATTGCACCAAGGTAGCGCACGGAGCGCCCAAAGCCTTCGATGCACCGCGGGGGTGCAAGCTCGCGCCGGCGATGCGCCGGTTGCCGCGCGCGTATCGCCGCGCCAGCTAGCGACGCCGTTCAGGCCAGAGCAGGATCAGGAGTCCGCCGAGGCAGCTGAGCGTCAGCACCGCCCCCTGGACAAAGGCAGGATGCGGCGCCTCGGCGAACGCGGACAAGCCCCGCTGCAGGTGGTGCACGACGATGCTGCCAAACAGGCCGCCAAGCAGCAGCAAGCCGAGCGCGCAGGCTTTGCGGCAGCGACGCAGCACGTTGGGATAGCGCGACGGGATCAGCGTCGACACCCAGAATGGCGCAGCGACCGCAAGGCCTGTGAACAGCCAGAACGCGGACAGCCCGCTGGCCGGGTTGTGCGGTTCGACCGCGAGCGAAAAGCTGCCGCCGAACAGGGCCACCAAGGCTGCGCACAGCGTGGCGCCGATCAGCAAGGCGATGCGAAATGCCGGTCGCATGGTTTCCTCTCATGGGGCTTTGCGAATGCTGCCACGACCGGGCGTACGCGCAAGCCGGATGTCGCGCGAATCAATCGCGGGCCCTTGCTGGCGACCTTGTCCCGCGGTCAATCCAGGGTCTTGCGGAAGCGCTTGAGCCCCACGGCAAGCACCACGGTGATGAACACCAGCAGCGGCCACAGGTGTTCCCACACCAGCGCGAAATCGTTGCCCTTGAGCATCACGCTGCGGGCCAGCCGCATGAAGTGGGTCAGCGGCAGCGCCTCGCCGATCACCTGCGCCCAGCCCGGCATGCCGCGGAAGGGGAACATGAAGCCGGACAGCAGGATCGAGGGCAGGAAGAAGAAGAAGGTCATCTGCATCGCCTGCAACTGGCTGCGCGCCACGCTGGATATCGTGATGCCGACGATCAGGTTGGCCGCGATGAAGACCAGCACGCCGAGCAGCAGCAGCGGCAGCGCGCCGACGAAGGGCACATGGAACAAGAGCTTCGCGGCGAGCAGGATCAGCACCACCTGCACCCCGCCGATGAGGATGAAGGGCAGGATCTTGCCGAGCATCACCTCGACCGGGCGCACCGGCGTCGCCAGCAGGTTTTCCATCGTGCCGCGCTCGACCTCGCGGGTCAGCGCGACGCCGGTCATCATGATCATGGTCATCGTCAGGATCACGCCCATCAGGCCGGGGACGACGTTCCACGCGGTGAGCCCGTCCGGGTTGTAGCGGCGTTGCACGATCAGCTCGAAGGGCGGCTGGCCACCGTTGCGTGCGGCGAGCGGCCCGGTGAGGTCGTAGCGCAGCACCGTCGGCGCGAGTTGCGTCAGCGCCGAGATCGCATTGCCGGTGGCGGTGGGGTCGGTGGCGTCGGCGTCGAGCAGCAGCTGCGGGCGTTCGCCGCGCACCAGCTTGCGCGTGAAATCGGCCGGGATGGTCACCGCGAAGGCCACTCGACCTTCCGCCAGCAGGCGCTCGGCCTCATCGGCCGTGGCCGCGGTCGAGACGATGTCGAAGTAGTCGCTGTGCGTCATTGCGGCGGTGATGCTGCGCGCCGCCGCGCTCTGCTCGCCGGCCACGACGACGGTCGGCAGGTGCTTGGGGTCGCCATTGATGGCGAAACCGAAGAGCGTGAGCTGGATCAGCGGAATGCCGATCATCATCGCGAAGGTCAGCCGGTCGCGCCGCAACTGGATGAATTCCTTGCGCATCACCGTCAGCATGCGCGCGAGCGAGAGTCCGCCGATTGCCATGTCAGCCTCCGACCACGCGCTTCAGGGCGGCCGGGGCCCGCTCGCTGGGCAGCGAATGCAATGAGCGTGGGGGGCGTTCCATCAGCGCGCCTCCTGGAAGTTGTCGCGTGACTGCCCCATCAGGTGGATGAACACGTCTTCGAGTTGCGGCTCGGCGGCTTCCCACACCAGTTCCGGCTTGTCACGCCAAGGTGCGATGGCGGCGGCGAGCACGTCGGCCCGGGTGCCGCTGACATGCAAGGTGTTGCCGAATCGCGTGAGCATGTCGACCCCCGGCGCTTGGCGCAGCGTCGCGGCCAGCGCGGAGACATCGTTGCCGCGCACATGCCAGGTGGCAAACCCGCTGTGCGCAACCAGTTGCTGCGGCGTGCCGAGCGCGAGCAGGCGTCCGTAGGCGATGTAGCCGAGGCGATGGCAGCGCTCGGCCTCGTCCATGTAGTGGGTAGACACCAACACGGTGATGCCCTCGGCGGCGAGCGCGTGGATCTCTTCCCAGAAGTCGCGGCGCGCTTTCGGGTCGACGCCGGCGGTCGGCTCGTCGAGCAGCAGCAGTTTCGGCTCGTGCAGCATGCACGCGGCGAGCGCCATGCGCTGCTTCCAGCCGCCGGAGAGTCCGCCAGCGAGCTGGTTGGCACGCGCCGTCAGGCCGAGCCGCTCGATCGCCGCGTCCACCCGCTGGCGGCGCCGGTCCATGCGGTAGATGCCGGCGACGAAGTCGAGGTTCTCACGGATCGTCAGGTCTTCGTAGAGCCCGAAACGCTGCGTCATGTAGCCGACCTCACGCTTGATCGCGGCGGTGTCGCGCAGGATGTCGTAGCCCAGCGTGTGGCCGCTGCCGGCATCCGGCGTCAGCAGCCCGCACATCATGCGGATCGAGGTGGTCTTGCCGCTGCCGTTGGGGCCGAGAAAGCCGAACACCTCGCCACGTCGCACCCGCATCGAGAGCTGGTCGACGACTGTCTTGTCGCCGAAGCGCTTGGTGAGGCCCTCGACATCGACCGCCACTTGCTCGGGCGGAATGTCGAGCGGCGTGATCAGGCCATCCACGCTGTTCATTTCGGTGCCCCGGCGCGCACCTCGACCGGCTGCCCCGGCGCCAGGTGCGCCTCGCCTTCGGGGCGCGCCTCGGCCATGTAAACCAGCTTCGCGCGGTTGTCCTTCGAGTAGATCACCGGCGGGGTGAACTCGGCGCTGGAGGCCACCCAGGTGATGCGTGCGGCGACCGGCGCACGGCAGCCGTCGCACAGCACCTCGACCCGGCTGCCGGCCGGAAATTCGGGCAGGCGCGCTTGCGGAATGTAGAAGCGCAGCTTGGTGCTGCCCGCCGGCAGCAGGCTCACCACCGGCGTCCCGGCAGGCACCCATTCGCCTTCACGGTAATAGGTGTCCTCTACCCTTGCGGCTGCAGGGGCGTTGACGGTTTTCAGCGCCAAGCGCACCGCTGCCTGCGCCTGCTGTGCTTCAGCGACCTTGATGGCGGAAGCGGCTGCAGCGCGCTGCGCCTCGCGCCCGGCCAGCTCGGCGGCGTGCAGGTCGGCGCTGGCCTGCGCGAGTTGCGCGGCATTGCTGCGCACCCGTTCGCGCAGGCCATCAAGCGTGGCCGGGCTGAGGAAGCCCTGCGTCGCGAGATCCTGCTGGCGGCGCAGATCCTGCTCGGCGAGCCGCAGCGCCGATTCGGCCGCGGCGACGCGGGCGCGCAGCGAGTCGAGTTCCGCCGGGCGCTTGCCGGTGGCCAGATCCGCCGCCTGCGCCGCGCTCTGTTCGCGGCGCGCCCGGGCTTCGAGCAGCGCGGGCTGTTCGACGTCTGCGTCCAGCGCGAAGAGCGCGCCGCCGCCGGCGACGCTGCCACCGCGCGTGACTGCCAGCTTCACCAGCCTGCCGGCGTAGGGCGCGGCCACGCGGGTCGGTTCGAGCTCGACGTAGCCGAGCATGGGTGCTTCGGGTGGCGCGCTGCATGCGGCCAGACTCGCTGCCGCAAACAGCGCGAGGATGAGCGGACGGGCATTCATGTCGGGTTCTCCAGCGCATCGCGGAGCGCGATCAGGCCGCCCCAGCTGAAATGCGTGATGTGGGCGGCGATGCGTTCGACCAGATCGTCGCCGGCGAGGGCCACCGGCATCAGGCGCTCGACCAGCGGCCGCGCCGAGATATAGCCCATGCACTGACTGAGCACGCTGAACATCGCGCGCGCGACCTGTTCTTCGCTGGCGCGCGGGCCCAGCACCGCGGCCACGATGGGGCGGAACTGCTGCATCTGCGGGCGCGTGAAGCGCTCGATCATCATGCCCAGCGCCTCGGTCGGGTTCACCAGTTCGCGCAGCATCAGCGCAGCGATGCGGCTTTCGCTTGCGGGGTCGAGGAAGCGCCGCACCAGCGTTCGCACTGCGGCCTCGAAGGCTGCGTGTGGATGGGTGGGGTCGGGAGGCGGGAAGGGCGTGCGGCTCACTGCCAGTTCGGCGTGGTGCTGCAACACGGCGCGGTAGAGCCCGTCCTTGCCACCGAAGTGGTAGTTGATCGCCGACAGCCGCACCCCGGCGCGCTGCGCAATGTCCTGCACCCGGGCGGCGCGAAAGCCTTCCTCGATGAAGATCACGGTCGCCGCGGCAAGCAGGGCGGTGCGGGTTTCTTCGCCGGGCGGGGTGCGCTGGGTGGTGGTGGGGGTGCTTGGCATCGCGCAAGTGGAAAATGTTTTCCATTGCACTTTAGAAAACAATTTCCAACGCGTCAAGCACCGCACATCAGACGAGCGGGCAAGTGACCGGGAGCCCTTCTGGCCGACATCCCCGAGCCGACCGGCCGCCCGCTGCTCGAATTGCAGTTGCGCGGTAGTTTCAGAGCCGCAAGCTCGTTATGCTCTGCTCAATCCGCTTCGCTGGTCGCCCGATGCGCCTGATTGCAAGCCTGCTCCTGCTGGTCGTGTCCCTGTCGAGCCGCGCCGCGCTCGGCCAGCCGCTGCACGTCGCAGTATCGGAGGGCTGGAACATGCCGTTCGCCCGCTTTGTGCGCGACGCCGGCGGCACGCGACTGGAGGCAGGCGTGATTCATGACTGGTACCGCGCGCTGGCCGCCGAATTGGGGCGCCCGATCGACTTCACCGTTTTGCCGCCGATGCGCGTGGACTTGCTGGTCCGCGACGAGCAGATCGACCTGCGTTGCTTCAGTTCGCCGGAATGGGAAAACAAGGACCTGCTGCAGGCCTACCAATGGTCGGACCAGCAAATCCTGAGCGTGGAAGAACGCCTGGTCGGTGGCCCCAGGGCCGCGACGGTCAAACGCTTGGAGGATCTCGCCGGGCAATCGATCGGCACCGTGATCGGTTATCGCTATCCGCTGCTCGAACCCTTGTTCCGGCAGCAGCGGATCACGCGCGAGGACGCGCCGAGCGAGGCGGTGATGCTTGAAAAGCAGTTGCTCGGACGCAGCGACTACAGCGTGGTGCGCGCGCTCACGCTGGAGTACCTCCAATCGCAGGACCCAAAGTGGCTGGGTTTGCAGACCTCGCCGCTGGTGGTGTCGAGCACGCCTCTGTACTGCTTGCTGCGACGCGGGTCGGGCATCTCCATGGCGCAATTCGACGCCGCGCTGGCGAACCTCAGGCGACGCGGCACGATGCAGCAGTTGCTGGAGCGCTACAGGCTGCAGTAATCCCCTTTGCGATCGCCTCAGGGCACCGGGCAGGCACCGTCTGCGCAGCCTGCGCCGGCCGCGCCCGGGGATGCAACCGCTCCTTGCAGGGCAGTGAGCCGCGCCGCGAAGCCCGACGGTTGTCCTAGGAAAACGCTGTGGTCAATGCGCTGGAGCGTCCCCTCGCCCGCCAGAATGAAGGTCGGGAAGCCTTGCGCACCCACCAGCGCCAGCATCTGGCGGCTGGCTGCGATATGCGCTTGTGTTGCGGCGCCGAGCTGCCGCGCAAACGCGGATTCGAAGGCCGCCGCGTCCAGCCCCGTTTCCATCGCCAACCGCGCCAGCACTGCCGTCTCGGCAATCCGCTGCCCCTCGACATAGTGCGCCGTCTGCAGCCGCGCCAGCAGGTCGAGCGCTGCCGCATCGCCACCCAGTTCCGCCGCCGCCAGCAGCGCCGTCGTAGGCGGCAGCGAATCGAACACCGCGTCGGGATCGCGCAGCAGACCTTCGAAATACGCATCGCCGAAGGGCTGGCCGGTCATCGCGGCGATGCGCCGGTCGTGCGGCACGACGTAGTCGCGCAAGGCGATGGCGTAATGGCGCTGTGCGCCGGCCATCATGCCGCCGGCGTGCGGCACCACCTGCAGCCCGGGTACCGCGCGCGCGGCCCGCACCAGCGGCGCCGCGGCGTAGCACCAGCCGCAGAACGGGTCGAAAACATAGTGCAGGATCACCGCGGCCTCGCTTTCGGGATCGGATCAGTAGGCAACGCTGAAACGGCGCCCGGTATGGGCCGCGCGTTCGAGTTCGTCGATCAGCGCCACAGCATAGTCGGCGTTCGAGATGCGGCTGTGACCTTGCGCATCAAAGAAGGCCTGATCACCGCCCAGGCGATAGTGCCCGCTGCGATCGCCTGGGAACAGCTCAAAGGCCGGCGAGAGGTAGGTCCAGGCAATGCCCTGCTCGCCGCGCAGGCGTTCGAGCAAATCGCGCATGCCCAGGGCAGCCTCTTTCCACTGCGGCGGAAAGTCCTGCGTATCCACTGCCTGCACACCGGGCGCCACTTCAAGGCTGCCCGCACCGCCGACCACCAGCAGGCGCGGCACGCCAGCCGACTTGGCGGCCGCGAGCACCGCCTCACCGCCGGCCACCGAGCGGGCACGGATCTCGGGCTCGGCCCAGCCCGGGTTGTAAGCGCTGATCACCGCATCGTGGCCGCGTAGCGCGGCGGCGAGCGCGGCGGCGTCGAACAGATCGACCGCTTCGACGGTGAGCTGCGGCGCCGGCTGCAGCTTCGTGGTGTCGCGCACGATGGCGGTCACCTGGTGACCGCGGCTGAGGGCTTCGTGGAGCAGGGCCGCGCCGACAAAGCCGCTGGCGCCGATGAGTGCGATGTTCATGTCCGGATTCCTTTGCGTTCGATGCACCGACGAATGCGGTGCGACGGAGCAAACGATATCCGCTTCACAAAGTCGCGATTAGCCACCCTAGAATGCAAACATTGTGAAGCCATGCTTCACGCTCACAGCGGCATCCCCATGAAAGACGATCACGCTCCGACGCTCCGCTTTCCACCCCCGCTGAAGCCGGGTGACACGATCGCGATCACGGCGGTCGCGTTTGCCGACGGCCGCGGCGCCCTCACGCAGGTTCTTGGCTGAGGTGGCGGGTATGGATCGCCTGCGCGCCATGGCCATCTTTGCCCGCGTGGTCGACACCGGCTCGATGAGCGCCGCCGCACGGGCGCTGGGGCTGAGCACGTCGGCGGTCAGTCAGCAGATCCGCGCGCTGGAGGCCGACACCGGCGTGGTGTTGCTGCATCGCTCGACACGCCGCCTCACGCTGACCGCCGCGGGTAGCGGCTTCTACGAAGGTTGCGCGGAGATGCTGGCCGCGGCAGAACGGGCGGAACAGCGCCTTGCCGAGCAGCGCGACGCGCCAGTCGGCGAACTATGGGTCACGGCACCGATGAGCTTCGCCAGCGCCCACCTAGGCCCGGCGCTCGCGCCGCTGCTGCGCGCCAATCCGCAACTGACGCTGCGGGTCTTCGCCACCGATGCGCGGCTGGATCTGATCGAATCGCGCATCGATCTGGCGATCCGCGTCGGCGCCCTGAGCGATTCCAGCCAGGTCGCGCGGCGTCTCGCGCAATGGCAGGGCGTGCTGGTTGCGTCCCCGGCATGGATCAGTCAGAACGCTCCGGTGCGCGAACCGGAAGACCTGACGCGGGCGGACTTCCTGCTGCTGACACCCTTGGGCGAACCGCAGGAGGTGGTGCTGAGCCGCGGGGGCGACGTGCGCAGACTGCGCCTCAAGGGTCGCATCGCAAGCGACAGCCAGCAGACGACGCTGGCCTTGGCACGCCTGGGGCTGGGCATCGCGCGCGAGGTCGATGCCGATGTGGGCGACGATCTCGCCCGCGGCGCGCTGGCGAGGGTGTTGCCCGAATGGACCTTGCCGCCGGTCGGGGTATGGGCGGTCACCCCACAACGCGATGCACAACCGGCGAAGGTGCGGCACGCAATCGAGGCATTGCGGCACTACCTCGATGCGAGAATGTCCGTCGTCACCCGCAATCCGGCCTAGCCCAACCGGGGCAAACCCGTCGACAGAATTTACACTTCGCGATTGCACCACACTCGGCCGCGTGTCATATCCCAATCGGATATTGTTGCGAAGCACCAAAGAATTTGTCGTGGATGTCGTCTGGATACCGCCAAACGGCCCGTGACGCCGGGGGTTTTGTCGTCACCCCGTTGCGACAGGACTGCGCGAGCATGCAGTGAAGGGCATACCCGCCGACCGAGGTGGCATCAAACGTGCTAAGCCGAACGGACAGGCAGCGCCGTCACCGCGGCAATCTAGCCTCTTATCAAATACTTCCCGGCAAAGATCACGCCGCACTTAACGGGAGCAGTACATGAAACTCAAACCCCTCGCCTATCTGCTTGCACTCACCACGTCCGCGCTGGTGGCAGGCAATGCCATCGCGGCGCCCCGCGCCGTCAAACCGTCGGCACTGCCCGCACTCGCCACGCTTGACCTGACGCCGACCGTCATCACCGACACCGCGACCAACCTCAAGGTCCAGTGGTCCTGGGACCTCGTGAACGCCAGTTCATCGCTGAGCCTGCTGTCCGACCCGAAGCTGACCAACTGGACGGTCAGCCTCGCAGCCTTCAACAAGAGCGTCACGATCCCCGACATCGGTTCGTTCTCGCTGCTCGCCGCCGGCGTCGACGCCCAGCACGTTACCGCCCCTCACAGCGGTGATGCCGCCACCGGTGACCTGTATAAATACGTCTGGACGCAGAGCAACATCGGCACTTTCTCCACCAGCGCTACCACGTTGCTCTCGCACCCGGGTGCGCACAGCGATACCTACACTTTCGAGTCGGTACGCACTGGCGGCAGCAATGTGACGTTCACGCTGAGCGCCGTGCATGCGGTGCCGGAACCCGAGACTTACGCGATGCTGCTCGCGGGCCTCGGCGTGATCGGTGCAACCGCGCGCCGTCGTCGCGGCCGCTGATCCCGATCAGGCCTGCCTGATGCAGCGGGGCGCCTTCGGGCGCCCCGTTTCATTTCAGCGCTCAGGTTCCGGCGTACCGATTACGCCGCGAATCCAGGCGGCATAGGGCGCAATCAGCATGCCGCCACCCCCGGACCCGAATTTGGGTGGCACCGAAGACATCTTCGGTGGCCTGGCCGGCAGTTGCATCTGGAAAGTGTTGATGCCGACCAGCGCCCATTGATCGCCGTCGCGCACAAAAGCCCCGCTGCCCGAGTCCCCACCTGCGACCGTCGCCTCGCGGCGATTGCCCAGACTCGGCCCGCCGAGAAGACTGGTCGCCGGGTCGGGGCCGTCGAAGTCCCACACATAGGCCACCGGGCCCTGACCGGGACGGGTGACCCAGTCATCCAGAACGTTCTCGCCGACGCGCTTGGTGTCGGCACGCGCGCCGACCGTCACGCCATCGCGCGGGTTGCCACCACCGCCATAGCCGACCAGCGTCAGCACGATGCCACGCGCCGGTGGGCGATCGAACAGCGGGTAGCGTGGCACCTTCGCCGGTAGCGGCTCGCGCAAGCGCAACAAGGTGAGATCGTCGAAGTTGATGCGATCGGATTTGTAGCCGGCGAAGCCCGGATGCGGCACGACCTCGAGCACGCCCCCGGTAAGGGGGCCACAGGGCACGCGCACCCGCACGTCACCGGGACTCAGGCGCCGCCCGGCCGCGACATGGCCGGCGGTGAGCACCCAGCGCTCGCCGACGACGACGCCGGAGAACACGCCGTTGCCGATCAGCACGCTGACGACACCGGCCCAGGGCGAGTCGCAGCCATCCGGGTCGACACGGCGTTCAGGCGAATCCGGTTCGTCACCGTCGGGCAGCCCACCGATGATCGCCGCCGCCGGAGCCGAGAGTGCAAGCAGCATCGCGGCAGCCATGCCGCGCACAGCGATCACGCGAAACCTCGCACCATGAACAGCCACACCCATACCAGCCCCGCAACGGCGGCGAGGAAGGGTAGCGACCAGAGATGAAAGCCGAGCCACGCGCGGCGGTCGCCGAGCATTCGCAACGCGATCAGGTTGGCCAGCGAGCCGACCAGCAAGCCGAAGCCGCCCACATTCACCGCCCACGCAATCACCTGCCAGTGCGCGGAATGCTCGGCAAGCAGGATCGCCGCGGGCACATTGCTGATCACCTGTGAAGCCAGCACGCCGGCTGCGTACAAGCGCTGCGGATCGTGCAGGCCGATCGTCGCCACTGCGTCGCGCACCGCGGGCAGTTCGGCGAGCAGGCGCAAATCGATGAACATCAGCACGAACACGACGATCAAGGCCCAGTCCACCTCGCGCACCACCGCGCGGAAGGCAAGCAGGAATACCGCAGCGACCAGCGCGAGACCCAGCCAGGGCTGGTGCGCGTCGAGCAGGAGCAGAAACACCGGGTAGAGGGCGAGGCTCACCCACAGCAGCCGGCGCGCAAGCGGCGGCGGCGCGATGTCCTCATGGGTGTCGATGCGGCGCGCCGGGAAGGCGAGGCCGGTGAGCAGCAGCAGCGCGCCGAGCAGGATCGCGGCCAGCGGCGCCATCGCGGCGACGAAACTGCCGAAGGAAACGCCGGAGCGATGCCACAGGAACAGGTTCTGCGGATTGCCCATCGGCGTCAGCACCGAGCCGGCATTCACCGCGAGCGCCTCGAAGATCACCAGCCGCGCCGTCGGCAACTGGGCCATGCCGTGCAGCCCCAGCGTCAGCGGCACCACGATGAAGAGCGCGATGTCGTTGGTCAGCACCGTTGCCAGCGCCGCCGACACGCCAACCAGCAGCAGCGCGAGGTGGCGCTCGGTGTGCATGCGCGTTACCACATGGAAGGCGGCATGCTGCAGGAAGCCGCTCTCCTCCAGCCCGGTGGTCAGCAGCAACAGGCCGGCGAGCGCCGCAATGGTCGGCCAATCCACCAGCCGCGGGTAAGCGGCGACGGCCGCCGGGTGTAGCAAGCTGAATCCGACACACAACAGCAGCAGGATCAGCAGCAGTTCGTCCTGACGCAGGCGGGCGGCAATGCGGGCAGGGATCAGGAGCAGGCGGTGCATGGGTCGGTACGCGGGTTGCCTGGCGGGATTCTACGTGCCGGCCGTGCTGCCCGGGCCCCGGCGCGGTCGCTACAAAGCTTGATCCGGATGATGCACGCGCAAGCGGCCGCGTCGGCGATAATCCGGGGCGCTGCGGCAATCGCCGCTAAAGACTTGGGGAAAACACCTTGAAGATCCTGGGAGTGGATGTCGGCGGGTCCGGCATCAAGGGTGCGATCGTCGACACCGAAACCGGCGAGCTGCTGACCGAGCGCGTGCGTATCCAGACACCACAGCCCGCCACGCCCGAAGCAGTGGGCCTGACGCTGCGGCAACTGGTGCAGCAGCACGACTGGAACGGCCCGGTCGGCATCGGCTTCCCGGCCGCGATCCAGCACGGCATCGCGCGCACGGCCGCCAACATCGACAGCGCCTTCATCGGCCTCTCGGTCGCGGACTACTTCTCCGAACAGACCGGCTGCCCCTGCTTCGTCGCCAACGACGCCGACGTGGCCGGCATGGCCGAAATGCGCTTTGGCGCCGGCAAGGATCACCGTGGCGTGGTGCTGATCGTGACGATCGGCACCGGCCTCGGCACCGCCTTCTTCACCAACGGCCAGTTGTTGCCCAACACCGAGCTGGGTCACATCTACCTGAAGAACGGCATGGAAGCCGAGCACTACGCATCGGAAGCGGTGCGCGACGCCGAGGGCCTGAAGTGGAAGCAGTGGGGCGAGCGCTTCAACCGCTACCTGACGACCATGGAAGCGCTGTTCTGGCCGGATCTGGTGATCCTTGGCGGCGGCGCGAGTGCAAAGCTGGAGAAGTACGCCGCGCAGATCACCGTGCGCGCGCCGGTGGTGGCCGCAAGCTTCCTCAACCAGGCGGGCATCGTCGGCGCGGCACTGTATTCCGAATCCCAACTGCCGCGCTGAGCGACGCAAGGCAACGCGATGAACAAACCCAAACCCTTCTCGATGATCCGCGAGTTCCACCTTGCGGACTGGTTCACGCTCGGCAATGCCTTCTGCGGTGTCGGCGCGCTGTTTGCGGCGATGTCCTACCTGCAGTATCAGGACGTGAAGCACTTCTTCTTCGCCTGCGGTCTGATCCCGCTGGCACTCGTGTTCGATGTGCTGGACGGGCGCATCGCGCGCTGGCGGCAGAAGAGTTCGGCGATGGGGCGCGAGCTCGACTCGCTGGCGGACGTGATTTCCTTCGGCGTCGCGCCGGCGGCGATCGCCTACGCGGCCGGCATGCAGGGGCTCTACGACCGCATCATCCTGGTCTTCTTCGTCGCCTGTGGCGTGTCGCGCCTCGCACGCTACAACGTCACCGCGGAATCGCTCGCCGACGATTCGGGCAAGGTGAAGTACTTCGAAGGCACGCCGATCCCCACTTCGTTCGCGCTGGTGGCGGTGCTGGCGGCGGCAGCGGCCAACGGGGCGCTGCGGGCAGACATGTGGGGCGGCGAAGTGGAAATCTTCGGCTTCCACCTGCATCCGCTGGCGCTCATGTTTGCGATTTCCGGTTCGCTGATGATCAGCCGGATCCGCATTCCGAAGCTCTGATCCCGCCGCCGCGTCAAAGAAGAAAGGCCGCTCGCGCGGCCTTTTTCATTTGGTGATCGCTGCGTTGCGGCCGGAATACTGATCGCTCATGCGCTGCGCTGCTTCGGCCAGCGTGCTGCGCGTCTTCTCGCCGCAGTGGCGATTGACGAAGGTCTCGACGGTGCCCGCGGACACCACCGAGACCTGCTCGGATTGCCGTGCATAGTTGTGGCCGCTGAGGAAGCCACGCACCCAGGCGATCTGCTGGGCGCGGACCTCGGCGTCGTTCTTCGATGCGTTCCATGCCACGCAGGACATGTCGTCGAAACCGAGGATCTTGACCGGCGCAGCACCCGCAGTGGCGCTCAGCGTGGCGAGCATCATCGCGGACATCAAACGAGGCAACAGACGCATCGAAGCTTCCCGTGGCTAATGGAGTACGGCGGGCTCGAACAGCCACGCGCGAAGCCGGGATTATCCGTCAAACGCGGCGCCGGACCCATGCCCGCGCCGCGTTGAGCGCGCGTCACTCAGTGGATGAAGCCGCCGCGCCCGATCATGGTCAGGTCGACATAGTGCGAACCCTTGTGGTCATTGGGCGCGAATTGCACCGCAAAGCCGCCGACGTCGATCTTGCCTGCGCTGCCCAGCGCCTGCACCAGCCCTTCGCGGGTCGGGTTACGACCGGCCTTCTTCAGGCCTTCAACCAGCACCTTGGCGTCGATGAAGCCTTCGAGCGTGGCAAACGACACCGCGTCCGCCGGCATCGCCTTGGCATGCTCGCGCACCACCGGGATCACATCGCCCCACGGAAACGGCACGACTTGCGACACGGCAACGCCGCGCGCGTCCTGCCCCAATTCCGCGGCCAATGCCTTGCCACCGACAAAGGAAACGGCCCAGTACTGGGTAAAGGACTGCGGATCGCGCTTGTGCATCTCGCGCACGAAGGCAGCGCATGACTTGTACGCACTCATCATGATCACGCCATCGGCGTTGGCCTTGGTGATCGCATCAACCGCCGCGGCCACATCGGTCGAGTTGCGCTCCACCGTCGCCTTCGCGACCAGCGCGACGTTCAGGCGTTTGAGTTCCTTCTCCACGTCGGCAAGGCCCGACTTTCCAAAGGCGTCGTTCTGATAGAACACTGCAAGGCGCCGGCCAGCCGGATTGGCGATCGACTTGATGATCGCCTGCGCCTCATCGGCATAGCTGGCACGCACGTGGAAGATGAGGCTGCTCTCCGGCCCGCGCAGGGACTCGGCCCCCGAGTAGGGGCCGACCAGCGGCACCTTGGCCTCGTTGATCAAGGGCAGCACGGCCAGCCCGGTCGCCGTGCCGACATTGCCCAGCATCGCGAAGACCTTGTCCTTCTCGATCAACTGTCTGGCGTTGGCGGCGGCGCGTTCGGGGTCGTAGCCGTCGTCGAGCGAGACCAGGCGCAGTTGCCGCCCGTTCACGCCGCCCTTGGCGTTCACTTCCTTGAAGTAAGCCTCGATGCCAAGGCGCACATCGCGCCCCAGGTCTGCGGCGGGGCCCGTCTGGGCCGCGGTCTGGCCAATCAGGATTTCCTTGTCGGTGATGCCGGGTGCTTCGGCAGCCTGGGCCAGGCCAGGGACGATCAGGTTCAGGGCAAATGCAAACAGGGCGCTACGGAGGGGGGGCGTCATGGTCGGCATCCTTTGCCGGCGCTGCACGGCGGCAACGGCGCGGCGAACGGGGTTGATGGGGGACCCTGACCGTATCGGATCGAAGATTCGCCAACCTTGAGGCAGAACAGGTGAATTTCACGCAAATGACATTTTTCGATGCCAGGTGTGGCGGATTCATCATGCATACGGCCCAGCGTCGCCGCGGCGTGTTTTGGCGTAAGGTGCGCGCTGACTGCCGCCTTGCGAGGACGCCCGCGATGCATCCGCCCGACCAGCCCGTGTGGGCCAGCCTGACCACCCATCATGCCGCGTTGTCGCTTGGCGGCCCGCTCGCACGCCGCTTCGCGCCGGACGTCAACGTCTTCGCCGCCGCGCGCGACAACAGCCCCGATGCACTCGCCGCACTGGCCGAGCTGACATCACCCGGCGCCCCGGTGTACGTGATCCAGACCACGCCGGTGGCGATCCCGCCCGGCTGCGTCGCGCTCAAGGAGGCGCGCGGTGTACAGATGCTCGCCACCCGCGACCTCGCCCCGCTCGCGTCGATGGAGGGCATCGACATCCTCACCGACGAAGACGCACCCGAAATGCTGGCCCTCGCGCAGCTCACCGAACCGGGCCCCTTCCTGCCGCGCACCCATTGCATGGGCCGCTTCATTGGCGTGCGCGTCGATGGCCGACTGGTCGCCATGGCGGGCGAACGGATGCGCCTGCCCGGCTACACCGAAGTCAGCGGTGTCTGCACCCACCCGGACGCCCGCGGTCAGGGCCTCGCGCGGCGCCTTTCCACCGCGGTCGGCGCCGCCATCCAGGCGCGCGGCGAGCAGGCCTTCCTGCACGCGTGGCGCAGCAACCAGGCCGCCATTGCCCTGTACGAAAGCCTCGGTTTCGAGATCCGCACCGAGATGTTCGTCGCGGTCATCGCGCGCAACGCCGCCTGATCGCCGACCGCAGGCAAACCGTGGCTGGGGTCGCGAACCCGGCCCGCGCGCACAACACACTGCTTGATCCGGATCGCGCCACCGCGCATGCCAAGGGCTAAGCTGGCGATCTTCGATGCGGAGGACACCACGTGCCACCTCACCTTGATCTTCGCCTCGCCGGCGCGCAGGTGCGGGTGCGCGCCTTGGCCCCGAACATCGCATGCGTGAGCGTCGAGCCAGACGGGCTCTCACTCGCCCCCTCGCTGTGCGTGCTGCCCCAGCCAGCCTTCGACGGCCCTACCGATTTCGCCGTGCAGGCCGACCGAGAACAGCTCGCCTTCGGCCCGCGCGGCGAGGGGGTATGCCTCACCGACAGCGCCCGGCACTGGTCGGCGTCCGAAGAAGGCCTGTGGGTGACGCAGACCTTCCGTGCCGATCCGGCGCACGCGCTCTACGGCCTCGGCCAGTATCCGGGCGGCGCATGGGATTGGCGCAATCGCGAGGTGCTGCTGGCGCAGTCGAACCAGGGCATCGCGGTGCCGTTTCTCGTCTCGACCGCGGGCTACGGCATCCTGTGGGATTCGATGGCGCTGACGCGCTTTTCGAGCAGGGGCGATACCTTCACTTTCGAGACTGACTGCGCCAACGGCATCCGCTACTACGTGATTTGGGGGCCGGACTTCAACCGCATCGTCGCCGGCTTCCGCCAGCTCACCGGCGCCGCACCCTTGTTCCCGCGCTGGGCCTACGGCTTCTGGCAATCGAAGGAACGCTATGTCGACCGCGCCGAGTTGCTCGACACCGCACGCCGCTTCCGCGAGTTGGGGTTCCCGATCGACGCGCTGATCCAGGACTGGAAGTACTGGGGCGACAAGCCCTGGAGCAGCATGGAATGGGACGACAAGGTCTTCCCCGACCCCGAGGGCATGATCCGCGAGTTACACGACGTGCACCACCTGCGCCTGATGACGACGTTGTGGCCGGTGGTCGGCGAGGGCTGCGCGCTGTTCGACGAACTCAAAGCTGCCGGCGAGCTGTTCGAGTATCCGCACTGGGCCCAGGGCCACATCTATGACGCCTTCAGCGAGCGCGGCCGCGCAATCTACTGGAAGCATGTGCAGCGCGGGCTCATCGACAAGGGTGTCGACGCCTTGTGGATGGACGGCACCGAGCCGGAATTCGTCTCCACCCACGACCCGATGGACGGCGTGCGCGCCTGCTACGCGCAGCGCGACACCGCGTTGGGCAGCTGGCGCCGGGTGCTCAACGGCTACTCGATGTTCACCGCGCGCGGCGTCTATGAAGGCCAGCGCACACTGAACAACGGCAAACGGGTGTTCACGCTGTCGCGCTCCGGCTTTGCCGGGCAGCAGCGCTATGCGGCGGCGAGCTGGTCGGGCGACATCGCCGCGACCTGGAATGTGCTGCGCGAGCAGGTGGCGGCGGGGCTGAACTTCGCGGCAGCCGGCATGCCGTACTGGACCACCGACATCGGCGGCTTCTTCACCACCGGCCTGGGCGCGCGCTTCCCCGACGGCAATCGCGACCCGGCCTACCGCGAGCTCTATGTGCGCTGGTTCCAGTACGGCGCGTTCTGCTCGCTGTTCCGCTCGCACGGCACCAACACCGCCCGAGAACCCTGGCACTTCGGCGAAGCCGGCAGCTGGGCCTACGACGCGCTACTCGCCGCCGCGCAACTACGTTACAGGCTGCTGCCGTATATCTATTCGCTGGCATGGGACGTCACTTCGCAAGGGGGTACGCCGATGCGCCCGCTGGCGATGGACTTCCGCGACGACGCGGCCACCTACGCCATCGCCGACCAGTTCATGTTCGGCCCGGCGATCCTGGTCTGCCCGGTGCTCGCGCCGATGTTCCATGAGCCGCGCCGCGAAGCGGAGATCGTCGCGGCCGACTTCCTGCGCGCGCCCGAGGGCGGGCATGGCCTGATCTGGCGCGGCTATGCCGATGAAGCATCCGACGATGCCGTGTTCGCCAAGCCGGTCGGTGAACTCAACGGCAGCTGGGCCGGCGGCCCGCCGCCGGGCTTGCCCTTCGCCGGCTACCGCCTGCGTTGGGATGCCGAACTGACCGTACCCGACAGCGGCGACTACGAGTTCCTGCTCTACGGCAACGACGGCCGCCGCATGTGGTTCGACGACGAACCGGTGATCGACGCGTGGCAGGCGCAGGGCATGCAGACCACCACGCTCCGCCGGACGCTCGCCGCCGGCACGAAGATCCGCCTACGCGTCGAGCACCTGCACCGCCACGGCGCCGCGCAGATGAGCCTCTCGTGGCGCCGCCCCGGCCATGCGCCCAAATCCGAGCTGGTGCCGGCCGAGCGCCGCGTCTACCTGCCTGCCGGCTGCGACTGGTACGACTTCCACAGCGGCGCGCGCCACCCCGGTGGGCAAACGCTGACGGTGCCGACGCCGATCTCGCACATCCCGCTGTTCGTGCGCGCCGGCAGCGTCCTGCCTTTGGGGCCGGTCGTCACGCAGAGCGACGCGCAACGCGGCGCGCCGATCGAGCTGGTGGTCTATCCCGGCGCCGACGCCGCGTTCACGCTGTACGAAGACGATGGCGACGGCTACGCGTACGAGCGCGGCGCCTACACCACTCGCGCCATCCGTTGGTCTGACGCCACCCGCACGCTATCGATCCACACGCCGCACCAGGGCATGCAAGGCCCCTCGCCGACGATCGGGGTGCGGCTCGCGGGCCGGCTGCACACCGAAACGCTGCCGCTCGATGCCAACGGTGCGGGAGCCGCGACGCTGCGGTAAAGGGGCCAGGGCAGTCTGCTGCCCAGACAACCCCGGGAATTTTTCACATTTTCTCGGGATCGCCCATGGACGACGCAGCGCAGCGATCACTAGGCTGGGTCCTTTCACCGGGCTGGTGCCCATCCGGTGCCGGCACGCCGCTTCACGTCCACAGAGAGGATCCTCACGATGACAAGAAACGCCTTCCGCATGGCGGCGATGGCTACCGCAATCGCCGCCCTTGGCCTCGGTGCGCTGAGCGTACCAGCGGTGGCCGGGCAGAACAGCGACAACACCGCCGCGCGCCCCACGCAGGACACCAGCGTCGCGCTGGTGGTGCTCAACGGCGATCCGCTCTCGACCTACGTGAAGACCAAGCCCGCCAAGGGCAAGAAGATCGACTTCGGCAACACCAACGTGAAGGCGTACCGTGCCCAGCTCTCCGCGCTGCGCAACGACTACAAGGCCTGGCTGCGCGCGAACGTGCCCGGCGCCAAGGTCACCGGCGAATTCGATATCGCCCTGAATGCGGTGGCGGTGCAGCTCAATGGCGCCAGCCTGGCGCAGGTGTCGGGCACCAGCATGGTGAAATCCGCGCAGTATCAGGCGCTCTACTACCCGAGCGCGGCAGACCCCGATCTCGCGCTGATCTCGGCGCCGGCCGCTTGGGCCACGGCGGGCGGCAGCGCCACGGCAGGTGATGGCATCCGCGTCGCAATCGTCGACAGCGGCATCGACACCACCCACCCGTGTTTTGCCGATACCGGCTACCCGGCGCAAACCCAGGTCGGCGACCGCAGCTTCACCAACAACAAGGTGATCGCCGCCAAGGTCTTCAGCAACCGCACGCCGCAGCGCGGCTATACCGCCGAAGCGGTGGGCGAACACGGCACCCATGTCGCCGGCACGGTGGCGTGCAACTACGCAACGCCGGCCAAGGTCGGCAACGTGACGATCCCGTACGGGATCTCGGGTGTCGCACCGCGCGCACTGCTGGGCAACTACAACGTGTTCCCGGGCGACCTCGCCAACGCGCGCTCGGAAGACATCCTCAACGCGCTCGAAGCCGCCTACGCCGACGGCTTTGACGTGGCAAACATGAGCCTGGGTGGCGGCTCGCATGGCGCGCAGGATCTGCTGACCGTCGCGGTGGACAACCTCGACCAGGCGAACATGGTGGTCGCGGTGGCCAACGGCAATTCGGGCCCCGGCTTCTCCACCGTCGAATCACCGGGCATGGCGGCCCGCGCGCTCTCCGCCGGCGCCAGCACGGTGCCGCACTTCGTTGGCGTACCGATCAGCGCGGCGGGTGGCAGCTACGGCGGTGCGACCGGCGACTTCGGCACCGTTACCGCGCCGCTGACGGCCCCGCTCGCCGTCGTCACCGGCAGCGTCAACGGCCTCAGCACCGCGTGTTCGGCGCTGCCTGCCGGCAGCCTGAGCGGCCAGATCGCGCTGATCACGCGCGGCAGCTGCAGCTTCTCGACCAAGATCCGCAATGTGCAGGGCGCCGGCGCCGCCGCCGTGGTGGTGTCGAACAACGTTGCCGGCACGCCGATCGCGATGGGCACCGACGGCACCGCGGGGCAGCCGACGATCCCCGCCTACATGGTCGCGCTGGAGGACGGCATGTCGCTGAAGTCCGCTGCCGGTGCCGCCACGACAATCAGCAACAGCGCCGCCTACTTCCTCACCAGCAGCGCCAACGCGGACATCATGGCCGGCTTCAGCAGCCAGGGGCCGACCGATGTCGATGTGCGCGTCAAGCCGGATGTCGTCGCGCCCGGCGTCAACGTGCTCAGTTCGATCCCGCATCAGTTCTGCAGCGCCCCGCCCTGCTTCGCCTTCTTCCAGGGCACCTCGATGGCCACGCCGCACCTCGCCGGCTCGGCGGCGATCGTGCGCCAGCAGCATCCGGACTGGTCTGCCGCAAACGTGCGTTCGGCCATCGTGAACACCGCAGACTGGGGTGTGCTGAAGGCCGCAAGCAACGGCAGCACGATCGTCTACGACGGCAACACCGCCGGCGCCGGCCGCGAGAACCTCGCCGCGGCGGTCAATGCCAAGGTCGCGCTCGATCCGGTCAGCGTCTCATTCGGTGCAGAGCCCTCGGGCAGCGGCCAGACGCGTTCCGCCACCGTCACGCTCACCAACCTCAGCGGCGCGGCGCAGACGTACTCGCTCGCCGTCAGCCCGGTCAGTGGCAGCGGCGTCGGTTTCAGCGTCTCGACACCGAGCGTGACCCTGGCCGCCGGCGCCAGCACCACTGTCAGCGTCAGCACCAACGCCGCACAAGGCGCAACAGCAGGTGGCAAACAGGCCGTGTTGTGGATCAGCAGCGGCGGCACGCCGGTCGCCCATGCAGTGCTCTACACCCTGGTGAAGTAAGCCTCACGGGGCACCCAGTCTCGGGCGCCCCACTCCTTCCCCGGTGCCCGCCGCGCAAAGAGCTTCGCTTTGGCACCGGGGGCAACGCTGCCCCGGCGGACAGCGACTACACTGCGCGCGATTCCCGTTCGGAGCGCCCGATGCAGCTACGTGACCTCGATCCATTCAACGCCGACGAGATTGCGCTCGTCGCCCAACGCATGCGCGACACGCTGGTCGAGGTGGAAGGCGCAGAGCGCGGCGCCGCTATGTACACGATGGCGTGGCTTGAAAACCGGGTGCGTTGGCACCTCGACCCTGCCAACACCCGCGCACGGGTGGTGCTGGCACTGGCGGACGGTGACACGGTTGCCGGGCACACGATTTTCCGCATCGAGCACGACGCCAGCGGCATGTTCGGCTTGATCTCGACGACCTATGTGCTGCCCGCGTTCCGCCGCCACGGCGTCGCGCAGGCGCTGCTCGAATGCGCAGAGGCGTGGTTCCGCGCGCAAGGGGTGCCGCAGTGCTGCACCTGGACCTCGTCCACCAACCGGCCGCTGATCGGGCTCTACGCCCGTAACGGTTACAGCGAGGCCGAGCGCGGCCCGAACGACCTGACCGGCACGATGATGGTGCGACTGGCCAAGGGGCTCACCACATCCTGATCCGGGCAGGGGGCCGGTGCTGTGCCAGCCCCCCCCTGCGGCATTCAACTGCGCCAGGGCAGATCGATGGCGCTGCCGTCGGGCAGGAAGGTGGCTACCGGCGATGCGCCGAACACGCCGAGGATCTCAAGCGGCTGCGGGCCGGGGTTGAAGATCTGGTGGTCGCGGCCACGCGGCAGCACCACGGTGCTGTCGGCACCGAAGCGCTGCGTCTGGCCATCCACCACCAGCTCGCCCCAACCGGACAGGCACAGCACCACTTCGTCGCAGTCGTGGCGGTGCGGCGGGGTCGCCGCGCCGGGTTGCAGCGTCTGCCGCCACATCGACAGTTGAGACACGCCCTCGTCATGGCCGACCCAGGTGGCATGCGCCACGCCGGGGATGGGAGTGGAGGTCGGGCGGGATTGTTCGATCACGTTCATGGCTTGCTCCTGAGTGGGAATCGGGGATATCCAGGGCGCCTTGGATGGAGGCCATTTTCCGCAGCCGAGCGGTGATTCGGTAGATGCGCGAGTGTCGTAACATTGCCGAACGTTTTTCGTGAATCGGACACTCATGAAAGGCTTGCATCCACTCGTCGCATTTGCCCAGACAGCGCGCCGGCGCAGCTTTGCCGCGGCTGCACGGGATCTCGGCGGGACGCCTTCCACCGTTGCCAAGAGTGTCGCGCGGCTGGAGGCATCGCTCGGCGTGCAGCTCTTTCACCGCACCACCCGGCAGGTGAACCTCACGGCGGATGGCGAACGGCTCTTTCAGCGCTGTGAACGGGTGCTGGCCGAACTCGAAGACCTCTACGCCGATGCAGCCGGCACGCGCGGCGCAATCAGCGGCACCTTGCGCATCGACATGCCGATCACCTACGGGCGCCGGGTGTTGCTGCCACTGCTGGCGGGCTTGCTGCGCCAGCACCCGCAACTGCGCCTCGACGCGCGGCTGCGCGATGACTATGCCGATCTGGTGCGCGACGGCCTCGACGCCGCCGTGCGGGTGGGCGAGCTGCGCGATTCCTCGCTCGTGGCACGCCGTTTCGACTGGCAGCAACTGATGCTGGTCGCCAGCCCGGATTACCTGGCCACGCAAGGCACGCCCGGCAAGGTGGGGGATCTCGCCACGCATACCGGCATCCTGTTCCGCATGCCGACGAGCGGGCGCAACCGCCCCTGGCAGCTGCGCGAAGGGCCGCGCGAGATCACGCTGGAACCGACGCACCGCATCCAGGTGAACGACGGTGAGGGCATGGTCGCGCTGGTCTTGCAGGGGCTGGGCCTGGGGCAGATCCCGGACAACATGATTCGCGACGAACTGGCCCGCGGCGCCCTGGTGGAGGTGCTTGCCGACTATCGCCCCGCGCGCATGCCAATCAGCATCGTGATGCCATCTGGCCGCCTGCAGCCGGCGCGGGTGCGCGCGCTGATCGAAACCCTTGAAGGCCTGCGAACTCCGTAGAATCGCCCCGGCCGCAGCGTACCGCCCCCTCGAATCGCCAGCTAGCGGCCGGCCCGACCGAACCCGTTCACAAGGAACCCGCCTCATGTCTTCCCGCCCGATGCAGACCTACCGCGGCAGTTGCCACTGCGGCGCCGTGCAGTTCGAGATCGACACCGACTTCCCCGAGCTGACGCAATGCGACTGCTCGATCTGCCGCAAGAAGAACGCGCTGATGGTGAAGGTGCATGAAAGCCACTTCCGCCTGCTGGCCGGCGAAGCCTCGCTCACCGAATATCAGTTCCACACCCGCACCGCGCGCCACTTCTTCTGCAAGGTCTGCGGCATCTACACCTTCCACCGCAAGCGGGTGACGCCCGACAACTTTGGCATCAACGTCCATTGCCTCGATGGCTTCGACCCGACAGGCATCCCGGTACGGCAGGCGATCGGCGCATCGATGCCCTGACGTGCCTGAACGGACATCTGGCACTATGCTTGCCGTTCCCGCGCTCCAGCGCGGGCGGCGCGCCTGACGGCTGCGCCGGCTGCAACCCTTGCCTGGCTGATGCATGAACGCTGAACGCAGACGGCTGACCCTCTCGCTGCTGATCTCACTGCTCGCGCACGCGATGCTGTTGAGCCTGAGTTTCGGCGGTCAGGGCTTCGGGCTGCCGGGCCTGGTATTCCCGTGGCAGAAGCGCTGGGCCACCGTGCCGGATCTGCATGTCGTGTTGCGGCCGGCGCCGGTCGAGAACGGGCAAACGGCGCTCCCGCCGCTTACCACATCGCAATGGCCGGATTCGGTCGGGGAGGCAGAAAACGCCGCTGCGGCGGCATCCGCAGCGAACGCCGCGGCGCCCGCCCTGAACCTTGCCCGGCAAACCCTGATCCCCCGAGCGCCAGCCGCTTTCACACCCGATTCCGGCAACCAGCAGATGGCCGAAACGCCCCTGCCCGCCGAAGCGCCAAGCGCAGTGCCGCGGGTCGCCGTGATCGCGGTGGAACGCGCCGACGACCCCGCCTTCTTCGTCCCGACGCCGCCTGCGGTCTCCAGCCCGGGCGGTGTCCTCGGCCCGCACGCGCCCAGCACCGACGCGCCGGACGCACCGCGCCCGGACGACAGCGCCGTCGCGCGCGCCGACGTCGCGCCGGCGGCGCCCGAGCCCCAGCCACCCGAAGTCGACACCGCTGCGCGCGAGGCACAACGCCTGGCGGAACAGATGGAGGCCGCACGCGCCGACGCCGCGCGCCTCGACGCCGAACGTCGCGAAGCGGAACGGCTCGCCGCCGCCAGGCTGGAAGCGCGGCGCCTGGAAGAGGCGCGGCTAGCCGCGGCGCGCGCCGAAACCGAACGCCTCGCCGCCCAACGCCGCGAGGCCGAACGCGTGGCCGCGGCCAGCCTGGAAGCTGGGCGGCTCGAAGCCGAGCAGCGCGACGCCGAGCGCACCGCCGCCGCCAAGCTCGAAGCCGCCCGACAGGAAGAAGCCCGTCAGGCCGCGGCGCGTGCCGAAACCCAGCGCCTCGAAGCAGAGCGACGCGAAGCCGCACGGCTGGCGGCGGCAAAACTCGAAGCCCAGCGTCTTGAAGAAGCGCGGGAGGCGGCCCTGCGCGCCGAGGCCGAGCGACTCGAAGCGGAAGGCCGCGAGGCCACCCGGCTCGCCACCGCAAAGGCCGAGGCGCAGCGGGTCGAGGCGGCGCGGCAGGCGGCCGCGCGCGCCGATGCAGAGCGCAAGGAAACCGAGCGTCGTGAAGCCGCGCGGCTGGCCGCCGCCAAACTCGAAGCCCAACGCCAGGAGGACGCCCGCCAGGCCGCGGCGCGCGCGGAAGCGGAGCGGCTTGAGGCGGAACGCCGCGAAGCCACACGACTCGCCGCCGCCAAGGCCGAAGCGCAGCGACTCGAAGATGCGCGGCAAGCGGCCGCGCGCGCCGAAGCACAACGCCTTGAAGCCGAACGTCGCGAAGCCGCCCGTGTCGCCGCGGCGAAACTCGAAGCCCAGCGGCAGGAAGAAGCGCGACTGGCCGCCGCTCGCGCCGAGGCCGAACGCCTCGAAGCCGAACGTCGGGAGGCGGCGCGCGTTGCCGCGGCAAAGGCCGAAGCGGCGCGACAAGAGGAAGCCCGCCAGGCTGCAGCCGCTGCGGAAGCCGCACGTGTCGAGGCCGAGCGTCGTGAAACGGCGCGCATCGCCGCCGCGCAGGCGGAAGCCAAGCGGGCCGAAGATGCCCGCCAGGCCGCAGCACGCGCCGAAGCGGATCGAATCGAAGGCGAACGGCGCGAGGCCGCACGGGTGGCGGCGGCCAAGGCGGAGGGCGAACGCCAGGAAGCCGCCCGTCGTGAAGCGGCGCGCGTTGCCGCCGCCAAGGCCGAGCAGGAAGAGAACGAACGCCGCGAAGCGCGACGCCGCGCGATGGGTCGCCAGCTCGACGAAGAAGCCGCCCAGCGCGACGCCGCCAAGGCCAGCACCCGCACGCCCGACAGCCTGCCCTACTCGCTCAGCACCGCGCGGCGGGTGCGGCTGTGGGGCCGCAGCGACCCGAACGTCGACCTGGTGCAGTACGCCGAAGCCTGGGCCCGCCGCATCCAGATGAACACCCCGGTCGACACCGCGCGCGATCTCGCAAAACGCCCGCACACGCCGCCCATGGTCACCGTCGCGATGCGCAGCGACGGCACGGTGGAGTCGATCAACTTCGCCGTTTCCAGCGGCTCGCCCGACGTCGACAACGCGATCCGCCGCATCATCGAAAGCCACGCCCCCTACCCCGCTTTCCCGCCCATCCTCGCGCGCCAGTACGACGTGGTCGAGATCCGTCGCACCTGGCAATTCGACAGCGCGGTGCGGCTGTACTGAGCAGGCCCGGGCACGCCGCAGCCGTGACGAGGCCTGACCTGGAGACGCCATGATCCGGATCGTCCTGTGCATCGTACTCAGCCTTTGCGCGGCCACAGCCAGCGCCGACGGCACGCTGTTCCGCGTTCCGACGCGTGAGGGCATCACCACCACCGTATTCTGGGAAGCGACGCCGGGCGCCTCCGCCACGGTGCTGCTGTTCCCGGGCGGGGGTGGCGGCTTCGGGCAGGTCGAAAACGGCAAGCCGACCGGCCGCAACTTCCTCGTGCGCAGCGAGGCCGAGTTCGTCGCGCAGGGCTTCAACGTCGCGATCTTCGGCCGCCCGAGTGATTCGCAGGATCTCGACTACGCCGACCGCATCGCCGAGCCCCACATGACGGACGTCGCGCGCATGCTGGCCTTCGTGCGCGAGCAGTCGCCGCTGCCGGTGTGGCTGGTCGGCACCAGCCGCGGCACCGTCTCGGCCACCGCCGCGGCGATCCGCCATGGCGACCAGATCGCCGGCCTGGTACTGAGTTCCAGCGTCGTCAGCAGCAAGAAGCCGGGCGCGGTGCCGACGCAGAACCTCGCCGCCGTCACCATGCCGACACTCGTCCTCCACCACAGCAAGGACGCCTGCCCGGTCTGCGATCCCGGCCTCGTACCGGCCATCCTGCGCGGCCTGACAAACGCGCGCGTGAAAAAGCTCGTCATGGTCAGCGGCGGCGACAACCCCACAGGCAACGTCTGCGAGGCATTGCACTGGCACGGCTATATCGGCATGGAGCGCGAGGCGGTGGGGGTGATAGGCGCGTGGATCAAGGCGCCGGGGAATTGACCAACACGCGAAGGCACACGGCAGGTTGGCCAAAGGCACAACCCGCCGCATCTGGGGCAAGGCTGATGCGTCTCGTCTAGACCGCTGTCGACCGGGACTGCGCCGGCGTCGGTTCCGGCGGCCGCGCGGGCCGGGGCTTCGTGCGTGGCCCGAGCTCCTTGATCAGCGCGTCCTCGTCGGTCTTGTGGAAGACCTTTGTTGCGCAGTCATTCATGTAGTCGACCGAATCCGCCTGGATCGTCACCAAGGTCGCGTTCAGGGCGGCAGCCTGCTTGTTGATCGCATCGACGACCTTGTTATGTTTGCCGAGCTTCTCGTTGTAACGATCGACCGCCGACTCGTCGCTGGGCGGCACAGCGCTCAACTCCCTGGCGAGTTCCTTGGCCTCCGCCACCGCAAGTGCCAGCGCCTCGTCGTGCGTGGCGCGCTCCGCTTCCAGCGCCGCGCTGCGGGCATCGATGTCCCGTTCGCGCAGCATGCACGCCCTGAGTTCGGCGCGGGTCAGCAGCTTCGGGTAGGGAGGCTGCGCGGGCCTGGCCGAAGTGCCCGGTTGCACCGCGCCAACCGCTGTAGGCAGCGCGACAAGAACCACGAGAGGAAGAAGAAACCATCGCACGAAATGCGCTCCTTTTCTGTTCGTCAACAACACGCTATCGGGCCAGTGATCGCCGCGGTTTGCATCAGCAGAGGCGCCGTCGTGCAAACCGCTCGGCACCGCGGGGCTCGACACGATCCGGTCATGCAGCGCAGTTCTGGGTGACCCGCGTTGCATGGTTCGAGTACAGCCGCTCATGAACCCGTGCCGACGCGCTGCGCGATCGTCTTCCACTGCTCGGTGTTCGGTTGGTGTGGTTCATCCCATTGCGCGTGCAGGCGCACGATGCGGATGCGCTCGTCGTCCTGCTCGACCAGGCCCAGCTGTTCGCGTGGCTCACGTTCGCCGACACCGCTGAGCACGGTGCGCGTGGCGCCACTCCCCTTGGTGCTCACGCTCTGCGGGGCGTCGCCGAAGTAGACGTCGACATGGGTACTGAACCAGTGCCGCGCGCCCAGCATGTGCGGCGGCACCTTGGGGGCTGAACCGTAGGACGCGGTCCATTCGACCAGGGGGCTCGCAGCGGCAACGTTGTAGACGTAGTGGGCGCCGTGTCCGCTCAGATCGGGCTGGTAGCTATCGATCAGGCGGCCGTCGCCACTGCGCGCTTCGACTGGCAGCGGGCCGCTGATCGGGATCGAAAGCTCCGTCGCCGAAAAGGCAGCGACGGTGACCGACTGGTTGCCCACTTTCACGCTGACTGGACGGCCCAGGCCGTTGTAGATGCTCAGGGTCGAATTGCTGGCGGTAAGCATGCCGGCGCCGAGCACCGAAGCGACGATGCCGCCCGCAACGGCCACACGCCCGATGCTCGCAAGCAGCCCATCGGCGGTCTGGAAGCGGCTCCAGAGATCCTGCCTAGTCTGGCGTGGGCGTTCGGAACCCGGGATGAGCGGCTCGTAGTTCTTCGGCGTTCGGCTCGGTTCAGGGGCGGGTGGGGGCGACGTCCCCTGGCGAACGTGCGTAGCAAGCGCCGCTTCGGCAGTGAGCAAGGCTTCGAGCGCCTGCGTTTCCAGTGCAGAGAGCAAACCAGCCGCAGCGTTAACCCAACCGTCGATCGCCTGCATCCAGTTGTTGAGGTTCTCCTTGCTCGCCGGTACGAGCTTGAACTCCTCCAGCGCCTCGCTCCAGGCGTTGATTTCCAGCCGCTCGCAAAGCGTGGCGTCTAGCCGGACATCCACCTTTCGCGAATGGATTTCGTCAAGCACGCCGTAGAGCACGTTCGCCGTTGTCAGCAGTCGCGACAGCCCCGACGAGCTGACCTTGCCGCGCGCGGCGACAGCAGCCACCACGTTGCCCATCAGCCCGTGAGCATCGTGCAGATCGGCAAGGGTGTGCTCGGCATAGTGCAGCACGCGGATCAGGCCGATCAGGTACTCGCGCCAGCCGTTGCCGACGAGTTCTGCGGCGGCCAGATGCGTAGCCCGCACGGCGCGGTCGTGTGCGAATACGCGGGCACGCACCGCCTCCGCTTCGGCCTCCACCGCCTTGATCGCTTCGGGCAGCCGCTTGCGCGCAATCTCCCGGCCGCGAAACACGATGCGCCCGCCGGTGGCCAAGAAGACCGTCCCATGTACCGCGCGCAGCATGGCGCGCTCTTCAAGCAACTCGCGCAGGTGGGTCAGATCATCGGCGAGCGCAAGGCTGTAGAGGGTGTCGAGCAGCTGGGGCACCTGCCCGGGGCGCACCGCGTCGGTATACAGCTCGGCCGGGTCTTTGGCGTAGCGGGTCAGCGAACGGCCAAGGTAGGCGCCGCGATAGCACGGCTGGTACTGCAGCAGGCCATAGCGCTCATCGAGCGCCGCAAGCGTGGCTTCGCGCGTGGCCGGCTCGGCCGCCAGCTTGCTTGTCATCAGCGCCACCACGCGCGCCTTCAGCCTCTCCGCGTCATCGAACAGCAACCAGGCGCTGCGCGGGTCGTGCGAGGCCTGCAGGTAGCTGCGCTTGGCGTTCTGTTCACGGTCTGCGTTCGCGGGGTGGCTCGACCACATCTGGGGCGGCCGCGCGAAGCCGTTCGCGAACACGCGATGCGCTTCGGGGCGCTCGCCGGTGGGCGGCACCTGGCCATAGTGTTCATCATCGAGAATCCGCGCCATCTTCTCAATGACGGTGGTCTGCACCTCGAACAGGTCGTGCGGGATACGGCCCTGCCCGATCTGCGCGTTCGCAAATCCGAGCGTGCGACTCCAGGCGTCATCGGCAGCCTGCAGCTTGTGCAGCGCATGAACGAGTTCGTCGCTACCGGTCAGCGACACCGCGACCAGATCGGCCTGGAACTCCATCTGGCGAGACAAGGCGCGCTGCGCCAGCACGACCACCCGCAGCAGCATGTCCATCAGCGAGCGAATCGACCACACGATCGACTGCAGCAGCCAGCCGACCCAGGCCACCCGCAAGTCGATCGACGCGATGAACTGCAGCAGTTCGTCCAGCGCATCGCGCTTGGCGATCACATGCGAGGCCACCTGCTGGGCGATGTACACCCAGCTGCCGATCGCCATGCTGCGCTGGGCGAAGTGGCCGAACTCATGGGCCAGCACCGCCTTCATCTCGCTCAGGCTCAGCACATTCACCAGCGCAAGCCCGATCTCCAGATTCTTCTTCGACGGGAAGAGCAGGTTCAGGATCGACAAGTCGTAGAACACCGCCGCATTCACGCGAGCGGAGACGAAGACCTTGCGCGGTCGCGGCGCACCGGCCTCGTCCGCAAGGCGATGCAGGAAGGCGATCAGGCGCGGCTGTTCCGCCTCGGTGATCTCCACGGCGTCCGGCGCGCCACCGCGCTTCACGAAGAAAAGCGCCTTCAGCATGAACAGCGCGAGGAAGGCCGACGAGCAGCCGACCAGTTGGTTCATGAAGCTGCCTTCCGAACTGCTGCCCTGCTCGGCCAGCGTGCGCCAGGCGGTGTAGACGAACCAGCCCGAGAGAGCGAAGTAGCCCAGCACGAACACGACCAAACTCAGCGTCGCCAGCCAGGCCTGAAGCCAGTAGGCGGGCGAAGGCGTCGTCAGGTCTTTCGGAACTTCAGAGGGGCCAGCAGGGTAGAGGTCGTCCATGTCGGTCGGGGGAGAGAGGTCGATGGGCGCGCAGCGACGTGGGCGGCTGCTTCCCGTCGACATGGGCTACGCATCAACCGGGCATTCTGCAGCGCGAGCTTTCGCGCCGGTTTGCGCCAATCAACCCGGGCCGATGTTTTTACACAATCTTGAACATTTCCATGATTTCGTTTGCTGGCCCTACAGCGCCGGTGGTCTGGGCCACGCTTGAGGTCGCTCGCGGTACCCAGCGGCGGCGACAACCCCGCAGGCAGGGTCGGCGGGGCGCTGGGCGGGGCGAACACCGGTCAGCGCCGCGAGGGTTTTCGCTGTGCATGCCCGGCCCCTTTGCCGCCGGGAAAACCGATCAGCGCCAACAAGGCGTAGCCACCCCAGAAGAAGTACATGGTCTTCCAGGATTGCTCCGGCACTTTCGACATGCCCGATGCGAGCAGGAAGGAGAAAGTCAGCACCGCGAGCAGGATGATGATGTTCGTGAGCGTGCCGATCCGCCGTATGCCGCGGGTGATGCGAACCGCAAGCACCGAGAACGCCGCGGCCAGGATCGCGGAAAGAAACGGGTGCAGCGCCACGCGGCCCGCCGCGTTGTTGCGGTCCACCAGATCGATGGCGGACAGGAACACGACGATCGCGAGATAGGTGCCGTACACCTGCAGCAGGTGCAACCAGCACAGCGGCACCGGCGTGGCCAGGAACTCGGCGCTCGAATGGTAGATCGGGAAATGGCGTGTTTCGTGGGACTGCGGAAGGATCCGGTACGAGCCCAGCGGGACGATCGGCATCACGATGCTCAGCCACTTCGTCGTCACATACGAGCCGTCTCGCCCGATGGCAGAACAACCGATATAGGTGGTGCCAATGCCGTTGATCGATGACATGCGGAATCCAGATGCTGGCCCTCGTCCGGAACTAGGTTTGTGCCGGAAGGGCGGGTTCGGGGCGATGGCGGTGCGGCCCACTTTCGCCGCACATTGCGACGCAGAGTTCAGGCGCTACCGGCGCGCCGCGCGCCGGGTTCATCAGCCTGATTCAATCGCGGCGCGGTTTTCCCGGGTTCTTCAACGCGTCTTCCAGATACGCCGGCAAGAAGCCGTACTGCGGTTCGCCGTTGATCACGATCACCGGCACGATGCGGCTCTTGTACTGCTTCAACTGGTCTTCGTACGCCGATGAGGTATCGACATTGCGTTCGTCGAAGGCCAGATGCCGCTGCGTCAGCCAAACCTTGGCACGGTCGCACGGCTCGCACGACGAGCCGGTGTAGATCACGATCTGCGGCGCCGCGGGCGCACTTGCTTCGGTCTCTTCCTTTGCCGCCTTGTTGCCGGGTTTGAAAGCGAACGCATAAATGCCGTACCCCAGGCAAAGCAGCAACAGGAAGCCCAGCAGGGAAAATCCCTTGTCCTTGCGGGCGCTCGCAGATGCCGCACGAAACGCCGTGCGTGATGACGGTTTGCGCGAGGTCTCAGCCATGGCGCTGCCTCGCACACACGGTCCGCGCTGACGGGCCTTTGCTGACCAACTCGACGGATGCGCCACGCTCGGCGGCAGGTTCTGTTCGCATGAACACGCTCTCGGAATAGTTCGCGCCAATCATCCAATGGCGCGCGCATCGATGCAACAAACGGGTGACCGTCACCCAGCAAGGCTCTGTTGCGCCCGGCTCGCTACAGCGTCACCAATGGCACGCTGCGCGGGACCGAGTTGCCACATCGGGAATCAGGATTGTGCTGGTGAATGCAGCGCGGGCGCTTCAATGCTGCCGTGCGTCGGGGCCGGTTGCTGATGGCCGCGCCGCAGGGTGCCAAGACCGAAAAAGAAGAAGAACGAGATCAGCAGCCCGAGGATCACCAGGACGACGGAGAGCGTGCTTCGTAAGGCCGCCGATTTGGTGAAGTGCCTCGCCAGGCCGGTGGCCGTGAACAGGCAAACAAGCGAGATGAGGACGGGCAGGAAGTAGTTCAGCAAGAGGTGTCCCTTCTTTGGCGGGCGCAATGTTATTGCGCTGGGCGAGGGACGAATCATATGCGCACCCGGCGCGGCATCGGCTGCGCCGCGTCATCGTCCGGCGCGCACAGCTAGCGGGCTCGGCCAGCGCGGGTCGAAACGACCAGCCATACAGGGCTAGCCCGTCGAGGGCACATCGCATTTACGGAACAAATGTCACTGGACCACGGAACTAAGGTTCCAGTGGGATGCCCCCATGTGCTATTTGTCGCTGTGAAGGCTGGGTTTGCCTTAGCAAACGCACTACATGTTCAATAGCACGCCAAACGTCGTCTTTCTTGCCAGAAGCAGCGCATATCAATTGTCCATCAACTCGCCTTTCATGAATTCGCTAATCAAGCGCACTCTATTGCACCTTGGTGCAACACTTATCTGGTGCCTCGTTGCTCTCAGCGGGGCGCAGGCTCGTTTTGATCAACCCACTTTTGATCTTTCTCGGGTCACCGGGGAGCAAACACCGACTGAATTGATAGAGCCAGCAGAAGAGGGGAACACCCACGCGCAATACGTGCTTGGCGTGCTCTATCTGGAAGGCATTGGCGTTCCGCCAAACGCACGCACTGCTGCCGAGTGGTTCCGCAAGGCCGCCGAAAGTGGGCACGCAGAAGCGCAAAACGCGCTAGGCGTCTGCTATTCCCATGGCCGCGGCGTTGTAAAGGATCAAGCACTCGCCGTCGAGTGGCTGCGAAAGGCAGCCGCGCAAGGACACAGTGGCGCAGCTTTCAACCTTGGCGTGCTCTTCGACACCGGGGTAGGTGTCGCGCATAACCCTCAACAAGCGGCCATGTGGTACGAGAAGGCAATGGATAGCGGCGACGTACGCGCTGCGGTCAACCTTGCGATGCTTCGTAAGGAGACCATGGTCAGCGAAGAGCGCGTTGCTGCTGGGATGAACTGGCTTCAGAAGAGCGCTGCACAAGGGAACAGCGATGCTCAAAACTTACTCGGCCTTTGCTACGTTCGTGGCGAAAACGTCGTTCAAGATTTCTCTCGCGCGGCATACTGGTTCCGTAAAGCCGCTGAACAAGGTCACGCCAGCGGCCAGTATCACTTAGGTTTGAGCTATGCACGGGGCCTTGGCGTAGAGCGAGACGACCACAAAGCGGTCGAGTGGTATCGCAGGGCGGCAGAGCAAGGCAGTGCAGATGGACAGATCAACCTTGCCGATATGTATAACAAAGGCAAAGGCATTCCTAAGGATCAATCGATCGCTGCGTCCTGGTATCGCAAAGCTGCGGAGAGTGGAGATGCCGTCGGACAATTCAACCTTGGCATGATGTACTTGAAAGGGCATGGCGTAACTTTGGACCTGAAAGAAGCCGTCTTCTGGTTCCGGAAGTCTGCGGAACAGGGCGACCGCGATGCCCAGTTTTGCCTCGGCCGTGCCTATCGCGATGGTGCTGGCATTGGACAAGACTTAGTGGAGGCGGTTGCGTGGTTCCGCAAAGCCGCAGACCAAGGAGATCGCGGCGCACAACGAAGCCTAGCCATGGCGTACATGAAGGGCCGCGGCGTCGGTCAAGATTACGGAAAAGCGCTCAGTCTGTTTATCGAGGGGGCCGCCGACGGCAACGCGAGCGCCGAGAACAATATCGGCCATATTTACGAAAATGGGTTGGGAGTTCCTATGGACCCCAGCCAAGCGATAGCGTGGTATCGCAAAGCGGCAAACTCGGGAAATAAGGAAGCGCAGAGCAATCTCGGACGAGCATATCGTGACGGGTTTGGCGTTGACCAGAATGCAAAATTGGCCGCCGAATGGTTCAGAAAATCCGCGGACCAAAATGACGCCGAGGCTAGCTTTCACCTCTCTCGACTGTATGCCAGCGGAACAGGTGTCGAACTGGATAGCGTCACTGCTCTGCGTTATTTGACGATTTCTGCAACAGGCGGTTATGCCGACGCCCAACGCGTCCTTGGTGCGCAGTTCCTGACCGGGCGTGACGTCCGAAAAGACACCGTTACCGGATACGCTTGGCTGATCATTGCGAACAAAGGAGGTAGTCCTCAATCGGACGCCGACCACGAGGTCGCCGAAGTAATCAACCGGATGACTGCCACGGAAATCGAAGAGGCGCGGCGCTTGGCCGAAGCGTGGCGTCCCGGCGATACGCTGGAGCGCCGGAGTGAGCCCACAACTATGTCAGGACCCTAGCACGCTGCTTGGACTGCGCAAGCGAAGCCAAACGCCCCCACCACGGCCGGTCGTTCGAAAACCGTTGGGCTCCGCCTTGCTCAGCCCAACCTACATTTGTCGCACCCGCGAAGCGAGAAACCCCTTCAACGCCCGCCCCGTATGCGTCTTCGCCTTGACGCATTTCGCCACCGGCCCGGCGAAGACGATTTCGCCGCCGCCGTCGCCGCCTTCGGGACCGAGGTCCACGATCCAGTCCGCTTCGGCCATGACGTCGAGGTCGTGTTCGATGACGAGCACGGTGTTGCCGGCGTCGACGAGGCGGTGGAGGACGTGGATGAGTTTTTCGACGTCGGCCATGTGCAGGCCCACCGTCGGTTCATCGAGCACGTAGAGCGTGTGCGGGGTCCTGGCGCGGGCGCGCGCGGCGGGGTCGGTCTTGACCTTGACCAGCTCGGTGACGAGCTTGATGCGCTGCGCTTCGCCGCCGGAGAGCGTGGGTGAGGGCTGGCCGAGGGTGAGGTAGCCGAGGCCGACGTCCTGCAAGAGCTTCAGCGGGTGCTGGATGACCGGGTGGGCGGCGAAGAAGTCGACGGCTTCGTCGATCTCCATCGCCAGCACGTCGGCGATGCTCTTGCCGCGCCAGGTGGCGCTGAGGGTGTCGGTGTTGAAGCGCGCGCCGTTGCAGACGTCGCACGGCACTTTGACGTCGGGCAGGAAACTCATCTCGACGGTGCGCTGGCCCTGGCCGTCGCAGGCGTCGCAGCGGCCGCCGGCGGTGTTGAAGGAGAAGCGGCCCGGCGCCCAGCCGCGCAGACGCGCGGTTTCGGAGTCGGCGTAGAGCTTGCGGATGGCGTCCCAGAAGCCGATGTAGGTGGCCGGGCAGGAGCGCGGCGTTTTTCCGATCGGGGTCTGGTCGACTTCGAGCACGCGGCCGACCGGCTGCCAGCCGGTGACCGCCTCGCAGCCTTCCAGCACCACCTTGGCGCCCTTGGTGCGGCTGTTGAAGGCCTGCGTGGCGACGAGGCGGCGCAGGTTCTTGTGCAGCACGTCGCGCGCGAGCGTGGACTTGCCCGAACCCGACACGCCAGTGACGACGATGAGGCGGCCGAGCGGGATCTGCGCGGTGACGTTCTTCAGGTTATGCAGCGCCGCGCCTTCGACGGTGACCATGGGCGTCTCGGCATCGACCTTGCGCGCCGGTTGCAGGGGGTGCGCGAGCGGCGCGCGCAGCGTGCGGCCGGTGACCGATTCGGGCACCGCCATCAGCGCCGCCGCATCGCCTTCCGCGACGATGTTGCCGCCGCGCGTGCCGGCGCCGGGGCCCATGTCGATGACGTGGTGGGCACGGCGGATGGTCTCTTCGTCGTGCTCGACCACGACCACGGTGTTGCCCTTGGCTTCGAGCGCGTGCAGCGTGTCGAGCAGCATGGCGTTGTCGCGCGGGTGCAGGCCGATCGAGGGTTCGTCGAGCACGTAGCAGACGCCACGCAGGTTGGTGCCCAGCTGCGAGGCAAGGCGGATGCGCTGCGCCTCGCCGCCCGAGAGCGTGGGCGCGGCGCGATCGAGCGCGAGGTAGCCGAGGCCTACGTCTTTCAGGAAGGCGAGGCGCGACTTGAGTTCGGCGACGATGTCGCGGCCGATCTCGGCCTCGCGGCCGGCGAGCTTGAGCGTGCCGATCCAGTTGGCCAGCCCTTCGACCGACAGGTGCGCATAGTCCGCGATGCTGTTGTCGCGGTAGCGCACCGCCAGCGCGGTGGGGTTAAGCCGCGCACCTTCGCAGGCGGCGCATTCAGTTTCGGGCTCGACCTCTTCGTCTTCGCCCGCTTCGCCTTCGTAGCGCAGGCCGGTGAACTCGGCCGCGGTGGCGTCGCCCTCGGGGTCGCGCATCGCGTCGCGCAGCCACTTGGGCAGCGTGTTGCCGGTGCCCATGCAGTCAGGGCACCAGCCGTGCTTGGAGTTGTAGGAGAAGAGGCGCGGGTCGAGTTCCGGGAAGCTGATGCCGCAGCTCGGACACGCACGCTTGGTGGAGAACACAACGACCTGTTCGCCGTCGATGAGGTGCAGCACGCCCTTGCCGAACTCCAGCGCCTTGGCGAGCGCGTCGCGCAGCTCGGCCTCGTTGCGGGCGCCGACTTTCAGCGTAGCGACCGGCAGCTCGATGATGTGTTCCTTGAAGCGGTCCAGACGCGGCCAGGGCTTGGTGGGCAGCAAGTCGCCGTCCACCCGCAGCTGGGCGTAGCCCTTGCTGGCGGCCCACTTCGCGAGGTCGGTGTAGAGACCCTTGCGGTTGATGACCAGCGGCGCGGCGAGCGTGACCTCGCGGCCCTTGTAGTCGCGCAGCAGGCGCGCGGCGATGGCGTCTGGCGATTGCGGCTCGATCGCGCAGTCGCAGTCGGGGCAGTGCTGGGTGCCCAGCTTCACGAACATCAGGCGCAGGAAGTGGTGGATTTCGGTGAGCGTGCCGACCGTGCTCTTGCGCCCGCCGCGGCTGGTGCGCTGCTCGATCGCCACCGTGGGCGGAATGCCGTGGATGGCGTCGACATCGGGCTTGGCGGCCGGCTGCACGAACTGCCGCGCATAGGCGTTGAGCGATTCGAGGTAGCGGCGCTGGCCTTCGGCGAAGACGATGTCGAAGGCCAGCGTGGACTTGCCGGAACCCGACACGCCGGTGACCACGGTGAAGCGGCGGTGCGGAATCTCGACCGAAACGTTCTTCAGGTTGTGCTCACGTGCGCGCACCACGCCGATGGCGTCGCGCCGCGCGGGCAGGTAGCGGTGTTTCGGTTCGGCGACGAGGCGGGCGCTCACGTCGTTAGCCGCCGCAGCGGCCCCCACGCGCTTGGCTTTGCCTGCGGCCTTGCCGAGCTGCGCGGGCGCGGTGAGGCGCACCAGGTAATCGGCCAGCGCGCGGCCGGTGTGGGTGTCGGACTGCTGCAGGGCGGACGGGGTGCCCTCGAAGACGATGACACCACCGCCGTCGCCACCCTCGGGGCCGAGGTCCACCACCCAGTCGGCGGCGGCGATCACATCGAGGTTGTGCTCGATCACCAGCACCGAGTGGCCGGCATCGACGAGCTTGGAGAGCGCGCGCAGCAGCTTGGCGACGTCATCGAAGTGCAAGCCGGTGGTGGGTTCGTCGAAGAGGAACAGCAGGTGCTCTTTCGCCGGAGCTTTCTTCTTCGCCGCGCCCTTGCGGTACAGCGCCTCGGCGGTCTGCGCGAGGTGGCCTGCGAGCTTGAGGCGCTGCGCCTCGCCGCCGGAGAGCGTGGGCACGGGCTGGCCGAGCGTGAGGTAGTCCAGCCCCACGTCGACCAGCGGCTGCAGCGCGCGGGCGAGTTCGCCGTCCTTCGAGAAGAAGTCCAGCGCTTCGGCCACCGTCATGTCGAGCACGTCAGCGATCGATCTGCCTTCGAGCTTCACCTCCATGACTTCGGCGCGGAAGCGGCGGCCGTCGCAGTCCGGGCAGCGGATGTAGACGTCGGAGAGGAACTGCATCTCGACGTGCTCGAAGCCGTTGCCACCACAGGTGGGGCAGCGGCCGTCGCCGGCGTTGAACGAGAAGGTGCCTGCGGTGTAGCCACGCTGTGCGGCTTCGGGCAGCGCGGCGTAGCGCTTGCGGATGCTGTCGAAGGCGCCGACGTAGCTGGCCGGGTTGGAGCGCGTGGTCTTGCCGATCTGCGTCTGGTCGACCATGACGACGCCGGTGATTTCGTCCAGCCCGTCAATCGCGTCGAAGGCGCCGGGCGCTTCGGTGGCTTCGCCGAAATGCTTCTGCAGCGCGGGGTAGAGCACGTCCTGGATCAGCGTGGACTTGCCCGAGCCCGACACGCCGGTGACCGCGACGAAGCGGTGCAGTGGCAGCGCGAGGTCGACGCCACGCAGGTTGTTCGCGCTTGCACCGCGCAGCGTGAGGCGCGGCGTCCAGTCGGCGACTTCGCGCGGTGTGAGGCCGGCATCGACGCGACGGTGGCCGCCGAGGTATTGCGCGGTGAGCGTGTCGGTGCGTGCGCGCAGTTCATCAGGCGAGCCCCAGAACACGATCTCGCCGCCCTGCTTGCCCGGGCCGGGGCCGATGTCGAGAATGCGGTCGGCGGCGAACATCACCGCCGGGTCGTGCTCGACGACGATCAACGAATTGCCGGCGTCGCGCAGGCGGTGCATGACACCGTTGATGCGGTCCATGTCGCGCGGGTGCAGGCCGATGGAGGGTTCGTCGAGCACGAAGAGCGTGTTTACCAGCGAGGTGCCCAGCGCGGTGGTGAGGTTGATGCGCTGCACCTCGCCGCCGGAGAGCGTGCGGCTCTGGCGGTCCAGCGTGAGGTATGACAGCCCCACGTCGCAGAGGAAGCCGAGGCGGCTGCGGATCTCGCCCATCAGCTGCTCGGTCGCCTGGTCCAGTGCGCCGGGCAGCGCGAGGGTGTCGAAAAACTGCTTGGCGCGCGCAATCGGCAGCTGCATCACGTCCTGCACGTTCAGGCCGGGCAGCGTGTCGAGGACCTCGGCGCGCATCGTTACCCCGTGCGGACGGAAGCGGCGCAGGTTCGGCGCCAGCGCGCGATCTGCTTCTTCGCGGCTGCCGACGCGCCACAGCAGCGGCTCGGTCTTGAGCCGCGCGCCGTCGCACACGGTGCAGGGGGTGTAGGCGCGATAGCGCGACAGCAGCACCCGGATGTGCATCTTGTAGGCCTTGGTCTCCAGCCAGTCGAAGAAGTGGCGCACGCCGTACCACTTGCCCGGCCAGGACTTGTCCCAATTCACCCAGCCCTCGTCGCCCTCGAAGACCCAGCGGCGGTGCTCCTCGGGCAGGTCGCGCCAGGGGATGTCCATCGCCACGCCGCGCTTCTTGGCGAACTTGGCGAGGTCGGTCTGGCATTCCTTGTAGCTCTCGGTCTGCCAGGGCTTGATCGCGCCATCGGCGAGGCTCTTCGACTCGTCGGGGATGATCAGGCCGGGATCGATGCCGATGACGCGGCCGAAACCGCGGCAGGCCTCGCAGGCGCCCACCGCGCTGTTGAAGGAGAAGTGCGCCGGCGTGGGGTCGGCGTAGTGGATGTCGCACTCGGCGCAGTGCAGATCGCTGGAGAACTTCCAGACCGGCTTGCTCGCATCGGCCACGACCTCGCCACCGACATGCACCTCGACACGGCCGTTCGCGAGCCGCAGCGCCGCCTCCAGCGCCTCGGCCAGACGTGCGGGCTCGGCGTTGGAGAAGCGGAAGCGGTCGACCACCACCGCCATCGTGCGCTCGCCCACCGGTTGCATCCGCGCATAACCCTGCGCTTCGAGCGCGGCGCGGATCTCGGCCTCGCTGAAGTTGGCCGGAATCGCCACCGGCGCGACCAGCGCGAGGCGCGGGTCTTCAGCTTGGGTACGCTCGGCCAGCGCCGCCGCGATGCTCTCCGAGCTGTCGCGCTTCACCGGCGCGCCGCAGCGCTTGCAGTGCAGGTGGCCGCAGCGGGCGAACAAGAGCTTCAGGTGGTCGTTGAGCTCGGTCATCGTGCCGACCGTGGAGCGCGAGGTGCGCACCGGGTTGGTCTGGTCGATGGCGATCGCGGGCGGCACGCCGTCGATGCGGTCCACCTGCGGCTTGTCCATGCGGTCGAGGAACTGCCGCGCGTAGGGCGAGAAGGTCTCGACGTAGCGCCGCTGGCCCTCGGCGTAGAGCGTGTCGAACACCAGCGAACTCTTGCCCGAACCGGACGGCCCGGTCACCACGACCAGCTCGCCGGTGGGGATGTCGAGGTCGAGGTTCTTCAGGTTGTTCTGGCGGGCGCCGCGGATCTGGATCGTGTCGGGACCGGGGGTCGTCATGGCTAGCCTGGCTTTCTGATGCAGGAGGCGGGTATGGCTGTATAAAATAACAGTTAATTGCGCGATGCGCAGAAGCTGGCGCAGCCATCACCGGGAAGCCCGCCATGCTGGGCCGATCCGGCCAGCGCTTCAAGCCGGCGCAGTCAGGCGCCGCACAGACGGCCGGCGAATTTTCGCTTACGGTGGCTGCGTCATCACCCTGTGCCGCCTGGACGTTGATGCCGTAAATGGCGGGAAGGTTCCGCACTCTGGGGCGGCGCCCGGGTGGGAACCCGCCAGAAACGAACCAACACGGGGGAAACGCATGTCCTTCAAGCAATCACTCTGCGCCGTCGCGCTGGCGCTGGGCGCCGGCCAGGCGCTGGCCGCCGATGTCGGCGTGTCGATCAGCATCGGCCAGCCGGGCTTCTACGGCCAGATCGACATCGGCAACTTCCCGCAGCCGCGGGTGATCTATCCGCAGCCGGTGATCATCGACCGCGGACACAGCTACGGCGGGCCGGTGTACCTGCGCGTGCCCCCCGGCCACGAAAAACACTGGGAAAAGCATTGCGACGAATACCGCGCCTGCGGACGCCCGGTCTTCTTCGTGCATGGCGACTGGTACGAACGGGAATATGTCCCGGCCTATCGCACCCGCTATGGCGATGGGGACCATCACGGCGGTGACTACGACGATGAGCACGGTCACGGACACGGCAACGGGAAAGGCAACAGCCAGGGGAAGGGTAAAGGCCATGGCAAGGGCCACGGCGACGACTGAGGTCGCGGGCCGGATTCAGTAGTAGCGCCAGCGACGCCAGCGCTGCTCGATGTCCCGCGCCAGGTTGGCCAGCGGGGCGTGGCGCAGCACCGGGACGTCGCCGCCCAGCACCGCATCGCTCATGTCGGTGAAGCCGGTGGTGCGGATACCCGGCGTGCGGCTGAGCCAGCGGCAGAAGGCCTCGAAACGGCGCACGACATAGGCGTCCGGCCGACCGCTCACCCGGTGCAGCATCTCATTGTTGTGCGACACAATGACGACCGGCCCCGACTGCGTGTCGGCGGCATGGCGTACCAAACGGGTAAGTTCGGCCAGTCCGCAGCCCCCAATCTGCGCCTGGCGGGCGCGCATTACCCATGGCACGACCTGCGCGATCGGTACTTCGATCAGGCCGTCGATGGCGCTCACCCGCGGCACGCGGTATTCGCCGAGATCCGGCCCCGATCTGCTCTCGCTGAGGTTGAGGCTGGAGTCGAAGCGGATGCCGTTTTCCGCCAGAAGCCCGAGGGTCTCGCGCCGGAAGTAGTAGCTGCCGGCGCGGAAGGCGATCGGCCGTGGGGCGCCGCAACCTTCGACAAGATCGAGCCCGAGCCGGATCGCGGTGCGTTGTGCCTCAACCGGCAGGTCGGAGATGTTGCGGGTGCGGGCGAGCAGAGTGACGCCGCGGAACTGGCGGTCGCGCAGTTCATAGGCCCATTCCGCATGCATGTGCAGCTGGACTTCCTGTCCGTGGCGCAGGATCAGTTCCACGATCTCGGCGAGGTAGCTTTCACCCACGCGCGCGGCGAACAGGGGCTCGACGAAGAAGACCGCGTGCAGCCCGTTCTCGCTCAGTATGCGAAGCGCCGCCTGCAGACCGGCGCCGGATTCGCGGGAGTGGCCGTAGATGCGCCGCCGGAATGCGGCCCCTACGGTGGCATCGACGTTGCCCCAGCCGTCGGCCCAGACCTCGACGTCGAAACCCAGCACGACGTCGGTGCACGGCGCATCCGCACGCGGCGGGGAGACGCGGGTTACGGCCGGGCAAACGGGCGGCTGGGCTTTTGGCACAGTCATGCGCTTCTCGATGAGGGCTGCGGTGCTGGACATCGCCTGCCTGTGGTCAGGTGAGCCGAATGGATCGACGGATTTCCCAACTTTAGGGAAATTGAAGACGCCGCAAGTGGAACTAATTGGCATTGCGGCGCGCTTCCCGATGCGCGCGTGAGGGGCCCCGGGAAAAACACACGAACGCCGCACCCGGATTACGGGGAATGGGAAATGCACCCACGCGCTGCAAATGGCAGAACGCGCCTGTCAGGCATCCCGGTTTGCAGGCGTCAGGCGGCCGCCTGAGTCGTCAAAATCGTCAGAATCGTTACTGCCGTGACAGCGCCTTGCCGGCCCCGCGACACCCGTCGTGACGCGGGCTGCGCGATAATTGCCACTTTCGGAGATTGCGAATGAGCTACTTCAAGCACCACGTCTTCTTTTGCTGCAACCAGCGCCCGGAGGGCGAAAGTTGCTGCGCCAACCACGGCGCGGTCGCACTGCAGACCTACGCGAAGGACCGCATCAAGGCACTGAAACTCAACGGGCCGGGCGAGGTCCGCATGAACAAGGCCGGCTGCCTGGACCGCTGCGACGAAGGGCCGGTGCTGGTGGTGTACCCGGACGAGACCTGGTACACCTACGTCGACAAATCTGACATCGATGAAATCATCGACTCGCACATCGTCGGCGGGAAGGTTGTGGAACGGCTGAAGCTCAAATGAGGAAGGCACTTGCAACCGAAAAGCTGCTCGTCGATGGGCCGGCGGGCCAGATCGAGGTGCTGCGTGACACCCCCGAAGGCGCGCACGGGCTCGCGATCGTCGCCCACCCGCACCCGCTCTTCGGCGGCACCAACACCAACAAGGTCGCGCATACGCTGGCGCGCACGCTGCGCGATCTGGGCTATTGCACGCTGCGACCGAATTTTCGCGGCGTCGGCGAAAGCGCCGGTACGCACGACCATGGCGACGGCGAATCCGGCGACCTGCTGGCGCTGATCGACTGGGCGCAGGCGCAGTACGGCGATGGCCCGCTGGTGCTGGCCGGGTTCTCCTTCGGCGCCTTCGTGCAGACCCGCGTTGCAAAACGGCTTGCCGCAGCCGGGCGGCCTGTGAAGCGGCTGATCCTGGTCGGCACCGCGTCGGGTTTCATCGAAGGCGCGCGCACCTACGACACCGAGGCGGTCACGCCCGACACCATCGTGATCCACGGCAATCGCGATGAAACGGTGCCGCTGGAAAACGTGCTGGCCTGGGCCGAGCCGCTGCAGGTGCCGGTGGTGGTGGTGCCGGGCGCGGACCATTTCTTCCACACCCGCCTTCACATCCTGCGCGACATCATCGTGCGCGCCTGGCGCGAGTAGCACCCTTCCGGAGACCTCTCATGCGACTGATCGCCTCGCTCACCAGCCCTTATGCCCGCAAGATCCGCGTGCTGCTGCACGAAAAGGGCCTGCCCTTCGCGCTGATTCCCGACAACCCGCACGAGCCGGCGAACATGGTCAGCCAGCACAACCCGCTCGGCAAGGTGCCAGCGCTGATCGCGGACGATGGCCGCGCGTGGTTCGATTCGCCGGTGATCGCGGAGTACCTCGAAACGCTCGCCGCCGCGCCCTACTTCCTGCCGGCCGATCGCCTCGCGGCGGTCGAGGTGAAACAGGTGGAAGCGCTCGCCGACGGCATTACCGATGCCGGCGTGCTGGTGCTGCTCGAAGCTCGTCGCCCCGCCGCTCAGCAGAGCGAGGCCTGGCGCGCGCGGCACTGGGGCAAGGTGGAACACGGCCTCGCCGCACTCGACACCGCCATCGCCGGCCGTGACTGGTTCGTCGGCAGCGGAATGACGCTGGCCGACATTGCCGTCGGCTGCATGTGGGGCTGGCTCAACTTCCGCTTTCCGCAGGCGGATCTGGCGTCGCGCTATCCGGCCCTGGCCGCCTGGGGTGCCATGCTGCTTGCACGCCCGGCCTTCGTGCAAACGCAACCGCCGGCATGAGTACGTCCGCACCCTCGAGCCGCGACGAGACCCTGCGGCAGCTGGCAGCGGAAGTCGGACTCGACATCGACACGCCCTTCCGCGCAGTGCCACGCTACGAAGTGGCGGTGCTTCATGCCGAGACGCTCTACATCAGCGGCCAGATCCCGCGCGTCGGCGACCAGCTCGCGGTGTGCGGCCGCGCAGGTGAGGTGTCGCTGGAGGATGCCCGTCGCGCCGCCCGCATCTGCGTGCTGCGCGCATTGGCGATCGCGCGCCAGCAAATCGGTTCGCTGGATCGCCTCGTGCGGGTGCTGCGGATGAACGTGTTCGTGCAATCGGCAGCCGATTTCACACAGCAGAGCGAGGTCGCCGACGCCGCGTCGGACATCCTGTATGCGCTGCTGGCACCGGATGGCGGCCACACCCGAACCTCGGTCGGCGTCGCGCAGTTGCCGAAGGACGCGACGGTCGAAATCGATCTCACCGCGGCGGTTCGGCCCAGCGTGGCCTGAGACGTCTCAGTGCAGCGCGCTGGCCGCCGCGCCGCGCGCGATGGCCAGCGAGGCCGCGCAATCGGCGTCGAGCAGGCCGACGACCTCACCATCGAGCAAACCATTGGCGACCAGCTTCTGAAGGTGCGCCATCACCGCATCGTCCGGCATCGAGCCGCGGTAGGGCCGGTTCTGCACCAGCGCCTGAGCGATGTCGGCCACCGCGATGATGCGGGCCGGGAGCGGAATCTCGCCGGCTTCGAAGTGGAAGGGGTAGCCCGAGCCGTCGAGCTTTTCGTGATGGCACGAGGCCCACAGTGCGATGTCGTCGAAGCCGCGGATCGCGCTGAGGATCTGGTAGGTCTCGAAGCTGTGGCAAAGCATCGAGGCGCGCTGTTGCGGATCGAGCGGCCCCGGCTTTTCGAGCACCTCGTCCGGCACCCGCAACTTGCCGATATCGTGCAGCAGGGCGGCGATTTCGATGCGTGCGCAGGTCGGCTGATCGAGCCCGGCGCGCTGCGCCAGATGCAGTGCGAGACGGGCAACGCCGAGCGAGTGTTCAGCGGTGAACGGGCTCTTGGCGTCGACGATCTGCGAGAAGGCGCGCGCCAGCGCGAGCATGCCGGCCAGGTCGAGTTCGCCTTGCAGGCTCTCTGCGGCAGCGTGGTTCAGGTAGCGGGTGAGGTGGCGCCGCTCCAGCGTGAGCCAGAATGCCTCGCGGCGCGAGACGGCGAGGAAGGCATCGACCAGTGCGGGGCAGAACTCGCGCCCTGAAGCCGCAGCGATCCGCTGGCGGCTCGCTTCCTTGGCCAGCAGGTAGTCGGGCGCGCCGTAGCTGGGTGCGGTCAGCGCGTCGACGCGGTCGACCAGATAGATCAGATTGGCGTCGCGTGCCACGTCCGGATCGAGCCCTGGCGGCATCGCCGACCAGTGGGTGTGGTGCCAGCGCACGATCGGCGCGAGATCGGCCAGCACCGGAATACTCGCCAGCAGTGCCTCGCCGAGCACGCAGTGCGCCTGCGCGCCGTGCCAGTCGAATTCGTTCACCAGGTTGGCATGCACCCGGGTGGAGGAAACACCGCAGTCGTGCAGCATGCCGGCGTGCAGCAGGCGCCAGCGGTGGGCCGTGTCGTAGCCCAGCTCGCGCGCGCATTCGGCCGCCATCACCGCGACCCGCCTGCCATGCAGGTCGTCGTCGACACCGACAAGATCGACGGCCTCGGACAAGGCAAACACCATATCCGCGAGCATCACCTGCATGTGTCCCTCCCGATTGCGGTGGCGGCCGTGCCCGGCCCATACCCCATTACAGCATGCGAAAGTCGCGTCGGCCGGGCATTTGCGGCTCAATCCCGAACCCGGTCGCGCTTTGCAGCGTGTAATCTCCCACCATCAGCCGCTCCCCCCACCGAAACATGCGTCACGATCCGATCACCCACCGCGTCACCCGGACCCTGGTCACCGCCCTGGGCGAGCGGGACGAAGGCACCCGCGCGCACTGCGAGCGGGTGGTCGCGCTGGCCGACCTGCTCGGTCGCAGTTGCGGCCTTGACGGGCGCGATCTGCGCGTGTTGCACAGCGCCGCCTGCCTGCACGACATCGGCAAGCTCGGCATTCCGGATCATGTGCTGCACAATCCGGGGCCGCTCGACGCCGAGTCCTGGGCGACGATGCGCACCCACCCCGAGCGCGGCCAGCGCATTCTTGCGTCGCTGGGCGTATCGCGTGCCGACTCGGTCGGTCTGGCGATCCGCCACCATCACGAACAGTTCGACGGGCAGGGTTACCCCGACCGGCTCGCCGGCGAGGCGATCCCGGTGGTGTCACGCATCATCGCGATGGCCGATACCTACGACGCAATCGCGACCCGACGGGTGTATCGCGACGCGCAACCGCACCACTCGACGATGGCAACCATGGAGCAGGAGCGTGGCGTGAAGCTCGACCCCTGGTTGTTCGACCGCTTCGCCCGGCTGATCGAGCGCAGCCCCTTGCGGGCGATGTAGCGTTCAGCGGAAGTGTGCGTCCGCCGGGTGGCGGGCGCGCCAGGCGGTGATCTGCCGCTCGAACTCGGCACGCTCTGCGTTGTAGCGGGTCCACACGCATTGCTCGCCGCAGCCGCTCTCGCAGCATTCTCCATCGTGCGGCGGTTCGGGGGGCTCAGGTTGCGGGTCGAAAACGTCGTCGTGGGTCACGGTGCGAGAAGTGAATGTGCCGGCAGCGCGAAGCTTACCGGCACGGGGTCATCAATGCGCGGCGCGCCGGATCAAGGCGTGCAGGCGGCGAGCGCGAGCTGCCTGATCCAGTCGTTCACCACGCTCAGCGCTTCGATGTGGTTGGTCTGGCGACCGACCACCGGCATTGTCTGCGACGCCCCGACATGGCTCATGCGGTAGAGCAGGATCGAGGTCTCCGGGCTGCCCGGGTTGATGTCGTACTTGTAGCCGGGTTGGCCGGTACCAACGTAAGCGAGCGGAATCTTGCACACGCCCCAGGTATCGGTGGCAGTCGCGTTGCCGATGTTGTCGTAGTTCAGCAGCAGGCCCGACTGCGACGCATAGCCCTTGCTGTTGTGGCAGTGCGCGCAGTTCACGTCGAGGTAGGCGCTGGCGCGCTGATCGAGCGTCTTCGTCGTGTCCTTCCAGTCGGCGCTGGCCGGCGCATTGCCCACGCCGGTGAAGCCCGACAGCAGCTTCAGATCGTCGAGATGGGTGAGCTGGTTGGCGACCGTGCCATTGCCGTAGTCGTACATCTTGTTGAGGTTGCGTGCCTTGGGCCCGATCGGCGTCGTCGAACCGCTGCCATTGCTCTTGGCGGCGTGGCATTGCTGGCAGGTCTGTGAATTGGGCACGGCGTAGGTGAACTTCTGGCTCGCGCCGACATCGGGCACCAGTTCCATCGAGATGTACTTGCCCTGGGTGGTCAGCGTCGCATCCTTCTGGTCGTCGTCCCACACATAGGGCAGGCCCGCCCACGAGCCATCGGCCTGGCGCACCAGGAGGCGCGTCTCGATCAGCCGATAGGCGGACATGTCGATGGTCGCGCCCTGCACCGCCTGGGTCTTTTGTGCGACCGGCAGGTAGGCCGCATCGGTGCCGGTCGCCTTCGGGTAGTAGAAGGTCTTCGCGAGCACGGTGCCGATCGGGAAGTCGAGCGGATCGTTCGGCGCGCTGGTGTAGCCGATGGTTTTGCCGGCCGGCACGTAGAGCGCGCGCAACTTGAAGGCGTAGTCGGTGAACAGCGTGGAATTGAGGTCGAAGGGCACCATCGCGCTGTTGAGCGACAGCGTGTTTCCGCTCAGCTTGACCAGGTTCCAGGCCGACAGCTTGGCGGGCGCCTTGGCCGCTTCATACACGGTCGGCGTCGTCGCGACCGGCGGCGGCGTGGTGCCGGTGCCGGGATTCGACGGGGCATCGCCGCCGCCTCCACCACAGCCGGCGAGGAGGACACTGGCCGCAAACGTGGCGACCACGGCCGATGACTTGATGCTGCTGAATAGGTTGTTCATGTTCAATCACCCGAGGCAAGGAATGGGGGAACGCCGTCCGGGCGCGCCCCGCAAGGTGAAATGGGTCTGCTGACGGCCGCTTACAGCGAAGTGGTCACAGCGGGCAGCGTGATGGTGCAGTCCATGCGCGGCGGATTCGGGAAGGCCGGGTTGCCACCGCTTTGCAGCGCGATCAGGTCGAGATCCATGTTTTCGTACGAGATCGCGGCGCCGGTCGGCGGGGTGATGACGTTGCCCTTGGAGCAGACCTGCAGGTTCCCGGAATAGGCCCCGCCGCTGCCATCGTTCTTCAGGCCCGAGCCGGTGGCCGGATCGACGATGCCGTCCCACATCACTGCCGGGAAATTCTGCGGCTGGTTGAACGAGGCGAGGGTCGAGAACAGGCTCGTCGTGAAGGGGCCGAGCTGGGCCGGGTCGGCGAACGCGCCACCGGGCTTGCCGCCGAAGATGCTGACCGCGTTGTCGTGCACGTAGGTGCCGCGCAGGTAAGGATCGTAGGGCTTGCCCTGCTGGTCGAGCGTGGACGCGTTGAAGGTGATGCCCGCCGCGTAGGCCGTGACGAGCAGCACGCCGGTGGTGTTGTCGTTGGTGATCGCGTTGCCGTACACCTCGACGTTCTGCGACGACAGCACCATCACGCCGGTGCCGGGCGGCACCGTGGCGACCCAGCCGGTGGCGTTCTTCGCGACCGGCTCGTTGTTGTTGATGATGGTGTTGTTGCGCACCTTCACGTCGCGGGTATCGAGGAAGCGCGTCGGCCCGGGCAGCGCGAAGACCAGGATGCCGCCGGTGTTGTCGTGCACGTTGTTGTTCTCGACGATGGCACCGTGCGAGTTCTCGATCTCGACCCCGGCGACGTTGTACGAGACCTCGTTGTTGGCGACGCGGATGTCGGTCGACTGACCGACATACACGCCCGCATCGCGGCTGCCGACGACCTTGCTGTTGATGACGAGGACTTTGTCGCTCTTCACCGGATAGAGGCCGTAAGCCATGGTCGAGGTATTGACCGGGTCGGTCATCCACTCGGTACGTACCGTGTCGATCACCACGCCGGTCGTGCTCTGCACGAAGAGCGCGTTGCCCGAGGCATCCTCGATCGCGAACTTCTTGAAGGTGACGTTCGTCAGCGAGGTCGCCGAGATGCCGTTCTGGGTCAGCGCGTTCTTGAAGGACAGGATCGTGTCCTTGGCCGGGTCGGTGCCCATGCCGCCACCGACGATGGTGATGTTGTTCTTCGCCGAGAGTTGCAGCGGGCCCATCATCGAATACTTGCCCGGCGGCAGGGTGATGGTGTCGCCGTCCTTGGCCGCGAGCAGGATCGCGTTGAGGTCGATGTCATTCATCTTCGCCGCGGTGACGACGGTGCCCTGCGGGTTGACGGTGAAGCTCACCGAAACCGGGGGCGCCGCCGTCCATGATGCGTTACCGGCCTGCGTCGCCTGCAACGTGCAGGTGCCGGGTGAAACCAGCGTCAGGGTCGCACCCGAGACGGTGCACACCGAGGTGGTCTGCGACGTGATGGTGACGCTCAGGCCCGACGATGCGCTGGCGTTCAGCGCCGCGGGCGTGGCCCCGACGGACTGCGCTGCCGGCGCGGTGAAGGAAATCGTCTGGGATTGCGGTGTCGAGTCGCCACTGCCGCCGCCACAAGCGGCAAGAACGAAGGCGAGCGACAGCAGGCTCGCGCTGGCGCGGATGTGCATCATGGATTGTCCCCTGTTGGTGTTGGTCTTTTTAGCCCGGTCCGGCGCTCTGCGACGCCATGGTGCCCTGGGCGGGTCGGATTATTGAACTGTGGTTCATTCAATGACAAGACATGGCTGCCGCAACAGAAAGTTGTGGCAGAGCATCAATACTCTGGATACGGGTATCGCGCGGGGAGCCTCAGACGGCCGCCGGAAGGCCCCGGTAAAGGACTTCGACCATGGCGTCGATGCGCGCATCGAGCGGCGCCCATACGATGTCGGGGTCGTGATCGAGCGTTGCGACAAGGGCCGCGACACCATGCAAGCCGGCCCACAGCGTCTGCGCCAGCACCAGCATGCGATCGGGCGGCGGCGTCACGCCTTGTTCGGCGAGGCACTCGTGCGCTACCGCTGCACCCATCTGCATCGCGGTATCGGTATCGCCGGCGGGCTGTGGGTCCGGCGGCAGGGTCGGATCGACTTCGATCGGCGCGAGGAAGACCAGGCGGAATTCGCGCGGATACTGCCGCGCAAAGTCGACATAGGCGCGCGCCACCGCCTGCAGGCGCGCACGCCCCGGCGCGGCGTCCATCGCGACCGGCATCACCCGCGCAAGGAAGCGCTGGAAGGCATAGCTGACCAGTGCGCGTTCCAGTTCGGCCTTGCCCGCGAAGTGCTGATACAGGGTGCCCACCGCACAGCCCAGCTCGGCGGCGATGCGGCGCATCTGCAAACCCGATCGCCCCTCCGCGGAGTACAGATCGAGCGCGGCGTCGAGCGCGCGATTGCGGACGTCGAGGACTTGGCGACTTCCCTTGGGACGGGGCATTGAAGCGGACGGAAGATGGTCAATGGCAAGATCCAAGGCTAACAGATCCGCCACCGGCGACTTGCCCCCGCCGGCCGTCAATGCGAGGCTTGGCAGCCCGAGGTTTGACCCTTCGCAAATACCCATGACAGCCCTGATCCACTTCTCCGATCCCCTGCCCGAGCCCGCACCGGACCGCCCGCGGCCCGACCGTCTGATCCAAGGCAACCCGGCGCGCCTGACCTGGACCCTGCACGAGAGCGCAGACAGCCTGACCAGCGCCGGATACTGGGCCTGCGAGGTGGGTGCCTGGCGCATCGCCTTTCCAGCCGGCAAGGAGGAATATTTCCATGTGCTCGAAGGCCGCATCCGCATCGCCGATGCGCACGGCCATGCGCGCGAATTCGGCCCCGGCGAAGCAGGCGTGATTCCCGCCGGCTTTGAAGGCAGCTTTGAGGTCATCGAACCGGTGCGCAAGCATTTTGTCGTGGTGGACCGCGACGCCAGAAAATAGAATGAGCCCTCACCCCCGGAGGCACCCATGCGTATCGCAGTCTTTGACACCCACCCCTACGACGAACGTGCGCTGACCGACGCCAACGCGGCCGGCGAACACGAGCTGGAGTTCTTCGAGGAGCGCCTGCACAGCAAGACCGCCGACCTCGCGCAAGGCTTCGACGCCGTTTGCCCCTTCGTGAATTGCCGCCTCGGCGAGCGCGTGCTGACCAAGCTCGCCGGCTTCGGCGTCAAGCTGGTAGTGCTGCGGGCCGCCGGCTTCAATGGCATCGACATCGCAGCGGCAGCCCGCCTCGGCATCAAGGTCGCGCGGGTGCCGGCCTACTCGCCCGAGGCCGTAGCGGAACACAACTTCGCCCTGATCCTGACGCTGGTGCGCAAGACGCATCGCGCCTTCAACCGGGTGCGCGAGCAGAACTTCTCGCTCGACGGGCTGGAAGGCTTCAACCTGTACGGCAAGACTTACGGCGCGCTGGGCGCCGGCCGCATCGGCCAGTGTGCGCTGCGCATCGCCAAGGGCTTCGGCTGCAAGCTGCTGGCCTACGACCCCTACGAGAATCCCTCGGCCGCCGCCGAGATCGGCTTCGAGTACGCCCCGCTCGAGCGGGTGCTGGCCGAGTCCGACGTGCTGTCACTGCACCTGCCGCTGAGCGAGCAGAGCCATCACCTGATCAACGAGGCCGCGATCGCCAAGATGAAGCGCGGCGTGGTGATCGCCAACACCAGCCGTGGCGGGCTGATCGACACGCAGGCGCTGATCGATGGACTGAAGACGGGCCAGATCGGCGGCGTCGGGCTCGATGTGTACGAGCAGGAGGAAGGCGTGTTCTTCCACGACCTCTCCGACCAGCCGCTGCAGGACGACACGCTGGCGCGCCTGATGACCTTCCCGAACGTGCTGATCACCTCGCACCAGGGCTTCCTGACCCGCGAGGCCCTCGGCGCCATCGCACAGACCACGCTGGGCAACGCCAGCGCCTTTGCGCGCGGGGAAACGCTGGTGAACGAGGTGCGCCCGGCCTGAGGGCGCTCAGCGATAGCGCAGCGCCAGCGCGCCGATTTCGCCGCTGGTGGCGAGTTCAACCAGCGCCTGTTCGAGTCGCGGCAAGAGCGCGACATGCGGCGACGCTCGCGACAGCGTGATGTAGGTCGGCTGCCCTGCGATCACCCATTCGGCCTTGTCGAAACGCTGACCGGTCTCGCGTATCAGCCAGTCCGCTTCGGCCTCGGGGATCAGCACTGCGTCGATGCGGCCGGCGCCGAGTTTGCGCAAGGCGATCGCGTAGCTGTCGGAGACATCGCGCGCGAGCGCGCCTGCCTGATCGATCTGGGGCGAATACGACTTGCCGCGTTCCACGCCAACCACCAGATGCGCCAGATCCTCGAAACGGGTGATGCGCGGCCCGCCCGGCCGGACCAGGAAGCGTTTATCGACCGGCGGCAGGTTGGGATGCAGATAGTGAAGGTAGGCGGTACGCTCCGGCGTCTGCAGCAGGCCGACCATCAGGTCGGCCTCGCCGGCGCGCATCATGGCCAACGCGCGGGCCGAAGGCACTTCGACAAAACGCAGGTGTATGCCCGCGCGTTTCGCGAGCGCGTTGAGCACATCGAAATAGAAGCCGCGAGCGGCATCGCGCTCGAAGATCCGGAACGGCGGCGCGTCGTCGCCGACGACAGTCAGCGTCGGCGCGGTTTCACCGGCCGCCGTCGCTGTGGCGCACAACCACAGCCCGAACGCAGCGAGCAGCGCGCGCATCATTCCCAGATGACGGGCTGTTCCTCGGCCAGCGCGTACTGCATCAGTTCGATCAGCGGCGCCGCGCGCTGCCAGAGTGCGACCGGCCCTTCCATGCCGCGCGGCGCGTCGTCGTCCTCATCCGCATCGCCGGGTGGTGCCTCGGCGCGCGCCTTGTCTTCCGAAGCGGCGCGGCGCAGCGCGGCAATCGCGTCCGGCAACTGCGCCACGGTGACGATGCCACGCGCGTCGTCCGGGTCCTTGCCGATCACCTCGAGCAGCACGCGCGCGACCTTGCCGAACATGATGACGTCACCCGCGGCGGGGGACTTGAAGGTAATGATGGCCATGGTGCGCTCTCCAGTACAGGTATGTTGCAGTGCAGTCAGGCAGCGTGCCGGCAGGTAGAATCCGGAGTCCCCCCGCTTAGGCAACAACGATGAAACGACTCGACCAGCTGCTCGAACGCAATCAGGAGTGGGCCCGCGAGATGGTCGCGGAAGACACCGCCTACTTTTCGCGCCTGGTGGCACAGCAGAATCCGGAATACCTCTGGATCGGCTGTTCCGACAGCCGCGTGCCCGCCAACCAGATTGTGGACCTCGCGCCGGGCGAAGTCTTCGTCCATCGTAACGTCGCCAACCTGGTGGTGCACACCGACCTCAACTGCCTGTCGGTGCTGCAGTATGCCGTGGACGTGCTGCGGGTGAAGCATATCCTCGTTGTCGGCCACTACGGCTGCGGCGGTATCAAGGCTTCGCTCAACGACCTGCGCCTGGGCCTGGTCGACAACTGGTTGCGCCATGTGCAGGACGTGCGCGACAAGCACCGCGACCAGCTGGCGGCGATTGGCGACGAGAAGGCGCAGGTGGATCGGCTGTGCGAGCTGAACGTCGTCGAGCAGGTGGTGAACATCGCCCAGACCACGGTCATGAAAGACGCCTGGCAACGCGGCCAGCCGGTCACCGTGCACGGCTGGTGCTACGGCCTGCAGGACGGCCTGGTGCGCGACCTCGACATGAGCATCGCGCGCGAACGCGACCTGCGCGAGGCCTACACGATGGCGGTTAACACGCGCGTCTGAAAAAAGAGGCCGCGAACGCCGGGTAGGCGGTCGCGGCAACAAGGCACCTGGCGTTTGCGGGAACTGGAGCCGGGTCAGCCGCGCCGGTTGCCGTCGCAGCGGTCCTTCGCCTGCGCGACGGTGGTCCTGGCGTCGGCAGTGGCAACGGCCTTCGCTTTGGCCGCGGCGCTGCGATGGCCGACGACAACCATACGGTCGATCGGCGCATCGGCGGCGATGAACACCGGCCGCGCCGTCACCTTGATCGGGGTATCGGCCGGTTTTGCGGGCGCTTCGGCGGCATGGGCTGTGGTGCTCGCGCACAGCGCGGCGAGCAGGAATGCTGTCAGTTTCATCGTTTCCTCATTTCTGCCCGGTCTGCCGGCGGGCTGCGGTTGCACGGCGGGAGGATCCGGGGTAGCGCCACGCCGTGCGAAGCGCATTAGGCGACGTCCCGGTGTCGCGCACATTTCACCCGCCGCCGGCCGTGTATCGTTCTGTATCTCCCGTTTGCGAGGACACGTGCCGTTACCGCGCAGGCGCCAAGGCGCCGCTGGTGGCGGTATAAACACGCCATGGAAACGATGCCTCATATCCTGGTCGTCGACGACGATCGCGAAATCCGCGCCTTGCTGGCTGGCTATCTCGGCCGCAATGGCTGCCGCGTGAGCCTGGCCGGGGAAGGGCGCCAGATGCGCGAAGTGATGGAAGCCTCGCGCATCGATCTGGTGGTGCTCGACCTGATGATGCCGGGCGAAGACGGCCTCTCGCTGTGCCGCTCGCTGCGCGGCAGCGGCAACCGCACGCCGGTGATCATGCTGACCGCGCGCGGCGAACCGGTCGACCGTATCGTCGGGCTCGAAATGGGCGCAGACGACTACCTGCCCAAACCCTTCGAGCCGCGCGAACTGCTCGCCCGCATCCGCAGCGTGCTGCGGCGCGCGCAGGCGCTGCCGACCAATCTGACGACGCCGGGCGCACGCTGCTTCCGCTTCGAAGGCTGGGTGCTCGCGGTCGAGACGCGCCAGCTCACGTCGCCCGATGGGGTGCTGGTGCCGCTGTCCGGCGCCGAATTCCGCCTGCTCAATGCCTTCCTCACCCACCCGGGCCGGGTGCTCAACCGCGACCAGCTGATGGATCTGACCAAGGGTCGTGACGCCGACCCCTTCGACCGCTCGATCGACCTGCAGGTGAGCCGGTTGCGCACCCGTCTCGGCGAGGACGCGCGCAGCCCGCGGCTGATCAAGACGGTGCGCAGCGAGGGCTACGTCTTCGCGGTACCGGTCGACAGCGAGGGCGACTGATGCAGCTACGCCTGATTCCCAAATCGCTCGCGGTCCGCATCTTCTTCCTGATGGCGGGCGGCATCGTCGCGGCGACCTTCCTGTCGCGCTGGGTGATCGAGAAGCTCTACACCGACGAACTCGAACGGCTCGGCCAGACCTCGGCGATCGAGCGCATCAGCGACGTCGTGCGGGTGCTCGACACGCTGCCGCGCGCCGACCGCGCGGTCGCGGCAGCAGGCATCTCGTTCGAGCGGCTGTCCGTGAGCTTTCCGAGCACCGTCGGCGGCGCCGGCGAGTTCGATCCGATGCTGCGCGACAAGCTCGCGCGCGGCATCCGCCGGCCGCCCGGCAAGGTGCGCTTCGAGGCGCTGGCGCCGCAGCCCTGCACGCCGGCCGCGGTGCCGGACTGCGACGATCTCGCCAAGCGCTTCGCGGCCGAGCTGGCGCTCGCCGACGGCCAGCCGGTACGCGTCGAATACACCACGCGCTGGGTCAAGCTCGGCGATGCCGACTGGGTGCCCTGGGTGATCGGCATCGTGATGCTGGTGGTGCTGGCGTGGCTGTCGGTACGCATCGCCACCCGCCCGCTGCGCGCGATGGCCGAGCATGCCGCCGGCCTCGGCCGCGACCTGCAGCGCGCACCGCTGGATGAAGACGGCCCGACGGAGGTGCGCGACGCCGCGCACGCCTTCAACGCGATGCAGGCGCAGATCCGCCGCCAGATCGATGAGCGCACGCAGATGCTCGCCGCGATCGCGCATGATCTGAAGACCCCGCTGACGCGCATGCGGCTGCGCCTTGAACTGATCGACGACGACGCCCTGCGCGGCAAGCTGGGCGAAGACGTCAGCGCGATGCAGACACTCATCAACGAGGGGCTCGACTTTGCACGCAGCCTCGACGCACAGGAGCAGGCCCAGCGCATCGACCTCTCGGCCATGCTCGACACGTTGTGCGAAGACGCGCGCGACTCGGGCCAGGCCGTCCAGTTCAGCGGCGACGCCGGTATCGTCGTGCCGGCGCGGGCCAATGCGCTGCGGCGCGTGTTCCTGAACCTGATCGACAACGCGGTGAAGTACGGCGGCAGCGCGGCAGTCAGCGTCAGCCGCGAAGGTGCGCAGATTGCGGTGAGGGTGCGCGACAGCGGCCCCGGCATCCCGCCCGAGCATCTCGAAGACGTTCTGAAGCCCTACTACCGACTTGAGGGCTCCCGCTCGCGCGAGACCGGCGGCACCGGCCTCGGCCTGGCAATCGCCGCGAACCTGGTCGCCGCGCAGAGCGGCCAGCTGCGCCTGCGCAACCACCCCCTGGGCGGACTTGAAGCGGAAGTGCGGATTGCGGCCTGAACCGGCCGAGGATCAGGGCGCGGCTTGCGCAGCGGATTGTGCCGCCGCAGCCGGGTGCTTGGCCGCGTACTCGGCGCGCTTGCGTTCGTAGGCTTCCTTGTCGGCGCGCGCCTGCGCAGCGCGCTTGGCGGCAGCTTCGGCCGCGTGCGCGCGCTTCTGCGCCAGTTCGGCGTCCTTGGCAGCACGCTTGCTGAGTTCGGTCTGCGCGCGCGCCGGGCCATCCGCCAGCTGGCGATTGTGCTCCGCTTGTTTGTTGGCGATTTCCTGACGGCGCTTGGCGTCGTCTTTGCGGTTCTGCTCGGCATCCTCCGACCGCACGCGGTCACGTTCGGCCTGACCCGACTCGCGCTCTGCCTCCCGTGCCGCCACCTCGCGCGCCTTCACCGCCCGCTCCAGCTTGCCGGCCGCGACCTCCTTGTCACGCAGGGCCTTGCTGCGTTCCACCAGCGCGTCGTTGAGGCGATCACGACAGCGGTTGACGAGGATTTTGCTGGCGCACTCCGCTTCGCCGACGACGCGATCGTGTTCGATCTGCGCGCTCTCGGCAGCGGCCTGATCGCGCAGGCTGCGCGCCTGCTCAAGGTCGGCCTGATTTCGGACGGCCCAGCTGTCATCGGCGTGCGCCGGCGCGCTGGCGAACAGACACAGCAACAAAACGGAAGAAACGAGGCGCAAGGCAGCAAGCATGTGGACTAGGGAGAGAGAACGATAGCCGATTTCGCGCTGCGCCGCGCCGTTACAATTGCGGGTTTTCGCTGCCCCGGCCTGCCTCATGATCCTCTTCCGCAACCTCGTCATCGCCCGCGGCGCCAAGCGCCTGATCGACGGCGCCAGCCTGCAGATCCACCCTGGCTGGCGAATCGGCCTGGTCGGCGCCAACGGCAGCGGCAAGTCGACGCTGTTCGCGGCCCTGCGCGGCCTGCTGCATGCCGACACCGGCGACCTGGAGATGCCGGCGACCTGGACGATCGCGCATGTGGCGCAGGAAACCCCGGCACTGGACCAGGCCGCGATCGAGTACGCGCTGGATGGCGACGCCGAGCTGCGCCGGCTTGAAGCCGAGCTCAAGGTCGCGGAGGAGAAGCACGACGGCCACCGCATCGGTGAGATCCACGCCCGCCTGCTCGAGATCGACGCCTACGGCGCCCGCGCCCGCGCGGCCGCGCTGCTCGATGGCCTCGGCTTCCTGCCGAACGAGATCGAACGCCCGGTAGCGAGCTTTTCGGGTGGCTGGCGCATGCGCCTGAACCTCGCGCAAGCGCTGATGTGCCGCTCCGACCTGCTGCTGCTCGACGAGCCGACCAACCACCTCGACCTGGATGCCGTGGTGTGGCTGGAAAAATGGCTGGCCGGTTATCGCGGCACGCTGGTGCTGATCTCGCACGACCGCGACTTCCTCGACGGCACGGTGGACCATGTGCTGTATCTGGCCGACCAGCGGCTGACGCTCTACACCGGCAACTACAGCGACTTCGAGGGCCAGAAGGCGGCGCAGCTGGCGCAACAGCAGTCGATGTTCGAGCGCCAGCAACGCGAGGTCGCGCACCTGGAAAGCTACATCAGCCGCTTCCGCGCCAAGGCCACCAAGGCGCGCCAGGCGCAAAGCCGGATCAAGGCGCTCGATCGGATGGAGCGCATCGCCGCCGCGCACGTCGACACGCCCTTCGATTTCACGATCCCGGCGCCCGAACGCGCGCCGGACCCGATGCTGGTGCTCGACGACATCGCCGCCGGCTACAGCGACAAGCGCGTGCTGGAACATGTGAAGCTGACGCTGCGGCCCGGCATGCGCATTGGCCTGCTGGGGCCGAACGGCGCCGGCAAATCCACCCTGATCCGGCTGCTCGCCGGCGACACTTCGCCGCTCGGCGGCACCCGCACCGAAGCGCGCGGCCTCGCGGTCGGCTACTTCGCGCAGCATCAACTCGAACAGTTGCGCGAGGACGAATCGCCGCTCGCCCACTTCATTCGCCGCGAGCCGCAGACACGCGAGCAGGACTTGCGCAATTACCTTGGCGGATTCGACTTCCGCGGCACGATGGCCGATACGCCGATCGGGCCCTTCTCGGGTGGCGAGAAGGCGCGCCTCGCGCTGGCGCTGCTGGTGCGCGGCCAGCCCAACCTGATGCTGCTGGACGAACCGACCAACCACCTCGACCTTGAAATGCGCCATGCGCTGACCAAGGCGCTCGCCGAGTACGAAGGCAGCATGGTGCTGGTCTCGCACGACCGCGCGCTGCTGCGCACGGTGTGCGACGCCTTCCTGCTGGTCGCCGACGGCAAGGTCGAGCCCTTCGACGGTGATCTCGACGACTACCTCGTGTGGCTCGAAGCGCGCCGCGCCCGCACCGCCGCCGCCAACGTTTGCCAGGTTGCCGTGCAGGACAAGGCCGAGCGCCTGCAGGCCCGTGCCGACGAGAAGGCCGAGCGGCAAGCCAAGATCGCCCGCCGCCGCCCGCTGGTGAAGGAGCTCGAGCAACTCGAACGCAAGATGGAAGGCTGGAACGGCGAGAAGAAGCTGCTCGACGCGCGCCTCTCAGACCCCGCGCTCTACAACGGCAGCACCGACAACGCGCAGATCCAGACCCTGCTTAAACGCCAGGGCGAGCTGACGACGCTGATCGACGACGGCGAACTGCGCTGGCTCGAGATCCATACCGAGCTGGAAGAAATCGGCGAAGTCTGATCGCGGCAGCCCCTGCGCCCGCCAATCCGGGCGATAATGCCGGCCGCAGCAACGATCGCTCAGAGGCCGTTCGCTGATTGCCGGTCCCCGCGCCGCGCCGTCACCGGCCCTCCTCAGTACGGTTCCCGCTCGGACACCGATTGCCCTCCGGCGCGGCCTACCCGGCCCGCCGATGCGCCATCCCGCACTACCTGCCCTGCACGCCCACCGGCGCGCCCGGGCTCTGCCGCGTCAACGCAAAGGATCTGCCATGCCCCTCGCCAATACCCGAACCCGCATCCGTGGAATGAACCGCCGCCAGCGCAAGAAGATCCGTGTCGGCGAATTCCAGGAGTTCGTCTTCGCGTTCCGGCTGGCGACGCACACGCCGCTGTCAGCCGGCGACTTCGCGCACTTTTCCGCCGAGTTCGGCCGCTTTGTGGGCGAGGCCGGCCCGATCGTTGGCGGCATGGCGCGCCTGGAAGAACACGGTGCGATCTTCGGCAGCGTCGCCTCGCGCGACCGCGGCTCGCCAAGCGAAGAAAACCGCAGCGCAGTTGAGGGCTGGCTCAAGGCGCGGCCAGAAGTGGCCAGCACCGAAGTCGGCCCGATGTTCGACGCCTGGCGCTGACCGCAGCCGGGGCAGGCCGCGCTTAATTCGCGCTTAAGGATGGCTAATCAAGGCTTAAGCCGGGGGTTTGCAGAATGCAGTCGTGCACTCGATGACGAGTCGCCGAACAAACCAAACAACCGGAGAAAGACCATGAAAAAGCTGATCGTGACCCTGTCTGCCCTGACTTTCGCTGCCGGCGTGTTTGCTGCCGACGCTGCGACGACCACCCCGGCTGCGCCGGCTGCAACGCCCGCAGTGAAGGCCGCCGAACCGGCGAAGGTCGCACCGAAGACCGCGGAACCGGTCAAGGCCACAACGAAGGTCGAGGCCACCACGCCGGCCAAGCCAGCTGAGGCCAGCGCAGCGCCTGCGACCACCAAGACCGCCGCGCCGGCACCGTCAAAGAAGGCGAAGACGCACAAGGTCAAGGCAACCAAGACTGCGCCGGTCGCAGCACCGGTCAAGGCCGACGCCGCGAAGACCGAAGCGCCGAAGAAGTAAGCCGATCGCCCTGAGCGTCGAACGGGCCGGAATCCGCAAGGGTTCCGGCCCGTTGTGCTTTGACGCGATGCTTCCGGAACCATGTCCCTGGCGGGAAGCATCCATGCTGCCGCGCGCGCGTTCGCTACCGGCAAGTACTGACCCAACGCGGCAAATCGGTGACGGAGCGCTTTGCTCGCTTGCAGGGAGGCGGGAAGATCTGCCTTTCGCATTCGAGCGTTCGGATCATGCCTCGCCTGTTTACCGCCCTGCTGCTGCTCGCCGTGTCAGCCTGCGCCGGCACCCTGGACTACCCACCGCCCGCCGCGCCGTCGCTCAAGCGCGCGGCGGCTGAAACGACCGGTCCGTACCGCTTCCTGCATGCGGCCGGTACGCAATGGGTGGATGAGGCTGGCACGCCGGTGCGGCTGCGTGGCGTCGCCTTCGGCAACGAGGTCTATTCGAAGAACCCGCTGCCAACGGCGCACCACGGCGAGGCCGACTACGCTCGGCTGCGCGCGATGGGCATGAATCTCGTCCGCTTCTACCTCTACTACGGCACGCTGGAAGACGACGCTGCGCCCTTCCGCTACAAGGACGAGGGCTGGGCCTGGCTGGACCGCAACCTGGCCTGGGCACGAGCGCACGGGGTGTACCTGATCCTGAACATGCATGTACCGCAGGGGGGCTTCCAGTCGCTCGGCGCGGGCGTCGCGCTGTGGTCACAGCCGGCCAATCAGGAGCGCTTCGTCGCGATGTGGCGGGCGATCGCGGCGCGCTACGCGAACGAGCCGGTGATCGCCGGCTACGACCTCCTCAACGAACCGGTGGTGCCACGCAGCAAGCTGGAATGGCAGCGCCTCGCGCAACGCACCGCCCGTGCGATCCGCGAGGTGGATGCCCGGCACACGGTGATCGTGGAGCGGGTGAACAGTGTCGCCGGCAAGTGGGACAACGACGCGGAGATGAACTTCGTCACCATTGACGACCCCAACCTGGTCTACACCTTTCACTTCTACGAGCCCTTCGCCTTCACGCACACCCATGCGCCCTGGGCCAACATGGCACATGTCGAAGGCGGACAGTGGGGGCCGCAACGGCGCGGTGAGATCAGCCGCGGCCTGCAGCGCTATCTCGACTGGGGACGGCGTCACGACGTGCCGCTCTATCTGGGCGAGTTCGGGCTGATCCGCGCGGCCTTCGAGGCCAAGCGCAACGGTCTGGCATGGGCAGCGGACATGGTCGATCTGGCTGAAGCGGCGGATCTGCCATGGACCTGGCACAGCTACCACGAAGACCATTTCGCGCTGTACTACGGTTACGGCAAGCCGATCGATCCGGCGAACGCGAATCAGGCGCTGATCGACCTGTTCGGCGCCAAGCTAAGGCAACGCGATTAGGCGCTCGAAAAGACAAAAGGCCATCCTGCGGATGGCCTTCGACGATATGCCCCGGGGGCTCAGCGTTTTGCGTCAAGCGCGAGACAGGCGGAAAGATCCGGCAGAGTCGCCCGGTCGACGAGGGTCACGCCCTCAAAGCTCATGCCGTAGCGGCGGACGATCACCGATTGCGCGCCGGGCTTCACTGGCAGCCAGTACTCGGTACGTCCACCGGTGATGGGCACGATCTTGACGCTGGTGCCATTCATCACCCCGGTGACCATGGGATGGTTGATGTTGAGCGGCTCGCCGGCCGGCTTGAGTTTCTCGTTGATCATCTGCCGCAGCACGAGGGTCAGCTCGTTGTTGATGCAGGCTTCGCCCTTTTCGGAGAGTTGATCAACGCCGTACAGCGCAAAAGTGCTGGTCCCAAACTGCCACACCGAAGCCGGCGCCGCGGCGTATGCAACGCCCCCCGACAGCGCAACCGCCAACAGCGCGGCGCGCAATTGTTCTGCTCTCATGAAAGCCATGTCTCCGTTATTGTCAGGCGGCGCATCCCCCGCGCCGCGTTGCAACAGTCTAACCGACACCGGCTTTGACGACGCTCACGGCATGCTGAGGCGCAGACATGCGCGAGTGCCACTTCGGGTGCAAGATGATGATCACCCGTCGTCACCTGGAGCTGCCATGTCCGCCGCTGTCCGTGTCGTCACGATCGCCATAGTGTTCGGGGTGCTGAGCGCACAAGCGCAGGCCGACGCCCCCTGCTCACCGCGCAAGCTTGGCTTCGACCAGCCCGGCTGGGCGCACCGCCCGCTGTCGAAGACCAAGCGAGACACCCGTTACACCCTGGCCGATGAGGGCGGGAGTAAGGTACTGCACGCCGCCGCCGACGGATCAGCCTCGTTCTACGCAATGGCCTTCAACACGCCAATCGCCGCGCCACCGGTGCTGCGCTGGCGCTGGAAGACGGACGCCCCCGTGCCCGGCGCCGACAGCCGCGACAAGAAGAAAGAAGACGCACCGCTGCGGGTGATCGTGGCCTTCGACGGCGACCACGCATCGCTGCCCGAGGAAGAGCAGAAGCGCTTCAAGCGCGCGAAAACGCTGCTCGGCAAGGACGTGCCCTACGCGGTGCTGATGTACACCTGGAGCGACAAGGTGCCCGACGACATGGTGGTGGCCTCGGCCCACACCAGCCAGGTCAAGCTGATCACGCTGGCGCCGGGCAGCCTGGGGCAGTGGCAGGCGGTGGCGCGCGACGTCGCCGCCGACTACCGCCGCGCCTGGGGCAGCGCGCCGGGGCCGGTGCTCGGCATTGCGGTGATGAGCGACACCGACAACACCGGCGCCAAGGCGGCCGGCGACTACGCGGACATCGCGATCGAATGCGCCCGCTGATTGCCCTGCGCGCCGCGCTTGTGGCCCTTGCGCTGGGCCTGGGTGGCTGCGCCACGCTGCCGGTCGACGTCGCGCGCGAGGCATCCCATGCACCGACCGACACCGCCGCGACACGACTGGGCCAGGCCTCGGCCAAACTGACCAGCGCCCTTGCGGGCCGCAATGCCTTCCGTCCCTTGCCCGACGGCGTCGACGCCCTGCTCGCCCGCCTCGCGCTCACGCAGATCGCCGAGCGCAGCCTCGACCTGCAGTACTACATCTGGCGTGACGACCTGACCGGTCGTCACCTTGCGCATGCGCTGCTCGATGCGGCCGACCGCGGTGTGCGGGTGCGTGTCCTGCTCGACGATGTGGGCAGCGGCGCCGACGACGACGTGCTGCTGGCGCTCGACGCGCACCCGAACATCGAGATCCGCCTCTTCAATCCTGTCGCCAACCGGCGCTTCCGCATGCTGGGCATGGCGGCAGATTTCGAACGCACCAACCGCCGGATGCACAACAAGGCCTTCGTCGCCGACAACCAGGCCGCGATCCTGGGTGGCCGCAACATCGGCGACGAGTATTTCGACGCCGGCAGCGACGTCGCCTTTGGCGACCTCGACGTGCTGACCCTCGGCCCGGTGGTGCCCGAGGTGTCGGCGAGCTTCGACCGCTTCTGGAACGCGCAGGCTTCGCTGCCGATCGCGGCAATCGCCGGTGCTGCGGGCAACGCAACGGCACTGGCACGCCTGCGTACAGTGCTCGACGCCTTCGTGGCCGCCGAACGCGACAGCCCCTATGTGCGCGATCTGGCCGCGGTGGTCGCGCGCGTTCGTGCGGACCCGGACGGCCGCTGGTTCACCGGCGGTGCCCGCCTGCTCTACGACGAACCGGACAAGATCCAGCGCGCACCCGGGCAAACCGAAGCCACCCTGCTGAGCCAGTTCGGCAATATCGGCGACACGGTGGGCACCGAACTGCTGGTGGTGTCGCCCTACTTCATCCCCGGCGAGGCGGGCGTTGCCTGGTTCCGCAAGCTCACCGACCGGGGCGTGAAGGTCACCATCCTGACCAACTCGCTCGCGGCGAGCGACGTCGGCGCGGTGCATTCGGGCTACAAACGCTATCGCGAGGCGCTGCTCGAAGCCGGCGTGCGGCTCTACGAGCTCAAGCCGGGTGCAATCGAGGCTGCGAAGGACAAGAAAAAGACGCTGCTGGGCGCGTCGCGCGCGTCGCTGCACGCCAAGACCTTCGTCTTCGACCGGCGCACGGTTTTCATCGGCTCGCTCAACCTCGATGCACGTTCGGTTCAGCTCAACACCGAGATCGGCCTGCTGTGCGAAAGCGCCGACTTGGCGGAGACCATCGCCAGCGGACTGGAACGCGGCATCGACAAGGTCGCATGGCGCCTCGCGCTGGTCGCTGACGAGACGGGGCGCCAGCGGCTGGTGTGGATCGAGCAAGGCGCCGAGGGCAGCCGCACGCTGACCGAGGAACCGGAGACCGGGGTCCTGCGGCGTCTGGGCGTGTGGTTCCTCGGCCTGCTGCCAATCGAATCGCAGCTCTGAGCGTAGCGTGCGTGCGGCTCAGGAGGGCGGCGCGCACCGTTCGAACGGGCTGCGGTCCAGCAGATCGTAGCGGGTGGTGCTGCCGTCGACTTCGTCCAGCTCGAAGGCGTTCTTGCCGATTGGGCGGATCGTATTGATGTCGGGCGGCCAGGTCAGGCCGGTGTCGTACATCCACACGATGCGCTGCCCCGCCACACCCCACGACCCGGTCATGCCGCTCGTCACCTGCCGCGTGTCGGAGTAGGCCTGGCCGCGGAAGCTGCCGTCCTCGTCCAGCACCATCCGGTAGTGCTGTTCGCTGCGCGTCGCCGCCCAGATGCCGACGTACTCGCAGGGGTGATGGGGCAGCGCATCGAAGATTGCGCGCTTCTCGGCGAAGAGGCGCTGGCCGTCCTTGCCGGCATGGCTGTCGACGCAGGCCACGAAGGCCTTGGTGGAGTCGAGCGCGCTGCGCTGCTTCGCGTCGAAACGCACGCCACGGCGGCAACCCTCGATCGCCTGCGCCAGTTCGGGCTGACCGTTGCTGCAGGCAACCGGCAGCAGGGTACACAAACCCAGGCTCGCGGCCCAGAAACACCGGCACAGCACGCGAACAGAAGGGCAACCAGGAATCATTGTCGGGTGTCCATCGTCGGCATTGGATGCGCGCAGAGCGTACCAAGCTGACCGGCGGCTTGCTCTGGCGTAAGCGCAGTCAGAAGCAGCCAGCCGTTCCACCAGCCCGTTTGCGGGGTTGCCTGCACCACCCGAGTCTCGCCCGCGGTCAGCACAAGCACGAGCGCATGTTTGGCGTCGCCACTGCCGTCGAGGCGGTGTTCGCCCGCAGGCAATTCGGCCACCATCACGCGGCCGGCGTCGAGGGCGCCCAGCTTGCGCCCGTCAAGGGCCAGATCCGGTCGCAAACCCGACGAGACGATGGTTGCCGGTCGGAACACGACCAGGCGCGCCATGCCCTCGCCAAGCGGCGGCTGGCGACGCGCGCGGGCGTCGAAACGATCGGAGGCGTCGCACTGCTGATCGATTGCATAGTGCAGCACGCCCCACGTCGCGAATACATCGCCGAGCGTGCAAGCGGGCAGCAGCGTGGCAAGCAGCAGACCCGCAATGCCGCGCGGCGCAAAGCGAGCCATCGTTATCCTTGACGACCCAGCACGTCGCGCAGCGCGGCCGTGCACAGGCGGATGTTCTCGACCCGTGCGCCGTAGCCCATCACGCCGATCCGCCATACCTTTCCGGCCAGCGCGCCGAGGCCCGCACCGATCTCCAGCCCGTAGTCGCTGAGCAGCGCGGCGCGCACGGCGGCGTCATCGACCCCGGCCGGAATGCGTACCGCGTTGAGTTGCGGCAGCCGTGCGTCAGGGCGCACGACGAATTCGATACCCATGGTTGCGAGGCTGTCGCGCAGCATCTCGTGCATCGCACGGTGGCGCGCCCAGGAGGCTTCCAGCCCCTCTTCGGCCAGCATCACCAGCGATTCGTGCAGGCCGTAGAGCGGGTTCACCGGCGCGGTGTGGTGGTAGGTGCGCTTGCCGGCGCCGGACCAGTAACCGAGCACCAGGTTCAGATCCTGGAACCAGCTCTGCACCGGGTGCTTGCGCGCCTTGAGCTTGGCCACCGCGCGCTCGCCAAAGCTCACCGGCGAGAGGCCCGGCGTGCTGGAAAGACACTTCTGGCTGCCCGAGTAAGCGGCGTCGATGCCCCATTCGTCGAGCAGCACCGGCACGCCGCCAAGCGAGGTGACGCAGTCCATGATCGTCAGCGCATCGTGCTCGCGCGCGATCTGCGCCAGCGTGGCGGCGTCCGACAAGGCGCCGGTCGAGGTTTCGGCATGCACGAAGGCGAGGATGCGCGCCTGCGGATGGGCCTGAAAGGCCTTGCGCACCTTGTCCGGGTCGACCGGCGCGCCCCACTCGTCTTCCACGATCACCGGCGTGCCGCCGCAGCGGCGCACGTTCTCGGCCTGACGGCCGCCGAACACGCCGTTGACGCACACGATCACGGTGTCGCCCGGCTCGACCAGGTTCACGAAACAGGTTTCCATGCCGACCGAACCGGGCGCGGAGACCGGGAAAGTCAGTTCGTTCTTCGTCTGGAAGGCCCAGCGCAGCAGGGTCTTGAGCTCTTCCATCATGCCGCTGAAGGCCGGGTCAAGGTGGCCCACCGTGGGCAGCGCCATCGCCTGCAGCACACGCGCCGGTACATCGCTCGGGCCAGGGCCCATCAGCACGCGACGCGGCGGGTGGAAAGAGGTGATCTGCGGTGCGCTGCGGTCCATGAAACGGTCTCCGGTGGTTCGAGGAAGGTGCGGGGGATGGTGGTGGGCGCACGGCCGGTGGTCAAGCCGGGCTTACCCGGGCAAGTCTTAAGTTTCGCTTAAGCCTGTGGCGCCCGGAAGTGCGCATCATGAACCAAGGACGCAAGCGCGCTTGCCGATCACGGTTCCGCCCTCAGGTATGGATCGTGCGGTGACGGCTTGCCGAGTTGTCTGCAGGGTGTTTTCGCCGTCGCGGGTGTTGCTGTCGCGGTGGTGATGAAGTGACACGTCCGGCTGCCTGTGCGGCTGATGTGGAGAGTTGAGCCTCGGCACGCCGGGGCTCTTTTTTTTCCAGGCCGCGCCTGGTTGATAATCCAGGATTCGTACAGGAATTGTGGAGAACGCGGGCATGCGGGTGCTGTTGGTGGAAGACGATCCGATGGTCGGTGACGCGGCCCGGCTCGGGTTGCTGGGCGCGGGTTTCACGGTGGACTGGGTGCGCGACGGCCGCGCCGCCGAGCTCGCCATCGAGGCGAATGAATACGCCGCGGCAGTGCTGGACCTCGGGCTGCCGAAGATCGACGGCATGGCCCTGCTCAACCGCCTGCGCGGCCAGGACAACCGCTTGCCGGTGATCGTCGTGACCGCGCGCGATGCGGTGCAGGACCGCGTTGCCGGCCTCAACGCCGGTGCCGACGACTACCTGACCAAGCCCTTCGATCTGGATGAACTGGTGGCGCGGCTGCGCGCGCTGATCCGCCGCAACAGCGGCCGCACCCAGCGGGTGATCACCTGCGGCGCAATTGCCTTCGATACCGAGGCGCGCACCGTCAAGCTCGAAGGCGAGGCGGTGACGCTGTCGGCCCGCGAGCTTTCGCTGCTCGAAATCCTGCTCGAGAAGCCGGGTGCCGTGCTGTCGCGCGAAACGCTGGAAGACCGCCTCTTCGGCTGGGGTGAAGAGCCCTCGTCGAACGCGCTCGAAGTGCATCTGCACAACTTGCGCAAGAAGCTCGGCGCGGACCGCATCCGCAACGTGCGCGGCGTGGGCTACAAGGTCGTCGCGTGAGCGTGCGCCGCCCTTCGATCCGCATCACGGTGCTGGGCTGGCAGCTCGGCGCGATGCTGCTGCTCGGATCGGTCGCGGTGATGGCGGCCTACACGCTGGCGGTGCGTTCCTTCGACGCCCTGCGTTATCTTGAGCTGTCGCAGATCGCCGACGCGGTCGCGCGCCACGGGATCGAGCGACAGAACAGCGATGAGGAAGACCAGCCCGGCGACTTCCTGAGCCAGGTGTGGGGCGCAAGCGGCAAGCTGCTGTACACAAGCCATTCGCCCGCTGCACCTCGGCCTGCAAAGTCGGGCGAGGTGGACTTTCATTACGACGACCGTAGTTGGCACGGTTTCGTGCGCACTTACCAGGGGCAGACGATTCTGGTGGCACGCGAATCCGGTGCGCGGCGCGAATTGTTCGAGCGCATTTCCCTGCCCTTGCTGACGGTGCTGGCCGGGCTGACGCTGTTGCTGACGGTGATTCTGGGCTTGCGCGTGAGTCGCGCGCTTGCGCCGCTGTCTGACCTGCGGGCAGCGCTCAGCACACGCGACCCGGCCTCGCTCAACCCGCTACCGACCGAGCAGTCGCCGCGCGAACTGCTGCCGCTGGTGGGCACGCTGAACCACTTGCTCGAACGCATCGGGGCCGTGCTGGACGGCCAGCGACGCTTCATCGCCGATGCAGCGCACGAGCTGCGCACGCCGGTGACCGCGATCCGCCTCTACGCACAACTGGCACAACGTGCCGAGACCGCGCAGGAGCGGGATCGCGCCATCGCCAACATCGAAGCGAGTTGCACCCGCGCCGCCCATCTGGTGGAGCAATTGCTGGCGCTGGCGCGGCTCGACCCGGATCACCTGCCGGGCGTGGCGCCGGTGCGCCTCGACACGCTGGCACGCGACGGCGTGGTCGGCCTCTCGGCGCTGGCCGAAGCGCGGCACATCGATCTGGGCCTCGGCGAGAGTGCCGAGGCCACGGTGCAGGGCAGCGAGAGCGAGTTGCGGATGCTGATCAACAACCTGATCGACAACGCGGTGCGCTACACGCCGGCCGGCGGGCAGGTGGATGTCTCGGTTGCGGCGACCGCGTCGGAAGTGGCGCTCTGCGTCGAAGACAGCGGGCCGGGCATTCCCCCGGAGGAACATGAACGGGTGTTCGAACGCTTCCGCCGCCTGGCCGGCGCAGACCAGCCGGGTACCGGCCTCGGTCTTGCGATCGTCAAGAATGTGGCTGAACGGCACGGTGCGCAGGTGCGGCTGGAAAACCGCGCCGAGGGCGGGCTGCGGGTTCGCGTGGTGTGGCCGCTTGCGGCCTAGGCCGCGTCTGATCAGCGCTTGGAGCGCGGCAATCGGTGGAGTGCGGCGTTGAATTGTTGCAGCAGCTCGCCCGCCTGCATTGACTTCGGAAAGGCGAGGTAGAGACGGTCGATCGCCAGCGGGCGTTCGAGCGCGACAAAGCGATCGCGATTGCGCAGCAGTTCCGGGTCAGCGGCGATCGTCGCGTCAAGGCCGGCGTGCCCGTTTCCGATCAGTGCGGCGTCGATGCGCCCGGCAAGGAGTTTGCGAAGCCGCTGGATCTGACTGGTATCGCGATCCACGACAAGGCTGCGGTTCTGCAGCGCCGTGTCGAAGGCTTCGCCATAGCTGGCGCCGAGCTGGCCTCCGAGTTTCTTGCCGTTCAGATCCTCCAGTGCACGGAAAGCGAACTCATGGCCGCGAAGTACGATCACGTTGATGTTGTCGTCATAGATCGGGTCGGAGAAATCGAACAGCTTCTGGCGCTCACTGGTCAGGGATACGCCAATCACGCCGCCCTTGCCGGCGAGCGCACTCTCGTAGGCGCGCCGCCATGGAGACTGTTGCAGCGTGAAACGCTTGCCGAGCAGCGCTTCGACCTCGGACAGGATGCGGGGCAATTCCCCGCGCGGTTCGCCGTTTTCGGCCCAGATGATGGGCGGGTAGTTATCGTCACCGAACACGACAAGCGCATCGTCGGCGCCATGCGCAAGGCCCGCCAGCAACAGGGCAGCGGCAGCCACAGCGCGGCACAGCGTGCGCCGCGCACGCCCGCTGGTCGTACCTGGCGAAGCCTTAACCCTTGTCGTATCCATACAGTCGGGAAGGATTGACCCGCACCATCACGCTCTGGCGCGGCACGATGCTGTCGATGGTGAAATCCTTGCGGGCAGTGTCGCGCCTGACCGGCTCGATGTAGGGCACGCCATTGCTGTTGGTGACGCTGAAGACGGTCGGGGTGCTCGCGAGCTGGCCACGCCGCAGCACGATGGCGACTTCACCGTTGGCCAGACGCACGAAGGCACCCGGCGGAAAGATGCCGACTTCCTTGACCAGCAGGGCCGCCATCGGGTTTTCCTGCCCGCCCATCGAGAGGAAGGATTCGCGCGCTGCGCGATTGGGCGGCAGCGCGCTGCGCGTGGCCCGCGGGCTGATCTTGGCGGCGAACACGTCGGCATGGCGGATCAGTTCGGCCGCCACGCTGATGTCCTTGATGCCGCGCGGATAGCCCTTGCCATCAGGTGTCTCGTGGTGTTCGGCGACCGCGCGTAGCCAGTCCACGTCCTTGAGCCCGGCTTGCTGCAAGATCGCGACGCTGCGCGCCGGGTGGGCGCGGATTGCCGCGCGTTGCTGGTCCGTGGGCGGCGTTGCCTGCGCCGCGAGGATCGCCTGCAGTTCGAACATGCCAAGGTTCATCGTCAGCGCGGCGTTGATGATGGTGCGTCGCTCATCGTCACTCGCGCCGACCTTTTTTGCGATGAGTTCGGCGATCACCGCGGTATGCACCGAGTGCGATACCGCGTACTTCACGGCATCCGCCTGCATCATCACGAAAATGCCGACATCGGCGTCGCGCTCGATCAGGAGCTGCATCAGCATCGAGAGCTGACCGAGCTTGTCGAGAAACTCGGGGTCCGCCGAGTTCTCGCGCATCAGCAGCGAAAGCTTTGTCTGCAGGTCCGACCACAGCCAGATCGGATCGAAGGCCTGCGGTTTGGGCTTTTCCGAAGCGGCGCGCTGGCTGCGGTACTCGACTTCGTCGACATACATGCCGCGTGCCAGCAGTGCCTGCAGCTGTGCCTCGCTCTGCACGACGTTGCCGCGACTGAGCAGCAGGTTGCGGTCCCGGTCGCGGACGTTCCACAACAGGGGTACACCCACCTTGACGTGATCGGCGAGCAACTGCAGTAACTTCAAGGAATGCTCCGTGGCTCGGCAGAAGGACTCATGTCGCAGTTACTACGGCCGAATCTGGCAATGCTTGAGCTTCCGTTGAATTGCTCACCGCAATGAGCAAGGCCGCCCGCAGGCGGCCCTGTGCCCTGCAGCAAAAGGGTCAGGCGATATGGCCGAGGATGCCGTCGAGCTGATCGAGGCTGCCAAACTCGATCACGAGCTTGCCAGCGCCCTTCTTGTTGGTGCTGATTCTGACCATCGCACCGAGCTTGTCGGCGAGGTCTTCCTCGAGCCGAGCGACATCGCGGTTGACGACTTTGGGCTGTGTTTCAGCCTGGGGCTTCTGCGCCTGCTGTACCGCCTTCTCGGTTTCACGCACCGACAGCCTGCGGGCGACAACCTGATTGGCGAGCAGGATCTGCTGCGCGCCATCCAGCGCCAGCAGCGCACGGGCATGGCCCATCTCGATGTCGCCGGCCATCAGCAGCTCGCGCACCGGCTCGGGCAGCGCCAGCAGCCGCAGCAGGTTCGAGGTGGCCGGACGTGAGCGCCCGACCGCATCGGCGGCTTGCTGGTGCGTCATGCCGAACTCGTCGATCAGACGCTGGATGCCCTGCGCCTCTTCGAGCGGGTTGAGGTTCTCGCGCTGGATGTTCTCGATCAGGGACATCGCCAGTGCGGCTTCGTCCGGGATGTCCCGGATCAGCACCGGCACTTCGCTCAATTCGGCGATGCGCGAAGCACGCCAGCGTCGCTCACCGGCGATGATCTCGTGCCGCCCACCGCCGATCGGCCGCACCAGGATCGGCGACATGACGCCCTGTGCGCGGATCGACGCCGCAAGCTCTTCGAGGCTGCCGGCATCCATGCGGGTACGCGGCTGATACTTGCCGGGCTGCAGGTCGTCGATTGCCAGGGTGTCGAGGCGTCCCTTGTCCTCGGCCTGATGGTCCGCGCCGAGCAGGGCTTCGAGCCCGCGTCCGAGACCTTTGGGTTTCTTGACCATGTTCATGCTTTCTGAAGTGGTGATTCGGGGTGCGCCGCCAAGCGCACCGGTCATTCGATTTCGCGGGCGCGGTACCAGTAGGCGTAGCGATCGCCAAAGCCGGTGCGCCGGTAGAGTGCGCGGGCTGGATCATTGGCCGCGCCGACCTGCAGGCACGCATGTGCTGCGCCGGCATTTGCGGCCCCGTGGAGCAGTTCGAGGAGCAGGCGGGCCCCGTACCCCCTGCCACGCACATCAGCGCGGGTGTGCAGGCCATAAACGCCCGCCATGCGGCCGTCGAAGAGGATGCAGCCGACGGCGAGGGGCGCGTCGCGCTCGCCCAGCAGCAGGCGCAGCCCACGGGCCGGAAACGCCAGTGCGCGCGCCACATCGACAGCGATGCGCGCCGGGGCGTCGCCATACAGGTGCCCGGCGGTCTCGGCGAATTCGCGCGCATCGACTGCATGAATGGGCGCTGACCCATCGATACGCGCCGGCAGCGCGTCCAGCGAGCGCGTCATGACGCGGGACTCTTCGAAGGCGAGAAAGCCCTGTTCGGCGAGCATGTCATCAAGACCTGCAGGCTGCGAGAACGGCGTAATGCGAAACGTGGTCGGCAAAGCCGCCGCCGCGTAGAGCGCGTCGACGCGCTGGAGCCGCTCGGCGAACGACAGCGCGGTTCCGACGCCTATGGCGTTGACGCTGCGCGCACGTTTGGCGCGACTGTTGGCGAAGCGCACCAGCCAGCCAGCCACGAGGGCCTGTTCCGATACATGCGTGGCGTTGAGCCCGGCGTCTTCGGCGCAGGCTGCAAGCGGATCGCACGCGTCGCGCAACGCCGCGGGTACCGAACGGGGGTCGAGCGGCGCGCCCATCGAGTCGATCAGAGCGACTGGATCCGCTCGATCATCTCGGCGGCAAAAGCGAGGTAGGCCTGCGAGCCCTTGGCAGCCTTGTCGAAGACCACGCCGGGCAGGCCGTGGCTGGGTGCTTCCGCGAGGCGCACGTTGCGCGGAATCACCGCCTTGAACACCTTGTCGCCGAAGTGGCTTTCGAGCTGGGCCGATACCTGCTGCGACAGCGTGCTGCGCGGATCGAACATGACCCGCAGCAGACCGATGATCTTCAGGTCGCGATTGAGCTTGGCGTGCACCTGCTTGATGGTATTCACAAGATCCGACAGGCCTTCCAGCGCGTAGTACTCGCACTGCATCGGGATGATCACGCCATGCGCCGAGCAGAGCCCGTTGAGGGTCAGCATCGACAGCGAGGGCGGACAATCGACCAGCACGAAGTCGTAGTCGGCGTCGACGGTCCGCAGCGCATCGCGCAGACGGTTCTCGCGGTTGTCGAGATCGACCATTTCCACTTCGGCGCCAGCGAGGTCGCGGTTGGCGGGCAGCACGTCGTAGCCGCCGTTTTCCGATCGCGCGCGCACTTCCGGCAGCGTCTTCAACCCGACCAGCAGGTGATACACCGAGCTGCCGAGGCTGCGCTTGTCGACGCCAGAGCCCATCGTGGCATTGCCCTGCGGGTCGAGGTCGACCAGCAGCACGCGTTGGTCATGCGCCGCCAGGGCGGCCGCGAGGTTGACGGTAGTAGTGGTTTTTCCGACGCCACCCTTCTGGTTGGCGACTGCAAAGATGCGGGCCATCAGCTTCGCTCGAGAACGATCAAATGTCGGTGGGTATCGGCTGCACCGGGCAGCCGCAGGGCAATCGCTTCACGCAGCCGCACGGCAGGCGGCAGTTGCGCGATTTCCTCGTGAGGATACACGCCCTTCATGGCCAGCCAGTGACCCGAATCAGCGACGAGGTGTTCGGTGAGCCTGACGAAGTCCGCCATGTCGGAAAAGGCACGTGAAATGACCGCCGGAAAACGGGTTTCCGCTTGCCAGTGCTCGACCCGGACGTGATGGGATTCGAGATTCTTCAGGCCGAGGTCGATCTTGGCCTGGCGCATGAAGGTAACCTTTTTCTGCACGGTGTCGACGGTGTGGACCTGCAGATCGGGGCGCGCGATCGCCAGAACGATGCCCGGCAAGCCGGCGCCGGCACCGATGTCAGCAATGCGATCGACCTCCACATGGGGCAGCACGGTAAGCGAGTCGAGCAGATGCAGCGTGACAATCTCGTCCGCGTTGCGGATCGCGGTGAGGTTATAGACCTTGTTCCATTTGGCGATCAGCGCGGCGTAGTCGAGCAGCTTGGTGCGCGCGTCGGCGGGCAGGTCGATGCCGAGCTCAGCGAGCCCTTGGTTGAGGAGCGTTTCGGCGTTCATGCGGCGGCGTTGCGAAGGTTCTGGATCTTCTTGAGGTGAATCAGCAGAAGCGAGATGGCCGCAGGGGTAACACCCTGGATGCGGCTCGCCTGTCCGATGGTTTCGGGTTTGTGGAGCGCCAGTTTCTGGCGTACCTCGTTCGACAAGCCGCGAACCTCGGCGTAGTCGATGTCTGCAGGCAAGGCCGTATGCTCTTGCGCGGCTTGGCGTTCGACCTCGTCCTGCTGGCGGTCGATATAGCCCTGGTATTTGGCGGAGATTTCAATCTGCTCGATGGCCTGCGGATCCAGGACCGGATCTGCCGGCGCGGTCGACAGCGCCATCAACGCCTCGTACCGGATGCCGGGGCGGCGTAGCAGGTCGAAGAATCGGGCCTCGCGCTCGAGCGGCTGCCCGAGCAGCTTCTCGGCTTCGCCCTCGGCGAGTTTGTGCGGCACCGCCCAGGTGGCGCGCAAGCGGGCGGCTTCTGCCTCGATCGCGTCACGCTTGCGACAGAAGGCATCCCAGCGCAGGTCCGATACCAGGCCGAGTCTACGGCCGGCTTCGGTGAGTCGCAAATCGGCGTTGTCTTCACGCAGCGAAAGGCGGTATTCCGCACGTGAAGTGAACATCCGGTACGGTTCGGCGACGCCGCGGGTGATCAGGTCGTCCACCAGCACCCCGAGATAGGCTTCGCCGCGTGCCGGGCACCACGCGTCGCGCCCCAGCGCCAGAAGCGCCGCATTGGCGCCGGCGAGCAAGCCCTGCGCCGCCGCCTCCTCGTAGCCGGTCGTACCGTTGATCTGGCCAGCAAAGAAGAGCCCGGCGATCGACTTGGTTTCAAGGCTTGCCTTGAGGTTACGCGGATCGAAGTAGTCGTATTCGATGGCGTAACCGGGGCGCAGGATGTGGGCGTTTTCCATGCCGCGGATCGAACGCACGATCGCGAGTTGCACATCAAAAGGCAGCGAGGTCGAGATCCCGTTGGGGTAGAACTCGTGGGTCGTGAGGCCCTCGGGTTCAAGGAAGACGTTATGGCCATCCTTGTCGGCAAAGCGATGGATCTTGTCTTCGATCGACGGGCAGTAACGCGGCCCTACCCCCTCGATGACGCCGGTGTACATCGGCGAGCGATCAAGATTGGCGCGGATGATCTCGTGCGTGCGTTCGTTGGTTCGGGTGATCCAGCACGGCAACTGCTTCGGATGCTGCCCGGCATTACCGAGGAAGCTGAAGACCGGGACCGGATCATCACCGGGTTGTTCTTCCATCTGCGAAAAGTCGATGGACTTCCCGTCGATGCGCGGTGGGGTGCCAGTCTTGAGTCGGCCGACCGGAAGCTTCAGGTCCCGCAGGCGGTGCGACAGCGTCACCGCTGCCGGGTCCCCGGCACGGCCCGCGGTGTAATGCTCCAGACCCACGTGAACGAGACCGTTCAGAAAGGTACCGGCGGTGAGGACGACGGTTGGCGCCTCGAAGCGCAGACCGATCTGGGTGACGACGCCGGTGACGCGATCACCTTCAACAGTGATGTCGTCGACCGCCTGCTGGAAGAGGGTCAAGTTGGGCTGGTTTTCCAGGCGATGACGGATAGCGGCCTTGTAGAGCACGCGATCGGCCTGCGCGCGGGTGGCACGCACCGCCGGCCCCTTACTCGCATTGAGGATTCGGAACTGGATGCCACCCTCGTCAGTGGCCTCGGCCATGGCACCGCCCAAGGCATCTACTTCCTTGACGAGATGTCCCTTGCCGATCCCGCCGATCGACGGGTTGCAACTCATCTGCCCGAGTGTCTCGATGTTGTGGGTCAGCAGGAGCGTCATGCAGCCCATGCGGGCAGCGGCGAGGGCGGCTTCTGTGCCGGCGTGACCGCCGCCAACAACGATGACATCAAAACGGGTGGGGTACAGCATCTTGCTCTCCGGGAAGATCCGGTTCGGGGGAAGGGGCGGAATGATACGGGGTGGCGGAGAAAAAACCTAGCTGCGCGCTGCGGCATGGTCATCGGGCCATGACGACATGTGTTCCACGTGGAACATTACGAGTGAACCAAATCCCAGCCCAGTTTCGCCACGAGCATCGACACAACGAAGAGAAACAGCCAGCGCACGAACCCGTTTCCATGCTTGAGTGCGAGGTGGCTACCGACCTGTGCACCACAGAGATTCGCCACGGCCATCAGCGCACCCACGCGCCAAAGGATGCCGTCGGACAGGCCGAACGACGCGATCGCCGCAAGATTTGTCGCGACGTTGACTACCTTCGCCGAGACCGAGGCCTTCAGAAAGTCGAAGCCGAACCAACGCACAAAAATGAAAATCAGAAAGCTACCGGTACCCGGGCCGAAGAAACCGTCATAGAAACCAATACCCGCTCCAGTTAGCAATGCAGCGGGGACAACCAAGCCTGTTCGAAGGGGATGACGTTCAAGCCGGCCAAAGTCCTTCTTCGTGAAGGTGTAGCCGCCTACCAATACAAGAAGTACCAGAACGAAAGGCTTCATCACTTCCTTCGGAAGCAGTGAAACCGCTTGCGCCCCAAACCAGGCGCCAGCGAGCGCTGCTGCAGCTGCCCACCCCGCTACCGTCCACGGAATCGGAACCGTTCGTGCATACCTCACGCATGCGCTCAATGTGCCTGCGACCGACGAGACCTTGTTCGTTCCAAAGAGTATTGGGATGGCAACACCGGGAAACGCCGCCAGCAGTGCAGGAATCTGAATCAGACCCCCGCCTCCCACTACTGCATCAACAAGACCGGCGATGAAGGCAGCAAACCCGAGCAGCAACCACTCCATTCAAACTCCAATCAAATGTTCCACGTGGAACACTGGCACTCAGACACTCGTATCCCGCACTTCCTTCTCGGCCCACAAGGCTCGGGCAATTGCCTTCCAAACGTCGTTGCCGTGAACCTCCACACCCTTGCCGGCTGCCTCGGCCATCAACTTGTTCATCAGAGCAATCAGTCCGTACAACTCTTCACTCGCCTGATCACGTGAAAACTCAGCGCCGCTACCGATCGCGTGTCCGCCGTTGTTCACGCCGAGAACATCTCGCGCGAGCGCCCGCAACCCGGACTCGCTGTTCCAATCGATGCCGAGAATCACCAGCTTGCGCTCGATCTCCAGCGCGAGTTGCCCGGCCTCTGAGTCGTAGTACTTCAAGTCAAACTCGCTCATACACCGTCACTTTCCAATACAGAAACGAGAGAAGATCACACCGAGCAAATCATCTGCGCCAAACTCGCCGGTAATCCGATTAACCGCCTCTTGCGCAAGGCGCAGCTCTTCGGCCATCAATTCAAGTGCACCAGCATGCGCTTGAACCAGCGCCTCAGCGACGCAATCGCGCGCGCTGCGCAGTGCTTCCAGATGCCGATCACGCGCGAGGAAGACCTCTTCTCCGTGGGCCTCCCAGCCAGCGACGCGCAGCAACTCTGCACGAAGCAGGTCGACGCCCTCCCCGCTTGCAGCCGACAAGTGAACCTCGACCCCATCGCCTACGTCCACGCGATTCGCAGGCGTTCCTAACAAATCGACTTTGTTGAAGACCCATATCACCGGAACCCCGCCCGGCAATCGCGCATCGATCTCGTGATCGCCAGCCGTAATACCCTGACGCGCATCCACCAGCCGGACGACAACGTCGGCACGCGAAATCTCATTCCAAGTGCGCGCGATCCCGATTCGTTCCACCGAGTCATCAGTCTCTCGCAGCCCCGCCGTGTCGACGATGTGCAAGGGAATCCCCTCAATCTGGATCGTCTCGCGCAACACATCGCGGGTCGTACCCGCCACGTCGGTCACGATGGCCCGGTCCTGACCCGACAGCCTGTTCAGCAGACTCGACTTACCCACATTGGGCTGCCCGGCGAGCACCACGTGGAGACCACTGCGCAACAGGCTACCTTGCTTGGCCTTCGCCAGCAGTGCATCGAGATCCGTGCCGAGCACATCCAGGCGTTCGAACGCCCGCGCCGCTTTCAGGAAGTCGATTTCTTCCTCTGGGAAATCCAGAGTGGCTTCAACCAGCATCCTCAGATCAACGAGTTTGTCGCGCCAGCCGTGCACCTGTCGCGAGAACTCGCCATCCAGCGAGCGCAGCGCCGAGCGGGCGGCGGCCGAAGTATCGGCATCGATCAGATCCGCGACAGCCTCTGCCTGCGCCAGATCCAGCTTGTCGTTCAGAAACGCACGCTCGGTGAACTCACCGGGACGCGCCAGCCGGGCACCCAACTCCAGACACCGTGCCAGCAACAGACGCATCACCACCGGTCCGCCGTGCCCTTGCAGTTCCAGCACATCCTCCCCGGTGTAGGAGCGCGGGCCAGGGAAAAAAAGCAAAAGGCCGGCATCGATTGGCCGGCCTTCTCCATCCAGGAACTTCGACAGCTGCGCGACCCGAGCTTCCGGATTCCGCCCCGTCAGCGCCAGCGCGATACGCGCCAGCCCAGACCCTGAAACACGGACGACTCCGATGCCACCGCGCCCTGGCGCGGTAGCGATCGCCGCTATCGTGTCAGCTGTTCGCGGGCTTCGCGTCACCGCCAAACATCCGTGTGATGTACCACTGCTGACCGATCGACAACATGTTGTTCACCACCCAGTACAGCACCAGACCGGACGGGAACCACGCCATCATCACCGTAAAGAAGATCGGCATGAACATCATCACTTTCTGCTGCACCGGATCCGGCGACGACGGCGAAAGCTTCATCTGGATCAGGCTGGTGACACCCATGATGATGGGCAGCACGAAGAACGGATCCTTCAAGGAAAGATCGGTAATCCACCCGAGCCACGGCGCTTGGCGCATCTCGACCGCACCCAGCAGCACCCAGTACAGCGCAATGAACACCGGCATCTGGATCAGCATCGGCCAGCACCCACCCATCGGGTTGACCTTCTCCTTCTTGTACAACTCCATCATCTCCTGGTTCATCTTCATCCGGTCGTCCTTGTACTGCTCCTGAATCCGCTTCATGCGAGGCATGATCGTCTTCATTTTCGCCATGGACTTGTAGGACGCTGCGGAAAGCGGGAAAAACGCGAGCTTGATCAGGACTGTGAGCGCAATGATTGCCCAGCCCCAGTTACCGACGAGCTTGTGCAGCCAAGAAAGGCACCAGAAGATCGGCTCGGCGATGATTGCGAGACGACCATAGTCGACCACGCGGTCCAAGCCTGGCGCGAGCGCGCTGAGCTTTTCCTGCTCCTGCGGGCCTACATACAGCGGAACAGAAACCGTAGCCTTTTGACCCGCCGCGATCACCGCCAGAGGTTGAATCACCCCAGCGGTAAAGAGACCTCCGCCCAATTCATCCGTGAAGAACTCGCGCTGCCCCGCTTTTGGCGCGTAGGCCGATACGAAGTAGTGTTGCACCATCGCCACCCAGCCGTCCGATGCGGGCTTCGGCAGCTTGGCTTCCTTCTTCTCGATTTCCTTGAACGAAATCTTGGTGTATTTCTCAGCGTCGGCGTAGAAAGCCGGGCCGGTGTAGGTCTGCGCACCACCAAAGAACCCGGCGGTGCTCTCAGCCTCCTTGTTGTCACGTGTCAGCTGATAATAGGCGTGACCACCAAGCGCGCTCACACCACCATTATCGATCTCGTAACCAACATCAATCACATAGCTGCCACGATGAAAAGTGAGCACCTTCGTGATCTTGACCCCATCATGCTCTGGCGCTTGCAGCCGGACGGACACCGCTTCCTCGCCATCCTTCAGCACCACCTTGGCCTGCGAGAGGCTGAACAAGGTCTTGTGATTAGGCAAGCCGGCACCAATCAGGCCGCTCTGCGCAAGGTAGGTATGAACCCTGCCATCGTCGAACAACACGAACGGCTTGTCGGGTGCATTGTTCGCACCGTGCTTCTTGAGTTCCAAACGTACGATGTCACCACCCAGTGCCGACACCTCGGCATGAACCATATCGGTATCCACCGTGAGCCGGGGCGCTTTTGCACGCTCTGCAGCGCTCACCGCCGCTGGCGCCATCGCGGGCTTGTCCGGTGAAGTGCCGGGCGCCGACTGCGTTGGCGTAGGCGTTGCCGATTGCGTCGCATTCGCGGTGGCAAGTGCTTTTGGCTGGTTATGCTTCTGCCAGGCATCCCACAGCATGACGAGCGACATGCTGAAGATCACCAACAGGATCAGGCGGCGGTTATCCATCGGAATCAGTCGTTTCTGGTAGGGGTATCAATCTTGGGTGCCCGCGGTACAGGCATCAGGGTACCGGATCATAACCGCCCGGATTCCACGGGTGACAGCGGGTCACACGGCGCGCGGCAAGCCAGGATCCTTTGATAGCACCGTGACGTTGCAGCGCTTCAATCGCGTACGCGGAACAGGAGGGGTGGAAACGGCAATTACGTCCGAGGAACGGACTCAGCAACAGCCGGTACGCACGCAACAGGGCGATCAACACGGACTGCATTCCGAATCATCCCCGCGGCAGGCGCTTGAACAGCATCTGGACTTCAGCGCGCAGATTTTCGCGACTGACAGCCTTCGGAGATGCCGACAACCGAAGGACAAGATCACAACACGGCAGGCTCGCGCGCTCCAGACGGAACACCTCGCGCCCGATCCGTTTGATCAGATTGCGCTGCACTGCACGGCGCGCCAGCTTCTTGGCAACCACGAAGCCGATACGCGCGCTGCACAAGGCATTGGGTCGATAGTGCAGGTTAAAAACCTGGCCCCGGACGACCCGCCGGTGAGCGAAAACTGCCGAGAACTCTTCACCTGTGTGCAGCCGGTAGGCCGGCAACAGGTCAAAGCCGGTGGTTTCCGCCAACCGATCAGACGGCGAGACGATGACGGCCCTTGGCGCGACGAGCGGCCAGAACAGCGCGGCCACCACGGGTGCGCGAACGGACGAGGAAACCGTGGGTACGCTTGCGACGAACGACGGAAGGCTGGTAAGTGCGCTTCATGATTTGATTCCTTGGTAAGCCGGGAAAAACGCGCGATTACACAGCGTAACGCACTGTTTGTCAAGCGTTTTCATGTTTTCCACAGGGAAGCGCCTGTGGATAATTTTCCGGATGACGCGTAGAATCACCCGCTTTCCGCGCTCCCCGGTCAGCCTGTCACCTGCACGCAGAACACTGCCCGTTCGAGCACAATAATCACATAAAAATCAAAGAGTTGATGCCGCACCGCTCGCCGCCAAACGCGCCGATGCGGGGTGGGAGCCATTCGCGCAAAACGTGAGTCAAGAATTCTGGTCTACATGCTTGTCCCGTCTCGAGGCTGAACTGCCGCAACAGCAGTTCAACACCTGGATCAGGGCCCTTGCCCCTTCGCCGGCTACCAGCCCGCGCAGCCTCGAGTTGCACGCACCCAACCGCTTCGTGCTGCAATGGGTGCGCGAGCGCTATCTCCGACGCATCGAGGAAATCGGCCAGGAGATCTTTGGTGAACCGATTCAGGTCACCCTGTCGATATCGGCCCACGTCAAGCCGCTTGCCACCCCACGCGCAACCGCGCCGGCCCCAAAGCAGGCAGCTCCCGCCGCATCGCCTGACACGCCAGCCCCCGCAATCATCAAATCGCGTGACGAGACCGCCGCGCGAGTGCCTGCGCCAAGCGCAGACAACGCACCCTACGAGCGGACCCGGCTCAACTCGGATTTCACCTTCGACAACCTGGTCACCGGACGCGCCAACGACCTCGCCCGCGCCGCTGCAATGCAGGTGGCGCAGAATCCGGGCACCAGCTACAACCCGCTCTTCGTCTATGGCGGTGTCGGCCTCGGCAAGACCCACCTTATCCACGCGCTCGGCAACGCCGTCTGGAAGCACAACCCGAAAGCGGTCATCCGTTACGTGCACGCCGAGGATTACTACGCCGACGTGGTGCGCGCCTACCAGCAGAAGAGTTTCGACCAGTTCAAGCGCTACTACCGCAACCTCGACCTGCTGCTGATCGACGACATCCAGTTCTTCAAGAACAAGGAGCGCACGCAGGAAGAGTTCTTCCACGCCTTCAATGCACTGGTCGAAGCACGCAAACAGATCGTCATCACCAGCGACACCTATCCGAAGGAAGTCGAAGGCCTGCAGGACCGCCTGGTTTCGCGCTTCGACTGGGGTCTCACCGTGCAGATCGAGCCACCCGAACTCGAAATGCGGGTCGCAATCCTGAAGAAGAAGGCCGAAACCGAGCGCACGCCGCTCACCGACGACGTTGCCTTCCTGATTGCCAAGAACCTGCGCTCCAACGTACGCGAACTGGAAGGCGCTCTGAAGAAGGTGCTCGCCTTCTCACGCTTCCACGGCCGCGACATCAGCCTGGAATTGGCCAAAGAAGCGCTGCGCGACCTGCTTGCCGCGCACAACCGCCAGATCACCTTCGAACTGATCCAGAAGACCGTTTCGGACTACTACAAGATCAAGGTAGCCGACATGCATTCGAAGAAGCGCACACGGGCCATCGCCCGCCCGCGCCAGGTCGCGATGTTCCTTGCCAAGGAACTCACCCCTTCTTCATTGCCATCGATCGGTGAGGCCTTCGGCGGTCGCGATCACACCACGGTGCTGCACGCCTGCCGGACGATTGCTGAGCTGCGCCTGGCAGACCAGCAGCTCAATCACGATCTGCATGTGCTGACGCAAACCTTGCGTGGATGACATGGCAGGAGAACCGATCAATCAGCACTGTGAATAGTAGGTGGACAGATCGAGGGAGCCTTTGGGGACAAGCTTGATTCTTCCCGACGACGCGAAATTCATCCCCACTTGTTCAGCTCGCCATACGTAGGTTGCGAACATGGTTTCAGATCACGCAACGTATTGAATGGAAAACGGAAAACGTAGTTATCCACAGAAGTAGGGCTTGGTTTACTAATAGTAGTTATATGTTTACAAGATCTTGTTAACAACAGTTCAGATGCGTTGGCGGCTTCAACAGGCTGCAAGAACACCAACACCATCGGACACCGGTTGTGGAAATCCGGTGTGTTGAACATGGCAAGATTTGGGGACAAACGAAGGACAAGCGGCAAGGGCAAAAATGCTCCCCACTTGTTCATTGACAGTTACAGACCTTGTGAACAAGGTTTTGAACCGCATAAGTTGTTGTAGTTATTTGATTTTCTGTGCTTATCCACAGAAACCGGATGCAGTTAACTAATAATAGAGGTTTACTTAAATGCTTCTGTTAACAGCCTCTCGTGAAGCCCTGCTGGGACCCCTGCAGTCGGTTTCGGGGATCGTCGAAAAGCGACACACCCTGCCGATCCTGTCGAACGTGCTGATCGAAAAGCACGGCGACGACCTCACCCTGCTGGCCACCGACATCGAGATCCAGATCCGTACCACCGGCCAGGCCAGCGGCGGTGCAGACGCCAACTTCACCGTCGGTGCCCGCAAGTTTCAGGACATCCTGCGTGCCTTATCCGACGGCACCGAGGTGAACCTCAAGCTCGACGCGAACCGCCTGTCACTGCATGCCGGCAAGAGCCGCTTTGCGCTGCAGACGCTCCCGGCCACCGACTACCCGCGCATGCAGTTCAACGATGCCGAAGCGGTCACGCTTACCGTCTCGCAAAAGGCCTTCAAGCGCCAGCTTGCCCAGGTTGCGTACTCGATGGCCGCACAGGACATCCGCTACTACCTCAACGGCCTGCTGGTCGTTGCCCAGGGTAACGAACTGCGCATGGTCGCCACCGACGGTCACCGCCTCGCCTTCGCTTCGGCTGAAATCGACGGCGAGCTGCCGAAGACCGAAGTGATCCTTCCGCGCAAGACCGTGCTCGAACTCGCGCGTCAGCTCGCCGACAGCGACGAGCCGCTGGAAATTGCGCTCGCCGGCAACCAGGCCCGCTTCCGCTTCGGCCCGATCGAACTGATCACCAAACTCATCGATGGCAAGTTCCCGGACTACGAGCGCGTCATCCCGCAGAACCATCCGAAACTGCTGGTGCTGGGCCGCAGCGCACTGCTTGGCTCGCTGCACCGTGTCGCGATCCTGACCAACGAAAAGTTCCGCGGCGTCCGCGTGGTGCTCTCAAGCGGCAGCCTGAAGATCGTCAGTTCCAACGCCGAGCAGGAAGAAGCGCAGGAAGAAATCGAAGTCGACTATGCCGGCGACACCGTCGACATCGGCTTCAACGTCACCTATCTGCTCGACGTGCTCACCAACTCATCGACCGACGAGATCGAGCTGCGCCTCAACGACGGCAACTCCAGCGCCCTCATCACCCTGCCCGGTGATGCGCGCTTCAAGTACGTCGTGATGCCGATGCGGATCTGATCCCGCCCTCACCACACCAGACTCAGCCGCAGAACACCGCGGGTGCAGGCGGATCCGGTTCGAAGTGATCCGCCTGCACTGGCATTTACCGCGGCGACGATAATCAGTTTCAAAGCAAGGTCACCCGATGTCCGAACAGAATCAGCAACCCGCCTACGACGAAGACAGCATCCAGCAGCTTGAAGGCCTGGAAGCGGTGCGCAAGCGCCCCGGCATGTACATCGGAGACACCTCCGACGGCACAGGTCTGCACCATATGGTCTTCGAAGTCGTCGACAACGCGATCGACGAAGCCCTGGCGGGGCACTGTGACGACATCGTGGTCACCATCCACACCGACAACTCGATCTCGGTCACCGACAACGGCCGCGGCATTCCGGTCGGCATCAAGTTCGACGACAAGCACGAGCCCAAGCGCTCAGCCGCCGAAATCGTCATGTGCGTGCTGCACGCCGGTGGCAAGTTCAACCAGAACAGCTACAAGGTTTCCGGCGGTCTGCATGGCGTCGGGGTGTCGTGCGTAAACGCGCTGTCGAAGTGGTTGCGCCTCACGATCCGGCGCGATGGCAAGAAGCATTTCATGGAATTCCAGCGCGGCCACGCCGCCGACCGCCTGCTCGAAGTGCAGAACGGCGTCGAGGTCTCACCGCTGCGCGTCATTGGCGACACCGAAAAGCGCGGTACCGAAGTGCACTTCCTCGCCGATGAAGAAATCTTTGGCCACATCGAGTTCCACTACGAGATTCTCGCCAAACGCCTGCGCGAGCTTTCCTTCCTCAACAACGGCGTGCGTATCCGCCTGATCGACCAGCGCACCGCCCGCGAGGAAGACTTCGCCTTCTCCGGCGGCGTGCGCGGCTTCGTCGAGTACATCAACCGCGCCAAGACCGTGCTGCACCCCAACGTGTTCTACGCAGCCGGCGCCACCCAGGTGCCCGTCAGCGGCGGCGGCGGTACGGTTGAACTGAGCGTCGAAGTCGCGATGCAGTGGAACGACAGCTACCAGGAACAGGTGCTGTGCTTCACGAACAACATCCCTCAGTCCGACGGTGGCACCCACCTCACCGGCCTGCGCATGGCGATGACCCGCGTCATCAACAAGTACATCGAAGAAAACGAGATCGCGAAGAAAGCCAAGGTCGAGATCACCGGCGATGACATGCGCGAAGGCCTCGCCTGCGTGTTGTCCGTCAAGATGCCCGACCCGAAATTCGCCTCGCAGACGAAGATGAAGCTCGTGTCGAGCGAAGCGCGCCCGGCAGTCGAAGAAGTCGTCGCCGCCAAGCTCTCCGAATACCTGCTCGAACGCCCGATCGACGCCAAGACCATCTGCGGCAAGATCGTCGAAGCCTCGCGTGCCCGCGAAGCCGCCCGCAAGGCGCGCGAAATGACGCGCCGCAAAGGCGTGCTGGACGGCGTCGGCCTGCCCGGCAAACTCGCCGACTGCCAGGAGAAAGACCCCGCCCTGTGCGAGATCTACATCGTCGAGGGTGACTCCGCAGGCGGCTCGGCCAAGCAAGGCCGCGATCGCAAATTCCAGGCGATCCTGCCGCTGCGCGGCAAGGTGCTCAACGTCGAGCGCGCGCGCTTCGACAAGCTCATCTCGTCCGAACAGATCGCCACGCTGATCACAGCCCTCGGTACCGGCATCGGCAAGGACGACTTCAAGCCCGAGAAGCTGCGCTATCACCGCATCATCATCATGACCGACGCGGACGTCGACGGTGCCCACATCCGCACCCTGCTGCTGACGCTGTTCTACCGTCAGATGCCCGAACTCGTCGAGCGCGGCCACATCTACATCGCCCAGCCGCCGCTCTACAAGATCAAGCACGGCAAGACCGAGCGCTACATCAAGGACGACGCCGAACTCGACGCCCACCTGCTGCGCATGGGCCTCGACGGTGCACAACTCATTCCTTCAGCCGGCGCCACACCGATCGAAGGCGAAGCCCTCGGCGAACTCGCGCGCAACTACTTGCTCGCGGAAGCGGTCATCAATCGTGTATCGGGCTTCATCGACCCGGCTGCGCTGCATGCCATGCTCGCCGGTGACATCAATGTCTCACTCGCTGACGAAGCGGCCGCCACCGATTCCGCTGCGCGCCTGCAGGCCTCGATGCCCAAAGGCGTCAACGTCCGCGCACATTTCGATCAGGAAAGTGAAGCCTGGGAACTGGCCGTTGAACGCATGCACCACGGCAACGTCCGCCGCGGCATCATCGACGCCGAATTCCTCGTCTCGGGCGACTACGCGCAAATCCGCCGCGCCGCCGAAATGATCAACAGCCTGATCGGCGAAGGTGCCGAGATGCGCCGTGGCGAAAAGGGTGCGGCCGTTACCAGCTTCAAGGAAGCCATCGACTGGATGTTCAACGAAGTCGAGCGCAACCTCAGCAAGCAGCGCTACAAAGGCCTCGGCGAAATGAACCCCGACCAGCTGTGGGAAACCACCATGGACCCGGCCGTGCGCCGCCTGCTGAAAGTGCAGATCGACGACGCCATCGCCGCCGACGAAATCTTCACCACGCTTATGGGCGACCAGGTCGAGCCACGTCGTGAGTTCATCGAGAGCAATGCTCTGTATGCGCGGAACATCGACGTGTAAGAACTTGTAGCGAGACCCAATTAGTGACACATCAGGAAGCAATTAGTGGCACAGAAATCTGCTGGATTTTGACTAAATAATAATAAAAACAAAGACTTATTGATTGTCCTACAAGCTGGCAGCTCTTTACGTCGGCTTCCAGTTGGCAAGCTTCACCGAAATGGCACCAGACCTCGTCTGGTGCCATTTTCGTTTCAGAGCTCCCATCAATTCAGCGCCCCATTGGCGCAGAAGCAGCCGTTTGGGCTCTCTTTCAAACGTCGGCGTCCTTCGCGTCGTGTTCACGAACATCAACTCCAGGACTACGAAGATTTCCAGTAGTCGTGCGACTTTCGTCAACGGACATGGGGCCGATATGCTTTCTATTCGCGGTACTCTTTCCCCTCCTCGGATACCCGCAGGTTGCTGCGTCTGACGCTCCAGTCGAAGTGCCGCTGTACCTGTCGCCCATGAACTGGGCACGGGGGCCTTGGACGCTGCCAGATGCAGGCTGAACCAATCGATTGAGACCGATAGCCACATGGACGTATTTCAGTTTCGCGCGCACGTCGTCACCGAATACGAGCAATTCACCCGCAGCTTCACGCGGATTCGGGCCGACGATATCCGCCAGCATGTTGACCGCGAATACCAGAGCCAGAAGTACTGGCCCGAACCGCTCATTCAGATAAATCCGACCTACCGCTCCGGGGGGACGGTTGATGAGCTGGTCGCAAGCGGTTTGCTGAGTCCGGAGTGCGCAGGAATCTTCCGCCTTGGAAAGTCGGCGAGTTCGGCTGGCGTTCCTTTGCCACTGCATCAGCACCAGGCGGAGGCCATCAGTCTGGCACTAGCAGGGGAGAGCTACGTCCTCACCACGGGAACCGGCTCCGGCAAGTCACTGAGCTACTTCATCCCGGTTGTGGATGCGTGCCTCAAGGCCAAGAAAGTCGACCCCACGCCACGCACCCGAGCCATCGTCATCTATCCGATGAATGCGCTCGCGAACTCCCAGCTCGAAGAGCTCAAGAAGTTTCTGGGCTCCGACCCTGCAGCCTGCTCAGTCACGTTTGGGCGATACACCGGACAGGAGAGCGACGAAGAGCGGCAAGCGATGGCCGCCACACCGCCCGACATTCTGCTCACGAACTTCATGATGCTCGAACTGCTGATGACCCGGCAGAACGACATCGACAAAGCGGTGATGCGCAACGCCAAGGGGCTGCGGTTTCTTGTGCTCGATGAGCTGCACACATACCGCGGTCGCCAGGGGGCCGACGTTGCACTGCTCGTGCGACGCGTGCGCGAAGCCCTGGCGGAGGACCTCATCTGCATCGGCACTTCCGCCACGATGGCGTCTGAAGGCACGCAGATGGAACGCAATGCGGTGGTAGCGAACGTCGCCCGCCGCTTATTCGGCACCCCCATCGCCGACCGGAACATCATCACCGAGACCCTCCGCCGTACGACTCCCGAGCACGAGACGCTCGAATCTGTGCGTCCTCGACTCCGTGACGCGATTCAGGCGGGAGTTCCGACTCATCTTGATTTCGAAGCCATGGCTGCACACCCGATGTCGGTGTGGGTCGAACTCAAGCTCGGTCTTAGCTATGAGGGCGACAAGCCGCGGCGCGCCAAACCGCTCACCCTGGCGCAGGCGGCCCAAGCCCTCCAAAGCGATTCAGGCGAATCCTTTGAAGCGTCACTCGCTTACCTGCAGCAGTTCATGCTTCGGGCCCATGCCGTCACCGACAAGACAGGGAAGAGCCTGTTCGCATTCAAGCTTCACCAGTTCATTGCGGGTGGCGGCAAGGTTTATACGACGCTCGAAGCACCGGGTCGTCGCGCCATCACCCTGGATGGCCAGCAGTTCGTCTCAGGCGATGAAACGCGCCAGCGACGCTACTACCACACCCACTTCTGTCGCGACTGCGGGCAGGAGTACATCCCGGTCTGGGACACCGATGGCGCAGAAGGCCGCACCTTCGACGTGCGAAACATCGAAGAGCGTCAGCACGAAGACGACCAGGTCAAATTCGGCTTCCTGATGCCGGATGGCAAGAACACCTGGGAGCCCGAGAACATTGAACGCTACCCGGAGTCCTGGCTGGAAGAGCGCGCCGATGGGGAATGGCGAATCAAGTCCGCTCAGCGTAAGTTCATGCCGCAGGCGGTCAAGGTGCGCCCCGACGGTGTTGCAACGAACGAGCAAGGCCTCCAAGCGTGGTTCATCCCAGGCTCGTTCCGATTCTGCCTCGCATGTGGCGTCTCGCACAGCTCGGCCGGGAAAGACTCGCTTCGCCTGACATCCCTCTCCGGAGAAGGCCGTAGCTCGGCGACGACCATGCTGACGCTGTCAGCGCTGCGCTATCTGTATGAGCAGGACCAGCAGCTTTCCGCTGAAGCGAAGAAGGTGCTGGGCTTCTCCGACAACCGTCAGGATGCGGCCCTTCAAGCGGGACACTTCAACGACTTCCTCCAAGTCCTTCTGACTCGGGCAGCACTGCTGTCGGCCGTCCAAAGGGCGAGTGGCAATCTCCTGACCGAGCGGGAGGTCGGCAACGCGGTCTTTGAAGCATTGGGCTTCCATCGTGACGACCCGGCAGTTCGCTCGGAGTACATGCAACAGCCTGAGCTCAAGGGCAACACGCGCAGGCAGGTGCAAGAAGCCATGCGCAGCATCCTCGGCTACCGCACTTACTTCGACTTGCGTCGCGGTTGGCGATTCAACAATCCGAACCTTGAACAACTGGGCTTGGTTCGCATTGAGTACCAAGACCTAGAAGACCTGGCGTCGGACGCGTCGGAATGGGCAGAGGCCCCTCAGGTCCTGCAAGCGGCAACCCCGGCGGAGCGGGCGCGGGTTCTGCGTGAGCTCTTTGATTTCATGCGGCAGGGTTTGTGTATCGCGACGCGCTACTTGGACCGCACGGAGCTCGAACAGCTTCGGACTCAAAGCTATGCGAACCTTCGTGAGCCGTGGGGATTTACAGAAGACGAGCGGCCCGTTGCAGCCCGTTGGTTTGTAACTTCACGCCCGAAGGAAGAAACCGACCGCCGAGGTCGTCGCCTCCAGGTTGAGGACTTCCTGTTGATTGGTTCCAGTCGCTCCCGACTGGGGCGGTCGCTGCGCCATGGCAGCACTTGGGGCGGGGCCAATCCGTTCTACAAATCCATCAACGACCAGACATGGGGCGCTGTCGTTGGTGCCTTGCTCAAGGCCGCGGAGTCCTACGGACTGGTTCGCAAGGAAGAGACGGATGTCGGCCTCACCGGCTGGCAGCTCAACGGCACCGCGCTGCTCTGGCAACTCGGTGATGGACAGAGTCAGCGCCAAGCTGAGGACAACGCGTTCTTCCGTGGTTTGTATCGCAACATCGCTGGACTGCTGGATAGCCCGGTGCACCAGCTCTTCGAGTTCGAGGCTCGCGAACATACCGCGCAAGTAGAGCAGGACGACCGCCTTGAGCGGGAAGCCCGTTTCCGTTTCACTGAAAAGGACCGGGACGAGTGGCGCAAGAAGAACGGTCACGAGCTCGAATGGCTGCCCGTGCTCTTCTGCTCCCCGACCATGGAGTTAGGCGTCGATATCTCGTCGCTGAACACGGTCTACATGCGCAATGTCCCGCCGACTCCGGCGAACTACGCACAGCGCAGTGGCCGAGCTGGGCGCGCTGGGCAGCCTGCACTGGTTATCACCTACTGTGCGAGCCAGTCTCCGCACGACCAGTATTACTTCCGCGACCCGGTTCGCATGGTGCACGGTCAGGTGAACGCGCCGACCTTGGACCTCGCCAACCTCGAACTGGTCAAGAGTCACATGCACGCCATCTGGCTTGCGGAGACCGGTCGGCGACTCGGCAACAGCGTCCGGGACCTGCTGGACATGAATCAGCCCGAAGCACTTCCCATCATGGAAGAGGTCGCGGCTGACCTTGACAAGCCTGAGGCAAAGCGCCGTGCACATCAGCGGGGCTTGCGTGTCCTCTCGATGTTGGCCAACGAACTCACGCCGCGCAATGCGCCTTGGTACAACGAGCACTGGGCCGAGTCGGTGTTCCAACGAACCTACCAGGAGTTTGATGCATCGCTACAGCGTTGGCGCGACCTGTATCGGGCGACCGCGCAGGCCATTGAGCTGAACTTCAAGATTGAGAACAACCCAGCAGCAAGTGAGCGGGAACGCCGCGAGGCTCAGCAACGTCACAACGAAGCGCGCAAGCAGCGCGACCTGCTGTTGGCGGGCGACAGCGCGTTCAACTCGGATTTCTACACCTACCGCTACCTTGCCTCGCAGGGGTTCCTCCCCGGATACAACTTCCCCCGCTTGCCCTTGCTGGCGTATCTCCCCGCTCGGCGTGGCTCCATTGGTCGCGAAAGCTTCTTGTCCCGGCCGCGTTTCCTGGCGCTGGGCGAGTTTGGCCCGTACAGCCTCATCTACCACGAGGGAAGCCAGTACCGGGTCACCAAAGCCCTGCTTACCATTACCGGTCAAGACCAGGTCACTGAAGGTGCTCGCCTGCCCACCGAAGTCGCACGCCTGTGTCCGGCCTGCGGCTATGGGCACTTCCGTTCCCAGCGTGACGTCGACCGCTGCATTTCCTGTGGTGCCTCTCTGGCAGAGGCGAAAGAGGTCAGAAACCTCTATCGAATCGAGAACGTTTCGACCAAACGTGCTGAACGCATCACTGCCAACGAAGAAGAACGGGTGCGCCAGGGCTACGAAATGCAGACCACGCTGCAGTTCGCCCAAGCCGAGGGCAAGTTGCAGATGGTCACTACGGTCGTCGAGGATGCCAGCGGGCCACTGATGCAGATGCAGTACGGGCCAGCAGCAACCGTCTGGCGCATGAACTTTGGTTGGCGTCGCCGCAAGGAGAAGTCCATCCAGGGTTTCATGATGAACCCGGTGACTGGTCACTGGGTGGGCGGTGTTGATGATGGCAACGGTGAAACCGAGAGTGAGGGGGAGGCCCCGCCCGACAAGACGCCCCCGCAACGTATCGTTCCCTACGTCGAGGACCGCCGTAACATTCTCATCGTGCGGCCTCACCATGCGCTGGGTGTGCTTGAACCTGAGACGCTGACGACCTTGCAATACGCGCTCAAGCGCGGCATCGAAGCGGTCTACCAGCTCGAAGAGAGCGAGCTCATGGCAGAGCCGCTTCCTACGCGTGAGCTCCGTCAATCCATCCTGTTGTTTGAAGCAGCCGAGGGCGGAGCCGGGGTGCTGACACGTTTGGCCACCGAGCCGGACGCACTGGCCGCAGTCGCGGCCAAGGCGCTCGAAATCATCCATTTCAAAGCACCGCCTGCCGGGCACGTCTGGAAGCGAGACAGTCTGGAGGAGGAACTCGACCACAACGGTGAGCCCTTCTGTGAAGCCGGCTGCTACCGCTGTCTGCTCTCGTACCACAACCAGCCAGACCACACACTCATTGACCGCAAGGACAAGGTCGCGAGCGGGTTGCTGCTGGACCTGCTCTGTCGCTTGACGCAAGCGCGAACCAACCAAGGAACGCAGGGCCGCGCGCCGGACGAGCACGATGCGCAACTTGAGCGCACCGCGGGCAGCTCACTTGAGCAAGCCTGGCTCAACCATGTGAACGAGCAGGGGTACCGCAAACCGGACCGCGGTCAACACAGCATTCCTGCCGCCAATGCCTGTGCGGACTTCTTCTACGACGAATTCAACCTCGCGGTGTTCATCGACGGCCCTCACCACGAAACTGACGCACAGCGTGCGCTGGATGCGGCAATCGACCGCAAGCTCGATGACCTCGGTTACCTCGTGGTCCGTTTCCCCAAGGAGGTCGAGTGCTGGCGTGACCTCTTCAAGAACAACGCTGACCTGTTTGGCCCCGGAAAATCACAAGAATCATGAACGCACCGATGCCCGAATTCCTTCCGGGAAGCCTTGTCTCGGCCCGTGGCCGCGAATGGATTGTTCTCCCCGATTCTGATGCACAGACCTTGCGCCTACGCCCTTTGGGCGGCGGCGAACGGGATGAAACACTCATCTATCTGCCGCTTGAACGACAGCCGGTCCAGGCCGCCACCTTCCCATGGCCCACGCTCGACCAGGCGCGCAATCACTCGGCCAGCCAGATGTTGCTCGATGCCCTGCAACTCAAGCTGCGCAGTGGCGCCGGGCCGTTTCGAAGCTTCGGCAACATCGCCGTCGAGCCTCGCGCCTACCAGCTCGTGCCCTTGCTGATGGCGCTCAAGCAGCCCACCGTCAGGCTGCTGATTGCCGACGACGTTGGTATTGGCAAGACCATCGAAGGCGCGCTCATTGCTCGTGAGCTGCTCGACCGGGGCGAGGTTCAACGCCTGACCGTGCTTTGCCCGCCGCACCTGTGTGAGCAATGGCAACGCGAGCTGGTAGAGCGTTTCCACATCCCTGCTGTCGTTGTCCGTTCCAACACCGCCGACCGGCTGGAGCGCGACCTTCCCCCCGGTGCATCGCTTTTCGATGCGCACCCCTACACGGTGGTCAGTCTCGACTACATCAAGTCCGAACGCCGTCGCGAGGCCTTCCAGCGTTTCTGCCCCGAGTTCGTCATTGTCGATGAGGCGCACACCTGCACTCAGGCAGGTCAGGGGCGACAGCAACGTCACCAGTTGCTGAAAGGTCTTGTGGCCGACCCCGAGCGCCATCTCGTGTTGCTGACCGCGACCCCTCATAGCGGTGACGAAGATGCGTTCTTCAACCTGCTGGGCCTCCTTCGTGCCGATTTTGCGCAACTCAAGGACTTGCCGGCTGGTCAGCGTAGCGACCTGCGTGAAGCGCTCTCGCGTCACTTCGTGCAGCGTCGCCGCCCGGACATTGCGGAGTGGCAGGACACCTCCATGTTTCCCGACCGCAAGTCGGCGGAAATCACCTACCGCTTGACCGGTGCATGGGGGCAGTTGTTCAACGACGTGCTGACCTACGCCCGTGAGCTGGTCGAGCGTTCCGAGGGACAAGGGCTGCGCGAACAGCGCATGAACTGGTGGGCGGCACTGGCCCTGCTACGTTGCATTTCATCGTCGCCAGCCGCGGCGGTGAATGCCTTGCGCACGCGCCTTCAGGCCGCGCAATCGGAAGAAGGAATCGTGGGCGACGTATCGCTTGAAGACCTTGAAGCCCAAGCCAGCGACCGGGTGCTCGATGGCACTGAAGATGCGCTCTCTACCGACGACATCGAACCCGGGGCACAGACCGAAGACTCTCAGCGGCTGCAAGAACTTGTCGCAAGCGCTGCCGCCTTGGCCGGTCAGCAGAACGACCCCAAGCTCGCCAAGTTGCTGGAGCACTTGGCCGTTCTCTTGAAAGATGGCTTCTTGCCGGTGGTGTTCTGCCGCTACATCGCGACCGCGCACTACCTGGCCGCCGCGCTTCAGGAAAAGTTCAAGTCAGCCACCGTGAAGGCAGTTACCGGCGAACTGACGCCGGACGAGCGTGAGGCTGCAGTCGAGCAATTGGGCGAGAGTGAGGTTCGCATCCTGGTGGCCACCGACTGCTTGTCGGAAGGTATCAACCTGCAGAACCTCTTTACCGCCGTGGTTCATTACGACTTGAGCTGGAACCCCACTCGCCACGAGCAGCGGGAAGGCCGAGTGGACCGTTTCGGCCAGAAGGCGCCCGAAGTGCGCAGCACCATGCTTTACGGCGAAGACAACCCGGTCGACGGCGCGGTGCTGCAAGTCATCTTGCGCAAGGCCGAGAGCATTCGGAAAGAACTCGGCGTGCTCGTGCCCATGCCCGACGATGAAGGCAAGCTCACGCAGGCACTGATGAACGCAGTGTTGCTGCGCAAGGGCGCGCCGCTCAACGCGCAGTCCCAACTCGACCTGTTTGGCGAACCTGCCAAGCAAATCGACCTGGCGTGGCAAAGCGCCAAGGAGAAAGCCAAACAGAATCGCAGTATCTTCGCCCAGCGCCGTCTGAAGCCGGAAGACGTGTTGCCCGAGTGGCGCAAGTCGTCAGCGGTCTTGGGGGGTGAAGCCGATGTCGCGCGATTTGTCAGCCGCGCAGCCAATCAGCTCGGTTCGCCGCTGCAACCGGTCAAGCAGCACTTCAAGCTGCCGACGGAACACCTTCCCGTCGCGGTGCAAGAGCGTCTGGTGGCTGAAGGTCTGTCGGGCACCCTGCGAATCGACTTCCGACAACCCGCCGCCCAAGGCGCGACCTTCATTCACCGCACCCATCCTCTGGTGTCGGTACTCGCCGACACCTTGCTGGAGCAAGCCCTCGATGACTCGCCAAGCGGCGACGAAGCGGCCGCAGTCGCTCGGGCTGGCGCCGCTTTTGTGAGCGCAGTGAGCCTCAAGACCACAGTGCTGCTGCTGCGCATTCGCCACCAGCTCACCGTCACCCACGGCTCATCGACCCGCCTGCTGATGTGCGAAGAAGCCGTCGCCGTCGCAAGTGCTGGCTCGGAACCCTTCAACGAACTCTCACCTGAGCAGACGCGAGAGCTGCTCGGCGCTGAAGCCACCCGCAACATGCCGCCACCGTTGCGAGACCGACACCTTCAATCCGCGCTTGACGCGTTGCCTGAATGGCAAACGCAGTTCGAGGCCATCGCCAAGGCCCGCGCCCAGTCGCTGTTGCTGGACCATCGCCGCGTACGCGAGGCCGCCGAAGGTCGCGGCAGCTATCAGGTCACCGCCAGCCTGCCCGTCGATGTGATGGGGCTCTACGTGCTGCTGCCCGACGTCGGCGCAGCCGCCAACATCGCCGTGGGAGCTTGAGCCCATGGCAAAGTCGATTTTCAAACGCGCGACTCACCAGCTCGCCTACCGCGCCATCCGGATTGAAGGCGGTCTCATCCCCGCCGAAGAGCTTACGCGCCTGACCCTGCTCGCCGACCCCAAGGACACGGAGCAGACAGAAAGCCACTACCGCATCGCCAAGGGCCTGAAGCTGCGCGACGAAATCGCCCGCGACTTCAAGATTGCACTCAACCTCTGGCAAGACTTCCAGACCCTGCGTCAGCGGCAAGACGTTCGCGCCTTTGATGTCACCGTCCGCGAGTGGCTGCTGCCGTTGCTGCGCGACGTGCTGCATTTCCACGATGCAGGCCGTTGTCCCGCGATTGAGCACGCCGGGCATTCGTTTGCCATCGGCCATGCGGGCAACGGTGGGCATGTGCCGCTGGTTTTTGCTGGATTCGACGAACCGCTGGACGCTGCAGCTGAGCGTTTTGGCGAAACCAATCCCGACACCGGCAAAACGCGCCGTCGCAGCCCCTTCATGTTGGCGCAGGAGGCACTCAATGCCAGCGACGATTGCCTCTGGGCCATCGTCAGTAACGGTCTGATGCTGCGCATCCTGCGCGACAATGCCAGCCTCACACGCCCGGCGTACATTGAAGTCGACCTCGAAGCGCTGTTCAATGAAGAGCTCCTGGCCGACTTCAGCGCTTTCTGGCTGCTGACCCACGCCAGTCGCTTCGGCAATGCAGAGACCCAACCCAACGACTGCCCCTGGGAGCGTTGGCGTGCCGCCGGCCAGCAAGCCGGTGTCACGGTGCGCGGCAACTTGCGCGACCAGGTGGCTAGGGCGATTCGCGAGTTAGGCACCGGCTTTCTTTCGCACCCAGCCAACAGCGCGCTTCGTGCGGCGCTGCAGAACGTTGAAAGCGGCTACGACCGACAGGCCTTCTTCGAAGAACTGCTGCGCCTGGTCTACCGCCTCATCTTCCTGGCGACTGTCGAAGACCGGCGCGACCGTGGCACCGGCGAACGGCTTGTCTTCACTCCGGACGCATCAGAAGAGGCCAAGGCGCGCTATCTGGCCGGCTACTCGCTGACCTGGCTGCGCGAGCGGGCCGTGCGCCGCAGCCAGCACGACCGTCATGCCGACCTCTGGCAGGGGCTCACCATCACCTTCGACGCGCTCGCCCGCGGCGAACCGGCTCTCGGCCTACCGGCGCTCGGAGGCCTGTTCGACACCGACCAGTGTCCGCGCCTGGATGCGGCGCAGCTGGACAACCGTCATCTGCTGGCGGCCGTATTCCAGCTCGGCTGGTTCCGTGCCGACGGTGGTCTGTCGCGCGTCAACTACCGCGATATGGGCCCCGAGGAACTGGGCAGCGTATACGAAAGTCTGCTGGAGCTTGTTCCCGACCTGCAGGGTCTGGCCTCACCCGTTACGGCGCGCTTGGCCTTCATGGGTGACGACGAGACGGACGCCTCCACGAAGGGCAACACCCGCAAGCTCACTGGCAGCTACTACACGCCTGACAGCTTGGTGCAGGAGCTCATCAAGAGCGCGCTGGAGCCTGTCATCGCTCAAACGGTCAAGGCAAATCCGGACCGCCCGGTCGAGGCGCTTCTGTCGCTCACCATCTGCGACCCCGCCTGCGGCAGCGGCCACTTCCTGCTGTCGGCTGCACGTCGCCTGGCCGATGAGGTGGCATTGCACCGTGCAGCAGCGGAGCGCGAGGGCGGCGCCCCAACGCCTACCGACTACCGCCACGCGCTGCGTGACGTTGTGAGCCGCTGCATCTACGGGGTGGACAAGAATGCCATGGCCATCCAGCTGGCGAAGACGGCGCTGTGGCTGGAGGCCTACTCACCCGACCGGCCGCTGAGTTTCGTCGACCATCACCTGCGCGTAGGTGATGCACTGCTGGGCGTACTTGACCCCAAGGTGCTGGAGCATGGTATCCCCGACGAGGCCTACACGGCGCTCTCGGGCGACGACAAGGAAGTCTCCAAGGCCCTGAAGAAGCAGAACAAGGCCGACCTGAAGAGCTGGCGCCAGATTGCAGGGGGCGACCTTCTGACCCAGGCGGGACTGGCCGCGCAGGCGGTCGGCGTGGAGACGCTGGACGATGACACCCCCGACCACCTGGCCGCGAAGCGTCAAGCGTGGTTGCAGGCCGAGGGCGAGGCGCAGCGCAGCACCTTCGCCCGTTTGGCCGACACCTACGTAGCCGCCTTCCTGGCGCCTAAGCTGGCCGATGCAGGCGCCACGGTGCCGCTGTCCGGCTACCTTTGGGGCGTGCTCAGCGGACAACCGGCCAAGGCCCACGTGGATAGTGCCGTCCAGACTCTGTGCCGCCAGCACGCTGTCTTCCACTGGTGGCTGGCGTTCCCGCAAGTAGCGGCCAAAGGCGGCTTCAGCGTGATGCTCGGCAACCCACCGTGGGAGATGTTGCAGCTCGACCCGCAAGAGTTCTTTGCTGCAGAGGCGCCTTCCATTGCCAACGCGCAACACATGGCGGCCCGCGAGAAGCTCATTGCAGCGTTACAGACGGAACGCCCGCACCTCCACGCCAAGTATTGGGCCGCTGTGCGCGGAACGGAGGCGGTTCAATCCTTTGTTCACGCGAGTGGGCGCTTCCCGCACTCAGGTTTTGGACGTATCAACTTGGCGTCCCTTTTCGCAGAAACGGTGTTGCAAGCCACGAGTCTCGGGCAGCCAGGCCGTGCCGGCCTGGTGCTCCCCTCTGGCATTGCCACGGACTCCTTCACCCAACATCTGTTCAATGCCATCGCTGATGGCAACCTCGCCAGTCTGTACGACTTCGAGAACCGCGAGGCAATCTTTGCTGGTGTGCACCGGAGCTACAAGTTCTGTCTGCTGACCATGGGCAAGACGCGTCAGGTCGACTTCCAGTTCTTCTCGGGTAACACAAGTGACCTGCTTGACCTTCGTCGACGGTTCACGCTTTCGCCGTCGGACTTCGCGCTGCTAAATCCCAATACGCGAACTTGCCCCGTGTTTCGGAGTCAAGCCGACGCTGCGCTTACGAAGAAGCTCTACAACTCGACGCCGGTGCTCTGGCGGGAGGAACTGCGCAATCAAGCCGACGAGGTAATTCAGACTGAACACAACCCCTGGGGCCTGCAGTTCCAGCTGATGTTCATGATGAACACCGACAGCAGCCTCTTCCGCAATCGCGAGGCTGCGTCAGGAGAGCTCCGACGCCTGCCGCTGTACGAGGCGAAGATGATTCACCAGTTCGACCACCGCTGGGCCACCTATGTGGATGTCCCCGGCGGAGCGACGGGCGAGGTGGAAACCGCGGACGTCAGCGATACGCAGAAGGCCGACCCGGCCTGCACCGTGCGCCCGCGTTACTGGGTGGACGAGCGTGAGGTGCTCGTCCGCATCGCCCGCGTGCCTACCCGCGTGGCCCGTGCCTGGCAGGCCCTTCATGCCGCCCGCGATGCGGCCAACGCCGCTGACCAGGACGCCGCGCTGGCCGACCTTCTGCTCGCGCTGTCGCAATGGGTGGCCGGCGAGCTGTTCCATAGCACGGCTGGCCCAGCGCTCAGCACTGAGGGTTGGACGCCTACCCAAGCCCAGCCCCACATTGCCACCACCGAACAGCAGCTGAAAGCACGCTTCTCACGACTGAACGACGTGCTGCGCGGCGAAGGCCTGACGACCAAAAAGGCCCTGGTCGACTTCCCTAAGTGGGCTGCACAGAATCGTGACGTTCGCCTAGACGACGACCAGCTGTCGGCCCTCGCAAATGCCTTGCATGCGAGTCCTTTGGCTGATGCCCTGCAGACCTTGCTCGACCTGTGGATGGACCGGCGCAGCCCGCGGTGGTTGATGGGGTGGCGGGACATTACCAACGCTACCAACGAACGCACGGTAATTGCGTCTGTAGTGCCACGGGTGGGGGTGGGCAACAACCTGCCTTTGATGCTCTTCCGCTCCAGCGCAGCCGGCGGCTCGCTCGCCGCCTTGCTGGGCAATCTGTGTTCAATGAGTCTAGATTTCGTGGCTAGGCATAAGGTCGGCGGAATGCACCTGAACTACTTCATCTACAAGCAGCTCCCGGTGCTGCCCCCTGACCGTTATACCGACACCGACCTCGCCTTCATCGTCCCCCGCGTCCTCGAACTCACCTACACCACCGACGACCTGCAGGCCTGGGGGCAGGACCTAGCAGCATACGACCCACGCCCTGCCGCCGAACAGGGCCGCCCCTTCGCCTGGAACCCTGAGCGACGCGCCCACCTGCGCGCCGAGCTCGACGCCTACTACGCCCGCCTCTACGGCCTCACCCGAGACGAGCTGCGCTACATCCTCGACCCCAAAGACGTGATGGGCGCCGACTACCCCAGCGAAACCTTCCGCGTGCTCAAAGATAACGAAATGCGCGCCTACGGGGAGTACCGGACGCGGCGCTTGGTGCTGGAGGCGTGGGACCGGATGATTCCGACATAACTACGGCGGGCAACAACCATGGTCAATCCTGACTGGCTGAGGAAGCGTTCAAGGGAGGCCGAAGAGCGCCTCGAGCGGCAGCGCAAGGAGGAGGAGGCGAAGCGCTTGAAGGAGGAAGAACTCAGAAGGCTTGAAGAGGAAAGGCTGCGGCGAGCTCAAGAAGAGCGCGAGCGAATTCGCAAGCTGGTTGATACCACCATAGCGACTTTCGTTCGCGCTGCCATCAAGTCCGCTTTGGTGGGTGCGAAGGCTGCAGACATAGAAGTCGACTCTGCGTTTATCACGACAGAAGTCGAGTCCAAGCTTATCGAGCGACTTCAGGGCATGGGTTATGAGTGCTACATCCGAGATTCTTCAAAACGTTGGATTACGACCTCAAGAGTTGTCAGCAAGATGCTCAGCAGAGTGGCATCGATTCCAGGGACTGAGCACTACAGAAGCCAATTGGGTGACGCGCTTGAGCGTCAAGATGAGCAGCGTCTGCTTGAGTTGACCCATGACCTTCGCACAGACAAGAGCATTGCGCTCCGTCCGAACGACGAGTTATTCATAAGGTTGCATGTAATTCGACATCTGGAGAGCGACCAGAAGGACCAAATCGTTTGCAGCCTAAATGGGAGTTGGCAGCCTATCGATGTGGTCGACGCACGCTTCACCGCGCTGCATCAGGCGCCCTCATGGATGGTCAGTCAAGGAGGTGCTTGGCTGATGGAGAGGATGGGGCTCTGTTATCAACGAGATGCCGACCGCGGGCTGAGGGAGACAGAGTTTCTGCTGATGAGCCTCCCCATGAAACCCGAACGATGGGGGGAAAACGAGATGACGAAGTTTGTCTCCTCAGGCGAGCCCATCGGGACGAGCCCATTTCCTGACGAGCTGATGATTCAACTGCTTACGGTTCTGGGGTTCAAAGTTCGACTAGAGCCGACGGCGGATGCTCGGGTGATGAAAGTTTCCTGGTAGTTGATTTGATTGGTAAGTGCACTGGGGGCAGTCGAAGATGCTTGAGACTTTGTTCAAAGAGGTCCGCTACACCTTGGGCGGGTTGGTCAATGGCATCAGCATGGGCCAGATTGGCCTTCCTGATATCCAGCGCCCGTTCGTGTGGAGCAACGCCAAGGTCCGCGACCTGTTTGACTCGATGTACCGCGGCTACCCGGTGGGTTTCTTCCTGTTCTGGGAGACCGGCGCCGAGGGAGTGGACGCGAAGGTTATCGGTGACACGCACAAGCAGAAGGCGCCCTCTCTTCTCATCGTCGACGGCCAGCAGCGCTTGACCTCCTTGTATGCCGTTATTCGGCGCGAAGCGGTGTTGCGTGAGAACTTTGAACGCGAGCATATCCGCATCGCATTCCGCCCGCAGAGCGGTACGTTTGCGGTGCCAGATGCAACGACAGAGCGTGACCCGGAGTACATCCTGGATATTTCTGAGGTGTTCAGCCGGCCAACGCACAAGACCATCGGGGAGTATCTCAAGCGTTTGACGGCATCGCGCCTCGTTTCCGACGAGGAGGAGGAGCAGGTGGCCGAGGCCATCGGTCGCTTGGCTGGGCTCACCAACTTTCCCTTCATCGCGTTGGAGCTTTCACAGCAGTGCAGTGAAGAACAAGTCGCCGATGTCTTTGTTCGCATCAACAGCGAAGGGAAGAAGCTCAACCAATCGGACTTCATCCTGACGTTGATGTCCGTCTTCTGGGATGAAGGCCGCACCGAGCTGGAGACCTTCTGTCGTGCGGCGCGACAGCCTGGGCTAGCAGGTCAGGCCAGCCCCTTTAACGCCATCTTTCAACCGGACCCGGACCACTTGTTGCGGGTAGACGTTGGCGTGGCCTTCCGTCGCGCTCGGCTGGAGCATGTCTATTCGTTGCTGCGGGGTAAGGATTTGGCCTCCGGGGAGTCCAGCCCCGAGAAGCGGGCCGACCAGTTCAGCAAGCTACGGGATGCTCAAGCAAGGGTGCTGAACTTGACCTACTGGGCGGACTTCCTGAACGTCGTTCGCCTCGCGGGCTATCGCAGCGCCAAGCACATCAGTTCGGTGAACGCTTTGGTCTTCGCATATCAGCTGTACTTGCTTGGTCGCACCGAGTATGACGTTGAGGGTTTCAAGTTGCGCAAGGCAATTGCGCGCTGGCTGTTTATGTCGCTGCTCACGGGGCGGTTTACGTCATCGCCTGAGTCTCGGATGGAGCAAGACCTTGCTGAGCTGCGGGAACTGAAGTCGTCTGACCAGTTCCTTGCTCGGTTAGAGGCGGTCGAGACCAACACGCTTACCGACGACTACTGGACCAAGACCCTGCCCATGGACCTGGCGACGTCGGCCGGTCGCAGCCCAGCCTTGTTCGGCTTCTATGCAGCGCAGGCGTTGCTGGGCGCCAGAGCGCTGTTCTCGAATAGCTCAGTCGTTGATTTGCTGGACCCTCCAGCGCAGGGACAAAAGAAAGCACTCGAACGCCACCACCTTTTTCCGAAGAAGTACCTGAAGGGCAAGGGAATAGACAGCGTGCGCGATATCAACCAGATTGCGAACTACGCACTGGTTGAGTGGGATGACAACATTGCCATCTCAGATGCTGCACCGTCGTCGTATTGGGGGAAGTATGCCGAGCGCTTCGACACCGAGACGCTCACTGCGATGATGCGATGGCATGCCCTGCCACAGAATTGGTGGACGCTGAGCTATGACGAATTTCTTGCAGCGCGGCGACCGCTCATCGCCAACATCATTCGGCAAGGGTATGAAACGCTGTCTGGCGCGAGTACATGACACCGCTGGATAGGTTGCGCCTCGAAAAAGCCGCTGCGGACTGCGGATTTGAGATGCAGCCTCGGTGCCTGGACGACGGGCTCGAAATGTGTTCGGCCAGGTTTCCGGAAACGGTCATCGTGCGACAGACCGGGCCGTCATCGTTTCTTCTGGTGCCATCGACGCCTGTTCTTCTTGGCCGCTCAGAAGACGAGGGTCCGGTCAGTGTCGCCGGTTTCAATGAGCTCTACCGAATCTTGAGGACGACAGCCGCTCACGCTCGGACGCTGCCGAATCGCATCGCCGATGCTTTTCGCGCTCAAACGGCGAAGCTGCCGACCGCGACGGAGGCTGAGCGTCTCGTGGTGCAACGTGTTGGGCAAGGCATGTTTCGAGATGCATTGCTCGACTATTGGCAGGGTGCATGCTGCGTGACTGGTTTGGCTGTGCCCCATCTCCTGCGGGCATCGCATATCAAACCGTGGGCCAAGTGTGACAACGACGACGAGCGTCTGGACGTCTTCAATGGCCTCCTGCTCGCCCCTCACGTCGATGCGCTGTTCGATGGAGGGTGGATATCGTTCGCTGAAAACGGCGACGTGGTGATATCCGATGCGTTGCCTCCAGCCGCGCGTGTTCAGCTGGGCGTGTCCGCGGATTGGCAGGTCAACGGCCTTCGCGATTCACACCTTCACTACTTGGCATTCCATCGGGAGAACGAACTGCGTCGTTCAGGCTGACAAGGTGCTTAATTGGAATAGGCAGGTGCGTCCTGGAAAAACTCCACAGGAATACGCCATACCAAAGACGAAGCGACTAACGCCCCATACAACGGCCCTGTGAATGAAATCCCGAAACCCTTCGCGTACTGCCAGATTCAACAACCCGTTTCAAGGAAAACCGAAACCAGTCGAGCTGACGGGCTTCTGCATGCTCGACCCTGAGGTCATCTGGCGTCTGCTTGGTGCGCCGTTCTCCCGGATGTTCTCGGACCAAGGCGCATCCCATCTTTACAAGCGTCTGCAGCGCATGAGCCAAGGGAAACAGGCGTTCGACCCCATGCTCATTCGTGAGCTGCACGACTGGTTTGGTTTGCCCGATGGGCTACGAGAGCAGTTTGAAGAAGCGATGCGAGGAGGAGATGGTCATGCAGTGGAGCTGGCTCGGACGGGACCCTGGCACCAAACCCTGCTCGCTTGGGATTACCCGAACCCGTTGTCACCGCCCCACGCGTTTTTGGTGATTGCAGAGCGGGCAAGCCGTGTTGCTGAGTTTGTTGCAATGAAAAGGAGTGTGTCCGACACCGCAGATTACTTGGCCCAAGACGAGTTGTGGGCGCATGTCCTTTGGCCTGAAGCGCTTGAACGGCTTCGCGATACGAGGAGCTTCGAAGAGGTGAACGTCCTCAGGTATGCGTTTGCCTTGGAAGCGCACTTCGCCTTCTTGATGGCCTGTGAGTGGAACGCCATGTCCGGGAGCAGCGGCGAGTTTAGGTCCGCGCTCGCGGACGTCATACCCACCCGCAAAGCCCTAGGACGTAATCCGACGAGTCTGTTCTACGACTGGCTCTGCGAAACAGTTGGCGCTTCGTCGATGAATGAAATTCTGGATGCCGCGAACTTGGGTGATGACAGCCCGGACATCTCAACACTAAAGCGCTGGAGTGCGGGCACGAAGTCTCCAACCGATAAGCTTCTGAAAAGACTTACTGCAGCGCTTCTTAATGAAGACCAGGCCGAGGGGCTCAAGGCTCGTCGCGCTGCTGCGCGGCATCTGAATCTGCTCGGGACTCTCGGCTGTGAGCTACTTGAACATGCCCAGTCCTATCCGCATGGATTTGGCTGCTTCGAGGACTGGGCGGAATCAAGGTACGCCTTCTGGCTTGAGTTTCACCGGCGTGCCGCCCGTGACAAGCGCTATCAGTATTCAGAACGCGCTTGAAGCGGGCTGCTAGTTGCGCGGTTCAGCGTTACTTCGGTTTCCCCCGGACACTTCACCGGTGGTGCTCGGCCAATTTCCGCCTGGGTGTTGATTCAACGGGCGGCCGCGACTATCAACGCAAGGAGCGGGTTTGGCTCCCTGTTGCCCGTTCGGTGTCGATTTGGGCTGATGATTAGGCGCTGTTTTGGTCGACTTGCTCATGATGTGCTCCCCGAAAACGTCGGCGAATTGCGACGGAGCGAAGTCTGGAGCACTGAGCCCTCGCGGTCGGTAGCACGGTTTGGACACGAAGTGCGCCAGTCCAGCAAAGACTGGTAAGTGAGTACTTCCAGTACTCTGCCCAACAAGCGCCGGTTACAAGCACACCACGTGAATCGGACTTGGCGCCCACTCGTCCTGAAGCGCATGCGCGAGATTGGCCAACTCGACGCAATCCGAAGGCAACACGAGGACGGCACGGTCGTAGCGCTGTAGCAGTTGCGCGAGTCGCGCCAGATAGCCGCCGACCACATGCATGGGCGCTTGCTGCCCAGCGGCTTTCACCTCTACCGCGATGCGAAGCCCTTGCTGCAAGAGCACCATGTCAGGCATCAGCGGACGACCAGATGGCGTGACCTGTAGTTCGTCGACCGGACCCAAGCCAAGCAATTCCGGGTTCCGTCGTATCCGTTCCACCGCGTCGCGTTCAAACTCTGCGACCCGTCGCGACGTACTCAGCCGCCGATGTCGAACCGACGCTGTGCTCTGAGCGAGCGCTTCGTCGAGACGCGCGCGAATGCCGTCTGCAGGAAGAGTACCCGTGAACACCTCGGTGGCTAGCTCGCGCGCAGCGCTCGGCGAGCAGTCGTGCAATTTTGCCAACTCGGCAACCGCCACTGAGCCGGCGGCAAGGGGTTTGCCGTTGAGCGCTTCCGGATACTCGCTCGCGAGAAAGCGGTAGAGGCGCTCAAACCGCCGTGCGGTGCGCGCATCAAGCCCAGTCTTGTCGAGGATGCTCTGCTGCGTTTCAGCAACTGTAGCTGCGCTCCCCGGCGCGTCGTCGATTATGGCTGCGATTAATTTCCCCTGAGCAAGCCACTGCGGCCACAAGGGATTTTCGGCATCCATCAGCACACGACGACCCATCTCAACTCCATCTGCAGCGCACTTGCGAAGCCCCGATTCTAGGGCTCAATCCTGGTTCACCATGCCGTTAAGGCGAACGTACCTCTTGCGAGCCAATCAGCCTTAGTATACTTTGTTTGCCGATGAAACGGAAAACAAACAAAGGACCGTCTGCCGAGGTTGAGCAAGGCATCCGCAAGCTTGCCACCGTCGGCGGCCGACACGCGTACATGTACGACAGCCTAAAGGCGTCGGGAATCATCGCGTTGGAATCGCGACTTGAGCGAACCGCGGTGCAACTTGCTGACGTCGACCCGAACGTCCGTAGGGTCGTGGCCCAACCCTTCACGCTTGACGTTGAAACGGGCCAAATCTTTACGACACGCGAAGCGCTCCAGACGGCGAGGGAGGCGCGAAAGAAGACCGAGGCAACGAAGCGCGACTACACCCCCGACTTCAACTTCGGTTTGGTGTGGCGAGAAGTCGCGGTCGAGGCCAAGGACGAGCGCTTCTTCGGCGACGCTGAGTACTGGAAGAAGGTCGAACGCGCGGCGCATATCTTGCGGACAGCGGGCAGGGGATTTGCGGTGGTGTGCTTCTCGCGCAAGGAGCTCGATGCTCTTGAATGGAATGCCGCCGTCCTGACTTCATTCCGTCATACCGCGACTGAATCACTCACGCCACGTGGCGTCGACGCCATCGCTGATTGTCTTGCCCACGGTGAGCGACCGCTGGCAGAGGTTCTGAAAGCGGCCGGCCTCTCAGTTCGTACGTCTCCCGGCCTGTTCCTTGATGGCGTGCTCCGAGCGGACCTCAAATCCAACCGGATATCGACGAACCTTATCGTTGAGTTGGCGCACGGAGACCTGTCCAGTCTTTCGCTCCTGCCTTTCGAACCAGGACTGCTTGCGCCATGAGCCGGTATTTGCGCGCGGATATGCGTTTCGCAACGCCGAACGGTCCCCGGATTGTCATCAGTGTGCTGCAAGACGAAAAGCTGGTGCAGCTCTTCAATCCCGAGTCGAAGGAGACCGAGCTGTTGGGTTACCGGGATGTACGCAAGCACATCTCGGATGGCACGTTTGTCTTGCAGGAGAAGAATCCGATTGGGTCGGTCGTCAGTGCCACCGCGACGACGCCTGCACTCCTGCATCAGCACCACAACCTGCTGATAGTCGATGAACTGCTGCGACGAATTCGTAAGGGAGCTACGCCGCGTGCTGCCGTGTTGGCGTTGCAAACCAGCGGGCTTCAGGATGCCGACGGCAATGCAGTGCCGCTTTGCTCTAACCGCACGATGTTCCGTTTGTTGAGGCGGCGAATCGAGGGCAACAAAACGCTCCTGCCGCGGTTTGACCTTCGTGGAAATCGTGTCGGTCGATATCCGGCGCTGTTGGTGGACTTGATTCTCCAGCTCGTCGACGAGTTCTACGCCCAGCCGCAGTCGCGTATCAATTTGCAGCAAATCGCCTTTGCAGCGTCGCGACGCGGAAGCGACAGCGGACTGCTCTCGCCGGGGGTATCTGTCACCTACAAGTTCGTCCGACGAATCGTTGTGACGATGTGGAACCCGGACCTCGATTTTCGGCGACTGGACTGGCGAATTGCGCGGGCGGCCAAGGCGGTTGCGGCGGAGAAAATCTACGTTGCGAGCGCGCTCCAGCGGGTGGAGATGGATACGGTCAATCTGCCCTTTGTGTTGCGTGCACACCGCGTCATCTACACGACGGTCAATTTGATGATTGCAATCGACTGCGCAACGTCGCTTGTAGTCGGTTGGTGGTTCATGCTCGCGGCCCCCACCACGGCAGACACCCTCAGTTGCGTGTCCCGCATCCTTTTCTCCAAGCGGCAGCTGCTATCAGACCTTGGTGTGGAGGCAACCGTGGACCCTTATGGGCTTTGCATTGAACTGGTTGTGGACAATGGCCCGGAGAACAAAGGGCCTCAGATAGACCGGCTCTCGACGATAGGCATCAACCTCACGCGAACGCCCGTCAACTCGCCCCAAAAGAAGCCCTTCGTCGAACGTATCAATCGCAGCTTGAAAGAGGCGCTTCAGACGCTGCCCGGCTGCACGCGCTTTAACGGAAAAGACGGTGCTCGTACGGAGGCCGCGCTTCACGACGCATTGATGACACCGCGTGAGCTCGAACAATGGATTGTTCGTTGGATGCACCAGAGCTGGGCACATCACGTCCTCCAACGATTTGTGACCGAGTCGTATCACACGGAAGAGTCCCCAGGGCTCACGCCCGCTGCGCGCTGGCAGTACTTCGAAAACACGTTGCCTCTGCCCTTGTCACCAAGGCGCGAAGACGTTGCTGCGCTGTCTTATCTGAAGGTCACGCGTAGCCTGAGTCCGAAGACCGGGATTCCGTTGGAGGGATTCCGCTTCAAAGGCGAGAACCTGCGCCGCCTGATTCAGGAGTACGGGCCCGATGCCGTCGTCGAGGTGTTCTACGACCCCAACGACTATCGGGTTGTTAAGGTGATTTCGCAGCGGTCGGGGGAATTGCTCACCCTTGTAAACACCGAGGCGCTGGCGGATGGCCCCGCCTACACCTTCAAGGAGTTCAAGGCGATAAAGGCTGGCAAGGCTGTCGAAGTCCGAGCGTTGCCGACGCATCCTCACGCTGAACTCTTTGACCGAGACCTTGCCGCCGCAGCGTTCAGCAAGCCGGCTGGCCGAGCCGCGAAGAAGGCCCAGCATCAGGCCGTGCGCGCTGAGCAGGCTGTTCGGCGAGCTGTCGAAAATCCGCTCCCGGTGACCTCACCGGCCCCGCTGGCGCCCTCGTCGCACATTTCCGAAGACGCCATTCCGTCGTTCACCGTCGCACGGTCCGCAGCAAAGTCTTCACGAGGACAGGCAAGCAAATGAAGCTCTCAAAATGGCTTCGACTCAACATCGACACCTTGGTCATCGAACATCCAGCCTTTGTGGCGGTGCGTCAGGCTATTCTCGATGCGGTGACCGATACCATCGACGGCCTGCCTTCCGAGGTATTGGTGCTGTTGGGCCCGACCCAAGCAGGCAAGTCGAAGATGCTGCGCACCATCGCTGAAGCGTATCCCCCTACAAGAATTGAGGGACGTCTTCAAGTTCTCGTGCTCTATATCAGTCTGCCACCGGGTGTCGCCCTTAAAGATTTGCCGAAGTACGTTATCAGGGCCCTGGGCATCCGACGCGGCGCCAAATTTCGGACCGCTGGAGAACTGTTCGGCGAGATGTGCGACTTGCTCAAAAACGCATCCGTTAGGGCAATTCTGTTTGATGAGGGTAACCATCTAGTTGATATCGGGCACCGCATTTTGCCCCGCCAAGCCGCTGATTGGTTTAAACACCTTAACGAGCTCGCCAATATCAGCATCGTAGTGGCAGGTATCCCGCGGCTGCGTGCGCTTCTCCAGCGCAACGAACAAGTGCGAGGACGCGCTCCGCGCGCCATCGAACTGCTGCCGTACCGATGGGACAGACGCGACGAACGATTGAACTTTGCGGGGTGTGTGCGTGCCTTTCTCGACCTCTTCGAGAACGAAGGCTGCATCGTCGAGATGACGATGGACGCTTTTGTGCGCTATGCCTACCTGGTGAGCGCGGGGCACGTGGGCTTATTGGCGCGCTTCTTCGTTGAACTGGCCAAGCCGCTCGACACACCACAGCCCATCACGCTGGCAGCGCTGCAAGCAGCGGCCTCGAAGCTCAATCCCCCGGGTGGCGTCGAGACGGCCCCATTCTCAACTCAACCACCCACAGACGATTTGCTGATGGAAGTCCTGTCCGCGGCGCTTGCAGAGAACGACATCGTCCTCCCGCCGGACCCAGGTCTGGCCGAGGTCGGTCACTTGCGCAGCAAGATGCAACAGGCGCCAAGGAAGACCAGAGGCCGGAAATGAGTCTGATAGAGCTCTTCGAACCACGTCCGGACGAGGACGCTATTGGCTACTTGCGGCGGCTTGCGGGGCCGTCCGGCTACGCCGATTGGCGTGCGCTGGTGCGCAGCACCGGTATCAACCCTTCGCGAAATGCGTTGTGGAAGAACAAGGCGCATCTGACCCAATCGCTGGAGCTTGATGCCGTTTGGCTTGAACAGGTGATGCCGACAGCGATGGACGGCGTGGGACTTCATGACCCGCAGTACCTGCGCGCTGGCGTCTCGCCCGTGTGTCCGGCCTGCTTGGCTGAATATGGTTACCTCAGGCGAGCCTGGCAACACATCTTCGTGGTGGGGTGTCCAGAGCACGACTGTCAGCTTCTCGACCACTGCCCCGATTGCGGTGAGCGCTTGCACGACGCGGCCTTTAGTTTCGAGCACTGCGAGTGTGGCTATGAATTGGCGTACGCCAAGACGCCGGGGCTGAGCGCGATGCACCGGTTCGTCAGCGCGCGACTGCAAGGCGACATGCGAACCATCGAAGGCGTTGCCGAACTCGGGCGACCGGAAGACTACAGGCTATTGGGGCCGCTGCTCTTTCAGCTCGCCGCGCGCTTGGACATTTCGTCGCGCATCAAGCCGAGCAAAATCGCGAAACCGAAGACCGTATCGGAAGCGGTGACGTTTCTTGATGGCACGCTGACCTTGTTCCACGACTGGCCGCGCGCCTTTGAAGCTCACGTGAAACAGCGGATTCGCGCGGGCAAGCCAAATGCCATGGGGTTGGCCAGTCGGCTCGGTCACTGGTACATGTCGCTCCAAGCGTTGTGTCGGGGGCAAGACTGCTTTGCCCCGGTCTGGCAGGCTTTCTCGGACGCGGTGTTTGATGCATTTGACGGCATGCTGCGCGGCGGTGGTGTGCTGAGGCCCTCTCCCCACAAGGTCCGCATGTTTCTCCCAGTGCAGGAGGCAGCGCGAGAACTTGGTGTGAGCAGTCCGACGCTCTCCAGCGCGATTGCCGGCGGCGAGGTCCATGCGCGGGCCAGTGAGCGCGGCACGCACTACACCGTGGCGATGATTGAGCGCACCGAAGTCAAGCGGGTGAAAGCTAGCCGCGAGGCTTGGTTACCGGAATCGCGTGCGGCGGAGTTGCTCGGTGTGAGCGAGACTGTGCTTGAGAATCTGATTCGCGCCGGCTTGGTGCGCGTCGACACCACCTGGCGGTCGACGTTTCTCAAGAGCGGCCCGGTCATGGCCGCCAGCCTCGACGAACTCTCTCATCGCCTTATCGGCTTCATCGAGCCCAGTCCGATTTTTGGCGAGACGCTCTCCTTCAATCAACTGACGGCACGCCGGACGCTCGACGGGAGGGCGCTCATCGCGTTGTACCAGGCCATCTTTGAAGGCCAGATTCGACCCGTCGGGCGCGACAGCGAGCATGGTCTGGGTGGATTGCTCTTTGCAGCCAATGAGGTGAAGCGCTATCTCGGGTCTGCCGCACTTTCAAGCGGTCTGACGCTGCTGCAACTTGAACGCGCGACCGGTTGGAAGTACGAGGCGATTTCGCATTGGGCCTCGCTGGGGCTGCTTCGGATTGAGTCTGTCGAGCTTGCTGGGCGCCCGGCCCGGGTGGTGACGAGCGCAGCGCTGTGCGAGTTCCGCAGCCAGTGGGTTCCGGTGAGCGAACTCGCCGCATCGGTTGGGATGCCTGCAGCGAAGTTGGTGAGCACCCTTGAGGGCCGAGGCGTGCCGGTGGAGGGTATGAAAGCGCTGCCCAACGGCACACGCCGCGGTGGTCTTGTGCCCATGGCTGCCCTCGCGCGCGCGCTCACCGCTCATGCGCCAGACGACGACCGGCGCGGGGTCGTGTGAGTAGCAAAGCGAACCGTCGCGGGCGCGTCGAGTATGTCGAACTGACGCGCGAAGCCTTGTATCAGAAGGTTTGGTCGACACCGATGACGCACCTGGCTGCATCGCTTGGGATTTCTGACGTCGCGCTCGGAAAAGCCTGCCGGCGTGCCCTGATTCCTGTCCCGCCGCGCGGCCATTGGGCGCGCGTTGCGGCATCCAATGAACGCCCGCCCACCCCGCCGCTGCCGGCACGCGGGCTGGGCCAAGCGGAGCTTGTCACGTTCGGATTCCGGCGCTGGCCACCCAGCGACGCCGAGTTCGAACACTTGCCACCGGCCCCCAGCTATTCTGAGTCGCTCGAAGCCCTGATTGAGCAAGCGTCCCGTTTCATTGGAAAGGGCCGTGTTTCGAGGGGGCTTGAACCGCTCACGCCTGCGGTAGCCAAGGTGATGGAGGCTGACGAGGTGCGGCGGCGCAAATGCGCCGAGAGCGCGTGGCACTGGGACAAACCGAAGCTCGACACGCCCGAGGCCCAGCGGCGACTGAAAATCCTGAATGCGCTGGGGCTCCTGATTTCACGCACCGACGCTCAGCTCATTGCTGTCTCCGATGACGCACTCTCGGCACGCGTTTGCGTCGGCGAGCAGCATCTGAGCTTTGTCTTTGAATATGCGAAAAAGTCAGCACGGCAGAAGACGAGAACCCCCAACCTGACCTTCCGGCTGGAGGTATCAGTGGCCCAGTGGGAAGAGATTGCGACCCGCTGGTCCGACGAAGCTGGTCACAGAATTGAGGAGGAGCTGCGGCACATGGCTGTGTCGGCGCTCGTGTTCGGCGAACTCGCGCACCGCGCTTCGGCAATTCGGCAGCATCAGTGGCTGGTAGAGCGTCGCGACGCGCTGCACGAGACTGCGCGTCGCGAAGCGGAGGCGCGGGAACAAGCGCGACGTGAGGCCCGACAACGGCGGCAGAACGCGCAAATTAAACAGTTGCTCGCGGCCTCCGAAGCGCTGCGTCAATCAGAAGCGATTCGCGCGCTGGTCGACGCCATGGCTGCCAAGCGTGGCGTTGACGCTGATGAGGCGTTCTTATCTTGGAAGCGCTGGGCGCTTGAACAAGCCGACCGCCTCGACCCTCGCCATGCCGACATCGGCGGCTTCGTTCGGTCCTTCACCCCGGACGACGACGATGGCGGATAAGGATTCCGCACTCTGGCGCCTGGTGACCGCAAGGCCTTACCCGCGCATCCATGTGCTGTCGGACTTGCATCTCGAAACCGGGCCTTACGCCCTGCCCGATGGGCTGGGCTTTGATGTGCTCGTTGCCGCGGGTGACATCGGACCGGTCGAGGAAGCGGTGGCGTGGCTTGCGGCCATCGGGAAGCCGGTCGTGTATGTCCTCGGCAATCACGAGTTTTGGGGGCGTCAGTTTGATGAAGTGCTGCCGGCAGCGCGTGCGGCGGCGCGTGGCACGCAGGTCCACGTCCTGGAGCGCACTCACGTAGTGATTGCGGGCGTGCGTTTCCTCGGAGCGACGCTGTGGACTTCGCTTGGCGAGTGGCACCCTAACCTCGTTCATCAGGCGCATCGCCAGATGCGCGACTACGCTGAAATTGGCGCACGGAGCTGGTATAGCTCTGCGCGCAACCTTGCCTTCTTTCGTCGACAACTAAAGGCGGCAGGTCTGCATGTACCGTCGCAGGACGCGTGCAGCCGGCTGTCGCGCTTTCATCCCGTCATTTCGTATCAAGCGCACCTGCGCGCCGTTGCATGGCTTCAGCGGGAATTGGCGAAGCCGTTCAAAGGTCCAACGGTAGTGGTTTCTCATCACGCCCCGAGCTTTCGTTCGCTCGAACGCGCTGGCCTCGGGGCAGACGTCCTCGACCCCATTACCTGGGGTCAGCGAGACGACCGACTCGTCCGGGTCGCGTGCTATGCAAGCCCTCGGACCGTGAGTCGAGAATCGTGGCGTCACGTCGCAGTGTGGGTCCACGGACATCTTCATCATGCGCTGGATTTCGTTGCTGATGGCACGCGGGTCGTCTGCAACCCGAGGGGTTATGCGCTCAAGCCGTTCACTGAACGGGACATCGAGGCGTTTTCGCTCTTCGGGGTTCCGCTGACCGAGGACGATGTGGCCCGCCGCAAAGGTTTGCTTCGAGAGCAGCCGTATCGTGGCGATGCTGTAGCGTCAATCCGCACGCCATCGTCGAGCTAAGCGAAGGGAATCGGACCGTCGTCAGGAGCCTCGTTCAGCCTGCGGCTTCGGAAACCACTGCCCTTGCGGCGAACTCCAAGGAACTCGTGGCCCATGTCGCGAGAGATGACATTTTGGGGGACTGCGCCAGACGTTGCTTTGACGCGAATGTCGAAGCGGCCCGACGCATCACCGCTGACGTTGTGGCCCAGTTGGAGGGCGCGCTCGATGAACCGGACCGGATGTTTTCGTCACTCAGGCAGGAGTACGGCCGCCTCTCACTCTATGGACCGACGCCTGACGGTGACCGCACGGTGCTGGAGCCCTCGGACTACGAACGCTGCGCAGAGCGACTGGAAAGCGCAGCGGCGTGGTTGAGTGACCTTCCCGACGCGACACAACGCTGGTTGCGCAATTGGGCGTCCGAAGCACTGGAACAAGTCGAGAGGCTGCGTCACGAGGGCCGGGAGGCCTACTGTCAGCCGCTGCCAGCGTCTGCGTTACGGCTGAGAAGAAACATTGACGTCACCCTATTTGTCGATGACGCGCCTGAGGTTTGTATGCGGCTGCAAGAACGCCTGCGTGAACGGGCGGGTCGCGGTGCGCAATTTGTGTTTGTCCGCGTTCGGCCATACGCCGAGGTATCCCGAAAAGAACGAAAGGCCCTGCTGTCCCGCGACACACTGAGTGAGATTCTTGGCGCTTGGGTTGCGTGAGTGCCGCATCGGCCGCGAACGCGTGCTGTGCCGACTAGATAGGCTCCTCGAATTCACCGTGAAGGACTTCGTCGTCGCAACGTGGCCAAGTGCTTGTAATGCTGGCGAGGGTCGTCGGAGACTTGGCGCGTTGACTGGCCGGCGTTGCTAAGAGAGCACAACCAGACAGATGCAGTGAAATGCACGCCAGCGCGCGGTGCCGACCTCAGTTGCCGCACGTTGTCTACATTGCTGGCGAAAACGTGGCTCGGAGCCCAGTTGCGGGTCAGTTTTTCCTAGCACCCTTGCGGGGCTGCGAGCGTAGCTGATTTATCGGTGGTCCATGCTCCTACGGCAGCACATGAAATGTCCGAAATCGAAAACCGTGGCTAGGTCCTGACTCTCATGGTGTGCGATGGGGCCTAACGACTCCTAACTTTGAGCTGGCTCGTCCTCCGTCCGGTATGGCAGTCTGACAATTGTCGACATGAGTGCTACCGGCACGCCAACAAACCAATCGATAAAGCGACGAGCATGGCTACCGAAATGGAAGGCTCGACTACACCCAAAGCCGTCATCGAACATATCAGGCGGTACGAGTTTGGCATCGGAGCCGAGCTCGTTGGAGATGGCCGGGAAGTCGTCGACCGAATGGTTCGAAAATACCGGAATCTCTTGGAGACGGTCGCAAAGGACCTCAACTCAAAAGAGTCGCACTTCTTGCTCGAGTTGCTCCAAAACGCCGATGACAACCGCTACGCTCCCGGTGTCGCTCCGTCTCTTGCATTTCGATTGACCTCTAGAGAAATCGTAGTCTCGAACAACGAAATCGGCTTTTCGTCTGACAACGTTCGTGCGCTTTGCAGCGCTGGCGAGAGTTCAAAGAAGAACAAGGTCGGTTACATCGGAGAGAAGGGAATCGGCTTCAAGTCGGTGTTCAAGGTCACGGACACGCCGGAGATTCACTCCAATGGCTATCACTTCCGGTTCGACTTGACCGACCCCAACGACCAGTTGGGCTATGTCGTTCCCCATTGGGTGGCCCCCCGGGCAGAAGACGATGAGAGAGTCACCACTGTCGTTCTTCCGGCTAGGGCAGGAAGCGAATTCTCGCCAGAGCTTCTGGGTGACATCAACGCGACGTTGCTCCTGTTTTTGGAGAAACTTCGCCTGCTCGAAGTTCACACGAACGATGGCACCTTCCGCTATGAGCGAGCGGATGACAACTTCCTCAGCGCGCTGACAGTAGTCAGTAAGCGTGCTGGTGAGGCTGAGTCGAGAGAGACGTCGACGTACCTCCGCTCAAAGTACTCGCTTGACATGGCAGACATCGTTGAGCCGAAGCGGGAGAAAGTTGAACGTGTTGACGTCGTGCTTGCCTTTCCCCTTTCAGACGACGGCGCTGCGGCACCGGTTGAGGGGTGCCCGACCTATGCCTTTCTTCCCATCCGTAGTTTCGGTTTCTCTTTTTGCATCCAGGCGGACTTCGTCCTTATCTCCAGTCGCGAGGGCGTACACGAGGAACTGCCTTGGAATCGACGTCTGCGCGATTCAATTGCTCCGGCGTTCGTAGCCGCAGTCGAGGAGTTCAAGCGGCATCCGGCACTGGCGCTGAGCTACCTGCGGTTCTTACCCAAAAAAAGTGATGTCGTGGACCCGTTCTTCGCCCCTGTCGTGGCGCAGACCGTTGACGCGCTTAAGGAGGTCGCCTGCATTCCTGTTGAAGGAGGTGGTTGGCGCAAACCGTCGAAGGTGTTGCTGGCATCTGATGCAATCCGCGAACTCTTTACTTCGGCCGACGCAGTGACGCTGTTCGGGGCTGACTACCCGACGCCTGGTTTCGTGGCACCGGAAGGCGGCCTTGAGCGATTGTCATGCCGTACGCTTTTCATCCAGGAGGTGCTTGAGCTCTTCGGCAAGCGCAGCGAATGGCTAAAGGGTAAGGACTTAACGTGGAAGGTTCGGTTCTACGAGTACATTGCAAAGTCGCCAATGCGGGACGACTACGTCAAAGAAATGTTGAAGCTGCCTTGCATTCCTGCCGCAGGTGGGAAGATGGCAACGCCGCAGAGCGACGCAGTCTTCTATCCCTTGAGTTCAGCTGAGAAGTACGGCTTCGAGCACCTGCTTACCGTTGTTGATGGCGAGTTCCATGCTCGGGCTCGTGAGATATCCCCGGATGTACTTGCTCTCCTGGATAGCCTTGGGGTTCAACACGACGAGCCGTACGAACTCGTCCAGCACCACGTTTTGCCACACCACACACCCGACGGGTTTAAGAAGGCGGACCGAGTAGCGCTTCTTGGGCATATCCGCTATCTCCGCGATAAGCTCGACGCCTATCTAGCCAAAGCTCGTGATGGTCAGTCAGAAGAAACAGCCCTGAAGACACTTCGCACAGGGTTGTACTTGTGCAACAAGTATGAAGAAGATGGTTCCTGGTACTTTGGCCGGCCAGACTCAATTTACTTGGGCAAAGAATATCGTCCGGCCTTCGATATTGAAGGCTTGCTAGGCGACCAGCTTCCCCCTAAGAAGTTGTTGTCCGAAAAGTACATCGTCAAGTCGGCGGGTAGGTCTGACAAGGAGGAAACTGCAGCTGACCTTCAGCGGTGGCGTGAGTTCTTCATTCGAATCGGGGTGCACGACGCTCCACAGGTCGTCCCTCAGGTCACGGGTGATGTTGCTTGCAGCGACGAACTCTCTGCGCTGCTGACGGCTGAAGACAAAGCGGTGCGGAGGGAGACTCTTGAGTGTTTGAACAAGCACTGGAGTCGATACAGTCACCTGACGACATATCAAGCTCGTTCAGGGAGGTCGGTTTTCCAGACGCAGCGGACGCAGTTCGCGGCGGCGTTGCGAGCAACTGCCGCACCGACCCGACGTCGAGTGACGGTGCCGCTGGAGCAAACCTATCACGACCGTCCCGAGGTGAGTGACCTCCTGGGCGGAAACCTTACGTACGTGGATGCTGACGTTTCGGATGAGCGCTTCCTTGCTTCGTGCGGCATCACTTACAAGGTGGATGCCAACGCGTGTCTCAAGCGGCTCCGCCAGATTCGCGCCGAAGGCGGCACTACCAAAGAGCAGATACGACGCATCTACCGACGGCTTGAGGACCTCTGGAACATCGACGGGCCCACGATTAAAGCCGCCTTCGCAAGCGAAGCGCTCATCGCTCTTGGGCGAGGTGACAGCCTCACATGGGTTCTACCGAGCGATGCGTGTTGGCGTCCAACGAACGTGCGCTTCCTCGATACACGGCATCCCCCGCTGAGTACGCAGTACGTCGACTACTCGAATTTCTTTACCCGCTTGCTGCATGTTCCACCCGAACTGGAACTGACCAAGTGGGTAGACGCGCTCGCGGAACTTGAGGGGGTGGAGTCGAAAAGTGAGCGCGAAGACATTGCCCGCGTTATCTACAGACGCCTGAGTCGCGAACTCGCCTTGCAGTCATCTACCAATCCGCCTAGCCCACCGCCCGCGTGGCTGGGGCGGTTCGAGTCGCAGCAGCTCTTTCTTAGTCACCGCGGAAAACTTGTTGCGAACTCTGCTGCGCTGTACTTCAACGATGCGCCTGAATACGCCGCGCTCTTCAAGGACTCACCGGACGTTTCCTTGTTGACCCTTGCGCGGGATGATTGGTCCGCAGTCGAACTACTTCTCAACAAGTCGGGAGTCCGAACTCTTTCTTCGTCGTTAACGATAGCAGTCGCACCTGGCATTGAGGGGACATCTAGCGAGCGACTCACTCAAAAGCTGCGGGACATGTTCGTGTGTTTCGCTCGCGTGGTTTATGAGCATAACCAACAGCGCTTTGAGACGGCCATCAAGGAGAAGCTGTTTGAAGAGCTGCATAACCTTGAGGTTGTCATCGTTCAGGACTTGGTGCTTGATGTAACGCTTGGTGCGTCTGTGCGCAGGACGACCGGTCCAGTGGCTCGACGAGGAGCTGAACTCTTGCTCCACGCGGAAGCCCCTTCGCATTTGGACCAAGTGGCATTAGAAGTCCGCAAGCTTTTGCGACTGCCAGTTGTGCTCACCGACATCATCAGCCGGGTGTTGATTTCACCGACAGTGCAGGACGCGGAAGCGTACCTCCGACTGCGTAACGTCAGCGCACTCCCGCCTGAGGAAACGCTCGCGCTGGACCGAGCATTCGGTCTTGCACCGCCAGCGCTAGCAGTGCCGCCTAGTCAGGAGAGCGAGGACACCGAGGTCAAGACGACTGCACTAACAGCTCCCGCGACGGAGCCTGCTGCAACGGTTCCTAGCCCAGCATCACTGCCACTGGGCGCCGCAGGTACTGAGCCTCGTCCGCCTGCAGATGAGGGTCTGGACAAGAACTTTGCGCCGCTCTCCAAGTCGGCAGCAGGCGATATATGTTCACGCGCAGGTTCTGCCGGAAACAGTTCGTCGCAACTCGTCGCGAGCGCCACGGACGGCAGCAGTTCACCAAGGTGTGACTCCAGTGTGCCTACTGCATCTACGCCCACGCCGAAATCGCCTGGCACTGCTAGGAATGGAGGTGCTGCAGGCGGACAGGCGTCCGAAGGTGCGTACACGCCAAGAGGCAGTCGGAATGGCGCTTCCGAGGGAGGACTAGCGCCAGCACAGGTCAGTACGGGGACTTATCGCGGTGGTCCACAAGTAGGACATCGAGCGCAAAAGGCCAGGCCAGCGCGAACGAAGAGAGGACGGCTGCTTAGCTACGCAGACACCTCCGACCCAACGAAGCCGTCGGTACCGCCAGACGCGGAGTCGAACTCCGAGGCCGCAAAATGGAATCTCGCTGTTGAACAAGCTGCGGTCACCTATTTTCTTGAGAAGGCTGCGCCGCAGTGGAAGTCTGCAGAAGTGATGCCACCCGGAAACGCCGGCTTTGACGTCAAGGCCATCGCCATGGATGGCGGCGAGGAATACATCGAGGTTAAAGGTCAGGGTGGCGCTTGGACCGAGGAAGGGGTTGCGTTAACACCCACCGAACTCGCCAAGGCGTTCTCAGCCGGAAGGCGGTATTGGCTCTGCGTAGTCGAGCATGCTACTGACGACAACCGTCGTCAGCTGTTCCTGGTGCAGGACCCCTTTGGGCTAACGACGCAGTTTCGCTTCGACAAGGGTTGGAAGGCAATGGCCAAGACGGTCGCCGCAAAGCCCCTTTGCCCGGAGGTCGGCATGTTTGTCACCATTGAGAATGATGGGAAGGGGAGAATCACCAAAGTGAAGGGCAGCGGGCGCTTCAAGAAACTGCACATCGAGTTCGCGGACGGGAGGCTGTCCTTCAGCAAGGTATTCAACCCCTCAACGATGACGCTGAGCTACGAGTAACCATGGCACGCATGCTTCCTGAGTTGACCGAAGAGCAGCTGAAAGGTCTGAAGTCACAGGCCGAGGCCCGCTTCTACGAAGAGTGTCGGAAACAGTTGCCTGACGATGTTCTCGTCATCTATTCAGTCAACTGGATATATCGGGACGGCCGGGGTTGGCTATTCGAGGGGGAGGCGGATTTCACCATCGTCGTACCGCAAAGCGGTGTGTTCGCGATTGAGGTCAAAGGCGGAGGAGTGTCGTTTGATTCTGTCACTGGGCGTTGGCAGTCCATCGACCGAAACAAGGTAATACACGACATCAAGGACCCGTTCAGCCAAGCAGCTGGTGAGCGCCACGCCCTCCGGGACCAACTTCTTGGACATCCCCTCTGGCGTCGGTGGCGAGGCTCCCGAGTGACTCTGGGCCATGCGGTGATGTTGCCGGACATTCACGACGCACAACAACTCGTTGCGCCAAACCGTCAGCGACCAATCATCGGCGTCGATACGGACATCAGCGCGCTTGTGCCGTGGATGGCACAGCTGCAGGCCTTCTGGACACAAACAAATGAGAGCCCACTCGGCGCCCACGGCGTTCAGTTGGTCGAGGAAATCCTGTGTAGCTCTGTAGAGGTTCGACCGGCCATGCGAGCCGTTCTTGATGCTGCTGAGCAAGCGCGCATACGGCTGACGACCAATCAAGCAAAAGTCCTCCGCATACTGGGAGGTCGTAAGCGTGCGGTCATTGCGGGTGGAGCCGGCACAGGCAAGACCCTGATAGCGGTCGAAAAGGCAAGGCAGCTCGCGGAGATGGGACTGTCAGTCTTACTGCTTTGCTACAACAGACCACTCGCGGGAGCTCTGGCCGCAAGTGTTATTGACGAACCCCGCATCACGGTACTCAGTTTCCATCAGCTCTGCGATAGACGCATCGCTGAGGCTCGCAAAGCGGCCGGCGTGGACCTGCTTGCAGAAGCGCAGGAAGCATTCCCAGGCCACGATGAGAAGCACCTCTTCGAGGTCCAAATGCCTTTCGCGCTAGCTCGGTCGAACGAAGTTCTTGACGCGAAGTATGACGCGCTGGTTGTCGATGAGGCACAGGACTTCAGCGACGACTACTGGTTCTCGATAGAGGAATTGCTCCGCGAACCTGAGCAAGGGTTCCTGTACATCTTCATCGACGAGAACCAAGCGCTCTACCGCAAGCATGCCAACTTGCCGGTGAAGGACGAGACCTACCGTCTTCTCGCAAACTGCCGCAACACTGTCCCCATTCATCGAGCTGGCTACGCGTTCTACAAGGGTGATGCCATTGACGACCCCGACCTGCTTGGAGACCCCGTCACTCGAATGGCCGCCGACGACGACGGCCAACAAGCGGTTGCAATAGCAAGCGTCGTGAAAAAGCTTCTCGCTGATGCGGTCCAACCAACTGAAATTGCGGTTCTGTTGGCCAAGCGACCGAAGGCTCGATTGTATGGATTGCTTCAGGACCAAAAGCTATCGGGTGGGCACTCTTGGACTATTGAGGCCCCGGGACCGCATCGAGCAGTACTCGTCGACACTGTGGGCCGTTTCAAGGGCTTGGAGGCGCCGGTGGTCATCCTTTGGGTCGGCGACGAGGTTATTGACGAGAAACAGTGGGAATACCTTTACGTTGGGGCCACTCGCGCGAAGTCACTCCTCTACGTGGTCGGCTCTGCAAGAGCAGTGGATGCGTTCGCCTAGACAGTCGATTAGAACGAGCGGTGCCTCGTAGCGTTACAAGAGACCAGCGAACGTATTGGACTTTCAGCGCCCGTCGTCGGGCGCTCTTGTGTTCCTAGCTTCCACGGTTTCCGTCACCCTGAAGCAAGCAGATTCTGGATTGCCGACTGCATCTGAGACCGCCCCAATGACGGGGGAGACGCGTGTTGCTAGCTCGCTTGGGCAGCGTAGTCAGAGCCGCACACAGGCGTTCTCAGCTCATGAGGCCCGGTTTCTTGCGATATGCATACCCAGCCTCCGGGGGCTTGAGCGCAAACGCTTGTTGGCGTATAAATACTTAACTATTTGATTCTCCTGGCTTTTGTGCGGAAGCCCTAGTTACGCCACCGGGTAGCGGTGTGACACTAATTGGGTAAATGTGTGCCAATTTTTGGTTCCGGAATCCTCTGTAGGCCTTGCGGCTGCTAGGGGGCCTGTGCCACCAATTGAGTCTCGCTACAGAACTGCGCAGGGTCACAATGAGTGACGTAGCTGGCGCCAATTGTTGATTGCCGCCCGCTGTTTCATTGTCAATGCCCCTCTGCGGTCGCGCCTATTTGCTGCGTCTTGGCCCACCGACATTTGTTCGCACGATTGCATCAAGATCCCGACTGTGGAACAGGTCGATGCATTTCATCGAGTTGTACGAGGACTTGGTCGATCCCGCGTACTCGCGCTTGATAAACGTCACGACTAGCTTGTCGATTGCCTCGTAGGTCTCGATCGGCTGATGACCAAACTCCAGGTAGGCCGCCGCGGTGGCATTTGCGTCGTTGCGCGACGCTTCGTCCGGGGCGATCTGGGCGAGACAGCGGCTGAGCGCCCAATTTTTGAGCAAAGTCTTCTGGGAGTACTTGGCGGTCGTGGGCTCCTGGGCCACAGCAGTGGTCGTCGTCCCTAAAGTCGCCAAACACAGGCAGACGATGATCCTTGGGGTCATTGGAGAATCCAGAGTGAGGCCGTTTCTGGAGTGAACGGGCCATTGTCAGGATCATGCATCAGATGGCAGGAATCCGAGCACCGGCTGCCGTCCCAGAGCGTGACATGCCCGCGGGCGTTCGACCAACCGTGGCCTTTGACGACGAGGATGCCTCGCAGGCCCGCGAAGTCCGAAGGTTGGGGGGAGGCGACCGTTTGGTCAGGCTTCCCAAGTGTACGCGTGAGGTAATCGAGCATCTCGTTCACGCGGTACCGATACAGACTGGAATCGGCGCCGCTCACTACCTCGTAGCCGGCTCCTCGGGTGATGGGGCGTCCGGACTTGTTCAAGACGTAGCTCATCCGGATCGGGCAAGCATTTTGGAAGATGCCCGATTCGATGTTCTGTTGCACCTTGCCGCCGATCTTTTTGCCGACTTGATCGACCGGCACGTTGATCTCGAGAAACGCGGCCCAAGCCGTGTGGAAAGTTGGTCTGTCCAAGGGGTTGCCTCCTGTGTATGCGAAAAGCATAGTTCAGGTGGGCGACCGCGAGAGGACAAACACTTCACGGTGGGCTGTCTTAGTGTGGTCTTCAGCGCAACCTGGCGACCCGGTAAGTCATCTTGAGACTCACGCTTGGCGTTAGCGTCACGACGGGACGGTGGAAAACGTCTCCGGACGTGCCGTTCGGAAAATTTCACTAACGGTGCCCAGATTTTCGGGGAATTTCATTAATGGTGGCGCAGACGGAACGCCCTGTGACACAGAAACCGAAAAAACCAAATGAAATCAGTGATCAACGTTGCACTTTCGGTGACATCCAACAGAACTGTCGGGTGCCACAGATAGTGAGAGGGTCCGACGGATCCCAGACATACAAACGCCCGGGTTTCCCGGGCGTTTTCTTTGGGCGCATCCAAGTCGATCAGATGTCTGTTTCAAGCTGGTGCTCGATACGCATCTCAACGAAGTCGTCGCCAACGAGTTCGCGCAGGATTTCGTGAAACGCGCAGTCAACGGCTGCTTTCTTGAAGACAAGCCTGATCGCCGGGCGGTGCCGTATTGAGCCCGTCGCTCAGCCACCGAAGAGTTTCTTGAGGCCCTCGCCGATTCCGCCGGCGGCTTTGCCGACGCCGCCGACAACGCCCTGCAGGCTGATTCCCAGCCCTTGCGCGACCGAGGCGGCTACCCGCGTCGCCATCATTTCGTTGAGCGAGAACTTCGGGTCGTCGAGGTTGCCCTGCAGTGAGAAGTCGACACGAACCCGGCCATCGCGATCCTTCAACGAACTGATCACCAGCGAACGCGGCATGCCCAGGAAGCTGTTGCCATGTTCGGCCAGCTCAAGGTCGCTGAGCGTCAGTTGCCCGGGCGCATTGAGCTTGCGCCGCGCTACTTTGGCGTGAATGTTCAGATCCAGCGTGCCGCGCCGCACGCCGGTCTCGGCCGCCTTGATCAGGTAAGGCTCTACCGTATGCAGATCGACCCCGGCGAGCTTCAGCGTCAGGTCGAGGTCGCGCGTGGCGAGCGTGATATCGCCATCCAGCGACAGGCTGCCTTTGCGTTGGGGCCCTTCGACGCTGCCATCCAGATGCAGGTCGCTGTGTGCATCCAGCGCTGGTAGCGCGAGGCTGGTGAAGCGTCCGTTGAGTGCGCGTAGCGCGATGCAGTGCGGCTTGCGCGCGACGCTGGCGTCGCAGTAGTCGAGCGCCGAGTCCGCCAGCGAGATCGCCTCAATCGTGATCCGTCGCGCCGCCGCCGCGGGCGCCGATTGGCTGTTCTCGTCTGCCTCGTCGTGTGGCGCCTCAAGCACTGCGGGCAACACGCGCAAGTTGCCTTTGCGGGTACGCAGCATCGACAGGTAGGCGGCGTCGAGCGCCACTTCGTGGATCACGATGTCGTGGGAAAACAGGCTCAGGAGCGAGGGCGACACACGGATGCTGCGTGCGCGCAGTTCCTCAGGCACGGGCCAGTCGGGTGCTGAACGCACCGCTACGTCGTGCAAGGTCAGCGCATTCCAGCCCACCTCGATCGCGCCGACCGTGCTGCGCTCGCCGAGTGCCGATTCCACTTCGCTCTTCAGTCGGGCAACCGCAAAGTGGAACCCGACCGGCAGCGCCGCGAGCAAGAGCAGCAACGCGACGAGCGCGCCAAGGAGGATGCGGGAGCGAAGCGGGCGAGACATTCTGGCAACTGCGGTGAAGCAGGAAAGTAGCGGACTGCCGTGATTTTACGCCTGCCCCATCTGGCCGGCGGGCAGCAAGCGGGTGGCGGGTGACGCGGAGCCGATTCCGAAAACAAAAGGGGCCATAAGGCCCCTCGAAATGCGGTGGAGCAGAGATCAGGCTGCTGAGTCGCCGCTGCCCGCCGGCGCGGCAGCGGTGGTGCCGGTGCTGGTCACGACGCGACGCGGCACCATGTCGGCATCCAGCAGGCGTTCGATGCGGGCGAAAACTTCGAGCCGCGAAAAGGGCTTCTTCATGAAGTCGTCGGCGCCGATGCGCGTGCCGAAGAACTGCTCGGTCGCCTGCTCATTGCCGCTGATCATGATCACCGGAATGTCGCGGGTCACCGCGTCGCGGCGCAAGGTACGCAGCGCGGCAAAGCCGTTCATGCCGGGCAGCACGATGTCGAGGAAGATGATGTCAGGCGTCAGGTCGCGTGCGATCTCGATGCCTTCTTCGGCGGTGAGCGCTTCGAGCGTGACGTAACCGGCCGAATTGAGCATCTTGCGCAGCGCGGCAACAATGGTTGGCGAATCATCGACGATCAGCGCGCTGGTCCCCGGCCGCGCATCGTGACGTTCTCGCACGCGCCGATCCGCGGGCGGCGCAACGTTGGCCGGCGCCGGTTCCGGTGCGGCCTCAGGCTGATGCGACGGCGAAGTCTTGCCGAGAATCGATTTGAGCTGATCGAAAAGTCCCACGATAACCCTCTGCCAAGTGCGCCCGGCCGATTGACCGGGGCGGAACGCAATAACGCCGGATCATACCGGCGGCATGCGCGGGATGCCTTGACCGAATGTGCCCGGCCTCATGCGCGGTGAGGCGATCGTCACGCTTTCGATCATTCCGGGCCGCCCGGCACTCCCCGCAATGCTGATCGTCCGGCCGCCGCGACCGTGGCCGGAAGCGGCCGCACTTCACGGCCGCAGATATGCCATTGCGATATGCTCCCCGCCTACCCAGACAACACCGCGTTCGGAATTCGCCCATGCCCGGTCCCAGCCTCTCCGCTCTGCTGTCGCGCAGCTTCTCAGACGCGAACCGGCTCCTGCGCCTGACCACGCCACTTGGGGACGACGCCCTGCTGGTGGAAACCGCCCACATCCGCGAGTCAATCGGAAACGGCGGATTCGAGCTGGACCTGCATCTGCTCAGCGAAGATGCACACATCGCGCACAAGCGCCTGGTCGGGCAAGCGGTATCGCTGTACCTGCTGACCGATGGCACGGCCGGCCCGCGCGAGCGGCCCTTTCATGGTCATGTCACCGGATTCGGCATCCTCGGCGCCGACGGTGGCTTCGCCCGCTACCGCATGCGGGTGCAGCCCTGGCTGGCCTTCCTGGGCCATAACCGCGACAGCTGGGCGTTCCAGGACAAGAACGTCGTCGCGATCCTCGACGACATCTTCAGCGGCTGGCAGGGTCAAGGCGCGTTGGCGCCGCAATGGCGCTGGGACCTGGCGGAACCCGACCAGCTGCTGCCGCGCAGCCTGTGTGTCCAGGCGGGCGAAAGCGACCTCGCCTTCGTCGAACGCCTGCTCGCTGAAGAGGGGCTGTTCTACTGGTTCGAACACGCGGCCGATGCGCACACACTTGTCATTGCCGATCACAACGGTGCCTTTGCGCAGCCAGAGCGCATCCGCTTCCACCGCGCCGCCGCCACCGAGCGCAGCGATACGGTGCAGCGCGCGGTGCCGATTGCGCGCTGCGTCCCCACGGGGGTGCGCATCGCAAGCTGGGATTACCGCGCGCATCAACGCATCGTTGCTCAAACGGCAGTTGCCAGCAGCGCACCGCTTGATCTGCCGCGCGACGACACGCCGGGGCTCTACAGCTTTGCCACTGAGTCAGACGGCGATCGTTACGCCACACGGCAGCTGCAGGCCTGGCAAGCGCGCGCACTGCAATACCGGCTGCGCGGCAGCGTACGCCGTCTCGCGCCCGCCCAACGCATCCTGCTCACGGACTCCCCGCTCGGCCGGCCCGACGATGTGGCCGGTGTCGAACTCGCGATCCTCGAAGTCGAACATCGCGCGCGAAACAACCTCTCTGCCGACGTGTTGGCCCAGGTTGAAGCACTGCTCGGCGTCCTGCCCGCCCATGCCGGCAGCGTCCGCAACGACAGTGACACGCCGCTGTACCAGAACGGCGTGCTGGCGATCCCGGCCGACACGCCCTACCGGCCGCTCGACCGCGACGAACACGGCGCACGCATCCACCCCAAGCCCACGATGCGCGGTACGCACACCGCTATCGTGGTCGGTAGCCAGGGCAGCCCCCTCCTCGCCGACCGCGACGGCCGCATCAAGATCCAGCTGCCCTGGCTGCGCGGTAGCCAGTCGCACAGCCGCCAGCCCCACCCCAGCGGTGATGACAACGCGGCCGCGAATGAAAGCGTCGGCACCTGGGTACGCGTCGCCAGCGCGCTGGCGGGTGACAACTGGGGCGCGCATTTCACGCCGCGCATAGGTCAGGAAGTGCTGGTCGAATTCTCTGAAGGCGACATCGACAGGCCGGTGGTGGTCGGGCTTGCCTACAACGGACGTGGGCAGGAAAACGCCCAAGGCAATGCAGTTTCCGCCGGTGCGGCCAAGGCGACCGGCAACGCGCCCGCGTGGTTTCCTGGCACCACAGGGGCCCACGCGCACAAGCCGGTCTTCTCGGGCATCAAAACGCAAGCGCTAGCAGCGAGCCAGTCCCGCGCCGGCGGCCACAACGCGCTGATCTTTGACGCCACGCCGGGGCAAGACGGCCTGCGCCTCTCCACGACCCAGTTCGACAGCCGCCTGCAACTGGGGCACCTGCGCGCGCAGACCGACAACGCGCGCGAAGCGGCGCGTGGTCATGGTGCGGAACTGGCCACGAGCGCTGCCGGCGCCGTGCGTGCCGGGCAGGGCCTGCAAGTCTCGGCCGGCGAAGCGGGCCATCGCGGTGCGTCGCATGTCGATGCGAGTGGTGCCAGCGCAGTGCTGGAGAGCAGCAGTGAGCTTGCGACAGCCCTCGCCAAGGCGGCGAGCACCTCTCGCGCGAAACTGCCGAAAGACCCGTCGGAGCCCAAGCAACTGCCGCCGCTCGCGGGCTGCACAAGTCAGACCAAGGATCTGGCTGAAACCACTGCTTGCGGGCAAAGTCCCGCCGGCATCGCCGGCGGCACCGGAACCGCCGCCGCCTGGGCTGCGCCGCACCTCTCACTGTTTGGCGAGGCGAGCATCGCGTTCGCCACGCCGGCGCACAGTACCGCGGTTGCCAATCACCTCATCGTCACCGCCGGCCAAAGCCTCGAAGCCGCCGCGCAGGGAGCGATCCGCTGGGCCAGTGGCGGTGGCCTCGTGCTTTACACCGTTGGCAAGAAAGCCGATGCCACCCGCCCGATCACTGACGCTGGCATCAAACTGCACGCGGTAGCCGGAAAAGTCACCGCGCACGCCCACGACAACACCGCCACCGTCGCCGCGCAAAAGCAGGTCGCCCTCTCCAGCACGCACGCCAGCGTGCAGATCAGCGCCAAGAGCCACGTCCACCTCACCGCCGCCGGTGCCGCGATCCAGATCGAAGGCGGCAACATCACCCTCACCGCACCAGGCAGCGTGAAGCTCAAGGCGAGTCAGAAGAACTTGACTGGGGGGGCGAGAGCGAGCAGCGAGTTGCCATGCATGCCGAAGAGCAACGGAGAAGAAGGTGATCGTTACTTCGTGCTGAAGTCACATAAGGGCGAACCTATTGCCAATCGCCGCTATAGGGCAAAGTCGGGCAACGTCGCGATCGAGGGTGTGACAGGACCAAATGGCGAAACAAAAATACTTGAAGGCTTCATCGATCAGATTGCACGGTTCGAACTCGTGAATGAAGTGTTTGATGAGCACTTCATACTGACTGACCCCATCGGGCAACCGATAGCCAACATGACTTATCGCATTAGAGCCGAGGGTGGTGCATTGATCGATGGTGTAACCGATGACCAAGGTCGCACAAGCCTATACAAGAATGACGCCATCGAGTCCGTCGAACTCCTTTTCATTCCCCACGAACACTCGAACGGCGAAGGAGGCGACTGATGGCCGAAACACTTATCGCAAGATCGGTCACCAGCGAACGGTCTAACACTCAGGGAAAGGAGTGCACCGTCGGGCGCTATCTCTCTGAAGCCGAAGGCTGGAAGATCGTGGAAGTCGCAGCAACATGGGAGGGAACGCCTTACCAGATGGTCGGCGCCCGCTCTGAAAAAGGGATAGTAGGAGACTGTTCCGGCACCACATTCAAGATCTATACCGAGGCCGGTTTTCCCTATGGTTACAGGATGACAGCGGACTTCGTAGCCTACGTCACAGAGACAAATCGTTTCCGCGAAATTGATCCCGCGACACAACCGATGCAAGCAGGTGACGTGTTGTTCTGGACTGGACACATGGCGATCTTTGCGCCCTTTCCGGAAGGGCACCCTAAACGCGAAACCGGCGTCATGAAAGCGGGCAAGGCCATACAGAACAATATGTACACAGCATTCAACGCAAAGCGCAACGTGCCGTATGGCCCATACAACATCGCAACGTTTCGCGGTGATAAGTATCGCGTGTTCAGGTATTTCTTTCTGCCGGGAGAGGCCGGATGCAAATGATGCGACAGGGCATTAGTACGGCCCTCTGCTATATGCTCTTCGCAGCAGGGCCTGCAATTGCATGGGAGTCGGAATCCGGCGCGGTTTTTCCGGCGCTCGTCGGCACCCTGCCCGAAGGCATTTCCCTCAAGGCCACAAACGTCAGGCTTTCTGCCGAAAGCGTCGTTATCGAATACACGCTGCAAAACTCGACGGTAAAGCCAAAGTCATTCAAGCTATCGAGCTACCTCGCGCCATTCGGTTGGCAAGGCGCAGCCGCCGAATACAACGACCTGCATTTTCCAGAAGTAGCGCTAAAGGTCGATGGCAAACCGCAGATACCGCGAACCAGAGTTTCTGCTCTACTCGACGGTGACGAAATTGCCGCCTCGCTCCGTCGTAGCGCCATAGACCCCTACTTGGTAGCACGAGAAGACGTTAAGACGGACGAACGCGCGATAGCGAAGAGGGTCGCTCAGAAGCAATTGCCGGCAGAGGCATTTCGGGCTGGACTGCCGATCTGGCAGCTCCAGGTCACGCGTTCATGGCTAATTCGACTTTCGGTCCAGCGCGAAACGGTACTCGGGCTGCGTTATCGAGTGAGGCCGGCGTTCCGCCCGGTCAAGGTTGGGGGAAGCGATTGGCAATCATTGATCCTCCAGCATTGCGGCAACCCAAAACAAGTCGGGGAAGCACTGGCAGAGCTCGAACCATCGTCTCCAGAGTATCGAAACGTAGAGGTCTACACGATTCCGGTGAAGGTCGCGAATGCACAAGCGTCCGATGTCGATCTCAGCATTGATTTGCAGGCGAAAGGCAGTGGAAGTAAACGCGCAAGCGCTTCCTTGACCTGCAATGCCTACTCCGGGACGGGTCAGCTGGGGTTGCCGTCGGTTTCGACCACGCAGGTGCTCTCGCCATCACAGCTCTCTGTTCTTGTTATCTACTGACTAATCGCGCAACTCGACTCGACGGAGCACCATGCTCATCATCAAGAATGGCCAACTCACCGCGAAAAGTGACAAAAGTCCGATTGTCGTTACCGTTTGCCATGTCGCATGGTTTGATCTGACAAAGACCTATCAGATCGCCAATGCACCCGCACGAACAAGCAGCCTTGTGTTCACTGGTGCAGATTTGAATTTCGTCGCACGAGTTCTTTACGCCGAGTCGTCGGGCTCTGCCAAGGTTACAGATCGGGACGAACGGATGAAGGAAAAGGCCGCGATTCTGAACGTCAAGCATTTCCGGCTCAACCGGATGGGTTACCCAAATCGCCACGCGCCCCAAACATTCACTGACGTTTGCCAAGCCAAAGGGCAGTTCGAATCGGTCTACAGCGGGACACCGAAATTCTCGGGCTCCGACCCGGACACCTATGAATCACTGTCAAAGCCTGAGTGCTTCGATCTTGAAGAGGCCATTGACGCGGTTCGGGAATTCCTCAAGGCAGGTCCGAACAGCGACTACCTCTTTGACAACTTCCGCGGTGGTCGCGGCTCACGAGGGACGACGATTGGGCAAACACGGTTCTGGTTATCACCGGAAGGCGAGCGGCTGTATGAAAAACATGAATAGGGAATTCACCGTATTTGCCGCACTCGCGATAGCGTTCGCCGCACCGGATTGCGCTTCCGCTACCGATTGTGGCGCGGCAAAGTGTGCCCCGTCTTTTGATGACTACCCTGTGGTCGAACACAGCCGACTGTTCCCATCGGTCACCCTCGTCCTACAAACCAAACTTGCCAAGAAGTACCGGACGGTCATCACTCAGCAGTCTCGCCAGGACCCAGACTTTGCCGGCCATTATCGGGTTGCGACCTGGGGATGCGGTACCGATTGCCACGGCTTTGCGATCATCAACAAACGCAATGGCAAGGTCTATACGGTGCCGGATCTGGAGTATGTCGCCGGCGTCATGGGCAACGGAGAAGATCGATTGGCCTATCGTGTCGAAAGCCGCTTATTCATCGTCACGGGGCGCAAGAACGACGAGGACGAGGGCAAGTTCTACTATCTGTGGAACGGCAGCTCCCTCAAGCTCATCTTTAAGAGCGAAATCGCGAAGGAATCATTTGAGGACTAGACAGACTTGGCTCGTGTGCTTCTTTCGGTACGAATAGCGCACTGGTCGGATAAAGCACGAGCACCCTCGGGTGCTCGTTTGTTTTCTGGTGAATGGATGAGCGTGAAATCAGATTTCGTCCTTTGCCGGCCACGCATCCCCGATCCACGCATCCAGCAAGGTGTAAGTCACCGCGAGTACGACTGGGCCGATGAAGAGGCCAACCAGGCCGAAGGCGAACAGGCCGCCGATGACGCCGGCGAAGATCAGCAGCAGCGGGAGGTCGGCGCCTTTCTTGATCAGCCAGGGGCGCAGGATGTTGTCGAGCGAGCCGACGACCAGGGTCCACACCAGCAGCACCGTGCCCCAGGTGGTGTCACCGGTCCAGTAAAGCCAGCCGACCGCCGGGGCGAGGACCAGGATGGGGCCGATCTGCGCGAGGCAGCACATGAACATGACGGCGGTGAGCAGTCCGGCAAACGGCACGCCGCAGATCAGCAGGCCGAGCCCCCCGAGGGTCGATTGCACCAGCGCGGTCACGACGATGCCCATTGCGACGCCGCGGATCGCTTGGCCGGCGAGGATCACCACCCGGTCGCCCTGGTCGCCGGCAAGGCGGCGGGCGAACCCGCGGACGCCGCGCGCAGCCTGTTCGCCGGTGCTGTAGAGGATGCCGGCGATCGCGACGGTGAGCAGGAACTGGATGACGACCAGGCCAAGGCTGCCCGCATGCGAGGCGGTCCACTTCAATGCGGTGCCGGCGTAGGGCTTGATCGTTGCGAGGATCGGTGCGATGCCGCTTTCGGTAATCCCCTGCCACGTTGCGGAAAGTTTCTCGCCGACCAGCGGCACGGTTGCCAGCCAGGCCGGCGGTGCCGGGACGGTGGCGTCCTGCAGGCGCGGCACGAGTTCTGCGACCTTGTTGGCGTTGGTAACGACAGTGGTGATCGCGATCGTCAGCGGCACGAACAGGACCAGCAGCAGGACGCCGACCATCACCGCGGTGGCGAGGCTACGTCGCCCCCACAGGCGTTTCTGCAAGCCGATCATCAGCGGCCAGGTCGCCACCACCACCATCGTTGCCCAGATCAGGCCGCCGATGAAGGGTTGCAGCACCCACAGCGAGGCAAAGATCAGGAAGGCGATCGTGATGACGGCAAGCAGCGTGCGGGTCACTTCGGTCTTCGGGGCATCCATGGCGGGGGCCTATGCGAAGTTGTGGAAGCCCGATTCTGATCCCCTCACATGACGACGCAAAGCGGAACGTCAACATTCCCGCGATGGGCTCAGTCGTGCGGAACGAAACGCGTAAGCGCGGCGAGCGCGTCAGAGAGATCGCCCACGACGATTCGCGCAGCAATCGCGAGCATCAGGTTCAGCGGCAGGCCGAAATCTTCCACCCGCTGGCCGTTGCGGTCGAGCGCGCCGTCTTCCGTCTGGCGCAAGGGGCCGAATCCTTGCGCGACCCGGTCGCGCAGCACCGCGGCGTCCGGCAGGTAGCCGATGACGGGCTTGCCGAGCGCGCTGGCAAAACCCACCTCGAAGGCGGTGCCCGAGTCCGGCTCCACGCCACGGAAGGACATCAGGTTGGCCATCACCACATCGGCGGCGCGGATCATTGCAACGTTCGCCGCATAGATGCCCGCCGCATCGATGGCGTCGCCATCGAGCGGCACCAGTGCCTCATGTCCGTGCGCGGCACACAGGGCGCGTGCGGTGTCGGCCCAGGCAAGGGCATCGGAGCGGAATACATCGGGGCCGGCGAGATAGAGCTTCATGGCGCAAGCGGGAACGAAAGGCGGCCGCCACTCTAACGCAGGCTGCGCCGGGTGGTGTCGTCTCCCGCTCAAGCCCGGCGCCCATCAGGCCGTTAACCAGACTCTACCCAGCCCTGCATTGCGCTCTGCAGGGGTGAGCGCCGAAAGACCGGAGGTCGCCCATGTTCGCCAGACTCAGCTTGAAAACCCGCCTGATGGTGCTCGTCGCGGTCGCCCTGCTCGGCATGCTGTTTCTTGCCGCCCTGCAGATCGTTCATCTGCGCACGCAGTTGCTCGAAGACCGCAAGCTCACACTGACTTCGGCCGTCGACATCGCCTACAGCGTCGTCGCCGGATTGCAGGCGCGGGTGGAAAAGGGCGAATTGCAGAAGGATCAGGCGCAGGAACTCGCCAAGCAGGCGCTCAAGTCGATGCGCTACCAGGGCAAGGAATACTTCTACGTCTACGACTCGAAGGGCAATGGGGTGGCCCACCCGATCCGGCCGGAATACGAAGGCAAGAGCCACTGGGATCGCAAGGACAAGTCCGGCGTCTACACCGTACGCAAGATGGTCACCGCCGCGCTCGACAAGAGCGGCTTCACCGATACTCTGACGGTCAAGCCCGGTGGCACCGAACAATTGCCCAAGCTGCAGTACCTGCGCTATTTCGAACCCTGGGACTGGGCGATCGGTACCGGCCTCTACGTCGATGACCTCGATGTCGTGTTCCAGCAGGAACTGGTGAAGGTACTGGCGGCGATCGTCGTGATTCTGGTGCTGGTCGGGCTTGTCGCGACGGCGGTCGTGCGGGCGGTGCTGCGCGACATTGGCGGCGAGCCGGTCAAGGCGGTGGCGGTGATGCGCGCGGTTGCAAATGGTGACCTCACGGTCAGCCTCGACAATGCGCGCGGCGACAGCCTGCTCGGCGAGCTTGATCGTCTGGTGCGCAAGCTGCATGACGTGATCGGTGAGATCGGCGCCGGTGCTGCCCGCGTGACAAGCGCGGCCAAGGAGATCAACACCGCGTCGACCACCGTGGCGGGCGCGGCCGCCGAACAGACCGACAGCACCCAATCGATGGCCGCGTCGATGGAGCAGCTGACCGTGTCCATCAATCACATCTCCGACAACGCCACCGAAACCGCGCGCCACGCCAGCGACGCGGCCGGGCTGGCGAGCGAGGGTAAGGCCCAGGTTTCCGTGGCAGCGGACGACATCGGCACCATGGCGTCGACCTTGGGTGGCGCGGCCGAGCAGGTGCGCGCGCTGGCAAAGAATGCCGAGGAAGTCTCGCGGATTGCCCAGGTGATCAAGGATATCGCTGGCCAGACCAACCTGCTCGCGCTCAATGCGGCGATCGAGGCGGCGCGTGCCGGCGAACACGGGCGGGGCTTTGCGGTGGTGGCGGATGAGGTGCGCAAGCTCGCGGCCCGCACCGAAACGGCCACCTCGGAAATCTCGCACGTCGTCGAGCGCATCCAGCGCGATACGCTGGACGCTGCACAGACCATGGATCACGCGCTGCCGCTGGCCGACAAGGCGCGCGAAGCGGCGGCGACGGCGGCCGATACGCTGAGCCGGATTGCGGCCGGCGCGCAGGCCGCCGAGGCGCTGGTGCGCGATGTCGCGTCGTCCACGCGGGAACAGAGCCAGGCCAGCAGCCTGCTCGCGCAGCAAGTGGATCGCATTGCGCACCAGGTCGAGGAAACCGCGGCGGAGATGAGCTCTGCAGCCCAGACTGCGCAGGCGCTGGAACAGACCGCCGCCGAACTCGACAGCGTGACCTCGCGCTTCCGCGTCTGAGGCGCGCCGGCGCGCCCCAGCGCGACCTCAGTGCGGCATCAGCGCGGGCACGCCGAACAGCCAGACGTGGCCGTGCATCACCGCACCGGCGGCGATCAGCCCGATCGCTGCCGCCTTGAGGTCGGCGCCCAGTGCGGGCGTTACCGTGGCGCGCTTGCGGAAGACGACAGCCACGATCAGCGCAAACGCCGAATAGGCCGCGAAGCAGCCGAAGAGCACGGTTTCCCGCAAGCCGCCGTTGGCGAACAGATGCGTCAATGACCAGATCAGCACGCCGATCACCATCGGGTGATGCAGGCGTGCTCGCAGGTAGCCGGGGAAATTGAACCCGCCCGCGACGAACAGGATCAGCGCCAGCGTGTTCGTCCACGGCGCCAGCATCCAGGCCAGCGGACTTGGCGCAAATACCGCCGTAGCGGGGGCCTGCGCCCAGTTCATGCCGACCAGTACCAGACCCGCAAGCGACAAGAGCGAATGCACGCCGCGCCACGCGTTGACCCCGATGCGACCGACGATCTGCTGACGCATCGGTGGCAGCACGCTCGACAGGTGGGCGACGAAGAACAGGGTCAGGCCAAGGTAGATGGGGGTCATGGGGGCTCCGGCAGCGGCGAGTGACGATGGCCTATGCTGCGCCCGAGCAGGGCGACCGACAAGGCCCCGTGCGGGCGAGCTACCACCCGAATGCCGGCGCCCGGCAGCTTGCGCCGCCGCCACACAAGTCCCTGAATCCTCAGGATTCTTGACAATTTTGCAGGGTCGCAACAAACTGCCACCCCTTGCGCCGCTTTGACCTCAGCTTGCTGGGCGCCGACCCCGACCGGGCCGAAATCAGCTAAAGCGAGACGCGTTTCACAAGAACCCGTTCCGCCGCCGAGGCCGAACGGGTTTTCTGTTTTCAGGGCCGCGATGACGCTCTACGTTCCCGACCACTTTGCCGCACCGGACCGCGACGCGATCGTTCAACTGATCGCGCAGCACCCGTTTGCCACGCTGATCAGCGTGGCTGGCGGCGAACCGGTGATTACCCATCTGCCGCTGGTGGCCGACGCCACCGGCACGCTGGTCGGGCATGTGGCGCGTGCCAATCCGCACGCCGCGCTGTTAGCTGAAGGCGCCACCGTTACCGCGGTGTTCCACGGCCCGCATGTGTATGTGTCACCGACCTGGTACGAACAGGCCGGCGTGCCGACCTGGAATTACGCGACGGTGCATGTGCATGCCAAGGTGCGCGTGATCGACGGCGAGGCCGCGCAGGCAATGCTCGACCACCTGGTCGATACCTTCGACCCCGATCCGCTCGGCGAGGCGGGTACGCGGCACATGCGGCGAGATGAGCGCGCCGGCATGCTGGCCCACATCCACTGCTTCGCGCTTGAGATGCAGCGCGTCGAGGCCAAGTTCAAGCTGTCGCAGAACAAGTCGCCGGCCGATCGACTGCGCGTCGTCAGCGCCCTCGGCCAGCAGGACAACCCGGACGCTGACGCCATCGCCAGCCTGATGATGAACACCCTGATGCAGAGCCGCTGACGCGCCTTCTGCCCCCCAAGATTTCGGCATTGCCGCCGCACACCGGCGATGCGACACGACAGACGAGAACGATGATGCAAGCCGACCGTACCGAAGAACTCCGCGACCTGCTCGAAACCCGCATCCTGCTGCTCGACGGCGCGATGGGCACGATGGTGCAGAAGCACAAGCTGCAGGAGGCCGACTACCGCGGCACGCGCTTCGCCGACTGGGCGAGCGACGTGAAGGGCAACAACGACCTGCTGCTGCTGAGCAAGCCCGAGATCATCCGCGGCATCCACGCGGCGTATCTGGATGCCGGCGCCGACATCATCGAGACCAACACCTTCAACGCCACGCGCGTGTCGCAGGGCGAGTACGGCATGCAGGATCTGGCCTACGAGCTCAACGTCGCCGGTGCGCGGCTCGCGCGCGAAGTGTGCGATGAGTTCGCCGCGAAGACCGGGCGCCCGCGCTTCGTCGCCGGCGTGCTCGGCCCGACCTCGCGCACCGCGTCGCTGTCGCCGGATGTGAACGACCCCGGCTTCCGCAACATCACCTTCGATGCGCTGGTCGCCGACTACATCGAGTCGGCCAAGGGCCTGGTCGAAGGCGGCGCCGACATCCTGATGGTCGAGACCATCTTCGACACGCTCAACGCCAAGGCCGCGCTGTTCGCGATCGAACGCTTCTTCGACGAAGCCGGCCGCCGCTGGCCGGTGATGATCTCCGGCACCATCACCGACGCCTCGGGCCGCACGCTCTCGGGCCAGACCACCGAGGCCTTCTGGGATTCGCTCGCGCATACCAACCCGCTGACGATTGGTCTCAACTGCGCGCTGGGCGCGAAGGAGCTGCGCCAGTACGTCGAAGAGATGGCGCGCGTGTCCGAGACCTGGCGCTCGGCCCACCCCAACGCCGGCCTGCCGAATGCCTTCGGCGAGTACGACGACACGCCGGAGAACATGGCGCGCCAGGTTGGCGAATGGGCGCAGAGCGGTTTCGTGAACATCGTCGGCGGCTGCTGCGGCACGACGCCGGATCACATCAAGGCGATCGGTGAAGCGGTGGCTAGCGTGAAGCCCGCCTACCGGCCGAAGAAGTCGCATGTGATGCACCTCTCTGGCCTGGAGCCGCTGGCGATCTCCGACGACTCGCTGTTCGTGAACGTCGGCGAGCGCACCAACGTTACCGGCTCGCGCGTGTTCGCGAAGATGATCCTCGAAGGCCGCTTCGACGACGCGCTGGCGGTGGCCCGCCAGCAGGTTGAGAACGGCGCGCAGGTCATCGACATCAACATGGACGAGGCGATGCTCGACTCGCAGGCGGCGATGGAACGCTTCCTGAAGCTGATCGCCTCGGAACCTGACATCGCCCGCGTGCCGGTGATGATCGATTCCTCGAAGTGGGAAGTGATCGAGACGGGACTCAAGTGCCTGCAGGGCAAGGGCATCGTCAACTCGATCTCGATGAAGGAAGGCGAAGAGAAGTTCCTCGAACAGGCGCGGCTGGTGATGCGCTACGGCGCGGCCGCCGTGGTGATGGCCTTCGACGAGAAGGGCCAGGCCGACACCTATCAGCGCAAGATCGAGATCTGCGAGCGCGCCTACAAGCTGCTCACCGGCATTGGCTTCCCGCCCGAAGACATCATCTTCGACCCGAACGTGTTCGCCATCGCCACCGGCATCGCCGAGCACGACAACTACGGCGTCGACTTCATCGAGGCGGTGCGCTGGATCCACCAGAACCTGCCGCACGCCAAGACCTCCGGCGGCATCTCGAACGTGTCCTTCTCGTTCCGTGGCAACGACCATGTGCGCGAGGCGATCCACACCGTGTTCCTGTTCCACGCGATCAAGGCGGGCCTCACGATGGGCATCGTCAACGCCGGCCAGCTCGGCGTGTACGACGAGCTCGAACCGAAGCTGCGCGAACTGGTCGAGGACGTAGTGCTCAACCGCCACCCGGGCGCGGGCGAAGCGCTGGTCGAGTACGCGCAGCAGGTGAAGGGCTCCGCGAAAGAGCGCGTCGAAGATCTCGCGTGGCGCGAGCAGCCGGTCGGCGAACGCCTGAAGCACGCGCTGGTACGCGGCATCACCGACTACGTGGTGGCCGACACCGAGGAAGCGCGCGCTGCGCTCGAAGCTGCTGGCAAGCCGCCGCTGTCGGTGATCGAAGGCCCGCTGATGGACGGCATGAACGTCGTCGGCGATCTCTTCGGCGCCGGAAAGATGTTCCTGCCGCAGGTGGTCAAGTCCGCCCGCGTCATGAAGCAGGCCGTCGCCCACCTGATCCCCTTCATCGAGGCGGAGAAGCTGCGCACCGGCGCTGCCGCGAAAGGCAAGATCGTCATCGCCACCGTGAAGGGCGATGTGCACGATATCGGCAAGAACATTGTCGGCGTGGTGCTGGGCTGCAACGGCTACGACGTGGTGGACCTCGGCGTGATGGTGCCGGCGGAGAAGATCCTCAACGCCGCGCGCGAACACGGCGCGCAGGCGATCGGCCTCTCCGGCCTGATCACGCCTTCGCTCGAAGAGATGAGCCACATCGCGGCCGAGATGCAGCGCCAAGGTTTTGAAGTGCCGCTGCTGATCGGCGGTGCCACCACCAGCCGCGCGCATACCGCGATCAAGATCGCACCGAACTACGAAGGCCCGGTGGTCTACGTGCCGGACGCCTCGCGCGCCGTCGGCGTGGTCACCAAGCTGCTCTCCATCGACCACCGCAACACCTTCGTCGCCGAAGTTGCCGAGGACTACGAGAAGGTGCGCGAACAGCACGGCAAGAAGCGCGGCGTGCAGCTGGTGCCCTACGCCGCGGCTGCGGCCAACCATGCGAAGCTCGACTTCGATGCCTACACGCCACCGAAGCCTGACGTCACCGGCCTGCGCGCGCTGCGCAACATGGATCTGGCGAAGCTCGCCGAGTACATCGACTGGGGCCCCTTCTTCCAGACCTGGGATCTCGCCGGCCCCTTCCCGGCCATCCTCGACGACGAGGTGGTCGGCGTCACCGCGCGGCAGGTGTATGCCGATGCGCAGGCGATGCTGAAGAAGATCATCGACGGCCGCTGGCTCACCGCGCACGGCGTTTTCGGCATCTGGCCGGCAGCCCGTCGCGGCGACGACATCGTCGTCTACACCGACGAGTCACGTAGCGCGGTGCGCCAGCTGTTGCCGCAGCTGCGCCAGCAGCACGAGCGCCCGGACGGCAAGCCGCACTGGTGCCTCGCCGACTTCCTCGCGCCCGAGGGCGGCAAGCCCGACTGGCTGGGTGGCTTCGCGGTCACCGCCGGGGTCGGCATCGAGAAGAAGCTCGAAGAGTTCGCCGCCGCGCACGACGACTACAGCGGCATCATGCTCAAGGCGCTGGCCGACCGCCTCGCCGAAGCCTTCGCCGAGTACCTGCACGAGAAGGTGAGAAAGTCCGACTGGGGCTACGCCGCCGACGAGTCGCTCGACACCGCGGCCCTCGTCGCCGAGCAGTACAAAGGCATCCGCCCGGCGCCCGGCTACCCGGCCTGCCCGGACCACACCCAGAAAGGCCCGCTCTTCGACCTGCTCGAAGCCCCGCGCGCGACCGGACTGCACCTGACCGAATCCTTCGCGATGACGCCCGCGGCGGCGGTGTCCGGCTTTTACTTCAGCCACCCCGAAGCGCACTACTTCGCGGTGCCGAAGATCGGCCGCGATCAACTCGAAGATTGGGCGAAGAGGAAGCACATGAGCGTGGAGGAAGCGGCGCGCTGGCTGGCGCCGGTCTTATGACGGTCCTAGCCTTTTAAGCTTCTGCGTCGACAATATTGACATCGGAAACTTCGACACCGGATTCGACAAACGGTATCCCTTCCATTGTTCCCATCGCGCAATGCATGGTGCATATATTGCTTTGTGGCATCACGCACTTAACCAAGGGGGATATATGCGAAGCGCGTTCTTAGCAATGATCGTGTTGATCTGGTGTGGCATCTCCGTAAATGCGAAGGCAGATGTATTGAACGGCAATTTTCAAGGCCACGAGTCGGATTGGAAGCAGGACGGGCTTTTGCGCCAGATAGTGGAGTGGGAAGGAAGCGGTAGCAACCCCGCAGGGTGGATTCGGCGCAACCCGAGTTCAATCGTTTCGGTCGAACTGTTGGAAACACATCTCGGCCTAAGTGCTGGGGCCTTTGCCGCGTCGGGTTCCACAACAGCGCCTTCTCAAGGCGCTGCGATCAGGCAAGCCATTGAGGCAAAGGCCGGAGACTCCATCAATTTTGACTTCAAGTTTTGGAGCGGGGAACCTAGCGATCGCGGCGCCACGTATCACGACTTCGCCTTCGCGACACTGTCTTCGCTCAGTCACGGTCAGTTGGTGAAGACACTCGTTGACTCAACAAGTCCGTTACTCGTTTCGAAGACAGTCAGTGCATTTGGCGAAAACTATTACGGCCGGACGCCGTGGCTCCACACGACGATGGTTGTGCCAGAGACTGGTACCTGGACGGTTGGATTTGGCGTGATTGAGGGGGGCGATCTTGCCAATGCGTCGTCTGTCTTCATCGACAACGTTTCGCTCGTTGCGGCACCGGTTCCCGAACCAAGCGCCGCATTAATGCTCCTTTGCGGCGGCGCTTTGATTGGCGGTTTCGCTGCCAAGAGGAAGGAGCAAGGGTAGCGCAGCGCGTTGCTCCCTCAAAGAAACCAAGGGGCCGTAGGGCTGATTGGCGAGGCCCTACTGCCCGAAGGGCTTGTGGTCAACCCGCGTTCGCCACCGGCAAGATCGGGACCATCCCCTCAGGCCCAGTCCATCGTTAAACGCCCTGCGTTTGACCGGGTCGATTGGTCGACGGGCACGCGACGGATAGACTCGCGGCATTGATTCCTTATCAGGAGCTTTTCATGCCGCGTCATGGCCGTCGTGTTGGTTCATTGTTGAGCGTCTTGCTGGCTTGCGCCCTGTCGTGCCTCGGGCTGGCTTCGATGCCTGCGCTGGCGGAAACGGACCTCGGTTCGCTCGACATGCTCAGCGGCGCCGGTGACGCCTCGCCAGTGCCACAGGGCCTGGTGCTGGGGGGTGTGTTCATCGGGTCGAATGCCCGCTATCAGGGGCAGGACGATACGGCGCTGCTGATCCCGGGTGCGGTGTATTTTGGCGAGCGCTTCATGTACCTCGGCGATCGGGCGCGCTACTACTTCCGTCGCGATGGCGGCTTTGCGGCATTTGCATACGGCCGTGTGCGCTTCGGAAATCTGGACCCGGCCGAGGTGCCGGAGCTCGCCGGCATGAAGAAGCGCGAGTGGGAGCCGGAGGCGGGCATCGGCGCCAACCTGATCACGCCCTATGCGCTGCTGACCATGCGCGCGGCCACCGACATCAGCGGAACCAGCAAGGGGCAGGAGTGCCTGCTGTGGTCGGACTTTCCGGTCGTGCGTGATCGCCTGCTGGTGATGCCCGGACTTGGCGTGCTGTGGCGTTCCAGCAAGCTTGCCAACTACTACTTTGGCGGCGTTTCGGCCGAAGAGGCGCGGCCCGGCCGGCCGCAGCACGACACCGGTGCGACCTGGTCGCCGATGGTGAGTCTGGTCACCACCTATCGCTTTGACCGCCACTGGATGGCAACCCTGACGGGCAACGTCGAGTTCTTCGACAGCGGCACCGCGCAGAGCCCGATCGTCGGGCACGACAACGAGGTGACGGTGATCGCGGGCGTCGGCTACGTCTGGTAGTCCGGCGTGTGGCAGCGTGCTGGCGCGCTGTGACGATTGTTCACCGCTTAGACGCAGCGCAGGCTGGCGAAAGACGCTCCGCGGTCAGATAATTCGGGCAGCACACAATCTTCCCGCTGTACCCGATCTGTCATGAACAACCCCGCCGTCGCCAGCCAGGAACGCCGCCAGCATGCCCGCAAGGCTTTCCACAGCGTGGCCTACGTCCTGCTGACGGGGCGGCAGCCGATCGCGGTGCGCACCCTGGACATCAGCCCCGGCGGCATGGCCATCGTCGCACCGGCCAACCCGCCGGCGAAGATGAACTGCAAGATCCGGATTTCCTTGCCGGTCAAACTGCGCGCGCCGACCGTGGTCGAGATCCAGGCGACCGTGTTGCACAGCGTGCTGAGCCGGCGCGAGAACGGTTTCAAGGTGGGGCTGCATTTCGTCCATCCGGCGCCCGAAGCGAAGCAGGCCATCGCGGCTTTCCTCAGCGCACCGGGCTGATCGCAACCTCGCCCGGTTGCTTTCGTGTCATGCTTGGCGGGCCAACCGGCCGCCTTGTCCGACAGGAGCCCGGCGATGACCAAAGACCCCGAACTGCGTAACGATGACTGGCCGGCCAGTCGTCTGCTGCGCATATCCGAAATCACGGCTGATTTTCGCGGCGCCCGCTACCTCCAGGCGCTGGTGCTGGCGCTTGCACGCGTGCTGCAGGTGCGCTTTGCGATGATCGCGGTGCGGCGCGAAGGCCGCGAACACGCCCAGGTGCTCGCGATCGCCGACGGCGAAGACCTTTCCCAGCCGTTTCGTTACCTTACCCGCGAACTGCCGTGCCATACGGTGCTGGGCGGCGAGGCGGTGAGCGTGCCGTGCAACATCGTCGAGCTCTACCCCGGCGCGAATGAAATCGAGGCCTACGTCGGCCAGCCGCTCAAGGGGCGCGATGGCGCGGTGATCGGCCTGCTTGCGGTGGAGCATACTGCGCCGATTACGTCCGCAGCCGGGATGGCTCGGGTGCTGCGCGCGCTGGCAGGGCGCACCGCCGCCGAAATCGAGGGCGAGCCGGATCTGCTGCGCGCCTGAACTGCGGCAAAACGCTCAAGCTGCGCTTGAACCGGACGATAAATCGCCACTAGCTCGATCAAACCGGCAGTCGGCGCCCCGCTGCGTCGCTGCGTTCTCAGTCCGACACGAAGGAGTACACCATGCGCCGCACCCTTCTGCTGCTGTTGTTGTGCTGGTTTTCGCAGGCGAACGCTGCACCGCTCGAGCTGAGCACCCTCGGCCAGTCGGCCACCAAAGGCAAATACGATCCCGCGGATACCGCCCGGCCCGGCGTGTGCATCGAGATCATCCAGGCGCTGATGCATGTGGACCCCGATCTGAAGATCTCCGGACAGAATCAGTTGAAGCCACTGCCGGAGGTTGAAGCAGCACTGACCGAGGGGCGCATCGATCTGTTCGTCGGCCTGATCCGCACGCCCGAGCGCGAGGCGAAGTTCGACTTCCTCGAACCGAAGGTCTTCAGTTTCCAGCACAAGATCGCGGTAAAGGCCGCCGACAAGGGCCTCAAGATCGCGAGCTTCGACGACCTGCGCAAGCTCGACGGCACCATCGCCACCACGCAGGGCACCGCTTACGTCGCGTTCCTCGAGAAGCAAGGCGGCCTGAAGATCGACGCCGGCAGCAAGGACCCGGCGAGCATCCTCAAGAAGCTCACGCTGGGCGTGAACAACGTGCGCTTTTACTACCAGGCCGATCTCAACCTGATCGACTACATTGCCGAGGCGAACCTCAAGGACCTGGTGGTGATCCTGCCGCATTCCTTCAAGGACGACGCACAGTACCTTGCGGTATCGAAACAACTCGCGGCGCCGGCGCGCAAGCGGCTGGTCGCGGCTTTGGAAAAACTGGACAAGAGTGGTGAGCTCAAGCGCATCTACGCGCGCTACGTGCCCGACTGAGCCAGGCAGCCGGTTCAGCACGATCCGGCGGCTTGCGCTGGCCGGCGCCCTGGCGGTGCTCGCGAGCGGCGCGGCCAGCGCCGCTGCCACAACGGTGCTGCGGACCGCTGCGCAACTGCACTCCGAACCGAAGTTCGTCGAGCAGCGTGACGGCGTAACCGGCCTGTGTGTCGATATCCTGCGCGCGCTCGAAAATGTCGATGGCGGTCTGCGCTTCTCCGGCACCGACGACTGGATGCCACTGGCGCGCATCGAAAAGCTGCTCGAAGTCGGTGCCCTCGATGTGTCCTGCGGCCAGCAGATCACGCCCTCGCGCCAGGCGCATTTCACGATCCCGCCGGTCGTGTTGTTCACGGTGAATTGGCAGCTCGCGGTGAGAGCCAACGACACAGTGCGCGTCAATGACTGGGACGACGTCAGAAGGCTGGGGGACGAAGGCATCGTGCTGGTGAATTTCGGCTTTGGTGCGGCGACCCGGCTCGCCGCGATGCCCGGGCTGAAAGTGGATTCGAGCGGGCGCGAGAGCGGCGAAAACCTGCTGAAGCTGCTCGCCGGGCGTGGCCGCTTTTTCTACTACCGCAGCCCCGGCTTCAAGGACGAACTGCGACCCTTCAAGGGGCGAGTGAAAGTCCTGCCGGCGGTGATGGACAGCACGCCGTACTACCTGCTGGTCGGTCGTCATGTGTCGGCGCCCGTTTCCGAGCGCATCGCGGCCGGCCTTCACACGCTTGAGCGCAGCGGCGAACTGCGGCGTCTCTTTCTGCGCTGGGGCGACGACGGCCTCGCGCCGAGCAAATGAAAACCGCCCCTTGCGGGGCGGTTGGAGCCAAGACTTGAAGCAGCTTCGAATCAGCCACGCTTGGCGCGGCGACGTGCGCTCACGCCGATGATGCCGAGTCCGGCCAACAGCATGGCGTAGGTCTCCGGCTCCGGCACGGCGCTGATCTGCTGTGCCTGATAACCCGGCAGATCGGCGTCGGTGAACGAGAACACGTAGAACTTGTTCGGGTTCGCGATGCCAGCCGGGTGATTCGAATCGGTCACCGTGCTGACGAAGTCGTTGTCGTTGGCGATGTACAGCGTATGGCGGGTCTGACCACCGACGACGATGTCCTGACCAAAGGACACGCCTTCGATCTTCGCCGGAATGTCCTTGGCGCTGACGCCTGCCGCAGTGAGCTTCGCGACCAGATCGAGGATCGGTGCGGCCGACTTGGTCACCGCTTTCGACGACAGGTCGCCGGAGAGGCCGCTCACATCCTGCGCGCCGGTGATGTCGATCTTGAACAACTGCTTGACCTTGGCCGTGCTGTTGTCCCCCAGGCCCTTGCCGTCACGCTCGTCGACCAGGAACTCGTGGTCGTTGATCGCGACGATGTCACTCACACCCGAACCGGTGCTCAGCTTGTAGGCGAACTGCTTGGTGGTGCCGCTGGCGATGTCGATGGTGACGATGCGCACATTGCCGTTGGTGTCCTGCTTCAGCGGTGCCTGGACGATGCCGACCAGCGTCTTGCCGTCCGGCGTGATCGCAAGGCCTTCCATGCCCTTGTTGGCGACGCGGCCGGTGGCGTTGCCGTCGATCTCGTTCTGACCGATCGGGCTCAACCTGCTGACTGCCAGCTCAGACGGCAGCGCAAAGCTCTTGATGCGGGCGCCGGTCGAACGGTCAAACTGATAGACATAGGGACCGTACTCGTCCGAGACGAAGACGCTTTTGCCGTCGTTGGAAACCCGGATGCTTTCCGGATCGAGGCGCGCGTTGTTCGGGTTGAGCGAATTCTTCGTCGCATCGAAGTTGTCCGAACGTCCCGAAAAGTAGAACTTGTCGGCGGTGTTCCGGGCCGGTGCGCCGTTGCCAACGCCCAGGCCAGCGCCGCTGCCGTAGGTCAGCGCGGTCGTGCTGTACAGCAGCGTGGTCGAGGTCAGCGTCGGCGTCAGCGTGAAGCTGCCCGCGGGCGAGGCGTTCAGCGACATCGTGATCGTCTGCAGGCGCGGGATGTAGCTGGTGGTGTTGTCTACCGCAGCGTTGTAGCTGACGGCGTTGGGGCCGCGGTCGGGCAGCGCGATGAAGGTATTGCCGCCGGCCCACGCGAGGCCGGAACCGAGGCCGCCGAGCAGGTTCGCTGCGGCGCCATTTTCCAGCGTGCCGGTGAGGCCGGAGAGGTCGGCGAAGGAGCCGGCGCTGCTGCCGGTCAGGTCGCCGGTCGCGATCAGGTCGAAGCTGGCGAAGGCGGGGGACGCAAGCGCGGCGATCAATACCGCGAGCAGTTTCTTCTGGTGCATGGTCTCTATCCTGGAATGTTTTCTGACAACGTGGCGCCCCGCGCACGACTTCACCCTGCGGGTCGACGGAGCCTGCCGACCTCGTGTGACGTGCCGGTGAATCGCGGCTCATGCCATCAGAAACCCGTGACGGATTTCACGCACCGCATGCATTGAACGACCGATATCCCGGGATGCCGACGTCGCGCGCGATACGCGACTTTGCAAGGCCGCTGTCGCCGTCTATACCCAACGAATCGGCCGACCGGCCGATCCCCGACCCGACAGAAGGAGAATTCGCATGCGTTCGATCTGCACCCTTGCGGTATGTGTCGCTTTCAGCCTTGCAGGCGCTTCGGCGATGGCCCAGGAGAAGAGTTACAAGGAAGGCCCGGTGATGGAGCAGAGCTTCATCAAGATCAAGCCGGGCAAGTTCAGCGACTACATGAGCTTTCTCGCCGGCCCCTACAAGGCGTTGATGGAAGCGCGCAAGAAGGCGGGCCTGATCACCGGTTACGCGGTGTACTCGGTCGCGGCGCGCAACCCCGGCGAGCCCGACCTGATCCTCACCACCACCTATCCGAACTGGGCGGCGCTCGATCGCGTGGCGGATGACGAGGCGGTGTCGGCCAAGGTCATGGGCTCGATGAAACAGATGGAGCAGGGCGGCGCTGACCGTGGCGTGATGCGCGAAGTGCTCGGCTCGCAGATGGCGCAGGAGCTGATCCTCAAGTGAGCCCCGCCGGGCGCGTGATGCGCTTCACGCGCCCGCCGCAACTAAGAAATTCTTAGGATTGCCGGAGCCAAGATTTAGCAACGCCGGCTTGCTGTCCTTCCTATCCTGCAATGGCCGGATCACCCGACCCGGCCTACCCCGAGAGACTGCAGGAGACCATCATGCAAACCCCCCGTCACGATATCTACGCCTTCATCCACAAGGGCCTGCGCGCCTTCATGGCGCACACGCTGGTGCGCGTTGGCCGGCTCGACGCGCACGACGCCGCCGAGGTCGCCGTCGTCAGCGATGAAGTGCGCGCGCTGCTCGACATCTGCACCCACCACCTCGCCAACGAGAACCGCCATATCCACAGCGCGATGCAGGCGCGCCAGCCCGGCGCCTGCGCCGAGGTCGAGGCCGAGCACGTCGCGCACGAACACGAGATCGCGCAGCTGCGCTGGCTGCTCGAACGCGTACCTGAAAACGAGCAGGCCGCCCAGGGCCTCTACCGCCAGTTGTCGGACTTTGTCGCGCACAACTTCGAGCACATGGGCAAGGAAGAGCGCGAGCACAACGCGGTGCTGTGGGCGCACTACAGCGATGACGAGATTCGCGCGATCGAGCACGCGATCATCGCCAACGAGTCGCCGGAACACCTGCAGCTCGCGATCCGCTGGATGCTGCCGCACATGACGCCGAGCGAGCGCGCCGGCATGCTCGGCGGCATGCGGCAAACCGCGCCGGCGGAAATGTTCGAGGGTGTCCTGAACCTGATCAGGCCGTTGCTTGGTGGGCGTGACTGGCGCAAGCTCAGCCTCGCGCTCGGCATCTGAGCGTGTCGAGCCCGCCACCCCCATCGGCGGGCCGACCCAATGACAAGACGTAACCCCAGGGAGACTTCAATGAACCGTTCCACCCAACGCTGGATCCTGCTTTCGCTCGTGTATTTCGTGCTCGCCGTCGGGCTCGGTGTCGGCATGGCCGCCACCCACGACTTCCGCTTGCGCCCGGTGCACGCCCACCTGAACCTGCTGGGCTGGGTGTCGCTGGCGCTCACCGGCTGGGTGTACAGCCAGTTTCCGCAAGCTGCCGGCACGCGTGCGGCGAGCGCCCACTTCTGGCTCTACAACCTGTCCTTGCCGGTGATGATGGCGGGCTTGGCCGCTCTGACGCTGGGCATGGCCGCGATCGAACCGCTCGTTGCGGTGTCGAGCGTGGTGATGTTCGCGGCGATCCTCACCTTCGCGATCAACGTGTTCCGCCACCGGGGCGCTGCGGTGGCCTGAGGGCGCGCCGCTTCGCCGGGGGGCGGTGAGCAGCCGCCCCTTGTTTCGTTCACGGCGGTGTCACAGCTCGATCAGCGTCAGGGGCAGAGCCACTTCAAGGCGGAAGAGTCCGCGACCGGTCTTGCGCATCCGGATGCCGGCATTGCGCTCGTCGAGCCGGCGCTGCAGCAGGATCAGACGCGCTTCGAGGTTGTCGCAGATATCCGGCAGGCGCAGTTCCGGCGAGACGCGCAATTCCCGGTTCGAGAAATCCTCGCGACCTGTCTTGGCGCGTGTTTGCAGCAGGCACCACAGGATCGCGCCGGCCACGCCCTTGATCAGGTAATCACCGCCGACGAAGACACTGTTGTTGGCGCCGTAGTGACGCACTTCCAGCGGCTGGCCGAGCGGCGCGGGCGTCACCGCAGCCGGCTGCCCGGCCGTGGCGGACTCGGCCAGTGCCTGCTGCTGCAGCGCATGGATCGCCGAACCGAGCTGTGTTGCCAGCGCCACCAGCGCGTCCTCGTCGTCGTAGCTGAAATGGAGGTCGTGCGGGCTTTCCACGCACAGCACGCCGAGCAGCCGCCCGTGCGCCAGCACCGGCACCGCGAGCTGGCTGTGCGGCTCCGGCAGTCCGGGAAAGGGGATCTGCGTTTCCAGCGGCCAAGCCGGCGTGCTCACGCCGTCGAGCGCCGCGCGCCCGTAGCTGTACTCCATGGTCATGTGGTTGATGCGGATCGGCGTGCGGTACTGCGCCGCGACGCCGATCACGCCATCGCCGAAGGCGATCTCGGAACCCACCCCGCTCACCGCATATCCGCGGCTGGCCACGGTGTAGAGCCGGCCGCACGCTTCCTCGGCGAACAGCAGCATGGCGTGGTCGATCGCGAAATCGCTGCCGAGTGCTTCGAGCGCCGCGTCGACCGCGCCGTCGAGATCGGTGCAGGCGGCGATGCGCGCGCTGGCGCTGCGCATCGCATGCAGCAGGTTCACCCGCGCCGGCGGGCGCGGCAGCGCCGGGCCGGGGATGCGTTCGACGCCGAGCACCCGGTACACGTCCGCACCCTGCAGCTTGAAGACGCCTGTCATGCCTGAATGCGACGCGATGCCGGCGAGCTTCGCCTTCATGTGCTGGAACAGCGCGCCCTCGGTCTCGGTCCGCAGGTAAAGCATCTCGACGCGGAAACTCTCGGCGCTTACCGGGTCGATCACCAGGCCGGCACAGCGCGCATTGGCGAGGATGTTCTCGCGCGTCTTGTTGAAGAACTGGAAGGACAGCGCGACATGCCGCGGGTCGACGTACTGCATCTGCGAGACATAGGTGACGTTCGGCGTGCCGTCGGCGCTGGCAGTGGCGATCACCGCGGGGATCCAGCCTTCGAGGCAGCCGCGGATCGCCTCGAGTTGCACCGCGCCCATCACGCACGCCTCGCCAGCGCTTCGCCGGCACGCGGGCCCGGCGTCTGGCCGAAGACGCCATCCGGCGTGAAACGGATCGCGATCAACTCGGCCGGGTCGCGCCAGAACACCGCGTCGATGAAGTCCGGCCCCCAGCCGAGCGGCGTGATGTCCTCGGCAAAGCGATCGAGGTTGCGCCGCACGCAGGCGACATCGCCCGGCAGCAGTGGCACCGTGCGCGCGTCGTTGCCCTTGATCTGGATCGTCTCGTGCGTGCTCGGCCGGCTGAAGGTCACCGCGATGCGGCCGTTGGCCGCGACGTCGCGGCAGGTGGCTTCGGCACTCTCGGCGAACACGAACACGGTGAGCGTGGAGCGGTCTTCCGCGACGCGGCAACCTACGCCTTTGGCGATCGACGGCACCAGCCGGCTGTCGCAGGACGCGAGCGTGATCGAGAGTCCGCCGCCGATGAATGCGGCAACGTCGGGCGTCATCAGCGGTGCGGTGGCGGGGGGGCTCATCGGGCTGCGGCTCGTTCCAGGCTATGCCATCAGGCTAGCACCTGCAACGTGACGCACAAGTGTCGTCGCTACGTTTCGATACCTGCCGCGTGAAACTGCCGTCAGGCCCTAGAATCGCCCGATCGCGACCCCCTTCCGATTCGATCATGCGCATCACGCCTCTTCCCGCCTCCTTCTTCGGCATGGTGCTGGGCCTGTCCGGGCTCGGGCAGGCCTGGCGCCTCGCCCATCGCCTCTGGGGCGTGCCGGAATCTCTGGGGGAAGGGGTGCTGCTGTTGGCCGCGCTGGTTTGGGCGGTGCTGCTGCTGGGGTATGCAATCCAGGCGGTGCGCGAACCATCGCGGGTCGCGGCCGAGTTCACCCATCCGGTGCAGGGCAGCACACCGGCCTTGCTGGGCGTGGCAACGCTGCTGATGGTGCTCGCGGCGCGGCCGTATTCGCTTGGACTGGCCTGGGGTCTCGCGCTCGCCGGCATCGCCTGGCACCTTGCGTTCGCGCTGTGGCACACCGGCCTGCTGTGGCAAGGCGGACGCGACCCGCAGCACATCGTCCCGGCGATCTACCTGCCCACGGTGGCCGGCAACTTCACCAGCGCCGCGGCGCTGGGTGCGCTCGGGCAGGCGGACTGGGGCTGGCTGTTCCTCGGTGCCGGCCTGTTCTCGTGGTTTGCGCTTGAATCACCGGTGGTGCAGCGTCTCTGGCAGGGTCCGGCGCTGCCGCCGCCGCAACGCCCGCTGATCGGGATCCAGTTCGCACCGCCGGTGGTGTGCGCGATGGCCTGGCTGATGCTCGATCCGGTCGGCCACGATCACTGGCTGCTGATGCTGTGGGGCTACGGCCTGTTCCAGTTGCTGCTGGGCGTGCGCCTGCGCCAATGGCTGGCCGCGCAGCCCTTCGCGCCCACGTATTGGGCCTACACCTTCGGCGTTGCGGCTGCGACGGTGGTGGGGCTCAAGCTCGCGATTGCAGGCATTGCTGCGGCGGGCATGCTGGCGCTGCCGGTTTTCATTGCGGCCAACCTGTTCATCGGCGGGCTCGCGCTGCGTACCGCATGGCTGTGGGCGACCGGACGGCTGCTGCCGCCCGGCGCGCCATGACCGGGCGCGGCGGACGCTAAGGCTTTGCCGCCATGCCTGCCGGATTGGCGTAGCGTTTGGATGACTGCGCGAAAAGCTCAGCCTGCCCGCGCATCGGCGGCCTGGCTGAAGCGCCACTCGCTGAGCACCACCGCACCCACCACCAGCGCCCCGCCGACCATGCCGCGCGCACCGAGCGACTCCGACAGCCACAGCCAGGCGAAGATCGAGGCGAACACCGGTTCCATGGCGTAAATCACGGCGGCCTTCTCGGCCGCAACATGGCGTTGCGCGACGGCCTGCAGGAAAAGCATGCCGGCGCTGGCGACGAGGCCCAGATAAAGCACCGACACCCACACCGGCTGCAGGCGTGCCGGCAGCGTGGCGAGGCGTTCGCCGCCGAGGCCGCTGCCGAGCATCCAGACCACCGCGAAGGCGGCCATCAGCACGATCTGCGTGGCAGCGAGGGTGCGCGGGTTGTGCGCAGCGGCGCAGCGTGACAGCAGGATCACGTAGATCGCGTAGGCCAGCGCGCAGACCAGCGTGGCTGCATCGCCGACCCAGTTGCCGCCGCCTTCCCACGACAACAGCCCGATGCCGAAGCAGGCGAGCGCGCCGGCCAGCAGCACCTGCAGGTTCAGGCGGCCGCCCAGCGCGAGGCCGAGGAAGGGCACCATCAGCACATTGAGGCTGGTGATGAAGGCGCTGCGGTTCGAAGAGATGTATTCCAGCCCGAAGGCCTGCGTCACATACGACACCAGCGCGACAACGCCGAGCAGGGCCCCGTCACGCCACGCCGCACGCGAGGCCTTGAACGCAAAGGGCAGCATCACCGCGCCGGCGACGAGGAAGCGCAGCGCAGAGATCTCGACGCCGCTCAGCGTGGCGGCGGCGGATTTGAGCAGCGGAAAAGTCGTGCCCCAGACCAGGGTGACGACGAGCAGCAGGACGACGTTGAGGTTCACGAGCGGGCGGGCGATGCGGATGAATCCGCAATTCTAACAAGGGCTTGCGGATCGCCGCGAGGGTGCGACTTGCCTGCGCGCCGCGCCGTCAGAAGCTGACTGCGAAGCCGATCGACACGCCCGAGACGCCCTCGCCGAAGGCATAGCGCGCCACCAGCCGGGTGCGGGTGATGATGATGTCGTACGCGCTGGAGTCGAACTCGATGCCGGCGCCGATCTGGCTCAGGCGCACGAAGCCGAGTGCGCCGCGCTGGTCTCCGAAGTACTCGGAATGCGAACACTCCAGCACGTAGCGCAAGGGGCGATCCATCACCACGAAGCCGGTTGGGGCGCGGTAGCGCGCCCACAGGTTGGCGGTGGTCGAGTTGGCGTGACCCTTGATCGAATCGCTGGTGCCGGAAAAACTCTGCAGTTGCAGGTTGGTCAGGCGCAGTTCGATATCGGTCTCATGGGACTCGACCTTCTTTTCGTAATCCAGCATCAGGCTGCCGCCGAGCCCGTAGGAATTGAGCGTGCCGCCGTCCAGAAAGTCGGCCTCGCGGCCGAGCTTGTAGTTGATGAAGGCCTTGCCGATCGCAAGATCGCTGGTTACCGCGCCGAGCGAGAAGTTGAATACCGGGCGGAACACCCAGTACTTGGCGATCGGGAAATCCCAGCCGATACCGCCGGTGGCGGACAGCGACACCCATTTCACCGGGATCGGTCGGGTCTCGCTGCCGTTGGTGGCGACGAAGCTCGGGTCGTAACGGCTGTAGGCCGCAGCCCCTTCGAGGTAGAGCGGCGTCTCGGTGCTCCAGGTGAAGCCGCCGCCGAACTGCGACATCACCAGATCGGGGTTGCCGGTCGAGGCGCTGCTGATCGACAGCGAACTCGATGTGATGTCCGGTATCACCGAGTAACTCATCAGGGACAGGACGCCATTGGCGGCCTTTTGCAGCTGGGAACCATCGACAAGCGAGAACGGCTTGGCCTGGGCCTGCGCGAACGAGGGAACAAGCAGCGACGCGGCGATCACGGCAATTCGAGCGGCGGCGGACATCTCAGGGCTCCGGATCAGGCGGTGTGCGGATCGGGCGTCAAGCCCCCGCACGGTGCGCATCACGCTAGCACAGCTGGCTTGCGTGTGGATTGCGCCAAGCGGGGCCCGGCCGCTCGTTTTGCCGCGTTACGCCGGGCGGCAACGCACACCGGGCAGCGTTGCGCGACGGCCGCTATCGGGCCGCCACAGCACACAGCCGTCGCGGCCGGTGCGCAGCGTCAGCACGTGTGGCACCGCCAAGTCGCGGGATTCGATCCGCAGGCCGTCCGGCCCGCGCCGTTCGCGTTGCGCGATCGATACGCTGCTGTCGCGGGTGAAGGCGTCATCGGCCAGCAGCAGCGCGGCGCCATCGAACAGATCACTGGCGGCGCGTTGAATCGCCTGCCGCGTCGCGGCGTCGGGTGCGTCGAGCAAGGCATCCTGCTCGACCGCAAAGGGTGTGGCCTGGCAGGCCGCGACCAGCAGCGTGACGCTGGCGAGGCCGCGGCGCATCGTCAGCGCTGCAGGATGCGGTTGTCGCGCCATGGTGCGCGTCCGCTGATCGCCGGGCCGCCTGCGTTGCCCAGCGTCGAGCGGGCGGCCGTCTGCACCGGGCAGGTACCGGTAGCGCGATAGCCCAGCGCCGCCGCAAAGCGGCCTTCGGCCGGGTCGCCCAGCGCATGGCTGAAGTCGTCTGCCACCACGCAGCCCGGCAGGCCGGCGTCGCCCGAGCTGGCGGGTACGAAACCGTCGGCATAGTCACCGTAGCCGGCCGCGTTGACGCCGCGGAACTGGATCGAGAAGTAGGTCGTGCCGCAGTTGTCCTGCGCATAGAAGCCATACGGCTTGCCGCAGGTGGTATTGCCGATCTGGATCACTTCGACGCCGACGCCGCGCAGGCCGTTGATGATGGCCTCGCTCGCCGAACAGGTGCCGGCGCCGGTCAGCACATAGACCCGGTTGAGGCCCAGTGTCGGCAGCGCCTGCCCCTGCGTCAGCGAGAAGCCGAGCGTGGTGTTGTAGAAGGGCGTTGGCGTCAGCGCGCGCCCGGTGACCGGGTTGGTGCTCGGATATTTGTCGTTGAACACCTGTCGTTCGAAGGTGGCGCCGGTGGTCCGCGCAGGCCCGGCGATCATGTAGGCGAGCTGGCTCGCGATCGCGAGGTAACCACCGCCGTTGTAGCGGATGTCCAGCACCAGATCGCTCACGCCCACTGTGCGCAACTGCTCGATTGCGCTCACAAGTGCGGCCTCGGCTGGCGCGATGTGATCGTTGAACTGCAAGTAGCCGAGCGTGCCGGTCGGGGTGAGCATCCAGTGCGTGTTCATCACCGGCTGCATCGTGATCGCTTCGGAGGTCATCGTGATATCGCGGGTGGTGCTCGCGCCCGGATCGCGCACGGTGAAGGTGTGCGTCGCCCCGGGGTCGTCCGGGCCGAGGCCCTGGTTCAGGCCATCCACGTTGCTGCTGTTGGCGACGTCGAGACCATCGACGGTGAGGATCTGCGTGCCCCGCAGCAAGCCGGCGCGCTCCGCCGGCGTACCCGCCTGCACATAGCCGACGTGGATCTCGCGCGGCGGCGTGCGCGACACCACTGCCCATTCCGCGCCGTAGCCGGCCGATACGCCCGCCTGCGACATGGCTTCCCACTTGTCGGTCGCGTAGGTGAAGTGGAACTGGTCCTTGGACTTGCCGCTGGCGGTCTTCGCGGTGGTCTTCAGCACGTCGAAGTAGCTCAGCACGGTCGAGAAGGTCGTCGGGTCCGGATCCGGCACTTCCCGATACCAAAGGTAGAGCTCATTGGTCCACGAGCGCAGCCAGGCCTTTTCGGTCGCCGCCGATCCGGCGCGATCTGCATAAGGGATGCCGGTCACCGGCGAACTGCCGCTGCGCGGCGCAATGCACTGCGCAGCGAGCGTGGATGAAGCGGGGAAGCCGGCGTTCTGGATCGCGCCGCCGGACGATCCACCCCCGCCGCCCCCACACGCGGCGAGCAGGGTAATGAGGCCGATGGAAGCGAGGGTGCGGTGGCTGGAGGAGGTCATGAGCGCTTGCGGGCTGTTGCGTGCAATCCCGCATTCTGACGCAAACGCGGGGTGCGTCGTTCGCCGGCAGGCGGCGTCTTGACGGGCGACAGGCGGTGGCTAGCGGGTGTGTCAGTCAGGGATGGGTGCCGCAAGCACAGTGACGATCTGCCAGCGCCCCTTGTTGCGTGCCATCTGGAGGTACTCGACGCGCGCGCCAGCTTCGAGCATGACGGCGGCAGAGCGACCCCGGATCTCGGCGACCTCGATCCTTGTCTGCGCCTGCGTGGTCGAGCGCCCAGCGGTGACGCCTTTACGAACCGCGCCCGCCACTGCTCCGGCATCGCGCGTCGTGATGCGGATGTCACCGCCTGCGTCGAGCAGCGCCGGCTCGCGCCGGATATGTTCCGGGTGCAGCGCACGGCGCACCCGCGCCACATCGCCGCTGTACCAGCCGTCCACATAGTCGCGCACGGCGGCCTCGACCTGCGGCGCCTCTTGCATCGTGGGCCCATCGTCGGGGCTGGCCTTGGGTTCCCACAGCACGTTGAGCACCTGCCAGCGGCCGCCATTGCGCACCAGTTGCAGGTAGCTGAAGGTGCCGCCTGTCTCGACCAATGCCAGCGCAGCAATGCCGCGCTGGGCGAACACCGCGGTGGCCATCCGCTTGCGGTCTTCCGCCGGAGCCCGGCGCCCGAGCCCGCTGCGTGCGGCGGCGAGCAAGCCGAGCTGGTCGATTTCTTCGAGCTGGATCGTACCGTCGGTGCCGGCCAGCGCAGGCTTGCGGCGGATCAGATCGGGATGGGTGGCCGTTTCGATGCGCGCGGCGTCGCCGGCATACCAGCCTTCGACATACGCATCCAGGGTTTCCCGCAGCGCGTCGTCTTGCGCGGCGTGCGCGGCACCGTGCGGCATCAGGCAGGCGATGATGGCCCCGAACACGAGCCCGGCACAGGTGTCTCGGGTCATGGCGCTGCCTCAACCTTGCCGTTCGAAGCGGCCGATGCCGGGAATCACCAAGGCGCGCGGCGCGCCCGTGGCGTCGTCCTCGAAACGGATCAGGAATGGTCCGATGAACTGGCGGCGGTCGATCGGCAGGAACTCGATCTGCGAGCCTTCACTCAGCGCGATGTCGATCCGATCTGCATGCACGGTGACATCCGCCGTCTCGCGGTTGTCGGCCCGGTAGTGGCCCGCGAGTTCGGCGCCGGGGGCGGGTGCGGCGGGGGCGGTGCCGCGACGCTGCGCGAACAGCCATTCATAGAAGGCTGGCGTTTCGGCATAGGTGCGCGTCCAGGCATCGTGGCCCACATTTGGCATCCACTCGGTCTTTGGCGTCATGCCAAGCTGCTTGAGCACGCCGGCGACGCGCCGGGCCATCGCGAACGGGACGACCGGGTCGACTTCGCCATGCGCCAGCCACACCGGCAGGTGGCTCAGCGGGCGGATGGCGGGCAGCCAGTCGGCGGCGGTGGGCTCGGGGCGACCGAGGTTGTAGGCCAGCATGTCGTTCGGGAAGGAACCCGCCACCGGCGCCAGGGCGGCGAAGCGATCGGGGAAGGCGAGGGCGGTGCTCCAGGTGCCCATTGCGCCGAGCGACAAGCCGGTCAGGTAGGTGCGGTCGGTATCGATCCGGTAGCGGGCGCCGACTTCGCGCATCACCGCATCGACGAACAGCGGATGCCAGAATTGGCCGCTTGGCGTTTGCGGGGCGACGACGATCGCGGGCAGCTTGCCACCGCCTTCGATGTAGGCGCCCAGCCCCTGCGTCTTCACCCGCGCAAGATCCTCACCCCACTCGCCGGCACCATGCAGGAACACGATCAGCGGCCAGGCACGTTGCGGGTCGGCTTCGTAGCCGTCGGGCAGAGCGACCATGTAATGCTGGCCGTAGCGGATGTTTGCAGTGGCCGTCAGGCTTGCCGCCTGCCACGGAGACGCCGCGGCGCCGGCGCCAGACAGCGCGCCGAATGCGAGCAGGGCCACGATGCGGCGAAGTTTCGGAATCAGAGACACGGGGGACACTCCGTTAATTAACCGACCGATCGGTATAGTAATTATCACGGTAGGATTGTCAACCGCCCTGCAGCACTGAAACAGCGATGGCACGACCCAAGAGCGACACGCGCGAACAACTGATCGGCCAACTGGTCGATCTGTTCTACGAGTACGGATACGACGGCACCACGCTGGCGCTGATCACCGTGCGCACCGGGCTTGGCCGCGCCAGCATCTACCACCACTTCCCGGGCGGCAAGGACGAGATGGCGGTGGCCGTGCTGATGCAGGCCGACGCCTGGGCAACGACCCATGTCGATGCGCTGCTCGCCAGCCCGCTGCCCCCGCGCGAACGCCTGGCCGCCTACCTCAAGGTCATCGACGAGGTGCAGTACCGCGCCAGCCAGCTCACGCCGGCCAACGCCTTCGGCATCGGTAACGGGCTGGAGCGTTTCGGCGCCGGTCTGCGCGAACGCTTCGTCAAACGCGCCGAACACCTGGCCGACTTGCTGGTCGATTGCGGCGTCGCCCCGGCCGTTGCGAAACGGCGCGCCTGGGAAGCCAAGATCCTGATCGAAGGCGCGCTGGTGTGCAGCCGCGTCGTGGGCGATCTGGCGCTGTATCGCGGCGTGATGCAGCAGCTTCAGGCGCAGCTGCTTGCACCGGACGACGCGCCGGGCCCGCTGCCTGCGGCGCAGGCCTTGCCGAAGCCTTGAACGCAGCGGCCCGACTGGCCGTTCGGCGCGGACACGGATCGCGCGCTACATGTTCCTGCGGTACTGCCCGCCGACCTCGAACAGCGCATTCGTGATCTGGCCGAGCGAGCAGCAGCGCACGGCGTCCATCAGCACTGCGAACACGTTCTCGTCGTGGATCACCGCTTGCTTCAGCCGCGCGAGCATCGCTGGGGATTCGCCGGCATGGCTCGCATGGAAGCTAGCGAGGCGTGCGAGCTGCGACTGCTTTTCGTCTTCGGTCGAGCGCGCGAGTTCCAGCTTCTCCAGCACCGCATCGCCATGCGGATTGCGGAAGGTGTTCACGCCGACGATCGGGTAGCTGCCGTCGTGCTTCTTGTGCTCGTAGTAGAGCGACTCTTCCTGGATCTTGCCGCGCTGGTAGCCGGTCTCCATCGCGCCGAGCACGCCGCCGCGTGCGGCGATCGCTTCGAATTCCTTCAGCACCGCCTCCTCGACCAGATCGGTCAGCTCGTCGATCAGGAAGCTGCCCTGGTTGGGGTTCTCGCACTTCGCCACACCCCACTCGCGGTTGATGATCAGCTGGATCGCCATCGCGCGGCGCACGCTGTCTTCGGTCGGTGTGGTGATCGCCTCGTCGAAGGCGTTGGTGTGCAGCGAGTTGCAGTTGTCGTAGATCGCGATCAGCGCCTGCAGCGTGGTGCGGATGTCGTTGAAGTCGATCTCCTGCGCGTGCAGCGAGCGGCCGGAGGTCTGGATGTGGTACTTGAGCTTCTGGCTGCGCTCGTTGGCGCCGTACTTCTCGCGCATCGCCACCGCCCAGATGCGCCGCGCGACGCGGCCCAGCACCGCGTACTCCGGGTCCATGCCGTTGCTGAAGAAGAAGCTCAGGTTCGGCGCGAAGTCGTCGATGTGCATGCCGCGTGCGAGATACGCCTCGACATAGGTGAAGCCGTTCGCCAGCGTGAAGGCGAGCTGCGAGATCGGGTTCGCGCCGGCCTCGGCGATGTGATAACCCGAGATCGACACCGAGTAGAAGTTCTTCACATCGTGCTCGACGAAGTACTGCTGGATGTCGCCCATCACCTTCAGCGAAAACTCGGTCGAGAAGATGCAGGTGTTCTGGCCCTGGTCTTCCTTCAGGATGTCGGCCTGCACCGTGCCGCGCACGGTGGCCAGCGTCCAGGCGCGGATCTTCGCGATCTCGTCCTCGGTCGGCACGCGCCCGTTGTCCGCTTCGAACTTCTCCAGCTGCTGGTCGATCGCCGCGTTCAGGTACATCGCGAGAATCGTCGGCGCCGGCCCGTTGATCGTCATCGACACGCTGGTGTTCGGTGCGCAGAGGTCGAAGCCGGAGTACAGCACCTTCAGATCATCGAGCGTCGCGATCGACACGCCTGAGTTGCCGACCTTGCCGTAGATGTCCGGCCGCAGGTCGGGGTCGTTGCCGTACAGCGTCACCGAGTCGAAGGCGGTGGAAAGCCGCTTGGCCGGCATGCCTTCGGAGAGCAGCTTGAAGCGGCGATTGGTGCGGAAGGCGTCGCCCTCGCCAGCGAACATCCGCGTCGGGTCTTCATTCTCGCGTTTGAACGCGAACACGCCGGCGGTGTAGGGGTAGGCGCCGGGCAGGTTCTCGCGCATCAGGAAGCGCAGCAGCTCGCCGTGGTCCTCGTACTTCGGCAGCGACACCTTGCGGATGAAGTTGCCGGAAAGGGTTTCGGATACCAGCCGGGTGCGGATCTCCTTGTCGCGAATCTTCACCACGTACTCGTCGCCGGCGTAGGACGCCGCCACCTGCGGCCAGTCGGCGAGCAGTTTCTTCTCGTGCGCGCCGAGCTGCGCTTCGCGCTCGGCGATCAGCGCGTCGAGGTCCGCACCGAGCGCGTCATTCCCGCGCAGGCGGGAATCCAGCGTCGCGTGTGAGTCGCTGGGTCCCCGCCTGCGCGGGGACGACAGCAACATCTCGCGTGCGGCTGCCAGTTGCTGGCGTTCGCGTGCGATGCGGCTCTGCGTGGCCACGCGCTTGTGATAGCCGCGCAGCGTGTCCGAAATCTCCGCGAGATAGCGGCTGCGCTCCGGCGGCACGATCGGCGTCTGGTGCGTCGAATGCCGCACATGCACTAGCGGCAGGCGGCCCGCTTCGAAATGCAGGCCGAGCCCCTGCAGCTCGGCGCGCACCGCCTGGTACAGCGCGGTCACGCCATCGTCGTTGAAGCGGCTCGCCTGCGTGCCGAACACCGGCATCTCATGCGGGCGCTGGTTGAAGGCCTCGCGGTTGCGCTGCACCTGCTTGGCCACATCGCGCAGCGCATCGGCCGCGCCCTTGCGGTCGAACTTGTTGATCGCGACGAAGTCGGCGAAGTCCAGCATGTCGATCTTCTCGAGCTGGCTCGCGGCGCCGAACTCCGGCGTCATCACGTACAGCGAGCGATCCACATGCGGCACCACCGCCGCATCGCCCTGGCCGATGCCGGAGGTCTCCACGATCACCAGATCGAAGCCGGCGAGCTTGCAGGCGGCAATCACTTCCGGCAGCGCGGCCGAGATTTCGCTACCGGTGTCGCGGGTGGCGAGCGAGCGCATGTAGATGTTGGCGTGCTCGATTGCGTTCATGCGGATGCGGTCGCCCAGCAGCGCGCCACCGGTGCGCTTGCGTGAGGGGTCCACCGCGATCACCGCGATCTTCATGCGGTCCGCCTGATCGAGGCGGAATCGGCGGATCAGCTCGTCGGTCAGCGAGCTCTTGCCCGAACCACCGGTGCCGGTGATGCCCAGGCGCGGTGTGCTCAGTGCCTCGGCTTCGCGCAGAATCGCCTCGCGCACAGCGGGCGCGGCAGAGCCTGCTTCCAGCGCGGTGATCGTGCGCGCCAGCAGGCGCCGGTCGCCACCGCGCAGCCCGGCGAGCAGCGCGTCGGTATCGGTCGGCAGCTCACGCGCGATCTCGAAATCCGCCTTCGCCACCACGTCGTTGATCATGCCCTGCAGGCCCAGCGCGGCGCCGTCTTCCGGCGAGTAGATCCGCGTCACGCCGTAGTCCATCAGCTCGCGCGCCTCGGCCGGCACGATCACGCCACCGCCACCGCCGAACACCTTGACATGCCCCGCGCCCGCCTCGCGCAGCAGGTCGACCATGTACTTGAAGAACTCGACATGCCCGCCCTGGTACGAGGTGATCGCGATGCCCTGCACATCCTCCTGCAGCGCTGCGTTCACGATCTCGCCCACCGAGCGGTTATGCCCCAGGTGGATCACCTCGCAGCCGGTCGCCTGCAGCAGCCGCCGCATGATGTTGATCGAGGCGTCGTGGCCGTCGAACAGCGCGGCGGCGGTGACGAAGCGGACGCGGTGCTTGGTCTTGTACGGGGCCAACTGGGTGTGGACGCGCGGGTCGGTCATCGGTGTTCTCCGGTGCCCGCATCGTGAAGATTCGGCGGGCTTCCTGTGAAAGTAGCCGCCCGCACATCGCAGTGCCAGTGCCGGATTGGCCGCCGATCGTGCAAACTCCGCCAATCGCTTTCGCGCTTCAGTTGGCTTGTCATGCACGCGACAAATTCCGAACTTTCGCCGCCCTCGCGCGCCACCGTGGCGATCGGCTTCGTGCTGGGCATGCTGGCGGGCGCGTCGGCCCAGGATCGCGATGCAGAGCAGCTTGCCGCCGAAGTCGGCATCGACGCCGCCCTGCTGGCCGACCCCGCAGCCCGCGTGCCCCTGGCCCACTACGCCGCGCTCTACAACCATGTCGCGGCGACGCTCGACGACGAGGCCTTCGGGCTGTTCCCCTTGCCGATGCGGGTGGGCAGTTTTGAATTCCTGTGCCGGGGTGTGCTCAGCGCCGCAACGCTGGGCGAGGCGCTGGCGCGCGCGGCGCGCTTTCTGCGGCTGGTGCTGCCCGATGTGTCGATCACGGTGGCGCGGAGCGGCGAACATGCGCAGCTCACGATCAGCGAGCGCCAACCCTTTGCGGTGGACCGCGTGTTCAGCTTCGAATGGCTGCTGCGCCTGCTGCACGGGCTGTCGTGCTGGCTGGTGGGGCGCGGCATCGCACTCGACGCGGTGGACTTCCCCTACCCGCCCCCGGCGCATGTCGCCGACTACACGCTGATCTACACCGCGCACAGCCGCTTCGCCGCGCCGGGCGATTCACCGGCTACGCCGTTGGTCGCTCCGCTTGTTGCTCATTTCGCCGCCAACCTGCTCGATCTGCCGCTGCGGCGCGACGAAGCCGCGCTCGCCCGCTTCCTCGCCGGCGGCCCGGGGCGGCTCACCACGCTCTACCGGCGCGACCGCGAAATGGTCACCCGCGTGCGCGACCTCCTGCGCGAAGCCCTGCCCGAACTCCCCACGCTCGAAACCGTGGCCGCCCGCCTGCACCTCTCACCCCGCACCCTCGCGCGCCGGCTCGAAGCCGAAGCCTCCAGCTTCCGCGCCATCCGCGAAGCCCTGCGCCGCGACCTCGCCCTCGCGCGCCTGGGGCAGACCGATGTGCCGATCGCCACGCTCGCCGCCGAACTCGGCTACGCCGAACCCTCGGCGTTTTTCCGCGCGTTTGTCGGGTGGACTGGGCAATCGCCGAGTGCGTGGCGGCGGGGGCGTCAGGCCGGTTGAGCGCGCGCAGTTACAGAGCTTGGTGTGACGGGAATTTGAAAGGTCGGGGCAATACGGCGCTACTTGCACCGAGGTACTCATCGTCATCCGGCCAAGACCTGACATTCGCGACGCAGTCGGGATATCCCGCCTTGGCCCGAGCTGAATGACCGGTTTAGGGCGACCAACTTGACCACCGCTCTTGCTCGATTTGGCTACCAGCGGCGCGCAGTTGCGATCGCTCGGAGCCAACAATTCGGCCGTCCGCTGCTCGCGAATTGCGGCGCGATTGGCCCGGTGCAGCGATGCTCTCGCCTGCTTGCAACTCGGCGCCCAAGGTGTACTTGAGATACCCCGAGATGCCCGACACCAACCTCTGTACCTCAACCGTCTCGTCCCGCGCCGCCTTGTAGATCATCTGATGTGGGTGGCAAGCCATGACTTACAGCCAAGAGCGTCCCGCGGCAGGGGGCTCAGCCCGCTACCCCGCGAGCGAGCCAAAGGGCTTGAAGCCTTAGCGCCTCAACGTGGTCGCTGCCGTCCGGCCACCAGCGTCGCGGTCAAGGCCAGCAACACCAGTGCCAGCGTTTGTGGCTCCGGCAATGAGACCGCCCCATCGCTGGTGCGCACAGCCACCGCATACAACGGAATGCCACCTTTATTGACGAGGTGCTGGCGGCCGTCGCTGGCGCTGAAGACCCACACGAAGGTCGGATCCGGCGCATACAACGTTCCTGACCAGTAGTCGTAGGACTGCACGTTGCTGAAAAGGGCCAGGTTGGCAATCTGCTCGGCCGTATCGCCGGTCTCATTCAGCACTGACTCGTGCGCCTTGTTACCTAGGTTCGAGACGAACAGATGACTCAGCTCGCCCCCGGTGCAGTTGTAGCCATAGTGAAAGTCTGGAAAGCCACCTCCCGGACTGAAGCTATCACTGCAACTCGTATCCAAGGGGTTCAACGTCGGCAGACGCCAGTCGTTGTGACCGGCGTAATGGCTGGTGTTCAGAGAGTCGATCCAAAGATAGGCTGATGTGGCCCAGCTCGATGCGCCACGTATATTCATGTTGGCGGTCCACTCCAGGCCAGTGGCGCTATCGAGCACCCCCAAGCCGCCGTCAACCAGCGTCATTGGCGCCGCTTGCGTGATACCCGCCATGGCCAGCAGACCAAGTGCAGAGGCCCATCTCTTCGACGCTTTCATCATTTCCCTCCTTTGATTTGTCTCAGCGTGCAGGCAAGCAGAAGTCGCACCACCGCGGGGTTTCAGCAGAACCCGTTTCAAGGCAATGACTTAGCGTGATTCACGGTTTTCATCTTGGGCAAGCTGCAAAGAAAACCGACATCCATTCGGGCCACCCGGCCCCTGACCTCGGACAACGCAACCATCGCGTCGGCAATTGGGGACTGGCACGAAGACGGCTTCACGGCAGCGAGGCCAATGGCGGTTTGGGGTCGCTGGCGTGCCCGGAATTGGTCATGGCGAAGGCCGATATGGGTCGGATCATCACCGCCAGTGAATTGCGACCTGACGGTCGATTGCTCTGCGGTTGCGAGCGCTTGAAGGTCAGCTAAGGCCGATCTGTCGTCGGATCAGCCATCGTTAATGTGACGATGCATAGCCGCCATTCGCAATCCAACGGGTTGGCCAACCCAATCGGCAATTCCCGCTCAGCCTTTGCAAAAGCACCGGCCCCGCCGTTCGCCGGCGATGCTGCAGTAGCCGGCGCCTTCGCGCTGGATCTGCGCTGCATCGCGCCAGAAGCGGCGTGGTGCGACGCTGAATGCGATACGGCTCAATAGCGATGCGTCGATTTCGGTGGCCCGCTTCTGGTCCGAGTGGTCGTCGGCTCTGCGTTCTACTGCGCCTTGGTGGCCTGGACCAGCATGGGGCCACACGCCCGGCGCAAGCCGCATCGCGCCGCTTGAGGCGCCCCGGCCGCGCGGTGCGTGGGCCCCCTTCACGGTGTTTGCCCGACAGGCCTATAGTGGGAACGGGAACCCACCCGATCCATGTCCTGTGAGCCGGTAACGTCGATGAAACGGGTAGCGCGGCGGTCCGGTTCAAGCTGCAAGGAGTCTTGTCATGAGTACCTCCAGCAAGGGCGGAGCCGGTGCGCCAGAGCGCATCCGCGTCGCGGAACGTGCAGACGGCTTCTACTGGCGTGACCCCGAATCACTCGACGAGGTTGGCCCGTTCAAAACCTACGACGCGGCGCTGGCCTATGCCGAGAACGCGGACGGCGACGAGGACGCGACCACGCTCAGCGAGGCGGAAACCGCGCTCGGGCTTTCCGACTGGGTCGACCCCGATACCGGCTTGCCGGCCGAGGACCATGTGCCGCATATCGCGGACGACGATTACTGAGTCCGGCCGGCTCAGGCGCCCGGCGTGCCCAGCAGCCTGAGCAGCTCGCGTTCGAGGAAATCGAGAAAGGCCGACACCTTGGGTGTCAGTAGCCGGCGGCTGGGGTACACCGCCTGCAGCGGCACCGGATCGGGCTGCCAGTCCGGCAACACGGCGACCAGCTCGCCGTTGGCGAGTGCGTCGCGGCAGACGAAGTCCGGCAGGCGCGCGATGCCCAGCCCGGCGATCGCGGCTTCGCGCTGCACCGACAGACTGCCGACCGCCAGCTTGCATTTCAGCTTGGCTTCGATGCGCCCGCCAGCGCCGTTGAGCGCCCAGCGCAGCGGCTCGCGCACGCTGCCGGGCCCGACGCCGTGATGCTCATCGAGCGCACTTGGCGAGGTCGGGCTGCCGTGCTGGGCCAGATACCCGGGTGACGCCACCAGCCGCCGCGGCGCCTGGAACAGTGGGCGGGCAATCAGGCTTGAATCGGCCAGCGTGCCGGCGCGGATCGCCAGATCGAATCCGTCTTCCACCAGATCGGCAAAGCGGCTCGACAGGTCGATTTCGACCTGCACCCGCGGGTGCTGCTGCATGAAGCGGGCGACGATGCCGCCCAGAAAGTAGGTGCCGATTTCGAGCGGCGCCGAGATGCGCAGCGTGCCGGCCGGTTCGGCCTTGAAACCGGCGACGAAGGCTTCGGCGTCTTCCAGTTCGGCGACGATGCGCTGGCAGCGCGCGAGGTAGGCCGCGCCGATCTCGGTGAGTGCCAGTCGCCGCGTGGTGCGCTCGATCAGCCGCGCGCCCAGCCGCGCTTCGAGCTGTTGCATGCGGTGGCTCACCGTCGATTTGGGCAGGCCGAGTCCGCGCGCCGCCCCGGCGAGGCTGCCGACGGCGGCGACGCGGGTGAAGATCAGCAGATCGTTAAGGTCGGTGTTCATCGGCTGGATTGTCCAGCGAGTTGGACACTGTAATCAATGCCGGCCGGCTAGTCCGGTTCAATGGTCGTTCGCAGAATGCACCCATCGCGAACCCGAGACCGGGCCCGCGCAACGAACCCCGTTCAGGAGAGCACGCATGAAACCGATCCTCGTTACTGGCGCCACCGGTACCACCGGCGCCGAAGTCGTCCGCCAACTCGCCGCCCGCGGCGTGCCGGTCCGTGCGCTGGTGCGCGACCCCGCCAAGGCGGGCGCGCTCGCCGCGCTGCCGGGTGTCACGCTGGTCCAGGCCGATCTGGCCAAGCCGGAGACCCTGGCCGCGGCACTCGATGGCGTCGAGCGCGCCTACCTCGTCACCAGCCCCGACCCGGCCCAGGTCGCGCTGCACAGCGCCTTCTTCAAGGCCGCCAAGGCGGCCGGCGTGAAGCACATCGTGCGGCACTCGGGCCTGGGTGCCGATGTGAACAGCCCGATCAGCCTCGGCCGCTGGCATGGCGAATCGGAACGCGAGCTGGAAGCCTCCGGCATCGCCTGGACGCACTTGCAGCCGCATCTGTTCATGCAGTTCTTCCACAACCACGCCGCCTCGATCCGCGATCAGGGCGTGTTCTACGCACCGCTGGCTGACGCCGCGGTGAGCATGGTGGATGTGCGCGACATCGCCGCCGCGGCCGTGGTGGCGCTCACCGAACCCGGCCACGAAGGCCAGCGCTACGCAATCACCGGGCCGGCGGCGGTGAGCTTTGCGGAGGCGGCGGCCACGCTGTCGGCGGCGCTCGGCAAGCCGGTGCAGTACGTCGCGGTGACGCCGGATCAGGCGCGCGAGGCGATGCTCGGCGGCGGCATGCCCGAATGGCTGGCAACCGATCTGGCGAATATGTTCGGTTTCTTCGCCACCGGGCAGGCGGCCTTCGTCAGCCCGGCGGTCGAGCACCTGACCGGCAAGCCCGGCCACAGCTTCGCCGACTTCGTGCGCGACAACCTGGTCGCCTTCCGCTGAAGGCTTCCGCGCGGGCCAGCGGCGGTTTCGGCCGGCCGCGCGGGGCGACGAAACGGCAGTGTCCTTCATGCACCGGGTTGCTCTTGCAACCCGGTTGCAAATACAATTGCGTGCATGAAGGAATCGCAAGACATCTCCCGCCTGCTGCGCGAACGCGGCGCCCGTGTCACGCCGGCGCGCCTGCGCGTGCTGGCGCTGTTGCGCGGCGCCGAACGCGGCCTCTCGCACCACGACGTCGAAAAGGCGCTGGACGACGGCACGCCGGTCGACCGCGTCACGCTGTATCGCGTGCTCGACTGGCTGGTCGAGCAGGGCCTCGCGCACAAGACCGCCGACGAGCAGCGCGTGTTCCGCTTCTCCGCCGCCACCACCGACGGCGAGCCGCATCAGGCGCATGCGCATTTCGTCTGCGACGACTGCGGCAAGGTCTTCTGCCTGCAAGACACGCCGCGCGCCGCGCCGCGCCTGCCCGCCGGCTTCGCCAGCACGCAGGTCGAATTCGAAGTGCACGGCCACTGCGCCGCCTGCAACGTGCCGGTGGAGGAAGCCCGATGAGCGCCCACCACGGTCACGACCACCCGCCGCGCAGCGCCTGGGACAAGCTCGGCATCTTCGCCTCGGCCGCCTGTCTGGTGCATTGCCTCGCGCTGCCGCTGCTGATTCCCTTGTTGCCGGCGCTGGCGCTGATCCCGCATACCGGCGTGCATGCGCTGCTGCTGGTGCCGGTCGTGCTGCTGTCGCTGCTCGCGCTGCTGCCGGGTTACCGGCGCCACCGTTCGCGCTATGTCGGCGTCGCGGCAATCGCCGGGGTGAGCCTGTGCAGCATCGCGGTGGGTGCCGAGGCGCTGTTCCACATCGAATCGCTGGACGTGCCCTTCACCGTCGCGGGCGGCCTGCTGCTGGTCAGCGCGCATTGGGTGAATCTGCGCCGCATGCGCAGCCAGACTGACCTGCAGGCGTGTCCGGCCTGAAGGGCACGCGTCAAACGGGATCAGTCATCTTGCTGCAATGGCAGCCTGCGTTAATCTAGGGTTCCGTGCCCTGCTCGATGGTCCAACAGCCTTGATTGCCGTGACGCGCCGGCGCTTCGTGCCGGCCGCCCTCCTCTTGTGGTTCCTGCTCCTGCTGCCGCTGATGCAGCTGGGCGCGCTGGCGCACGGCTACGGCCATACCGCGCAAGCGCTGCAATCGCAGTCCGCGGTTGACCTGCCGGGCTATCCGGATGTTTCGCCCTGCGAGGCCTGCCTCGCGTTCAGTGGCGTCACCAGCGGTGTCGCCGGCGAATCAGCGCCCACCGCGACGCTGACGCCGGCATTCGACTTCACCCCGCTTTCCGCCCTGCCCGCGTTTCGCGCGCCGGCCCGGCTGCCCTACGCCTCACGCGCACCACCGGCCCGGATCGCCTGAACCGCCCTCTAACGCCACCCGCACCGGGTCGGCGTTCCCGTTCATTGCGATTGATCCGAGGCATTCATGCTGCAAAGGAAACTGCTGTCCGCGGGCATTGCGCTCGCGCTGACGAGCCCTGCCCACGCCGGCGAAAGCGCCGAGCTGGCGAAACTGCGTAAGGAAATCGAGGCGATGCGCGCGAGCTACGAAACGCGCATCCAGGCCCTCGAAAAACGACTGGAAAAGGCCGAGGCGCAATCGGCCGCGGCTGTGGTGGTTGCGCCCGCGCCGCTGACCACCCGCCCAGTGCCCGAACCGCCTAGCGTTGCCGAGGCGGCGCCGCCGGCTGCCGCACCGGTTGCCGCCGCGCCGCAATCGAGCGATGCCGCCTTCAACCCGGCGATCTCGCTGATCCTCGCCGGCAACTACAGCTTCCTGAAGCAGGACCCGGCCGGCTATGCGATCACCGGCTTCCCGCTGCCGCAGGGGGTCGAAGCCGGCCCCGGCGAGCGTGGCTTCAATCTGGGCGAATCGGAACTGGGCCTGTCGGCCAACATCGACCACCGCTTCCGCGGCGCCATCAACATCGCCCTGCACGGCGACAACAGCGTGTCGGTGGAAGAGGCCTATGTGCAGACGCTCGGGCTCGATCACGGGCTGGGCCTGAAGTTCGGCCGCTTCCTGTCGGGCATCGGCTACCTCAACGAGCAGCATGCGCACACCTGGGACTTCGTCGATGCGCCGCTCGCCTACCAGGCCTTCGTCGGTGGCCAGTTCGGCGACGACGGCCTGCAGGTGCGCTGGCTGGCACCGACCGACACCTACCTCGAATTCGGCGCCGAAGCCGGTCGTGGCGCCAACTACCCGGGCGGCGACAGTGGTGGCAACGGCGCCGGCGCCTGGTCGGCCTACGGCCATGTCGGCGGCGACGTCGGCGAAAGCCATAGCTGGCGCGCCGGGCTCTCGTACCAGCACGCACGTGCGAACGCACAGGCATGGGATGCGACCGACCTGGCCGGCAACAGCGTCACGAACGCCTTCTCCGGCAAGACCCAGCTCTGGATCGCCGACTTCGTGTGGAAGTGGGCGCCGATGGGCAATGCCACGGTGCGCAACTTCAAGCTGCAGGGCGAGTACCTGCATCGCACGCAGAGCGGCGATCTGGCCTACGACACAGCGGCGACGAACAGCGTTGATGCCTATCGCAACAGCCAGTCGGGCTTCTACCTGCAGGGCATCTACCAGTTCATGCCTGGCTGGCGGATCGGCCTGCGCGGCGAACAGCTCCAGCACGGCACGGCGGAATACGGCATCAACAGCGCCTCTCTGGCCGCCAGCGACTACAACCCGACGCGCGGCAGCCTGATGCTTGATTACAGCCCGAGCGAGTTCTCGCGCTTGCGCCTGCAATTCACCCGCGACCGTTCGCGCGAAGGCCTTGCCGACAACCAGGCCTTCCTGCAGTACCAGATGAGCCTTGGCGCCCACGGCGCCCACCTTTACTGATTGGCAAGGGCCGCGGCGCCCACAAGGCCTGCGTCCGAACCGGAGAACCCCGACATGAAGAGATTCCTTCTCGCGACGCTGCTGACCGCATCGCTCGCCGCCGTATCCAGCCCCGCTTCGGCGGCCCTCAAGGTGCTCGCCTGCGAACCCGAGTGGGGGGCGCTGGCGCAGGAACTGGGCGGCGACAAGGTCGACGTCACCGTCGCCACCACCGCGCTGCAAGACCCGCACCATGTGCAGGCCAAGCCCAGCCTGATCGCCCGTGCGCGCAACGCCGAACTGCTCGCCTGCACCGGCGCCGGGCTGGAAGTCGGCTGGCTGCCCATCCTGATCCAGCAGTCCGGCAACCCGGCGATCCAGCCCGGCAAGCCGGGCAACTTCGCGGCCTCCGACTTCGTGCAGAAGCTCGACGTGCCGACCCGCGTCGATCGCGCCGACGGCGACGTGCACCCCGAAGGCAACCCGCACATCCAGACCGACCCGCGCAACATCGCCAAGGTGGCGGCGGCCCTGAGCCAGCGTCTGGCGCAGATCGATGCCGCCAACGCTGCGTTCTACGCGCAGCGTGGCCAGGATTTCGCCAAGCGCTGGGATGCCGCACTCGCCCGCTGGGCGACCCAGGCGGCGCCGCTGCGCGGCATGCCCATCCTCGTCCAGCACAAGGCCTGGAGCTACATGGAAAACTGGCTCGGCCTGCAGTACGTCGATGCGCTCGAACCCAAGCCGGGCGTCGAGCCGACGGCTTCGCACCTGCAAGAGATCCTGGCGCGCCAGAAGGACCACCCGGCCAGGCTGATCGCCTATGCCGCCTACCAGGACGCACGCTCGGCGGACTGGCTGGCCGAGCGCGCCAGGATCCCGGCGGTGCAGCTCCCGTTCACCGTGGGCGGCACGCCTGCGGCGAAAGACCTGTTCGGTCTGTACGACGACACCCTCGCGCGTCTGCTCAAGGGAGCCGGCAAATAATGGACCTCTCCGCCCTCGACCTCTCCATCCTCGGCCCGGCGCTGATCGCCGGCCTGCTCGTGCTCGCCACCCATGTGCCGATGGGCATGCAGGTGCTCGACCGCGGCATCGTCTTCATCGACCTCGCGATCGCGCAGATCGCCGGCCTTGGCGTGATCGCCGCCGACTTCATGGGCTGGGAGCCGCAAGGCATGCTGGTGCAGGTGGCGGCGGTGGCGGCGGCCCTCGCCGGCGCCTTGCTGCTGACCTTCACCGAGCGGCGCGCCGGCAGACATCAGGAGGCACTGATCGGCGTGCTCTTCGTGCTCGCCGCCAGCGGCGGCCTGCTCTTGCTGGCGAGTAACCCGCACGGTGGCGAGCATCTGAAGGACCTGCTGGTCGGGCAGATCCTGTGGGTCAGCCCGAAACAGATCGTGTGGCTGGCGGTGCTGACCGCGGTGCTGCTGGTGCTGTGGTTCGGTGGCGCGAGCCGGCGCGGCAGCTTCGTGTTCTACGCCCTGTTCTCGATCGCGGTCACCGCGTCGGTGCAGGTGGTCGGCGTGTATCTGGTGTTCTCCAGCCTGATCATCCCGGCCCTCGCCACCCGCAACCTGGCCGGCACGCGTCGCCTGCTTGCTGCCTGGGCGCTGGGTGCGGTCGGCTACGCGCTCGGCCTGGCCGCCTCGGCGGTGCTGGATCTGCCGTCGGGCGCTGTGATCGTGTGGGTGCTGGCGGTGATCGGCGTGGTGCTCGCGCTGGCGACCGCGCCGGCACGCGAGGTCGCAGCGGCCTGAAGTCTGTGGCGGGGGTTCAACAACCGAATCGCCCGCCGCAGTGCCCCCAGTACGACACCGTAGCGATCAGCACCAGCGCGAGGTTGATTGCCGGCAGCAGCGCGATCTTGATGGCGTGGCGGCGCGAGCGGTTGCGAGTCAGCGCGGCGCGGCTCCAGGCCAGTGCGACCAGGTAGAGGAAGGGGTAGGGCCACACCGTCAGCAGCACCGCCAGCATGTAGCCGTTCTGCAGCGCGCGTGCGTCCTCGGCCAGATTGACGGTGAACAGCGCCATGAAGGGCCAGCCGATGAGCAGCAGGCCGAAGATGACGTTCAGTCCGGTCACGATTTCGCGCTTCATGCTTGCCATCGAGTGTCCCCTTCCGCAAGGTCGATCCGGGCAACGCGCCACCGCAGCGTGCATGACTGTCACGCAGCGGCATCGCGTTTGGCCAGTATGGAACCGCCGCCGCGATGCATACCGTGACGTATCGCGCGCTTGCTTCATCGTTCGCCAGCAAGGGGCATGCCGGCACCGTTCATCCCCCTGCCCTCAAGCTGCGCGGCAGGATGTCGTTGACCGGATATCGCCACCCGCCGTCGCAATCCCTTCCGCTGCGAGGACTGCCGCCCCATGTCACTGCTGGTCCGCCTCATCCTGGGCGTCGTTGGCCTCATCGCCGTGGCGGCACTGCTGGCGTCGAACCTGCTGCAGCGCGGCTTTGGTGCGAGCTATGCGCAGATCGAACGCGACGCCGCGCAACACGAGATGCAGCGCCTGGTCAGCGCCCTTGAAATCGAGGCGCGTTCGCTCAGCCAGTTACTGCTGGGCTGGGCGCACTGGAGCGAGCTGTACGCCTACGTCGGCACCCGCGACGCCGCGTTCCGCCGCGACAACCTGAGCCCCGCCACGCTGGCCCCGTCGGATCTGGACTGGGTGCTGGTGATCGGCGCGAACGGTGAGTTGCTGGATGCCGTTGCCGCCGTCCGCCCGGCGCAAGGGCTGCCGGATCTGGCCCGCCTCAAGGCACCGGGCGACCCCCTGTTTGCGGCGCTGCGAGGCCCGCTTGCCGCGGACGCGCAGCACTGCGGTGTCGCCGTGCTCGCAGGCGTGCAGTACCTGGCCTGCCGCATGCCGATCCGCGATACCACGGTGATGCAGCCGCCACGCGGCATGGTGGTGCTGGGCCGGCGCTTCGACGCGCGGATGATCCAGCGCGTGCGCAAGGAAAGTCAGCTGGACTTCGCCCTCGCGCCGGCCTCGAACGGACCGAGCGCGGATGAAGTCGCAGGCGCGCCGATCGCCTCGCCGGTCTTCGGCCACGCCAGCCCCTTGATCCGCACCCTGCCCGATACCCTCGAACTGCGCCTGAACATCTCGGACCTGAACGCGAAACCCTTTGGCGCGCTGGTGCTGCACGTGCCGCGTGAAATCAGTGCGCTCGGCCGCAGCAGCCTGCACAAGGCGCAGCTCGAGCTGCTTGCGCTGGCGATGCTGATCGGCGTGCTGCTGATCTTCGCGGTGGACCGCATCCTGGTCTATCGCCTGCGCCGGCTGACCGCCGACATCGACCGCATCCGCACCGAAAAGAACTGGTCGCTGCGGGTGGACGAGCAGCGGCACGACGAGATCGGACGCCTTGCGGCGCACACCAATGCGCTGCTCGGCGTGATCGACGCGCAGGTGCAGGATCTGGAGAAGCGCGCCACCACCGATTCGCTGACAGGGCTCGCCAACCGCCGCGCCTTCTCGGAACGGCTGGAACAAGCGATCCGCCGTCAGCAGCGCAGCGGTGCGGCGCTGGCGCTGATCATGCTCGACATTGACGCCTTCAAGGCCTTCAACGACCGCTATGGCCATGCAGCTGGCGACCGTGCGCTGGAACAGGTCGGCACCATCCTGCAGAGTGCCGGCGCGCGGGTCGGCGATCTGAGCGCGCGCCTGGGCGGCGAGGAATTCGCGATCCTGGTCGAGAACACCAGTCCGGAGGGCGCGCTGACGCTGGCGCAGCATGTGCGCCTCGCGATCGAAGCGCTGGGCATAGCGCACAAGACCGCACCGCACGGGCGCCTGACCGTGAGCATCGGGCTGGCGGTGCTGCAGCACGGCGAGAGCGGTGAAACCCTGTATCAGCGCGCCGATGCCGCGCTCTATCGCGCCAAGGAAGAGGGCCGCAACCGCGTCGCGGTGGCCCGCGAAGGCATGCCGGTGCTGATGGAAGCCGGCGGCCGCAGCGTCAGCGTCTGAGCGCTGCCGCTCAGGCCGAGGCCGCTTCCCTGCGCGTGACGCGCGCGCCCAGGGCCAGCGCCAGCACCGTGACCGCGGCGGCGAGCAGCATCGACGCGCCCGGCATGTGCCAGCCCACCGCCGGGTCGATCGACCACGCGAACACGACGCTGAAGGTGCCCGGCGCGAGCAGACCCACCAGCGCCGATGCGCTGCTGTTGGCGCCCTGCAGCTGGCCCTGTTCCTGCGGGCTGACATGGCGCGACATCAGGGCTTGCAGTGCGGGGCCGAAGAAGCCCATCAGCGCGAACACCGGCAGGCCGGCCCAGAACCAGATGCCGCTCGGTGCCAGACCGTACAGCGCAAAGCCGCCGGCGCCGGCGGCCAGACCCAGCAAGAGCGCGCGACGTTCGCCGATCAGCGGCACCACCCGCCGCACCAGCACCGCCTGCACCAGCACGTTGCAGATGCCGACCGCCGCCAGCGTCAGGCCCACCGTCTGGGCGCCCCAGCCGTAACGGTGGCTGGTGTAGAGGACGAAGGTCGAGGGCAGCGCGTAGTGCGCAAACCAGTACAGCGCATTGACGCCGGCGAGGCCGAACAGCTCGCGGTGCGAACGCAGCAGCGTCAGTGCGCCGAGCGGGTTGGCGCGCTTCCACGAGAAGCTGGCCGAGCGGCGCTCGCGCGGCAGCGATTCCGGTAACACGAAGAGCCCGTAGGTGAAGTTGGCCAGCGCCAGCGCGCCGGCCACCCAGAACGGCAACCTTGGTTCGATGCCGCCGAGCAAGCCGCCGACCGCCGGCCCGATCACGAAGCCCAGGCCCCAGGCCGCACCGATCATGCCGAAGGCGCCGGCGCGCTTGTCCGGCGGCGTGACGTCGGCGATGTAGGCGCCGGCGGTGGAGAAACTCGCCGCGGTAATCCCCGAGATGACCCGCCCGATGAACAGCCAGGCGAGCGTGGGCGCCATCGCCATCAGCAGGTAGTCGAGGCCCAGACCCAGGCACGAAATCAGGATCACCGGGCGGCGGCCGTAGCGGTCCGACACCGCGCCGAGCAGCGGGGAGAAGATGAACTGCATCAGCGCCCAGGCGGTCGAGAAACCGCCGTTGATCTCGGCCGCGCGGGCAGTGTTGCCGTCGAGGAAGGCCTCGATCAGCTTGGGCAGCACCGGGATCACCACGCCCAGCGCCAGCACGTCGAGCACCACGGTGATGAAGATGAACACGACGGTGGCGGTGCGCGGGGGAGTGTTCACGATGCGTCCCGGTGGTGGAAAGCGGCGATTGTGGCAGACCGGTGTGACGTGTGGTCTGCCACCTTCCGTTTGCGCTCAGCGGTTCTCCAGCCGGTTGTAGTCGAGCAGGCCGCCGTCGATCGGGCCTTCGCGCTGCATGGCGGCGTGCAGCACATCGCTGAAGGCCCAGAAATCCGCCCGTGTGCGGCGCACCGCGAAGCGGTCGGCCAGGCGGCGGTAGTCCGCTTCCGAGGCGAGCCCGCGCACCGCCTCGGTCAGCGCCGGCAGATCGGCGGCCTTGAGCTGGTAGAGCGCGTTCGGGTAGGCGCCGACGAAGCCGGGCACCACGGTGAGGCGGTTCTCGTCGGGTGCCAGCCCCTTGGATTCGCGCAGCAGGTGGGTCACGTTGAAGTGGCCGGTGTCGCGCAGCAGCGAGAAGTAGTGCGGGTGGCCGGCGCTGTCGGCGACTTCGAGATAGGCGACCTCCGGCATCCAGTCGAGGCTGGCGCCCTGCACCGCGGCCAGCGCTTGCAGGGGGCGGCGCAGCGCGGCGTCGGGGTAGGTGCCGAGCGCGAGCCGGGTGTCGAGCGCCGGGCCGAGGCGCTTCTTCAGCAGCGTGAAGAGTTCGGTCTTCGGGTCGTCGCTGCGGAAAGGCACCGCGGATTCGACGCCGGCGTCCATGCCCAGCACCCGTTCGAGCGCATCGCCGTCGCGGCGGTACCAGTAAGACAGGGTGTCCTTGCGCACCGCCTGCGGCAGCAGCATCGCGAAGTTGGTTTCGCCTTCCATGCGCAGGAAGTCCATGTAGAGCCGGCTGTGAAGCTGGTGGCCGATGTTGCCCCAGACATCAAAACCTGCCGAGAGCAGGTAGAAGACCCGCTCGAACAGGTTGTAGCCCATCACCCAGGCGGTTTTCGGCGGCTCGCCGACGAGGCCTTTGACCACGGTGGCGCTGTCGAAGTGGCGGAAGATCGTCAGCGCGGCGTTGGGGTTGTGGCCGTCGCCGTCCCAGATCATGGTCAGCGCCGGCCCGCCGCGCTTCTGCGCCACCTCGCGCAAGCTTGCGGTGCGCGCGCGGACGAACTGCTCTTCCTGTTCGGCGTAGGCCCGCCAGGGTTTGATGAGGCCGGCATCGCTGCCCCAGGCCGCCGGCAGTTTCAGCTTGGCCGCTTCGCGCTGGACGCGCTCGTTGGCATCGCTGACCGCGCCCTCATCCGGGTCGGTGAAGAAGACCCAGAAACGGTCTTCGATCACGTCCAGCGCGAGTTGCCCGCGGCACACCGGGCCCTTGATGAAGTTCATGACGAAGAACTGCGCTTCGTCGAGCAGGAAGCGATGGCGCGAATTGACCGGAATCTCGTGGAAAGTGGCGAGCGGATTCGCGGCCGTCTGCGCGGTGTAGCCGGGCAGCGCAGCGACGGTGTAGTCCGGCTTCAGGAACCAGCCGCGATACTTCGTCATCCGTTCGGCGTCGAGCCGGTAGGGCATGTGGGTCTTCGCGACGATCGGCTCCTGATCGCGCTGCAGGCGGTAGAAGACGCGCAACACGCCGGGGTCGTCGAAGGGCCGGCGCGTCGCGACGAGCTGGATCGGCTGGCCCGGCGGCGTGGCGCTGCGCACCAGCTTGTAGGCGTTGGCATCCTTCGCGCCGCTGACGTACAGATGGCCGAGGAACAGGTGTTCGTACAGGTAGCGGCTCATCAGCCGTTCCTTGTTCGAATCGCCGTTCAGAAAGCGTTCCCAGTTGTCGACCTCGCGTTGCTCTGCCGCAGGTACTGGCGCCGGGCCTTCGTCCGGTGCGCCCTGTTCGAGCCAGCGGGCGACCAGATCGAACTCGGCTTGCGTCAGGCCGGGCAGGCCGTAGGGCATGCCGGCAAGTGGCTTGTCGCGGGCGTAGTCCTCGAAGTTCTCGATGCGCGGGCAGCTCTGCTTGCGATCGAGGCCGAAGTCGAAGTCCTTCGGCAGCACATCCACCTGCGGCAAGGGGTGCGCCTGTTTCAGCGCCAGTGCGCGGTAGAGCAGGCTCGCGGTGTGGTTGGCGGCGGGCGTGGCTTCACGCTCGTTGAGCACCGGCGCGAAGCCCTTTTCGCGCCACTCGGAGGCCCGCAAGGCATCGGCAAACAGGCGTGTCGTCGGCGCCTCCTTCAATCGCGTACCGTCGTACACCAGCTCCGGGCTGATGCCGCGCGCGATGCCTTCCCAGCTGCCGAGCTTGAGCTGGCAGGGGGCGTCGTAGCAGGCATGGCACACGACGCAGCGCTTGCCGAGCAGGGGCTGGATCTCGCGCCGGTAGCTCACCTGAGCGGCCGTCGGCGCGGTGGCATGGTCGTAGCGGGTCGGGTCGGCCGGGCCGTGTTCGCGTTCGAAGGCTTCGCGCTGGATCACGGCGCACCCTGCCAACAGGATCAGCATTGGCAGCAGCAGGCGGGGGAACAGGGCGGGCAGCATCGCGCACTCCGGCAAGGACAGAAGAGCCGGCGATGGTACCTCTGCCCCGGTGACGCGCAGCGCGATCCGTGCTCAGCGCGTCACTGCTGGCTTTCAGCGCATGGCAAACCGTTCGCTGTGGAAGGCTTGGCGCGGAAGCCCAAGGCCTTCGAGCTGGCGGCGCAGGCTGCGGGCGAATCCGGCCGGCCCGCAGAACCAGACCTGGCCACCGCGCAACGTGCCGGCTTCCCGCGCCAGACGCGCTGCATCGAGCAAGCCGTCGAGTTCGGCCACGACACGGTGCAGGCGCACGCCGGCTTTCGCGCAACGCGCTTCGAGCCCATCCGGGAAGGCCGCATCGCCGGCGTTGCGGGTGCAGTACCAGAAGTCCACCGGGCGGCGACTGCCACCTTGCGCGATCAGTGCGTCGAGCCGCGCGAGGAAGGGCGTGATGCCGATTCCGCCGGCGATCCACAGTTCGCGTTCGCCCGCCGCATCGAAATCGAAGCAGCCGTAGGGCCCTTCCACCTTCGCCATGCGCCCCGCCGCGAGGCTGCGGCCGAGGGTGGCGGTGTAGTCGCCGAGCGGTTTGATGACAAAACGCGGGCGACACGGGTCGTCGGCCGAGGCGATCGTGAAGGGGTGCGGGCCTTCGCGCGCGTCGAACTGCAGGAAGGCAAACTGGCCGGCCTTGGCGATCAGGCCCGGTGCGGGCAGCTCGAGCCGCAGGTCCACCAGGCCGCCGCCGTGCACCGTGACGGCCGCGACGCGACCGTGCAGGGTGCGCGCCCGGCCGATGCGCCCGGTCAGCGACCACAGCGCACCCACGCCACCCACCGTCGCTGCCGCGATCACCAGCCAACCCGCCGCACCGGCATACCAGGCGTCCGGCGCCAGCATCAGCGCATGGAAGGTGCCGAACAGGAACACCACCGCCAGGGCCTTGTGCACCCAGCGGAAGTAACGGTACGGAATGCGCTGCACCAATGCGACCACGAGCAGCGCCAGCATCACGTAGAAGGCCCATTCGCCGCTTTCCTTGGCGAAGTCGATCAGGGCGCTGTCCGGGCCATGCGGGCCGCCGCGTGCGCGCCGCATCACCCAGCCCAGCTGTACCAGCCAGCGCGCGCCGTTCTCGGCGAACCAGTGCAGGCCGAGCGCGACACCGGCGGTGATGCCGAGCCACTTGTGCAGCGCGTAAGCCTTGTCGAGCCCGCCGAGCGGACGTTCGAGCCAGCGCGGGCGCGTTGCCAGCAGGATCGCGGCGCTCATCGCCAGCAGGCCGACCAGTCCGCTCAGCAGCACCGCCTCGCGGCGCCATTGCCAGAACCCGGCGCCGTCCACCAGGCCACCCGCGCCCGGCGTCAGCGCCCACACACCCAGCGCCAGCGCGCCGAGTCCAGACACGATGCGTTTCATCTTCGATGCTCCAGTGCAATCTGCATGCATCACAGCCTAGACCGCCATGCGCGCGCGACGCTTGACCCGCGCGCTCGCAACTCTTACCGGATGCGACTGCGCGGACGCGTCGGCCGGCTGCGTTAAACTTGCAGCCTTCGCCCCGACGCCTTGACGGGGCCTGGAGCCCACCATGTCCGGACTCGACGCCGACACCCCCATCCCGACCGACATCCGCTTACACCAGCGCTCGCGCCTGCTCGAGATCACCTTCTCCGACGGTGAGCGTTTCGAGCTGCCCTGCGAGTACCTGCGCGTCTATTCGCCGTCGGCCGAAGTGCGCGGCCACGGCGAAGGCCAGGAAGTGCTGCAGACCGGCAAGCGCGAGGTGAACATCAGCGCGATCGAGCCGGTCGGCCACTATGCGGTGAAGCTGGTGTTCACCGACGGGCACGACAGCGGGCTCTATACCTGGGACTACCTGTACCAGCTGGGCGCGCGGCACGAGCCGCTGTGGGCCGAATACCTGCGCCGGCTCGAAGATGCCGGCGCCAACCGTGATAGCGAAACCCCCGCCGCGCCCAAGGGCGGCTGCGGCACCGGCGCCTGTGGCAGCCACTGAGGAAAGAACATGAGCGACAAGACCACCCACTTCGGCTACGAAACCGTCAAGGAAGAAGAAAAGGCCAAGAAGGTCGCCGGCGTCTTCACCTCGGTCGCGCAGAAGTACGACGTGATGAACGACCTCATGTCGATGGGCATGCACCGGCTGTGGAAGAAGTTCACGATCGACATCGCCAACGTGCGGCCTGGCGAGCGCGTGCTCGACGTCGCCGGCGGCACCGCCGACCTCTCGCTGGCGTTCGCCAAGCGCGTCGGCGACAGCGGCCAGGTGTGGCTCACCGACATCAATCACGCGATGCTCTCGGTCGGCCGCGACCGCGTGCTCGACAAGGGCTTCAGCCTGCCGACCGCGCAGTGCGATGCGGAGAAGCTGCCCTTCGCCTCGGACAGTTTCGATCTGGTGACGGTGGCATTCGGCCTGCGCAACATGACGCACAAGGACGTCGCGCTGGCCGAGATGCGCCGCGTGCTGCGCCCCGGCGGTCGCCTGCTGGTGCTCGAATTCTCGAAGATCTGGAAGCCGCTCGCGCCGGCCTACGACGCCTACTCCTTCAAGCTGCTGCCGTGGATGGGCCAGAAGGTCGCCAACGACGCCGACAGCTACCGCTACCTCGCCGAATCGATCCGCATGCACCCGGACCAGGACACGCTGGCCGAGATGATGCGCGGCGCCGGCCTCGAGCGCGTGCAGTACTTCAACCTCGCCGCCGGCGCGGTGGCGCTGCACCGCGGTTACAAGTTCTGAGCATAGGAATATCGACGCCAAGGGCTTGGCTTTCGCAGCCAGCCCTTGAACTTGTCGTGCTCGCTCGCATCTAACAGCCCGACTCCACTGACACGAAAGCAGTCGCACGAATGAAACGTCTGATGATCGCGGTGTTTGCAATCTTCATCGGTAGCGCGATGGTTGTGGCGGACGCCGAGGCCAAGCGCCTGGGCGGCAGCCGTTCGATCGGCATGCAGCGCACCCCTGCCGCCGCACCGGCCCGCCCGGCGACCCCGCCGCAAGCGGCGCCGCAACCTGCGCCGGCGTCGGCCGCCAAGCCGGGCATGACGCCGCCGGCCGCGCAGCCTTCCGGCTGGCGCAAGTGGGCCGGCCCGCTCGCCGGCCTGGCTGCCGGTATCGGCCTCGCGGCCCTGCTGTCGCACTTCGGTGTGGGCGCTGACTTTGCTGGCATCCTGCTGGCGATGCTTGCCGCCGGCGTGGTCTTCATGCTGATCCGTCGTTTCATGGCGGGCAAGGCGTCGCAATCGACACAGTCGATGCAGTACGCAGGCGCCGGTGCGCCGTATAACGCGCAATCCGACCGCCCGACGGTCACGGCCATCGGTGGGGGCGTTGCACCGCAGGCGGCTGAAGCCGTCGCCAACACGCTGCCGGCCGGTTTCGATGCCGAAGGCTTCGCGCGCAATGCCAAGGTGCAGTTCGTGCGGCTGCAGGCCGCCAACGATGCCGGCAACCTCGAAGACATCCGCGAATTCACGACGCCGGAAATGTTCGCCGAGTTCAAGCTGGACATCGATGAGCGCCGTGGCGCCGCAAACCAGACCGACGTGATCCAGCTCGACGCCGACGTACTCGAAGTGGTCGAGGAAGGCAGCCGTTACATTGCGAGCGTGCGCTTCCACGGCCTGCTGCGCGAGGCCAAGGACGCACCGCCGGCCGGATTCAACGAGGTCTGGCACCTCACCAAGCCGGTTGCCGGCAACGGTGGCTGGGTGCTCGCCGGCATCCAGCAGGTGGCCTGAACGCGATGAGCGAGACCGCGCGCCCGTCCATCGCCAGCGCCGGCTTTGCGCGCGCGCTGGGGCACCTGCTCGCGCGCAACGCATGGGCGTGCGAGCGCCTTGCGCCGTTCTGCGGGCGCCGCGCGCGCCTCGCCTTCGGCGCGGTGGCGGTCGATTTCGTCGTCGGCGAGACCGGGCAGATTGCCGCCTGCGCTGCGTCGGACGATGCCGACGTGCGCCTCGAACTTCCCGCGGAGGCGCTGGCGAAGCTACCCGAGGGGCCCGAGGCGCTGTTCCGGCAGGCGCGTATTTCCGGCGACGCTCATTTCGCCGAAACGCTGGGCTTCGTGCTCCGCAATCTCGAATGGGATGCCGAAGAGGACCTCGCGCGCGTCTTCGGCGACCCGCTCGCGCACCGCTTGCATCAGGGGGCAACGCAGTTCGCCGGGTGGGGCCGGCAGGCGGCGCAGAACCTGGTCGAGAACCTGCGGGAGTACGCGGTGGAAGAAGCACGCATCACGCCCTCGCGCGACGAACTTGATGCCTTCGGCCGCGACGTCGCGACCTTGCGCGATGACCTCGCGCGGCTGGGCAAGCGGGTGGATCGACTCACGCGCGGCCCTGCCTGACGGCGCCGAATCACCAAAGCATTGAAGATTGAACGCCCCCGATCGTGGGGCGTTTTTCTTGGTTCGCGCGATCCAGTCGCTTGATCCAGTTCAGGTTTTCGCTTGACGACGGCATTGCGCGTCGGAGGGTTTTACACTTAAAGTCCGGTTTTCCACCCGCTCGACCGCACGACGCTTGCCCGCGCCAGGCAACGCGATACGGTCGGCCCCGGCCCCTCCGGTCATCCCGGCCCGGGCGCGAGACACCATAAGTAGATCAAGGGAGGGAGACAACTCATGGCGTTTGTCATGCTATCCACCGGCGGACTGACCGCCGCTGGGGTGCGTACGCTTTCGACCCGCACCCTGCTGCTGGGCGGCATCGTGTTTGCGCTGACCCTGCTGCTCACCGGGGCAGCGTTCGGCTACCTGCTTGCGGGCGGCTCGCCGGCCGCCTTGCCGAAGATCCCGCTGCTGCGCCAGAACCCCTACACCGTCGAACAGCTTGGCGCGATCGCCGGGCGCGTGTTCAGGCTCGAAAACGAAGCGGCCCATCTGGGTCGCAAGATCGGCGTGCTGGAAGACTACGAACACAAGGCCAAGGGCAAGGGCGGCAGCGGTGGCCCGATGCTGCCGCCGCGCGTGATCACCAGCCGCGATCCGATGGCAGAACTCGAAGCCGCGTTGGCGCGTGTCGAGAACCAGCTGTCAGAAGTCGGCCAGGTCACTGCACAGCGCAACCTGGGCCTGATGACCTTTCCGAGTCGCCGACCGATCGAGGGCGTGGAGATCGGCTCGACTTTCGGCAACCGCGTCGACCCCATTACGCGACGGCTGGCCTTTCACGCCGGGCTCGACTTCACCGCCGACCCGGGCACCTCGATCCACGCGGCTGCCGGCGGCGTCGTCGCCTTCGCGGGCTGGAATTCGGACTTCGGCTGGGTGGTCGAACTCGATCACGGCAACGGCCTGATGACGCGCTACGCCCACGCCTCGAAGCTGCTGGTCAAGACCGGGCAGGTGATCGAGCCGGGGCAGGAGATTTCACGGGTTGGCTCGACGGGCCGCTCCACCGGACCGCATCTGCATTTCGAAGTGATCCGCGACGGCGAGTATGTCGATCCGCGCGATTACCTCGCCGGGCTCTGACATGGCGATCCCGTTCCGCGCCGGTCGCACGCGCCAGCTGACCCATGCCGGCCTCGTGCTGACGCGGCGCAAGTGGCCGGCGACGCATCTGCTTCTGGGTGCCGCGGCCGGCGTGTTCGTTGCGCTGCTGCTGATCGCCGGCTTCTTCCTGTTCGCACCGGAAAGCGAGAGCGTGCGCGAGCTGGCGAGTGCGCGCAGCGAAATGCGCACGCTGCAGAAGACGCTGGAGGAACGCACGCTGCATGCACGCATGAGCGAAGCGCGTGCGGCCGAACTCGAGCGTCAGGTCGACACCCTCAACGAACGCATCCGTGCCCTGCAGGACGAAGTGACCTTCTTCCGCAAGGCGCAGGAAGGCAAACGCTGACGCGCCTGCGCGCGAACGCCACCAGAACCCCCACCCGGCTGTGCGCCGTGTGCCGCGACAGCCGGACGCGCCCCAGCGCCCCGCATCCAGGAGAAGTAGTCATGTTCGGAAAACAGAAGAAACCCCACCTGATCGAGGTCAGCAAGCTCTCCAGCCTGATTGCCGAAGACGTCGAAATCACCGGCGACATCGTGTTCGGGTCCGGATTGCGTATCGATGGCGCGCTCAAGGGCAACGCCATCGGCAAGGACGGCGAGGCCAAGAAGGACAAGAGCCTGCTGGTGCTTTCCGACAAGGGGCGCATCGAAGGCAGCGTGCGCTGCTACGACGCGGTGATCAACGGCACCGTGATCGGCGATCTGGAAGTCGAGCATTTCCTCGAATTGCAGCCCAAGGCGATGATTTCCGGTTCGATCCGCTATCACAAGCTGCAGATGGAAGTCGGTGCCGGCGTGCAAGGCACGATCCAGCAGGTCGGCGGCGATCGCCAGGTCGACAACGTGGTGGAACTCGCCGTCGACAAATCCGACAAGGCTGACAAGGCGCGCAGCGCCTGACAGACTCTCGACGCCGAACGATCGGGGCAGCTCTGCGGCACACGTCGCAGCTGCCCCGATCGCTTTTGTGCGACCGGCATCGCCCCTACAATCGACGCTCGCCACATCGGCGACACCCTTCCCTCCCCCGGCACAACCGAACGGAGCCCGATCCGCATGCCTCGCCTTTCCCCGCGCTTCATCCTTGCATCACTCGGCGCAGCGTTCGTCGCGTCGTCCGCCTTGGCGCAGACCGCCTACTCCGGCCACGGTGCCGAGTCGGTCAGCGCGGCGACGCTCGAACAGTTTCGCCCCAAGCCCCTGCCGGCCGATATTTCGCGCCGCATCCAGTCGGTGCTGGATCTGCGTGCGCCGGGTAGCGGCCTGCTCTCGCCCGACGGCAAGCACCTTTACTTCTCATGGCGGGTCAGTGGCAGCGACCAGGTCTGGCGGCTCGACGGCCCCGACCGCTTCCCGCTGCAGATGACTGGCGGCGAAGATCGCACGCTGCCGTTGGCGGTGACGCCGGACAGCAAATGGCTGGTCGTTTCGCGCGACCGCAAGGGTGAAGAGAACCCTGGCATCTACCTGCAGCCGGTCGCTGGCGGTACCCTCAAGGCGGTGCAGCACCTGCCCAAGGTGCAGACGCGCTTCGCCTTCGTCAGCGACGACAGCCGTTTCATCTACTTCAGCGCCAACGACCAGAAGCCCGACAGCTACGCGATCTACCGCTACGAGATCGCCACCGGCGCCAAGACCACCGTTTTCGATCAGCCCGGCCTGTGGGACATCGCCGACCATGCCAGCGACGGCCGCCTGCTGCTGGTGAAGGAAACCGGCTCCCAGTCGCGTGAATATTCGTTGCTCGACCGCGACGGTGCGCTCAAGCCGTTGCTCGGCCAGGGCGAACAGGAGAGCTACGAGGCGAAGTTCGGCCACGCGCCCGGCGAGTTGCTGGTGAGCACGACCAAGTTCAGCGACTTCCGCCGCCTCTATCGCTGGAAGGCCGGCAAGTTCGAGCCGCTCACCGGCGCGCTCAAATGGAACGTCGAGGCCTTCGGCACCGACGATGCCCGCCGCCGGCTGTACTACACCGTCAACGAAGCCGGTTACAGCCGCAGCCATGCGCTTGATCTGGTCAGCGGCAAGCCGCTCTCGCTGCCATGGCCGGCCGGTGCCGACCACCAGAACATCGGCTCGCAGACCTACGACGGCCGTTATGTGGTGCTCTCGGTCGGTACCGCCAAGGCGCCGCGCCAGAGCCTGGTGTGGGACTGGAAGACGCGCAAGCTGACGCGCTGGGTCACGCCCTCGACGCCGGAAGAAGACACCACGCGTTACGCCGCCGCGAAGCTGGAAAGCTACCCGGCGCGCGACGGCACGCCGATCCCGATGTTCGTGCGTCGCCCGGCGCAGTGCGAAGGCGCCGATGCACCCGTCTGCCCGGTGCTGGTGCACTTCCACGGCGGGCCGGAGGCGCAGTCTCGGCCAGGCTTCTCGCCGCTGTGGCAGATGTTCGTCGATGCCGGCTTCATCGTCGTCGACCCGAATGTGCGCGGGTCCGACGGGTACGGCCGCGCCTGGCTCGATGCCGACAACGGGCCCAGACGGCTCGACGTGATCACCGACATCGAGGACGCGTCGATCTACATCCGCAAGGCCTGGGCGAAGAACGGCGTGGTACCCAAGGTGGGCGTGTTCGGCGGCAGCTATGGCGGGTATTCCACGCTGATCGCGATGACCATGTTCGCCGGCGCCTACGACGCCGGCGCGTCGGCGGTGGGCATTGCCAACCTGAACACCTTCCTGAAGAACACCGCGCCCTATCGCCGCGCGCTGCGCATCTCCGAATACGGCGATCCGGAGCGCGACCACGATGCGCTGGTGAAGCTGTCGGCCACCAGCTACATCGACCGCCTCAAGGCGCCGCTGCTGATCAGCCAGGGCGCTTCCGACCCCCGCGTACCGGTGGGCGAGGCGCTGCAGATGTACGAAGCCGCAAAGGCGCGCGGCACCCCGGTCGAGCTGATGATCTTCGCCGATGAGGGTCACGGCACCTCCAGGCGCGAGAACCAGGCGCTCGAGTGGGGCCACATCCTGCGCTTCTTCCAGCAGCACCTGCTGGCGCATTGAGCTGCCCGCCCGTCGGCATGCCGGACATGCCGGCGGGCAACGGCCCGCCGCACGGATGGCTGTACGGCGCGCCGCAAGCGTCTAAACTGAGGGCAGATAGCCAATTCCGGGCGGCGCCTGCATGTGCGCGCCGAATCGCGGTGGTGGTGATGCGTGATCGTGACCCGCCAAGCGACAGATACCCCTCAAGGCTGCGCCGAATCATCCGATAACCCCGGCAGGACACACAGTTGGCCAGGGTCAGCGCTGTCACAAGGGGGACGCATGCAAGCGGAGAATCCGAACGGTACGGTGCTCGTCATCGATGACGACGCACTGATCCGCGAAATGGTGAAGGACGCGCTGGAACCGGCCTGGCGCGTGCTTGAGGCGGAGAACGCCAGCCTCGGCCTGGACATGGCCGCCGAAGCAGCGCCAACCCTGATCCTGCTCGATGTGCAGATGCCCGGCATCGACGGCTTTGAAGCCTGTCGTCGACTCAAGGACGATTTCGCCACGTCCGACATTCCGGTGCTCTTCCTGTCGGGCCTGAACACCCTGGAAGACCGCATTGCCGGGCTCGAAGCCGGCGCAGAGGACTTCATCGCCAAGCCCTTCGACGCGGTGGAGCTCAATGCCCGCCTGCGCGGCCTGTTGCGCCATCTTGACGAGCGCAAACGCCTTGCCGCGAGCGCGCAGAATGCCTTCACGACCGCCTTTTCGGCCATGACCAGTGCGGGCGAACTGGGCGTGGTGATCGAGTTCATGCGCAGCGGCTATGCCTGCCAAGACTATGCGGCGCTGGCTGGCGCCGCGCTTGCCGCGCTCGCGCAGTACGGCCTGGATGGTGCGGTGCGTTTGCGTGGCAGCGCCGGCGAACTGGTGCGCACGCCGTTCGGCGAGCCGTCCGCGATGGAATCGGGCGTACTGGCGCTGATGAGCGGGCAGGACCGCATCGTCAGCTTCGGCAAGCGCGCCGCCTTCAACTATCCCGGCGTCACCCTGCTGGTGAAGAACATGCCGATGGAAGACCCGGAGCGCGTCGGGCGCTTGCGCGACCATCTCGCGATCCTCGCCGAGGCGGCGGCGGCGCGTGTGCGCGCGCTCGACGCCGAGGCGGTGCTGCGTACCCGCGAGCAGCAGATGCGCGAAGTGCTCGCCGCCACCCGCGCGGCGATCACCAGCATAGAGTCGCAACGCAGCGCGCAGCGCAACCAGGTGGTGGTGGCGCTGGAAGCCATGCTGCAGGGCACCGAGCGGGAATTCGTGCACCTCGGGCTGAGCGAATCGCAGGAAGACCGCGTCGCCGCGCTGCTGCGCAACGCCAGCTACGAAGTGCTCAATATCTACGACCATGCGGACGATGCCAGCGCCGGCCTGCGCGAGGTGGCACGCCGGCTTGCGGACGACGTCAGCGCCGGGTAAGGCGGGAGGGCAGTCCATGCCGGAATCCAGTTACCACCTGCTTGTCGTCGACGACGACATGCTGGCGCGCACCGTCGCCTGCGACACGCTGCACGAGGTCGGCATCGAAACCACCGAGTGCGTCAATGGTTTCGAGGCGCTCGATGTGCTGCGCGTGCGGCGCTTCGATGCCGTGCTGCTCGACCGCCACATGCCGGGCCTGTCAGGCGACGAAGTGTGTCGGCGTATCCGGGGTGAGCTGGGTGAGGCGATGCTGCCGATCCTCATGCTGACCGGCGATTCAGCGAGCAGCGATCTCGCCAGCGCGCTCGAAGCCGGCGCCACCGACTTCATCCGCAAGCCCTTCGATCCGGTCGAACTGCATGCGCGGGTGCGGGCTGCGGTCGAACACAAGCGCATCACCGACCAGCTCGACAATGCCGAAACCATGCTCTTCGCGCTTGCGCGCATGGTCGAGGCGAAAGACGAGAACACCGGCGATCACTGCAGCCGCCTCGCGCACAATGCGGTGATGTTCGGGCGCGCGCTCGGCCTCAGCGAAACCGAACAGCACGCGCTGCGTCGCGGCGGCGTGCTGCACGACATCGGCAAGCTCGGCATTCCCGATGCAATCCTGATGAAGCCGGGCAAGCTCACCGACGACGAGTGGAAGGTGATGCGCCAGCACACCCTGATCGGCGCCCGCTTGTGCTCGCCGCTCAAGTCAATGGCGCTGACGGTGCCGATCATCCGTTCGCACCACGAACGCTGGGACGGCAGCGGCTACCCGGAAGGGCTGGCCGGTGAGGCCATTCCCTTGCTGGCGCGGGTGTTCCAGCTCGTCGACATCTACGATGCGTTGGCCTATGCGCGGCCCTACAAGGCAGCGCTGCCGCAGGTCGAGGTGCTGCGCATCCTGCGCGAAGAGGGGGATCGGCAGTGGCGCGATCCGGCGCTGCTGAAGGTGTTTCTCGATCTCGTCGCGCGGGATCCGGCTTCCTTTTCTTCTGCCGCGCCGGAGGCCGGCGATCTCGGCCGCGAGGTCTTCGACGACATTGCAGTATTGGGGCGCGGCGGCGTCTGAGCCGCACCGGGCGTCCGGACGGGCACCATGTTCAGCGCGCTGCGATTGAAGTCGATTCGCGCCCGCCTGGTCGGCTGGCTGCTGCTGGCCAGCCTGGTGCCGATCGTGCTGACCGCCTACGTCGTGCTGTCCGGGCTGGAGGAGCAGGTCGGCCGCGCCGCGAGCCAGCGCATGGACGACGTGGCGCAGGAACGCGAACGCGATCTGCACGCCTGGATCGAGCAGCTGCTCAACGACGGTCGCGTCTTTGCTGCCCTGCCGGCGACCAGTGACTGCCTGCAGACGCTCGCCAAGGTGCTGGACAAGCCTGACCCGCAACGCGACGACTATCACCGCAAGGACCGCGAGTGCATCGCGAGCCTCAACTACGCGGGGCTGTCCTTCCTGTACGACGTAATGCTGCTCGACACCGCTGGTCGGGTGGTGTTCAGCGTGCAGCAGGAGACGCCCGCCGGGCAGCAGATCCTCGCCGCGCCACTCATGGACACCCGCCTCGCGCACGGTGTCCGTCGCGCCCTGCAGGGCAATGTTGCAGCCTTCGTGCCGCACGAGATGTACCCGCCGTCGGGCATCGAGACGGCGTTTGTCGTGGTGCCCATCGTGCGCGATGCGCAGACCATCGGCGCGCTGGTGCTGCAGCTCAACAATCGCGACATGCTGGCGCTGCTCGAATCGGCGCTTGCCGACACGCACAGCGGCGAATTGATGCTGCTGCGTCGCGAGTCGACGGACAGCGCGCTGGTACTCACACCGCCGCGGGGTCATCCGGAGCGTGCGTTCAAGCAGCGCTACCAGCTCGAAGGTGCGCGCGGCGTGACGCTGCAGGCCGCACTCGCAGGGCCGGCGGGCCACGGCCCTGCAATTGGCGACCACGGCGAAGCGGTGTTCGCCGCCTGGCGCCCGCTGCCCGAATTCGGCTGGGGCCTTGTCGCCCGCATCACCGCCGACGAGGCCCTGGCGCCGGTGCAGGCGATACGGCTCGCGCTGCTGCCGCTGGTCGCCGGGCTCTTGCTCGCAACCACGGCACTCGCGCTGCTGCTCGGCTGGCGCCTGGTGCGACCGCTCAAGCTGTTCACCGCGTTCAGCCGCGAACTGGCGGCGGGCCAGCTCGGCCATCAGGTCGGCTACGCCGGCCATGACGAACTCGGTGAGCTGGCCAGCACGCTCAACCAGATGTCCACGCGACTCGCCGATTCCAATGCCTCGCTGCAGCGCGCCAAGGCGATGCTCGAAGTGCGGGTCGCCGAACGCACCGCGGAGCTCACCGCCAAGGCGCGCAGCCTGGAGGAAGCCGAGCGTGTCGCGAACCTGGGCCACTGGGAAACGGACTGGGTCAGCGGTGCCCGCTACTGGTCACCGCAGGTGTACCGCCTGCTGCAGATGCGGCCGGGCATCCCCGATCCGGTGGCGTTCCAGCAGCGCATTCACCCGGCGGACCGCGAGCGCGTCGCCGTCGAAATGGCGCGCTCGGTCTCCACCGGCACGCGCTTCTCGCTCGAGTTCCGCGTCACCCTCGATGAAGGCCACGAGCGCTGGCTTCGCGAAGAGGGTGAGACCACGCTGGGCGCCGACGGCAAGCCCGCAAAGAGCGTCGGCATGCTGCTCGACATCACCGAACGACAAGAGGCGGAACTTGCCTTGCGGCGCTCGGAAGCCAATGCCCGCTCTGTGCTGGAAGCCGCGCAGGAAGGCATCGTCATCATCAGCCGCGCGCGGCGCACGATCCTGTATGCCAATCCGGCCGCCGAGCGCATGTTCGGCCGTACCAGCCAGGAGATGCTGGGCCAGACCATCGCGATGCTCTACCCGGAATCGGCACGCGCCCGGATCGAGGCCGAATTCGCCACACTGGTGCGCAGCCAGGGCGGTCGCGCCACCAATCTGCCGGCGATGCGCAGTGACGGCACCCCCTTCGTGGTGGATGTCTTCGCGTCCGAGATCCGCTATGCCGACCAGCCGGCGATGTTCGGGTTCTTCACCGACGTTACCGAACTGCGTGCGGCCGAGGCCGAACGTGCGCGGCTCGAACAGGAGCTGGTCGAATCCCGTGCGCGGCGGGCCGAGGCGCGGGCCGAGGCGATCCTCGACACGGTTGAAGAAGGCGTGATCGAGGTCGACGGCGATGAAGGCCTGGTGGTCTACGCCAACAAGGCGGCGCTCAGCAGTCTTGGCGTTGAACTCGATGCGCTGCTCGGCCGCCCGCCGCGCGATCTGTTGCCACTCGCTGATGCTGACGCCGATTGGCCGCTCACCCGCGTGCTGCGCACCGGCGAACCGGTGTCGGGCGAGGGCGTCGCTGTGCGGCGGCAGGACGGCACCGAGATGCGTGTCGCCTACTACATCCGGCCGCTCGATGCCGCCGCGGGCGTTGGCGCGGTGCTGGTGTTCCGCGACGTCACCGAACGCGAGCGCCAGCAGCTGCGGCTGCAGCTGATGTCCAGCGCGGTGGAACAGAGCGCCTCGGCCGTCATCATCACCGATCGCAGCGGCCATATCGAGTACGTGAATCCGAAGTTCTGCGAGCTCTACGGCTACGTTCCCGCCGAGGTGATCGGGCATACGCCGCGGGTGCTCAAATCCGGCCACACCACGGCGGCGGAGTACCAGGGCCTGTGGCGCGCAGTGCTCGACGGCGGCGAATGGCACGGCGAGTTCATGAACCTGCGCAAGGATGGCCAGGGCCGCTGGGTGGCGGCCGCCATCGCGTCCCTGCGCGACGCCGACGGCAAGCCGACGCACTTCATCGGCATCCATGAAGACATCACCGAACGCAAGGCGATCGAGGACGAACTGATGCAGGCGCGCGAGGTGGCGGAGACTGCCGCGCGCGCAAAGAGCGAATTTCTCGCCCGCATGAGTCACGAGATCCGCACGCCGATGAACGCCATCATCGGGCTCTCTGATCTCGCGCTGCAGGGCACGATGCCGCCGCGCGAACGCGACTTCGTGACCAAGGTGAACCGCTCGGCGCAATCGCTGCTGGGCATCATCAACGATGTGCTCGACTTCTCGCGCATCGAGGCCGGCAAGCTGGAACTGGAAACGGTGGAGTTCGCGCTCGACGACGTGCTGCAGCATCTGGCCGACCTCGTCCACACGCGCCTGCACGAGGGCGTCGAGCTGTTTTTCGACACGCCTCCCGAGGTGCCGGCCCGGCTGGTGGGCGATCCGCTGCGCTTGGGGCAGGTGCTGGTCAATCTGTGCGGCAACGCGACGAAATTCACTCGCAGCGGTTCGATCTCAGTGCGCGTGAGCAGTGTGGCGACGACGCCGGGTTCGGTGACGCTGCGTTTCGAAATCGAAGACACCGGCGACGGCATTCCGGCCGATCGTCTGCCGCATCTGTTCGACGCGTTTGCGCAGGCGGAAGCCTCGATCGCACGGCGCTTCGGTGGCTCCGGCCTCGGGCTGGCGATCTGCCGCCAGCTGGTGCAGCTGATGGGCGGCGAGATCAGCGTGCGCAGCGCGCCCGGCGAGGGCAGTACCTTCAGCTTCACCGCCCGCCTCGGCCGTGCCGGCACGACGCACGAGTTCGCGCTCGCGCCCTCGCTCGTCGGCCATCGTCTGCTGCTGGTAGCAATGCCGGGCGGGGCGACCGAAGTGCTGCGCCTGCGCTGCGTCGAACTCGGCCTCGACGTGTGGCACGCCGCGTCGCTGGGCGACATGGCGGTGGTGCTCGACGAGGCGCAGCACGCTGGCGCACCCTACCAGGCGATCGTGGTCGATTGCGCGATGCCGGTGGGCGACTTGCACGGCTGGCGCAATGCCAGCCGTGTACCGGTTCTGGCGCTCAGCGGGGGCACCGGCATCGCCGAATGCGAGGCGCGCCTTGCCAGTATTGGCCTGGTGGTGAGCGGGCACCTCGATCGACCGGTCACCCGGGCGGCGCTGCAGCACGCGCTGATGCGGGCCTTGAACGGCAGCGACAGCGGCAGCAGTGGTGCGACGCCGGCGGCCGCGCCGCGTCCCGCGCACGCGCTCGCCGGCGCCCGTGTGCTGGTGGTCGACGACGCGGAGCTGAACCTGGAGGTTGCGCGCGAATACCTTCAGAGCATTGGCGTGCAGGTCAGCACCGCCAGCGACGGCGCGCTCGCGCTCGACGTGCTGGCGCGCGAGTCCTTCGACGCGGTGCTGATGGATTGCCAGATGCCGGTGATGGACGGCTATGCCGCCACCCGCGAACTGCGCAGCCGGCCGGGATTCGAGCATCTGCCGGTGATCGCCCTCACCGCCAACGCGCTGACAGGCGAGCGCGAACGGGTGCTGGCCGCCGGCATGAGCGACTTCATTTCCAAGCCGGTGGACCCGGAGCGCCTGTTCGACACGCTGTCGCGCTGGATCGCGCCCAAGGCGCCCGCTACGGCAGCGTCGGTAGCGCCTGCCACCCCCGTTGCGACAGCGACACCCGAGGGGGTGCCGGTGCTACCGGGCGTCGATCTCGACGTCGGTCTGGCGCGCGCGATGAACAAGCCGGCGACCTACCGCAAGTACCTCGGCATCTTCCGCAAGACGCACGTTTCCTTTGCGAGCAATTTTGCATCGGCCGTCGCGGCCGGCGATGCGGCGCTGGCGCAGCGTCTGGCGCACACGCTCAAGAGCGGCGCCGCGAGCATCGGCGCTTTCGGCGTCGAATCCGCCGCCCTCGCGCTCGAGACCGCGTTGCGCGAGGGCTGTGAGGATGCGCGGCGCGATGCGCTGTACGCGACCCTGTGCGAGCGGCTCGACCCGCTGCTGGTGGCGCTGGACGCGGCCGGGGTTTAGCCGCCGCAGTGCCGGATCAGCGGATCAGCGGATCGGTCGCGTGCCGGGCAGCGCGGTATCGAGCATCGCGCGGCGCAGCACATCGATCACGCCGTTGCGCGGGTAGGTCACCCGCCAGGCGAGCGCCACCACGCGATGCGGCTGCGGGTCGGCAAAGGGGCGCACTTCCACTATGCCCTGCGACGGATTCAAGCCATCGGCCGCGGCGCTGGGCAGCACAGTGACGCCCACGCCGGTCGCCACCATGTGGCGGATGGTTTCCAGCGAACTGCCTTCGAGCGTCTTTTGCAGCCCCTGCAGCCCCGACGGGTTGGCGCAGCGCGGGCAGGCTTCGAGCACCTGGTCGCGGAAGCAGTTGCCGGCGCCCAGCAGCAGCAGCGGTTCCTCCACCAGATGGCTGGCGGCGACTTCTTCCTTGGCCGCCCACGGGTGACCGAGCGGCATCACGACGCGGAAGGGTTCTTCATACACCGGCTGCGCGACGATGCCGTTCTCGACGAAGGGCAGCGCGATCACGATGACGTCCAGCTCGCCACGTTTGAGCGATTCGGCGAGCCGCGCGGTGTAGTTCTCCTGGATGATCAGCGGCACCCGCGGGGCGCGTTCGCGCATCAACGGAATCAGTTTGGGCAGCAGGTAGGGCGCGATGGTGTAGATCACGCCCAGGCGCAGCGGGCCGGCGAGCGGATCCTTGCCGGCTTCGGCGATCTCGCGCACCTGCTGCGCTTCGAGCAGCACCCGCTCGGCCTGCGCGACGATGCGCGCGCCGATTTCGGTGAGCTTGACGTCGGCGGCGCTGCGCTCGAACAGCGTCACGCCGAGCTGGTCTTCGAGTTTCTTCACCGCCACCGAGAGCGTCGGCTGGCTGACATGGCACTTCTCCGCGGCGCGGCCGAAATGCCGTTCGCGGGCCAGGGCGACGATGTAGCGCAGATCGGTCAGCGTCACGGGCGGTTTTCCGGAGCCATGAAAGGGAAACCGATTGTATCCCCGTCATGCGGGACGCTTGAAAATTGCAACAGGCATCCTTAGTTTGTAAGCCGGTGTAAGCGGTCGCCCCGCTGTGGCGCCGACCACGCCGATAATTCCCGCTCCCACCCGTTACGGAGATTCACCAATGAAATTGACGCTACCCCGTTCGCTTGCACTCGCCGGTGTGGCTGCGGTGGCGTTTGCCGGTTGCTTGCAGGAAGGTCCCGGTCTGTCGACCTCGCACGCCAGCAATGTCGCCGCCACCCAGTCGTCCGCCGCGCCGCTCGTCGCAGGGGCTGGTGCCACCGCGGCGACGCCCGCGATGCGCGCCGGACTGCCCGACTTCTCGACGCTGGTCGAACAGGTCGGCCCGGCCGTTGTGAATATCGCGGTATCCAGCGTGCGCAGCAGCGGCGGCGAGACCGCCGGCGAAAACCCCTTCGCTGATGATCCGTTCTACGACTTCCTGCGCCGCTTCGGCGTGCCGACCCCGGGCCAGCCCGGTGGGCAAGGCGGCCAGCCGCGCGTGCAACAGGGCGTCGGCTCCGGCTTCATCGTCAGCGCCGACGGCTATGTGCTGACCAACGCCCATGTGGTGGATGGCGCCACCGACGTGACCGTGCGCCTGACCGACAAGCGCGAGTTCAAGGCCAAGGTGGTCGGCTCGGACAAGCGCACCGACGTGGCGCTGATCAAGATCGACGCGAAGAACCTGCCGACGGTGAAGATCGGCGATGCCGAGCATGCCAAGGTTGGCGAATGGGTGGTCGCAGTCGGTTCGCCCTTCGGCTTCGACAACACCGTGACCGCCGGCATCATCTCGGCGAAGGCGCGCCGCCTGCCGGATGAAACCTACGTGCCCTTCATCCAGACCGACGTCGCGATCAATCCGGGTAACTCCGGCGGCCCGCTGTTCAACCTGAACGGCGAGGTGATCGGCATCAACTCGCAGATCTACTCGCGCTCGGGCGGCTTCATGGGCATCTCGTTCGCGATCCCGATCGACACGGCGATGAAGGTGCGCGACCAGCTGCAGAAATACGGCAAGGTGCAGCGTGGCCGCCTCGGCGTGCTGATCCAGGGCATGGATGACGATCTCGCGCAGACCTTCGGGCTCGACAAGGCCAAGGGCGCGCTGGTCGCGCAGGTCGATGCCGACGGCCCCGCCGCCAAGGCCGGTGTCGAGGCCGGCGACGTGATCCTCGCGGTCAACGGCCAGGAGGTGAAGGATTCCGGCGACCTGCCGCGCCTGATCGGCGACCAGAAGCCCGGCGACAAGGTCACGCTGAAGGTCTGGCGCAACAAGTCGAGCAAGGAGCTGACTGCGACGCTGGCCGAGATGCCCGGCGAAGGCACGAAGACCGCCAAGGCCGGCAAGGGCGCCGAAAAGCCTAGTGGCAAGGTCGGCCTCGCGCTGCGTCAGCTCACCGCGTCCGAAGCCAACCGCGTCGGCCTCACCGGCGGCGGGCTGGTGGTCGAGGATGTGGCCGGGCCAGCCGCGGAAGCGGGTGTTCGCCCTGGCGACGTGATCATCTCGGTGAATAACCGCCGCGTCACCACCGTGCAGGAAATGTCTTCGATCGTCGATAGCGCGGGCGACCGCTTTGCGCTGTTGATCCTGCGTGGCAACCAGCGGGTGTTTGTGCCGATCCGCCTGAAGTAAGCGCCTCGGCGTGTGGTTTCAGGAAGGGCGATGCTGCGGCATCGCCCTTTTTTCTTCCGGGTGCCAACAAGCCCTTTGACTCTTGCCACGGCGACGTCTAACCCTAGGTTAGAAGCGCGGCACCGGCCGTGCAGCGAACGAGGCGAACCATGGACATCAAGAACGACTGGCTGGTCGGCGACGGTATCCGCCAACAGAAGACTCCCAACCGCGGCGGCGCTCTTGCGGCGCGCTTCCTGATCATGCACTTCACCGGCGGCGCATCGGCGCAGAGCTCGGCCGACTGGCTCTGCAACCCCGCCGCCAAGGCCTCGGCACACCTGGTGCTGGCGCGCGACGGCAGCATCATCCAGCTCGCGCCCTTCAACGTGGTCACCTGGCACGCCGGCGTCAGCCAGTGGAACGGCATCGTCGGCCTCAACCAGCATTCGATCGGCATCGAGATGGACAACGCGGGCGGCCTACGGCAGGTGGGTGACACCTTCCAGACCAGCTTCGGCAAACTGGTCGACAAGGCGGATGTCGTGATCGCGGCACACAAGTACGGCGGCCCGGTGATGCCCTGGCAGGCCTACACCGCGGTGCAGATCGAACGCGCCTTCGAACTCGCCGAGTTGCTCGTCGCCCACTACGGGCTGGAAGACATCCTCGGTCATGAAGACATCGCGCGTGGCCGCAAGACCGACCCCGGCCCCGCCTTTCCGCTCGAAGCGCTGCGCAGCCGGGTCAAGGGCCGCGCCGACGACAGCCTGCCGCGCTATCGGGTCACCGCCAGCACGCTCAACATCCGTGCCGGCGCCGGGGCGGAGTTCGCGCCGGTGGCGCCGCCGCTGAAGAAGGGGACCGAACTGGTGCTGCTCGAAGCGGGCGATCGCTGGAACCGCGTCGAAGTGGTGGGCAACACCGACATCGAGGGGTGGGTGAACAACCAGTACATCGAACTGCTCACCGTGGCCGCCCCGCGGGTGCTCGAACCGAAGAAAACCGAGGCCAAGCGCAAGAAGTCCGGCTGAGGCACGCTCGCGCCAAGTCCGTGGGGCTGCCAGAATGGCCGGACCTGCCCGGTCCGACCCTTCATGCGCCCTTGTTCGCAACCCGCCCTTGCATGCTTCGCCCTCGCGCTTCTGCTCTGCGTGCCACCTGGTGCCGCGGGTGCGGAAGTGCTCCAGCGCGGGCCGGATGCGCTTATGGCAGTCTGTGCGACCCGCCTGCCGCCGACCGAGATCCGCGTCCTCACCGCGCTTGACGCGCCGCCGGTCGACAATGCGCGACCGGCCGCCGAATTGGCCCTGCTACGCAAGCAGCCACTGCAGCCGGGCGAGATCGTCGTCGGCCTTACCTCGGTGCGCCAGACCTACGACTTTCGCTGGAGCTACCGCGGCCTCAAGCAGCGCGAGACGGGCCGCAGCTGCTTGCGCTCGCGCATCGAGGTCACGCTGCACCTGACCCAGCAGGTCTACGTCGCCAGCGAATTCGCGCCAGGCAGTTGCGGTTACGACGAAGTGATCGCCCATGAGCAACGCCATGTGGCGGCGAATCTGGCGCAGTTCGAACGCACCGCCCGTTTCGTCGAAGACAGCCTGCGCGAACAGGAAGGCGACGCCCCTCCCTGGCTCGGCGAACCCGATGCCTTGCGCGACGCGGTCATGGAACGCGCGCGCGCTGGCTGGATGAGCCAGATCGAAACCAAGTTCCACGAGGTCGACCGCGAGCACGCCAAGATCGACTCCGTCGAGGAATCGCAGCGTTACAAGCAACTCTGTAATGGCGAGATGGAGCGGACGCTGCGCGAGATTCATCAGCGAGAGACGCGCAAGGGGCGCTGAGACCACGCGCAGTCGCGCTGCGTGTTGCTTCTGGCTTGCGGCTGGCGCTGACCGTTTGGCGTGGCTTTCCCGCTGAAGCCGGGTCCCGCCCCGGCGGGCGGGTTACTTCTTTTGCTTCGCCAAAAGAAGTAACCAAGAAAAGGCGACCCGGCGTTCGCGGTCAGGCGCTTTGCGCCTGACTTCCCGGCGTTGCTCGCACGACCGGGGGCCTGCGGAACTCGCCCTCGCTTCGCTCGGAGCTCAAACAGTCCTCGGCCTTCTTCCCGGTCGCGCTCCGCTACTCGGCGCTCTCGACGGGACCCCAACGTCAAAACCAACGCGAATCCAACGGACGTCGGATTTGCTTAGCCTGGATGGAACGCGCGGAATCTCTAACATACGGCGCCAGACGATCACGCGTAATTTCGAGATCCCGCCTACCTCTTCCGGGCTGCGAAAACGCGCCTGCAGCTGAACGTCGGCGCCTTTTCCTCCCCCTCTGAAACGCCGAGCAGCGCAGAAGCATCGGGTTCCGACGCGTAGCGGCGGTGGCGAGGACTGTCCGAGCTCCGAGCGCAGCGAGGGCGAGTTCCGCAGCCACCCGATGATTCGAGCAGCGCAGGGGACCGAGCGCAAAGCGCGCGGCGTTGAAGCGGGGGCCGTTTCTTTGGTTTCTTTCTTGTCGGCACAAGAAAGAAACCCGCCCGCCGGGGCGGGACCCGGCTTCAGCGGTGCCACGTCGGCCAATCAAAACCTTCCCCGCAAGCCGCAAGCTGCAAGCGCCGCATCGCGGTGCGCTTCGACACCAGCCCCAACGCGCCGTGCAGGCGCGGCTGTGACAGATGACGTGTCGGCCACTCAATGCACGAGGCGATCAGGCGAGGCGCGGCCCACTCCAAGGCCACGCGCCCCGGAGTGCGTTACAAATTTCCCGCCACCATCGCCCGCATCACCTTCTCCTTCAGATTCTTCGGATCATCGAGCCCGAGGCGCTTGAGCAGCTCTGGCCGCGGCGTGGCACTGAGGCCGCGCACCAGTGAGCCGACCAGCGCGAGTGGCGTCTTCTGTTGTGCCTTGAGCTTCATCAGCGCCTTGGCGACGGCCAGTTCGGTGTCGTCGAGGTCGGTGCCGAAGGGGTAGTCCGGCAGCACGCCGCGCTGGCGGAATTCGGCGAGGCGTTGCGACAGGACTTCCGGCAGGTTCTGCCTTTGCGAGTCGGGGATCTGATAGTCCGCTTCGATCTTGCCGTTGGCCTTGGCGCGCGCGAGCAGCTCGTCCTGGAAGCGCGAGTCGGTGATCGCGAGCAGGCGCTTGATGACTTCGGCGTCGGACTGGCCGCGCACGTCGGCGACGCCGTACTCGGTGATGTAGACGTCGCGCAGATGGCGCGGAATGGTGACGTGGCCGTAGTTCCAGACGATGTTCGAGGTCGGTTGGCCGTCCTTGCCGATGCGCCAGGAGCGCAGCATCAGGATCGACAGCGCGTCGGGCAGGGTGTGCCCCATGGCGACGAAGTTGTACTGGCCGCCGACGCCGGAGACGAGGTTGCCGGTGTCGAGCCCGTCCGACACCGCGGCACCGAGCAGGGTCACCATCATCGTGGTGTTGATGAAGCGCGCGTCGCGACGGTGCGTAGCCGCCAGCTGTTCTTGCCCCATGACCTGGTTGATGAAGCTGATGCGCGTCATGTTGATCTTGCCGAGCAACTCGCGCGGCATGGTGCGCAGGCGGTGGTAGAAATGCGTCGGGCCGATGAAGAAGCCGCCGTGCATGAGGCGGCCGTTCGTCAGCCGCGGGCCCAGCATCTTGGCGGCGATTTCCTTGCGCACCGCCGGGTCGGCGGGGGTGGCCGGCAAGTGCTCGACGCCGCGCACCAGCGCGCCGTCCTCGAAGCGCACGTCCGGCTGCAGGATGCCGAAGTGACGCATGAAGTTGAAATCGGCGAGCGAGATCGGCGAGCCGATGGTGCGCGAATCGACCAGCGCGGCAAGCATGGTTTCGTCGGGAATCAGCCCGATGCGACCGGAGTTGAGCAGCGTCTGCAGCGCGATGTTGTCGAACACTTCGCGGCGGATGATGCCGGCGTCGATCAGCTCCATGAAGCCGTTGACGAACATTTCGCTGCAGCCGTAGAGGCCTTGCTTGAACGGTTCGAGGTAGGTGTGGCCGGCGTGCAGCGGGCCACCGAGCGCCTTGAGCATCGCCTTGTAGGTGGCGTTGTCGCGATCGCGCAGGATCAGCGTGTGGGCGATGCCGTCGCCCAGCGAGCCGATGCCGATCTGCAGGGTGCCACCGTCTTTCACGGTAGTGCTGGAATACAGCGCGATGCCATAGTCCTGGTCGTCCACCTTCATGTTGGGCGGCGCGAAGATGGTGTGGGTCGAGGCCGGGTCGTCCACCAGGATCGCGATGTCTTCTTCCGAGATGATCGCGTCGTTGGGCATGAACGGCATCTCGCGGTTGACCACGCCGACCATGTGCAGCCGTGTCACGCCGTCGGCATTGGCCAGATGCAGCGCGTCGATGGTGAGGTCGGTGTTCGATGACAGCGAATAACGCGGCCCTTCCGGCGTCTCTTCGATGGCGATCGCCTGGGCGAAGACATTCACCCCCTGCGCCAGCGCGTCGCGCACCGCGTGGGTGTAATTCGAGTACACGTAATGCGACTGGGCTGAGGCATTGCCCAGGTATTCACCGGTCTTCAGGAAGAATTCGCAGATCTCGACGTTGGGCGGCAAGGTGCCGCGCTTGACGTCGAGCGAATAGTCCATGTCCGGGTAGTTGCCGAACACGCGTTTGACGAAGGGTTCGAGGAAGCGTTGTTCGAGCAGGCTCTTGCCGCGCGGGCGATCCAGCGAGAGCGCGGTGAAGATCTTCAGCTTGAGGGTCGGATCGGCCTTGGCACGCCGGTAGAGCGCGTTGATCCAGGCATTCGGCTTGCCGATACCCAGCGGCAGTGCCATCACGATGTTCTTGCCGACACGGTCGATCAGCGCATCGATCGAATCCTCGATGCGTTCGCAGCGCAGTGGCGCAGTCATGGTTTTCTCCCCCGGTTCCGGTCTCTGCCGGTCGTACAGCATGGTCTCGATGGACTTGGCGCCGGCGTTCAGGCGCAGGCAACGGATTCATTCTGCGGCGGCCGGTGCCGCCTTGTCACGGCACTCCGTCGCACTGATTGAGGCCTGTCAAGTCGTGGCAAGCGGCGGGGGCGGCGCGGCAGGCAGCACGCGGACTTCGATCGGCTTTGCGGCGTCGACATGCACGTCGCGCTGCGGGAATGCGATCACGATCCCCGCGTCGGCAAAGGCCTTGTCGATCATGAAACGCACATCGCTGGTCACGACACGGCCGACCGTGCCGGCGTCCAGATCGAGCCAGAAGTACAGGCCGAAGTTCAGCGCATCGGCGCCGAAATCCTCGAACAGCACTTCGGGTTCGGGCTCCTTGAGGATCTTGCCGTGACGGTGTGCGACATCGAGCAGCAGGTCGGCCACCTGTCGCGTCGGCGAGCCGTAGGCCACGCCGATCTTCACTGAAAAACGGACCTTGCCGGAGGTGTAGGTCCAGTTCGTCACTTCCTGCTCGATGAAGCTCGCGTTCGGGATGAGCGTCTCGATGCCGTCGATGTTGCGGATGGTGCTCGCGCGCACGCCGATGTCGGTCACCGTGCCGCGCTTGCCCGCCACCTCGACGGTGTCGCCCAGCTTGAAGGGGCGCTCGGCCAGCAGCATGAGGCCGCTCATCAGGTTCTTGAGCAGCGTCTGCATGCCGAAGCCGGCGCCGATCGCGATCGCGCCGCCGAGGAAGGCGAACACCGTGAGCGGAATCCGCACGATCGCAAGACTGGTCACGAACAGCAGCACGAACACCCCCGACAGCAGCCAGTTGCTGGCGGTGTTGAGGGTCTGCATCGGAATGCCGAGGCGCTGATGGACGTGGCGGTTGATGAGGCGTGCCGTGCGCCGTGCTGCCCAGAAGCCGACGAACAGTGTGAGCAGCGCGATGCACACCTTGCCGACGGTCACGCCGCGCTGGGTCGGGATCGTCTGGCCATCGACCACCGCAGTGTCGGTGACGGTGGTGAATTCGTAGCGCCAGACACCGGTCAGCGCGTCGACCACCCGTTCCCGCATTGCCGCAAGGCGCGCGTCGGCGCTGCGGTTGGCAGCTTCCTGATCGAACTCCTCGCTCCAGCGACTTGCCATCAGCAGCAACTGGCCCACTTCCGAGAGGCCACGCAGCGTCAGGCGGACGCGATCCTGCAGGGTCTCGATGGTTGCGCGCAAGCTCGTGCTCTCGTCCGCGTCGGCGCTGCTCATGCGTTCCTGCAGTCCGGCAATCTGGTCGAGCGTCAGTTGCAATTCGTGTCGCAGTGCTTTTGAAGGCTCCGAAAGGCGATCGGTGAGCGCCTTCACGCCGGTGCGCAGCGCGGCGGTCGTGTCGGGGGATGCGCCGGGTTGCGCGGCGGCATAACGCAACTCCCAGAAGGTGCGCTGGAAACCGTTCGATTCCACCAGGCGGGTCAGGACATCGATCTTGTCCGTGGCGGTGATCAGTCGCACCTGTTCAAGTTCGAGCAGGCGCTGGGCATGGTCGAGCGCATCCTTGTTCCGCGCGACGGCGGCTTCGTGCTCGGCCACACCGGCTTCGTGCCGCCGCCGCGCCTTCTTGTCTGGTGCGCCCGCTTCAGGCGCGGTATCGGCCTGCGCCGCGTCGAGCGTGTCGCGCGCGTGCTCGAGCGCTTCGCGCAGGGTGTTGCGGATGCGCACCCGTTCCTGCACCGTGGCCGCCTGCGCCGCCGCTTCCTTGCGCGCGGTGGCCAGTTCCTCGTCCAGTGCCGCGCGCCGCGCGCTCTGGCGCGCGAGCAAGTCCTCGCGATCCTGCTGGTTGAAGCGCAGCTTGTGGTCGGTCTGCGCCACGCGCGCTTCGAGTTCCCGGAACAGCGCGTTCGATTGCGAGCGTTCTTCGGCGAGGATGCTTTGCCGCATCTGCAACGCGTGCAGCCGTGCGCCGATGCTCTGTGCCTTGAGCAGCGCCAGGCGGCGCAGCCAGCTCAGGCGTGCGGCCGCGGCGGGGTTACGATTCGCTTCGATGGCGTCGACACTTTGTCGCACCGCCAGCTCGGCCGCGTCATGTTCGCGTGTGGCGAGCTCAAGCTCCTTCGCCGTCAGCGCCTGCTGTGTCTCGACCGAATCGATCGCAAGCGCGACGGTCTGCAACTGCTGTCGAAGCTGGTCGACGAGGACCACCGAGTAGGGTGGCTCGCCGAGCGCGGCGTTGCCGTTCGCGGCGTCTGTCGGCGTCACCGCCGCTGCCCGGGCGCGATACACGTCGGCCATGCGCAGCATGTCGAGCTGAAAGTTGTACGCGGAGACCAGTGCCTGCAGCAGGAACTTGCGGGTGGCAACCTCTTCTTGCGGGGTGCCCGCGGGCGGCGCTTCGGTGGCGCTTTCGGGGTTGTCCGCGCGCGACAGCGCCGCTTCGGCGGCCTTCAGGCGCGCTTCGATGCTGGCTGCATCGTCGGCTGCGGGTGCCGCCGGTGCCGCGACTTCCTTCTTGCTGTCGCCGGGAAGCGGCAGCCCCGGCAAGGTGGCGGCGGCGGCCGGCAAGGCCAGAAGGGCCGTCACTGCCAGCGTCCAGATCCTGTGCATGCTGATTCCTCGAAAGTCGCGGCGAATCCCGCGCCAGCCATCATTCTGGGCAAGCTGCCCTGCGCTGTCACCGACACGCGGTGCGAGACAAGGCGGCTTTGACCCGTTAACCTGCCGGGTGTCCTGTTGGAGATTCCGCATGCGTCTTTTCGCGCGTTCCCTGTTGGGCTTGCTCGCCCTGCTCGTCAACCTGTGGGCTGTTGCCGCCCTGTGGATTGACGGCCCCGCTTCGCGCGCCCTGGCGGCGTTGGTCAGCGGACTCTACGCGGGCGCAATCATCGCCCTGCTGTTCCGCGTCAAACCTTTCCGGCGCGGCGCGCTGGCTGCGATTGCCTGCTTCGGCGTGGTGCTGTTGTGGTGGCTCGCGCTACCGGCCAGCAACCAGCGCGACTGGCTGCTCGATGTGGCGCACCCGCCCACCGCGCGCATCGAAGGCGACATCCTCACGATCCACAACGTGCGCAACTTCGCCTACCGCGGCAGCGACACCGATTTCGAACCGCGTTGGGAAACCCGCCGCTACGACCTGAGCAAGGTGCGCGGGCTCGATCTGGCGATCAGTTTCTGGGGGCCGACCCAGTACGGCCACACGATCATGAGCTGGGAATTCGAAGACGCGCCGCCGCTGGCGATCTCGATCGAGACGCGCAAGGAAAAGGGCGAGCAGTATTCGGCCCTGCTCGGCTTCTTCCGCCAGTTCGAGCTGTACTACGTCGTCGCCGACGAGCGCGACGTGCTGGGCGTGCGCACCAACCACCGCGGCGAACAGATCCGGCTCTACCGGCTGTCCACCTCACCGGCAGCGGCGCGCGAGCTGCTGGAAGGCTATGTCGCGGAATTCAACGCGCTGGCGAAGCACCCCGGCTGGTACAACGCCGTGACCACCAACTGCACGACTGTCATCTTCAAGAACGTCAAGCACGTCTTCGGCATCAGCAAGCTGACCGACTGGCGCATTCTTGCCAACGGCCACCTCGACGAACTCGCCTACGAGGAAAAGGTGGTCAATACGACGATGCCGCTCGACGAGCTGCGCCGTCGCAGCGATATCACCGAACGTGCCAAGGCGGCTGGCGACGCGCGCGACTTCTCGCAGCGCATCCGCGTCGGCCTGCCCGACTGGCCGCGCCCCTGAGGCGCACCGCGCCGCATTCATCATCCGTACGGAGCCCCAGCATGTCCGCATCCCCATCTGCCCCGCACTACCTCGACGCGATCGAGGTCGGCCAGTCTGCCACCCTGACCAAGACTTTCAACGAGGCGGAAGTGCGCGCCTTCGCCGAGGTGTCCACCGACACCAACCCGGTGCACCTCGACGAGGCCTACGCGGCGAGCACGCAGTTCGGCACCCGCATCGTGCACGGCATGCTGACCGCCAGCCTGTTCTCGGCGTTGCTCGGCAATCACCTGCCGGGGCCGGGCACGGTTTATCTCGGCCAGTCGCTGCGCTTTCGCCGCCCGGTCAAGCTCGGCGACACGGTCGAGGCCAGCGTCACCGTGAAAACGGTGGATCGTGAAAAGAACCGCGTCGAGCTCGATTGCGTGTGCAGCGTCGGCGGCAAGCCGGTGCTGATGGGCGACGCGCTGGTGATGGCGCCGACCCGCCCGGCCTGATTGGCGCACTTGCAGGGGCGGCAATCGCCCCTGCCGGCAGGTCTGAAATTCAGACCTTCCCTTACCCCGCCTTGAAGTAGCTGATTGCCGCTTCGAGTGCGGTGGCATCTTCCAGCACCGCCTCCGGCGCGCCGCCCTTGCCCCACAGCGCGCCCATCCACTGCATGCCGAGGAATTCCGCGCACAGCCGGTAGCTGTCGAACATCGGTTGCGCTTTCGCGCGATCGCCGCTGGTCGCGACCACCCACAGGCGTTTGCCGGCCATGCGCGCTTTGAAGTCCACCCCCGGCACCCGCATCCAGGCGCTCCACTGGTCGAGATAGGTCTTCAGCGGCGAGGGCACCGAGAACCAGTACACCGGCGAGACGAAGACGATGTCGCTGGCGGTGAGCGTGGCGTCCAGCAGCGTCGCGGCATCGCCTGCGGGCGGCGGATAGCTGCCGGTGGTGTGGCGCAGGTCCACGAAGGCGGGCAGATCGCACTGCGCGAGCGCGATCCAGCGTTGCGGCATGTCGGCGGGCAGTGCGGCGGCGGCGGCGCGTGCCAGGGTCTCGGTATTGCCGGTGTGGCCCGGCTCGCGGGTGCTGGCGGTCAGGAAGAGGAAACTCTGCATGGCTTGAACAAGGGGCTACGGGTGGATGGAGAGGCGCCGCCGTGGGCGGCCGTTGGCGCGACAGTAGCACGCAGGCGGGCGCAACCCTTTGCAGGCATCAGCGTTCAGTGGCGTCGCGCGCGGGTTGCGGCAAGTAGGCGAGTTGGCCGCGTGCATCGTCCCAGCGCCAGTCCGCCGGCCGCGTCAGACGGGCCGAGATGCGCAAGAGCAGGGGGCCACCATGCAGCGCCGGGTCGGCCGGCAGCAGTTGCAGCCGCGCTGCGAGCATGTCGCCGCGCACCGTCGCGTGGGTCAGCGTCTCGTGCCAGCGCGCTTGCGCCGCGGGCGTCAGCGCCCAGGCGCGCGCCTGCCAGGGCGACGGCCAGGCCGCGGCGGGCGTCACCTCGCAGCGGTTCAGGCTCGCCAGCACGGTCTGTCCGTCGGCGGCCAGCAACACGACGAAAGCCGGGCAGTCACTGGCCAGCGCCACGGGCGTCGCGGCCAGACCGAGCAAGGCGATGAAGCTTGCCGTCATGAAGCGGCGCATGGCGCATCCTTCCTGCACGCGGGCGGCGGCGCCGCAAGCCGCTTCGTGACGCCGCCGCGCGCCGTGGACAGTCCGGATTGACGCCGCGCGGGCACGCCGCTAGGGTGCGCGCTCGCTCTTTTCACCGATGAGGGTCGCCCGCGGTCACAAACCGCCGCGCGACCGCCTTGTCGCGGCCCGGAACGGGCACGGCGCCCATCCCGACACCCACAGGGAGCTTCACCATGGTCTTCACCCACAAGGACTTCGACCACCACGAACAGGTCGTCTACTGCACCGATCCGGCCGCCGGCCTGCGCGCCATCATCGCGGTCCACGACACCGCACTCGGCCCCGCACTGGGCGGTTGCCGCCACTGGTCTTACGCGAGCGAAGCCGATGCGCTGACCGATGCGCTGCGCCTCTCGCGCGGCATGAGCTACAAGGCTGCACTGGCCGGGCTGCCGCTCGGTGGCGGCAAATCGGTGATCCTCGCCAATCCGGCCGCCGACCGCGGCGCGATGTTCGAAGCCTTCGGCCGCGCGGTCGAATGCCTTGGCGGTCGCTACATCACCGCGGAAGACGTCGGCACCACCACGGGCGACATGTCGGCGATCCGCCGCCACACCCGCCACGTCAGCGGCGTCGCGCCCGACGAGGGTGGTCGCGGTGACCCCTCGCCCGCCACAGCGCTGGGCGTGCTGATGGGCATGTTGGGGGCACTGGAATTGCGCTTCGACAGCGACACGCTGGCCGGTCGCCGCGTCGCGGTGCAGGGACTGGGCAGCGTCGGCTTCGAGCTGTGCCGCCTGCTGCACGAACGCGGCGCGCGCCTGATCGTCGCTGACATAGCGGCGGAGCGGGTCGAACGCGCGGTGCAGGCCTTCGGCGCGGTGGGCGTCGGGGTCGACGTGATCCATGCGGTGGAAGCCGACGTGTTCGCGCCCTGCGCGCTGGGCGCCGGCCTCAACGATGCGACGCTGCCGCAACTCGCCTGCAGCATCGTCGCCGGGGCCGCCAACAACCAGCTCGCGCACGCGGGCATCGGGCCGCAACTCAAGGCGCGCGGCATCCTGTACGCGCCGGACTATCTGATCAATGCCGGCGGCTTGATCAAGGTCGCCGGTGAATACCTCGGCTTCCCGATTGAAGAGGCCGAGCGCCGCGTGCGCGCGATCCGCGAACGCACTGGCGAGGTGTTGCTGCGTGCGCTGCGTGAAGACGCCGACACCGCCGCGGTGGCCGACACCATGGCCTGCGAGGCGATCGGTCGCGCCGTGCCAGCCGCGTCGCGACGCTAGTCGGCGGGCGGCCGCAGCACGCCGGGCAGGGTCTGGGTCGAGCTTTCCCAGCCCGGCTCCGGCGGCCGCACATAGATCGTCTCGGCATCGGCCTGCGGCTCGCACTCGCGCGGGCGTGGCGTGCCGGGTCGCGTGTCGAGGATGTGCCGGACCGTCGGGCGGTGATTGCGGCGAGTGTTCATGCATCGTTCCATCGCGCGTGGCGGGCGCACATGCGTCCAGCCGATTGGACGGATATCCCCGGAAAAGCTCAGGGTGATCGCGCTGGTGTGGCGCACATCCGATTCTGCCGGCCGACTACCGCGTCAGTGTTGCAGGGCAGGCCAGCCCGAGTTGGCTGCACGGTGCCGCGATCGGGCGCGGCAGCGCGGCTTGCGCGGCGGCAAGGGCAGCGCGGTAGCGCAGCAGGTAGTCATCGGCGTCGGCGTAGCCGTTGTCGCGCGCGCCTTGCGCGCGCAGTGTCGCGACCAGCCAGAAGCCGACGCGCGCCGGCCCGTCTTGTGCCACCGCACTGCGTCGGGCGTTGAGGCAGTTGTCGTACTCGAACAGCACTTCATGGATCGCGATGTCGCAGGCGAAGGCTTCGCTGGCGCCGCGTGAAAGCGGCCCGCCGGCCTTGATGGCCGGCGGGGGTACGGCATGATCGCCGTGCGCGAACGCGATGCCCGTGTGCACCAGCAGGCTGGCGATCAGGACGAAGGCGCTGCGCACGGGGTCTGCGTCACTCAGTAGCGGGTGATGCGGCCGAGCGCCGGCGGTACCAGTGGCGAAGCGGGCGACGAGACCTTGCCGAGGTAGGCGACCAAGGCGTCGAGGTCGACGTCGCCGCCGACGCGGTCGGTACCGCTGGCCAGCACGGCAAAACCATCACCGCCGGTGGCGAGGAAGCTGTTCACCGTGACGCGGTAGCTCGCCGCCGCATCGACCACCACGCCGTTGATCTTCAGCGTCGCGCCGTCGACCTTGTCACAATCGGCGCGCGCCGCGCTCCAGCTGTAGCTGACGCTGGCCGAGGGCTGCAGGATGCGTTGCGTCTTCTGCGGGTTGTAGGCGAGGCAGGATGCAGAGGCCGATGCCGACGGCACGAACTGCTGTTCGAGCATCTGCTTGATCTGCGCGCCGCTCAGCGTCATCACCACCAGGCTGTTGCCGAAGGGCTGGAAGGTGAAGGCCTCGCCGTAGGTGACGACGCCGTTGCCCTCGCCGGCGGCGCTCGAGGTGTAGCCGAGCACCGGGTCGGTGCCGCGCAGGCCGCCCGGGTTCATGAAGGCGGCGACCGCGCCACCCTTGGCAGCCGGCTTGGTCGCTTCGAGCTGCGCGTCGGCGACCAGGTTGCCGGCGGTCGACTCGCCCGCGGCGTTCTGCGCCTTGTTCACGTCGGCGGTGATGTAACCGACCTTGCTGTTGGCCAGCGGCGCCGACAGCGCGTTGTAGCGGTCGATGATCGCCTTGACGTCGGCGGCCGGCGTCACGCCGCTGTTGGCGACCACGCGGTTGCTGGCGCTGGTGGCGACGATGTTGCGGGTCGCGGTATCCAGTGTCAGGTCGATGTCGGTGAGCATGCGGCTGAACGCGCCAGCGCTGGTGAGACGGCGGCCGTTGTAGACGCAGTTGTAGGCCCAGTGGGTGTGGCCGCTGACGATGACGTCGACTTCCGGATCGAGCCGGTTGGCGATGTCGAGGATCGCGCCGGAGGCGCCGTTGCAGTCGTCCTTGCCGCCAGTGGTGAAGCCGCCTTCATGCACCACCACCGCGATGGCGCGAATGCCCTGGTTCTTCAACTGCGGCACCAGCGCATTCACGGTGTCGGCTTCGTCACGGAAATCCAGGCTCGCCACGCCCGAGGGAGTGACGATGCCGGGCGTGCCTTTCAGCGTCATGCCGATGAAGGCCACCGGAATGCCCTTGAAGGTCTTGACCTTGTATGCCGGGAAGAGCGTCTTGCCGGTCGCGCGGTCGACCACGTTGGCGGCGAGGAACTTGAACTTCGCGCCCTCGAAAGGTACCGGCGTGCCGACTTCGGCGCCGCGGCAGGTATGGCCGGCAGCGACTTCGGCCGGATCGGGGTGGCAGCCGCCGTTCTGCATGCGTACCAGTTCGTCGCGGCCTTCGTCGAATTCATGGTTGCCGACGGCGTTGAACTCCAGACCGAGGCGGTTCATCGCCTCGATCGCCGGCTCGTCGTGGAACAGTGCGGACGCGAGCGGGCTGGCGCCGATCAGGTCGCCCGCTGAGACCACCACGTTGTTGGGGTTCTGCGCTTTCAGCGCGGCCACCGCGCTGGCCATGTAGGCGACGCCGCCGGTCGGGCCGGTGACGCCAAAGTAGTTGCCGGATACCGGGTTGATGTTGCCGTGAAAATCGTTGAACGCGATCAGCTTCACCGCGAGTTTGCTGCCTACGTCGGAGGCGGCAACTGCGTCGAGCAGGGTCTTGCGCTCGGCGTCGCTGAGCACGTCGGCCGGTGCGGCCGCGATCACGCGCTGGGCGTTGGTGACGAACTGGGCGCGGCTGCCCCAGGTCATGTTGGGCAGTCCGCCGACGATCAGGTCGTTCAGCGTGCAGTTGCCCGGGCCGGCGCCGTCGGCGTCGCGATTGGGCACCAGGGTGTCGGCGTTGCCGATGATGACCGTCGGGCGGGTGTCGGGGGTCGCGCAGGTGGCAGCAAGGGCCGGTGCACCCAGGGCTGCAAGGGCGATGGCGAGGGTCGTGCGGATCATGGCGGGTTCCTCAGCGCTTGCGTGCAAAGCGGGTGGCGCCAAGCAGGCCGAGGCCGCCCAGCAGCATGGCCAGCGAGCTTGGTTCCGGCACTTCGGCCACGCGCAGCGCGCCGATACCTGCGCCGAAGGCCGAGTCAGCGGCCGTGCCGGTGATCGTGTAGCTGCCGGCGGCGAGCAACCAGCTGCCGTGGCTATGCGTGGTCGAGGCGTAGGCCGCGTCGAAGTCGAGTCCGAGGTCGTCCGTGCCGGCGGCAACCGTCGACGTGAAGCCGAGGTGCTTGCCGTTGACCTGCACATCGAAGCGGTCGCCGGCGAAACCGCCGTCGGTGACCTGCAGCAGCGCGGCGTGGTCGAGCGTCAGTTCGAAGTGTGAGGGCAATGCGGTGTCGTCGAAGGCCGGTGCGTCGAGCCAGCTGCTGCCGGTATCGCCGAAGTAGAAGGTCTGCCAGCCGTCGGCCGACGTGATGGGCGCGGCGAAGCTGGTGGCCGGCAGCAGGGCGATCAGGCCCGCAAGCGTGAGCGTTCGGATCATCGTGGAATCCCGGTTCGTTGATGGAGGTCGGGCGGGTCGCCGGACGGGACGAGAACCGTAGCGGTCAGCGATGATGGCTGCGTGAACGGCAGGTGACCGAATCATGAACAGGGGACCACAAGCTGCGGTGCCCGATGACGCAGCGGGTTGCCGTGTCGGCTTCTGATGCAGGCACCACTTTGCGTTGCATCAATTGTTGCGCGTCAATACGTTCGCCACTTTCCCTTGCAGGCGTAGGGTGATCTACCGCAGTGCAACCCGACTTGAACAGGAGATGAACATGATTGCGCCACGTTTGCGTGTTGCCGCTTTCAGCATGCTGGCTCTTGCAGGCAGCGTCTCGGCACAGGAAACCTACAACCCGTCCTGGTACCTGCTGCCCAGCTTTACATCAATGACGGCGGATACCGACTGGAACGCGGATAACTCGCGCGCCGGTGGCGGGCTGGCGATCGGCGGGCCGCTGTCGCAGTCCTTCGACGTGCAGTTCGGCGGCTACGGCAACCACTCCAAGAGCCAGGACAACGCCACCTTCTACCGCCAGAACCTGTTCGGCGGCGATGTGCTGTGGCTGTTCTCGCGCAGCAAGCTGCGCCCCTTCCTGCTCGCCGGCGCCGGCGTCGAGGTGGACAAGATCAACAGCGGCGAGAGCAAGAACGCCGGCTATGTGAACGGCGGCGGCGGCATCCAGTGGTTCATGACGCCGCAGTTCTTCCTGCAGGCCGATGCGCGCTATGTGTATGGCTTCACCGACAAGGAATACTGGGGCGAGAAGCTGGGCTCCAGCGGCAACGGTTTCTACCGGCTCGGGCTCGGCTGGGTCTTCTCGCAGCCGCCGGCACCGGCACCGGCGCCGGTCGTCGCGCGGGCCGAGGCGCCCAAGCCGACCGCTCCAGCACCAGCCCCGGCGCCGGCACCCAAGCCTTCAGCCGAGAAGGTGACGCTGGCTGCGGATGCCTTGTTCGACTTCGACAAGGCCGTCCTGCGCGACGACGGCAAGGCCAAGCTCACCGAATTCGCTGGTGCGGCGAAGAAGCTGAGCACGCTCGAAGTGATCACCGCGGTCGGCTATACCGACCGTCTCGGCAAGGACGCCTACAACCAGACGCTCTCCGAGCAACGTGCGGCGGCGGTGAAGAACTTCCTCGTCGAGCAGGGTATCGATGCCAACCGCATCGCGACCGAGGGCAAGGGCAAGGCCAAGCCGATCGCGCCTTGTACCGGGCTGGGCGCGGAATCGAACCGCAACAAGGTGCTGGTCGAGTGCCTGCAGACCAACCGCCGCGTCGAAATCGAAGTGATTGGTACGCGCATGCCGTAACGGCGTCGCCGCAAGGCCCACAGAGCCCCGCCCGCAACGGCGGGGCTTTTTCTTTGTCGGTCAGTTGCCGAAGCTGCGCAGGCCCTGCAGGTCCTTGATCGTCAGGCCGCCGTATTCCACATGCAGCAAACCGGCCTGCTCCAGCACCTTGAGGGCCTGGTTCACCCGCTGACGCGAGACGCCGGCGAGGTAGCCGATTTCTTCCTGCGAGATCTGCAACTGCAGGCCGATGCCCGGATACAGCACCGGGTTGAAGAGGCCTGCAAGGCAGCGCGCGACACGACCGTCCGGTTCGAGCAGGCGGTCGTATTCGAGCATGCCGATGATCTGGCCGAGGCGCTCGTTGATCTGCGTGAGCAGGAAGCGGTTGAAGGGGATGCTGGTGTCGAGCAGCCAGATGAAGGTGGCGCGCGGCATCAGCGCGACATGCGAATCGCGCAGCGCGATCACGTCGTATTTGCGGATCTCGTTCTTCAGCAGCGAGCCCTCGCCGAACCAGCCGCCGCGCGGCACGCCGGTGAAGGTGGTGGAGCGCCCATCGGCCGAGAAGGCGTTGATTTTGACCAGGCCGTCGACGATACCCAGCCAGTGCTCGACCGGATCGCCCTTGCGCACTACGGTGCTGCCGGCGGCGTAGAAGCGCACCTGCACTTCGCGCTCGACGCGCATGCGTTGCGCATCGGTGAGGTCCTGGATCCAGAGGCTGTCGCGCAGCAGGTCGGCAAGCGTGCTCATTCGATTGTCCGTATGGTGACAGCACGCTGTAAGCGCGCTTGGCTAAGGTGAAAGCCATTCCGGCATCGACCCCCGTGCGGCACTGCACGATTGAGCCCGAAGCCGGGACCAAGTAAAAAGTGCAAGGCGCAGGGGAAGAAGCGTGCTGCGGGGGATTCAGCACGCTTCTGCGCTCGGCACTCCGACGTAGCGGCGATGACCGGCTACGCGAACCAAAGGGGAATTCTGGCACAAGTCGCGGGGGCGCGACCGGTGCCCGCGCTGCCACGCAGTGCGACGAATCGAGGAGGGTGGGGATGTCGAATCCCGGCTTGGCGCAGGCAGACCCGCTGGATACCTTTCCGCGGCTGCTGCGGCATCACGCGACGGTGCGGCCCGCGAAAGCGGCGGTGCGCGAGAAGGAATTCGGCATCTGGCAGACCTACACCTGGGCGGATGCGGCGGACAATGTACGCGCGCTCGCCTGCGGTCTGGCGGAGCTCGGCTTCAAACGCGGCGATCGCCTCGCCATCGTCGGCGACAACCGGCCGCGCCTGTACTGGGCGATCTGCGCGGCGCAAGCACTGGGCGGCATCCCGGTGCCGATGTACCAGGACGCAGTGGCGCAGGAAATGGCCTTCGTAATGGCCGATGCCGAAATCCGCTTCGCCCTCGCCGAGGATCAGGAGCAGGTCGACAAACTGCTCGACGTGCAGGCGACGGTGCCGGTGCTGCGCCACATCCTCTACGACGACACCCGCGGCATGCGCCATTACGCGCAAGCCGGCCTGATGTCGCTCGACGAATTGCAGCGCCACGGCCACGCGCGTCACCAGCGCGAACCGCAGTTTTACGAGCTCGAAGTGGCCAAGGGCGCGGCGGCCGACACCGCGATCATGCTGTACACCTCCGGCACCACCGGCACGCCCAAGGGCGTGATGCTCTCGCACGCCAACCTGCTGCTCACCGCGAAGAACGCGGCCGAGTTCGATGGCCTCACCGAACACGAAGAAATCCTCTCCTACCTGCCGATGGCCTGGGTGGGCGACAACATATTCTCGTGCGCGCAGGCCTATGTCACCGGCTTCTGCATCAACTGCCCGGAATCGTCCGAGACCGTGATGACCGATCTGCGCGAGATCGGCCCCACCTACTACTTTGCACCGCCGCGGGTGTTCGAGAACCTGCTCACCAGCGTGATGATCCGGATGGAGGATGCCGGTGCGATCAAGCGCAGGCTGTTCCATCACTTCATGGCGGTGGCAAAGCGCGTCGGGCCGCAGATTCTTGATGGCCTGAAAGTCGGTCTGCTCGACCGCCTGCACTACGGCCTCGGACAACTGCTCGTATATGGCCCTTTGCGCAACGTGCTCGGCTTTTCACGCGTGCGCGTCGGCTACACCGCTGGCGAGGCGATCGGGCCGGAAATCTTCAGCTTCTACCGTTCCCTTGGCATCAACCTCAAACAGCTCTATGGCCAGACCGAGGGCTGCGTGTTCATCTGCATGCAGCCGCACAACGAGGTCTTCGCCGACACCGTTGGCCCGGCAGCACCCGGCGTCGAAATCAGGATTGCCGACAACGGCGAGGTGCTCTACCGCGGCCCCGGCGTGTTCCAGGCCTATTTCAAGAATCCGGAATCCACTGCCAGCACCAAGACGCCGGACGGCTGGGTGCATACCGGCGATGCGGGCTACTTCGATGCGCGCGGCCACCTCAAGATCATCGATCGCGCCAAGGATGTCGGCCGCCTGACCGACGGCAACCTGTTCGCGCCGAAGTACATCGAGAACAAGCTCAAATTCTTCCCCAACATCAAGGAAGCGGTAGCCTTCGGCGACGGCCGCGGGCAGGTGTGCGCCTTCATCAACATCGACATCAGCGCGGTCGGCAACTGGGCCGAGCGGCGCAACCTCGCCTACGCGGGCTACACCGATCTCGCTGGCCGACCCGAGGTGTATGGGCTGATCTGCGAATGCGTCGAACAGGTGAACGCCGATCTCGCTGCGGACGAGAAGATGGCTGCCTGCCAGATCCATCGCTTCCTGATCCTGCACAAGGAACTCGATGCCGACGATGGCGAGCTGACCCGCACCCGCAAGGTGCGCCGCCGCTTCATCGAGGAAAAGTACGGCACGTTGATCGCCGCGCTCTACGATGAAGCCAAGACCAGCTGCTTTATCGAGACCCAGGTGAAGTACGAGGATGGCCGCAGCGGCGTGATTTCTGCGGACCTGAAGATCGAAGCGGCGAAGGTATTCGCCCCCGGTGGCGCAAAGCGGGCGGCCTGATGAACATGAACGAGATCGCGCAGGGCGCGGGGGGTGCGGTGGCGGAAAGCGCAGGGCGCAAGATCGGCGACGTGATCCTCAGTCTGGAGCACATCTCGCTCGCCTTCGGTGGCGTCAAGGCGCTCACCGACATCAGCTTCGATGTGCGTGAAGGCGAGGTGCGCGCGATCATCGGCCCCAATGGCGCGGGCAAGAGTTCGATGCTCAACGTCATCAACGGTGTCTACCACCCGCAGCAAGGCCGCATCGTGTTTCATGGCAAGGAGCGTCGCGCGATGGAGCCGCACAAGGCGGCGCGCCAGGGCATCGCGCGCACCTTCCAGAACATCGCGCTGTTCAAGGGCATGAGCGTGCTCGACAACCTGATGACCGGCCGCGTCACCAAGATGCACCACGGCCTGTTCGCGCACATGCTCGGTTTCGGCCCCGGGCGCCGCGAAGAGCTCGCACACCGCCAGAAGGTGGAGGAAGTGATCGACTTCCTCGAAATCCAGCACATCCGCAAGACGCCGGTCGGCCGCCTGCCCTACGGCTTGCAGAAACGCGTCGAACTGGGTCGCGCCCTCGCGGCCGAGCCAAGCCTGCTGCTGCTCGACGAACCGATGGCGGGCATGAACGTCGAGGAGAAGGAGGACATGTGCCGCTTCATCCTCGATGTGAACGACCAGATGGGCACGACGATCGTGCTGATCGAACACGACATGGGCGTGGTGATGGACATCTCGGATCGCGTCGTGGTGCTCGACTATGGCAAGAAGATCGGCGACGGTGTGCCGGATGAAGTCAAGGCCAATCCCGACGTGATCAAGGCCTACCTTGGCGCCGGGCACTGAGGGGAGCGACGCATGCAATTCTTCTTTGAAGCGCTGATCGGCGGGCTGCTCTCGGGCGTGATGTACTCGCTGGTCGCGCTTGGCTTCGTGCTGATCTTCAAGGCCTCCGGCGTGTTCAACTTCGCGCAGGGTGCGATGGTCTTCTTCGCGGCGCTGACCGTCGTGGGCTTCATCGGCAAGGGCGTGCCGCTGCCGCTCGCGATCGTGCTGGCTTTTGGCGCGATGGTGCTGCTGGGGCTGGCGACCGAACGCTTCGTGCTGCGCAAGCTGGTCGGCCAGCCGCCGATCTCGCTTTTCATGGCGACCATCGGCCTCGCTTTCTTCATCGAAGGCCTCGCGCCGATGCTGTGGGGCAGCGAGGTGCGCCCGATCGAGCTGGGCATCCAGGATGAGCCTATCCCCTGGCTGCTGGAACGCTTCGACATCGTCGTCAGCCGATTCGATCTGGTCGCGTCCGGCATCGCTGCGGCGCTGGTGGCGGTGCTCGCGATCTTCTTCCAGAAGACCCGCATCGGCCGTGCGCTGCGCGCGGTGGCGGACGATCACCAGGCAGCGCTGTCGATCGGTATTCCGCTTGAACGCATCTGGGCGATCGTCTGGGCAGTGGCAGGCTTCGTCGCGCTGGTCGCCGGCCTCTTGTGGGGCTCGCGCAACGGCGTGCAGTTCGCGCTCACCTTCACCGCGCTCAAGGCGCTGCCGGTATTGGTGCTGGGGGGCTTCGATTCGGTTGCCGGCGCGATCGTCGGCGGCCTGATCATCGGCGCGTCGGAAAAGCTCGCCGAGATCTACCTGCCGCCGCTGATGCAGGCCGGCTTTGGCGGCAACTTCGGCGGGATCGAGGGCTGGTTTCCGTATGTGCTGGCGCTGCTGTTCCTGCTGGTGCGGCCCGAAGGGCTGTTCGGTGAGAAGCACATCGATCGTGTCTGAGCCCGCGATGCGTCTGCTGCGCCCGCCGATCCCGCACCTGCGATGCTCGCCGTACTACCTGTACGGCTGCGCTTCTCGGCACGGCGTGGGCGCGCTCGCTACGACGCCGCACGGACTCAAGAAGGAGTAACGCATGCTCTACCGTGAAGCCGGTCAGTTCAAAGCCTCGTTCGCCGAGGACATGCAGATCTTCCCGATCCGGCAGGACCGCATCGCTATGGTCCTGCTGCTGGCTTTTGCCTTCCTCGGCGTGCCGCTGTTCGCGAGCGAGTACTGGTTCTCGGCGATCCTGATCCCCTTCCTGATCTTCGCGCTCGCCTCGCTGGGCCTCAACATCCTGACCGGTTATTGCGGCCAGCTTTCGCTGGGGACGGCTGCCTTCATGGCGGTGGGCGCGTATGCAGCGTACAACTTCCAGTTGCGGGTCGAGGGCATCCCGATCCTCGTGTCCTTCGCGCTGGCGGGTTTCACCGCTGCGGCGGTGGGCGTGCTGTTCGGCCTGCCGAGCCTGCGTATCAAGGGTTTCTACCTTGCCGTGGCGACGCTTGCGGCGCAATTCTTCATCGTGTGGTGCCTGACCAAGTTTCCGTGGTTGTCGAACAATTCGTCGTCGGGCGTGATCTCGACGCAGAAGATCCGCATCCTGGGCATCGCGTTCGACTCACCGGCCGCGAAGTACCTGCTGGTGCTGACGATCGTCACGCTGATGGCGCTGGCGGCCAAGAATCTCGCCCGCAGTACCACCGGTCGCGCGTGGATGGCGGTGCGCGACATGGATGTCGCCGCGCAGGTCATCGGTATCCCGCTGATGCACACCAAGCTCACTGCGTTTGCGGTGAGCTCCTTCTACTGCGGCGTGGCCGGTGCGCTGTATGCGTTCTGTTACCTCGGCTCGGTCGAACCGGATGGCTTCAGTCTCGACCTCTCCTTCCGCATCCTTTTCATGGTCATCATCGGCGGCGTCGGCACGGTGCTCGGGTCCTTCCTCGGCGCGGCCTTCATCCTGCTGTTGCCGATCCTGCTCGACACCACGTTGTTGCCGACCGCGCATGCGCTCGGCCTGCCGTTTTCGAATGCCACCGTGTCGCACATCCAGACCATGGTGTTCGGCGCGCTGATCATGTTCTTCCTGATCGTCGAGCCGCATGGGCTGGCGCGGCTGTGGCAGATCACCAAGGAGAAGCTCAGGCTTTGGCCTTTCCCGCATTGATCGGGGGATCACTGCGACATGCACAACACAACGAGAAACACCCGGAGGAGACATCGCATGAAACGCATCGCACTCGCCGTCGCGGCTGCCGCGACCCTGGCACTGGGCAGCATCGGCACCGCCCATGCACAGGCGAAGGAACAGTTCTTCCCGATCCTGTCGTACCGCGTCGGGCCTTACGGCGCGAACGGCCAGTCGCTGTTCGGCGGCATGATCGACTACCTGCAATACGTGAACATGAAGGGCGGTGTGAACGGGGTCATGATGACCTGGGAGGAATGCGAGACCGAGTACAACAACGCCAAGGGCGTTGAGTGCTACGAGCGGCTCAAGGGCAAGGCGGGTGCGAACTCGGCGCCGGTGTTTCCGCTCTCCACCGGCATTTCCTACGCGCTGATCGACAAGTCTGCCGCCGACAAGATTCCGCTCGCGATGGTGGGCTACGGCCGCACCGATGCGGTCGATGGCTCGGTGTTCCCGTTTGCCTTCACGATGGTCGGCACCTACCAGATGCAGGCCACCGCGATCGTCAAATACCTGAAGGACCAGAACAATGGCAGCCTTGCCGGCAAGAAGATCGCCTACATGTATCACGACTCCGCCTACGGCAAGGAGCCGATCGTCGCGCTCGAAGCCGAGTCGCGGGTGAACAAGTTCGAGCTGGTACAGATTCCGGTCGCGCATCCGGGCAACGAGCAGGGTGCTCAGTGGTTGAAGGTGCGGCAGGAGCGGCCGGACTACGTGATCTTCTGGGGCTGGGGCGTGATGAACCAGACCGCGCTGAAGGCCGCGCAGAAAGTCGGCTTCCCGCGCGAGAAGATGATCGGATCCTGGTGGGCCGGGTCGGAAGAAGACACCGTGCCGGCGGGCGACGCCGCCAAGGGCTACATGAGCGCGACCTGGAACGTCGCCGGCAAGGATGTGCCGCTAGTCGCCGACATCGAGAAGGTGGTGTACGGCGCCGGCAAGGGCAACCTCAGCGACAAATCAAAGCTGGGTTCGATCCTCTATAACCGCGGTGTGTCGTACGGGATTCTCGCCGTCGAAGCGATCCGCAAGGCGCAGGAAAAGTACGGCAAGGGCAAGACCATGAGCGGCGAGCAGATCGCCTGGGCGATGGAGAACCTCGACCTCAACGACGCCAAGCTCAAGGCCCTGGGCGCCACCGGCCTGCTGCCGCCGATCAAGACCTCGTGTGAGGACCATGAGGGCTCCGGCAAGATCAAGCTTCAGCAGTGGGACGGCACCAAGTGGGTGGTGAAGACGGACTGGATCGACGGTAACCGCCAGCTGGTGCACCCGCTGTTCAAGGCGAGCGCGGCGCAGTTCGCCAAGGACAAGGGCATCACGCCGCGCGACTGCAAGAAGGCGATGTAAGTACCCCGGCGACGGGCGGCGTTCGCGTCGCCCGTCATCCTGCCCTGCCCACCGGAACCGCCGTATGTCCAACGCCCTGCCCGCCGCCGCACCTGCCACCGAGCGCTACCTCTCTGTGAACAACATCGAGGTCATCTACGACCATGTGATCCTGGTGCTCAAGGGCGTCTCGCTCGAAGTGCCCAAGGGCCGCATCGTCGCGTTGCTGGGTGCCAACGGCGCGGGAAAGAGCACCACGCTCAAAGCCATCTCGAACCTGCTCGGTGCCGAGCGGGGCGATGTCACCAAAGGCAGCATCGAGTTCGCCGGCACCCGCATCGACCGCCTCACGCCGGCCGAACTGGTGCGTCGTGGTGTGATCCAGGTGATGGAAGGGCGCCACTGCTTCGGCCATCTGACGATTGAAGAGAACCTGCTCACCGGTGCCTTCACGCGCAACGGCACCCGCCGTCAACTCGCCGACAAGCTCGACAAGGTCTACACCTACTTCCCGCGCCTCAAGCAGCGGCGCGCCTCGCAGGCCGGCTACACCTCGGGCGGCGAACAGCAGATGTGCGCGATCGGCCGTGCGCTGATGGCCGAACCCGAGATGATCCTGCTCGACGAGCCTTCGATGGGCCTCGCACCCCAGATCGTCGAAGAGATCTTCGAGATTGTGCGCGACCTCAACCAGAAAGAAGGTGTGAGCTTCCTGCTCGCCGAGCAGAACACCATGGTCGCGCTACGCTACGCGCACTTCGGCTACATCCTTGAATCCGGCCGCGTGGTGATGGAAGGCGACGCCGAGACGCTGCGCAATAACGAGGATGTGAAGGAGTTCTACCTTGGGCTGTCGAGCACCGGGCGCAAGAGCTTCCGCGACGTGAAGCATTACCGCCGTCGCAAGCGCTGGCTCTAGCGATCGGGCAGTTCGGCCACATGGCTGCGTTGCGGGCGTGCTTGCGGGTGACCCGCCCACGGCGCGAATCCGCGCCTTGCCCCGCGGCCGCAATGGCCTGATCACGGCGTGTCGCTGTGCGGCCAAATGCAGAACCTCAAACCTTGCGCGCTGCGCTCAAGTTCTTGGCTGAGGTGCCGTAGAAGCGAGTCTCGACCTTGCCAGCAGCACTCCTGATCGCGCCTACGTGATGTCGTTACTGGATCGATGCCTCCATCTGCAACGTTTGTCGCGTTCGCCCGGGCTGAAGGTGAGCGCTCGGTTGGGCGCTTTCTTGCTTGCAGGCTGGGCCGGCATCGCCTGTGCCGATGAAGACAGAGCCTTCCAGTTCAATGGCTTCGTCAACGCCGGGCTGGCGCGTTCGAGTTTCGACGAGGCGCGTTACAGATACATCCCGACCGCGGATACCGAGATCGGCACCGACCTGACGCCGCGTGTCGATACGCAGGCCGGTTTGCAACTGCGGTATAGCTTCAGCGACACCGTGAATGCCACCGCGCAGGTATTGCTGCGCGATCCGCCGACCGAGGGTTCGCCGCTCAAGCTCGCCTGGGCCTATGCAGGCATCCAGCTGACGCCGCGTACCGAGGTGAAGCTGGGCCGTTACATGATGCCCTTCTTCCTGTTTACCGATACCCGCCACGTTCGCTACGCGCAACCCTGGGTCCGGCCGCCGGCCGAGGTGTATGCACTGATTGGCAATACCGAGTATTTCGACGGGGCCTACCTTCGGCATCTGACGCCAGTGGGGCGGTGGTCGCTGGCGACCGAAGCGTTCATCGGCGCCAACCGCGTCGAAAATGCCCGGTCTGCGCTCAGTGGCACCTACTATGGCATGGCCTTCAGCCTCTACGACAGCAACTGGACGTTCAGGGTGATGGCGCAGAACGGCACCACGCATTTGCAGTCGCCACGACTCGACGGCGTGCTCGCGCTCTTGCAGCGGCGCGCGCCGGACGTTGCCGCCGATTATGCGTTTTCCGAACTGAAGAACACCGGCTACATGAGCGCCGGATTGCGCTACGAGGCAGAAGACTGGATTGTGCTGGCCGAGATCGCGGACACTCGGGTGGGCGACACAAAATTCCTGGTCAGCGATACCGGGGCCTACTTCACTGTCGGGCGCCGCATCGGGGACTGGATGCCCTTTGCCGGTTTCGCCGAGCGACGCAGCCATAATCCCGGCGCTGACCCCCGCATTACCGATCCGGTGGCGAACGCTGTCGTTTCCAAGGTCCTTGCAGCGCAGGACTATAGCCAGCGCACCGTGACGCTCGGCCTGCGTTGGGATGTGGTACTGAACCTCGCGCTCAAGCTGCAGCTGGATCGGGTGCAGCCAAGCGCGGGTGGCAAGGGCGCGTTCAGCGCGCCGCTGCCCGCCGGGCACGACCATTCCGACGTGTTCAGCGTCGCTGCGCACTACATATTCTGATGCGACCGATCCGGGCCTTCCTCATGTCGATCTGCGCCAGCATCGCGCTGGCTACGGGCGTGGCGGCCGCGGAGGAGCCCGGTGATCTGGTCGTCGTCGCCGGCCGCGCCAGTACACTGTCGACGCTCACGCGCGAAGAGGTGACGCGCCTTTACCTGGGCGAACGACTCGACGGCGACAAGAGCCAGCTCAAGGCGCTGGAACTGGACCTACCCCCGTGGGCGCGCGGCGCCTTCTACAGCCGACTGCTGGGCCGCTCGGAAGTACAGATGCGGGCGCTCTGGGCGCGGCTGGTGTTCAGCGGAAAGGGCCGTCCGCCACGCATCGTGGCCAATGCAGACGAGGCCTTGCGGGAACTTGAATCGAGTGCTTCGGTAATTGTCTTCCTGCCCGCCGACAAGGCCGCCGCAGCGAAGCTCAAACCGCTGTTTACGCTCTGAGGCTGTCGCGCCCGGCGCCTCGATATCACCAAAAACCCTGCTCGAAGCATGCCTTTCGGTAAGGAGCCTGCTGACCAATACTGAACTGTTGCGGCGGAAATGAGGTCGCGTCCAGGGCCGGGGGTCGGGCATGCGCCATCCCGCTCATCGCAAGGCAGAGATCGACAGTGCGGCCTTTCTGGACGAACTGGGTGATGCCTTGCCGGTCGGCATTGCGGTGCTCGACCGCGGGTTGCGCTATCTGCATGTGAACCGGGCGCTCGCGGCGAGCAACGGCCTGCCGGTCGATGCGCACATCGGCCGCAGTGTGCGCGAAGTGCTCCCCGCGGCGGCCGACACGATCGAACCGCTTATGCACTGCGTCGTGATGACCGGCGCGGCGGTGGTCGACGAACCCGTCAGCGACGATCTGTCAGACCCTTCGGGACGTCAGCGAAGCTGGCTCGCGTCCTACCATCCACGCCTCGATGCGGATGGCTCGGTCGCCGGCATCCTGGCGATCGTGCGCGACGTCACCGCACATCGCGATGCGCTCAGGGAGAGCGAGGCGCGTTTCAGGCTGGTGGTGGAAGCGGCGCCCGATGGCCTGGCGATGGTCGACGCACAGGGCTGCATGCAATTGGTGAACAGCAAGATGGAAGTGCTGTTCGGCTACGGCCGCGCCGACATGCTCGGCCAGCCGATCGACATGTTGATGCCCGAGCGTTCGCGAGCGCGGCATCCGGGATTGATGCGCGGATTCTTTGCCAACCCCAGCGTGCGTGACATGGCGAACCGTCGCGAACTCTTCGCACGGCGCAAGGATGGCAGCGAGTTCCCGGTCGAAATCGGGCTCAACCCGATTCCCGCCAGTCAGGGACAACTGGTGCTCGCTTCGATTGCAGATGTCACCGCGCGCAAGGCGGCACAAGCGCAGATCGAACGTGCGCTGGCCGAGAAGATCGCATTGCTCGACGAGGTGCACCACCGCGTCAAGAACAACCTGCAAGTGGTATCGAGCCTGCTCAACCTGCAAACACGCAACGCTCCGCCCGAGGCGCAGGCCTTGCTGATCGAAAGCCAGCGGCGGGTTCGCGCGATGGCGCTGATCCACCAGTTGCTATACGAGCGGCGCGACTTCAGCGAGGTCGACCTCGCGGCCTATCTGCAGCGGCTCGCGGCCCTGCTGCGTGAATCAATGATGCGCGGCCGTGCCGGCCTGACCCTGCATGTCGACTGCGACACCGCAGTGGTGCTCGATCTGCAGCGCGCCGTGCCATGCGGACTGCTGGTCAACGAACTGGTCACCAATGCCATCAAGCACGCCTTTCCGGATGGGCGTACCGGTACGGTGGCGATTGCACTGCACGCGGACGCGGACGGGGCGGCGCACCTGGTGGTGGCGGACGACGGCGTCGGCGTACCGGCGCACATCGAACCCGGGGCGGCGAGCTCGATCGGGTTCCAGCTTGTGCCCTTGCTGGTCGACCAGCTGCAGGGGAAATTCACCTTGCAACGCGGGCACGGCACGCGCTTCGACATTGTCCTCAAAGCCGAAAGGGGTGCGACATGAAAGGCACACGGGTGCAGATCGTCGAGGACGAACGCATCGTTGCGCTCGATCTCAAACAGAGTCTTGAGACCTTGGGTTACGAGGTCACCGGCATCGCCGCGCGCGGCGACGAGGCGATCGGCCAGGCGGAGCGTCATCACCCGGATCTGGTGCTGATGGACATCCACCTCGAAGGGGTCATGGATGGCACTGAAGCCGCGCGCGAGATCCACCAGAGATTGCACATTCCGGTCGTCTTCCTTACCGCGTACGCAGAGGACGAAACCCTCAATCGCGCGGCGGCAAGCGTGCCCTACGGCTATCTGCTCAAACCCTACGAGCTGCGCGAACTACGCGCCACCGTGCGCATGGCGGTCACGCGGCGGCGGGCGGAACTGGCGACCGAACGTGCGGAAGAGCAGTTGCGGCTGGCGGTGGATGCGGCAGAACTCGGGGTGTGGGAGTGGGATGCGTCCGACGACAGCATCAAGGTGGGTGGCCATTTCCTGCGCCTTCTTGGTTCTGCGCCGAGCGTCTTCAATGAAGGCCCGCAAGCGTTCATCGAGCGGGTGCACGAGAGCGACAGGGCGCAGTTGCTCGAAGCAATTGACAGACCGGAGGGCGCCCACGCCATCGTGCGCATGCGGCGCGAAGACGGTCGTTTCATCTGGGCGGAAGTGCATGCCAAGGCCTTCCGAAGTTCGCCATTGAGCCCCTGCCGATTGATTGGCGTGGTCTCGGACGTGACCGAGCGGCGCGAGATGGAAGACAAGCTGCGTCAGGCGAGCGTCGTGTTTCGCACCACCGCCGAAGGTATCGCTATCATGGACGCGGAGCGGCGCATAGTCTCGGTGAACCCGGCCTTCAGCTCGCTCACCGGTTTTTCACTTACCGACGTGCTCGGCTGCAATCCTGACGAGTTCCTGCACGCGCGCCGGCACAGCGATTCCTTCTATGCGCGGCTCGAAGCCTCGGAGCAGGGCTACTGGAACGGTGAGATCAGCTGCCGGAAGAAGAACGGCGGCATGTTTCCGGCCTGGGAACATGTGTGTGCCGTGCGCGACGAAGCAGGCTCCGCGGTGCAGTTCGTGCTTGCGTTTTCGGACATCAGCGCGATCCGCGAGGCCGAGGCACAGCTCAATCATCTTGCCTATCACGACGCGCTGACCGGGCTGGGTAACCGGCACCTGCTCGCCGACAGCCTCGAGACCGAAATCGAGCGGGCGCGCCGCAGCGGCATGCCGCTGGTACTGCTGTTCATCGACCTGGACGGATTCAAGACCATCAACGACACGCTCGGGCACGCGATTGGCGATGCCCTGCTCAAGGAAATCGCGGAACGGCTGCGCAAGACGATCCGTCGCAGTGATACCGCAGTGCGGCTGGGTGGCGATGAATTCTTCGTCATTGCACCTGACGTGGCACGGGTGGAAGACGCCGCGTCGCTGGCCGAGAAGATCCTGCAGGCGATCGCCGCGCCGATCCAGGCCGGCGGCGAGCACCTGATCGTGTCGGGCTCGATCGGCATCGCGATCTTCCCGGCCAATGGCGAAGACGGCGACTTCCTGATCCGCGCTGCTGACAGCGCGATGTACGACGCCAAGGCGCGCGGCCGCAACCGCTACTGCTTCTATGCGCCGGACATGGCGGCGCGCGCGCTGGAACGCATGACGATCGAGCAAGGGCTGCGACGTGCGCTGGAACATGGGCACTTCGAACTGCATTACCAGCCTGTCGTGTCGCTGAGCGACCAGCGCGTGGTGGCCTTCGAGGCTCTGCTGCGCTGGCAGCATCCGGAGCGCGGGCTGATTGGACCGGAGCGTTTCATTCCGGTCGCCGAAGAGTGCGGCTTGATCGAGCCGATCGGGCGTTGGGTGTTGCGCGCGGCGTGCCAGCAAGGTGCGCAGTGGCTCGCGCAGGGGCATGCGCCCTGCGTGATGGCTGTGAATGTGTCGGCGCGGCAGTTCGGTGCCGAGGATTTCATCGATACCGTTCGAACACTGCTGGCTGATACAGGCTTCCCGCCCGAACAACTCGAACTGGAGATCACCGAAAGCACGTTGCAGGAAATCGGCCACAGCCAGTTTGTGCTGGACGCACTAAAGGTGATCGGCATCCGGATCGCGGTGGACGATTTCGGCACCGGGTTTTCGTCCTTATCGCTACTCAAACACTTGCCGATTGATCGGCTGAAGATCGACCGCTCATTTGTCACGGATCTGCCGCACGACGTGAACGATGTCGCGATCACCCGTGCGATCGTCGCCTTGAGCCATACGCTCGAACTGCAAATGACTGCGGAGGGCATCGAGACCGCTGAACAACTGGGCTTCCTTCGCGAGCTCGGTTGCCAGTGCGGGCAGGGCTACCTGTTCGCGCGCCCCGCCCCGGCGGCCGAGTTGTTCGGCGCCGGCACCGGCGAACAAGCGGTGAGCTAGCCGCCAGCTGCCGCCGTGCAGATCGGTAGCCGTGCGCAGGGTGCAGTGGTGTTGCCGGGCACTGCGGTGTATCCCTTCGGTGAGCGTGGGTTAGCAAACGTTTCATCCGCGGTGCCTGTTGCATATCGCCGCCACGCGCGTGCAACGACGCGCCGGCACGCTTGCCGTGTGCCTTGTCGTGCCGTCCGGTGACGTGTTGCAGCCGGCGCGCCGGCGACACGCCTGCTTACGAGTGCGCGCTTGGGGGTCATACCCTCGCGCTGCCTAGACTCCGGGTGCGGCATGTGCCGCATCTGGAGTACGCATCGTGATGACTACAACAAGCAAGCGTCTGCGTTTCAGCCTTTTACTTGCATCGCTGCTGATCACACCGCTCACCCATGCGGCGCGCGATGCCTCGCAGGCGTCCGGCCAATCTTCGGCGGCTGTGTCGTCGGCGGTTGCGGCAGTGGTCGGCGGTACCGCCGAGGCCCTGTCGGCGGGTGGGGAACTGTCGGTGGTGGCGGTCGAACACGGCAGCGAGGCGACGGTCCTGGTGCTGAGAAACATCAGCAGCGGCGTCGAAGTGTCGGTGAAGGTGGCGGGCCAGGCGGCGGGCGGCATGTCGGTGGCGGTGGGCACCACCGTGCAGGTGATCGGCGAAGCCGCCGGCTATGTCCTTACCAGTGCCGGCAAGGCGATCGCCTTTGTTCCGAACGAGATCGGCAAAAGCCTGCTGCAGCACACCCGCCTGACTGGGGCCGCACTGTGACTGCGCTGCGCAGGGCGGCGCTGCTGCTTGTGCTGCTGGCGATGCCGCGGGCGCATGCAGGCCAGGTCTGTACCGAGCAGCCGATCGGGCCCGAATCGCTGAGCAAGGCCTTCGGGTTGGCGCTCAAGACCCGCGGGGCGCTCGACCAGAGCGGTGCCGAAGTCGTGATGTTGGCGCGGGTCGGGCAGGATCTTTCGAAGTGGGGGCTGCGTTACACCCACCTCGGCTACGTCTGGCGCGATGCGCCGTCCGGGCGCTGGACCGTGGTGCACGAACTCAATCAGTGCGGCAGCGCCAGCTCGGCCCTGTATGCCGAAGGGCTCGCCAACTTCTACGCCGACGATCTGTTCCGGTGGGAGGGTTTGATCCTGATCCCTCCGCCGGAAATCCAGAAGCGCCTCGCCGAGTCCTTCCGCTCGGGCGCTTACCAGGCGATGCACGAGCCGCACTACAACATGCTCGCCTACCCTTTCGATGCGCGGTATCAGAATTCCAACCAGTGGGCGATCGAGGTGCTTGCCGACGCGGAAGCGGGCCCCTTCACGGGCCGTGGCGAGGCGCAGCGGTGGCTCAAAGGCGCCGGATACCAGGCGAGCACGGTGAAGATCGATGCGCCGACCCGGCTCGGCGCGCGGATTTTCCGTGCCAACGTCGCATTTGACGACCAACCTTTCGATCGGCGCATGGCGGGGCAGATCGATACGGTGACGGTGGAGTCGGTGTACGCCTGGCTCACCCGCTACGCCCCGGCCGCAAGGCGGGTGCTGGTGAGGCTGTAGGGCAGGAAGGCGACAGCGATCCGCTAGAATCGGGCGGATGACTCACGCCGCAAATCCGCTGCCGCCTCGCCGTCTGTCCGTCGCGCCGATGCTCGACTGGACCGACCGCCATTGCCGTTACTTCCACCGCCTGCTGGCGCCGCATGCCTGGCTGTACACCGAGATGGTGACCACCGGTGCGCTGCAGTATGGCGATGTGGAACGCCACCTGCGCTTTCACGGCGAAGAGCACCCGGTTGCGTTGCAACTGGGCGGCTCCGACCCCGTGGCGTTGGCGCACGCGGCGAAGCTGGGCGAGGACTGGGGCTACGACGAAATCAACCTGAACTGCGGTTGCCCTTCGGAACGGGTGCAGAACGGCGCCTTTGGTGCCTGCCTGATGGCCGAGCCGGCGCTGGTGCGCGACGGCTGCCGCGCGATGCGCGACGCGGTGGCGATTCCGGTGACGGTGAAGCATCGCATCGGCATCGACCGCATCGAGGACTACAGCTTCGTGCGCGATTTCATTGGCACGGTGGCCGAGTCCGGCGTCACAACCTTCATCGTGCACGCCCGCAATGCCTGGCTCAAGGGGCTTTCGCCGAAGGAAAACCGCGAGGTGCCGCCGCTGCGCTACGAATTCGCGCACCGGCTGAAACAGGAATTTCCCGCCTTCGAGATCCTGGTGAACGGCGGGCTGACGACGACCGAGCAGATCGAGGTGCAGTTGCGCCATGTCGACGGCGTGATGATCGGCCGCGAGGCGTATCAGAACCCTTGGGCGCTTGCCGAATGGGAACGCACGCTGTTCGTGCCGGACTGGGCGCCGTCGCGCGAACATGTGATCGCGGCGCTGGTGGCGTATTGCGAGCGCGAAAAGGCGGCGCACGGTACGCCGGTGCGTGCCATCGTGCGGCATGTGCTGGGTCTGGCCAATGGCCTGCCGGGCGCGCGCGGCTTTCGCCGTCTGCTCTCCGATCCGCAGCGCTTGCGCAACGACGATCCCCAATTGTTGTGGGAGGCCTGGGCTTGCATCGGCAAGCCGGCGGACCGCGACGAAGCGGCGGCGGCCTGAGGCGAAGTTCAAGGAGCGTGGTGATGCATCACGAAAAGGTCGTCCTGGTTACCGGTGCCGCGCGACGCGTGGGGGCGAGCATCGCGCGTACGCTGCACGCGGCCGGCTGCAGCGTCGCGATCCACCACCGCGGGTCGCTTGCCGACGCCGAGAACCTCGCCTGCGAGCTGGAAGCGCTGCGCGCCGGGAGCACCTTGCTGTTGCAGGCCGACCTGCTCGATGCGGCCGCGCTACCGGCGCTGGTGGCGCGGGTGGTGGCGCGCTTCGGGCGGCTCGATGGGCTGGTCAACAACGCGTCGAGTTTCTTCCCGACGGCGATCGGCGAGATCGGCGAGGCGGCCTGGGCGGATCTGACCGGCACCAATCTCAAGGCCCCGCTGTTCCTGTCTCAGGCTGCGGCGCCACATTTGCGCGCCGCCGGCGGTGCGATCGTGAATATCGTCGATGTGCATGCCGAGCGCCCGCTCGCCGGATACCCGGTCTATTCCGCCGCCAAGGCCGGCCTGCAAGGCCTGACTCGCGCGCTGGCGATCGAGCTGGCGCCGCAGGTGCGGGTCAATGGCGTCGCGCCCGGCGCGATCGAGTGGCCGGAAGACGGGCAGTTTCCGCCCGGCGAGCGTGAGGCGATCGTCCGCCATACCCTGCTCAAGCGCACCGGCTCGCCGCAAGACATTGCTGGCGCGGTGCGCTTCCTGCTGCTCGAGGCGCCTTATGTGACCGGCCAGATACTGGCCGTGGATGGCGGGCGCTCTGCGCATCTGTGACGGCCGTAGCGCCGCGTCCTTCCCTTGCGATGGGCATTTTTCCCATCACAGGAAGTGCCCGGCGCGATGGTCACGCTTTGCGCCAATTCGTGACGCTTTGATGGGTCCAATAATAGATATCTAAAACAGTGACCTACAGCCGTAACGCCAAGTGGCACAACAGCCCCTTGTGGCGCCTTCAAAGCACTTCGGAAAGCAAGGCCCGCCAGCTATAATCGCGCGTTTCCCCTGTATCGCCGCGCCATCCGTGAACCCGCACGCCGCCCCTGAGCACCAGGGCGAAACCCCGCTTTCGAACACCTTCCTGCGCTTGAGGAAACACCTCGAACGCCAGGTCGGCCGCGCCATTGGCGATTTCAGCATGATCGAGGACGGTGACGTCGTGATGGTCTGCTGTTCCGGGGGCAAGGATTCCTACTCGCTGCTCTCGCTGCTGCTGTCGCTGCGCGAACGGGCCCCGATCAACTTCCGCATCATCGCGATGAACCTCGACCAGAAGCAGCCCGGCTTCCCGGCCGAGGTGCTACCGGCCTACTTCGAGAAGCTGGGGGTCGAGTACCGCGTCGTCACGGAAGACACCTACGCGATCGTCAAGGCCAAGATCCCGGAAGGCAAGACAACCTGCTCGCTGTGCTCGCGCCTGCGCCGCGGCATCATCTACCGGGTCGCGCGCGAGTTGGGGGCCACCAAGATCGCGCTCGGCCACCATCGCGACGACATGCTCGAGACCCTGTTCCTGAACATGTTCTTCGGTGGTCGCATCAAGTCGATGCCGCCCAAGCTGACCAGCGACGACGGCCAGCACATCGTGATCCGGCCGCTCGCCTACTGCAGCGAACGCGACCTGAGCCGTTTCGCGCGCGGCATGGACTTTCCGATCATCCCTTGCAACCTGTGCGGCTCGCAGGAGAACGCGCAACGCAAGCATGTCAAGGCTATGCTTCAGGAATGGGAGCAGCGCTACCCCGGTCGCATACAGTCGCTGACGACGTCGCTCGCCAATGTGGTGCCGTCCCATTTGCAGGATCAGGCGCTTTTTGATTTCAAGGGCGTGCAGCGCGGTGCGGCGGTTGCAGAGGGCGACGTTGCCTTTGACACGCCGGAACTCTCGCAGCCGGCACAGGTCGTGGATTTCGTTGCGATGGATCAGGTTGATCGTGATAGTTTCGGTGGTGTGCCGGTGCTCTCAGGTTCTATGCTTCCGAGCCGTTAATGATGATTCCGAATGCCTCCGTTTCCCGCGGGACGTAACCAGATGTCGAACCGGAACGATATGAATTGCGTGTTGTTCGCCGAGCTGCTCGGCGACACCAAGGTTGCAGACAAGCTGGGCAGCGCCGAGGCGCAGCGCGCGCTCGATCGCGCGCGTAATCGCATCATGCGTGCCGTGGACGGAAATCATGGCCGTGCCCTGCTCGATCGCGCGCATCGCGTGATCGCGGCGTTCAAGCGCGCCGACGATGCGGTGCAATCCGCGGCCGAAATGCAGGAAAAGGTGCGCCGCTTGCCGCCGGTTTCCGGTATCAACCTTGAACTGAAGATCGGTCTGCACTGCGGCGAGCTCCGGCTGGGCGAAGAGCCTGCCGGCGAGGCCGTGGAACTGGCGAGCCGCCTGGCTGGCGCCGCCAGCCCCGGGCAGACCCTGCTCACCGGCGAACTCGCCCTGCACCTGACCGATGGGGTGCGCGCGCTGGCTACTGCGGTGCCGGGGCGCGGGCTGCATTACGGCGAAGTCGAGGTGCCCTTGTATGAACTGGGCGACGGCGACATCGTGAGTCCGGCCGCCAACGGGCCGATGAGCGAGGGCGGCCCGTCGCCGACCCGCTCGCGCCTGGTATTACGCCACCGCGGCATTGCCCACATCGTGACCGAATCGCGCCCGATCCTGCTGATGGGTCGTGAGGAAGGCAACGACATCGTCGTCCTCGATCGCCGTGCCTCGCGTCACCATGCCCGCATTGAATGGCGCGGCGGTCGCTTCTACATCGTCGACCAGAGTTCGAACGGCACGTTCGTTGCGCCGGAAGACGAGGCCGAAATCATGCTCAAGCGCGAAGAATGTGCGCTGCCGGCCAACGGGCGGGTTGGTTGTGGCTTTTCCTGCGACGAGGATACGCAGGGCGAACTGGTGACCTTCGAGGTTCGCGAAGCCTGAGAGCCGGGCACTGCTTGCAATGAAAAAGGGCCGCGTCGCGGCCCTTTCTTGTTGACCCGGGCTCGGATCAGCCTACGCGGATGGCCCGGCTGTGGCTACGCACCGTTTCCACCAGCGCGGTGACGTTCTCCGGATCGGTGAATTGCGAGATGCCGTGGCCGAGGTTGAAGACATGGCCAGGGTGATTGCCGAAGGCATCGAGCACGCGGCGCGCCTCGGCGCTGACCGATTCCGGCGTGCCGAACAGCGCCGACGGGTCGAGGTTGCCTTGCAGCGCAACCTTGGCGCCAACACGCGCGCGGGCCTGCGCGATGTCGGTGGTCCAGTCCAGCCCGACCGCGTCGCAGCCGATCGCCGCGATATCCTCCAGCCACTGCCCGCCGCCCTTTGTGAACACGATGACCGGAACGCGCTCGCCGTCCTGCTCGCGCTTGAGTCCGGCGATCACGCGCTGCATGTAGGCCAGCGAGAATTCGCGGTAGGCATGCGGCGTCAGCGTGCCACCCCAGGTGTCGAAGATCTGCACCGCCTGAGCGCCGGCCTCGATCTGCGCGTTGAGGTACTGGGTCACCGCATCGGCGGTGACACCGAGGATGTGGTGCAGCAGGTCCGGCCGCGCGTAGAGCATGCTCTTGAGGTGGCGGTAGTCGCTCGAACCGCTGCCCTCGACCATGTAGCAGGCCAGCGTGAAGGGGCTGCCCGAAAAGCCGATCAGCGGCACCGAGTTGTCGAGCGCACGGCGGATCTCGGCAACTGCGTCGATCACATAGCGCAGCTTGTCGTGCGGATCCGGCGCTGACAGGTCGCGGATCGCCCATTCCTCGCGCAGCGGACGTTCGAAGCGCGGCCCCTCGCCCTCGGCGAAATAGAGCCCGAGGCCCATCGCGTCCGGCACGGTGAGGATGTCGGAAAACAGGATCGCGGCGTCGAGCGGAAAGCGCGCGAGTGGCTGCAGGGTCACTTCGCAGGCCAGTTGCGGGCTTTTGCACAGCGCCAGGAAGTTGCCCGCGCGGCGGCGCGTCTCGCAGTATTCCGGCAGGTAGCGGCCGGCTTGCCGCATCAGCCAGGTCGGCGTGTAGTCGGTCGGTTGGCGCATCAATGCGCGCAGGAAGGTGTCGTTGCGAGGACGGGACATGGTGCGGGCCGGGAAGCAAAGGCTGCGATTCTAACGCGCCGCAGCCGCGCGCCGTCGTTGTCTTGCCTCAGCGGGCTAGCGGCAGTTGAATGAGAGCGGCGGCGCTTGCCCACCCACCGTGACGCGCCCATCGGTGATCAGTTCGCAGAGGCGGGGCGCAGGCTCCAGTCGGCGTGTCAGCATCAGGCGGCTGCCATCGTACTGACAGGCGATCCAGATGCCGCGCGGGCTTGGTGAGTCGAAGCGCCACAAGAGCCGGCGCCCGCCCGCCTGCTCCTCTGGCCGCAGTGACGCGAGTTCGCCTGGCGGGCCGTCGAATACGGTAATGCCCTTGAGCCACCGGGGGGTGGTCGAGCGCTCGACGGACCAGGCCTGGGGTGCCTGCGGCAGCGTTTCGTTGCTGTCGAGCTGTGGCGGGCAGATCGTTGCGGCCCCGGCATTGGCAGAAACGCTGAGCAGCATCGCGAGCCGAGCGGCACGCATTACAGGCGCCTCAGCAGCAGCGTTGCCAGCAGCGACAACAGCACCGTCATGCCCAGCGCAACGCGGACTTCACGCCCGCCCAGTCGCAAACGCAGGTCGCCCGGCAGCCCACGCGGGAAGCGGGCGCGCAACCAGCCGTCAAACAGGCCGGATGCCAGCGCGACAAGGACGACGACCAGCAGCCACTTGATCATCGTGTCGACCGTCGTCCGCACGCCACATCACCCGCACGAACGGTGGGATGATGTGCACCTGCAACAGGGGGATTCTGAATGCTCACGCTGTACACCTGGGGGACGCCGAACGGCCGCAAGGTCTCGATCATGCTCGAAGAGTGCGGGCTTCGCTACTCGGTCAAGCCGATCGACATCGGCGCCGGCGCCCAGTTCGACCCGGCCTTTCTGGCGCTCAACCCCAACAACAAGATCCCGGTGTTGGTGGACGAAGAGGGGCCGGGCGGCGCGCCGATCACGCTGTTCGAGTCCGGCGCGATCCTTGTTTACCTTGCGGCCAGGACCGGCAAATTCCTGCCGAGCGACGACCCCGGCCGTTTCGAAACCCTGCAGTGGCTGATGTTCCAGATGGGCAGCCTGGGGCCGATGCTGGGCCAGGCGCACCACTTCCTGCGCTTCGCACCGGAGGCCGTGCCCTACGCCATGAAGCGCTATTCCGACGAAACCCGGCGCCTGTATGGCGTGCTCGAGGGGCACCTGGAACACCACGACTGGCTGGCGGCGGATCAATACACCATCGCCGACATTGCCGCCTATCCATGGGTCGATCGCCACGACTACCAGCAGATCGACCTCGCCCATTACCCGAACGTGCAACTCTGGCACGACCGTATTTCCGCCCGTCCCGCTGTCCAGCGTGGCATGAAGGTACCCGCATGAACGCCCGATCACCGCTTGGCCTCGAACTCCTCAGCGCGCTGCCGCAAGGCAAGGCGCACGCTACGCCGCTGCTCTTCGTGCATGGCGCCCATGCCGGCGCGTGGTGCTGGCAAGAACACTTCCTGCCCTTCTTTGCGGAGCACGGCTGGGCGGCGCATGCGCTGTCTCTGTCGGGCCATGGTGCAAGTCCCGGTCGCGAGTATCTCGATGCCTTGTCGATCGACGACTATGTGCGCGACCTGCGTGAGGCGATTGCGACCCTTCCTGCGCCCCCAGTGCTGATCGGTCATTCGATGGGTGGTTTCGTCGTGCAGAAGCTGCTTGAGAAGCAGGCGGCGCCGGCCCTGGTGCTGATGTGTGCGGTGCCTCCGGGCGGCATGTGGACCTCCGCGCTGGGTCTCGCGATCCGCCGCCCCGGACTGGTCTTCGGCCTCAACCGGCTCGCCGGCGGCGGGCAGATCGGCGTGCATGAACTGGTCGAGGCCATGTTCCACCAGCCTTTGCCGCCGGACTTGCTGGAACGCTACTTCCGGCGCATGCATGGCGAATCGCAGCGCGCGATCTGGGACATGCTGGGTTTCGCGTTGCCGCATCCGCGTCGCGAGCACTGCAAGCATGTGATGGTGATGGGGGCTGCGGAAGATGCGTTGATTGCCACCGCCGGCGTGCGTCAGACCGCGTCGTCATGGGGTGTCGAGCCGCTGATCGTGCCGGGCATCGGCCACGGCATGATGCTTGAGCCCGGCTGGCGCGCCGCGGCCGAACCGATCCTGCACTGGCTCGACAGCCTCGCCTTGTGACCGGGTGCAACCGGCGATCACGTCCGGTTGCGACTGTCGCAAATCCGCAACAACGCCAAAAATCCGTGCAAGCCTTGTCCGTTGGGGGTTTGAATGCCCTTGACGGACCGTGTCCGTGAAAAAAATCGCGACAAAGCAACAAGAGCCCTAAACTTTTTCCGCGATTGAACGTTCACTGTACTTACGAGCCCGTGTTCGGGGTCGAAGGGGGCAGGAGTCAGCCGGCGGATTGGGACCGGCGGGGGTTTGGGGAAACCCCGGACAGAGGGCGAAAGCGGTGGTGATCATGGAAATGGCGACGGGGAAGGTGCTCGACGAGTTCGGGCAATTTGCGGAAGAAGTGCTCAATGCCAGCGGTTTGCCGCAGGCACTGGTGGAACAGCTGGGCCTGCAGCAGGTCGAGACGCGGCGCAATCGGGCCGGTGGCGCGCCTGCGGGCGACCCCGAAACCTTCCTGCAGCAGATCTACCGCTACCAGGAATGAGTGCGCAAGGCAGGCGGGGGCCTGCCGACGGGCATGTCACAAGCGTTTTCCGGTGAAGCGGCCTGGTTGCTCGACCAGGTCGAGTCGGCACTGGGCGCCCTGCGTGCAGCAGTGGCGCCCGATTGCCTGCGCCTTGGCGATGCCCAGATCCAGATCGAACGCAGCCTGCCGCGGGGGGGTGATGTCGAGCATCACTGGACGATCTCCGAATCCGGTCGCGCAGGCTTGCGTGTCGCCGCCTACCTCGCCGAGCGCAACGACCCGCGGCCGGCGGTACGCATTTCGCTCACCTACGTGATCTCCGACCCGCTCAGCGGCAAACCCAGCCTGCTCGACGCCGAGCGGCTCGCGCGCCTCAACAGCTTGCGGGCCTGACGGTCGCTTACCAGCGCGATGCGTGATCCTCCGTGACGCCGAGCAGCTCGCGGATTTCCAGCGTCGCCGTGCCGGGGGCACCGATGCGACCGCTGAAACAGCCGATTGCCTGCACGAAACGGCTGGCGACCAGCCCGAGGTTCTTGTTTCCGCGATGCAGACCTTCCGGCGCGAAGCGCAAATCGGTATTGCCGCATGCCGAGCGTATGCGCCAGGGCGCAAGGGGGTCGGCAGCGTTGTAATCGAAGTGCACCGGGCCCAGCTTGTACGGCTGGCCTTCGAGCCAGACGATGTTCTCGGCGTCCCCCATGTAGCCGGCCTGCAGGTTGAAGCCGAATCCGCTGGCATGGGCGGAGGCCCAGTTCCAGCGCGTGTCATGCGCCAGCAGGCCGTCGGAATGGTCGAGGCTGGCGCAGGCGCCATCGAGCACCAGCCGATCTCCGCCGATCTCGAGGCTGCCTGTCACGTCGATCGCAGCACTCTTGTGCGTGCAATGGGCGAGAAGGTTTGCGGGGGCGATCACGCAGGCCGGCGGCGCCATGTGCGCCAGGTCGAGCGCGGCTTCAAGTGACAGCACCCGGCTGCGCAGGCGCACCGCGAGCGTGTCGCCGCTGCGCATGAAGTTCAGCCGCAGTCCGGGCAGGCGCGCGTCGGCATCGCCGAACGGGCGCGACGACACCCGGCATGCTGCCGGCAGGCCGTCCCGCGCGACGGAGACCGGGCGGCCCTCGCCGCGCCGGAAGGCGTAGGCGAATCCATGCGCCGCCCAGCCGAGGTCGACGACGGCGAGGCCGACGAAGACCTGTGGGTGGGCCAGGGCCAGGTACTGCCAGCGCTTGTGGCGCAAGCGCCTGTCGAACCAGCCAGGGGCTCGGGGGCGTTTGAGCGCCGTCCAGTCCACCGCATCCAGCACGCCCGCCGATGCGCCAAAGTTGGGCGCGCCCTGAGCATCGAGCAGGGTCGGCGGCGGTGCTTGAAGGCGGCTCACGGCGTGGCTCAAAGCGTGTGCAGGCGATCGCCGCGCACAAAGCCGCGCAGCGGCCCGGCGATGCCGTGGCCAAGGGCCAGCACCTTGAACAATTCGCCCATCTCGTGCGGGGCAATCAGGCGCTGTGCGGCCCGGGCGGCTCGGATGTAGTCCGCGTGTTCGGTGGGGCCCCGCTCGGCGAGGCGCTCCAGCAGCCCGCAGTTGAGCAGGAAGGCGCCCTGATCGATGTAACCGTGTACATCGAGGCCAGCGTCGAATGCGGTCTCGGCGACGGCGGTGAAATCGACGAAGCTGGTGATGTCGGTCAGCCCCGGCCACAGGAACGGGTCGGGGTGCGCGCGGTGGCGGTAGTAGCAGATCAGCGTACCGGTGCTGCGTGACGGCAGGTAGTACTCGTGGCGAGGATAGCCATAGTCGACGAGCAGCAGCGCCCCGCGCGAGAGGCGACGCGACCATTCGCGGATCCACGCACGCGAGGCGAGGCAGATTTCGCTGACGTATTCACCGCGTTCAGACATCGGCGCTGGCAGGGCCATGGCGGCCGTCAGCAACTCGCCGCTGGCCGGCCGGTCGGCCCAGCACAAGCGGCCCTGCCAGGTGACACCGCGCTGGTAGATGCCGCCATCGCGCCAGACCGCCAGCTCCACCGGCATCACGTCGAGCACTTCGTTGGCGACTACGACACCGTCGAAGGCCTCCGGCAGCGTGTCGATCCATTTCACACGGCTCGCCAGCGTGGGCACCTTCTGCTGCAAGGTTTCTTGCTGGCGCGCCCGCAGCTCGCCGGACAGTTCGAGGATCTGGTAGTGCTCCGGCAGGTGGCCGGCAAGCGCCAGCGCGGCGAGCAGATCGGCGGCGAGCAGTCCGGTGCCGGCGCCGACTTCCAGCACCACCGGCGCGGTTTGCTGCAGCAGATCGCTGAGCTGCGCGGCAAGCGCTTGTCCGAAAAGAGGGGTCAGTTCGGGTGCGGTAATGAAGTCGCCGCCGGGGCCGAACTTGCGCGCACCGCCGCTGTAGTAACCCAGGCCGGGGCTGTACAGCGCCAGTGCCATGTAGCCGGAAAACGGGATCCACCCGCCGGCATCGTCGATCGCGGCGCGGATCTTGTCGGTCAGGGCCTGGCTGGCAGCCAGCGCGTCAGGCGAGGGGGGTGGGAGCTGGTCGGGGCGTTCTGCAGTCATCGCCCGATTCTAACGCCCCGCTTGACGGCTTCCGACTATTGGGTCGCAGGCTCGGGCGCGCCGTGCCAGGCGTAGTCCATCTGCCGGGCGGTGCGCACCGCGAGCGATCGGTCCGCGAGGCGCGCGACCAGGTAGAGGCTCATGTCAAGCCCGGCCGAGATGCCGGCGGAGGTGATCACCGTGCCGTCATCGACGAAGCGGGCGTCGCTGACGACATGGGCGTTCGGATAGCGGCTGCGCAGGGCGGCGATGTCTTCCCAGTGGGTGGTGCAGCGGCGCCCTTCCAGCAGACCGGCTTCGCCGAGCAGGAAGGCGCCGGTACATACCGACGCGACGCGGCGCACCCGGCTTGCCTGTGCCGCCAGCCAGGTGACGACCTCATTGCGTTCGAGCTCGCCGTCGACAACCCCGCCGGGCACCACGATCACGTCCAGCGCGGGGTGCGTGTCGAGCGAGCAGGGCACCTCGACGATCATCCCGCCGCGGGTGCGGATCTTTGTCTGGCGGGCGATGAGGGCGGTGCTGAAGGGGGGCGGTGCGCCCGGGTGGAGGCGTTCGAAGACGCGGCTTGCGGTGGTGAAGACCTCAAGCGGACCGGCGAAGTCGAGGATCTCGACATCGTCGAACAGGTAGAGCCCGATGCACAGTGTCATCACCCACTCTCCAGCCGTATGGGGGAGTACGGCGGAGGCGATTGTCACATGTTCTGTTGCGCTGCGACACCCCGCGAACACAAATCGCGGGGCCGCGATGTCACTGCTTGATCACCTCGACGTCCTTGACGAAATAGCCGGTATCGCCGAAGCAGGTCGAGGGAATGCCGATGTGTTCCTCGTAGTGCAGCGTCACCTGCTTGCCGAGAACACCATTGATCTTCTCGGCAATCGCGCTGTCGGGCACGGTGAAGTGGAACTTCTCAGGCAGCGCGCCGGGGATCGCGAGCATCTGCAGCTCGCCCTCCCAGGTCTTGCACAGCCAGCCCTTGCGCGAGAGCTTCAGCACGAAGCCGGCGCGCTCGCCATCCGAATAGGCGAAGGTCAAGGTCGCGTAGGTGTACAACGCGGCGCCGCCGATCGCGGCAATCAGCAGGATCGCAATCCACTTCTTCATCGTGCGGAGCGCGACGTCGCGGCTCGGAAGGCGGGAGGTGTCCATGATGTTTCAGGCAGTTCCGGCGGATGGAGGGTAGCGGCAAGCATAGCAGGCGATCGTTACACCGGTACCGGCAGACTGCGCCGCAGCTGTACCGCCTCGGCGACGTGGCCAGCCCCGATACCGTCGCTGCCCGCCAGATCGGCGATCGTGCGCGCGACCCGCAGCACACGGTGGGTGCCGCGCGCAGACAGGCCCAGCCGTGCAATGGCGCCGGCCAGCAGGCGCGCGCCGGCTTCATCCGGCGTGCAATGGCGTTCCACCTCGGCGGCCGCGAGTGCAGCGTTCGGTTTGCCCTGACGATGCTGTTGCCGGGTGTCGGCGTGCGCGACGCGGCGCCGCACCTCTGCACTCGGCTCGCCCGGTTTCGCCGCCTGCAGGTCGGCGGCCGGTACTGCTGCGACCTCCAGCACCATGTCGATGCGATCGAGCAGCGGGCCGGAAAGGCGCCCGCGGTAGCGTGCCACTTGGTCGGGCGTGCAGCGGCAGCGACCGCTCGCGCTGCCGTAGTGGCCGCAAGGGCAAGGGTTCATCGCCGCGACGAGTTGGAAGCGGGCCGGGAAATCGGCGCGTCGCGCCGCGCGCGACACGGTGATGTGGCCGGTCTCGAGTGGTTCGCGCAGGGACTCCAAAACTCTACGATCGAATTCAGGCAATTCGTCGAGAAAGAGAATGCCGTGGTGCGCCAGCGAAATCTCGCCTGGGCGCGGCGAAGCACCGCCGCCGACCAGCGCCGCGGCCGACGCCGAGTGATGCGGCGAGCGCACCGGCCGCACGCCCCACCGGGCCGGGTCGAAGCCGCCATCGATGGATTGCACCGCGGCGGCTTCGAGTGCTTCGGCATCGGTCATCGGCGGCAAAACGCCCGGCAGGCGGTGTGCCAGCATCGACTTGCCACTGCCGGGTGGCCCGAAGAACAGCAGCGAGTGTCGACCGGCGGCCGCGATTTCGAGCGCGCGCTTGGCGCTTTGCTGGCCGCGCACGTCGGCCAGATCCGGGTAGTTTGGCGTGGTGCGTACCGCGTCGGACGCCGAAACCGGGTCCAGCAAGGTCTGCCCATTCAGGTGGGCGACCACTTCCAGCAGGCTGCGCGCGGCGAACACGCCGGCCCCGTCCACCAGCGCCGCCTCGCCGGCATTGGCTTCGGGCAGCACCAGCCGGCGCCCGGCACGTGTGGCGGCGAGTGCCATCGCCAGCGCGCCGCGCACCGGGCGCAGACGGCCGTCCAGCGACAATTCGCCGGCGAACTCGATGCCCTCCAGGGCGCCACCGCGGATCTGCCCCGACGCGGCAAGGATGCCGAGCGCGATCGGCAGGTCGAAGCGGCCACCCTCTTTGGGCAGGTCGGCCGGGGCAAGATTTGCGGTGATCCGCCGTTGCGGGAACTCGAACTGACAGGTTTGCAGCGCGGCACGCACGCGGTCGCGCGATTCGCGCACTTCGGCTTCCGGCAGGCCGACCAGCGAAAAGCCGGGCAGGCCATTGGCCAGATGGACCTCAGCGACGACTTCGGGGGCGGCAATGCCGTCCAGCGCGCGGCTGACGACACAGGCAAGGCTCATGATGACTCCGGCATAGAACTGCGTCGACTCTAGCGCTTCGCGCGACAGCGTCCATAATGAAACTCTGCGCGGCGCGTCACCAATCACGCCGCGTGCGCGAAGCGTGTCGTGAGGGGGGCTGCGCAATGCATCGTGAATACATCTGCAAGCTCGTCGCTGTCGTGGGGGTCGCGGCCGGGCTCATGCTGTCGCAGCCAGCGTCGGCCGAAGGGCTGCGCGTGGCCGGAAGCGCCTTCGGCGTGGCGGCACCGGATTTCGACCTAGCGCGATTGCCCAGTGGCAATGATGGCGATGTGCTGACTATCGGTCGCAGCAGCGTGCGCTATGCGCTGCTGGCGCAACCGGACCTGAAGGCCGGGGTCGGCGTCAGCAACTGGGAAACCACGCTGCACCCCACGCTGCTGTTCGCCGACCGCGGCTATGTGCCGCTGCTGCATGCCTTCGGCGAATACCGCTTCTGGCGCGGTTTCCGTCTCGCCGGCGACATCGACGCGCTGGGCGGCACGCAGGGACGCGGGCTCGATGCCGGCATGCGCCTGTCCTACGACCTGAACACGGCATGGTCGATCTCCGCGGCCTATCGCGTGCATCGCGACGGCAACGAGCTGCGCTTCGACCCGGTGGATCAGGGACGCATCACATTGGGCACGCGCTTGCGTTTCTGAGCGGCCGCGCGCTGCCGGCGCCAGATTTGAATCTCGGCATGAGAGCATGCCGGTCTGACATCGAGACCGAGCCCCTGCCATGTCCCAAGCCCCGACCGTGCGTTCCATCCTGATCGACCTGCTGCGCCCCTACCGCGGCCGCATCGCGATTGCCGCGGTGGCGCTGGTGCTCGCGGCGAGCGCGATGCTCGGGGTCGGGCAAGGCTTGCGCGCCGTGATCGACCGCGGCTTCTCGGCCGGCGACCCGGCCTGGCTGGATCGCGCGCTCGCGGCCATGTTTGGCGTCATCGCGCTGCTCGCGGCGGCCACCTGGCTGCGCTTCTACAACGTCAGCTGGCTCGGCGAACGCGTCACCGCCGATTTGCGGCGCAAGGTCTTCGATCACCTGCTGACCTTGCCGCCGTCGTGGTTCGAAAGTGGTCGCACCGGCGACGTGATCTCGCGCCTCACCTCCGACACCACGCAGCTCGAAAACGTCATCGGTTCGAGCGTCTCGATCGCGCTGCGCAACGCGCTGCTGCTGATCGGCGGCCTCGCGATGCTGTTCACCACCAGCACCAAGCTCACGCTGCTCGTGATTGCCGGCGTGCCGCTCGTCGTCGCTCCGATCGTGCTGTTCGGCCGCCGCGTGCGATCGCTGGCGAAGGAGAGCCAGGACCGTGTCGCCGAACTGGGCAACCGCATCGACGAGACGATCCACGAAATCCGCATCGTGCAGGCCTACGGCCATGAAGCGGCCGACCGCGCCGACTTTGCCGATCGCGTCGAGCGCGGGTTCGGCACCGCGCGGCGCCGCATCGCCGCGCGCTCCGCACTGATTGTCGCGGTGATGGTGCTGGTGTTCGGCGCGATCGCCTTCATCCTGTGGATCGGCGGCCACGACGTGCTCGCCGGGCGCCTCAGCGCAGGCCAGCTCTCTGCCTTCGTCTTCTACGCCGCGATGGTCGCCGGCAGCGTCGGTGCGCTGTCGGAGGTGTGGGGCGATCTGCAGCGCGCGCGCGGAGCGACCGAGCGGCTGATGGAGCTGCTCGCGACGCAACCGGCGATCGCGGCGCCGTCCAATCCGGCAACCCTGCCCACCGCGCGCGGTGACGTGCGATTCGAAGGCGTCGGCTTCCGCTACCCGACCCGCCCGGACACCCCGGCGCTCGACGACTTCAGCCTGGATGTCGCACCGGGCGAGACAGTGGCGCTGGTGGGGCCCTCCGGCGCCGGCAAGACCACCGTGTTCCAGTTGCTGCTGCGTTTCTACGATCCGCAGGCCGGCCGCATTCGCATCGACGGCGTCGCACTCGATGCGGCCGACCCGCAGGCCGTGCGCGAACGCATCGCGCTGGTGCCGCAAGAGCCGGTGATCTTCGCGGCAAGCGTGCTCGAAAACGTGCGCTACGGGCGCCCGCAGGCGAGTCTTGCGGACGTGAAAGCGGCCTGCGCCGCGGCGTTCGCGGACGAATTCATCGACAAGCTGCCGCAAGGCTACGACACCGACCTCGGCGAGCGCGGCGTCAAGCTGTCGGGCGGCCAGCGCCAGCGGATCGCCATCGCGCGGGCGATTCTTGCCGATCGTCCGCTGCTGCTGCTGGACGAGGCCACTTCGGCGCTCGACGCGGAAAGCGAACGGGTCGTCCAGGCGGCGCTGGAACACCTGATGCGCGGGCGCACCACGCTGGTAATTGCGCACCGGCTGGCAACGGTGCAGGAAGCAGACCGCATCGTGGTGATGGAGCACGGCCGTATCGTCGAAGTCGGCACCCACGCTGCACTGATGGCCGCTGACGGGCTGTACGCGCGGCTCGCCCGCCTGCAGTTCACCGCCTGAGGCGCGGCGCAGTCGCACAACCCGCCGCCCTGCGCATGGCAGGCTCAGCCGGCGGCACTCGCGGGGGCAGGCGTTTCGTTGGCGGGAATGGCCTCACCGGGTTTGGGCCGCGTCGGCACGGGGCGTGGCGGCGCGGCCTGCCAGTCGAGCGAATACGTCGGTCGCGCGAGCGGGCCGCGCAGCCGCACCGGCACGGTGACGCCGCGCAGGCCGACCAGATCGCGCGGGATCGGCCCGGCCGACTGCACCGCGATCCGTGTCAGCCAGTCCAGCGCCCCGTCGGTCAGTTGCAACGTGCCGCTGCCGCCCACTCGCACCCAAGCCGCCTTGCCGGTGAACTCGCCACATTCGGCACGCCCGCCAACCAGCGTGCAGCGGGCGCTGAGCGATTCGAAGCCCTGCTGTTCGCGCGGCACGTTCGGGCGGCGTGCCTCGGAACGGTCCTTCAGCGCGGGGCGCACCGCGCGCAGGAAGTCGTCGAGCGCCATGCCGCTCCAGTGCGCCGGTGCCACGCTGAGCTGAATGTCCCCGTCCAGCGCGCGTGCGATCTCCGGCCAGTTCGCCCCGTGTCCGCGCAGGTTCCAGCGCCCGGCCAGCGTGCCGCGTAGCGGCCAGGTACGGCGCAGAGCCTGCCGCAGGGCGTCGAGATCGATGCCGCTCAAGCGGTTGTCGAGGGTAAGGCTGCCGCTCGCCGGCTCGTAGCGGGCGCCGCCCTCGATACGGCCGCCGTAGGCCTGCACGGCGAGATCGGTCAGCGCCACACCGCCCTTGCCGCTATCGAGCTGCGCGCTCAGCGCCGTGCCGTGCAGCGGGCCGAGCTTCAGGCTGCCGATGCGGACCTGTCCGGTGCCGTGCAGGCGTGCCAGCGGCGCCAGCAGCGCGCCGGCACCATCCAGTTTCAGCGCGCTCGCGGCGGCCGGGGCGTCGAGCCGTGCGCCGTCGAACGAGAACAGCCAGGGAATGTCGCGCGACTGTTCGTAGGCGGCGTTGAGTCGCATCTCCGATGCGTCGACGCGCGCCAGCAGATCCAGGTCGACGCGGCCGCCGAGCAGCGTCGTCGAGGCCTTGCCGCTGACCGTCGCGATCCAGCGCCCGTCCGGTGTTCCCTTGGCCGCAGTGCGCCAGCGCGCATCGATCGCCTCGAGCTCGACCCGTGCGCGTTGTGGGCGGTAGGCGATGCGCGCGGTGAGCTGGCCGCTGGTCTGGCGCTCGCCGTTCTGGCTACGGAAGGCCGCATGCAGCGGTTCGCCCGGAAAGTCGGCGGTGCGCGGCGCGATCGAGGCGGTATCGAAACTCGCTTCGGTGCGTTCGGCGCCGTCGGTGATCAACAGGTTCGCCTTGAGGGTCTGCAGCGCGAGCGCTTCGTTCTGGCTGGCGAGGCGCTCGCCGGTGGCGTTGAGCGTCACGCTGCCGGTGCCGACCCGCCCCTTCGCCCGCAAGGCAAGGCCTTGCAGCGCGAGCGCGTTGCCGTGGTCGCCGCGCCCGCTGCGCACGGTCAGTTCGCAGTCGAGGCCGGTGGCCCCCCAGGCATCACCCCGGAAGCCGAGGTTCGCCGCCTCGATGTCGTAGCCTTCGGCGTCGAGCAGGTAGGCGATGTCGAACGAAATGCCGCCCGCGGCCGCGCCTGGCCCTTCGGTCAGCGTGCCCTCGCCGGCAATGCGGCCGTGCGCGCCGGCTTGCAGCGAACCGGTGCTGAGGTGGATGCGCTCCACGGTGAGCGCATGGCCGAGCGTGTCGTCACGCAGGCGCAGCCGCGCCCGTTCGAGCGTGAACGATTCGAGACCAAGCTTGAACGGCCATGGCGATTCGAGGCGCGCCCCGCGCATCACGTCCGACAGACTCCAGTCTGCACGATTGCGCACCAGCGTGGCGTCGAGGTCGAGCAGGCGCAAGGTGCGGATCTCGATGCGACCGCGCAGCAGGGGCAGCAGGGCGACGCCGGCCTCGACCCGGCCAATGCGCAGCGGAATGCCGGGGCCATCGCGCTCGCCGAGCGCGAAGCCTTCGATCACGACGGTCGGCAGCGGGCGGAAGGCGAGCTTTGGCGCGCGTTCCATGGCGATCTGCCGTGCTGTTCGCTCGCGCACCTGTTGCGCGAGTTCGTGGCGCACGCGGTTACCGTCCCAGGTGGTGTGCAGGTAGAGCGCGAGCACCAGCGCCAGCGCGCTGATCGCGCCGAGCAGGAAACCGAAGATCTTGGGCAGGCGGGACATCATCGCGGGCAAGTTCCGGTCAGGTGGCTGCGGCCTTGGGCACCGTCAACCGGATCTCGCTGCCGGCCTCATCACGGCTGCACGTAATGCCGATGCCGTGGCCATCGCAGACACGGCGGACGAACGCGAGCCCGAGCCCGCGCGGGCGTCCGGCAGGCTCGGCGTCGAGCAGCACCGAGCGGGCGAGCGCGTCGGGCCCGGCGCCGGTGTCACGAACGGCAATCGTCCAGGCATCGCCGTCGTCATCGATACCGAGCGTCACCGCCGCGTCGCGGGGGCCGTGCATGACCGCGTTCTGCAGCAGCTTCGTCAGGGCGCCGCGCAGCAGGTCGCCATCGCCGATGACCAGCGCCTCTGCGTCGGGATCACCGATGTCGACGACGATCTTCACATCGCGCGATCGTGCAGCTTGCCAGCATTCGTCGGCCGCTTCGGCCGCGATCTGCGTCAGGTCGACAGCCTCGAAGCGCGCCGGGTCTGCGGCGTCGGCGCGCAACAGGCGTAGCACAGCATCGGCGCGCGCGAGCGCCAGCTCGGCGCTGCGGGCAATCTGGCCAAAGGTCTCGGTCGTCGCCGGCAGGGTGCCGTCGGCGGCGCTCTCGGCGAGCGTGAGGACGGCGCCCAGAGGCGAACGCAGGTCGTGCGACATTGCCCGCAGCGCGTCGTCGCGCAGCACGCGCGCGCGCACCTGTGCCGTGATGTCTTCGACGCGGAACAGCGCCCCGCCATCCGGCAGGGCGCTGCGGGTGATGCGTACGCGCCGCCCGGCGCTCATGTCATGCGTGCCTTCGAGCAGCCGCGCGTGCAAGCCGGCATCGTCGTCGGCGCCCAGCCATGCGGCCACACCGGGGGTTGCATGCACGAGCCCGCCCGCAGCGTCGACCACGACGCAGCCACAGCCGAACGTGTCGAGCACCTCCAGCGGAAGGCAAATGGTATTGCGCGTGCTTGCCGTGTTCATGGACACTCCCGCCTGCACGGCGGCCATCCGGTCGCCCCACCCGCGCGCCCGACCGGGGGCGGCCAACGAGGAGATCGGTTCATGAGTTTTCTGTCGGAGTTCAAGGAGTTCGCGCTCAAGGGCAATGTCGTGGACCTCGCGGTCGGCGTGATCATCGGCGGCGCCTTCGGAAAGATTGTCGAGTCGCTGGTAAAGGACGTCGTCATGCCGATTCTCGGTCGATTGATCGGTGGTGTCGACTTCAAGCACTTGTACATCAACCTCGGCGACAAGACCTTCGAGTCGCTCGAGGCCGCCGAAAAGGCCGGCGCCCCGCTGGTGAAGTACGGCGTGTTCATCAACGCCTCGGTGGACTTCCTGATCATTGCACTGGCGATTTTCGTCGCCATGAAGGCGATCAACAAACTCAAGCGCGAACAGCCTGCGGCCCCCGCCGAAGCGCCGGCCACACCGGAAGACGTGCTGCTGCTGCGCGAGATCCGCGATGCACTGAAGAAGTAAGCGTCAGCCCACACTGCGCGCAACACTACGGCCGCGGGGCTTGCCCCGGCGGCCGTTTGTCATTCTTCGGTCAGGCGTTCGAGCCGGTAGCCGTAGTTATAGGTCGGCGTCAGCCGGTAGCCGTTTTCCGGGCGCAACGCGAGCTTGGTGCGCAGGCGGGAGACGTGGGTGTCGATGGTACGGGTGGCGACATTGGGATTGCGCCCCCACACGGCTTCAAGCAGGTGACCCCGCGAATAGAGCCGCCCGACATTGCGGAACAGGAACAGCGCGAGTTCGAATTCCTTGTCGGTCAGCTCGATCAAGGTGTCGCCAAGGCTGCACGCCTTGTTCGCAAGATCGAAGCGGTAGGGCGGCGCACTCAGTTCGCGCTCCGGTTCCTTCGGTCGCACGCGCCGCAGCACCGCGTCGATGCGTGACAGGAGCTCCAGGCGACGGACGGGTTTGACGATGTAGTCGTCGGCGCCGGCGCTGAGTGCCGCGACGATGTCTTCTTCCGCGTCGCGGGCCGTCACGAAGATCACCGGCGTCGGGTCGGCGCGATCTTCGCGCAGCCAGCGCAGGACTTCGGCACCCGAGATCTCGGGCACCATCCAGTCGATGAGGAACAGGTCGAAGCTCTCGCGGCTCGCCACCTTCATCAATTCGCGCGGATGCGCGAAGGCATGCACATCGTGACCGGCATCGCGCAGCCAGCCCTCGACGGTGCTGGATTGGTTACGGTCATCCTCGAGCATTGCCAGGCGCATGTCGGCTCCTCAGAGTCCTTCTGCAACAAAGGGGTTGGTGCGGCGCTCGCGCCCGATGGTCGACATCGGACCGTGGCCTGGAATGAAGCTGACGTCGTCGCCGAGCGCCCACAGTTTGGTGCGGATCGACGTGACGAGCGTGTTGAAGTCGCCGCGCGGGAAGTCGGTGCGGCCGATCGAGCCGGCAAACAGCACGTCGCCGACCAGTGCGAGCTGGCTTGCGGCATGGAAGAACACGACATGGCCGGGGGTGTGGCCGGGGGTATGCAAGACCTGCAACGTCTGCTGGCCGATGGTGACGGTGTCGCCGTCTTCGAGCCAGCGATCCGGCTCGAACTGCTCGACCTGCGGGAAACCGAACATGCGTGACTGCTGGGGCAGCGCCTCGATCCAGAAACGCTCCTCGGGCTGCGGCCCTTCGATCGGGACGCCTGCGCGGCGCGCGATCTCGGCGGTGCCGCCGGCGTGATCGATGTGGCCGTGGGTCAGCAGGATCTTTTCAAGCTCAAGCCCTTCGCGCGCGACTTCGGCCAGCAAGCGGTCGGCCTCGCCGCCGGGGTCGACCAGTGCCGCCTTGCGTGTCTGTGGACACCAGAGCAAGGTGCAATTCTGCTGGAAGGGCGTGACGGTGAGGATCCGGTATTGCAAGGGGCTGGCCTCCGAAAGCGCCCATTCTAGCGCCGCCAATGCTGCCTTGTAGTTGCGCCGGTCACGCTGGGCGGCCGAGCGCGCTCAAGTTGCAGCGCGCGGTGTCCGTTAGTAGGGGCATGCCGCCGGCAGGGGCAGGCCTCGTATCGTGGCGCCCTGCGCGGGCCAAGCCGCCACGACGAAGCGTCGCGGTGGCGCCAAGTGACGCTAAACTCGGACGCCGAACGCGAATCCACAAATGGCCAAACCGCTGCTGCGTCTTCCACTGATCGCGAGTCCGATGGGCATCGCAGCCAAGCTGAGCTTGCTGGCGGTGTCTACGATCCTGTTGACCGCCGTGGCGATCGGCATCGCGGTGGTACGGACCCAGTCGAAGCTCGCCCATGAGGCACTGCGCGAACACGGCGCTGCGGTCACGGCGATGCTGGCGCAGAGCGGCGAGTTCCCGCTCTACAGCGCCAACCGCGCGGCGCTCACGCAATTGCTGGAAAGCCTGATGGGCAACAAGGATGTGGCCTACGCCGCGTTCTACGCGGCGGATCACACACTGCTGGTCGAACGGCGCTTAAGTGCAGCACCGCAGGCAGTGGTGCCAGCCTCCGATTGGCCCGAAACAGGCGTCGCGGTGCGCAACGTGGGTGCCGATGTCACCGAGTTTCTCGCAGCCGTGCGTGCGCGTGGCGAGGAAGTGGCCAGCAGCGAAACGGTCGGGATTCCCCGCAGCGAGACCCTCGGCTACGTGCGCCTGGGCTTGTCGAACGCCCGTGCGACCGGCGAGGCGGTGTTCTTCATCAACGAGACGGCGCGTTTCGCGATCGTCGTGACGGCACTGGCAATCGTGCTGACCACCTTGTTCACCCGGCGCCTGGTGCAGCCGCTGCGGGATCTGTCACGCACCGCGCGGGAAGTGGCCGAAGGGCGGCTCGGGCAGACGGTGCAGATCGCCTCGTCCGATGAACTGGCGGATCTGGGCCGCGCGTTCCAGCACATGGTGGATAGCCTCGGGGTATCGCGTGCACGCCTGATGGAATACCAGAACCTGCTCGAAGACCGGGTGCAGTCGCGCACCCGCGAACTTGAACAGGCGACGGCGCAGGCCCTCGATCTGGCTCAGCGCGATACGCTGACCGGCTTGCCGAACCGCGCGCATTTCACCGCCATGCTCGAGCAGGCGCTCGCCGCCCATGCCGGCAGCGGCGAACGCATCGCCGTGCTGTTCCTTGATCTCGATCTGTTCAAGCGCATCAACGACACCCTCGGGCACCAGACCGGCGACAGCCTGCTCCAGTACATCGCCAACGCGCTGCGCGGTGCCCTGCGCGACGGCGATCTGGTGGCGCGACTCGGCGGTGACGAGTTTGTCATCCTCGCCCGCGACGTGCGCAGCACCGACCAGGTCAGCGGCATTGCCCGGCGGGTGCTGAATGCATTTCATGCGCCGGTGGAACTGGCCGGGCATGCCTTCAAGGTTGGGTTCTCGATCGGCATCAGCATCTGCCCCGATCATGGCAACGACGCGCAGACCTTGCTGAAAAACGCTGATCTGGCGATGTATGCGAGCAAGGAAGCGGGCCGCGGCGGTTACCGCTTCTACACGCCGGATCTCAACCAGCACGCGATGGAGCGACTGAATATCGAGAACGGCTTGCGCCGCGCGCTGGACAACGACACAGAGCTGTTCCTCGAATTCCAGCCGCAGGTGGAACTGGCCGGCGGCCGCATGATCGCTGCCGAGGCGCTGCTGCGCTGGCGCACGCCCGAGGGCACCGTCATCCCGCCCGGGCGCTTCATCCCGATCGCCGAGGAGACGGGCCTGATCGTGCCGATCGGCGAGAAGGTGCTGCGCAGCGCCTGCGCCGCGCTTGCGCGCTGGCGCGCAGCCGGCCTGCCGATGCCGCGGGTGGCGGTGAATATCGCAGCGCCGCAGTTTGAAAGCCGCAAGTTCGGAGAAACCGTCGCCGCCGCGCTCGCCGAATTCAATGTGCCGGCCGACCGTATCGAACTTGAACTCACCGAGAGCGTGATCGTGCGTGACGCCGATGCGGCCCTGCGCGCGATGGCGCGGCTCAAGGAGCTGGGTGTTTCGATCGCGCTGGACGATTTCGGCACCGGCTATTCCAGCCTGGCCTACTTGTCGCGCATGCCGATCGACCTGGTGAAGATCGATCGTGCCTTCGTGATGCGCACTACCGAAGACGAAAGCGCGCGCACCATCGTGCGCTCGATCGTCGCCCTGTCGCATGCGCTGCGGCACAAGGTCGTCGCGGAGGGGGTCGAGACACGGGCGCAACTGACCCAGCTGCGGCGTTCCGGCTGCGACTATGTGCAAGGCTATCTGCTGGCGCGGCCGATGTCCGAAGCCGCACTGACGGCGTGGCTGTCGAGCCCGATCACCCCGGCCGAGGCCTTGCTTGGCGACAAGGACGGCGGGCTCCTCTAGGGAAGGCCTGATGAAGTGGCTCCTTGCGGCGCGACGACACCGGCGCCACAAGCTTGGGCAGCAAATGAATTGGGGAGCGTAAAGGGCGGGACTGGCGCGACCGGCGGGATTCGAACCCACGACCCCTGGCTTCGGAGGCCAGTACTCTATCCAGCTGAGCTACGGTCGCACAGCCGGGCAATGATAGCGCAAAGCCCCTCCAGCGTCCATGCAGGGTGCTGCAGCGCGGCGAAAAGTCCCGCTATAATCAGCGTCTTGCGTGGCAGGGGGCCACGCAGCTCAACGTCCAGGACACCACGCAGGCCACCATGTCGATCCGCTCAACGCTTCCGCTCGCACTCCTTTCGGCCATCCTGATTGCGGGCTGCAACAAGTCGCAGCCGGTCAATGAGGAAGAGACCGCCACGCTGATCCAGCCGGTCGCCAAGGTGGCGTTGGCAGCCGCCGACGCAGGCGCCGCCAAGGGCAGCCGCACCGGCGAGCAGGTCGTGACGGCCGTGTGCAGCGCCTGCCACGGTTCCGGCGCGTTGAACGCACCGAAGATCGGCGACAACGCCGCCTGGGCGCCGCGCATCGGCGCTGGTCTCGAAGGTCTGACCAAGTCGGCCATCGCCGGCAAGAACTCGATGCCCGCTCGCGGTGGCAACCCGGACCTGACCGATGAAGAAATCGCACGCGCGATCGCCTTCATGGCCAACAAGTCCGGCGCGTCGTTCAAGGCACCCGAACCCAAGTAAGCATCCGGGGTCGTGCATAACGGGCTGCCCGCGGGCGGCCCGTTTGTTTTTCAGGCGTCCGCGACAGGCGGCAGATCGAACAGCAGCACTTCGCCCTGCTCGACCCCATCGACCGTCAGCAGCGTCTCGTCGCGGATGCGGGCGCCATCGCCGGCACCGAGCGGGACGCCATTGAGCCTGACGCTGCCGCGGGCGACATGCAGGTAGGCCAGGCGATCGGCGCCAAGCTTCACCTCGGCCGTTTCGCCCTGATCGAACAGGCCGGCGTGGATCGTCGCGTCCTGATGCAGCGTGACGCTGCCCTCGCGACCGTCGGGTGAAGCCACGAGCCGGAAGCGGCCGCGCTTGTCGTCCGCGCTGAAGCGGATCTGTTCGTAACCCGGATCGATGCCACGCTCGGCCGGCAGAATCCAGATCTGCAGAAAATGCACCGGCTCGCGCTGCGACGGATTGAATTCGCTGTGCATCACGCCGCGTCCGGCGCTCATGCGCTGCACGTCGCCCGGTTCGATCAGCGTGCCGTTGCCCATGCTGTCGCGGTGTTGCAGGGTACCGTCGAGCACGTAGCTGACGATTTCCATATCGCGGTGCCCGTGCGTGCCGAAACCCATGCCAGGGGCCACGCGGTCGTCGTTGATCACCCGCAGCACGCTCCAGCCCATCTGCTGCGGGTCGTAATAGTCGGCGAACGAGAAGGTGTGATGGCTGTCGAGCCAGCCGTGATTGGCGTGGCCACGTGCCGCTGCGGGTCGGATCTGGATCATGAGGGGCTCCTGCCTGGCGGACCGATGAATTTCGATCAGCGTGTAAGGCAAGCATAGAAAAGCTCGTGCTTCACAAAAAGCGATCGTTTCTCGCACTTTTCATGAAACAGGCTCAACAAAAAAGTCGCGGCAGGAGGTGCGAGCGGCACAAAGCGCAGAAGCAGGCTGGTTCGCCGCCGAGACTCGCCTCTGCGCGGCCGCTCGCAGAGTTGATTACGGCTGCTGACGAGCAGCCTTGAATGCTAATTTGACCCTGCTGGCAGTCGGGTCGACGCCGTCGGCACCCGGCCCCATAATCCTGCCCTCCCGAAGCAGACCGAGAAGTGCGCAATGCCTGATCCCGACGACCAGCCCGAATTCGACACCCTGGCCTTTCGCCGCGCACTTGGCGAGTTCGCCACCGGCATCACGGTGGTCACCGCGCGCACGCCGGAGGGGCGGCGCGTCGGTCTGACGGTCAACTCTTTCAACTCGGTGTCCCTCAGCCCGCCACTGGTGCTGTGGAGTCTCGCGCGCCACCTGCCGGTGATGGACGACTTCCTGCGCTGCTCGCACTACGCGATCAACGTGCTGGCCTCGCACCAACACCCCTTGTCGCAGCGATTTGCGACACGTTCCGAAGACAAGTTCGTCGATCTGGATGTCGGCGAGGGGATAGGCGGCGCCCCGCTGCTGCATGGTTGCTGCGCCTGGTTCGAGTGCCGCAACGGCATCCGCCACGACGGTGGCGATCATGTGATCTTCATTGGTGAGGTGGAGCGTTTTGAGCGCGGCGGCGGCGAACCCCTGATCTACCACGCCGGACGGTATCGCTACCTGTCGGTCGACTGACCCGATGCCGCCCGGATCTGCCTGATCCAGTGCATCAAGGTTGACGCGACGCCTTGTCGCGGCGCGAATTCCGGGCCCATGATGGCGAACCGACCGCCGGGCGACCGGTCCGCTTGCGTTGATGTGCTCTCACGGAGTCCGGTCATGCGCTCTGCCGTCCTGACACAAGTCGAATGCCCCGACCGCGCTGCCGATCTGCTGACCCTGCAGAACGAAGTCCTCGAAGCGGTGGCGGTTGGCGCGCCGTTGCACCAGACCCTCGATCTGCTGTGCCGGCGGGTCGAGACCCTTGCGCCGGATGTGCGCTGCTCGGTGCTGCTGCTCGATGGACGCTACCTGCGGCACGGCGCTGCACCGAGTCTGCCCAAGGCCTATACCGACGCCATTGACGGCGTGGAGATCGGCCCCTCGGTGGGTTCTTGCGGCACTGCGGCCTATCGTGGCGAAGCGGTCGAGGTGACAGACATCGCCAACGACCCACTGTGGGCCCTTTACAAGCACGTCGCGCTGCCGCATCAGCTGCTGGCCTGCTGGTCCACGCCGATCCGCGCGCGCGATGGCAGCATCCTTGGCACCTTCGCGCTGTACTACGGGCAGATCCGCGGCAGCGCCGGTTTCCACCGCGACGCGGTCAAGGCCTCTACCCAGCTCGCCGCGATCGCAATCGAGCGCGCGCGCATGGACGACGCCGAGCACCAGCGCCTCGAACAGCTCGCCGACAGCAATGCGCGCATCGAACTGCTCAACCGCACGCTGGAGCAACGCGTCGCCGCGCGCACGCGCGACCTTGATCAACGCAATGCCGAACTGGCGCGCGCCTTCGACGAACTGCAGCGGACCCAGGGCGAACTGGTCGAAGTGCGCCGGCTCGCCAGCCTGGCGCGGCTGGTTGCCGGTATCGCCCACGAACTCAACACGCCGCTCGGTAACGCGCGTGTGCTGGCCACCACGCTGCAGTCGCGCTGTGACGAATTCAATGCCCTGCGCTCGGGGCCGCTGCGCCGCTCTGATGTCGACCATTTCGTGGCGGACGTCGTCGAGGCCGCCAGCTTGCTGGAGCAAGCGATCGCAACCGCGGTCGGCAGCGTCGGCAGCTTCAAGGCGGTGGCGGTGGAGCAGCCCGCCGCCGCACGCGCCAGCTTCGCGGTGGCCGACACCCTGCTTTACGTCTCGCATCTCTTTGCGCCGGAACTTCGCGAGATCGCATGTACCGTCAGGCTCGAAGCCGCCGAAGATCTGATCCTCGACAGCTATCCCGCCGCGCTGCAGCAGGTCCTGTGCGCGCTGGTGGAAAACGCGCTGCTGCATGGCCTGCCGGCGCAGGCGCTCCCGGTGTTGAGCCTGCGCGCCCGCACGGTCGACACCACGAGCATCGAGATCGCGGTTGGTGACAACGGTGCCGGAATCCCGGCGGACGATCTCGCCAAGGTGTTCGACCCCTTCTTCACGACACGACTCGCGCAAGGCAGCAGCGGGCTCGGCCTGCATGTGGCGCACAACGTGGTGCGCGGCGCCCTGGGCGGCACGATCCGGATCGAGAGCACGCCGGCGGAGGGCACGACCGTGTTCGTGCGCCTGCCCCGCAGCGCGCCTATTCCGTCGGACCCGGCAAGTCCAGGGGCGCGAAGCGCGGCTGCGTGACGCCAGCGATGCTTACGCTGCCGACGAACATCTCGTAGGGCCGGACCCACAGGCCGCTGGCGTTGTAGAGCGGTCGATACAGCACCAGCGCTTCGAGCGTCTCGCTGTGGCGCACGACGCCCAGCACTTCGTATTCGCCGCCTTTGTAATGGCGGTAACGGCCGGCGCGAAGGGTCGGGAGCGGGGTGAGTTCGGGCTCGGGCATCGTGTCTCTCGGGGTGGGCATCGTGTTATGCCGTGGCGGGCAGGGTGCGCAACCGGTGCCGGCGCTTGGCGCTGCGGGTGGCACATCGTAATCGGAGTGGCGAACGTCGGCGACCCGCGCTGATCCGTCTACCATCCGTCACCGGTTTGTGCCGCCCGGGTGGTGCGAACCAGACGGCGAACCGGCGCCCCGCGTCGCGGTCTGACACCGCAGCCACTCAGAGAAAGCACCGATGAACGCAATCGATACCCTGCTGCGCCCGTTCGACGAACTCGCCTTCGACGACCTGTTCGTGCGCTCCCATACGGCCGATCCGGGGACGCACAACCAGCCCCGGCAGGTGCCCGGCGCGGCCTACAGTCGCCTGGCGCCGACGCCGGTGGTCGCGCCCCGCCTGCTGGCGTGGTCGGACCGGCTGGGCGAGTCGCTCGGCATCGCCCGCCCGCAACGACCGGACGGCATCGAGGCCCAGGTGCTGGGCGGCAACCGGGTGCTGCCCGGCATGCAGCCATACGCGGCGCGTTACGGCGGCCATCAGTTCGGGCAGTGGGCTGGCCAGCTCGGCGACGGGCGCGCGATCACCCTGGGCGAGATCCTGGATACGCATGGCGCGCGGCAAGAGCTGCAGCTCAAGGGCGCCGGCCGCACGCCTTACTCGCGCCATGCCGATGGCCGCGCGGTGTTGCGTTCTTCGGTGCGTGAATTTCTCTGCAGCGAGGCGATGCACCACCTCGGGATTCCCACGACGCGAGCCCTGTCGCTGGTGGCGACCGGCGAAGGCGTGGTGCGCGACATGTTCTACGACGGCAATCCGCAGACCGAACCGGGCGCCGTCGTGTGCCGCGTCGCGCCCTCCTTCGTGCGTTTCGGCAACTTCGAGATCTTTGCCGCCGAGAACGAAGCGAACAATCTGCGTGGCCTCGCCGACTGGATCATCCGCCATCACTACCCGCAGCTTGGCGAGCCGGGCCCCGCGACCTATGCGGCGTGGTTCGCCGAAATCTGCCGTCGCACCGCCGACATGGTGGTGCACTGGATGCGGGTGGGCTTCGTGCACGGGGTGATGAACACCGACAACATGTCCATCCTTGGCCTCACGATCGACTACGGCCCCTACGGCTGGCTCGAGGATTTCGACCTGCGCTGGACGCCCAACACCACCGACGCCCAGGGCCGGCGCTACTGCTACGGCCAGCAGCCGCAGATTGCCTACTGGAACCTGACGCGGCTGGCAGGCGCCCTGAGCGATCTGGCTGCCGACGACGACGCGTTGCGCGCGGGCCTCGAAACCTACCGCCAACGTTTCGGCCAGCAATGGTCGCGCGCGCTCGCCGACAAATTGGGCATCGATGCGATCGAAGGCGACGCGGACGACCCGCTGATCATCGATCTGTTCGCGCTGCTGCAGCAGGCCGAGACCGACATGACGCTGTTCTTCCGTTTGCTCGCCGCGGTGCCGGTGGGCGACAGTGCCTCGCCGGAGGCGCGCCTCGCCACGCTGCGCGAAGCCTTCTACGCGCCGAACCTGCTTGATGGCACGCATGGCCATGCGGTGGCCGAATGGCTCGACCGCTATGCCGCGCGGGTGCGCCAGCTCGGCGAGCCGACAGAATTGCGCGTCGCGCGCATGAACCGCACCAATCCGAAATACGTGCTGCGCAACTGGATCGCCCAGCAGGCCATCGATGCAGCGAGCGAGGGCGATACCGCGCCGATCGAACGCCTGCTGCAGGTGCTGCAGCGCCCCTACGACGAACAGCCAGAGCACGCCGACCTGTTCGCAAAACGCCCCGAGTGGGCACGCCAGCGGCCGGGCTGCTCGGCCTTGTCCTGCAGTTCCTGAGGCGCGGCGTCTGCGGGCCTAACGGGGTTTGTCGTTTTTCTCGGGTGCTGTTTGCTCGAGCAGACGCTCGCGCCAGCGCGACAGGATGCGCGCAACCGAGCCGTCGGCCATGGCCGCGGCATGGCCGCGCTCGAAGTCCGCAAGCGCGCGTGCGCCATCAGGGTGTTGCAGGCTGAAGCCGATGTGGCTGTCCAGCGGGCCGAGCTCGCAGGCGACGCGCGGCGGGCTCGCGAGGCCCGCATCCCGCACCACGAAGTCGAGTGTCTTCAACGGGTCGAGTTGCAGCGCCACCGCGTCCATCCGACCGGCCGCGAGCATCCGCAGCGCGAGCGTTTCGCTGAGCGCGACGCTGACGTCGATATGCGGCTGGCGAACAAGCTGTTCGAAGCGCGGTGCGTACTCATAGCCGTTGACGCGGCCGATGGTGGCACCCTGCCACGCCGCGGCGTCACAGCTGTCGACCTTCCTGAAGCTGACCAATACGGTCGTCACGCGATACAGCGGCGTCTTTGGCAAACGGACTTGCCGACCCATGGCTTCGTCACCGCCCACCGCGACGCACCCGACCACGCTGCCGGCCAGCAGCTCTGCCTTGCAGCGGGCATACGGCACCACCCGCAGCAAGATCTTCCTGCCCGCGTGCGCGAAGGCGGTCTGCACGATTTCGTTGGCGGCGCCGCTGCCGTCGGCCTGCGACCAGGGCGCAGCGGCATCCTCGACATCGATCACCAGCGGAGCCGTTGGGGCTGCGTCAGTCGCAGGGCAGCACAGCACCATGGCGGCCAGCGCCAGGGCTTTAGGCATTGCCCCGCGGAACTGCTGCAGCATGGCGAGCTCTCCATCTCCGGTCAGGGACGAACCATTGGGCTCAGCGGTGCGGCCGACACCCGGCGCACGCTACGCCAGGGCCGTCACACCGGCTGCGGCGATTGCCAGCGCCGGATCTGCGCGATCACCCAATCGCCGTCGTCGCGAGGCAAATCATGACCGGCGGCCGGATGGGTGACAAGCGGTGCGCCCCACCGTGCCGCCAGTTGCGCCGAGCAGCGTGGGTCGACCAGCGCGTCACGCGCACCCGACAGGATCAGCAGCGGCACGCGCGGTGGTGCAAGCGGGGCGCGATAGCGCATTGCCGCCAGCAACTGGCACAGCGCATTCCGGCGTGATACCGGGCGTGCCTGGCGGGTCGCGATCCACTCATTGATGCAGGCGGTTTCATCGCTGACGCAGCGCGTGGTGGCGCGGAAGATCGTTCGCTCCCACGCAGCGGCGCTGCCGCCGAACACCGCCAGACGCAGCAGCGCCGCGTAGTTGCGCGGTCGCAGCCGCTGCCAGAACGGGCTGAACGGGCGCAGGCTGGTGTTGATCAGCACGGCGCGCTCGATTTCAAGCGGATGGGCATGCGCCCAGCAAACGGTGAGCATCGCGCCGAGCGACATTGCGACAATGCGGTAGGGCGGGGCGATGCCTTGCCGCATCAACTCTGCGCGCGCCGCATCGACCATGACTTCGACACGTGTCGGGCTCGCGACATGGTTGAGCACTCCATTGCCGGGCAGGTCGATGCAATGCACTGCGCAGCCCGCCTGCGCCGCTTGCAGGCGCTCGGGGAAGCAGCCCCAGTGGCCTTGCTCACGCGTGAGACCGCGCAGCAGTATCCAGGGTGTCGGGCGGTTCATGTGGCCCCTGTACCCGAGCCGTACCAGTCGCGCATCGCCAGTTCGTAGTGGCGCGAGCGTTCCTGCGGCGCTGGCAACCAGCGACTGTGGCTGCTGGCCGCACGTGCCATGAAATCGAGCCATTGCATGTGCCGCCGCAGTACCCGTTGCTGACGGTGCGCGATGCCAGGGTTGAACATGCCGTGGCGCGAGAAGAGCTGGCGCGGGTTTTTCTTCACCCACAGCCAGGACCCCATCTCCAGCGTGAGCGGCAGGAAGATGCGCGTCGAGGCTTGCGTGGCGCGCAGGTAGAGGTAGTCCCAGAGATCGCCGTGCGTGAGGTAGCTCAGGCTTTGCGGTTCGAAGACGTAGCTGTGCTGGGCGTGCGTCTGGTCGAAGATTTCCTTGAGCGCGTGCACTTCGGGCAGGTGCCGGATCGGTTCCGAGGTGTGCGCGAAGGGGAACCAGATGCGATCGCGCAGGCCGAAGCCGGAGTGGCAGTCCACCGCTATGCTGAAGCTGCGCGACAGCAGTTCCCGATCGACCAGGTCGCACAAGGCCTGGCTTTCGGCCTCCATCGGGGCATTGCTGGGGCCGCGAAACCAGGGCAGCCAGCGTGTCAGCCGCTGCCCCCCGAGCAGAAACGGCACCTGTTCGAGTGCGTCCACCGGCGCGTTGCGCATCAGGTCGACGCCGTTGGGGTTGGCACGCGTGTTACGCCACACGCCGGCCGGGTTCACCAGCGGCATGAACACAATGCGCAAGGTTTCGAGCTGGCGGTGCAGCAGCGCGTCCCAGCGCAGCCGCACCACCAGACTGCGGAGGAACTCGATCACCACCTCGGCGCCGATCCGCTCCAGCCCGTGAATGCCGCCGAAGAAGCCTATCGCGGGGGCCTCCGGCGCGGGGTTGCCGAGGCTGATCGCATACACCGGGAAGCGCAGGCGGCCGCTTGCGACTTCGCACAGTACCTGGGCATCGAGGTGGCCTTCGCCCTGGCGAATCACGCGTTCCAGTTCGATCTGCAGCGCAAGTTCAGCGGGTGGCATCGGCTTCGGGTTCGGGGCGGGAACCGCAGCATAGCCCAGCCCGATTGCAGCAATTCGAGCCTGTCATGTGACAAGGCCGCCCGGCATGTGCGGGGCGGCCTTGGGGGTGGGCGCAGCGCGGGTGGCTCAGAGGCCGAACAGGCCCTTGAGCTTGGCCGCGGCGTCGATGGCGTTGACCGCGTCGTTGATCGTGATGCCCTTGCTCGCCTCCTGGCTGTTGCCCTGGGCTGGTGCTTGCTGCTGCGTCTGGCGTGCGGCAGGCGTGGCGCGCGGGGCGCTGGCCGTGGTTGTGCCGCCCGGGCTGGCGGCCGTGGCGCTGCGCGCGACGATCTCGACCCGCCGGTTCTTGGCGCGACCCGCGTCGGTGGTGTTGGGGGCCACCGGCTGCGTCATGCCACGGCCACTCGCGTTCAGGCGCCCCATGTCGATGCCCTGCTGGGTCGCCAGCGCCATCGCGACGGCGCTGGCGCGCGCTTCCGACAGCTGCTGGTTGGCGTCGGCGCCGCCCACATCGTCGGTGTGGCCGATGATGTCCAGCTTCAGTGTCGGGTTGTCCTGCAGCACCTTGCCCAGTTCCTTCAAGGTGGCGGCAGAGGCGGCGGTGAGCGTGGCCTTGCCGGTATCGAACTGGAAGCCGTAGAGGTCCACCTTGCCGTTTTCGCTCAGCGACTTGGCGATCGGGCTGTTGCCGCTGACGGCGATACGCCCGTCATCGAGTTGGCCCTTCTCGACGACGAACTGCCAGATGCCGCCGTCGTTTACCCACATCGAGACATAGGTGTTGCCGCGCTGCGCGGCGAGGTACTGATTGTCGCGGCTGTAGTTCAGGTACAGATCGCGCGCCTTCATCAGCTTCTGGAAATCGCCGAGGTTGGATTCGGTGCAGGGGCGTTCGCAGGTAAAAAGCTCCGTGAAGCCCGAACGGCGCAGCGCCGACTGGTAGTTGCGGAAGATCTGCAGCGCCGAGGCGGACTCGGGCCGGTTGTAGTGGATGTAGGTGACCGCGCCTTCGAGCGGCATCAGCTTGTCGGCGACGTATTCACTGCCGCGCAGGTAGGGCTTGCTGAGGATCAGCTGGAATTCTTCGTATTCCTTGAAGTCGTAATGATCCATCTTGGCGCCCGGGTAGGGCGGAACTTCCGGGTGATCCGGACCTGAGGCGCCAATGGCCGGGGTGGCACCCAAACCGAACAGGACGAAGCCGATGCCGAGCAGGCGGAAAGAAAGGCGCATGGAGTACGCGGGCAGCATTGTTTTGCCTCATGTGTGTTGGGGTCGCCGCGCATGATGCCGAATGGGTAACGGCAATTCCAGCATTGAATTCACACGGGATGTAAATCTCCGCGTCAGCGTCGCCGCTGGGCGCGCTGCGCGCTCTTCGCGAGTTTTTGCGTGAAGCCGCCAAAATCGAGGCCGAGTTTCTGAGACAAGACGCGCGCTTCGCGTTCAACGGCGGCCCAGTCCGGCGGATAGCCCTCGTCGTTGAAGGCGAAGGCGATACGGTTGCCGTCGCCCGCCACTTCCTGAACGATCAGGCGCTCGTGGAATACCTCGCGCAGCAGGTCGATATGGGCGGCGCTGTCTTCGCCCTTTACCGCGAGGTTGCAGACCAGCATGCCGGCGGGCTTGAGGCGGGCGCGGATATTCAGGTAGAAGCGCTCGTCGCAGAAGGCGGGCACGATGCCGTTCTCGTCGTAACCATCGAGCAGCACTACGTCGGCGCGATCCTCGGTGCTGGCGAAATACTCGACTGCGTCGGCGCACAGCACGGCGAGCCGCGCGTCGTCTGGCGGCACTGCAAACTGCTCGCGCAGCGCGATCACATCGGCGCTGATCTCCACCGTTGTTATGCGCGATCGCAGCAGGTGGCGATGGCAGAACTTGGTCAGGGAGCCGCCGCCCATGCCGATGATCACCAGATGCTTGGGTCGTGGCTGGAACAGCAGGAAAGCCATCATCTTGCGCGTGTAGGCAGCGTGCAGCGCAAAGGGTTCGGCGATCTCCATCTCGCTTTGCACCAGCGCCAGCGTGAAGTGCAAGCGCCGCAGCTTGCCGTCGTCAATCACGAAGGGGCGCGGGTACTCGCCGTCGCGTAGAAGGCGGATCAGGTGGTGGAGGTCGGTGTCAGCGGCTTCGAGCACGCGCACCACGCCACGTTCCTGCAGGAAGTTCGCGGGGAATTCCAGCAGGCCATCGGCGGTAACGCGTGCTTCGATTGAAGCGGGGCGGCTCATGTGAAGGGTGGCGATGAGGTGTTGCGCAGCGTTGAATCAGAGCCGCCGTACCTTGACGCGCTTGCCCTTGATCTTTCCCTCCGACAGGCGGCGCACCGCCTTGTCGGCGATATCGCGCGCCACCGCCACATAGGTCGACAGCTCCATCACGCTGATCTTGCCGACCTGCTCGCGAGTGAAGCCGGCTTCGCCGGTGAGCGCGCCGAGCACGTCGCCGGGCCGCATTTTTTCCTTACGTCCACCAAGGATCTGCAGCGTCGCCATCGGCGGCAACAGCGGCGCGGTATCGGCTTCGAGCTCAGCGAGCGCGTGCCATTCGGGCTCGAACTGCTGCGCCTCGGCGATGATCGCGATGCGGCGTTTCTCGTTCGGGCTGACCACGCTGAATGCCCAGCCATCGGCATCGCCACGGCCGGTGCGGCCGATGCGGTGCAGGTGCACTTCCGGGTCAGGCGTGACGTCGACGTTGATCACTGCTTCGAGCTGCGCGATGTCGAGGCCGCGCGCGGCCACGTCGGTGGCGACCAGCACCGAACAACTGCGCTGCGCGAACTGCACCAGCACCTGATCGCGTTCGCGCTGCTCCAGCTCACCATGCAGCGCGAGCGCAACGATGCCCGCGGCTTGCAGCGCGTCGGTCAGGTCGCGGCACTGTTGGCGCGTGTTGCAGAAGGCCAGCGTGCTGCCCGGGCGGTAGTGGCGCAGCAAGTGCACCACGGCGTCGAGTCGCGTTTCGGGGGTGACTTCGTAGAAGCGCTGGCGGATCTTGCTTGCGGCGTGCTGCTCGGCCAGTTTCACCGTCTGCGGCTGGCGCAGGAAACGCGCCGCGATGCGGGCAATGCCCTCGGGATAGGTCGCGGAAAACAGCAGGGTTTGACGGTCCGCAGGGCAGGCGCTGGCGACGTCGACCATGTCGTCATGAAAGCCCATGTCGAGCATGCGGTCGGCCTCGTCGAGTACCAGCGTCGCCAGTGCATCGAGTTGCAGCGCACCGGTGTCGAGGTGATCGAGCACGCGGCCAGGCGTGCCGACGACGACATGCGCACCATGGGCGAGGCTCTCGCGCTGAGGCCGCGCCGGCGAGCCGCCGCACAGCGTGAGCACCTTGATGTTGTCGGCGGCACGCGCAAGGCGGCGGATCTCGCCGCTGACCTGCTCGGCCAGCTCGCGGGTGGGGCATAGCACCAGCGCCTGTACGTCGAAGCGCGCGGTGTCGAGGCGCATCAGCAGTGGCAGCGCGAAAGCGGCGGTCTTGCCCGATCCGGTCTTCGCCTGCGCGATCAGGTCGCGACCGGCGAGCGCGAGCGGCAGGCTTGCGGCCTGGATCGGCGTCATCGTGTGATAGCCAAGCTGCGAAAGATTGGCGAGCACCGTCTCGGGCAGCGGCAATTCGCTGAAGGGCGGGCCGCCGGTCGCGGCGCGGGATTCCGGTGTCGGGGTGGTCTGGGTCATGCGCAATTATCCGCCGCGCAGGTGGGGCGTGGCCGGAAAATACGCAGTCGGATTTCAGTCGCCGGAAAATACTTGTTGCTTTATTCCCGGAATGGGCGCACCGTTCGCCTCGCGTTAATCAAGCAGTGTCTCTGTTGTTCGCTCATACCTCCGGTATTCCTGCTTTCATCGTTCCGCCGCCTTGACGACCGCCCAACCAGGGCAAGACCCTGTTCATTATTTCTATTCAGGAGATTCATCATGGCTGCAGGTACTGTGAAGTGGTTCAACGATTCCAAGGGCTTCGGTTTCATCACCCCGGATGGCGGTGGTCAAGATCTGTTCGCGCACTTTTCCGCCATTCAAGGTGGTGGTTTCAAGACGCTGCAGGAAAACCAGCGCGTCACGTTTGACGTGACCAAGGGCCCGAAGGGCGATCAGGCTTCGAACATCCGCCCGGAGTAAGCGTGACGCTGGCGGGTTTTCCACCCGCCAACGCACCGCATGCTCCGGCATCGCGTGCCACCCCGGTGGTGTGCGATGCCCCCGGAAAAGCCCGGCACTTTGCCGGGCTTTTTTGTTTTCGAATTGCCTGAGGAGTCCACACATGTCCAAGGAAGAACCGATCGTCATGAACGGTCAAGTCACCGAAGTGCTGCCCGATGCACGCTTCCGTGTCACGCTCGATAACGGGCACGAATTGGTCGCCTACACCGCGGGCAAGATGCGCAAGCACCGCATCCGCATCCTCACTGGCGACAAGGTCACGCTTGAAATGTCGGCCTACGACCTGAGCAAGGGTCGCATTACCTTCCGCGTGATCGAAGATCGCGGTCCGGCGCCGCAACGCCGCCGCTTCTGATCGACCCGTCTTGACGTCACGCCGCGCGGCGTCGGATAGTCGCGCGATGACCTCGGACGCCCTACTTCGGCGCGCGACACAGCGGCTTGTCGCGGCCATCCTCATCAGTCTCCTCTGTGCCTGCGGTGGTGTCGCTTTCCACCTGCCCGAGCACTCCGCCGAACACATGTCGGTACCGGTTCGCCTCGCGGCCGGCGAGCAGCGCCTTGCGCTCAGCACGCCGTCTGGCGCTGGCGCGGATCTCCGACTGGCCAGCGAAAACCCCGCAATCGTGGCGATCGAAGTGCGCGAGCACGGCATGGGCGCGGCCGATTTGACACTGGTGGCGAAGGCACCGGGCAGTGCCCGCGTGCATTACGTCAATCGCTCGATGTTGCCGCGAGATCCCGTCAAGCGCGCACAGATCGACTACATCCGTGCGGCCTCGCTGGGCAGCTTCCTTGTCACGGTGAAGTAGCGCAGGCCACCGCCTGCCGCGACGGTGTGTCGTCACCCGCTTGCGCCCGAAGCGGGCGTGAAACCTCTGCTTACGACATTTACATTTTGAGATTCAGCCCCGCGACATGGCTGCGCGTTGAGGTCTGCATGGGCGCCATTTTGTCGCGCCCGGGTGGAGACCAGAATGAAACGCTTGATTGGTGCGGCTGCGCTGACCTTCGGACTGCTCGCAAGCTTCGGCGCTTGTGCGCATGACGGGTATGACCGCGACCACTACCGCGACTGGCATGAGCACCATGAACGTGAGCGGCATGAACACGAGTGGCGCGAGCGGGCTTGGCGCGAGCACGAATGGCGGGAGCATGAATGGCGCGAGCGGGAACGCTGGCACGACGACCATCGCGGCTGGTATCCGGTGTATGCGCCGGCGTATCGCCCCTACTACCCGGTTCCCGTTCCGGTGCCGGTGTATCCCCGCGCCGCCATCACCATCGGCATCCCGCCGATCGTGATTCCGCTGCACTGAGCCTTACGCTGGCGGTGCGATCGCTTCCGCGTAGTCGTAGAGCGCGCCAAGAATCGCTTCGCCACGCTCGTCGGCGGTTTCGCTGAGTGCGTCGATGCGGTCGAAGAAGGCCGGCAGCGATCGCGCTCCGCCGGCGCCCTGATGCAACTGCGCGACGCGGTGCATTTCCCAACGTGCCAGCTCGCCCTCGTTGAGGCTGTCGGGGAAATTGCGCGCGCGGTAGCGGAACAGCAATTCCTCCAGCCGGTGGTCGGCGAAGCTCACTGTTTCGCTGGCCAGCGCGGAAGGGTCGAGTACGCGCAACTGGTTCAGCAGGCGTCGGTCGCCATTGCCGACAAAGCCGCCGTAGAGGTCCTCATCGACATCGACCGGCGTGTCGGTTTCGGGCCGCGCGAACACGTCGCGCCACAGCCCGGCCAGAGGCGGCAGGGTTTGCGCAGCCTCGGCGTGTCGCAGCGCCTGCCCCAGATCGATTGCCCATTTGTCGGCCATCGCCGGGCTCAAGGTCTTCAGGTTGCCGATCACCACCGGTGATTTGTTGATGTGGATGGTCTTGATCGGCAGCCGCGTCACGCCGTCGGGCAGTGCGTCGGCGCGGGTGAACATGCGTTCGCGCACGGTGGCTGCGTCAAGGGTGGCGAGTTCGCGCGGATCCTGCGCGAGGTCCCACACGATGATTTCGTTCTTGTTCGTCGGGTGCGGGCCGAGCGGCCAGACGACCGCGATGCAGCCGCGCTCCGGGCCGAACATCCCGGACACATGCAGGAAGGGGCGCGGGTGGGCGAGGTCGATCTCGGCCAGCACCGCGTCTTTTTTGCGCAGTTTCAGGCAGAACTCCCACAGGCGCGGCTGCAGGCCGCGGATCAGTCGCGCCAGCGCGATCGTGGCACGCACGTCGGAGAGCGCATCATGCGCCGCCTCATGTGCCAGCCCGTTCGCGGCGGTCAGGTGTTCGAGCTTGAACGAGGGACGGCCATCTTCATGGCGCGGCCATTCGATGCCCTCCGGCCGCAGTGCGTACATGCAGCGCACCACGTCGAGCAGATCCCATCGGCCGCAGTCGTTCTGCCACTCGCGGGCGTAGGGGTCGATGAGGTTGCGCCAGAACAGGTGGCGGGTGACTTCGTCGTCGAAGCGCAGCGTGTTGTAGCCGACACCGACGGTGCCCGAGCGCGCCAGCTCGTGCTCGATCGCCGCAGCGAATGCGTGTTCCGGCAGGCCGCGTTCAAGGCAGGTCTGCGGCAGGATGCCAGTGAGCAGGCAGCTCTCCGGATCCGGCAGGTAATCCGGCGCCGGCTGGCAGTAGATCATCTGCGGCGCGCCAATCTCGTTCAGTTCGGCATCGGTGCGCACACCGGCAAATTGCGCCGGGCGGTCGCGCCGCGGCATCACGCCAAAGGTCTCGTAGTCGTGCCAGTAGAAGCTGTGGTCGGCCATGGGTGCAGGTTCCGGGTGCGGTACCGGATTTTCGCACGGGCCGCGCCGACTACTTCGACCCGAGTTTCAGCGTCTCCCACAGGAAGGGCTTGAGCTGGGGCCACCAACGGCCGCCCAGCGCGAGGTTGACGGTGTGGGTCATATCCGGTTGGGCAACCACCGTGCAGCGGCCGCCTGCATCGGTGATCGCCTTCTGCGTCGGCAGCACGTTGTCGTTCCAGGTTGCGCCGGTATTGCTGTCGGTCGGGTTGGCGTTGAACATCAGCACCGGGCTGTCGGTCGCGTCAAAGTGAAACAGGCTGCTGGTGTCGATGCCGGCTTCGACCAGTGTGGCCCCGGTGGCGATGGCGCCCTGCACATGTGCGCTGACGCCGGGGAAGTCAGAGACAGAGCCGGCGAGCGTATCGGCCTCGATCGCGTTGATCAGCGAAATCCCTCCGCCAGCCGAAGTGCCGATCGTCGCAACGCGGTTCGGGTCGATGTGGTAGGTCGCCGCGTTCGCGCGCAGGTAGCGGATCGCGTTCATCGCGTCTTCCGTAGCCTGCTGGATCGCGCGCACGCGGATCGCGGGATTGGCTTCATTGTCGGGGGTCAGGCGGTAGTTGATCGTCGCCGCGACATAGCCGGCGCGGGCGTACGTCATCGCATCCTCGCGGTGGTCTTCCTTGCTGCCGCCGACGAAGCTGCCGCCGTGGATCCAGATCACAAGGGGCTGCGGGGTGCCCGCCGTCGCATTCGGCGGCACCGCGACATCGAGCTTGAGCACCAGTTCACTGGTGCCGATTTCGCTCGCCTTGGTGAGATTCGAGGTGTACTGGATGCCCCCTTCGTTGGGGCGGCGCGAGTACACAACGTTCAGCGACGGCGTGATCTGCGCATCCGCATACTGTGGGCTGACGTACATCCCGGTTTCGGGCGGCGGCAGCGGGGTTGGCCTGGGGGGTGGCATGGGCGCGCCGCCGCCATCACCTCCACCGCCACAGGCCGTCAACGCGAACAAGAGAAGTGCCGATGCCAGTTTTGCCTGGTTCATGAAGTCTCGTCCCGCTTATCAGGTGGACGCCATCATGCCGCTTGCATGCCATCGGGGGTGCAACGAATTGTTGCGGCTTGTTTGGCTCAGGCGCGCACCAGCCGCAGCCGGGTGATCTCGGACGGTGCGCCGAAGCGCTTGGGTGGGCCCCAGTAGCCGGTGCCGCGGCTGGTGTAGACCCACAGGTCGCGCAGCTTGTGCAGGCCGGCGGTGAAGGGTTGCTGCAGGGGGACGAAAAGGTTCCAGGGGAAAAACTGGCCGCCGTGGGTGTGGCCGGAGAGCTGCAGATCGAAGCCAGCGTCGGCAGCGGCTTCGGCGCTGCGGGGCTGGTGCGCGAGCAGCACCTTTGCGGCGGCGTTGGCAGGTGCGCCGGCGAGCGCGGCGAGCGGATCGCTGCGGTGGCGTGGGTCGAAGTGGTGCGCGGTGTAGTCGGTGACACCCGCAACGACGAGTTTCGCGCCGCCGTGGTCGAGCACCACATGCTCGTTCATCAGCACCTTCACCCCCAGGCGTTCCACCTCGGCGATCCATGCATGGGCGTTGGAGTAGTACTCATGGTTGCCGGTGACGAAGTAGGCGCCGTAGCGCGCCGCCAGTCGTTTGAGCGGGTCGGTGTGGGCGGCAAGGTCGTGCACGCTGCCGTCGACGAGATCACCGGTGACGGCGATCAGATCCGGCTGCAGGGTATTGACCCGGTCAACGATACGGTCGAGGTAGCCCCGTTTGATCGTCGGGCCGACATGGATGTCGCTGATCTGTGCAATCGTGAAACCGTGCAGGGCTTCGGGCAGATCGCGCAGCGGCACGTCGACCGTCACCACCTGTGCGGTGCGACGCGCATTGATGAAGCCGACCAGCGTCACCAGCACGGCGAGCAACAGCGCAGCCTGCGCGGTGAGGGTTGCGAAGCCCGCCCAGCGGTCACCGGCGAGTAAGAGTGTGAGGTCGCGCAAGACGGTCGCGACCAGCAATGACGAAAACAGCCCCATCGCGATCGAGCCGGCCCAGGCGAGGCGGTCTGCCAGCGGCGGGCGCGCGACCCGGCGTGCCACCAGCGTCGCCGGAATCAACACGACCGACAGCGCCATCAGGCTCCATGCGAGCGCGAGTCCCAAGTCGCCAAGTGCGAGCACCGGAAACAGGCGCTGGCCGATGTACAGGTGCAGCAGCCCGAGCAGGCTGGTGGCGATGAGCAGGAAGAGCGGCATTGGGTTCCCGGTGCGTGGCGGTCGAGGCGAGGCGGATGCGCCCCTCGTCTGCCCTTAGATCGGGCAGTGCATCCGTGGTTCAAGCGCGCAGATGTTGCAAGCTGTAAGCGCGGTCGCTCAGCCTTGCAACGGCCCGCCTGCGGGCGCATCGCGACGGAGGAAGCCGGGAACGCTGCCGGGCTCCGCGGCCTCATGCAGCGCGTCCACCGGCCGCACCAGCCGCGGGGCGGCGATCTCGCCGTGCAGCACCGAGTCGAGCCAGCGCGTGACGCCATCCCAATCGGGGCGGTAAGCCGTCACGCGTTCCGGTGCGAAGTCGAACAAGGACAGCCCTTGTTCGAGCAGGCGGCAATAGGTCTGCGTCGCGCGGATCGTGCCGAGGTAGTCCACCGCATGCGCCGCCGCCCACTCCGCCAGTGCGGCGGCATTGCGGGTGCGCGCGTCGATGCGCATGCCGAGGCAGGCGATGCGGCACTTGCCCCCGGCGATGCGCGGTTGGGTGCGCAATTCGGCGAGGGATTCTTCCGCCGCAATGCGATCGAAAACGGAGTTGGTCGCCGGCAGCAGCACCGCATCGGCGTACAGAGAGACCTTCATCAGCCCGACCCCGTGGAAGCCGCCGGGGGTGTCGAGCACCACATGCTGGGTGCCGGCGGGTGGTCGCGCGAAATTGCGTTCGTCGATGGTCCAGCCGCGGATCGGCGTGCGTTCGGCGGCGCGCAGGCCGAGCCAGTATCGCGAGGATTGTTGGCGGTCCACATCGCCCAGCATCACGCTGTATCCGAGCGAAGCGAGGTAACCCGCGACATGCGTCGCGAGCGTCGATTTGCCCGAACCGCCCTTGCGGTTGACGATGGCGATCACGCTCATCGCTGTCGCCAGTGCGCGTTGGCAAACCGGAGCCACGCGGCGCGTGGCGTGCGAACGGAAAGTGCCGTCATCCGTCAGATTCGAGAAGCTGATACTGGACAGTGTAGTTCAGCCTCGCGGCGCTGCGTGGTTCGTGCGCAAGGTCACGCGCCAGTGTAGAAAGAGGCTACGCCGTCAGTCACACCCCCGCCATGGATACGACCCGCTTCTGTTCGAGCGTTTCTGAAGCCCTGCTGCCGCTTGCATCGCCCGAGCGGCAAGCGCCGATGCAGGCCTACATGAAGGACCGTTTTGCCTTCCTCGGGGTCGCGACGCCGGCACGCCGCGCCGCGACGATGCCGCTGATCCGCGCCCTTAAGGCACCCACCGCCGCCGATCTGCTCGCGACTGCTGGAGCGCTGTGGCAGATGCCAGCGCGCGAATTCCAGTATGTCGCGGTCGACCTGCTGGCGCGGCATCACAGGCGCCTCGGGCGCGCGGATGTGCCCGCCCTGCTCGCGCTGGCGCGCGAGAAGACCTGGTGGGATTCGGTGGATGGCCTTGCCGGGGTGGTCGGCGATGTAGTCCGTGCGGCGCGGCGCGATGCGCCGGACCCGCAGGCCTGCATGGACGATGCCGTGGCCGACGCAGACTTCTGGGTGCGCCGCATCGCCATGCTGCACCAGCTCGGCTGGCGTGCCGACACCGATCGCGATCGGCTGTTTGCTTACGCGCGCCGGCTTGCGCCGGAATCCGAGTTCTTCATCCGCAAGGCGATCGGCTGGGCGCTGCGCGATTACGCGTGGCACGACCCGGCGCCGGTGCGCGCGTTCGTCGCATCGATGGGCACGGCGCTGTCGCCACTGAGCCGCCGCGAGGCGACCAAGCACATCGGCTAGCATCGCGCCATGCAGCCGCGCTCCCCCTACCGTTACCTCGCCGGTTACCCGGAACGGCTCACAGCGCCGCTGCGCGAGATGATTGCCGCCGGCACGCTCGGCGCACGCCTGCTGGCGCGCTATCCGACCGCCCATACCGTGCGCACCGACCGCGCGCTGTACGACTACGTCGGTGCGCTCAAGGCGCGCTACCTGCGCAGTGCCGAGCCTCTGAGCAAGGTCGCCTACGACAATCGCCTGCATGTGATCCAGCACGCCCTGGGCATGCACACCGCGGTGTCGCGGGTGCAGGGTCAGAAGCTCAAGGCCAAGCGGGAGATCCGCATCGCCGCGCTGTTCCGCGAAGCGCCGGAGGCCTTCCTGCGCATGATCGTGGTGCACGAACTGGCCCACCTGAAGGAACGCGGTCACGACAAGGCCTTCTACCAGCTGTGCACGCATATGGAGCCGGCCTATCACCAGCTCGAATTCGACCTGCGCAGCTACCTCGTCTTGCTCGAAGCGACCGGTGAGCGGCCGTGGGCACCAGCCGACGGGGCGCCCTGAGCGCGAGGCGGCCCAAGCAGGGGCGTCTTACTTTGATAAAGCGCCGCCCCTACAATCGGCGCCATGTCGGATAACGCCTCGCCCCACACCACGCACATCGAACGCCTCGCCGAGGTGGTCGCGTTGCCGATCGGGCGTTGGGATGCCTCCGGGCGTCTGGTGTTCTGCAACACGCCCTATGTGCAGTGGGCCGGCCGGCCGCGCGAAGTGCTGCTTGGCCATACGCTGGCCGAGCTCTTCGGCGAAGTTGCCTGGAACGCCGCGAGGCCGGCGTTCGAGCGCGCCTTCGCGCGTGGCGAGACGACCAGCTACGAACGCCTCCTGACGCATGCGCCGCACACGCCGCGCTGGGCACGCATGCAGGTCTTTCCGGATATCGAAGACGGCGTGGTGGTATCGGTGTTCACGATCGCCACCGACATCCATGAAGACGTGATCGCGCGCGAGGCGCTGATCGCTGCGCGGGTGCGGCTCGACCGCTTCACCGAGAACATCCCGAATCCGCTCATCTACCTCGACCGCGAAGGTGTGCTGCGCTTCGCCAACAAGGCCTACCGCGAGGCCTGCGGCAAACCGGCCGAGGCGATCATCGACCATCACCTGCGTACCGTGCGCGGCGAGGCAGTCTGGCTTGAACACCGGCCGTACATCGAACGCGCCCTGTCGGGCGAGACGGTTCACTACTCGCGCCTGGTCGAAGGGTTGACGCACGGCCCGCGCTGGCTGCGTACCAGCTTCGTGCCGGACTTTGACCATGACGGCACGGTACTTGGGCTCTACACCGTGACGATCGACGTGCACGACCTCACCGTCGCGCAGGAACAGCTACGCCGCAGTGTCGAGCGCGACGCGCTGACCGACGTGCTGAGCCGCCGCACGATGATGGCGCGCATCGATCTCGCGCTGGCGGCGCCTTCAACGGTGCCGGTCGCGCTGTTCTTCGTCGACCTCGACGGCTTCAAGTCGGTGAACGACGAGTTTGGCCACGGCGTCGGCGACGAACTGCTGGTGCGCGTGGGCGCGGCCTTGCAGGCCGGCGTGCGCGCGGTCGACGCGGTCGGCCGCTTTGGTGGTGACGAATTCCTGGTGCTCGCCGAAGTGCGCGACGCCGCCGGGGCGGAGCAGCTCGCGCAACATCTGCTCGCGGCGATCCGAGACGCGACCGCCTTGGGCCCCCTCGCCGGCCGCGTCAGCGCCAGCATCGGCTATGCGCTGGCGCCCGCCGACGCCACCCAGCCGATGCGCCTGCTGCAACGCGCCGACGAAGCGATGTACGCCGCCAAGCGCATGGGCAAGAACCGCGTGATGCACGCGGTCGCGGCGCCGCCCGGGGTGCGCGGGGTCTAGCGCAGCCGGTTCAGGGCTGCTGCAGCATGAACTGGGTGAAGAACACTTCCTTCACGCCGTTCTTGCGGGTGGTGCCGAGCGTCTTGTTGACCGAGGCGAGGATCTGCTCGGCCAGTTCGGTCTTGCCTTCCGCGGTGCGCAGCTTCTCCGGTTCCTGCCCGGCGATGATCTTGATGATGTCGTGCTGCAGCTGGGGCTTGTAGGCGTCGATCGCGTGGTTCGCCTCGGCGTTGGCGCCTTCGAGCACGATCTGCGTCTGCAGCACCGTGCCGCCGCGGCCGGTCTTGCCGACGTTAACGACAAAGGGCATCGGTGCCGGGCCGGCGGCGCCACCGCCACCGTGATCGTTGGCGTCTGCCCCGGTCACCGGCAGAAGCAGGACCACGGCAACCAAGGCCATGGCGGAAAGCGACGAAAGGCGGGTCGTGCAGGACATGGCGGCTCCCGGAGGCGTACAGGGGCTGACGGGGAACACGATGATACGCGCCGGCGCGGCGCCTGCCAGCCCCCCGTTGTGCTACGCGTCCGGGAAGGCGGGCAGGCTCGCGACAAATGCGCTGCCGCAACCCTTCACCTTCACATACAGGTCATTGATGCGCACCGGGTAAACGGTGCGCGCCAGGGTCACGCCCGCGACGAGGCTGGCAAAGAAGCCAATCGCGCAGACGACGATAGCCGAGGGCACATCCTCGCTGATGCCGAGCACCATGCCGAGCAGCATGGACAGTGACCCGCCCCAGCCGATCAGGCGGCCAACAAACCGGCGCTTGAGATGGCGCTCGCACAGGGCGATGTGCACGCTTGCGCGCTTGCGGACGAGCATCGCAGCAACGAGATAGATCAGCACGTTTATCAGCAACAACACGTACCAGCCCGGCGCATGCCAGTACAGGCGTACCGGTTTGGCGCCGAGCGGGGCGTCCGCATTGCACTTGATGCAGCGATGGGGAAGGTGCTCGCGTTGGCGGAGGATCACGACCTTGCCTTGCCGCCAGACGACGTCGTTGTCATGGCCGAGGGTCTCCTCGATTGCGGACCGGGGCGGGGAATAGGGATTGAAGGTGTCTGACATGGGGCGCGTGGAGAACGGAAAGTGTGCGGAAGAGAGGCGATCTTGCCCGACTCCGCCAGTTCCTCGCCGGGCCTTGCGTGCAGCGTATGAGCCTGGTCAAGTCCGGCGCTGCCGCCCTGCCCGCGTCCGATTCGATGCGGGTTAATCCGGATGCGGGCTTCTTCGACATACGGTGCAGTATGGCAACGAGGCCGCGGAATGCGGCGCGACAGGATCGCTCTGGTCATGCACAACACCGAATTGCTACTGGCTCACCCGCTTCGACAACTGCTCAACGACGAGGCCCATGCGCGCCCGCCGGCGCCGATCGCGGCACCCGCGCGGCTCAGTTCGCTGACGCTGTTCTTCGAGCGCGACAGCAACGGCCAGCTCGATGCGCTGATCCGCCTCGCGCGCCTGATGGGCAGCCCGGAACCGGAGGCCGCGCGTGCCTACTACACCGGTGTCGCCGGCGATCTGATGATCCGCTGGTCCCTGCATACCGAGTTCGTGCGCTACACCTTCATCGAGCCCGCTGAAGACGAACCCGACTTCTCGCGCACGGTGCTCGACCGCATCCCGGCCGACTGGCTGCGCAGCCTGCCTGGCCAGTTGCTGGTGGCGCTGCATGCAGTGCTGTTGCGCGATGATCCGGTGGATAACTCGGCGCGCGGCATCGCGGAACGCTGGTTCGCCGGCAACGATCTGATCGGCGCCGAAATCGCCGGCGCCCACGGTTGCGCCTATACCGACCTGCGGCTGCATCCCGATGACCGGGTGGCCAACGGCTTCTCGCGCTTCGTCGTGGTCGACCGCGGCATGGGACCGCTGCAGACCGGTCGCATGTTGCAGCGGCTGTTCGAAATCGAGACCTATCGCATGCTGGCCCTGCTCGCGCTGCCCGGCGCCAAGCAGCAGATGCCCAAGCTCGACGCACTGTCGAACGCGATGCGGCGCATCACCGAACGCATGGACAAACCCGAGCACGACGCCAGCGAACTGCTGCACGAACTGACAGCGCAGGCCAGTGCGCTGGAACACCTGGTGGCGCAGAGCCAGTACCGCTTTTCGGCGTCCCGCGCCTACTACAGCCTGGTCGAACGCCGCATCGATGAACTGCGCGAACGGCGCCTGCCCGGCCTGCAGCCCTTCCACGAATTCATGGAGCACCGCCTCGCGCCGGCGATGGAAACCTGCGACACCGTCGTTGGCCGGCAAGACCGCATCACCGCGCGCATCCAGCGCACCAGCGCGCTGCTGCGCACGCGGGTCGAAGTGCAGCACGAGGAACAGAATCGCGCCCTGTTGGCCAGCATGGATACCCGCGCCGCGCTGCAACTGCGCCTGCAGCAGACGGTGGAAGGGCTCTCGGTCGGCGTGCTGACCTACTACGCGGTCGGGCTGGTGGGCTATGCGACCAAGGCGCTCAAGGCGGCCGGGCTGCACCTGAACCCCGAGGTCATCACCGGGCTCGCGATTCCGCTCGCCGCCATCACGGTCTGGCTGGGTGTGCGTCGCGCGCGGCGTCACCTGCATCACGCCTGAGCGTCAGGGGGGCGGCGGCAGCCGCGCGAGCCCCGCGTTGAAACGCCGGATCAGTTCGGCCGACCCGGCACGGCTGCGCGGCGCGATCAGGTGCAGGCTGAGTGTGCCGACGCTGCGCTTTCCCGCCATCAGGGCGTCGGCGCCGAGCCCGGTCTCCTGCAGCGCGGCGCGCATCAGGTCGGGTGAGGCGATCACCAGGTCGGCCCTGTCCAGCAGCACCATACGGGCACAGGCGCCGAGCGTGGCTGGGCGTTCCGGCACGATCTGGCCCTCGCCGACCAGGCGCTGCACTTCCGGCGGACCCGCCCAGCCGAAGGGGATGCACAGTCGCCCTGTGGGCAGGGCCGCCAGTCCGGCCTCCAGCCGCGGATCGCCCGGTCGGCCGTAGATGAAATGCGGCACGAGCAGGATCGGTTCCGAGTAGAGGCATGTCGCCTCGCGCTCCGGCGTGCGCACATACGGGAAGGTCGCGTCGTATTGCCCCAGCTCGGTCAGCTTGTAGCCGCGTGCCCATGGCAGCCATGCCAGCGTGGGCGCCATGCCACCCTGGCGGAAGGCCGCCATCACGCGCTGGGTGGCCAGGCCGCCGCCGGGTAGCGCCTGGTCGGCGTACGGGGGGTAGCCGTCGCCGGTCACCAGCACCGGCTCGGCAGCCTGCAGCGTGGAACTCAGGCACAGGCACAAGCCGAGGCCCCGCCACAGCGCGGTGCAGCAGGCAAGCCAGGTTGGGGGAGAACGGGTCGGCATGTCTCACTATAGTTCGACACCTCGACGATGGAATTGATCTGACTCGCGGCCCGCGCCGGTCCGCCGCTCAGCGCTGATGACCAGTGAAATGTCATCAGGATATGCATTTGGGTTGAAACACGGCCGCCGGCGCGCTAGCCTGATCAACAGGGTCGGGGGGCCCGGCTGGCGCGCAGGCATATGGCGGCGCGGGGAGACGGCAGTGGAACATCTTGGCTTCGGGTTGCGGACCCGGCTCTTGCGGTGGCTGGCCGGGCTCGCCATCGTCGCGGCACTCGCCGCCTGCGGCGCGGGCGGCGGCGGCACACCGGCCCCGCCGCCGGCAGACGGCACCAACGCCTTGTCCACCAACCCGCCACCCCCGCCCGCGAGCGGCAGCGCGCCGGCGCGTGAGGACGCGGTGCGCTTCCTGACCCAGGCCACCTTCGGCCTCAAGCAGGTCGGCGAAATCGATACCCTGGTCAGCACCGGCTACGAGCGCTGGCTGTGGGACCAGTTCCACACCGACGCCGCCTCGCATCTGGCCTACCTCGATGCACAGAAGGCCCGCGAGACCGACAAGGATCATCCGGCCGGCCAGTACACCGAGGAGATGAGCTACGAGGCGGTCTGGCAACAGTGGCTGCGCGGGCCGGATCAGCTGCGTGCGCGGGTCGCCTTCGCGCTGTCGGAAATCCTCGTGATTTCCAACATCGCGCCCGATCTGAACCCGCTCGCGATGTCCAGCTACATGGACATGCTCAACCGCAACGCCTTCGGCAACTACCGCACCCTGCTCGAAGACGTGACCCTGCATCCGGCGATGGGTTACTACCTGAACATGCTGCGCAGCGAGAAGGAAGACCCCGATCGCGGCACCCACCCGAACGAGAACTATGCGCGCGAGGTGCTGCAGCTGTTCTCAATCGGGCTGGTGAAGCTCAATCCCGATGGCTCGGTGCAACTCGGCGCCGGCGGCAAACCGATCCCGACCTACGGGCAGGACGAAATCGCCGGCTTCGCCAAGGCCTTTTCCGGCTGGAGCTTTGCCGGCGCCGACACCGCCAACCCCGACAGTTTCGAGGACGGCAACGAGAACTGGACGCAGCCGATGAAGGCCTGGCCGGCCAAGCATTCGAGCGCCGAGAAGCTGCTGCTCAACGGCCAGAAGCTGCCTGCCGGGCAAACCCCCGAGCAGGACATGAAGGGCGCGCTGGATGCGATCTTCCAGCATCCCAACGTCGGCCCCTTCATTGGTCGCCAGCTGATCCAGCGCCTCGTCACCAGCAACCCGAGCCCGGCCTACATCCAGCGCGTCGCAGACGTGTTCGCGAACGATGGCAGCGGCGTGCGCGGCAACCTCAAGGCCGTGGTGCGCGCGATCCTGCTTGATCCGGAAGCGCGCGATCCGGCGCGCGCGGCGGACGGTCGATTCGGCAAGCAGCGCGAGCCGGTGATCCGCTTCGCCAACTACCTGCGTGCCACCAACGCCGCGTCGGCCAGCGGCAGCAACCGCATCCACTACCTCGACAGCGCCGACAACGCGCTGGGCCAGAGCCCGCTGCTCTCGCCCTCGGTATTCAACTTCTTTTCGCCCAACTACCGCCAGCCCGGTCGCATTGCCGCCGCGGGGCTGTACTCCCCGGAGTTCCAGATCACCACCGAGACCAGTGTGGTGGGCAGTCTCAACTTCTTCTCGGGGCTGGTGAATGACGGCGGCTACGGCTGGGAAGAACCGCACCGGCTGAAGATGAACTACGCACCGCTTGAAGCGCTGGCAGGCGACCCGGCGGCGCTTGCCGAGCGGCTCAACTGGCTGCTCTACGCCGGGGCGATGAGTGCCGACACCCGCGCGCTGCTGGTGGCCACCGTGGCGGCGCTCGACGCTGCCGACAAGACCGCGCGGGTCAAGGCCGCCTTGATCCTGACCGCGATCAGCCCCGACTACGTGATCCAGAAATAGGTGCGGAGACAGCCATGCAAAGACGTAGCTTCCTGCAAGCGGCCGCCGCTGGCGCCACCCTCGCCGGGCTGGGCGCCTGGTCCGACCTGCTGCGCACCGCCTTCGCCGCGACCGGCGAGGACTACCGCGCGGTGGTCTGCCTCTTCATGTTCGGTGGCAACGACGCCAACAACATGGTGATCCCGATCGCGAGCGACGAGTTCGCCGGCTATACCCGTGACCGTTCCAACCTCGCACTGCCGCGCGCGGCGCTGCTGCCGATCACGCTCAGCAATACCGCCGGACGGCCCTTCGCGCTGCACCCGGCGATGGGTGCGCTGCAGGGGCTGGTGAATGCCGGCAAGGCGGCGGTGGTCGCCAACGTCGGCACGCTCGCCGCGCCGCTGACCCGCGCCGAGTGGATCGCCGGCGGGGCCGCGGTACCGGACAACCTGTTCTCCCATTCCGACCAGCAGTCGCAGTGGCAAAGCGGTGTTGCCGCAGCCAGCACCCGCACCGGCTGGGCCGGACGCATCGCTGATCTGGTGGCCGCCAGCAATGGCGTCAACGCCGGTTACACCAGCGTCTCGGTGGCCGGCAACACGCTGTGGGGTACCGGGACGGCGTCGGTGCCGTACAAGGTGTCGCCCTCGGGCAATTTCGGATTCGACTTCTACGACCCGGCCGGCGCCGATCCGCTCTCGGCCGCAATCAAGGCGACCCTGTCGAAACCACGCGGCCACGCGCTGGAGCAAGGCTGGCTCGATGTGGTTGGCCGTTCGATCGACAACCAGCGCGTGCTCACCGCGGCGTTGGGCAGCAGCACGCTCGCCACGCCCTTCCCCGATAACGGGCTGGCCGGCGAGCTGAAGATGGTGGCGCGGCTGATCTCGGCGCGCGCCGCGCTGGGCCTGAAGCGGCAGGCTTTCTTCTGTTCGATCGGCGGCTTCGATACGCACGGCGAAGACCAGCTCAACGACCAGAACCGGCTGCTTGGCGAAGTGAGCGATGCGGTGGCCGCCTTCCATGCGGCGACGGTGGAACTGGGGATTGCGGACAAGGTGACGCTCTACACCGCGTCGGACTTCAACCGCACCTACCTCTCGAACGGCAAGGGCAGCGACCACGCGTGGGGTAGCCACCATTTCGTCGTCGGCGGCGCCGTCGACGGCGGCAAGCTCTACGGCAAGTTTCCGACGCTGGCGGTCGGCGGGCCGGACGATGCCGACCGCGGGCACTGGATCCCGACCACCAGCGTCGAGCAGATGGCGGCCACGCTGGCACGCTGGTTCGGCGTCGCGGAGGGCGATCTGCCGACCTTGTTCCCCAACCTGCCGCGCTTTGCGAGCAGCGATCTGGGCTTCATGAAGGCCTGACGCGAAGGCCGCGTATCGCGCGCCAGTTGCGCTATCGGGTCAGCTCGAAACGCTGGCCGCGAAAGCGCAACACCGCCGTCTTGGGCTTGATCCGCTCGACCGTCAGGTCGTGGCCGATGGCCTCGCCCTCATGCAGCAACTGCCCATTGACCATCAGCATGCGGTTGGCCGGCACCTCGGAATAGACGGTGCCTTCGAAGCGCAAGGGCGGCAGCGCGCGGCGCAGATCATCGGGCAACTGCGCGAGGGTGGGTGCCGGGGCGTCCTCGGCGCTGGCCTGGGCTGGCGCGGGCGCAGGGGTGGGTGAGGGCACGGGCGATGTCTCGACACTGACCGGGCGCGGTGCTTCGACGGGCGGCGGCGCGGCGACGACCCGTGCGGCGGGTGGTGCGAGTGATGGCGCGGGCGCGACCGCCAACGGTGCGCTGGCGGCGACCGCAGGTGGCGGGGGCGCAAGTACGCGCGGCGCCGCAGGCTGTGCGACCGGAGCGGCCGGCTGCGCCGCAGCCGCCGGTGTCGCGCTGGCAGGTGCCGGAGTGCGTGCCAGCAGCGACCACGCGAGCCCGGCGAGCAGCACGAGCGCGGCGCCGGCGGCCATCCACAGCCAGGGCGCGCGGGCCGGCGCCTCGCGTTCATGCAACGGGGCCAGCGCAGCCTGTGGTTCATGCAGGCCCGGCACCGTTTCGCGGGCGCGTTCGCTTTCGGCGCGGCGCAGGGCGTCAAGGATGTAGGACATGGGGCTCGGACGTCAGGCGCGGTTCGTCCACACCGGTCAGGGGGTTCAGGTGCATCAGCGTCATCGGCCCGGCCTTGCCGTCGGGCTTGAGACCTTGCGCGAGCTGGAAGGCGGCGACCGCGGTTTTCAACTGGTTGTCCTGCGGCTGTCCGGCGGCCTCGGGTGCGGTGCGCGCAAGCGTGGTGAGCTGCGCCGCCACCGCCTCCGCGGCGGGCCCCGGCGCGACGTCGCGGGCGCCGGGGCGATAGCCTTGTGGCGCCCGCCACAGCGTCGAATAGCCACCGCGCCACACTGCAGCGAGCGAACTCAGCGCCACGTGCTGTGTGCTGCCGCCCGGCGCACGCAGGGTAGCGCTTTGCGCGTCGAGCGCCACCAGCAACACCCGCCAGACGCGCTCGCCGTCGTGCAGGCTGAGGATGCCCGGTCGGTCGAGGCGACGGATCAGGGCCAGATTGCCGTTCGGGTCGCGATAGCAGTGCACCGAGGCGCGTTCGGCGCTGCTGCACGGCTCGGCGCCGTCAAGCGAGAGATCCCACAACTCGCCCAGCGCCTGCCATGCCGCGCGCTCTTCGCCGGGTTCGCCGAAGAGTGTTGCCAGCGCGCCCGGCTGCAGCGCCACCAGCGGGGCCGCGGCGGAAGCTGCGGGGGCCGATGCCGCGACCGGCGCTTCGATTGCCGGGGCCTGGGCAGGCGGGGCCACCGGCGGGGCGACTGGCGGGGCGACGATAGGCGGTCGTGCGACCGGTGCGGCTTCTGCGCTGCGGCCCGGGTGCGCGTACTGGGCCCAGGCTGCGATGCCGGCGGCAATGACGAGCACACCGGCTACGGCGCCCGCGCCGAGCCACACGCGCCGTCGGCCCGCAGCGCCGGCGTCGTCGTCGAAAGCCTCGCGCGCGGCCTTGTCCACGATCCGGGCGCTGACGCTGGATTTCGCTTCGGCATAAGCGCCGAGCAGGGCGCGATCGCAGAGCAGGTTGATGCGGCGCGCGACGCCACGCGAGTGGTGCATCACCCGCCTGAGCGCACCACGGTCGAAGGGCAGCGCACCCTGCAGGCCGGCGACCGCGAGCCGGTGGCGGATGTACTGGCCGGTCTCCGCCGTCGACAAGGGCATCAGGTGGTAGCGCGCGATCACCCGCTGCGCGAGCTGTTCCATGCCGGGGGCGGCAAGCATGGTGCGCAGTTCCGGCTGGCCCACCAGGATGATCTGCAGCAGCTTGCGCTCGCTGGTTTCTAGGTTGGTCAGCAGGCGCAGCTGTTCGAGCACTTCAGGCGAGAGGTTCTGCGCTTCGTCGATCACCAGCACATTGGTCTGGCCGACCGCGTGCGTGCGCAGCAGGTAGCGGTTGAGCGCGTCGACATGGTGCTTGAGCGTGGCACCGGCGTCGGCGCGTTCGATATGGAACTCGTCGCACACGGTCTCGAGCAGTTCTTCCACCGTGAGCTTGGGGTTGAAGATGTAGGCGACGTTGCAGCGCGGTGGCACCTGTTCGAGCATGCAGCGGCACACGGTGGTCTTGCCGGCACCGATCTCGCCGGTGAGCAGCACGAAGCCGCCACCACCCTTGAGCCCGTACAGCAGGTGGGCGAGCGCCTCGCGGTGGCGCGAACTCATGTACAGGTAGCGTGGGTCGGGCGCGATCGAGAACGGCGCGCGGCTCAGGCCGAACTGCTGCGCGTAGAGCGGCTTGGTCTCGCGCGGGCGGGTCGCGTGTCCGGCAGCCTCGGTGGCCACGGCGGGCGATGCGGTGTTCACGCCAGCACGCCTCCAGCGTCCGCGCGCGGAAGCTCGCAGTGCTCAGGCTTTAATCGCGGGCTGCCGGCCATTGATCTCGTATTCCCCATGAAGGGGTCAGAGTTTAACGCGCCTCGCTGGCGTGGTTCGGGGCGACGCGCCGCCCGGCCGGTCAGGCGCGTTTCCCGCGCGAGATCAAGACCACCGTCGAGCGCGCCGCGGCCGGGTACACCGAGGCCGATTTCAAAGCCTGCTCGCAACCGGGCTCGCTGAAGTCCTCACCGGCCGGCAGGCTGGTGTCGACCACCCGCAGCCAGCGCTTGCCCGTGCTCGGTGGCGGCAGCTTGACGCGCACCGGCTTGGGGTCGGCGTTCATGATCAGGAACAGGCAGTAGTCGTCGGCGCCCAGCCGCGGCTCGCGGCCGTCGAGCTGATAGCAGACGGTACGCGCTTCGGGGTCGTCCCAGCGCGGCGGGTTGAGATCCGGCCCGAACCAGCTCACATCCTTCACGCCATTGCCGTCATGGTCGCGCCCGACGAGGAAGTGCCGTCGCTGCAGCACCCAGTGCCGGCGACGGAACGCGATCGCCTTGCGGAAGAATTCGGTGATGTCGGCATTGCGCTCGGCATCGCGCCAGTCGATCCAGACCGCTTCGTTGTCCTGGCAGTAGGCGTTGTTGTTGCCGCCCTGCGTGTTGAGGAACTCATCGCCGGCGAGCAGCATCGGCGTGCCGAGCGAGAACAGCAGCATGCAGGCGTGATTCTTCACCATCTGGCGGCGCAGGCGCAGCACCGTCGGGTCATCGGTCGGGCCTTCGACGCCGCAGTTCCACGAGTGGTTGTCGGAGGCGCCGTCGCGGTTGCCTTCGAGATTGGCCTCGTTGTGCTTCTCGTTGTACGAGACGAGGTCATTGAGGGTGAAGCCGTCGTGGCAGGTGATGAAATTGACGCTGTTGTAGGCCTTGCGGCCATCGTGGTAGAGGTCGGCCGAGCCGGACACCCGCCAGCCGATGTCGCGCAGCTGGCCGGCGTCGCCCTTGACGAAGCGCCGCACCGTGTCGCGGAAGCGGCCGTTCCATTCGAGCCACTCGACCGGGAAGTTGCCGACCTCGTAGGTGCCGGTATCCCAGGGTTCGGCGATCAGCTTCACCCGGGTCAGCACCGGGTCCTGCGCAATCGCATCGAAGAAGGATGCGGTCTTCTCGAACTGGCCACCCTCGCGCCCGAGCGCGGCGGCCAAGTCGAAACGGAAGCCGTCCACATGCATCACCTCGACCCAGTAACGCAGGCAGTCCATCGCGAAGCGGATCACCGGCGCCTTGTCGAAGTCCACCGTATTCCCGGTGCCGCTGTGGTTCATGTAATAGCGCGCAGGCATGTCGCCAACGCCGGCGAGACAGTAGTAGGTCGGGTTGTCGATACCGCGGAAGCTCACCGTGGGGCCCAGCTCGTTGCCTTCGGCGGTGTGGTTGAAGACGACGTCGAGGATCACCTCGATGCCGGCACGGTGCAGCTCGCGGACCAGGGTGCGGAATTCGCGCGCCGGGCAGCCGGGGGTGCGACCCGAGCTGTAGGACGATTCGGCGGCGAAGAAGCCGATCGTGTTGTAGCCCCAGTAGTTGGTAAGCCCCTTCTCGACCAGAAAGTCCTCAGGGTATTTCTCCTGGATCGGCAGGAACTCGACCGCGTTGATGCCGAGCGACTTGAGGTAGGGAATCTTCTCGATGAAGCCGAGGTAGGTGCCCGGCTCCGCCACGCCCGACGAGGGGTGTGCGGTGAAGCCCTTGAGGTGCGTCTCGTAGATGATCAGCTGCTCGAAGGGGACGTCGGGCGGCGCGTCGTCGCCCCAGTCGAAATCGTCTTCCACGACGACCGCCTTCGGCACGATGCGGGCGTTGTCGCGGCGGTCGAAACTCATGTCGCGTTCCAGCGCGCGGGTGTCGTAGCCGAGCAGCAGGTTGTCGGTGTTGCGGCACTTCCCGCTGAGCGCGCGGGCGTAGGGGTCGATCAGCAGCTTGTTCGGGTTGAAGCGCATGCCGTGCGCCGGGTCGTAAGGCCCTGCCACGCGGTAGCCGTACAACTGGCCGGCGGTGATGCCTTCGACGAACACATGCCAGGTGTGGCGCGTGCGCATCTTCATCGGGATCACATCGGTCGGCTCGCCGTCCGGTGTGTCGAACAGCAGCAGGTAAGCCTCGGTGGAATGGTGCGAGTACAGCGCGAAGTTGGCGCCGCGCGGCGTCAGCGTCGCACCAAGCGGGTGCCAGTGACCTTCTTCCAGCGTGCGTCGGGATTCGGGGATGCGGAGTTTGATCATGCGACCACCTGCGTTCGGCAAGACGGGGGCGAAGCGGACACCGGCTGGACCGGCTCGTAACCGGTAACGGTGTTTCGCCGTTTCGCTGCTGCGAAGTCTGCGCGTTCCTGGTTACGCATTTCACCTTCTCCCGGTCGATGTGTTCGATTCCGGCAACACTCGGATGCCTGGGCCGACACTTTCGATTGCGGTGTCTGCCCCATGCAGAGCAAGCCGCGCGCCTGATTCGAACCTGCCGTTGGGGCTGCCATACCGGGCCAACACATCGTGTCTGGCGCCGAACGCGGCTGCGGCGCCTATACTGCAAGCTCGAAGACGCTCACGCCCCGACGATTCCGCCGCCGACGAGACAGCGCCGCCGCTGACAGATTTACAGGCCCAAGGAGACAGTCATGAGCAAAACCCAAAAGAGCAACCGGGAACAGAAGAAACAACCCTTGCTGAGCGCGAAGGAAAAACGCGTCGCCAAACAGCACAAGAAGGAACTGAAGGCTTCCCCGGTACCCTTCCTGCCACCCAAGCAGGCCTGAGGCCGCAAGCCCCGCCGCGCGGTGATGACCGCGCGAGGGGCGCAACCTGCCGCTTGCCCGCGGCGCACCCGGTGCCGCGGAAGGATCGACAGCGATCGGACCGCGACAAGCAGGACTCGATCACTCGTTCGCGCGCGGTGTCGATCGCGCCCGGCCGTTCCGCACCCCTCACCGATGCCGGCCAACGCCCGCGCCCGGTCGGACAGGACCTTCGCCCAGCGAAGCTGGGCGGCCCCGGCACGCGCGCTCGCGCATCCCCCGAATCACTCGCACCGCGTCCCGCCGGCACAAGCCGGTGAGGGTGTCTGGCTTGCCGCGCGCCCCGCGGCGAGGACAAGTCTTGGCGCTTGGCGCAGATGGCCGCAACGTTCCAGGCTGGCGGCCGTGAAGCGGTGGGCTACGCTGATGTATGGGGAATGACGCCAAAGGGGGCTGCCGCGTGTCGGAACTGGACGTACTTCAACTCACCCAACTGATCACACAGATCCCTGGCGCGGTCTTCCAGTTGCTGCGTCGGCCCGACGGCGAATGGGCGGTGGTCTATGTCAGCCGCGGCATCCAGGTGCTGTTCGGCGTTGACGCCGCGCAGGTCGGCGACGATGGCCGTGGCCTGATCAACCGCATCGACCCTCACGACCGCCGGCTGGTGCGCGAGGCGGTGGACGCCGCCTCGGCGTCGCTGAAGCCGCTGATCTGCGAGTTCCGGGTGGCGCGCGCCACCGACGAGGTGGCCGCGATCCGCTGCCATGCGATCCCCGAGCGTGCACCGGAAGGCGGCGTGCTCTGGAGCGGCGTGCTCACCGACATCTCGGACCTGAAGGCCGTCGAGACCGCCTTGCAGGAGAACGAGGAACGCCTGCGGCTCGCGCTCAAGGCGGCGAACCAGGGGCTCTACGACCTCAACGTGGCGACCGGCGAGGCACGCGTCAATGACGAGTACGCGCTGATGCTCGGCTACGACCCGCACAGCTTCCATGAAACGAACGCGGCGTGGATTGCGCGCCTACACCCCGACGACCATGAGACGACGGCGCGGGCCTACCGCGAGTATGTCGAAGGCCGCACCGCGGACTACCAGGTGGAGTTCCGCCAGCGCACCCGCGACGGAAAATGGAAATGGATCCTCTCGCTCGGCTGCATCCTCGAGCGCGACGAAGAGGGTCGCCCCTTGCGCATGCTCGGCACGCATACCGACATCAGCGAACGCAAGCGGCGCGAACAGGCGCTGGCCGAAAGCGAGGAACGCCTCGCGCTCGCCACGCGGCATAACGGCATCGGCATATGGGATCTCGATCTGCGCACGCGGCGCATGGTCTGGGACGAGTCGATGTACGCGCTCTACCACGTCAGCAAGGACGCCTTCTCCGGCACCGAGGCGGCCTGGCGCGCGACCCTGCACCCGGATGATCTGGCGCGTGCCGACCACGAGGTGCGCGAGGCGATCGCCAAGGGCACGCCGCTCGAAACCGAGTTCCGTGTCTGCTGGCCGAGCGGCGAGATCCGCTACATCCGCGCGGTGGCCAAGATCTTTCATGGCGCCGATGGCACGCCGCAGCGCATGCTCGGCACCAACATCGACATCACCGAGCGCAAGCAGCTTGAAATTGCCCTACGGCATCAGGCGCACACCGACCACCTCACCGGCGTGGGCAGCCGCGGGTTCTTCATGGAGCAGGCGGAACTCGAAATCAACCGCGCCGCGCGTTACGGCAATGCCTTGTCGATTTTCATGCTCGACATCGACCACTTCAAGCAGATCAACGATACCTACGGCCACCGTGCTGGCGACCGCGTGCTGATCGCGCTGGCCGACTGTTGTCGCGCCACGCTGCGCGAAGTCGATGTGATCGGGCGCATCGGTGGCGAGGAATTCGCGGTGCTGCTGCCGAATGCGCCCGAGCAGGAAGCGGCCGACGTCGGCGAGCGGCTGCGGGCGACGATTGCCGGGACCGCAGTCGCGCTCGACGACACGACGATCGTGCGCATCACGGTGTCGATCGGGATCACCACGGTGCAGGCGGGCGAGTCCGACGTCGACCGGGTGCTCAAACGTGCCGACGACGCACTGTATGAGGCCAAGCACCTCGGCCGCAACCGCGTTTGCGTGGGGCGCCCTGCCCCGATGGCGCGCGCAGACGAAGCGACCGCGCCGCGCTGAGCCAGGCTTTGATGAGGACGACCGACAGGAGTGCCGCCGATGGATCCGATCACGATCGCGTACCTCACCAGCACCAGCACCGGGGCCGGTCTCTCGGTGGCGGCCGTTACCGGCGTCATTGCCTGCTTCAAGGGCAAGCAGAAGGGCGCGGTCGAATACGAGCAGCACTGCGAAGCCAACATCCGTGATTACACCCGCCTGCTCGGCGCCAAGATCAGGGAGGCGAACGACACGCCTGCTGCCGATTTCGAATTCGTGATCCGGCGCGCCGCGAAGGTGGTGAAGATGCGCGACGAGTTCAAGGAAGACCTCGACAGCCTGCGAGCGCTGCTCAACGCCACCATCGACGAGCTCGCCAGCGCGCTCGATGCGAAAAGCGAGGCGAGCCTGACGAACCGCGAGGTCGAGATCCGCCGCCTGGTCGGCATCCTCAACGAATCCTGGCACGGCAAGGAGACCCTGCTGGAGAGCAAGCTGCGCGACCTGCTGGCCAAACTCGGCGTCTTCAGGCGGCACGCCTGAGACCGGTTGGGCGCCGCGCGGGTCGGGCACGGTGCTCGGGCGCAAGAACGCCGGTTCAAGTTATCGCGCGGCCTGCCGTATGCAAGCGCAGGGGAGACGTACAAGCAGACGGAGGGGGGAGCGTGAAATACAAGGTCCAGCCGACAATGGTCGAGCGGGTGATGCGCGACGAGGATTTCATCGTCTCGAAAACCGACCGCAAGGGTCGCATCACCTACGGCAACCGCATCTTCGTGGAGTTCTCCGGCTTCTCGGAAGCCGAACTGCTCAACGCACCGCACAACATCATCCGTCACCCGGACATGCCGCGCGGGGTCTTCAAACTGTTGTGGGACACCCTGGCGCAGAAGCAGGAGATCTTTGCCTATGTGAAAAACATGGCCAAGGACGGCAGCTTCTACTGGGTCTTCGCCAACGTCACGCCGTCCTACGACGCACAGGGCAATGTCGTCGGCTACCTGTCGGTGCGGCGCAAACCCAAGGCGAGCGGGGTCAGCGTCTGCGACGGGCTCTACCGGCTCATGCTCGAAGCCGAGCAGAAGGCCGGCCCGCGCGATGCCTGTGACGCGTCGATCGCTTTGCTGCAGTCCGTGTTGCGCGACAAGGGGATGAGCTATGCCGAACTGGTTCTCGCGCTTTGACGCGCGCGTTGGCGCGACGGCGCTTTACGCCTTGCTGGCAGCGCTGTGCCTGGGCGCCGGCTGGCTGCATCGCACCTGGCTATGGCCGCTCGCCGGACTGATCGCCGGCGCCGTGCTGCTGACGCTCTGCTGGCGGGGGCGCGCTGCCGACGGTGGCAACCTGCAGCGCCTCACCGCGCTATGCAACGAGGTGGCCGCCGGCAAGCTCGAAGGGCGCATCACCGGTATCCGCCCCGGCGCTGCGGACGAGAGCCTGTGCTGGGCGCTCAACGACATGCTCGACCAGCTCGAGGCGACCTTCCGCGAGCAGAAGACCGCGCTGGCGATGGCCGGTGAAGGAAAGTTCTTCCGCCTGACGCAGCCCAGCGGCTTGCACGGCGAATTCCGCGCCGAGCTGCTGCGCACCAACGAAGTCATGCGCCAGCTTGCGCGCGACTACGAGCAACAGCAGAAGAACGACCTGCTCTCACGTCTGGGTACGCTCAACAGCACCAACCTGCTGTCGGACCTGCAGACCAATGTGCGCGACATGCAGTCGGTGGCCGAGGCGTCGGATGCGCTCAGCGCGATCGCGCGTGCCAACTTCGACGACGCGCGCCAGAGCCGCAGCGCGATCGGCCAGGTTGTCGGCAGCCTCGGCGACATCGCGGCCCGCGTCGAAGCCACGCTCGACGCGGTGCGGGTGTTCAAGGCACACAGCGATCAGATCAACCGCTCGGTCGGTCTGATCACCGGCATCGCCAACCAGACCAACCTGCTCGCGCTCAACGCGGCGATCGAAGCGGCCCGCGCGGGGGAACAGGGGCGGGGTTTCGCGGTCGTGGCCGACGAGGTGCGCAAGCTCGCTGAAAACACCAAACAGTCATCGGAACAAATCGCGCGCGTGATGACGGAATTCTCCGGCGACGCGGAGCAGATCCTGCAGAACGCCGAACAGATGCACCATGCGACGGTGTCCTCGCGCGATCACATCGCGACGCTCGAACAGAGTTTCGTGCGGTTTGAAAGCTCTGCACAACAGGCCCTCACCGAAGTCGAGAAGGTCAGCGACATCAGCGTCGTGTCGCTCGCCAAGACCGACCACATCCTCTACAAGCAGAACGCCTATCTGGTGCCGGTGAATGGCGCCGCGTCGCCGCAGGCGTCGGCGATCGCCGTCGGGCCGGGCGAGTGCCGCTTCGGCCAGTGGCTGGCGCACGGCCATGGTGAGACCGGGCTCTTTGCTTCCGATGCGGCACGCAGGCTCGAAACGCCCCATCACGGTGTGCACGACGCCATGCAGCGCATGGTTGCCACCCTGGGCGAGACGCAGTGGGAGCGTGACGCCGCCCGCAAGCAGCTGATCTACCGTTGCTTCGAGGATGCCGAGAAGGCGAGCGCGCAGATGATGTCGCAACTCGACCGCATGGTGGAGCAGCGCGTCAGCGAGCGGGGCGGGTAGCGGGATCGGCAGCATCCCACTCGGCGCTTGCGTTCGCCCCCTACCCGGCGCAGGCAGCTTCGGTTAGCGTGCGGGCAGCACTCCCCGCAACGACCGAACCGAGGCCCGCGATGGTCGAACGCCCGCTCGACTATGTCGAAACCTTCTTCTACCTGCTCGACAAGCTCTCCGGCGCCAACTTCGTCGTCTTCGCCGAACGCAACGCACCGCTCGACGTCGCGCGCTTGCCGGCGGCGCTGACTGCCCTGCAGGCTGCCGAACCCCTCTTGCAGGTGGCCATCCACCGCAGTGAATCCGGCCTGCATTTCGCGCCGGCGCCGGGGCGCGCGATTGCGATGCGCAGCGTCGAGACGGACGCGGCCGGATGGCAAGCCCACGTCGAAGCGACACTTGCCGAAGCCTTCGCCGATGGCGAGGCGCCCCTGCTGCGTTGCCTGCATCTGGCGATCAGCGACAGCGCGCGTTCGGTGCTCGCGCTGGTGTTCCACCATTCGATCGCCGACGGGCGCTCCGGCGCGGCCCTGTTGTGTCGGCTGCTGAGCCTGATCGCGCAGCCCGAACGGCCGCCGGCCGCGCCGCCACAGCCTCCGATGCATGCGCTGTTTCCGCCCGCGTTTCGCTGGGACGAACAGGAAGCGCGCGCCGAGGCGGTGATGGATGCGCTCACCGACGACATTAACCGCCACGGCGCACCGGCGCGCCTGCGCTGGCTCGACAGTGCAGCGGCGAAACGCGATCCGCGCTTCATCCGCATCGTACTCGATGCCGCGACGACGCAGCGCCTGCTCGCACAGGCCCGCGCGCACCACACCACGGTACACGGCGCGCTCTGCGCGGCGCAGCTGATCGCGCACAGCCGGCGCCTCGCCACCGATACGCCGCCCACGCTGTTTCTCTCCTGTCCGGCCGACATGCGGCCGCACCTCGCGCCGGCACCTGCCGATCTGCCCGCAGCCCTGTACGTCACGCTGGTGACCGCCTGCCATGTGGTCGCGCCACAGGCTGCTTTCTGGCCGCTGGCCGAGGGCGTCGCGCGGCAGATCCACGACAAGCTCAAGCGTGGCGATGGCCACCTCTTCTTCTACCTTTACGGGCTCGACGACGCAGCCTGCGACGCCGATGCGCAGCGTCGCTTCAACAAGCTGCTGATGAACACCCCGCAAGGTTCGATGATCAGCAACCTTGGCCGCATCGACACGGTGGCGGCGGACCCGGCGGTCGCGTCGATCTCGTTCGCGCTCTGCCCGATGCCTTACCAGAGCGTGTTCAGCGCGGTCAGCACCTACGCCGGCCGCCTCACGATCAACATGGGCTACGACGCCGCCAAGCTCGCGCCGGATGAAGCGCGCGGGTTGGCGGCGAGCATTGAAGCGCAACTGATCGAAGCGGCGGCAAGTGACGGCGCAACGGTAGACGACGCGCAAGCCGCGGAATAGCCGGTCAGGGCTTGCGCGGGACGCGTCGCCGCGGCGGCTTCGCGCGCTGCGGTCGCGCCGACGCCCTGCGCTCAGGTCTCGAAGCGCGACACCACCACGTTCAGGCGCGAGGCGATGCGTTCCAGCTCCTGCGTCGCACGCGCGGTTTCGCCCATGCCGACACTGGTCGCTTCCACCATCTGGGCGACCTGTTCGACCTGCCCGGCGAGCAGGGTGCTGACGGTGCCCTGCTCGCGGGTGGAACTGGCGACCTCGGCGACGCGGCCACTCGCGTGTTCGGCGTTCGAGACGATCTGGCGCAGCAGCTGCGCCGAGCGCTCGGCGGCGTCGACACCCTGTGACGCCTGCGACGAGGCGGTGGTCATCACGTCCACCGCACCGGCTGTCTCGGACTGGATCGCGTTGACGATGCGACCGATTTCCACCGTAGCGTGGGTGGTGCGTTCGGCGAGCTTGCGTACTTCATCGGCCACCACCGCGAAGCCGCGGCCCTGCTCGCCGGCACGCGCCGCCTCGATGGCCGCGTTGAGCGCAAGCAGATTGGTCTGCGAGGCGATCTCGTTGATCGACGAGGCGACCGTGCCGACTTCGCTGGCACGTGTGCTCAGACTGGCGATGCGCTGGACGGCATCGGATACCGTGCTCGACAGCGCCTGCATGTCGTTCGTCGCGGATTCGACTTCGCCCTGACCTTGCCGCGCCAGCCCCGCCGCACCCCGCGCGTGCTGTTCGGTGTCTTGTGCGGTGTCGGAGATGTGCGAAATGCTGACGGTGAGTTCTTCCATCGCCGCCGCCATCGACTGTGTGGATTCCGATTGGCGGTGCGCGGACTCGGCGACCGCCTGCGAGGTACTGCTGATCTCTTGCGAGGCTGCGCCCAGTTCCGCCGCGTCGTTGCTCAGCTCGGCAATGGTCTCGCGCAAGCGCGCGATCAATCCGCCCAGCTCGCTCAGCAGGCTGCCCGGCGCGCTACCGCTCAGTTGCACCCGCAGGTCGCCCCCGGCCACCCGCCGCATGGCCGCCACCGCATCGGCCGGTTCGCCGCCCACCTGATGCAGCACCGAGCGACCGATCACGGCGATCAGTGCGAATACGCAGCCGGCTAGCAGCAATACCACGCCGACACTGATCTCGAGATCGGTGCGGAACGCCGCATCGATATCGTCGACGTACAGCCCGGTGCCGATCGCCCAGTTCCATTCCGGCACCCCCATGATGTACGACACCTTGCGCAGCGGCTCGGTGCCGCCCGCACGCGGGAAGTAGTAGTCGGTGAAACCGCCCTGCGCCTGAGCCAGCCGGGTGATGTTTTCAACCAGTCGCTGGCCGGTCTTGTCGACCTCGTCCATGCGCGGCGTGCCTTCCCACTCTGGCCGGGGTGGCAAGAGCACGCATTTGCCGTCGAAGGCGTAGATGAAGAAATACTCCTTCTCGCGGAAGCGGATCTTGCGCAGCGACTCCTTTGCCTGCGCCTGCGCCGCGTCCCGACTGAGCTTGCCGTCCTTCTCTTGCTGCACGTAGTAATTGAGCTGGCCATGCGCCGTTTCGACCACCGCGCGGATCAGCGCCTTGCGCTGTTCAAGTCCGCTGCTGCGCTGGGCGTAAGCGCCCCAGATGCCGATCGCCAGCATGCCGACCAGTGAAGCGAGGCCGATTGCGATCAACTTGTTCTTGAGACTCGCCGACGTCAGCATTTCCAGCCACCTCTCGTGTCGCATCGAAGACCTATGTTTACGACCAGAAAGTCCATGGACTTGAGGGCGGCGTTAGGAGCCGGCGTCGCTGCGTTGAGAAACGGCCGCTCAGGCGCTGCCGGTAGCGCCTGTCATCGCGCCGTCAAACAACCGTCACGCGCCGGTGAAAGCATGGTGACTCACCCACCGGAGGAGACACACCATGGCGCTCGACTACTACAAGGTGATTCACGGCACGCTGGTCGCAGTTTCGTATCAGCCGGATGGGGATTCGATCCGCTTCGTCGCCGACGACCCGGACCAGTTCGGCGAATTGCATCGCGGTCACCAGGTGATCCCGTCGCGCCGCGACGGCAGTGTGCAACTGCGGCTGGAAGGCATCGACGCGCCCGAAACCCACTACGGCAAGGCCAAGCAGCCGCTTGGCGATGCTGCACGCGACGCGTTGCTGAGCACCCTGGGTTTCGCGTCCTGGGACTTTGAAGCGGACGGCGCGACGGTGGAAATGACGAGCCCGGAGGCGGTCAGCGCGACCATCCTCACCAAGGCTGCGGATGTGCATGGCAGGCCGATTTCCTACCTGTTCCGCGATGGCGTGATTCCGCACGACGACGGCGATGTCGTGCCGCTGGGCGGCAACCTGTTCTACGAATCGGCCAACTGCAAGATGGTCAGCAGTGGCGACGCCTACCCGCTGTGCTACTCGTCGACGCCGCGGGCGCATCGTTCGGCGCTGCGCGAAGCGGCACGCCATGCGCGCGCCCATTCGCTGGGTGTCTGGGGGCAGGACGAGAGCGAGTTGTTCTCGCTGGTCGACGCGGCTTCGATCGGTATCCACGGCGCGCTGATCTATCCGAAGCTGTTCCGCCGCTGCACCGACTACCTCAAGCAGGCGCTTGCTGCGCAGGTCGACTACAACCTTGCCGACTGGCTGCGCGACAACCCTTCGGAGGACGACAAGCTGTTCATCGAGCACGGCGGCCGCAGCCGGCCGATCGTCGTGCCGCTGCATGCCGCGATCGAACAGCGCAACGCCCGCATCGCCTTCATGCCCGATCTGACCGAACTCGTCTTCATCGAGAAGTAGGCCGGCCAGCGCGGCGTCTCCCAATGGGTGGCGACGCGTTCAGCGCCGGCGCAACGGCTCGAGCAGGCCGGAGAGGCCGTTGTGGTCGAGTTCCTGCATCAGCGCGAGCAGGTGGCCGAGTTCACCCTTGGGAAATCCGACGCGCGCGAACCAGTTCAGGTAGTGCCCCGGCAGGTCGGCGATGACACGGCCTTTGTACTTGCCGTAAGGCATCTCGCGCAGCAGCAAGAGTTCAAGATCTTCCGGCTTCATCGGAGCGGAACGTCGACGCGCTGCTCAAAGCAGCCCGGAGGCTATGTTGATCGTCAGCGCCAGCACGGTGGTGTTGAAGGCATAGGCGAGCACGCAGTGGACGAGCCCGGTACGCCGCATCGTCGGTGACGCGATGCTGACATCCGCTGTCTGACCCGAGGTGCCGATGACACAGGCGAAGTACAGGAAGTCGACGTAGTCGGGCGCATCGCACTCGGGAAAGATCAACCCGCCGTGCTCGCCGCGCGCCCGCGCGAGGTAGTAGTCATGCGCGTAGTGGAAGGCGAACATCACCTGCGTGAAGGCCCACGAGGAAACGATCGTAGCCGCGGTGAGCGCGATGTGTGCAAACTTCAGCACCCCCTGCATGTCCTTGACCACCTGCAGTTCAGCGACGATGGCGGCGAGGCTCACAACCGCCGCCAGCACGACCAGCGCCAGCACCACGATGCGGCCCTCGTCCTGCAGGCGCGCGCGCAGGCGCATGTGGTCATGCGGTGCCCTGAAGATCAACCACACGGCCAGCGCAAGATACAGCCAGGCGCCGACATTCCAGCCGATGATCAGGCGCGTCACGGTATGGTGTGCCAGCCCGTCTGGCAAGGCGACCACCGTCGCCATGCCGGCGAGCGTCCCCATAAACAGCCGTGGGCGCGAAGAGATCTGGCGCAAGAGAGCGAAGCGGCGGAGGAGCATGTTGGGGTCCTGGAGCAACAGTCTGAACGCACCGATAACACGTTAGCGGCATTCTGCCGGAACCCGCGGCGCGTTATGCCGACTGTTTGGCACGCAGGGATGTGTCATGCGATCGCCGGGAGTGGGATAGTACGGTGATCGGTCTTACCCGGAGGCATTAGAACGATGATCGGCGCCAAGATTTGCCAAGCTATTGTGCCGCTTTGCATTGCCGCGTTTGCATCAGCAGCGGGCGCTGCCACCCTTGCCGGTAGCGCTTTTTACCGCGAGCGGATTGCGTTGCCGCCCGATGCGGTTTTCGAAGCCACGCTGGAAGACGTCTCCCGCGCCGATGCGCCGGCGGTGTTGCTGGGGCGCGCACGTTTGGTGCCCGCGGGGCAGCCGCCGTTCCATTTCACGATCGAGTACGACGCTGCGGCGGTGCAGCCCGGGCATCGTTACACCGTGCGTGCGACGGTGCATCACGAAGGCCGCTTGATGTTCACGACCGATCGCAGCTATCCGGTGCTTCAAGGGGCGAGTGACGCACCGCTGCAGTTGATGCTGCGCATGGCCGGTGGCCACGCGGTGCCGGCGCCTCGCGCCAGCCTCGGGCCTCTGCCTGCCTCGTTCGAAGGGGTGTTGCCGTGTGCCGATTGCAGCGGCACACGCTGGCATCTGGATCTGCTGGGCGACCACAGCTACCGCCTGCGCATCGCCTACGAAGGCAAGCCTGAAGATCGTCACTTCGACGAAATCGGCACCTGGTCGCTCGCCGGCAAACCCGCGGAACTGCGCCTCTCGACGGGCCAGGGCCAGCCGCAACGCTTTGCGCTCGCTGCGGGCGGTACGCTCGACAAGCTCGATGCGGACGGCAAGCCGATTCCCTCGACCCTGAACCACTCGCTGACGCGTCTGCCGGCGGCGGCGCTGATTGAACCGGTTGTGAACCTGACCGGCTTCTACCGCTACATGGCGGACGCGGGCACGATCGAACCCTGTGCCATCGGCAAGCGACTGCCGGTGGCCACCGAAGGTGACAACGCGGCGCTCGAACGTGCCTACGCTGGCGCGCGCAAGGAAGCGGGTGCGCTGGTCTTCGTCAGCGTCGAGGCGCGCATCGCCGATCGCCCGCCGATGGAAGGCAAGGGCCTGCGGCCGACGGTGGTGGTCGAACGCTTCAACACGGTGATGGCAGGCGGCACCTGTGCGCGCCACGAGCAACCGTCGCCGTTGGCCGCGGCGACCTTGCAGGAGACCTACTGGCGGCTCACGCACCTCGGCACGGTGCCGGTCGAAAAACCGGCGCAGCAGCCCGAGCCCCATTTCGTGCTGCACACCGAAGGCGCGCGCGTCAGCGGATCAGCCGGCTGCAATCGCCTCACGGGTGGCTACACGCTCAAAGGTGACGAACTGAGCTTCGGGCGGGTGGCTTCGACCATGATGGCTTGCGTCGAAGGCATGGAGCAGGAGCAGCGTTTCCTGGCCGCGCTGGCCGAGGTCAGGCACTGGCGGATCGAGGGGCAGCGACTTGTGCTGCGCGACGCCAAGGGCGCCACGCTGGCGCGCTTCGAGGCGGTTGCGCTGCGCTGAGCGGCACGTCGCGACCGAGCCGGCGGTGCTGCGCCACCGCTGGGCCCGCGGGTCCCACGGTCGGCGGGTCGCGAAAAGGGGGCAAGTCCGTCTAGACTTCCGCGATGCCGGTTTCAGCAGCCCAACGCTTACAACGCTCACAGCGCGCCCTGCGCGTCGCATTTGCCCTGTCGCTCGCCCTGCATGCGGCGATCCTGTTCGCGCCGATCCATGTGCCGGGCAAGGTGGCGCACGCGCCGCCACGCCTGAACACCCGGCTGTCGCTACGCGCCCCCGAACCGCCGCCCGAGGTCATTGAACAACCTGAACCACCGCCTCCGCCAACCAAGGTTCCACCGCAGCGCCACAAACCAGTGATTACCCGCAAGGAAGGGGGGCTGGGGGCCAGTGTCGATCCGGCGCCGACATTCAGTCAGGCCGATCGCGATGAAATGAACCGCTTCCTTGAATCGCTGGAGCAAGAGGCGCGCGAGCAACCGAGTCTCGCCCAGCATTCGCTGGCCATGGCCCGGCAGATCGGACGCGAGGCTACATCCGGATTTGATGAAGGATCGGTATCGCTAGAGCAAGTTCCGGGCTCACCAGTGGTCGATCGGTTCAGTCTCAAGCTTTACTACCGTGCTTTGGTGGACAAACTCAATCGCAGCAAGGGTCATGTCAGAGCCGAACCAAAGCAAGTCGGTTACAAAGACCTCTTGGTGCAATTGAGGCTGAACGCTAACGGCACTATTCGCAGTTTCGACGTACTCAGCGCTGCTGACCAGGCTGACCAGATCGCCTATATCAAGCAGGTCATCGAGCGAGCGGCACCCTATTCGGCTTTTCCACCAGACATCAATCGTTCCGCGCAATCGATGACAATACGGATGCGAATTGTGCCGCTCCGTGGGGGCAGTGATTTCGAGTTTGAATCGAACTACTAGTTGGATGCGCGAATCGCATCGAAGAGGGCGCCGAATCGATTACCCTGTCGTTTTGAAAGGCGCGCCATGAATCCGATCCACGATACCGACGTCCAGCTGCTGCTTGCGGTGGCGCTGGCGTCCAAACGCAAGCCTGCCACGCTCGACGAGGTCATCGTCGCGCTCGCGCTGCACGACAAGCGCCTGCCGCCCAAGGGCAAGCTGCACGACGCCTTCACCCGCCTCTCGGCGCACGGCCTGCTGCAGCAGCAGGACGACGGCTACACCCTGACCGAAGCGGCACAAGGCGTGCTGGAACTCGGCCGCAAGACCTACGAGCACGACGAACGCGTGTTCCGCGTCAAGGAACGCCTCGCGGCCTTCGAGGCGGCCGGCAAGCACGCGGTGATCCAGCTGGCCGCAGAACAGCTGGGCACCGCGATCGCCAGCTACGAGGCGAGCCTGCCGCCGCTGACCAAGACCGAGAAGGCTGAACTCAAGCGCGAGCAGTCCGGCCAGGTGCGGCGACCGGCCGCCGGCCGCCCCGCCGCCGCCAGACCCCGCGCGCGGCGCTGACCTCGCGCCGCCAATGCGCTGACGAACCGACGGGAGTCGTGCAGTGAAGCCGCTGACCGGTCTGGACGGACTCTTCCTGCATCTGGAAACCGAGGCGACGCCGATGCATGTCGCCGCACTGCACGTGTTCGAGCCACCGCCGGCGGCGAGCGCCGATTTCCACGCCGCGGTGCGCCGCATGATGGGCGAGCGCATCGATCTTGCGCCGATGCTGCGGCGCAAGCTGGCTGCGCTGCCCTGGCAGTTCGCCAACCCGGTGTGGGTGGAGGACGAGGATTTCGATCTCGACCTGCATGTGCGCAGCGTGCTGCTGCCCTGCCCCGGCACCAGGGCGCAACTCGAAGATTGCATCGGCGAGCTGCACGCACGGCCGCTCGACCGCGAGCGCCCGCTCTGGATGCTGTACGTGATTCACGGACTGGAAGACGGCCAGGCCGCCTTCTACATGAAAATCCACCACGCGATGCTCGATGGCGCCGCGGGTGTTGCACTCACTCACGCCTTGTTCGACACCGAGGCCGAGCCGGCGCCGCGCGCGCTGCCGCGGCCGCGTCGTCGCGAAGCCGCGCCCGGGGTGTTCGCGTTGATGAGCGCTGCGCTGACGCGCGATGCCGACCAGTACATGAAGCTGGCCCGCCATCTGCCGGATGTCGTTCGCGTGCTCACCGGCCTCATGGGGCGAACGGGGGGCGACGCACCGCAGGGCGAGGGCGCGCTGCGGCGCAACTTCGCCTTTGGGCCGAAAACGCCCCTCAGCATCACGATCGACAGCGAGCGGCGTATCGCGTTGGTGGACTTCCCGCTCGATGCGGTGAAGCGCATCGCCAGCGAACACGGAACCAAGCTCAATGACGTGGTGCTGGCGCTGTGCAGTGGCGCGCTGCGGCGCTACTTTGCGCACCACGGTGGCATTCCGGACAAACCCCTGATCGCCGCGATGCCGATCTCGCTGCGCGAAGCGGGCAACACCGAGTTCAGCACGCAGGTGACGATGAATCTGGTGAGCCTTGCGACCGACATCGCCCATCCCTTGCGCCGTTTGCACGCCATTCGCGATGCCGCGACTGCGAGCAAGGCGCTCACCCGCCACGCGAAATCGGTGTTGCCGACCGATGCACCGTCGATTGGCGTGCCGTGGTTGCTGGGCGGGCTGGCCTCCCTTTACGGCCTTGCCGGCGTCGCCGACCGCGTGCCGCCGATTGCCAACCTCATCATCTCGAACGTGCCGGGTCCGGCCCAGCCGCTCTATGCCTGCGGTGCGCGGATGACCGAGTACTGGCCGCTGTCGATCGTCGAGCACGGACTGGGTGTGAACATCACCGTCATGAGCTATGCCGGCACGCTGGGCTTCGGCATTGTCAGCGCCCACAGCGCAATGCCCGATCCGGACGCGCTGGCGGACGGCCTGCGCGAGAGTTTTGCCGAGCTGGTGCTGTGCGACGCGCCGGCCGCGCGGCCCAAACGTACGCGCAGCCACGCGGCCACGCAGGCCGCCGCCGAGGGGGACGAGACGCGCCCCCGTCGCAGTGCGACGCCGGTCGCCAAAGCGCGCGGCGATACACCGGCTGCCGCGGTGCCGCGCCGTTCGCGCAGCAAGGCCGGCTGAGGCGGCAGCATGCCCAACGTGCTGGCGCGTGGTTTGCAGATCGAGTACGAATCGCTGGGTGACCCGGCGGCGCCAACCATCGTGCTGATCATGGGTCTCGGCATGCAGTTGGTGAGCTGGCCGGATGCGTTCTGCAACGCACTGGTCGAGCGGGGCTTTCGGGTGATCCGCTTCGACAACCGCGATGCCGGTCTCTCCACCAGGCTGCGGGTGCACAAGCGGCCGGGGCTGCTGCCGACCTTGCTGCGCGCTGCCTGCGGACTCAAGCCACGGGTGCCTTACACCCTCGAGGACATGGCCGCCGACACCGTCGCGCTGCTCGACGCGCTGGGCATCGAACGCGCGCACATCGTCGGCGCTTCGATGGGCGGCATGATCGCGCAGCTGGTCGCCGCGCATTACCCGCAGCGGGTGCTCAGTCTGGTTTCGATCATGTCGTCGAGCGGCAACCCGCGCCTGTCGCGGCCCAAGGTCCACGCAGCGCGGGCGCTGCTGAGCCGGCCGGCCGAACCGGGCAATCCGGAGAGCGTCATCGAACACCTGATCGGCGTGTTCGGCGTGGTCGGCAGCCCCGGCTTTCCCTACGAGCGAGACGCTCTGCGCCGCCATGTCGCGGCCGCGGTGCACCGCGCCTGGCATCCGGCCGGAACGGTGAACCAGCTGCTCGCGGTCATCGCTTCCGGCGATCGTCGCCATGTGCTGCGCCAGATCCGCGTGCCGACACTGGTGATCCACGGCGACGCCGATCCGCTGGTGCCGCTCGAAGCCGGTCGCGATACGGCGCGGCACATTACCGGCGCGCAGCTCCAGATCATCGCCGGCATGGGTCACGACCTCGCGCCCGGCGTGCAGCCCCTGCTGGTCGAGGCGATTGCGCGTCACTGCAGCGGCGCCGCGGGGTTCGCGCCTGCTGTCCGTGCCGCCACAGCCGTTCGCTCATGATCGCCGCCATGCCGGGGTGGGCTGAGCGCGGCGACTGCGGGTAGCTATACTGTTGGCATCACATGCGCCGGGGGCAAGCATGGAATGGACACAGCACGGCAGTTACGCGCTGCACTGGCAGGGTGACATCCTCGTGGCCCGCTACGAGGGCGCCTGGAACGACGTCGCGGCGAAGCACCTGCATCGCGATGCGCGCATCCTGTGGCAGCTGCGTGGCCCGGCGGCCTGGGGCCTGCTGAGCGACGCGCGCGACTGGACCGGCGCCACGCCGGAGGCGCTCGAGGCCTGGTGGGCCTTCTTCGAGGATGGCGTTGCACACGGATTGATCGCCGCATCGGATGTTCACGCCTCGATGTTCAACAGCGTGATGGTGAGCCCGCTGGCGGAACGTGCGATGCGGCTTGCGCACTACCGCAGCAGTCGCAGCGTCGACGATGCGCTGGCGTGGTTGGCGCAACTTGGCCTGAAAACCGCGCCCGACCCGTCAAAGGCGCCCTGAACGCTAACCACCTTACTTGGCGTTCAATCGCTGCAGCGTAGGCAGGATCGCGCTGAGCCAGGCGTCGGCGAGGCGTGCATTACCGTCGCCTTGCGGATCGACGTGGACGCCGTCCGGCGCGAGGTCTGCAACGCTGACCGCCGCGTGCGTATCCACAAGATGCAGGTGCTCATCGGTTTGCATGCGCGTGCTGATGCCTTGCCGGACGGTCGGCGTGAAGCGATCGATCCGCGCGTTGGCGGCGCTCTCACGAAGCGGCAGCGTGGTACCGACAAACAGCTCGGCCTGCGGGGCGCTCGCACGCACGCGATCGACCAGCGCCAGCAGATCGGCGGCGATCGTCCCGTCGTTGATGGTGGTGTAGACATCGTTGGTGCCTGCCAGAAGCAGGATCACATCGGGCCGCGCGCTGGCGATCCACTGCGTGACATTGCCGGCAGCCGGGTCGCTTCGCCGCCCGTCGCGCAACTCGTAGGAAGTCCAGCCTCCATGGCCTTCATGGGCCGGATCGGGCAGCCCATTCGAAGTGTTGGTCAGCCCGCCGACAAAATCGACCGGCAGGTTCAGCGCGATGAAGCGTCGGTAAAGCTCGTAGCGGTAACCACCGTAGCTCGATGGCCAGCCCTCGGTGATCGAATCACCCAGCGCCATCACCCGCACGCCGGTGTTGAGCCAGACCGGCGCTTCAAGTGCCACGGCGGTTTGCGTGCCGGCCGTGCGCGCGTCGCCAGCGCCGCCGCCCCCGCACGCGACCAGCCCGCAGAGGCCCAGGAGCAGTGCTGATCGGGTGAGGCGACCTGACGAGTGCGATACAGATCCTTGCGCGCGGGCAAGCGCCATCCGAAGTGTTGCCATGTTGCCGGTCCCTGTTGTGAGGCGGAAACGGCTTCATACACCATTCCCCGCGGTCGGCGCTTCATGCAAAACAAATACGGGGGACATAGGGATTGCGGGCGTCAGTGCGGCTTGTTACGGTGCCGCGGTGCTTGCTTGCGCGGATCAACGGCGGGCGTCGACATGATGCGCGCGCTGTGCTCAGACCATCAGTCGTCGTATCGACCCGGATACTGATACCAGCTGCGCTCCGTCCATGCGCAGCAGGATCTTGCGGATCACGGACCCGATCAACTGCTGCGCGCCGACCAGTCCGAGGTTGGCGGACTGCTGCAGGATGAAGCCGGCTTTCGATTCCTTCAGCGGTTGCATGAAGAAGTAGTCCATGCCGCTGTTCATCAACTCGATCACCACGTCGGCCAGGTCACTTGCGTGCTCGATCGGCTCATCGGTTTGTTCAAGCCGTAGCAGCACCGCGAGCGTCTTCTCTCGCAGCGTTTCGGAATGGTAGAAGCGGAGGAAGGGTTTCTGCGGCGCGTCATCCACCGACGTAACCGGTGTCGTTGCCTTGCGTCTGGGTGCGGGTGCCATGATTTGAGCGCCGTGTCGTGAATGCAGCGAAGGGTGACCGGGACTTGCCCGCGCGCTGCGTCGGCCACGAAGCCGCAACACGTGTGCACACTATACGTCGCCGCACGGCATCAGGGCGGCGCGCGGCCGGTCAATGCCATGCCTCTTCGTCGACTGCCAGCAGACCCAATGTTCCGTCGCGGTCAAGCCCGATCGCACAGGCTTCGTATTCGCGTGGCACCCGGAAGTGCCGCTCGCCGAGGCGCACTTCCACCGCTTCGTGCAGCTTCGTCGTGGCGATGACGCGCGCGCCCATCGCGAGGCCGACCTTGCGGTTGAGCTCCTCGAACTGTTCGCGCAGATCGGCAATCGCGGCTGCAATCGCGGCCGCCGTCTGGCGCGCCTTGTCGACCGTGGCTTCCGGCAGCCTGCCGGGTTGCTGTCGCGCCAGCGCGAGCAGCTTGCTGACATCGAGCAACTGGGTTTCCTTGGCATCGCGCGCCTTCGCCAGCTCCAGCATCTGCCTGTGCATCGCCGGGTTGACGCCGATCTCGATCACGGTCGCGATGCGCTGCGGGCTGCCGACTTCCTTGGCGGTGAGACTGAGGGTGGCCTGATGGTGGCCGCCGATCAGGCAGCCCCGGTGCTTGCGCCCGACCACGATGTGGTTCGCCGCGATCAGCTCGCATTGCACCGCGGTGTCTTCGATGACGATGCAGTCGCCCGCTTCGATATGGGCGTTCTGCGCATAGCCGGCTTCCACATTCACCGCCGCACGCACGCAGGGTGCGCCGCTGCGCTTGCCGTCCTTGCGCCCGAGCCCGCCGATGATGCCGCCGCGTACCGCGACGCTGCCGCCGGCCTCCAGCGTTGCCAGTTCGACCACGCCGCCGACTTCGATGTCGCCGGTGGCGGTGACCGACATGCCGGCACCGACGTCGCCCTTGATCTTCACGCTGCCCTCGAAGCGGATGTTGCCGCTGGCCATATCCACCGATTCGATCGCCAGCACCGGTTCGACGCTCATGCCGTCAGGTCGCATCACCGGCTGGCCGGTGATCGCGGCGACCAGCAGATCCGGGTCGTCGGCGCTCAGTCGCGTGCCGGGCAGATCCATGCCGAACATCACCGCCTTGCCCGCTTGCGCCGCGAGGGTGTCGCCGGTGAGTGTGCGTCCGGGCGTGCCGGCAGTGGGCGCAACGCGTCGCATCAGCGCATCGCCCGGGTGCACGACGACGATGTCGCCCAGATCCCGGTAATCCACCTGTCCGTTCTCGCTGACACGCGGGCTGCGGCTGCGGGCTTGCGACTGGCAGGGCTCGAGCGCGCCATCCTTGCCGTCTTCCGGCGCGCGGCCGCGGGCCACGATCAGGTTTTCGGCCTGCCCGGCGGCGAGCGCTTCGGCGAGCACCGCGTGGTCCACACCATGCTGCACGCCGAGCTCGTTCAAGCGCGCCAGCACAGACTCCGACGACACCGGCGTACCGCCCTCGGCGGGCACCAGCGTCAGCTGCGCCAGCATGTGGTCGTCGCTCAGGGTTACGCTCAAGCTCGCGTCCACCGCTTCGGCGACCCGCAGCGCCTCGAATGCCTGGCCAGCGTGGTAGCGCGTCAGCAATTCGGCCACCGCGTCCGGCAGCACGCGGAGCTCACCCCAGCCGTGCTCGGCCAGCGCGGCGCGCAGCCAGCCCTCGTCGATCGGCGCGGCACCGGCCGTCGCACTGTTGCGCGCCAGCACGGCGCGCGCCGTTTCGTCAAAGCTCAGCGTCAGCCCAAGGCCCTGCTGACTTGCGGATGCGTCGTCCATCGATGGCCTCCGATCCGATGTGTCCTGCGTGGCCGGACAGGATGCCGCCGTGGGGATGCAAAGGGAAGCTGCGCCTGCCGTGGCCGCTGTCGCGCTCGCTGGGATGCCTTAGCAGCGCCGTCACAACTTTCGGCCACTGCTGCGCGAATTGCCGCGTTCCGCCGAACCTTCAATCCGCGACGTGCCACTCCTGCGCACGACGACGGTGGCACCAGCGGCCCACGCATCGCGCGCCGCTCCAGATCAGTGCTGCGGCCGATCCAAGCAGGGCACAGCCCAGCATCCCGTCCGCGATGTTCAAGGCCTTGCCACCAACAGTGGCAGTGTGCCGATGCAGAACGATGGCGATGTAGTCGGTGACATGACCCGCTACGATCATTTCGCCCATGTTCATTACCGCGCCAGCTGCGATCAACCTGAGTACTACCGTCATGAGCAGTACTTGCCCGTTGCTCAGGTCTTTGCGGGCAAGCCGTCCCAGCGGGCTGGTGGGCGAAAATGCCCAAATCATTGCGGCGCCGACGAGTATGGGCAGCACATGTTTTTGACTGGCGTAAAGGCCGAAGCGTCCGGGGTTCGTCACAGCCGAATAGTGGAGTACCCGCGCGAAACAGACCGACCCGATTCCTGATCGGGTGTGCGGCGTGCATGCCGCAACGCCACCTGCATCCAGAAGGTATGAGGCGAGAATCCGGATACCCAGATCCAGAAGCATCGCGAGCAGGACGCACAGGCTTGCAGGGTGAAGTCTTCGCAGCACGAAAGGCGAGCTTTGCGGCATCGCGTCGTCGGTTTCGCAGTTAGTCATTGGGCAGTCAGGCCGATCAAGGCCGTGTCTGCTTCACCAGCGACCACGCCATTCCTCCCATCACGGCAACGCCGACGACGAGCACCGCCCACAGCACCCACTTGCGCATTTGGACCGGCGATTCGGCGGCTCTGGGGCTGCTGCTGTCGGCGGCGCTGGCCTGGGGGCCGAAGGCTGCTTCGGCGTCCGCGATCCTGGGTGCGCCGGGTTGGCCGTAGCCGGGCACCAGGGTGCCGATCGCCAGCGCGGCGGGTGCGGCTTTGGGGTTGCCGAGGGCGAGGGTGTAGGGCGCCGGGCCGCGGGTGAGGAAGACGAGCTGCTGCGGCGTGAGGCCGAGCTGCAGCGTGGGCGCGGTGTTGCCGAGGCCGCCGCTGCGCGGGTCGGCGTGCAGGCGCAGATGCTGAATCGCGATGTTGCCGAGCGCGATGTCGGGCGAGGTGCGATCCGACCCTTCGCCGCTGAGGCGGTAGACGACACCGCTGGTGAGGCGCTGCCAGGGCGCGCGTTCGTCGTTGCGCGTAGCGACTTCGACAGGGGCCAACAGATTGCCCGGCGGCAGCGTGACACGCAGTTGCTCGGCACGGATCGGCGTCGGCAGGTTCAGCACATAGTCGCCCTTGGCGTCGCGCAGCACGGCGCTCGCGGGCGTCCAGACCATCGCGGGGGGCTCGGTGTGCGCTTCGCGTGTGATGAACTTCGCCGCGGTGATCGGCGCCGCTTCGGCGGGCTCGCGCCACAGCACGCGCAGGTAGCGCGCGTTGGTTTGACCCAGTTCGATGCGCTCGCGGCGGATCTGTTCGCCGTTGAAATCGAGCACTGCGAGCACGGCGTCGGCCTGCAGGCTTTGCCACTGCGCGAGATCGTCGCTGCCTTCGACGCTGACGCGGTGGAAGCCGCTGACGCCCTCGCCGAGCGTAATGTCGAGCGCCGCCAGCGTCGCATCCTTGCTGCCGGTATCGATCAGGTAGCCGCGCAGCGGCTTGCCGGCCGCTTTGCCCGCCTGCTCGCGTACCGACACCACGGTGCCAGCGGTGTCGCGCCGCACATCCACCTGCAGGTCGCCGCCAGTGGTGTTGGCTTCGCCGTGCAGCGGGAACCAGCGCAGCGCACGTTGCTGTTCGCTGGCGCGCGTCTGCGGCGGTGTAGCGATCAGCGCGAAGGGCACCGCCTCGCCGTTTGCGTTGAAGACCCGCAGATCGCGCAGATCCGGCGAGCGGGCTGCAAGGTAGGCGTCGATCGGCAGCGTGAGCCGCGCGTACGGTGCCGCCTGCGCAACGCGAATACTGGCGCGGGTGGCGAAGTCCGCCACTTGTTCTTCGGCGGCGTGGCTAACGCTGTAGCACAGCAGCGCGACTAGGAGGGTGGCGATGCGGCTCATGATGTGGCCTCTTCGTTCGATTCGTTGGTCCTGGGCGGCAGCGGCGCGAAGTAGCCGACCACCAGCAAGAGCACGCCCACCGCGATGAAGGACACGATGCGCGCGAGCCCGCCAGTGTTTGAGAGTTCGATCAGGAACAGTTTGGCGACGACCACGCCGATCAGCACCGCGCCGATCAGCCAGCGCATCCGATCCTGCGCGCGGTGGCCGCTTACCATCAGCGCCAGCGCGGCGATGCTCCACGCAATCGAGAGGCTTGCCTGCAGCGTCATCGAGGCGAACAGCGCATGCGATTCGAAGGGCACGCCGGCCCAGTGATGCACGACGCGGGCCACGCCGCAGGTGTAGACGAGGAAGGCGACCGCACCGAAGCTCGGGCGCAGCAATTGCTGCGCGTCGTCCGCCAGGTCGACACGCGTGAGCCAGCGCCACACAGCGAGCAGCACGATGCCGCAGGCGATCTCCAGCGGGTTGGCGATGGGGATGTACGGCAGCGGTGCTGCAGAGCCTGTCGAGTGCAGGTTTGCCGCCATCACCCACAGCACCATCAACAGCCCCACCGGCGTTGCGACCAGGGTGCGGTAGGTGGATTCGCGCGCGCCGAAGGGCCAGCGCTGAGGCCACTGCTCGCGCGCAGTGAAGATCAGGTAGGCGGCGGGCACCAGCGCCCAGCCGAGCCAGCGCCATGCAGACCGTTCGTCACCCAGTTCGGCGAACAGTGCGCGCGCTTCGAGCGCCAGCACCGTCAACAGCAGCCATGCACCGAGCGCGTGAGCGAGTTTGATGCCGATCGCCGGCCACGGCGCTTCATCGCCTTCCGCGAGCAGGCGCAGCGCGAGCAGGTGTGCGACCAGCATCGCAGCCCAGCCCGCGCCCGCGAGCCCGGCGAAAGGCGCATAGCCGGCGTGATAGTCGGCCGCGAGTGCGAACCAACCGAGCGGCGTCAATGCAAGGCACAGGTTTGCCAGCGTGGCCCAGGCCCAGCGGCGTGCCGCGAGCGTCCACAGCATCGCGGTGGCAGCGATCAGGCCCAGCGCTGCGGCGTGCTGCTGCACCGGTACGACGAAGCGTTCGATCTCGGCGAGCCAGGCATAGCCCCACCACAGCGCGCCCCACAGCAGGCCGAGCAGCGAGAGCTTCGGTGCGATGTCGGCAAACTGCGCGTCGCCGCGCTGCTGCAGGCGCCATGCGGCGACCCAGGCCGCGAGCGCGATCACCAGCGGCACCAGGAAACCGGCATGGCGCAGCGGTGAGAGATCCGGGTCGGCATGCAGCGCGACGTTCGGCCACACCTGCATCAGGAAGGCCGCCGCGGCTGCCACCTGCAGCGCGATGCCGAACCACATCGCCACCGCCTGCCGCAGCGAAATCGCGAGCCACAGGATCAGCACGCCGCTGAGCGCCCACACGCCGCTCGCAACCCGCCAGGGCAGCACGAAGAGCACCGCCAGGTTGATGAGTGCGAGGCCGAAGACGAGGAAGAGCCCGACCCCGGCCGACAGCCCCGGCAGCGCATCGGCATTCCGGGTCGTGAGGATCGTGCTGGCGAGCACCGTGAGGCCGATCAGCCCGCACACCACCAGGCCCGACAGCCCGGCCGCGAAGACCTGCGCGCCGTCCGCCGCCGCGCCGTGGTTGTTGGCGAAGAACACGATGCCGGCAGCCACCTGCACCAGCATGCCGGTGAGCAGCGCGGCGCGGTCCGCAAAGCGCAGTGCCGCCCACACCGTGGCGACGCCGGCGATCGCCCAGGCCACCGCGGTGGTGGTGCTGCCGGCGAGCATCGGCGCCAGCAGGTAGGCGAAGACGAGGCCCAGCACCGCGAAGAGCGGCTTGAGGGCGGCGTCGGCGGGCGGGTTGTCGTTCGCAGCCTCGATGCGGGCGACGCGCCAGTTCGACAGCAGCGCGCCGGCCAGCATCAGCGTGCCGAGCCAGGAACCGGCCAGCAGCGAGCCGGGGTCGGCAGTGCCGCTGCCCAGTGTGCGCAGGAAGAACACCGTGGCACCGGCTTGCAGCAGCAGCGCGAAGGCGCGCGCCAGCGTGCGCTGCTGGCGATGGCCGAGCCAGTAGATGCCGGCGCCCTCCACCGCCCACGCGGCGGCGGTCCATTGGTCGTCGAGCGCGAGCGGGATCGCCAGCGACGCGAAGATCACGCCGAGCGCGAGGAAGACTTCCACCAGCAGCAGGTTGCGGATGCGATCGCGGCCGAGCAGCGCGCGTGCCAGGATCAGGTAGAAGGCGCCCAGCGCGAAGGCGCTGAAAGCCATGCCGTATTCGATGTGGCGGATGATCGCCACCTGCAGGCCAAAGCCCAGCAGCGGCACGCCGAACAGCAGGGTGCCGTCGATCGCGTTGGCATGCGCCAGCGCGCCGCGCAGCAGTTCGCCGTGGTCGGCATCGCGGATCGGCGATGTCCATTCGGCCATGCGTCGGCGTGCGAACAGCAGTGCGATCGTCACGTACATCAGGAAGAAGGCGACGAGGAAAGGTTCGGTGCTGGCGAAGAGCTCCGGCTGGTAGCTGCGCAGCCCCCATGCGGTGCCGATCAGGAAGGTGCCGGCAAAACCCACCAGATTGAGTACCCGCCAGGCCTTGAACCAGGCAATGCCCAGCACGCCGGCGTTGAGCAGCAGGAAGTAGGAGAACAGCGCCACATGGCTGCCGCCGCCGGTGGAGGCGAGGATCGGTGCCGCAAAGCCGCCCAGCGTGCCGGCGATTGCCAGCGAGGGCGCGTTCTGCTTTACCGCGAGCAGGCCAGCGAGCGCCGCGACCGCCACCATCAGCACGAAGCCAAACTGCAGCGGGATCAGCGGATGCAGCCGCATCGCCGCGAAGGTGGTGAGGTACATCACCGCCACCGCCGCACCTTGTAGCAACAAGCCGTAAGGCCCGTTGCGCTCGCGCAGCCGCCAGCCGACCACCAGCAGGCCGAGCGCCGTGGCGGCGACGCCGGCGTAGCGGAATTCGATCGGTAGCGTGGTGCGTTCGGCCGCGTAACGCAGCAGGAAGGCCAGCCCGAGGAACAGCAACACGATGCCCATGCGCACCAGCGTGTTGCCACCGAAAAGCCAGGCGCGCGCGGCGTCGAAGGCGCGCTCGACCAGGCCGGGGCCGGACGGCGTGGCTTCGAGCGCTTCTTCGGTCGCCGCGACCGCCTGCTCCGCCTCGCGCTCGACCGGGGCGCGCCGCACCGCAGCAAGTGCCGCATCGACCCGGGCCTGAACCGCCGCATCGTCGGTGGGCGCCGATTGCGCGGTGGCCATCTGCGCTACCGCCGGTGGCATCGCGGGGGCGGCACCTTCGGCGCTTTCCGCGCTCACGCTCGCGGCGGCAGCGGTCTCGGCGCCGGGGACTTCGGCGGGGGGTGCCGCGACCGGCGCTTGGGCAGGTTGCTCCGAGGCGGCCGCGTCCGGCGGCACCGTCTGATCGGTGGTGGCATGTGTGCCGGCGTCGGCGTGCGCGCCCGGTGCGCCTTCCCGCACGGCCTCCAGTGCGACGAAACGCTGGTGGATCGCCAGCGTGACGCGGTCGAAGTGTTCGCGGAAGGCGTCCAGCGCCGTTTCCCGCTCGTCGATGCGCGCGGCCAGGGCCTCGTAGCGCTGCTGCAACTCCAGCACCCGCCCGGCAAGGAAACCCAGTGCCGCCCCGAGCAGGGCACCGACCCATCCGCTTACATCCTGCCACTGCGCTACGACCAAACCTGCAATCAGGCCGACCACAAGCATCATGAAGCTCACGCCATTTCCTCCCGGCAACCGGAACATGCGGCTGACATGCCACAAGGCCGCAGTCTCCCACAGGCGGACGCTGCGGCTTGTGAGGGACCACGCAGTCGGGCACAAACACGCACCCCTGAGGGTCAAGGATCGCAGGCGCAGGCCGATAGTGCAGGTGTTCACTCCCTTTGGCACGACTTGATGATCTGGCGCAAGGCTCTCCTGGTGGCTGTTGTGGCGATCGCCCTGGCGCTGGCGGTTTTCGCACAGCGGCGGCCGACTCCGTCGCCGATCCGCATCGGGGCCCTGCATTCACTCAGTGGCACCATGGCGGCCAGCGAGGCGCCCCTGGTCGACGCGGTGCGCATGGCCGCCGACGAGATCAACGCAGAGGGCGGGGTGCTCGGGCGGCCGCTTCAAGTGGTGGTGGCGGATGGCCGTTCGAACTGGGATCACTTCGCTCGGGAAGCCGAACGCCTGATCAGCCAGGAGCATGTCGATGTGCTGTTCGGCTGCTGGACGTCGGCCTGTCGCAGGGCAGTGAAGCCGGTCGTCGAGCGCCATCGTCACCTCATGCTCTACCCGGTGCAGTACGAAGGGATGGAGCAGTCCCCCAACATCCTGTACACCGGTTCGGCGCCGAATCAGCAGATCGTGCCGGGCACGCACTGGATGCTGCAGCGCTTTGGCACGCGGGTGGTGCTGATCGGCTCGGACTACGTTTTTCCGCGCATCGCCAACCTGATCATCCGCGACCTGGTGGAAGCCCGCGGCGGCGAGATCGTCAGCGAACGCTACCTGCCGCTGGGCGCCCGGGATTTCGCCGAAGTGGTCGACGAAATCGCGGCGGCGCGGCCTGTGGTGGTGCTCAACACGCTTAACGGTGACAGCAACGCCGCCTTTTTTGACGCGCTGGTCCGCGCGGGTCTGGTCGACCAGCCGATCATGTCATTCAGCGTCGCCGAGCCGGAACTCAAGGCTTGGGGTGGCGGGCGCCTGACGCGCCACTACGCCGCCTGGAGCTATTTCCAGTCGCTCCCGACCCCCGCCAACCAGCACTTCGTGGCGGCATGGCAGCAGCGCTTCGGTGCCGATCGGCAGACCAGCGATGCGGTCGAAGCCACCTACATCGGGGTCAAGCTGTGGGCGCAGGCGGTGCGCGATGCCGGCAGCCCGGAGCCGCAGCGCGTCGACCCCGCGCTGTTGCGCCAGACGATTGCCGGTCTCGCCTCGCTGGTCGCGGTCGACGCGCGTACCCGGCATGTGTGGAAGATGGTGCGGGTCGGCCATGCCCGCAGCGACGGCCAGTTCGAACAGGTCTTTGCCTCGGACCAGCCCATCCGCCCCGCGCCTTGGCCCGGCTATCGCTCGACCGAGGAGTGGAAGCGGCGCATCGAAGAGGCTGCGCCGTGAAGGCTTACCGCATCCTGCCGCAGCTGCTGCTCGGCTTTCTGCTGCTGTCGCCCCTGCCGCTGGCCGGATTGGCCTGGTGGTCCAGCGCCGCTTTCGAGCGGACCCTGAGCGACACCGCGGTCACCACGCTCTCGTCACTCGCCGACAAGAAGGCGGACCAGATCAACGCCTACGTCAATGAGCGGGTCAAGGACACCGAGACACTCGCCAAATCACCGACCACCCAGCATGCGCTGAGCATCCTGCCGTCCTTGATCGCCAGCTCCGACGAAGTTCAGTACGGCGTCGACGAGCGCCGCTATCGCGACTATTTCGAGGATGCCTATATCCAGGGAAACGGTTATGACCTGCTGCTGACCGCCAACGATGGCACGGTGGTCTTCTCGATCCTGCACGAGCCGGATTTCGCCAGCAACCTCAACACCGGCCGTTACCGCGACACGATTCTTGCCCGCGCGCACCGTCAGGCGCTGGAACTGCTCGAAACGCAGGTGACACCGGTCGCGGCGTATGCGCCTTCGGGTGACAAACCGTCGGTGTTCGTCGTGTCGCCGGTGATCCGCGACGGCAAAGCGCTTGGCACGGTGGCACTGCAATTGCAGCTGAGCCAGCTGACGGTGGTCACTACCGATGCCACCGGGCTGGGCAAGAGCGGCGAGACCATCATCACGCAGCTCGAAGGCAACGAGGCGCTCTCGGTGACGCCGCTGAAGACCGACCCGGATGCCGCTTTTCGCCTGCGCCGTCCGCTGAGCAAGCTCGGCTCGCCGATGCAGGCGGCGATCCGCGGCGAGCGGGGCAGTGGCATTGGCGCCGATTATCGCGGCACGCCGGTAGTGGCGGCCTGGCGTTATCTGCCGGCCCTGCGCTGGTTCATGGTGGTGAAACAGGACGTGCAGGAGGCCCTCGAACCGGCCCGACGCCTGCGCGAGCGCAGCCTCATCGCGCTGGTGGTGCTGTCCTGCGCCGGTTTCATCGCTGCACTGTTCCTCGCCCGCAGCATCGTGCAGCCGATTACCCGGCTGACCGAGGCGACCGAGCGCATCGCCGATGGCAAGCTCGGCGAACGCGCCCCGATTGCCGGCAGTGCGGAGTTCCGCGTCCTGGGCGAGCGCTTCAACCAGATGGCCGACCGATTGGCCGAGGAACAGGCGCTGCTCGAGCAACGGGTGGCAGAGCGCACCGAGGCGCTGGCGTCGAGCCGCAACCGCTTCGACGACATGGTGCGGCGCATTCCGGTGGGGGTCTATGTGTTCCGCTTCCGGGCCGATGGCGGCATTGCCTTCGACTACGTCAGCCCGCGTTTCTGCGAGCTGATCGGCGTGCCCGAGGCCACCCTGATGCGCGACGCCAGCCAGGCATTTGCGGCGATCCATCCGGATGATCTGCCGGAAGTCGCGCGCCTGAACGACATTGCGGCCCGCACGATGGCGCCGTTTCGCGTCGAGTGCCGTTTCAAGGTCGGTGGCGACAACCGCTGGTTCCGGCTGGCATCCGACGGCATCGAGCTGCCCGAGGGCGGCAGCCTCTGGAATGGCGTGCTGACCGATATCACCGAGAGCAAGCTCGCCGAAGCGGCGATCCAGGAAAGCCAGCAACGGCTGGCGCTCGCGACCCGCGCGGCGGGCATCGGCATCTGGGACTGGGATCTGCGCAACGATGCGCTGTTGTGGGACGACGCGATGTTCCGGCTGTACCACGCGCGACCGGAGGACTTTTCCGGGGCGCTCGATGCCTGGACCTCGCGGGTGCTGCCCGAAGATCTGGCACGCCTGAGGGGCGAACTCGATGCCGCGATCGCTGGCGAAAGCGCCTTTGACACCGAATTCCGGGTACGTGGCCCGGATGGCGAACTCCACTACCTGCGTGCCCTGGCGATGGTAGTGCGCGGCGAAGACAACACCGCCGTGCGCATGGTCGGAACCAACTGGGACATCACCGGGCGCAAACGCGACGAGCTGGCGCTCAAGCAGGCGGCCGACGAGCAGAGCACGATCTTCGAGACCGCGACCCTCGGCATCTGCCTCTTGCGCAACCGGGTCGTCATCAAGTGCAACCGGCGTCTGGAAGAGATGCTGGGCGCCGCGCCCGGTGAGCTGATCGGGCATTCCACCCGCAGCTGGTACCTCGATGAGACGGCCTATATCGCCGGCGGCGAGATCTACGGCGAACTCGCGGCCGGGGGCATCCACCGCCGCGACCAGGTGCTGCAGCGCCGGGATGGGTCCCGCTTCGTCAGCCGGCTGTCCGGCCGTGCGATCGATCCCGACGACCTCTCGCGGGGCGCGGTCTGGACCTTCGACGATGTGACCCAGGAGCGCCAGACCGTCGCTGACCTCGAAGCCGCCCGCCGGGCTGCGGACGCAGCCAGCCAGGCGAAATCGGAGTTCCTGGCGAACATGAGCCACGAGATCCGCACCCCGATGAACGCCGTGCTCGGGCTCACCCAGCTGGTGCTCGACGGCGAACTGGCGCGCGAGCAACGGGAGTATCTGGAAACCGTACTCACCTCGGGGCGGGCGCTGCTCGGCGTGCTCAACGATGTGCTCGACTACTCCAAGGTCGAAGCGGGACGCATCGAGATCGAGCAGGTGCCGATGTCGATCGAAGCGCTGCTGCGCGGCGTGGCCGACCTGTTTGCCGCGCGCGCCGAGGAAAAGCGGCTGGAGCTCTTTCTCGATGTCGCACCCGGCGTGCCCACCGAAGTGGAGGGCGACCCGCTGCGCCTCACGCAGGTGCTCAATAACCTTGTCGGCAACGCCATCAAGTTCACCGACCGCGGCGAAGTGGCGGTGCGCGTCGAGGTGGCGGGGCGGGAGGGCGACACCGTGCGGCTGCGCTTTGCGGTGCGGGACACCGGCGTCGGTCTGTCCGGGGAACAGGCGGGCCGTCTCTTCCAGGCCTTTACCCAGGCCGACGGCAGCGTCACACGCAGGCATGGCGGTACCGGTCTGGGCCTGGCGATCTCGCGCAAGCTGGTCGGGCTGATGGGGGGCGAGATTGCCGTGTCGAGCGCCCTCGGAGCGGGCGCCACCTTCAGCTTTACCGTAGCCGTACGCACGCTGGGTGAGGCGGTGCCGCTGCCGGCGCCGCTGGCAGGGTCCCGGGCCTTGATCGTGTCCGCCCACGACACCGCGCGCGAGACGGTCGGACGCTGGTTCGCCGACGCGGGTGCAACGGTCGCAGTGGCGCCCGACGCGGCGAACGCGCTGCGGCAGATCGAGTCCGCCCGCGACAACCAGCAGCCGTTCGACCTTGCGCTGCTCGACTGGTCGCTGCCGGACCCGGGCGCGGCCGTGGTCGCCCAGGCGCTGCGCGCCGTCGAGTCGGGCGGCGCGCAAGCGCCCTGTGTGTTGCTGGCCCTGGTGGGTGCGCGCGAACGCGCCGAACTGTCATCGCGCGCACCGACCCTAGGCGTCTCCGCGATCGCCGCCAAGCCGGTGACCGCCTCTCAGCTTTTCGACCTGATCGCGCAAGCCCGCGCGGGCGCTCACCCCAAGGCCAGCGAGCGGCTTGGCGCCAAGCTGCCGCACTATGGGGCGACGCGCGTCTTGCTGGCCGAAGACAATCTGCAGAACCAGCAGGTTGCTGCCGGCCTGCTGGCGCGCCGCGGCATCACGGTGACCCTTGCCGGCAACGGCGAAGAGGCGCTGGCCCATGCGCGCGCCAGCCGCTTCGACCTGATCCTGATGGATCTGCACATGCCGGTGATGGATGGGCTGCAGGCGACCCATGCGATACGCCAGCTCCCGGGCTGCGAGCAGGTGCCGGTGGTGGCGATGACCGCGGCGGTGTTGCCGGAAGACCGCGCCCGCTGCGTCGCCGTCGGGATGGTGGACTTCATTCCCAAACCGGTCGAACCCGCAGTCCTCGATGCGGTGCTGGCGCGCTGGCTGACCGCCGAAGTGGGCGAAGTGCAGAACCTCGCCCCGCCCCGCACGCCGGCGGCGGTGCTGCCGGCCTTGCCGGGCTTTGACCTTGCCGGCGCGATGCGCCGCATGGAAGGCGACACCGCGCTGCTGTGGCGTCTGCTGCAAGGCTTTGCCGACGCGCATGCGCAGGTTGTGGACGAGATCGCTGCCGTGCGCGGCGCAGGGCGCCGCGAAGAGGCGATTGCGCGCCTGCATGCGCTCAAGGGGGCGGCGGCGAATCTCGGGGCGGAGGTACTCGCACATGCCGCTGCCACGTACGAGCAGGCCTTGCGCGACGGCGGGGCGATCGAAGCGAGCGCGCAAGCCTTTGGCGATGCGCTGGTGGCGAGTCTCGAGCGCATCCGGAGCCTGTCTGCGCCGGCCCCGGCGGCCGCCGCACCGGCAGCAAACGCGCTGGGGCCCTTGCTGGCTGCGCTGACCCCGTATCTGGAAGGCCATGAACTGGTGCCGGATGCGTTGCTCGAGACCTTGCGGCAGCGGGCGGAGTACGATCCGGCGCGTGGGCTGCTGACGCGCCTGCTGCGCCAGATCGAGCATTTCGATGCCGATGGCGCGCTGGCCACGCTGGCGCAACTGGCTGCCACGCACGATCTGGAGCGTTCCGCATGATCGCTGTCGAACCGAAGAAACCCTTGCTGCTGCTGGTCGATGACCAGGCGGCCAACCTTCATGTGCTGGTCGCGTCGCTCAAGGCTCACTACCGGATCAAGACGGCGACCAGCGGCGTGCTGGCGTTGCAACTGGCGCGTCAGGAGGAAGACCGTCCCCACCTCGTCCTGCTCGATGTGATGATGCCCGAGGTATCCGGGCTCGACGTCCTGCGCGCGCTGCGGGCGGACCCGGCGACACGGGAGGTGGCCGTGATCGTGGTCACCGCGGATACCTCGGAGTCGAGCCAGCTCGAAGCCCTTGAACTGGGGGCCGATGACTTCCTCACCAAGCCGGTGGTGCCGGCCCTGCTGCTCGCGCGGGTGCGCAACCTGTTGCGCCGCAAGCAGGCGGAAGCCCGTTTCCGGCGGGTCATCGAGGCCTCGCCCTCGGCGCTGATGATCGTCGACGCGGCGCGGCGCATCCGCTTCGCCAATCCCGGTGCCGCTGCGATTTTTGGCTACACGCCCGAGCAGATGACCGGCATGGCCCATGAGGCGCTGATCCCGCCCGCGGCGCGCGAACGCCACCACGCGTATTTCGCGCAGTTCATGGCCCAACCGCTGTCGCGGGGTATGGGCGGTGGACGCGAGCTGTGTGCGGTGCGCGCCGACGGCAGCGAGTTTCCCTGCGAGGTGGGCCTGAGCCCGATCGAAGCGGAGGAAGGGCAGCAGATCCTGGTGTCGGTGGTCGACATGAGCAATCGCGCGAAGATCGAAGCGCGGCTGCGCGAACTCAATGACGATCTCGAGCACCGCGTCAGTGAGCGCACCGCCGAGCTCGAGGCGCGCAATCGCGAGCTCCTCGATGCCTTCAGCAAACTGTCCGTCGCGCGGGAGCAGGTGACCCAGGCCGAGAAACTCGCGTCCCTCGGCCGCCTGGTGGCGAGCTTCGCGCACGACATCGGCAATCCGATCGGCAACGTGGCGACCCTGACTTCGATGCTGGCCGACAAGCAGCGCGACCTGCGCGAACAGATCGCGAACGGCGCCCTCAAGCGTTCCGATCTTGACGCCTTTCTTGCCGTCAGCGAAGAGAGCGGTGCACTGGTCATGCGCAATCTCGAGCGCGCGCGCGAATTGCTGGTGACCTTCAAGCAGCTCGCGCTCGATCAGGCGACGTCGCAGCGCCGCGAGCTGGATCTGCTCGTATGGCTGGGCCAGCTCAGCTACACGCTGTCGCCGGCACTGGCCGAGGGGGGCCACCACATCGTGCTCGATGTGCCGGCCGGGCTGACGCTTGCGACCGTGCCGGGCTTGCTGGGTCAGGTGATCACCAACCTCGTTTCGAACGCGGTGACCCATGCGTATGCGGGCCGGCGCGGCGGCTTGATCCGGATCGCCGCCACCCGCACCGGCGATGGCTGGACCGAGCTGACGGTGGCCGACGATGGTGCAGGGATCAGCGCGCATGACCTGCCGCGGGTATTCGAGCCCTTCTTCACCACCCGCGCGGGACAGGGCGGTACCGGGCTCGGGCTCGACATCGTCCGCAGCATTGTCGAAGAGTCACTGGCCGGGCGCATTGCGGTGCGTAGCGAGGCCGGATGCGGTGCGACCTTCACGATCTATCTGCCCGGCGCGACCGCGGTTTGACCTGGCGGTGGCCGCGCTGGTGATGCCCCGATATGAATTGCCGCCCGCAGGATGGGACAATGGCGGCCCAGAACTTCCCTGAACGGACACAACCCCGATGGCGATCCAGTGGTTCCCCGGACACATGGCTTCGGCGCGCAAGAAAGCGGCCGAGAGTCTCAAGATCATCGACATCGTCATCGAGGTGCTCGACGCGCGCATCCCGGAGGCGAGCCGCAACCCGATGATCGAGGAACTGCGCCGGTTCCGGCAGCGGCCCTGCCTCAAGCTGCTGAACAAGGCCGACCTCGCCGACCCGGAAGCGACCCGCGCCTGGCTCGACTACTACAACGCCCAGCCGGGCGTATTGGCGCTCGCGCTGTCGTTCAAGAAGCCGGCTGATGTCGCGCGCATCGTGCCGGCCTGCAAGCGGCTCGCGCCGCATCGCGACGACAACACCAAGCCGCTGCGCATGATGATCATGGGCATCCCCAACGTCGGCAAATCGACGCTGATGAACGCGCTGCTCAAGCGCAAGGTAGCTGCGGTGGGCGATGAGCCGGCGGTGACCAAGGGCCAGCAGACGCTTGACCTGGGGCCGGGCATGACGCTCACCGACACGCCTGGTCTGCTGTGGCCGAAGATCATGTTCGACAGCGACGGCTACATGCTGGCCGCCAGCCATGCGGTCGGCACCAACGCGGTCAACGAGGAAGAGGTCGCCTCCTTCCTCGCCGAGGTATTGCTGGCGCGCTATCCGACCCAGCTCGGCGCGCGCTACAAGTTCGACCCGCGGGGCTTTGACGGCCCGGCGGTGGTCGAAGAAATTGCGCGGCGGCGCGGTTGCCGCATGAAGGGTGGCGATCTGGATCTGGAGAAGGCAGCGCTGATCCTGCTTACCGACTATCGCGGCGGCATGCTCGGCCGCATCAGCCTTGAAACGCCGGATACCCGGTCGGCGATGCTTGCGAAGGCGGCCCAGGCCACACCTGCGGCCGCCGACGGCGACGCAGTTGACCTGGAGACGCCCGACGAAGCGACGCCGGACGGGTCCGCAAGCTGACTTCCGGCGCCTGCTGGCGACGTTTGGGCTCAAGGGAACAGCCGCCACGCCGATAACCGGAGAAGGCGGGCACAGGCCAGGCGTGCGCCTGCGTGTTCCTCCGCTCAGGTGACCCAGATGCTGCGATGCTTGCTTGCCCTGTTGGCGCTGTGTTTTGGCACGGCATCGGTGCGTGCTGCCGATGCCCAAGGCTACCGCTTTTCGCCGGTCAACCAGCACAGCGTGCCAGTGACGGCGTCGCTCTGGAATCCGATTCTCGACTATGTGTCGCGCAAGAGCGGCGTGCCGCTGAGTCTGAAGATCGGGCGGACCTCCGCTGACACGACCAGCTATGTGCTGGCACAGGAGGTCGATTTCGCCTTCACCAACCATCTCTTTTCGCCGGAGCGGGAAAAGCTCGGCTGGCGGGTGTTCGCGCGTCGTGACGACCCGCTTGTGCATGGAGTGATCGCGGTGCCGGCCGATTCGCCGGTAAAGCAGCTTGCCGACCTGGCCGGCAAGGAAGTGGCCTTTCCCGGCCCCGAGGCCTTCATCGCCTACAAGAACCCTTACGCACAGCTCTTGCAGCGCAAGATCGCGGTGAAAGTGGTCTTCGCCGGCAATACCGACGGTTCGCTTGTGCAACTGGACAGCGGAAAGGTCGCCGCAGTCGGTGCCAACCAGCAGTTGCTGGACGGCTGGGCGCGACGCGAAGGCCGCCAGTACCGGATTCTGTGGACCTCCGACCCATACCCCGATCTGGCCCTGATGGTGTCGCCACGAGTGGTACCCAAGGATGCTGCTGCGGTTGCCGCCGCCTTCATCGGCATGAGCGAGAACCCCGAAGGTCAGGCCGTGCTGAAGGCCGCAGCCGAAGCCGCCAAGCTGCCGCCATTCCGCTTCGTGAGCGCGACCGGCGCCGAATACGAACCCTACCGGCGCTTCTACCGCGACGCGCCGGCTGAACTGCGCTAGCGCCAGGGCCTGCTGATGCGCCTGCTGCCGCGCTCGCTGATCAACCGCATCACGTTGCTGGTGGGCGTGGTGCTGCTGCTGCTTGCACTCTTCGGTGCAGCCCTGTTCCTGCGCGGCATGTTCAAGGACGTGATCGGCGACACGCAGGAAAACGCGCAGATGGTGATCGAGGTGGTGGCCGTCGCGGTGACCGATAGCGTCGTCGTCAACGACTACGACGCGATCCGCCGTACGCTGGAGAAGGCGCTGGTGCGGGCACCGTTCGAGTCCGCGGTGTTCATCGCGATGGATGCCACCAGGCTGGAGGTGCTCGGACACGCCACCCCTGCCAGCGATGCGCCGGGCTGGCTGATCCGGCGTGTCGAGAACGAATTGGCCGAGGTGAACCGGGCGATCACCGTGGGCGGCAGGGACTATGGCGTGATTCGCCTGAATTTCGCCGCTGCCCGCATCGCGGGGAACATCTGGTCGCTGTCGCTGCACGCCCTGGGCCTGCTGCTGGGGGCCTTCGCGCTGGGGCTCGCCGCGGTGCGTCTGGCGCTGGGGCAGTGGCTCGGCTACCTCAAGCAACTCGGTCAGGCCGGGCGGCAAGTGATCGACGGGCAAATCGAGACGATCGCCCTGGATGCCGACGCGCCGTCCGAAGTGAAGCAGGCGATGGAGGCGATCAGCCGTTCGACCGAGAGCCTGCGGACGCATTTCGGCAGCCGCATCGATGCGCTGATGGACAGTCTGGTGCAGCAGAAGAACGCGATGGACGAGGCGGCCATCGTGTCGGAGTTCGATCCCGCCGCTCGCCTGACCTATGTGAACGACCTCTTTTGCCGCACCGTCGGCGTGAGCCGGGAACAACTCATCGGCGACCTGATCACGCGCTGGGGTGACGTGGGGCCGGAGGGCGCCGCTGCGCCGGCGGTGTGGCACGGTGAGGTGTCGCTGCGACGTCGCGACGGCGCGCGCCTTTACTTCCAGCGCACCGTGGTGCCGATCTTCGATACCGACAAGGCGTTGCAGCGACAGATCTGCATCGACTTCGACGTTACCGGCGAAGTGAAGGCACGCAACGAGTTGCGCAAGCTATCGCTGGCCGTCGAGAACTCGGGCTCGGCGATCATGATGACCGACGCGAACGCGATCATCGGCTACGTCAATCCGCAGTTCAGTGCCATGACCGGCTATTCGCTGGCCGAGGTCAAGGGTCAGTCGGCCTTGTTGCTGCGCGCGGAATCGACGCCGCTGGACACCTATGAACAGATCTGGCTGGCGCTGTTTTCAGGCCACACCTGGCGCGGCGAGTTCGCCGACCGGCGCAAGGATGGCGCGGAGTTCCGCTGCCAGAAGGTGATCTCGACGATCAGCCATGGCAACGGGGCGCCGGAACAATACGTGTGGGTCATGGAAGACGTGACCGATCGCATCCGCAGCGAGGAGACGATCCATCGCCTGGCCTTCGTCGATACGCTGACCGGGCTGCCCAACCGCCGCGCTTTCCGCGCCCGCGCGGACGAATTGCTGAAGATGGCGCGTCGCAACGATGAGGGCTTCGCGATCCTGTACTTCGATCTGGATCGCTTCAAGAGCGTCAATGATCGATTCGGGCATGGCGTTGGCGACCAGTTGTTGAGCGAGGCGTCGCGTCGCATCCAGGGCTGCTTGCGCGAGGTGGACGTGGTCAGTCGCTTTGGCGGCGACGAATTCGCCGCGCTGATTACCTCCACCGCCGACCCGGTCGAAGTCTCGCAGGTGGCGCGGCGCATCATCGACGCGCTCGAAGCGGTGTTCGCATTTGGCGACAACGAAGCTTTCATCTCGACCAGCATCGGCATCGCGCTGTATCCGCGCGACGCCGCTGAGATCAGCGAGCTGCTGCGCTGCGCCGATCTGGCGCTCTACCGTGCCAAGGATCAGGGCCGCGGGACGGCGGTGTTCTTCTCGCAGGCGATCGAACACGAGAACCGCGAGCGCATGGAGCTGGAACATGCGCTGCGCAACGTGCTCGGCAGCGAACAGCTGTTTCTCGAATACCAGCCCAAGTTGTCCTTGCGCGACGGCCGGGTCATCGGTGCCGAGGCGTTGCTGCGCTGGCAGCACCCGACCCGCGGGCGGATCGGCCCCGACCGTTTCATCCCAATCGCGGAAGAGTCGCGCATGATCGTGCCGATCGGCCGCTGGGTGGTGCGCAGCGTGTGCCAACAGATCCGCGAGTGGCGCGCCGCGGGCATGGGCGGGATGCAGGTGGCGATCAACCTGTCGGGCCTGCAGTTCAAGTCTGAAACGCTTCTGCAGGACATCGTCGAGGCGCTTGCCGAAAACGGGCTGGAGGCCTCGTGCCTGGAGCTGGAACTCACCGAGAGCCTGACCATCGAGAACCCCGAGCAGACGATCGAGCTGATGAAGCGTTTTCGCGCCATGGGCATCAGCATCGCCATCGACGACTTCGGCCAGGGGCATTCGGCGCTCGCCTACCTGAAGCGCTTCCCGCTCAATACGCTGAAGATCGATCGTGCCTTCGTACGTGACCTGACGACGAATCCTGACGACGAGGCGATCGTGCACATGCTCGTCGCGCTGGCCAAGACGCTGAACCTGTCGCTGGTGGCCGAAGGTGTCGAGACGGTCGCGCAATTGCAGTACCTGCGTGATCTGGATGTCGATGCGATCCAGGGTTACTGGTTCAGCCGGCCGCTTCTCGCTGCCGATTTCGGTGCGTTCTGCCGCGCGCATGCCACCAGGGGCGTGCACTTGCCGTGGGCGCCGGTCGAGCCGCCGGCGACGGCGCAAATCGGGTAGTCTTCTCGCTCATTCAGGAGCCGATTCCAGCATGCCGCAGCCGATCATTGTCGAAGCCGCCACCATCCCGCGCCGCCCCAGCGCAGAAGTCACCTATCGCCTCTTCGCCTATGGTGTCGGCGTGCCTTTTGCGCTGGGTCGCCGCATCATGCGCGGCCCGCGTGTGCCCGATCTGGTGCCGGTTGCAAGCACGGCGGTGCGCGTTGGCCTGTCGCCCTTCTTCTTCGCGGCACTGGTCGGCTGGCGTGTGCAGTCGGCCTGCCTGCGCGCAGTGCTGAAAGGCACGAGCCGCTCGACGCCGGGCCGCTGAGTTGTCGGTGCCAACGATGCAGGAACAGATCACACGCCTCGAAGTGAAGCTGAGTTTTGCCGAGGATCTGCTCGATGAACTCAACCGCACCGTGTTCCGGCAGCAGCAGCAGATCGACCAACTGCAGAAACATGTGCTCGCGCTGACCGAGCAGGTGCGCGCAGTCGCTTCCAGCGGACACGGCGTCGGCGAATCGCGCGACCTGCGCGACGAAATCCCGCCGCACTATTAGCGCGCCACAACCCGCGTAGGCTGGCTTCCTACAGCCCGCCGGGGTTCTGCCGGCCGCTCAGCGAAGACCGGTCGGGACTGGCGGATGAACGGTACGCGCGAGCGGCACCATCTATGCCAACATCGTAAGTCACGGTGTCGCAAAGGCACCGCCGCAAGGAGGACTTCACCATGGCACGCATCCTGTTCAGCGCGCACGACACCGGTGGCCATACCGTGACCGACTATGTCGATGCGGGCAACGCGGAAGAGGCGCTCGCCTCGCTGGCCGCGCGCGGCCTTGCCAACATCCGGCTGCACGATGCGGTGGAAATTGCTGCCATGCGCGAAGATCGCATGGCGATCCCGCCCGCGATGCGCCAGCAGCAAGCCGCTTTCGAGCTGCGCCTGCACACCGAGCCGGGTATCCGTACCTTTGGCCTGGAGCTGCTGCGTCGCAACCGGATCTGGCTGGGTGTGGATGGCGCGCTGCTGCTGTGGGGCCTGATTGGCGGCGACCGGGTGCTGGTGGTGCTGGCGCTCGGTTTTCTCGCGTTCTCGTTTCTGCCGCCCCTTTGGCAATACCGTCACGCAATGCGCTACGACCGCATGCTGCGTGCGTGCGCGCTGGGCCAGTGGGATGTGGCGGCAAACCTGATCGGGCAGCTCGCGCGCAACCCCCGAAAGCCTTTGCTGGCCTTCGATCTAGCGGCTCGCGCGGCGTGCATCCGCGCCGTCCAGGGGGATCTGCAGGATGCCCGTTCGGCGCTGGAGGCGTGGCGTCCGAAACTCGACAAATCCCCGGGCATGGTCGATCAGCGGATCGCTTCGGTTTGCCATGCCGGCGGCGACTATGCCGGCTTTGTCGCGGCGATGCGCAAGGCCTTCGAGGCGGCCCCCGGCAACATGACCCACCGGCTTGATCTTGCGCTGGCAGAGGCGCGCGTGGGCAACCCGGATGTAGTCGCGGATATCATGGCCGGTCTGGACGAGCGCAAGCTGCCGAGTTTCGGGCGCCCGTTCGTCGACTGGGCGCGCGGCATGGTGGCCTTGCGCCATGGCCGCCCCGAAGCGGTGCAGGTGCTGGGGGCGGCGACCCAGGGGTTTCTCGAATACGCGGCAAATCCCGCGGTGTGGACCTCGCTCGCGCTGTGTTCCGGGGCCTATGCGCTGGCCTTGGCCCAACTGGGCCGCAAGCAGGAGGCGGAAATGGCGCTGCACCATGTCTGGCCGGTGCTGCGGGTGCACGGCGACACGATGCTGCTCACACTGCTCAAGCGCGAGTTGAAAGGCGCCCTGCAGTAACGCGAGGGCAGGCGGCGCTTGCGCCGCCCGCGGCGTGTATCAGATCAGCGAAGGCCCGGCGACGATAGCCTTCGCCTCCTGTTCGGAAATGCGTACCGACGCGCTGGTGATGACATGTACCGTCAGCCAGTCGTGCAGATCGAACGCGCCATCGCCTTCGAACGACAGAAAGCGGCAGCCGACCTGGCCACCGTTGGCGTTGGCAACGTAATTGACGATGCGGGCACGGCCCCGCACGCGGTCCGGGATCCCCTCCAGTCGCAGCGCGAACGGGAACTCCAGCCCCAGTTCCGGTTCGATCGCGGATCCGTAGCCAAAGCCCTCCAGCGAAAGATCATTCAGCGGTAGCCGGTGGCCATCGAGTTCGACCCAGAAGATCGTGCGGCCTTCGCGCTGGGCGGCAAAGCGCTGGCGGTTGCGGCGTTCGTTACTGATCGGCGTGTCGCTCATGAGTTTCGGCATCTTTGTGGGAATTCGAAGTCTCGGGCGTCATGCGGGATCGTGCAAGCCCCGCCGATCGGGCTTTCGGGCCAAGGCCGGGGAACCCGTCATTTCAAGCAACATTTCGTCAACCTTTCGGTAACTGCCCCGTTAATGGCTACATGGTGAATGATCACCGCAGAAAACACGGAGCATGAAGATGGGAAGGCTTTGCGAAGAGTCCTACGCTGAATTCCTCGATTCGCTGAAAGCAGCGGGTGTCGAGATCGCCAATGAGTGTGAATTGCGTGAGCGTCTGGCGGAAACCGCCCGCTGGCGGTTTGCCTTCATGACGATGGCGCAGAACGGCAAGGCAATCGGCATCCGCTTCATCGACCACGGTGCCCGCCAGAACAAGGCTCGTATCCGTCGCGCATTTGCCCGCTACGCATTTCCGGACAACGCGGATTCCGTGTTCGCGGCCAATCTGGCGGCAGACTGAAGCGACACGCTTGCGTTGATCGCGCCCCGGACATGAGGGCGATGATCGATCAGGCAGAACGCATCGTCACCGATAACGCCCGGCAAGCCCGGGCGTTTTTGTTTGCATCGTTCGCCTTTCGCGCCGTGCCCGAAGCGGCTGACGCTGCCGTTTCGGGCTTGGCCGCTGCCGGGTCTTTGCGATCCAGTGGTCGGTGCAGCGCACGCCGATCAAGCCGTGACGCAGGGCACGAAGATATGCAAATGGAATGGACAGGTGACAAAGCTTTAAGGCAGAATCCGCCTCGCTCCGCTGCTGGGCTCCCTTGCGGCGGGGCTCGGTACCTGTGGCTTGGCTGCGGGTCCGAGGTTCGTGGTCGGTAGTCGTGTTGGGTCGTGAGGCGGGGGCCTCGCGACCCGTTTTTTATTCGGCGCGCCGGGAAAGCGTCGCGAGGAAGTCGTCCGCCTTCTGGTAACCGACGACCCGCGTGCTGCGGATCTCCTGCCCGTTGCGGTCGAAGAAGACGATGCCCGGCGGCCCGAACAGGCCGAATCGCTTGAGCAAGGCCTGGTCGGCCGGGCTGTTGGCGGTGACGTCGGCCTGCAGCAGCAGGGTGTCCTTGAGCGCACTTACCACGCGGGCATCGCTGAAGCTGAAGCGTTCCATTTCCTTGCAGCTGACGCACCAGTCGGCATAGAAATCGAGCATCACCGGCCGGCCTTCTGCAAGTCGCGCGTCGAGTTCCTGCAGCGTTTTCACTTTCTCGAAGACGAGCTTTGGCGATGCCTCTGCCGCGCTCGCGCCGCGCAGGAAGCCCAGCGGTTGCAAGGGATCGCGGGCGCCACCGAGGGCGCCCAGCAGCAAGGCGCCACCGGCGATCAGCAGCACGACGCCGACGCCTTTCCAGAATCGGCGCACGCCGTGGGCGTTGGGCGGCAGCGGATCGAGCGCGTGCAGGAACACCGCGCAGACGATCGCCAGCGCCGCCCAGGCGAGCATCACGACGACTTCCGGCAGTACCGGCGTGACCAGCCAAAGCGCCAGCGCCAGCAGGAGGACGCCGAAAGCCTGCTTGATCGATTCCATCCATGGGCCCGCGTGCGGCAGCAGGCCACGTGCGGCAACGGCAAGCAGGATCAGCGGCGCACCCATCCCGAGCGCCATTACGAACAGCGCAAGGCCGCCGAGCACGGCATCTCCGGTTTTCGCGATGTACAGCAGCGCCCCGGCGAGCGGCGCCGCGACGCAGGGCCCGACGATCAGGGCGGAGAGCACCCCCATCACCGCTACGCCGATGAATGAGCCGCCGCGCTGGTGATTGGCCGAATTGGAGAGTCTGCTTTGCAGCGCGCTGGGCAGTTGCAGGTCGTAGAAACCGAACATCGCGCCGGACAGGGCGACGAAGATCGCGGCGAATCCGCCCAGCACCCAAGCATTCTGCAGCGCGCTCGACAGCAAGGTGCCCGAAAGCCCGGCTGCGACACCGGCAATGGCGTAGGTCAGCGCCATGCCGAGCACATAGGTGCTCGCCAGCATTGCGGAGCGCACGCGGCCCACATGTACCCCCTGCCCGACGATGATGCCAGAGAGGATGGGCAGCATTGGCAGCATGCACGGCGTGAAGGCCAGCAAAAGGCCGGCGCCGAAGAAACTCAGCAAGACCAGCGCAAGATTGCCGCTGCCGAGCAGCGCAGCAAGGCGGCCGCTCTCGTCGCCGCTGACCGGTTCGATCTTCGCAATGCCAGGAGTGGCAGCCGGTGCGGTGCTGTCGGACGGCGCCGCGGCGAGCTTGCCGAAGGCTCGCTTGAACACGCCGCCGCCTGTCTGGCCGAGGGTCACCTCGGTCGTCACCGGCGGATAGCAGACGCCGACTTCGGCGCAGCCCTGATAGGTCACGCGCAGCACAGAACCGTCGCGTACCTCGCCGACCGCGACCGGCACGGCGACCTGCATGTCACTGCGATAGATCTCGACTTCGCCGAAGAACTCGTCCTGCTTGCGCTCGCCCGCGGGGTATCGCGGCTCGCCCAATTTGACGGCGGCCTCGGCGGGTGCGAACGCGAATCGGTGCTTGTAGAGGTAGTAACCCTTGGCGATGCCCAACTGGAGTTCGACGCTCTGCGGGTCTGCGGCGCGCCCGCTGACGGAGAAGGCCTTCTCCGGTTCCAGCAGGTCGGGGGCGGCATGCGCGCTGCCCAGCATCAGGGCGAACAACAGTGTCGTGAATCGCTTCATCAGTTCATAGCCCATCGGGCAGTTGGTCATCGGGGACGGTGCACTCGACCACCCACTGCAGGTATGCCGGTGCGCCACTGCGTGCCTCGAAGGCAAGTATTTCAGGCACTTCGTAGGGGTGCGCTTCGATCAGCGCAACTTCGAGTGCCGCATAGCGCGTCGCGGTGGTCTTGATCAGCAGCGGGATTTCCTCGGCCTGCTCGATCTCGTTCTTCCAGCGATACACCGACCGCGCCGGTGCAAGGATGTTGACGCACGCGGCGAGCCGACGTTCCACCAGCATGCGCGCGACGCTCGCCGCGCTATCGGCATCCGGCAGGTTGCACAGGACGATCAGGACCGGCTCGGGCATGGCTTCCTCGACCTCAGGCGGCGGACAGGGAAAACCGCCATTCTAGCTGGCGCGGCATGGGCAAAAAGGAACCCCGCCTTGCGGGCGGGGTTCCGGGCGGGTTTCTGGCCCCCGACGGGCGCGCCGGGCGGGTCGCCTTGCGGCGGATCTGACTTACTTGGCGGGCTTGGCGGCAGGTGCCGACGCGGCTGCGTCCGGTTTGGCGCTGAGGCACTCGCTCATGAACGCCTTGCGTTCGTCGCCCTTCTTGCCGGTCGCCAGCTTGTTGCACGCGGCCATCTTCTCCTGCTGCGTCGCGGGTTTGGCCTCCGCCGCGGCGGCCTTGGCTTCCGGTGCCTTGGCTGCGGCGGGTGCGGATGCGGCGGCCTCGGGCTTCGCGCTCAGACAGTTGCTCATGAACTTCTTGCGCTCGTCACCTTTCATGCCGGTGGCCTGCTTGTTGCAATCGGCCATCTTCTGCTGCTGCGCGGTGGGCGGCTTCTTGGCTTCCTCGGCCGCATGGGCGGGAATCAGTGCGAACTGCGTGGCCAGTGCGGCAGCCAGAACGACAAGCTTCTTCATGCGAAATCTCCGGTTTGGGCAAGGACAGGGATCGCCGCGGGCGCGGCAACAGCAGAATCAGGCGAATCAGAGCTCGTCGTCGTCGGTGTCGAGCGCGTTCCGTTGCCGGTCGACGAACTCCTGCATCGAGTCTATTCCACGCAATTGAAGAATCGTATTTCGCACCGCTGCTTCGAGCAACACGGCCAGGTTGCGACCCGCCGCCACTGGAAGGGTCACACGGCGGGTCGGCACGCCGACGATGTCCTGCACGTCGTCTTCGAGCGGCAGGCGCGGCATCTGCGCGCTCTCGCCGCGCAGCTGGCGATGCAGGTGCACGACGAGCTTGAGCTTCATCTTCCGGCGGCAGGCGGTCTCACCGAAGATGGTGCGGATGTTCAGGATGCCGAGTCCGCGGACCTCAAGGAAGTCCTTGAGCATCGGCGGGCAGCGCCCTTCAAGCACGCCGGGCGCGATGCGGGAGACTTCGACAACGTCATCGGCGACCAGTCCGTGGCCGCGCGAGATCAGTTCCAGCGCCAGTTCGGACTTGCCTGCGCCGGAATCCCCGGTGATCAGCACGCCAAGCCCGAGCACGTCCATGAATACGCCGTGCAGCGACGTCTTCTCGGCCAGATTGCGCGCCAGATAGATGCGCAAGGAGTCGATCACCCGCGCGGTTTCCGCCGGCGTGGTGAACATCGCCACACGCGCGCTTTCGAAAGCGTTGAGGATAAGCGGCGGCACCTCGCAGCCATCCGCCACGATCATCGCCGGCGGGTGCGCGAGCAGGATGCTTTCGAGCTGGTGCTGCACCTTGTCGCGCGCCTGGCGGCGGATCCAGGCCAGTTCGGCCTCGCCCATCACCTGGATGCGGTTCGGGTGGATGATGTTGAGGTGGCCGACCAGTTCGGCCGGCCAGACCTTCTCGTTCGGGACCTGCACCTCGACATCCAGCGGACCGGCGAGGTGGCTCAGGCCGAGGCGTTCGCGGTTGTCCTCGAAGATGCGTCCGACGCTAGTTCGACGCATTCGGAGCCCAGTTGACGAACAGGGTGTGCGCCTCCGATGCATCGCTCGCCTGCATCAGCGCATCGCGGAAATTGCGGTCGGAGAACATCTGCGCCAGTTCCGAGAGCAGACGCAGGTGGTGTTCGGTGGCGCTCTCGGGTACCAGCAGCACGAACAGCAGATTCACCGGCTTGCCATCCGGCGCCTCGAAGGGCACCGGCTGGGTCAGGCGGATGAAGGCGCCAATCGCGTCGCGCAGGCCCTTGAGTCGGCCATGGGGGATGGCGATCCCTTGCCCGAGCCCGGTGGAGCCGAGTTTTTCGCGCGCGAACAGGGCGTCGTAGACGGCGCTGCGCGCAAGGCCCTGGTGGTTTTCGAACAGCAGGCCGGCCTGTTCGAAGACGCGTTTCTTGCTGCTCGCTTCCAGATCGACGAGCACGTTGGATGGCGGCAGCAGGGGGGCGATGAGATTCATGCTTGGGGTTCAGAAATGCACTGCGCGCCCGAAGGCGCGCAGATCCGGGTTCAGCTCATCTTCGGCGCGGCGGCTTTCCGCAAGCTTACGCGCCGGGATTCATCAGAGCGAACGTGATTACGATTCCGCGGACTGGCGCTTGTGCGCCTCGTGGCCGTGATCGTAGGACTTTTCCTTGTGCTTGAGAACCTGCCGATCGAGTTTGTCGGTCATGGCATCAATTGCGGCGTAGAGATCTTCGTCGATGCTTTCGACAAAAATGTCCTTCCCGCGTACATGCACCGTCACCTCCGCCTTTTGTTTGAGCTTTTCCACCGACAGGATCACGTTGACGCTGGTGACATGGTCGAAGTGGCGAATCACGCGATCCAGTTTCGAGGTTACGTAGTCGCGCAGGGCGGCGGTAACTTCGAGATGATGTCCGGTGATGTTCAGGTTCATGATCACTCCTCTTAGATCATCTTGCGCTGGCTGACCGGCGGGATGTTGAGCGACTCGCGGTACTTTGCGATGGTGCGTCGCGCAACGACAATCCCCTGCTGGCCGAGAAGTTCGGCAATCCGGGCGTCGGATAGCGGTTTTTTGCGATCCTCTGCCGCAACCAGCTGGCGAATCAGCGCACGAATCGCCGTAGCTGAACACGCGCCGCCAGAATCTGTGGCGACGTGGCTGCCGAAAAAGTATTTCAGTTCAAGAATGCCACGTGGCGTGGCCATGTACTTCTGCGTCGTGACCCGCGAAATCGTCGATTCGTGCAAATCGAGCTGCTCGGCGATCTCGCGCAAGGTCAGCGGCCGCATGGCCACGTCCCCATAATCGAAGAACTGCCGCTGGCGGTCAACGATCGCCTGCGAAACCCGCAGGATCGTGTCGAAGCGTTGCTGTACGTTCTTGATCATCCAGCGCGCCTCCTGCAACTGGCCGGCCAGCGAACCGGCCGAGCCGCGGTGCTGCTGCAGGATACCGGCGTAGAGCTGGTTGATCCGCAGCTTGGGCATCGCGTCCGGATTCAGTGTCGCACTCCAGTGGCCGCGCACCTTGCGCACGATCACATCCGGGATCACGTAACGGGTTTCGAGCGCGGCAAATTTCGCGCCCGGGCGCGGGTCAAGGCTGCAAACCAGTTGATGCGCCTCGCGCAGGGTCTCTTCGTTGCAACCGAGCTGGCGCTTCAGGCGTACGAAATCGCGCGCCGCAAGCAACTCAAGGTGATGTTCGACGATCGTGATCGCCGCGTCGCGTGCAGCGCTGGCGGGCAAGAGCCGCAGCTGCAGCTTCAGGCATTCTCCCGGCGAGCGCGCGCCGACCCCCGGCGGGTCGAGGTTCTGCAGATGTGCCAGCGCAATCTGCAGTTCCTCGATCTCGACTTCCGATTCGGTCGGCAGCAGTTCCATCAGCTCGTCGAGCGGCTGGGTCAGGTAGCCGTCGTCGTCAAGCGCTTCGATCATGAAACGCAGCAGTGCGCGATCGCGCTCCGACAGCAACATCAGGGCGATCTGGCCGTCCAGATGATCGCGCAGGCTGGTCTGGGCCGCGCGGAACTCCTGAAAGTCGGTTTCCTCGTCGTCGTCGCGGTTGCCGCTGCCACTGCCACCGCCACCGCCCTCGCCCGACCATTCGGCGCTGCCTTCATCGTAGCTGCCACCCTCCTCGAAACTCGGTTCGGGCGGTTCGGCGGGGGCGTCGGAGAAATCGGTGTCGCCACCCTCGGCCGGGGCATCGCCTTGTTCGCCGCTGCTGGGCGCCGCGGCGGACTGGCCCCAGGCTTCGGGGTCCGATTCGGAGTCTTCGCGTTCGAGCAGCGGGTTTTCGAGCAACATGCGCTCGATCTCGCTGTTGAGCTCCAGCGTCGATAGCTGCAGGAGCTTGATCGACTGCTGCAGCTGCGGGGTCAGCGCGAGCTGCTGGGAGATGCGGAGCTGGAGCGAAGGTTTCATCGTCGGCTAGGGGGGGGATCAGAGGCGGAAATGCTCACCCAGATAGACCTGGCGAACCTTGTCGTTCTGCACGATCTCCGCCGGGCGGCCGGAGGCAAGCACGACGCCGTCGGTGATGATGTAGGCGCGATCACAGATGCCCAGCGTCTCGCGGACGTTGTGGTCGGTGATCAGCACGCCGATGTTGCGTTCCTTCAGGAAGCGGATGATCTTCTGGATGTCGATCACCGCGATCGGGTCAACGCCGGCAAAGGGTTCATCGAGCAGGATCACCTGCGGATCGGTGGCGAGCGCACGGGCAATCTCGACCCGGCGCCGCTCGCCGCCCGACAGCGACAGTGCGGTGGCGTCCCGCAGGTGGGTGATGCCCAGTTCTGCGAGCAGTTCGTTGAGACGCTCGGCCTGCTTGTCCTTGGGGCGCTTCTGCAGTTCCAGTACCGCGAGGATGTTCTCCGCGACGGTGAGCTTGCGGAACACCGAGTTTTCCTGCGGCAGGTAGGAAAGTCCAAGTTTCGCGCGCCGGTGAATCGGCAGATGGGTGATGTCCTTGTCGTCGAGGATGATCTGGCCGCCGTCTGCGCGTACCAGGCCGACGATCATGTAGAAGCAGGTGGTCTTGCCGGCGCCGTTGGGGCCGAGCAGGCCGACGACCTCGCCGCTGCCGACCTCGAAGCCGACATCGCGCACCACGGTGCGCGCCTTGTAGCGTTTGGACAGACCGCCAACCTTAAGCAGACTCATCGAACGGTTCTTTCAGTACTTTCCTGACGACCTCCGCGGCAAACCCGCGGGCGGTCAGAAATCGCGCCTGTCGCGCCCAGTCCTTCGCGTCGGCCGGCAACTGCCCGAATTTGCGCGCCCAAACGGCGCGGGCGCGCGCCAGCTCCGGTTCGCCGAGTTCGCTGGCGAGTGCGGCATCGATCGTTTCCGGATCGACCCCGCGCTGCGCCAGTTCATGCTGGATGCGGCGCCCGCCCAGCCGCTCGGCGCGGCTGCGCACATAGCTCTCGGCAAAACGGGCGTCCGACTGCAGGCCCAGCTCGCCCATCCGGTCCAGTACCGCTTCGACCGCATCCGGCTCGCCATGCGCCGCCAGCTTGCGCGCCAACTCAGCCCGGCTGTGTTCGCGCTGAGCCAGGCTGCGCAACGCGCGCGCCTTGAGTTCGTCGCGGCTCATGGCAGCCGGCTCGGCTGGCATCAGGCGGCCGCGGCTTCCCCGGCCGGCAGCTCGGGCAGACCCAGCTGGACGCGGATCTTGTTCTCGATCTCGCGTGCAATCGCCGGGTTCGCGCGCAGGAACTCGCGCGCGTTGTCCTTGCCCTGGCCGATCTTCTCGCCGTTGTAGGCGTACCACGCGCCGGACTTGTCGACAAAGCGCTGTTCCACGCCCATGTCGATGATCTCGCCTTCGCGCGAAATGCCTTCGCCGTAGAGGATGTCGAAGTGTGCTTCCTTGAACGGTGGCGAGACCTTGTTCTTGACGACCTTGACCTTGGTCTCAGAACCGATCACCTCGTCGCCCTTCTTGATCGTGCCGGTGCGGCGGATATCCAGGCGCACCGAGGCGTAGAACTTCAGCGCGTTACCGCCGGTGGTGGTCTCGGGGTTGCCGAACATCACGCCGATCTTCATGCGGATCTGGTTGATGAAGATGACCATGGTGTTGGTGCGCTTGATGTTGCCGGTCAGCTTGCGCAGCGCCTGCGACATCAGGCGGGCCTGCAGGCCGGGCAGTTGGTCGCCCATCTCGCCTTCGATTTCCGCCTTCGGCGTGAGCGCCGCGACCGAGTCGATGACGACGATATCCACACCGCCGGAGCGCACCAGCATGTCGGCGATTTCCAGAGCCTGTTCGCCCGTGTCCGGCTGCGAGATCAGCAGGTCGCCAACATTGACGCCCAGCTTCTGTGCGTAAGTCACGTCGAGGGCGTGTTCGGCGTCGATGAACGCAGCGACGCCGCCCATCTTCTGCATTTCGGCAATCGCCTGCAGGGTCAGCGTGGTTTTGCCGGAGGATTCCGGGCCGTAGATTTCGATCACGCGGCCGCGCGGCAGGCCACCGATGCCCAGCGCGATGTCGAGACCGAGCGAACCGGTCGATACCGCCTGGATGTCGGACTCCACCTCGCCGTCGCCCAGACGCATGATGGAACCCTTGCCGAACTGCTTCTCGATCTGAGCCAGCGCGGCCTGAAGTGCTTTTGCCTTGTTGTCGTCCATGGGGTATTCCTCGATTCGATGGCGAAGATTATGGCACAGAGATTGCGTGCTTCTTGATGAGGGCTGCCTGCCAAACCGTGGCACACTTCCTCCCCTTCTCCGGGCGTCGACGTCCGGCCCAGCCCGAGTGCCCCTCATGTCCGAACTGCCCGCTGATCTCCCCCTGTTTCCCCTGCACACCGTGCTGGTCCCCGAGGCGCGTCAGCCGCTCAAGGTGTTCGAGCCGCGCTACATGGACATGATCAAGGCCTGCATCAAGGATGGCTCGGCCTTCGGCGTGTGCCTGATCGAAGAGGGGCAGGAGGTCGGGCCGCCAGCGGTGCCCGCCAAGGTCGGCACAAGCGCCCGCGTTGTCGAGTGGGATATGGAGCAGCTCGGCATCCTGAAGATCGTTGTTGCGGGCGAACGCCGCTTCCGCGTCGCTCATGTCGCGACACAGCCGGACGGTCTGTTGCGGGCGGTGGTCGAATGGTTGCCGGAGGCGGCACCGATCGCGCCCGATGCAGCCCTCGAAGACACCCTGCCGCTGCTGCAGGCGGTGGTGGCGGACGCCGGACTCAAGGCGATTCCCGAGCCGCACCGTTTCGACGACGCGAACTGGGTCGGCTACCGCTACACCGAGATCCTGCCGATTCCGGTCAAGGCCAAGCAGAAGCTGCTCGAACTGGACGACCCGATGATGCGGCTGACGATCATCCAGCAGTTCCTCGTGCAGCGCGGATTGCTCACGCGCGACACCTGATCAGGCCGCGGTATCGAGGCTGTCGAGCAGGCGCCGGATCGGCGCCGGCAGGCCCAGGGTGTCCCACTCGGCGGCGCTCGCCCAGCGCCAGCGCGGGTCGTGCAGCGTGCGTGACTTGACCCGAAGTGATTGCGCTTCCAGCGTCAGACGGAAGTGGGTGAAGGCGTGGCGCAGCGGTGGCAGCGCCGATACCGTGCCCTCGGCGACCAGTCCAAGTGTCAGCGCGTAGGACTCGGCATCCACCTCATCGGGAATCTCCGGCAACGCAAACAACCCGCCCCAGATGCCGCGATCCGGCCGCTTGAGCAGCAGTACGCCGGCCTCGCTGCGCGCGATCAGGACGCGGCTCTGGCGCTCGGGAATCACGCGCGGCGGGCGTGGCGAGGGAAGCTCGGCTTGCCGCCCCTGCCGGCGAGCGACGCAGGTTTCGCTGACCGGGCAGGCCGCACATGTCGGCCGGCTGCGGGTGCACACCGTGGCACCCAGGTCCATCAAGGCTTGCGTGTAGGTGTCGACGTGTTCGGCGGGGAGCAGGGATTCGGCCAGCGCCCACATCTCGAGTTCGACTGCGCGTGTGCCCGGAAAGCCTTCGATGCCGAACTGTCGCGCCAGCACGCGCTTGACGTTGCCGTCGAGGATCGCCGTGCGTTGCCCGAAGCAGAAGGCGGCGATCGCGGCGGCGGTCGAGCGCCCGATCCCCGGCAGTGAGGCAATCGCCTCGGCCGCCTGCGGGAAGCGCCCCCCGTGATCGCGCATCACCTGTTGCGCGGCCTGGTGCAGATTGCGGGCACGGGCGTAATAGCCGAGGCCGCTCCACAGCGCGAGCACATCGTCGGCCGGCGCCATCGCAAGCTGTTCCAGCGTCGGGAAGCGCTCGAGGAAGCGCAGGTAGTACGGCACCACCGTATCCACCTGCGTCTGCTGCAGCATGATTTCCGACAGCCACACCCGGTACGGATCGCGATTCGCTTGCCAGGGCAGGTCGTGGCGACCGTGGGCGAGTTGCCATGCGATCAGGCGGTTCGCAAACGCACTCACTTTTGCGCCTCGGCGCGGCGGGTGCCGAAACTCAGCCAGAGCAGCGCGAAGAAGGGCCAGAAGCTGCCGACCAGCTGGGTCAGGCCGTGGAAATTCAACACATGGCCTTCCTGCCGGATGCGGGTCATGTCGTCCCAGTAGGGGTTCTCGGGGGCGAGGTTCATCAGTGCGGTAGCCGTCATCAGTGCCAGCCCGATCAGGCTGTGTCGGGTATGCACACTGCTGCGCCAGCTCAGCGCGAGCAGTACGAGGCCGGTGGCGATGCCGCGCAGGCCGCCGGGCGTTGCCCAGTGCCAGGGCTGCGCCGGCTGAAGAAACACCGAACTTGCCAGTGTCTTTACCGCGACGCCCAGCAGCACGGCGGTGAGGGCGAGCAACACCGACGGCGCACGCATTGCGTGCCGCGCCAACAGTCCGATCGCCAATGTGTTCGCAGCGGTCAGCACCAGCTCGACACGCATGAAATCATGGCCGGTGAGCGTGTAATTCGGTGTCAGGTCGATCAGGTTGCGCAGGTCGCCGTTGGCGAACAGGTAGCTGCTCGGGTTGAGCAGCGAGACCCACCACAAGCCGACGACCAGGACGCCGAAGCCGCCGGTGCGCCCGGGCAGGATGCGTCGGTCGCGCCAGCGAGACAGCGCGCCATCGGCCTCGAAAATGCGCCCGAAACGCAGCGCCACGATCGCGCCGAGCAGGGCACCGACACTGTTTGCGAGCAGGTCCAGATTGCTCGCGACACGGGTTGGAAGGTAGTTCTGCGTCGTCTCGATTGCCAGGCTCAGCAGGCTCGCTGCCGCCCATACGATCAGCACCCGCCGCCCCGGCCGCATGCTGCGTGCGAGCACAGTGGCCCAGGCGAAACCGATCGGCATGAAACCGATGATGTTGAGTGCGACATCGAGCCAGGTGAAGTACTTAGGCCAGGGCGCGGCGAGGAAATCAAACGGCCCGACGCCGATCGAGTGCCAGCCCGCGAACGGGTGCAGGCAGGCGTAGGCCGTCAACAGCGTGACGGCGATGGCGAGATCTCGCGGAAGGTGGTTCCTGGCTTGTGGCAAGGCGAACGTCCTGCGGCCTTCGGGATAGGTTCTTGGCGAACCTTAGCACGCCGCGTGCGACGCCATGAAAGGCATCAGGGCCGCCCTTGCGGGGCGGCCCTGGGTGCTGTACGGCGTGATGGTCCGGACGTCAGGGTTGCGGATGCTGCGCCCTGGCCGCGCTGTGGTGAGCGTGTTTTGTCTGCTCTTCGGTGTGGCGATGGCCGTGGCCGGCCGCGGGGTGATACCCGGCCGGCCCACTGTGACCTGCAAGGGTGGCGTCGTTACGGATCTTTTGCGGCAGCAGCGAGAACAGCACCATCGCGAAGATCGCGACGAGGAAGCCGACGAATTGTGGCGGCCATACCGCGATCCACTCCGGCGGCGTCGGCATGGCGGCCATCGCTTCGCAGGCGAGCCACGAAATCAGCCCCAGCACCATCGAACCCACCGCGCCCTGATTGGTGGCGCGTTTCCAGTACAGGCCAGTGACCAGCGGCACGAAGGCGGCAACGAACGTGACCTTGTAGGCGTTCTCGACCAGACCGTAGATCGAGAGCTTGGAGTTCATCGCGATATAGGTGACGGTCGCGGTGAACACCAGCACCACGCCTTGCATGATGCGCAGGAACTGGCGGTCGGTGAGGTTCGGGCGCCAGGCGGTGACGATGGGTCGCAGCAGGTTTTCCGAGAAGGTCACCGAAGGTGCCAAGAGCGTCGCCGAGGCGCAGCTCTTGATCGCAGAGAGCAGCGCGCCGAAGAACATGATCTGCGCGAACAGCGGCGCCTTCTGCAGCACAAGTTCGGGCAGGATCAACTGCGAGTCGGAGTCGATGTATTTGGCCACCAGATCCGGCGCGATCAGCGTGGCCGAATAGGCGAGGAACATCGGCACGAAGGCGAACACGAAATACAGCGAGCCGCCCAGCACCGAGGCGCGCACCGCGATCTTTTCATTGGCGGAAGACTGCACGCGCTGGAAAACGTCCTGCTGCGGAATCGAGCCCAGCATCATCGTCAGCCAGGCCGCCATGAAGGGCACGATGGCCGAGAAGGTCGGCTCGGGCCAGAAGTTGAACTTGCCGCTCGCCAGTGCGTGGTTCACCACCACGCCGACGCCGCCGACCTGATCGGAGACCTCCCAGCCGATGAACAGCAGGCCGATCACGATCACGATCATCTGGATGAAGTCGGTGATCGCCACCGACCACATGCCGCCGAACAGCGTGTAGATCAGCACCGAACCGGCGCCCAGCACCATGCCGGTTTCCTGCGAGATGCCGTTGTCGGACAGGACGTTGAAGACAAGGCCGAGCGCCTTGATCTGTGCGGCTACCCAGCCCAGGTACGAGATCACGATGCAGATCGTCGTGATGATCTCGACCGTGCGGCCGAAACGCTGGCGGTAGTAGTCGCCGATCGTCAGCAGGTTGAGGCGATAGAGCGGCTTGGCGAAGAACAGGCCGACCAGGATCAGGCATAGCGAGGAGCCGAACGGGTCGGCGACGACGCCGTGCAGGCCTTCCTTGAGGAAGGTGGCGGGGATGCCCAGCACGGTTTCGGAACCGAACCAGGTCGCGAACACCGTCGCGGTGACGATGTACATCGGCAGGCTGCGACCGGCGACCGCGTAGTCGCGGCTGTTATGCACGCGCAAGGCGGCGTAGAGGCCGATTCCGATCGAGATCAGCCAGTAGGCAATGACGAAGCTCAGCAGCATGGTCAGGGAGGAGATTCAGCGCGCCGCGATGGGGGCGGCACGCAGGGCCAGCAAAAAGCCCCCGCTTTCACCGGAGGCCCTACTCGTTCGCTTGCCAGCCGTCGTCATGGGGTGACGGCGCGATCGATCGGGCGCGATTATAGCCCTGATTCCTATGAGGATTCGTCCGATTTTGCGGTGCTGTCGGCGGCCTGTCTCAGCCCCGCCACATATGCCAGATCTCGACTGCCGCAAGCAGCAGCGCGGCGATGCCGAGCAGGCGCATCCAGCGCGCATTGCGGACCTGCTGCAACTCGATCTCGGCGAGCGACTGGCGGATCGCGTCGCGGTCTTCGTGCTGCAGGGCCTGATGCACGAGGCGCGGCAACTGCGGGAAGTAGGTCGCCCAGCTCGGCGCTTCTTCCTCGATATGCCGCGCAAACGCGCGCCAGCCCACCTGCTCGTTCATCCAGCGCTCGAGGAAGGGCTTGGCGGTCTTCCAAAGATCCAGTTCGGGGTCGAGGTCGCGACCGAGGCCTTCGATGTTGAGCAGGGTCTTCTGCAACAGCACCAGCTGTGGCTGCACTTCCATCTGGAAGCGGCGCGCCGTCTGGAACAGGCGCAGCAGCGTCTTGCCGAAGGAGATGTCCTTGAGCGGCTTGTCGAAGATCGGCTCGCAGACGGCGCGGATCGCGCTCTCGAACTCATCGACGCGCGTGCCCGCCGGCACCCAGCCGGCGTCGACGTGGGCCTGCGCGACGCGCTTGTAGTCACGCCGGAAGAAGGCGATGAAGTTCTGCGCGAGGTACTGCTTGTCGCGCTCTTCCAGCGTACCCATGATGCCGAAATCCAGCGCGATGTACTTGCCGCTGCCGGAAACGAAGATGTTTCCCGGGTGCATGTCGGCATGGAAGAAACCGTCTCGGAAGACCTGGGTGAAAAAGATCTCGACGCCGGCGCGCGACAGCGCCTTGAGGTCAACGCCCTGCTCGCGCAGCCGTGTCAGCTGCGAGATCGGCGTGCCGGTCATGCGCTGCATCACCATCACCCGCGAGGTGCAGTAGTCCCAATGCACCTCGGGCACGATCAACAGCGACGAACCCTTGAAGTTGCGGCGCAGCTGCGAGCAATTGGCGGCTTCGCGCATCAGGTCCAGTTCGTCGCGCAGATGCTTGGCGAATTCCGCGACGACCTCGCGCGGCTTCAGGCGCCGGCCGTCCACCCAGACTCTCTCGATCAGGTAGGCCGCCGCTTCGAGCAAGCCGAGGTCATGCTCGATGACGCGCTCGATGCCGGGCCTGACCACCTTCACCGCGACCTCCGTGCCGTCATGCAACTCGGCGAAGTGCACCTGTGCAATCGAAGCGGATGCCACCGGCACCCGCTCGAAGTGCTTGAAAACCGCGTCCACCGGCCGGCCGTAGTCGACTTCGAGCAGCGCCAACGCCTGTTCGGTCGGGAAGGGGGGTACGCGGTCTTGCAGCTTGGCCAGTTCGTCGGCGATGTCGGTGGGCACCAGATCGCGACGGGTCGACAGCACCTGGCCGAACTTGACGAAGATCGGGCCGAGCGATTCGAGCGCTTCGCGCAGGCGTACCGCGCGCGGTGCCGACAGGTCGCGCCAGAACAGCAGACGGCCGGCCCAGGCCGAGAGCCGCTCCGAGGTGCTGTCGAGCACGATGCGGTCGAGCCCGAAACGGGCGCTGACATGCACGATCTTGATCAAACGGAACAGGCGCACAGGGAGCGGGGGCTGGTCGGGGTTGGGTGGGCCGGCACCCCACAGGGGCCGGAACGCGGAAGATACCAGACTCTGGCAGCAAAGCTCCGCGCCACAAAGCCGGCAGCGTCGGCGTGGCAACGGGCAGCACGCTATACTGCCGCGTTACCGTCCAATCGCCCATACATGATGAGCCGCGCTCAGAAACCGCGCCAACCGGCCGCCCGCAACAGCAACCATGGCAGCACCCTGATCGGCGTGTTCGTCGGTCTTGTCATCGGCGTGTTGATCGCCGCCGCGCTGGCCTGGTACTTCTCGCGGCCCTACAACTTCCAGAAGAGCGGCGGCGCTGGGGATGCGCCGCAAAGCATTCCGACCGCGCCGATCGCGCTGCCCGGCAAGCCCGGCGACAAGCCGGTGGAAAAGCCTGCGGACACCGGCACGGCGGCGCACGCGGCTAATCCGCCTGCGGCCCAGTCGGCGCCTGAAGGCGAGAAAAAGTTCGATTTCTACGACATCCTGCCCAAGGGCGATCAGGCGACGCTCCCCTCGGCCGACGGCGCCAAGCCGGGAACCAAAAGCGAAACCGCGGATCGATTCTTCCTGCAGCTTGGCGCGTTCGCCGATCCGTCCGAAGTCGACAACCTGAAGGCGCGGCTTGCCCTGATGGGGGTCGAGGCGACGGTGCAACGGGTCGACGCCGGCGACAAGGGAACCTTGCATCGCGTGCGCATCGGCCCGTATGCCAAGCCGGAAGACATGAACGCGGCGCGTGCGCAGCTGGCGCAGGCCGGTATCGAATCGAGTGTCGTCAAGGTCAAACCTAGCGTACCGGCTGCCTCGCAGTCCGGACACTGAAACCAACGGAGCCGTTCTGAATGAATCGTCGTGACCTGATCAAGCAGCTTGCGTCGTTTGCCGCATTGGCGGCGGTGACTTCCCCCGCACTCGCGCAGAAGGCGCTGCAGGTGGGCAAGGACTTCCGCGCCATCAACCCGGCCCAGCCCACTGAAAGCGGCGACCGGGTTGAGGTGATCGAGTTCTTCTCCTTCGGCTGCCCGCACTGCCATGAGCTGGAACCCTCGGTGGCGGGGTGGGTCAAGCGCCTGCCCAAGGATGTGCTGTTCCGTCGCATTCCGATCACCTTCAATCGCGATGCGTGGGCGGTGTTGGCCAAGATGTACCTGACCTACGAAGTGATGGGCGAGACCGAAAAGATGGTGCCGCTCACCTTCTCGGCCGTGCACAACGACCATGTGCCGCTGGAAGACGAGGCGGCACGCAACGCCTGGCTGCAGAAGAGCGGGATCAACGTGGCGAAGTTCAATGAGAACTTCCGTTCCTTCTCGGTGGGCAGCAAGCTGCAACGCGCCACCCAGGTCGCCGCCGCCTACCAGATCCAGGGCGTGCCGACGATGGTCGTCGACGGCAAGTTCATGACTGCGCCGAGCATGACCAACTCGCTCGACGGCACACTCGTGGTGGTGGATCAGCTGATCGCGCGCGCGCGCACCGAGCGCGGGCGCAAGTGACGCAGCAGACGGCGGCCGCAGGGTCGCGCGAACGCGTCTTCCTGACCGGCGCCTCCAGCGGCATCGGCGAAGCGCTTGCGCGCCACTATGCGGCGCGTGGCGCGGTGCTGGGGCTGGTGGCACGGCGTGCGGAAAAGCTCGACGATCTCGTCAGGTCCCTGCCCGGAGAGGGCCACATGGCCCTCTCGGCCGATGTGGCCGACCTGCCCGCAATGAAGCTTGCCGCCGAGGCCTTCGTTGCGCGACACGGCCTGCCGGACATCGTGATCGCCAACGCCGGCATATCGGTCGGGGTGCTGACCGAGCATGCGGAAGATTTCCAGGTCTTCGAAGCGGTCATGCGCACCAACGTGCTGGGCATGTTCGCCACTTTTCACCCCTTCGTGGTGCCGATGCGCGAACGTGGCCAGGGCAAGCTGGTGGGCATCGCCTCGGTCGCCGGCGTGCGTGGATTGCCGGGCGGGAGTGCCTACTCGGCCTCGAAGGCCGCGGCGGTCAAGTATCTCGAAGCCCTTCGGGTGGAGATGCGTGCCAGCGGCGTCAAGGTCGTGACGATTGCGCCGGGCTACATCCGTACCCCGCTGACCGCCAAGAACCCGTACAAGATGCCCTTCATCATCGATGCGAACGATGCGGCGCAACGCTTTGCCCGCGCGATCGACCGCAACGCCAGTTACACGGTGATCCCGTGGCGGATGGGGGTGGTTGCCCGGATCCTCGCGATTGCGCCGAACTGGCTGTTTGATCGCGTGTTCGCCAAGGCCAAGCACAAGCCACGCAATCTGCCGACCTGAGCCGCCCGTCGCGGCGTCGGCCTGGGCGGCGGGTCAGTCAAAGCGACGCTGGTCGTCGATCAGTTTGCCGTCGTCAGGCAGTGTGCCGGGGTCGAGCAACTGGATCTCGGCGCGCAGTTTCGTCACATCGCGGAAGCCCACGGCCAGCGCGTCAGCCAGCGCGGCGCTGGCCTCGGTGGCTTCGCATTGCAAGCGCACCCGGTCCGGTCCTTCGGGGTTGTCCACCACCAATCGGGCGCGCCGGACCTCACTGAAGCGGCGCAGCACTTCGTTGATCTGGACCGGATGGACAAACATGCCGCGGATCTTCGCCGATTGATCCGCGCGCCCGAGCCAGCCGGCCAGTCGCATGTTGGTGCGGCCACACGGGCTGGTGCCCGGCAATACGCGTGACAAGTCGCCGGTTCCGTAGCGGATCAGGGGGTAGGTCGGGTTGAAGACGGTCACCACGACCTCGCCGATGTCGCCGTCGGCCACCGGATCGCCGGTGCCGGGCCGGACGATCTCGACCACGGCATCCTCTTCAACCACCAGGCCGTCGCGCGCGGCAGTTTCGTAGGCGATCGTGCCCAGATCGGCGGTCGCATAGATCTGGAAGCCTTCGATGCCGCAGTTCGCCAGCAGGTCGCGCAGCGCGGGCGGGAACGCTTCCCCCGAGACCGCGGCGTGTTTGAGGCGGGGGCTGGCCAGCCCGAGCTGATCGCCTCTTTCGAGCAGGATGCGCAGGAAGGATGGCGTGCCGACATAGGCGTGCGGCTGCAGCGCGGCCATGGTTTGCAGCTGCAGCTCGGTCTGCCCGGTGCCAGCCGGAAACACCGTGCAGCCGAGCGCATGCGCGCCGGATTCGAGCATCGATCCGGCCGGCGTGAAGTGATACGAAAACGTGTTGTGCACCAGCATCCCCGCCCGGAATCCCGCCGCATGCAGCGCGCGGGCGGTGCGCCAGTAGTCGCGCCGGGGTGCCTCCGGCTCGTGTATCGGGCCGGGGGACGCAAACACGCGCGCACATTCGGGGCCCCATTCCGCCGTCGCGCAGCCGCCGAACGGGGGCTGCTGTTTCTGCAACGCAAGCAGCATTGACTTGCGCAGCACAGGCAGTTGGGCCAGTGCTGCGCGCGACGTGATACCTGCAGCGTCGACCTCGCGCAGCATGCGGGCGAACGCCGGGGCGCGGGTCTGCGCCAGAGCCACCAGCCGCGGCAGGCGCGCCATCAGCGCGGCTTCGCGCAGCGCGGGAGGGCGAGATTCAAGTGCATCGTAATGGTGGTTCATCGGACGACCCCGGCGGCGCGCGGGACGGCGCGCGACAATGCTGCGCAGGGCCGCGCGGGAAGTCTGTCGCCAGAGTGTCATGTGTCGTCCGGACGTCAGCGAAACGAGCGATTGTGTTTCATTCGCATGACGTGTAATAAATCGTTCAACTGAACGCAATAGACTCGCGGCCGAACCCTCTACCCGGAGGCGACCGGAGTTACGCCATGCCAGCCAACATCCTCCTTGTCGAAGACGAGCCCGCAATCCAAGAACTGATTGCCGCCAACCTCACCCGCGCCGGGCATACCGTCGTGCGCGCCGCGGACGCCGAAACCGCGCAGCGCATCGTGCGTGACGCCTTGCCGGATCTCGTGCTGCTCGACTGGATGCTGCCCGGCATCTCCGGCATCGAACTGGCGAAGCGCCTGCGGGCGGAAGAACGCACCCGCGCGATCCCGATCATCATGCTCACCGCCCGTTCCGACGAGGCGGACAAGGTCTCGGGGCTGGAAATCGGTGCCGACGACTACATCACCAAACCGTTCTCGCCGCGCGAGCTTGTCGCACGCATCAAGGCGCTGCTGCGGCGCCGCGCGCCGCAGGTGACCGACGATGCGGTTGAACTGGGCGGCCTGCGGCTCGACCCCGCCACGCATCGCGTCAGCGCCGGCGCGACGCCGCTCTCGCTCGGCCCGACCGAATTCCGGCTGCTGCACTTCCTGATGACGCACCCTGAACGTGTGCATTCGCGTGCGCAGTTGCTCGACCAGGTATGGGGCGACCATGTGTTTGTCGAGGAGCGCACGGTGGACGTGCACATCCGGCGCCTGCGCTGCGCCCTCGAACCGACGTCGCATGACGCACTGATCCAGACCGTGCGTGGTGCGGGCTACCGTTTCTCGTCAGACGTCACTGCCGTCAGCGAATAAGGACAATCGATGCGGCCTGCTGGATACGTCTGGGGCGGTTTCAGCGGTGCCTTGATTGCCTTTCTTGTCATCGCGCTGATTTTCTGGCCGCTGCTGGGCGGCACGGCCGCGCTGGCAGTGTTTTCGCTGCAGCTCGGTGCGCTGTTCCTGTACCACATTCGTTGCCTGAAGAAGCTGGTGCTGTGGTCGCGTGAGCCGATCGGCGCGCCGCTGCCGCAGGCATTCGGCGTGTGGGATTACGTCTACGCCGATCTGGCGCGGCGCGCACGCGTCAGCCTCGACCAGCGCGACCGGCTGGCGCAAGCATTGGCACGTTTCCGCGAAGCGACCACCGCCATGCCATCGGGCGTGATCCTGCTGTCGGCGGAGCATTTCATCGAGTGGATCAACCCGGCGGCAGCCCAGCACTTTGGCCTCGAAGGCGCGCGGGATGTCGGTAAGCCGCTCACCAATCTCGTCCGTCAGCCCGACTTCGTGGCCTACCTGACCGGCACGCGCACCGCCGAGCCCCTGACCTGCCGCCTGTCGCGTCAGGCGGGCACGGTGCTCTCGATCCAGATCGTGCCCTTCGGCGAAGACCAGAGCATGGTGCTGTCGCGTGACGTGACTCAGTTCGAGAAGCTCGAAACCATGCGGCGCGATTTCGTGGCCAACGTGTCGCACGAACTCAAGACACCGCTCACGGTGGTGTCGGGTTTTCTCGAAACCCTCGATGACCTGATAGACGAACTGCCCCCCGAAGATGTGCGCCGCTACCTGCATCTGGCCAGCGAGCAGGCCGATCGCATGCAGCATCTGGTCGAAGACCTGCTGCAACTGGCTGCGCTCGAAACCAGCGCCGCGGCGTCCTACGACGAAACCGTGCAGATGGCGTCGCTGCTCAATACGATCCTTGAAGAGGGGCGCGCGCTGTCTTCCGGACGTCACGAAATCACGCTCGATTTCGACGGCCCGGCCAACCTGCGCGGGTCACGCAAGGAAATCCACAGCGCCATGCTCAATCTGGTGTCCAATGCCGTCCGCTATACGCCGGCCGGCGGGCGCATCGACCTGCGCTGGAACGTTGCCGCTGGCGGCGGCGCACGCTTTGCCGTCACCGACACCGGGCTGGGTATCGAACCACAGCACATTCCCCGCTTGACCGAGCGTTTCTACCGCGTCGATCGTGGCCGTTCACGTGAGAGTGGCGGCACCGGGCTTGGTCTGGCGATCGTCAAGCACGCGCTCAGCCGACATCAGGCGACGCTGCAGATCGAGTCACGGCCCGGGCACGGCTCGACCTTCGCCGCGGCCTTTCCGGCCGAACGGATCGCGCGTCCGACCGACGCTTGAGCGGGCGCCCGATACTACCGGGCGCCGCAATCAGGCTGGCAGGCGCTCGAAGGTAACGCGGTCGAAGGTTGTCCCGCGCGCCACCAGACGCAAGATGCGTGCAGTGAAGGGTTTCTCGCCGTGCACATCGATCACCCGGTCGGCCTGATACCAGCCTGCCGGGATCACCAGTGACGATTCCGATTTGAGCGCCGGCACCGCTGGCAGGATGAAGGCCTGGTGGTAGTTCTCGCGCAGGCCCACGCCATTGGCGTTGCGGATGCGCGCACCGACCATCTGCGGCACGCCTGCCATCAGCGAAACGCCGGCGAGAAGCTGGCCGTTGCCGCGGTACATCAGCCAGCTGATCTCTGCGAGCAGGAAGTTCTCGCCGTCGGCTGGCCGCAGCGCCACCAGCTGGCGGTGATCGATCCGCGATCCGGACGTGTGGCGCGCGATGCGGAAGCCTTGCAACGACTGGTCAGCAATTTCCCAGTGCTCCAGCACCAACCCGAGCTGCGCTGCGCGGGCGTAGGTTTCGGCTTCACTACGCGCTGCGGATTCGACCTGTTCGCCGATCGTGTAGACCGACATCGTGTCGCGGAAGGTGCCCGCGCGCATTTCGGACGGCTGTTCGAAGGGCCGGCCCGCGACGAAAAAGCCGATCGAGGGCAGGTCTGTGGCGATCTGGATCGAGCCGGCGCTGCTGCGACGCGGGAAGCGCCGCCCGGCGGCGGCAAGGCCCCACGGGCGATAGAGGGAAACGAGCAGTCGCGCGCATGCCGGCTGCACGCAGTCTTCACCCAAGCCGAGCGATGCTGGCGAGGCGCCACGTTTGAACTGCGCCACGACGGCCTGGATGTGCGCGGCCAGCCGCTGGCTATCGACCCGCCGCAGCGACTTGCCGGCCGTGGCCACCGCTATCGGACGCAGACCAAAGTCCTGCGACAGGTCGATGGCGTAAGCGGACTTTTCATCGACGCTGACGTCGGTGTGAATCGAGCAGTGCGGCGCAAAGCGTTGGGCCCAGCGCAAGATCCAGGTGAATTCGCGCGGCGTGCGTCCATACGGGTTGGAGGCGTCGGTCAGCAGGATTGCGATATAGGCTTCTGCGCAGCTCTGCGCACGCCACGTCTCGTTGAGCGGCTCGGCGACGCGCACGGTCGCGACGCTCCAGTCCTCGGCTGCACCGTACAAACGATGCAGTTCAGACCACATCCCCGGCGGGACTTCGCGACGCGCGCGGAAGTACTCGATGATCAGCGCGCCGTGGTAGTGGATGCGGCGCTGGGCCAGCATCGGGCGACGGTCGATGAAGGCGGGGTCGAGCGCGCTGCGCTGCGCGATCAGGGTGTAGCTGCGCAACATGTGCTGCCAAAGCTCGAGCACGATACGCAGCGTTTCGTCTTCCTGGCTGACTGGCGGCAGGGGCCGCGCGGCATAGCGCCGCGCCAGTTCGGTCTGCACGAACTCGACCGGGCTGCGCGCTGCCTCCAGCACCTCAAGGTGGCGGGCCGGCAGCGGCGGCGTCTCGGCAAGCGCGCTGAACATCGCCGACAAGGCGCTGTGCGCCTCGTGCAGATTCGTCGGGTTCAGGCTTGCGAGCCAGGCCAGACAGGTATCCGGGTTGCTGAAATCGGGCCGATTTTCGGTCGCGATGGCCATGTGCTGTTCCTCTCCGTGCCGTCCAGGACGGCGTTGTGCTGCGCGTTCTTGTCTGTCTTCTTGTTGTCGCCCGGCCTAAACCAGCGACAGTGCTGCGGCCAGCGCTGCGGCCAGCGTTTCGCTCGCCGGCGCATCCCGCACCGCACCGGTGCGCAGCGCGCTGCTCCAGACCGGTTGCGGGAAGTGCGGATCGTCGGCGAAGCGCGGGATCACATGCCAGTGCAGATGCGGCACCACGTTCCCCAGGCTCGCCAGATTAATCTTCTTTGGTTGCATCAATTCACGGATCACGCGCTCGGTGGCCCAGACCACATGCATCAATCGGGTGCGTTGTTCATCACTCAGATCGCTCATTTCGGCAACATGCTCATTCCAGACCACGCGACAGAAGCCGGGGTAGCCTGGATCGTCGACCTTGATGACGCGGCAGTCGGCGTCCTGCCAGAGGACCTCGCCACAGGCAGTGGTGCAGAGTTCGCAAGCATCAGTGCTCATGCGGCAGCCTCCAGACTGCAACCCGGTTCACATCCGGCACCGGTGCTCATGTCGTCGAAGTGTTCGGCTTCACCATCCTTGAATGCAAGCAGCGTGCCGCGAGGCACCTGCTGCCACGCTTCGTCGTCGGTCAAGGGCGTTGTCGCCAGCACCGCCACCCGGTCGTGAGGCGTGGTCACTTCCTTGAAATCGACGCTGAGGTCCTGATCCTTTAGGTGTGCGACGCCGAAAGGCGCTTTGCGCACGACGTACGCGAGACGCGAGGCGCAGTGCGCATACAGCCGGCGTCCGTCCGAGAGCAGGAAATTGAACTCGCCGTGCCGGCCGATGCTGGCAGCCAGCTCGCGCAGCGCGTGGTACAGCACCTGCGCTTCTGGTTCGCCAGCCGGGAAACGGCTGCGCAGGCTTTGCAATATCCAGCAGAACGCGCGCTCGCTGTCGGTCGCGCCGACCGGCAGCACGCTACCGTCGAACGGTGGCGAAAAATCGCGCAGATGGCCGTTGTGCGCGAAGATCCAGTAGCGGCCCCACAACTCGCGCTGGAACGGGTGCGTGTTCTCAAGACCGACCGCGCCGCGAGTGGCCTTGCGGATGTGCGCGATGACGTTCTTCGAGCGGATCGGGTAGCTGCGTACCAGCGACGCAATCGGCGATTCCACCGTTGCCTGCGCGTCGAGGAAGACACGCACGCCACAGCCGTCAAAAAAGGCAATACCCCACCCATCGCGATGGTGGTCGGTCAGACCGCCTCGCGCCTGGAAGCCAGTGAACGAAAAGCAGATGTCCGTTGGCGTATTGCAGTTCATGCCAAGCAGCTGGCACATCGGGGTCCCGCCTTCGTGCAAGAAACGTTATCGGGCGAGGCGAACGAATGCACAGCGTTGCCCGGCCGCAGTGCGGATGATGCCTGATCGGAGAGTGCCGTGCCGGGGGACTTGCGTCGGTGAACTGCGTCACGTCGACACAGGGATTAACATTCCGCAAACCCGCGCCGGGCTTGGGTTTGAGCATGACAAGCGAATGCCCCCGGCGGGCGCGGCGGTGCGTGCGATGCGTCAGGCCGAACGGGCGCGAATCGATCGCGTGTGCCGGGCCGCTGGGCGATGCCTCGTTCACCGGCCATTGCAGGCCGGTGAGCGCGTTCAGTGCGGACGCAGGCGGTCGAGGAAGGCGGGCAGTTCGAGGGCGTCGAGGTGGTTCTTCAGTTCCAGCCCGAGTTCCGTGTCGCCTTCGATCTTCAGGCGGCGCTGGAAGAACAGCGTGTCGGGGTCTTCTTCGCGCAGTGCGATCTTCAGGTAGTCCGCCGCGCGGGCAGCGAAACGCACTTCCGCTGCGCTGCCGACCGGGCGGAAGCGACCGGCCGCAGCGGTGAAGGTGACGCCAGCGCCCAGATCCTCGACCTCGATTCGCACCGTGCGGCCTTCGAGGAACGCCCAGTCGCCGGCGAGCTTGCCGGCGCGTTTGGCGAAGTTCAAAGCGGTCGTGAAGGCGAATGCCGCTGGTGCTTCAGGCAGGTGGCGAGCGATTGCCGCGAACGGGGCGGGCAGGGTGAAGTCAGGCAAGGGCATCGTGTTGTTCCATTTGGATTCCGGGCACGCCGCGCCAGTAACCGTCGCAGGTGGTGGTGGGCGCCAGCTTGGTGGCATCCGGGGGTGTCTGGCCCGCGAGTTCGGCGCGGAAGTGCTTGATGAGTGCTTCGGTGTGCTGCGCTTGCGGGCTGATGCGCAGGCGTTCAACACCGAGGGCTTGCACTTCGGCCAGGTGACCAAGCAAGGAATGACTCGCCGCCGACTGCGTCTGGATGCCGTTGATCGCGAGGAAGGGCTGACCTTCGCGGGTGTCGAGTTGCAGGCCGTCCGGGAACTCGAGGCAGCGGAATTCGCAGTCGTCCTTGCGCAGGTTGAAGTGGCGCGCAGTGAAGCAGCGGGCCGAGAAGGCCAGCGGCAGCCGGCCCCAGGCAAAGAGCTCGGTCTCGATGCCCGCCGGTTTGCCTTCGAGCACCGTGGCGAGTCGCTCGCGGCTCATCTCGACCGGCGGCACCCAGCGGGTCGCACCGAGTCCGGCGTAGAGCGCAAGCGTATCGGCGTTGTAGATGTTCAGGTGCGGGCCGGCCACGAAGGGGCCTTTTCCACGCAGGCAGTTCACCGCACCCAGGTCATTCGCTTCGACGAGAAATTCACCGTTCTCGGCGAGGCGGCGCAGCGTCTTGAGTTCGGATTCCGATTCCAGCAGCGCCTGCGTCGACAGCACGACTTCCTTGCCCGCGGCGGTGAGCGTTTTTGCCAGATCCAGCCAGTCGGCCATACGCATCTGCTGGCGGCGGCTACAGACCACTTCGCCAAGGTGGATGGTGTCGACCGGCCATGCGGCCGCTTCGGCGTAGAAGGCCATCACGGTATCGCGCGGCCAGAAGTAAAGCAGGGGACCAAGAGAGAGCTTCATCGAACGACTCATTTCCACGGGCGGCTGTAGGCGCCGAGGGTTTGCTGCTGACCTTCGGCGAGTTTGCCGAGGCCTGCCTGCCAGGCGGGTTTGACGTGGTAACGCGCGCCTTCGCTGACGGCCGCGTCGATCGCGGCGCGCAGCGTCTTGGTGACTTCCGCGACATAGGCGGGGCTGCGCTGGCGCCCTTCCACCTTGATCGCCGAGACGCCGATCTTCATCAGATCCGGCAGCATCGCGACGACGTTCAGCGAGGTCGGCTCTTCCAGTGCGTAGTAGGTCTCGTCATTGACCTCGAAACGGCCCTTGCACAGCGTCGGGTAACCGGCCGGCTCGTCATTGCCGTAGCGGTCGATGAGGATGCCGGAGAGGCGAGATTCCATGCCCTGCGGCGTCTGCGCCCAGCGCACCGCCTTGGCCGGCGAGCAGACGCCGGCGGTGTTCGGTGATTCACCGGTGGCGTAGCTGGACAGCAAACAGCGCCCTTCCACCATCACGCACAGGCTGCCGAAGCCGAACACTTCGATCTCGACTGGGGTGTTCTGGATCACATGCTCCACCTGCGGCACCGTCAGTACGCGCGGCAGCACGGCGCGCTCGATGCCGAAGAGATCGCGGCACAGGTTGATCGCTTCGTAGTTGGTTGCCGACCCCTGCACCGAAAGATGGCGTCGCAGGTTCGGATGGGTTTTCGCCGCGTAGTCGAGCAAGGCCGCGTCCGCCAGGATCACCGCGTCGACGCCCCAGTCGGCCGCGGTGTCCACCGCGCGTCGCCAGGTGGCGGACTGGCCCGCCTGCGGGAAGGTGTTGATTGCCATGAGCACCTTGCGGCCCTTGGCGTGCGCGTAGCGGATGCCCTCACGCGCCGCGGCCGCATCGAAATTCAGGCCGGCAAAGTTGCGCGCGTTGGTGGCGTCCTTCAGGCCCATGTAGACGGCGTCGGCGCCGTGGTCGATCGCGGCCTTGAGCGAAGGCAGGCTGCCGGCGGGGCAGACAAGTTCGGGTTTACGCAAGACAGCCCTCCAGAAATGAGCCCGGCGAGGGTATGTCGTGGCCGTCCGGGGGGCCTTGCGGCGTGTCAAGGCAGCGCCGATCAACGCGATTTGTTGAGCAAACACGAGCGGCACGACTGCGGCGTCAGCCCAGCCACAGGCTCTCGGGTTGACGCGATAAGTGCAAATGCGAATAATTCGCGTTTCGAAAGCGGGCTCGACGCAGTCGTGCCCGCGTTTTCTTGAGCCCCACACCATGCAATTCGCCCTGCCGGTGCCGACACACCGATTCTGGATTCCGATCGCTGCGATCCTTGCCCATGCGCTGGTGCTCTGGGTATTCGTGGTGACGCGTGCGCCGTCCGTGACGATGCCGCGCATCGCGTCAATGTCGGTATCGGTCGCCATGGCACCGGCGCCGCAGGCGGAGCCCGCGCCGGTTACGCCGCCGAAGCCCTTGCCGCAGACGAACACGCGACCGACGAGCCAGCCGCAACCGCGCCCGGTGCGTGAGACCGTCGTCAGCGCACCGGCCAGCAGCGTGGCAAGCAACGATGCGCCGGCTGTGCCGGTGGCCGCGCCCGCGTCGCCACCCGCCGGCGGCGAGGCCAGCGCGGAGCCGGCGCCGGTCAGCGCGCCGCGCTTTGATGCCGACTACCTGCAGAACCCGCGCCCGGACTATCCCTCGCTCTCGCGCCGACTCGGCGAGCAAGGCCGCGTCGTGCTGCGCGTGCGGGTCGAGCCGAGTGGCGCCGCAAGCCAGGTGGAACTGCAACGCAGCAGCGGCTTCAGCCGGCTCGACGAAGCGGCGCTGCAAGCGGTGCGCCGCTGGAAATTCGTACCCGCCCGCCGCGGTAGCGAAGCGATCGCCGAATGGGTGCTGGTGCCCATTCCTTTCATCCTGCATTGACCCGCGACGGCGGCATACGACCGCCTTCGCCCATTTTGACTGGAGCCCATCTTGGAAGCCCTCGCCAACCTCAGCCCCCTGATTGCCCAAGCCGACGGCGTGATCCGTGGCACTTTCGTGATCTTGCTGGCGGCCAGCATCGGTAGCTGGACGCTGATCCTCACGCGTCTTGTGACTGGTGTCCGCCAGCGCCGCGCGAGCCGCGGTTTTCTGACGCACTTCTGGCAGGCCGCGTCGATCGAGGAGATCGCGCAGTGGCTGCGCGGCCGTGGCGTGACCGACCCGTTCTCGCATCTGGTGCACCACGGCTTCAACGCGGTGGATACCCTGCGCACCCGTGGCCGTGAAGTTGCCGGCGTGATTGCGTCGGCGAGCCCGGACGAATTCCTCACCCGTGCGCTGCGCCGTGCGATCGAGCAGGACCGTACGCGGCTCGAGAACGGCCTTACCTTCCTTGCCTCGGTGGCATCGATCGCGCCCTTCGTCGGCCTCTTCGGCACCGTGTGGGGCATCTACCACGCGCTGTCGGCGATCAGCGCGGCGGGCACCAATACCCTTGAGGCGGTCGCCGGCCCCGTTGGCGAGGCGTTGATCATGACGGGTGTGGGGCTCGCGGTCGCGATTCCGGCGGCGCTGGCTTACAACCTGATCGCGCGTGAGAACGCGAAGACGCTCTCGCAGCTCAACGCCTTCGCGTACGACGTGTTCGCCTTCCTGTCGACCGGTGTGAAGACCGATCTTGGCAGCCAGGATGCGCGCCAGACCGGCGAGCGTGTGATGAGCCTGGCGGCGCGCACGCGCGGCCAGGTGGCCTGAGGTCGCCCGCCATGGCATTCGGGAGTTTCGAATCCGAAGTCGGCGCGCCGCGCGCCGAAATCAACATGGTGCCGCTGATCGACGTGATGCTGGTGTTGCTGGTGATCTTCATGGTCACCGCCTCGGTGTCGCAGGCGGTGAAGCTGCAACTGCCGCGCGCCAGCACCGCACCGATGCAGACGCCACCGGATCCGCTTCGCATCGCGATCGATGCCGCGCGCCAGCCGCACTGGAACGGCGAGCCGATCACCCGCGAGGCACTTACAGAGCGGCTGACGACGCTCGGCCGCGACAAGCCGGAGAGCGAGATCCAGTTGCTGGCCGATGAGAGCGTGCCCTACGGCGATGTCGCCAAGCTGATCGCCGACGCGGCGCAGGCGGGGCTCACCCGCATCCAGTTCGTTACCAAACCCGACGCAATCCGCCACTAAGTGCGGAAGCGCCAACCCCAACCCCACGGAGTCACTTGTGAGCATCAAGAGTCGAAAGAAACCGCTTGCGTCACTGATCGCGGCAAGCCTGCTCGCGGCGCAGGGCGCGCATGCGCAGCGCAGCAACGAGCCCGCCGAGAACACGCTGAAGGAAGTGCCGGTCGAGGCCACGCGCGAGGTGCCGGACGCACCGCGCCAGACCTACCAGCCGGGCACGACAACGATCGGCAAGACCAAGCAGTTGCCGCATGAAATTCCCAACACTTACAGCGCCGTGCCCGAGCAGCTGACCCGCGACCGCGGGCAGGACACGATGCGCGAGGCGCTGTCGAACGTCGCCGGCATCACCTTCAACGCCGGCGAGGGCGGCCGCATCGGCGACAACATGAACATCCGCGGCTTCTCGGCGGCGAACGACATCTACATCGATGGCATCAAGGATGTCGGCCAGTACAACCGCGATCTGTTCAACACCGACGAGGTCGAGGTGCTCAAGGGCGGCGCATCGATGCTGTTCGGGCGGGGCACCACCGGCGGCGTGATCAACCAGGTCAGCAAGCAGGCCTACCTCGATAATCAGGGGCGCGTCTCCGCCACGCTGGGCTTCGACAACTACCAGCGCATCGTTGCCGATGTGAACCGTGTCATCGCCGACGACGCGGCTGTCCGCATCAACGCGATGTACACCGGTGGCGAACCGGGGCGCGAAGGGCCCACGACCGAGCGCAAGGGCATCGCTCCGAGCGTGCGCTGGGGCATCGGCAGCGCCAACGAGTTCGATGTCGCCTACTATCACCTCGACTATGACGACAACCCGGACTACGGCTTTCGCTGGCGTAATGGTCGCCCGGTCGATGAGGCGGCGCAGAAGTGGTACGGACTGAGGCAGGACACGCAGCGCGATTCCGCCGACATCGGCACGCTCAGGTGGACGCACCGTTTCGACGGCCAGCGCCAGCTGCGCACGGTCGCGCGCTACGGCGAATACAAGCGCGACCTGTGGGCCACCACGGCGGGCGTCAACAGCGGCAACGGTACCGGCCAGTGGCCGCTGAACGCGCCGATCACCGACGCGACGCCGGTGGTGCGCGGCAACCAGACACGCGGCGGCGAGTACGCGCAGCGCTTCCTGCAGTCCGACTATACCGCCGACGAATTCGTCTTCGGCATGCAGCACCAGATTGCCGCCGGTATCGAGATCGGGCGCGAGTCCGATGCGCGCTGGAGCTACACCGGCGCCGGCACGAAGCCTGCCGCCACGATTGGTGATGCGCGCAACGACGCGGCCGTCATCGACAAGCGGGTGCGTGCGAATCCGAACAGCTTTGACGCCGAGAGCCTCGCCTTCTATGCGCAGGACCTTGTCGGCTTCGCCGCACACTGGAAGCTGCTCATTGGCGCCCGCCATGACGACTTCAGTGGCCGCTATGTGCGTACCCCCAGCGCGGCGGACCCGAACCCGATCTATGAACGCAGCGACGGGAAGTGGAGCTACCGCACGGGTCTGCTGTTCCAGCCGGACGATTTCACCACTTACTACCTGAGCGCCGGCAGTGCGTTCGCAACCTCCGGTGACCTCTACCAGTTCGACGCACGGTCGGCCAATACACCGCCGGAAGAGAGCCGCAACATCGAGCTCGGTGCGAAGTGGGTGCTGTTTGATGGCGCAGGCAACCTGTCTGCTGCTGTTTTCCGGACCGAGAAGTACCACGAGCGCAACACCGATGTGGAATCGGCCAGCCAGACGAACTACCTGCTCTCGGGCAAGCGGCACACGAACGGGGTGGAAGTGTCCTTCGCCGGCGCCTTGGCGACGGGCTGGCAGGTCTACGGCAGCTACACCTACATGAACGCGCTCATCGACGCAGGGGCGGCGTCGCAGGTCGGCCAGGTGCCGGGCAACACGCCGCGTCATTCCGGCAGCCTGTGGACCACTTACGCATGGCGTGCGTGGAAGGTCGGCACCGGGGTGCAGGGCATGAGCGGCCGCACGCCGCCGGAGAACTACACCAACCGGGCGCCGGGTTACGCGCGCTGGGACGCGATGGCCGAATACAACTGGCAGCGCTACACGTTGCGGGTGAACTTCGACAACCTGCTCGACAAGCTTTACTACGACGGGCTGTATCGCGGCCATGTGGTGCCGGGCGTCGGCCGTTCCGGCTCGGTCACGCTCGACATCAACTTCTGACAAATCGGCGGCCGCCCTGTAGAGGGTGGTCGCCGCCACCGGATCACACACCATGCTGATAGAAGTCCCTTCGGTCCTCGACGCCGACGAACTCAGGCGCCTGCGCCACTTGCTCGAGGCGGCCGACTGGGCCGACGGGCGTGTCACGGCCGGCAGCCAGAGCGCGCAGGTCAAGCGCAACCGGCAGTTGCCGGAATCATCCCCGGTCATCGCCGAGGCGCGCGAGATCGTGCTGGCCGCGCTGTCGCGCAACGCGATGTTCTTCTCCGCCGCACTGCCGGCCCAGATGTATCCGCCGCTGTTCAACCGATACGGCGGCGGCGAGCATTTCGGCGCCCACGTCGACAATGCGGTGCGCAGGTTGCCGGGGGGTGGCGGACGCCCGGTGCGCACCGACGTCTCGGCCACGCTGTTTCTTGCCGAGCCGGATAGCTACGACGGCGGCGAACTGGTGGTGGAAGACACCTACGGCGAACATGAAGTGAAGCTCGCCGCGGGCAGCCTGGTGCTCTACCCCTCGACCAGCCTGCACCGGGTCGAGCCTGTGACGCGCGGTGAGCGCGTGGCCTGCTTCATGTGGCTGCAGAGCATGGTGCGTGAAGACAGCCGGCGTGCACTGCTGTTCGAGATGGATCTGGCGATCACGCAACTGCGTCAGCAGCATGGCGAGACGCGCGAACTGGTGCGCCTTACCGGCAGCTACCACAACCTATTGCGGATGTGGGCCGAAGTCTAGGGAAGGCCTGACTAAGTGGCTGCGATGGCGCATCGCTGCGTTGCGGCGTGCTCGCTTCCGCGCCTATCCATCTGATATGTCTTGGTCGCTGCGCGCGCCGCGCCTTGCGCTGCATCCCTCTCGCTCACTTATTCAGACCTTCCCTCGGCGCGGAGCGCGGCAAACCAGCCGCGCTGGCATCGCGGAACTGACACGGCCGTGCTGAATCGGCGGCGCACGCGTGTCGCGCGCGTTCGAAGCCAAGGCGGCTTGCCATGAAAAAAGGGGGCCGGCTGTGCCCCCTTCTGGTTCTGGTGCGAAAGCTTGCGCCGCCGTGTGACGGCGCTATCGTGCAGCGCAGCCGTTCAGCCTTTCTCGCACTTGGTGACGAAGCTGTTGCGTGCCGCCCCCTTGAGCTTCTTGGCACTCGCTTCGGCATCGCAGGCGGCTTTCTTCTCGGCCGGAACGTTCAGCGTCGAATCGCCCGCCTTGTTCTCGGTGGCGAGGCACTGGTCGACGAAGGTCTTGCGCGCGTCGCCCGTGAGTTTCTTGGCGTTGGCCTGCGCGTCGCAGCCGCGCTCCTTCTCGTCGGGCATGGCGCCGCCGGCCGTGGTGCCCGCCTTGTTGTTGCCCTTGGCGGCAATGCATTGCCCGACCGATTTGCTGAAGGCCTCGCCCTTGAGTTTCTTGGCGTTGGCCGCCTTCTGGCATGCATCGATGGTTTCCTGCGGTATTTCGTCGGCCATGACGGCGGCAGCCATGGCACTGACGAACACCGCAAGGATCAGCTTGCTGTGTTTCATCTTGGTTCTCCAAAGAGAGTAATGGGTGTGTCCTGGGCTGGTCGTTCGGGCTGCCGGGTTATTCCCGGCGCCACCTACCGCCAAATCCGCCTTTTTTATCCCGCACGACCGATCACCAGAACGCGCAGACCTTAGCACGCCGCACCCGTGCCGGCCACCGCGCAGTCGGGCACCCTCGGATTGCGCTCAAGTCGCGAAGGCCGGCGCCGTCAATACAAAGGGGCAGAAACTGGCTGCCGTCAGGACTTGCGCGAGGCTCATGAACACGCTCCGGCAGCAACTCGTAGTGGTGACTTGCGTCATCTACGCCTTGGCCACGGCGGTGATCCTGCTCGCGACCCGCCATGTCGTGAGCGATGCGATCGAGCGCGAGACCGCGCGGGCGGCGGATCTGAGCACGGCCCTGCTGTCCAGCTCGGTGGTGCCGCTGTTCGCGGAACACGATGTGGGCGCTATTGACGAAGCTACGTGCCGTGCCGAGCTGCCGTTCGGCATGACGCCCTATCGGCCGGTTCGCCAACTGATCCGCCTGCAAGACCCGCTCGCGCCCTGAGCGCCGGCGGCTCAGCCCGGCGGCGATACCATCAGCAGGTTGCGGTGCGGTTTGCCGCCCAGCTCGAAGTCGGTCTCGCCGGCTTCGACGAAGCCCTGCCGTTGATAAAAGGCGATCGCGCGCGCGTTCTGCGCGTTCACCGTCAGCCAGAGCCGGCTGTCGCCGTGGTAGCGGGCGGCGGCCGAGTGTGCCGCCAGCAGCAGGGCATGGCCAATGCCGCGCCCGAGCAGATGCGCCTGCACGTAAAGCGTTTCCAGTTCGCTTGCGATGTCGCCGTGGCGTGCGTCGAAGTTGGTGACCGCGTAGCCGAGCAGGTGGTCTTCCTCCTCCGCCACCAGCACCAGACGCTTCGGGTCTTCGATGCGCGCCGCGAGTTTCGCCAGCGTGAACTCGCTCAGCACATAGTCCGCCATCGCGCCGCTTACGCCGCCGGTGGCATAGGTGTGCAGCCACACCTGCATGCCCAGCGCGGCGATGCGGGCGGCATCGCGCCGTTCGGCGGGGCGGATCCGCAGGTCCGGCATGCGGTCGGTGAAGTCCGGTGTAGGCATGGGGTCTGTAGGTGAGGCAACGGCGTCATCACACCACAGCCGAGGATCCGGCAGGCGTGCGATCGTCGTCCGCCGGATGATTCGCCTCAGTAGCGGCCGACCGCAATCGGTGATTCCGCTTCGATGTTGCGCAGGCGGTCGGCCCAGGCGGCCAGCCATGCCTCGCGGGTGGCGTCGTCGACGCGCACCGGCTGCCAATGCACCTGCGGCTTGAGCACCGAGAAGCCGGTGAATTCGAGCATGCCGCGCTGGATCGGCCGCAGGATCGCGTCGAGGTCGCCATTGAAGCCTTCCGGCGTGTAGGCCTCTTGCGGTCCGCCGGTGGTCAGCGACAACAGAGCCCGCTTGCCCTTGAACACACCGGTCTCGTAGATGTGCCCGTAACCGTAGGTGCGGCCCATCGCGAACACGCGATCCACCCAGCCCTTCAGCACCGCGGGCAGGCCGAACCACCACAGCGGGAACTGCCAGATCATCAGATCGGCCGCTTCGATCTTGGCCAGCTCTGCTTCGATATCGGGCGCGAAGCCATGGGTCTCGGTCGCATGCATTTCCTCCTGCTGCAGTTTCAGGAACTCCGGGTTCTTGACGGTGGTGAAGTTGTGGCGGTCCGATGCCGGGTTGAAGCCCATGCGGTAGAGGTCGCTGGTGGCTACCGTGTGGCCCGCCTCGCGCAGCGTCCGGACGGCGGTGTCGAACAGCGCGCCGTTGAAGCTTTGCGGCTCGGGGTGGGCGAAGACGATCAGTACGTTCATCGGGTAATCCTTAAAGACTCATGCGGGCGCCGCCGTCGACATCGAGCAGCGCGCCAGTGGTGAAACCGTTGTCGAGCAGGTATTCGATCGCGGCGGCGATGTCCGCGCTGGTGCCGGTGCGGCCGGCCGGCAGGTGCCGCGCGGCGTTGTCGAACATGCCGCGCTTGGCGTCGGCAGGCATGCCGTCGTAGGCCGGCGTGTCGACCAGGCCCGGCGAGACCACATTCACCCGCAGCGGCGCGAGCTCTTTCGCGAGCGTCTGTGCCATCTGCGTGATCGCACCGTTGACCGCCGCCAGGCCGGCGGTGCCCGGCATCGCGGTGCGCGACGCGGCGCCGCTCAGCATCACCACCGAACCGTCGCGACGCAGGATCGGCAGCATCACCTGCAGCGCCTGCCAGTAGCCGAGCAGCTTGTTGTCGAGCGCTCGGCGCAGGGCGTCGGCCGGCGTTTGCGCGAACGGGCCCCAGGCGGCCTCGCTGGATGCGGCCAGCACCAGGTGGTCGAGGCGGCCGAGTTGCGCGGCTGCGCCGGCGAGCGAGGCAGCGTCGGTGAAGTCGATGACGAGCGTGGCGACGCGTCCGTCGATCTGCGCGCGGGCGGCGTCGAGCCGCGCCTGCGAGCGACCGGCGATGAACACCTCGGCGCCGGCGCGGGCAAGCCGCTGTGCGGCGGCGAGCCCCATGCCGTTGCTGCCGCCGATGATGAGGATGCGTTGCTGTGCGAAGGCCACGTTGAACTCCGGTTGTGGTGTGCGATTGCTTCATCCTAGGGGGCTGCAAGGCATTGGAGAAATGGATTATCGTGATAGCCATAATCCATGACATCGATACCTGTGATCCCGCCGCGCCTTGATCTGAACCTGCTTGTCTCGCTCGACGTCTTGCTCGCTGAGCGCAACGTCACCCGCGCCGGCCAGCGTCTCGGGCTCTCGCAGCCTGCGCTGTCGGCCCAGCTCAAGCAATTGCGCGAGGCCTTTGCCGATCCGCTGCTGATCCCGGCGGCGCGGGGCATGACCCCGACCGCGCGCGCCGAAGCCCTGCGCGCGCCCTTGCGGCAACTGCTCGGCGAATTGCAGGGGCTGGTTGCGTCGGGCCGCCGCTTCGACCCGGCCACCGCTCAGCAGACCTTTCGCATCGTCGCCAGCGACGCCATCCACAATGCCGCGAGCGCGCCACTGGCGGCGCGACTTGCACGCGAGGCGCCCGGCTGCCGTCTTGCCTTGATGGCCGCCGACCTGCGCGGCGTGGTCGAGCTGATGGCGGCCGGCGAAATCGACCTGATGCTCGCCGCGCGCCCGTCCATGCCGGCCGCGTTGCACGCACGGCCGCTCTACGACGAACAGTTCCTCTGCGTGATGCGGCGCGAGCACCCGGCCGCAGCCGAACCGCTCGATCTGGATCGTTTCTGCGCGCTCGATCATGTGCTGGTCTCGCCCTCGGGCGGCGGCTTTCACGGCACGGTGGACGAAGCGCTGGCGGCGCTTGGGCGCTCGCGCCGCGTTGCAATCTCGGTCAATAGCTTCATGCTGGTGCCTGCGGTGCTTGCCGGGTCGGACCTGATCGCCACCGTGCCGGCCCGCCTCGCGCGCGCCTGGGGGCAAACGCTCGCGGTGCTCGCGCCGCCGTGCGACGTCGCCGGTTTCTCGGTGCTGATGGGCTGGCACCCACGTGCCCACGCCGATCCAGCGCAGCTCTGGTTGCGCGAGGCCTTGTCCGCGTCGCTGCGCACTGCCTGAGCGGTGCCTCTTGCGACAATGATGGTTTGCATCAAGTTGGGGCATCGGCTTGCCGTTACGCTAAGCTGACCCTCGGACCACGCCATGAGGCGTGCCGGGTCGTTGTCGATGGAGAGCGTGTGGTGCAGGCAAAGGTGTATTGGGTCACCCCTGACGGGATCGAGCATGCCGACGAGGTGCGCGCGGCGGTGCTGCGGCAGGCGGGCCACGATGTGCGTTGTGTGGCGCCAGGGCTGCAGAGCCAGTATCCGGACGCGGTGTTCGTGATCCGCGCCGACCTGCTGATCGAGCCTGCCGCCGTGAAGCTTGCGCTGCCCGCGGGCGGCTTGCCGGTGGTGCTGATCATCAGTGATGCCGCGGCGGTCGAAGATTACTTTGCGTTGCTCGACCAGCGGCCCGAGGCGGATTCGCTGCACGACGTGCTGCGCGCCGCCGATGTCGAAGAATTCCTGGCGTGGCGGGTGTGGCGCCTGACCGAACTGCATCGTCATCGACGCGCACAACTCTCGCGGGTGAATCACGACAGCCTGACCGGGCTGCTGCGACGGTCAACCTGGCAGGAGCGTGCCGAAAAGCTGGTCAAGACCTGCGTCGGCAGCACCACGACGGTTGGTTTGCTGTATCTCGATCTGGACCATTTCAAGGCGATCAACGATCGCTACGGGCACGCGATCGGCGACGAGATCCTGCTTTTTGTCGCCGACTGCCTGCGCGACTGGTTCGCGCCGGACGACCTGATCGCGCGCCTGGGCGGCGATGAGTTCGTCGTCATGCTGCGACGCGACGACGAGCTCGCGGTGGCCAACGACGCGCGGCGTTTCGTGGCGCACTTCTGCACCATCCGCTACCCGATCTCGCCCGGCGCCGGCGAAGGCGGCGAACGCGCCCGCGCGCGCAACCGCGGCTACTGGCGCGGCACGCAAGCGGGCGGCGCGGCACAGCGCGCGCCCCTGTCGGTCAGCGGCGGGCTGACCTTCGTGCGCGGGCAGCTCGCGCTCGATGAACTGGTCGAGGCGGCCGATCTGGCGCTTTATCGCGCGAAGAGCGAGGGGCGTGGCCGCCTGATCGTGGTGGACGAACTGGCCGAAGTGTTGGCGAGCGAAGGCAAGGATCTGCGCGTCGATCATTTCGAGAACGTCACCCGGGTCGTGACCGAGCGCGTGACCAGCCTGATCACGCTGATGGGCCGGCGCCTGATGAACGAGGCCACGCGCGACGCCTACCGCGACGCGCTGACGGGCCTGCACAACCGGCGCTACCTCGACGAGCATGTCGAGCGCGAACTCGAAGCCGCGCAGCGCAACCACCGCGCGCTGTCGCTGGTCTTCCTCGACCTCGACCACTTCCACGACATCAACATGACCTACGGCTGGCCGACCGGCGACTCGGTGCTGCGCGCCTTTGCCGGCGTGCTGGAGCGCAGCGTGCGCATGATCGACTGGTCGGCGCGCTACGGCGGCGAAGAGTTCTGCCTGGTGCTGCCGGATACGCTCTTGGCCGAAGCGGTGGAAGTCGCCGAGCGCATCCGCGAGCACACCGAGGCGCTGACCATCGTGTCGAGCGATGGTCGCCCGGTGAAGGTGACCACCAGTATCGGAGTGGTGCAGCGTGGCGCGGAAATGCGCGCGGTGGAGCTCTTCGATCGCGTTGGCGAACTGGCCCTCGCTGCCAAGCAGCGCGGGCGCAACTGCGTCGTGTCGCCGCTCAACCTCGCGCTCGCGGGCTGAGCCGGCGCGATCAGTCCGGCTGGGCGGCGGCCACCGGTGTTGCACCCGCGGCCGCGCGGTGCGGCGCCTTGTCGGTGATCAGCCGCCGCAGGTAGGGGATCAGCAGCCACAGCACGATGCCCACCGCGAGACTGCCGAGCCCCAGTTCGCCGAACAGCGACGAGTAGGCGGCGTTGGTCGACAGCGCGGCGCCTTCGGAGGGCTCCGGAATCATCCCCGAGAAATCGCCGGCGAACAGTGAGGCGAGGCCGGTGACCAGCATCCAGCTGCCCATCATCACCCCCTGGTAGGCGCGCGGGGCGAGCTGGCCGATCATGGCGTAGCCGATCGGCGAGATCAGCAGCTCGCCCACGCTCTGCAGCACATAGCTGGCGAACAGCCACACGAAGGCGGAACGGCCGTCGCTGCCGGCCAGCGCAATGCCGGCCGGCAGCGCCAGGAAGCCCAGCCCCATCAGCACCAGCGCGAGCGCGAACTGCCTTGGAATGTCGATCGTCCAGCCGCGCGCGCGCAGGCGCACGAACAGCGCCGACATCAGCGGGCCGCCGATCACGATCACCGCGGCGTTGATGTTCTGGATCCACTGCGGCGCGATCTCGACGCCCATCACCATGCGGTCCACGTTGTTCAGCGCGAAGAGCTGCAGGCCGTTCGGGGCCATCTGGTAGAGCGTCCAGAACACCAGCGAGCCAAGCGCGAGGATCAGGTAGGCCTTCATGTTGTCGCGCTCGCGCGCGTCCGGGTGCTTGAGCGTGAGCGCCAGCAGCCAGATCCCCACCAGCGCGCAGATGCCCTTGACCAGCCAGCTGGTCGAGTCGGTGTGCTGCAGCATGATCCACACCACCGGCACCAGTCCGACCAGGATCGCCAGGCCCGCTGCGGCGCGCACACGAAACTGCGCCGGCGATGTCTTCATCAGCGGCGTATCCAGATCGGCGAGCACACGCCAGTTGAGCGCGGCGATCACGATGGCGAGCACATTGCCGATCGTCGCGAAGATGAACAGGCTCGGGTAGTCGCCGGTCAGCTGGTAATGGCCGGCGACCGTGAAGCCGACGAAGAAGCCGACGTTCATGCCGGCGTAGTTCCACAGAAAGGCGCCTTCGCGGCGGATGTCGTCCGGGTGGAATCGCTGCGTCAGCATCATGTTGAGGCAGGTTACGTTGAGTCCGCTGCCGGTGAGGAACAGCGCAAGCCCGCTGTAGAAGAGTGCCGTGCTGCCGCCGGCGATGGCGGCGCAGCCGATCACCTGCAGCACCATGCCGCCGACGAAGAGGTTGCGGTTCGAGAGGAAGCGCCCGCCGAGGTAGCCGCCGAACAGGTGCAGGCCGTAGTTGAAGGCGCCGAACACGCCCATCGTCGCGGCCGCCTGCGCGTTGCTGAACTTCAGATGCTGGGTGGCGTACAGCACCAGCGTCGAGTACAGCACCGCGAAACCGAGGGTCGCGAAGATCTGGATGAAGAACAGCGCGCCTGCGCCTTCAGGGATGTGCGACAGCGAAGGTTTGAATCGGGACAAGGCGGGCTCCTGACGATGCGGCGTGGGCAGGTGGTGCGGATGCGTGGATGTATAGCAGAGCACTGCGCGGCGGCCATTCGCCAGGGCGACACACAATTCCACAAAGCGCGCCTTTCAATTGCAGCAACGCTCACTTAATCTGAAGTCGTACCGGGGTCCATGCGTGCCAACGCTGCGGCCCCGAAGCGAAACATCGAGGGCAAACCCGTCGAAAGACGGGGACGCAAAGCCTCCGGCCTACAGCGCGCAAGCGCCACGGTAGCGGGGTTGCCGGCAGCCACTTGCGCACTCTGCGCGGCTGTTGTCAGCGTGCACGGCCCTCCTCATCGGTCACGAAGGAGCGGTCATGCAACAGCAGTTTCCCCAAATACGATCGACGCGAGGCGGCTGGGCCGTACTCGCAGCGTCCGCGTCCGTGTTGCTCGCCGCGTGTGGCGGTGGCAGCGGCGGCAACAGCGCGAGCGAGGCGCAGGCCGTACCGGTCGCGCTGAGCGAAGCGACGCTGGTGGTGCCGGCGGAAACCCTGCCGGCCGCGGCGGCGACCATGCTGGCCGAGCCCGCCTTCCACGTTGCGCCGGTGCTGCTCGAAGAACCGGATGACCTCGACGAGTCGGACAACGCCGCAAGCGCGAGCATCAAGCCGCATGTTCAGGCCGTGCCGTCCGAACAGGCCGCCATGGCGACGCGCCACCTCACCGTTGACGCGCTGCAGACCGCACGGCGCATGCAGCCGCGCATGACGCTGCCGCTCAATCCGGATGGCAGCGTTGCGCCGCTGGCCGCGAGCACGGCGGTATCCACCTACACCCCGGCGCAGATCCGCGCCGCCTACGGCCTGCCGGCGCTGCCCGCTGCGGGCGCTGCGTTGAGCGCGGCGCAAGCGGCGCAACTGGGCGCGGGCCAGACGATCTACATCGTCGATGCGCAGCACGACCCGAACGTCGTGGCCGAGCTCAATGCCTTCAACCAGAAGTTCGGCCTGCCGGCTTGCACCAGCCGCACGATCGCGGCCGGCACCGCCCTGCCGCTCGCCGCTGCGTCCACCTCGGGCTGCGAATTCGCCGTGGCCTACAGCAGCGCCAGCGGCACCCTGACCAATACCGCGCCTGCCTACGATTCGGGCTGGGCCACCGAGATCACGCTCGACGTGCAGTGGGCGCATGCCACCGCGCCGCTGGCGCGCATCGTCCTGATCGAAGCGCCGGACGCTTCGCTCAACAGCCTGATCGGCGCGGTGCGCCTCGCCAACACGATGGGCCCGGGCGTGGTGTCGATGAGTTTCGGCGCCAATGAAGGCAGCTGGACCAGTTCGGTGGATGCTGCGTTCACTGGCGCGGGCATGAGCTACCTTGCGGCGACCGGCGATTCCGGCGCGGCCGTGTCCTGGCCCGCGGTGTCGGCCAACGTGCTTGCCGTGGGCGGCACCTCGCTCACTTACACCGGCAGCGGTGCACGGCGTGAAACCGGCTGGTCGGGCACCGGCGGCGGCGTCAGCGCCTATGTGCCGACGCCGGCCTACCAGAAGAGCGCGGTACCGGGCGTGGGCGGTCTCGCCAGCCGTGGCGTCGCCGACGTTGCGTTCAACGCGGACCCGGCGACCGGCCAGTTCGTCGCCGTGATCCAGCCGGGCAGTTCTGCGGTGAACTGGATCAGTGCCGGTGGCACCAGTCTCTCGACGCCACAATGGGCGGGCCTGGTAGCGGTGGCCAACGCGATGCGCGCGCAAGCTGGCAAGCCGGCGCTGGGCGCCCCGCACATCGCGCTGTACGGCCAGATCGGCGCGATCCCCGGCAGCTACGCCGCGGCCTTCGCTGACGTGACGACCGGCGCGGATGGCAGCTGCGCCAGCTGCACCGCACGTACCGGGTACGACCATCTGACGGGGCTCGGCACGCCGAACGCCGCGGCGCTGCTGAGCGCCTTGGGTGGCAGCAGTGCGAGCGCGCCGCCGACGGCGCCGGTTGTCACCGCCGCAGCGATCAGCGGCAAGGTCGGTACGCCGCTCAGTTTCAGCGTCACGGTGAGCGCCGCCAATCCGGTGACCTATACGCTCAGCGGCGCGCCCAGCGGCATGTCGATCAACACATCGGGCGTGGTCAGCTGGGCGAGCCCGGTCGCCGGCAGCTACGCGGTGACGGTGGTGGCCAGGGACAGCAAGACCGCCCTTTCCGGTCAGGCGGTCTACTCCGTCAAGATCGATCCGCCGACAGCGCCGACGGTGGCTTCGGCCTCGATCAACGCGACCGCCGGAACGCCGCTGTCCTTCAACGTGGCGGTGACCGCCAGCAACGCGGTCAGCTACACGCTGGCTGGCGCTCCGACCGGCATGACGATCAGCACCAGCGGTGTGCTGAGCTGGGCGAATCCGCTCGTCGGCAGCTACACCGTCACGGTAAGGGCGAAGGACAGCAAGACCGGGCTCACGGGTCAGGGCGTCATCAAGCTGACGGTTGCCGCGCCTGTCGCCGGGCCGGTGATCAAGGCGCCGCCGCTCACCGGTGTGGCGGGGGTGCCGCTGTCGGGCACGATCAGCGTCTCGAACCCGAGCGGCCAGTCGCTGTCGGTGACGATCACCGGGATCCCGATGGGTGTCACGTTGGCGCTCAGCGGGCAATCGATCCTGCTGAACTGGGCGAGACCGGTGACCGGCGGCTACACGCTGACGATTACCGCGAAAGATGCGAGCGGCAAGACCGCACAGGTAACCATGCCGATCACGATTACTGCGAAGTAGGGGGAGCCGGCCCCGCAGGGGGGCCGGATTTGACGGCCGCCCGGCGAGCAGCGGGCGGTCATCTTTTTTTTGCTCAGCTCCAGTCGTCGGAACCGCTGCTGGCGCTGTCGTCCCAGCCGCCGGAGTCACTGACGCCGAAGTCGCTGCCGCCCATGTCGTAGCGCTTGTCGTCAAACACTTCGCTGCCGGTGTCGATGGGGGTGTAGCTGCTGGTGTGGCGTTCGCCGCCGTCGAGTACCCGGTGCATCAGCGCTTCGCCCGCCACTACGCCAGCGCCCACTGCGACGCCGGTGGCCAGCCCGCCGAGCATGCTCGAACCGATGCCGCTGCCGGTTGCGCCGGCAGGGGCCGGGCCATAGCCCGGCGCGGGGGCGCCATAGCCATACGCGGCCGGACCGTAGCCGCCAGCTGCAACAACCTGCGGCGCGCGCGCGCGTGCCTGCACCCAGCGCGCGAGCAGGAAGAAGATCGCGATGGCGGCGCCGGCGAACAGCACCCAGATCCACGGTGAGCCGCGGGAAGGCGCGGCACCGTCCGGGAATCCTGCGACAGTCGGTGTTGCGAGCGCGGTGCGCAGCGACTGCAGCGCCTGGGGCTTGGCGAAGCCCAGATCCGGGGCGATGCGCTCTGCCCGTGAAAGCTCGCTGCGTGCCTCGGCGAGTTTGCCTTCCTTCGCGAGGATCTCCGCCTCGACGAAGTGTGCCTTCGCGCTGTTCGGGTGGTCGCGCAAGACCTGCGCCATCATGTCTTCCGCCTCTTTGAGGCGACCCGATTCGGCCGTCTGATACACCTGATGCAGCGTGGGTTCCGCGGCCGATGCGAGCGCCGGGGTCATCAGCAGCGTGGCGCAGGCAAGGCTGGCAATGAGCGTTCGTGTCATGTCCGTTCTCCGATTCATCGTTGCTGCGAATATCCGGTCGCGGGGAGCGTTTTCAAGCGCCCCGCCGCGAACTGCATCGCCGCAATGCAGCGCTGGCGATGGCAGCTTCCGGGTCCGCACCGGCGTCATGCCGGTGGCGTACTGTGCCGCGATTTGTCCTGCCGATGCGTATCGTTGTCGCGAAAGTTGTATCGGTTTGTTGCTGCATCGGCTCGCACTGCCGAGCTGCGGCGTGAGATGTCCGCAATGGCCGTCATCACCGCGCATTGAGCCTCGGAAAATGGGGATGCCGAATTTCGCTATGAACCTATCCCCCGGGAGGGGATAATGGCGGGCATGAGCACCCATGCATCACACCCGGAAATCATCAAGCGCCTCAAGCGGGCGCAGGGTCACCTGAAAAGCATCGTCACGATGCTGGAAGAGGAACGGCCCTGCCTCGATATCGCCCAGCAATTGCTGGCGGTGGAGAGGGCCATCGTCAACGCCAAGAAGGCCTTGGTGCACGACCATATCGACCACTGTCTGGAACACGCCGTTCGCGATGGCAAGAGGAACGCCAGCGACACCGTCAGCGAGTTCAAGGCCATCACCAAGTACCTCTGAAAGCATTCCATGACGGATTTTTCTGCCTTGCTGCAGCAGGGCAATGCCTGGCTGTTCCTGCCCAGCGCCGTGCTGCTCGGTGCGCTGCATGGCCTTGAGCCGGGGCATTCGAAGACCATGATGGCGGCGTTCATCGTCGCGGTGCGCGGCACCCTGACCCAGGCAGTCCTGCTCGGCCTCGCGGCGACCGTGTCGCACACCGCTGTCGTGTGGGCGGTGGCGATGGCGGGCCTTTACCTCGGACAGAACTGGAACCCGGAAACCAGCGAGCCCTACTTTCAGGTGCTGTCCGCGGTGTTGATCGTCGGCGTGGCCGCCTGGATGCTGTGGCGGACCTGGCGGTCGCAGCACAGCTGTTTTCATGGGCATGACCATGCTCTTGACCACGATCACGCGCATCACACCCATGATTCCTCGAAGCGCATCGACACCGGGCACGGCGTCGTGCAACTCGAAATCGACGAGAGCGGCGCCGCGCCGCGTTTCAGGCTGACCGCGGCGGCGGGGGCGCTTGCTTGGCGTGCCGGGCAGATTCGCGTCGAAACCGAGCGCGCGGATGGTTCGCGGCAGTCCTTCTCTTTCGCAGCGCGGGACGGCGGCTTTGATTCCCTTGAAGCGGTGCCAGAGCCCCACGAATTCGTCGCGCGCCTGCATCTCGATGACGGTCGCCATGCGCACGACTTCGACGTCGAGTTTGTTGAGCACGACCCCGCGCATCACCACGCGCTCGCCGACTATGGCGTACTCGACGAGGCGGCACCGGGTTATCAGGATCCCCATGAGTTGGCGCACGCGAACGACATCCGGCGCCGCTTTGCGAATCGTCAGGTGACGACCGGACAGATTGTCCTGTTCGGGCTGACCGGTGGCTTGATCCCTTGCCCGGCGTCGATCACGGTGCTGCTGCTGTGCCTGCAGCTCAAGCGGGTGGCGCTGGGTGCCGCACTGGTGCTGGGTTTCAGCGTTGGTCTCGCGATCACGCTGGTCGCTTCCGGTGCGCTGGCGGCGCTGAGCGTGCGGCACGTTTCAAAGCGCTGGCGCGGTTTCGGCAGCTTTGCGCAGAAGGCGCCGTATTTCTCCGGCGCGCTGATCCTGCTGGTTGGCCTGTATGTCGGCGCCCATGGTGTGAGCACCCTGATGGCCTGAGCACGCTGGCTTCCATCATCCAAACAGCGGGATGATGCAGGTCAGGCAGCCCGAAGGGCGCCTGCCGCATGCTTCCCGACCGTCTCCCCCCGATTTGCGACCATCATGAACGAACTCAAAGACCTCGCCGAACTCGAAACCGAAGACGCCGCGCCCGAGCGAGAGGCCGCCACCAAGCGCAGCACCTGGGTCAGCGTGGTGGTCAATGTCTGCCTCACCATCGGGCAGGTGGTCGCCGGCATCTGGTCCGGCTCGCAAGGTTTGATCGCCGACGGCATCCACTCGCTGTCCGATCTGGTGGCCGACTTCGTCGTGCTGCTCGCCGTGCATCACAGCCAGAAGGCCCCCGACGACGATCACCACTACGGTCACCAGCGCTACGAGAATGCGGCCTCGCTGGTGCTCGGCGGACTGCTGCTCGCGGTAGGCGTTGGCATGATCTGGTCGGCCGCGCACAAGCTGCAGACGCCGGAGAGCATCCCCACCGTTCATATGACGGCCTTGTGGGTGGCGATCAGCGCGCTGGTGGTGAAGGAAGTGCTGTTCCGCTACATGCTGCATGTCGCTGAAAAGGTGCGCTCGAGCATGCTGGTAGCCAATGCCTGGCATGCGCGCTCGGATGCCGCCTCGTCGCTGGTGGTCGCGATCGGTATCGGCGGCAACCTGATGGGCTACGCGCTGCTCGACCCGATCGCCGCGCTCATCGTTGGCTTCATGGTGGCGCGCATGGGCTGGAGTTTTTCCTGGGACGCGTTGCACGACCTGACCGATCGCGCCGCCACCGAAGAGCAGGTTGCCGCGATCGCCGCCGACATCCTCGCCACGCCGGGGGTGCTGGGCATGCACGAACTGAAGACACGCAAGACCGGCGACATGATCCTCGCCGACGTACATCTCGAAATCGACGGCTCGCTGACGGTGACGCAGGGGCACGACATCGCGCGCCAGGCCAAGCTCACGGTGATGGCGCGGCACCCGGTGCTGTACCTGATGACGCACGTCGACCCGGTGACGCCCAAGCCTGCGGCCGAGCCGACCTGAGCAGGCTGCCACGCCCGTTCTGGGGATTGCGGCTGGCGTCATGCCAGCCGCTTGTGCCGCGCAATCCGTAAAAGCAAACTTATGAAAAACAAGGGTTTTCTCAAAGACATCTAGACGTCTCTATATTGTCACAATTGCTTTCTAGAATGGCCGCGTTCTCCAGCTTCCCTTCCCACAGGAAACGCCATGAAAGCCATCTTCCGTACCGCACTGCTTTCCGTCGCCGCGTTTGCCGCGGCAGCCCACGCCGACACCACGCTGACCGTCTACACCGCGCTGGAAGCCGATCAGCTCAAGGTGTACCAGGCCAAGTTCGAAGAAGAGAACCCTGGCATCAAGCTGCGCTTCGTGCGCGATTCGACCGGCATCATCACCGCCAAGCTGCTGGCCGAGAAGGCGGCCCCGCAAGCCGACGTCGTTTATGGCGTTGCGGCCAGCTCGCTGCTGGTGCTGGAAAAGGAAGGCATGCTCGAAGCCTACGCGCCGGTCGGCGTCGACAAGCTCGACAAGCGCTACGTCGACGACGCGAATCCGCCCGCCTGGGTCGGCATGGACGTGTGGGGCGCCACGGTGTGCTTCAACACCGTCGAGGCCGCCAAGCTCGGTCTGAAGAAACCCGAATCCTGGAAGGATCTGACCAAGCCGGAATACAAGGGCCGCATCGTGATGCCGAATCCGGCCTCCAGCGGTACCGGTTTCTTCGACGTCACCGCCTGGCTCACCACCTTCGGCGAGAAGGATGGCTGGGCCTACATGGACAAGCTGCACGAGAACATTGCGCAGTACACGCACTCCGGTTCCAAGCCCTGCAAGCAGGCGGCGGCCGGCGAATTCCCGATCGGTATTTCGTTCGAGTACCGCGCCGCCAAGCTCAAGGACAGCGGCGCGCCGATCGACCTGGTGTTCCCGAAGGAAGGCCTGGGCTGGGACGTTGAAGCCACAGCGATCATGAAGGGCACGAAGAACCTTGCGGCAGCGAAGAAGCTCGCCGACTGGTCGGCCTCGCGCTCGGCCAACGAGCTGTACGAGAAGAACTTCGCGATCGTCGCGATGCCGGGCGTGGCGCAGCCGAACGCCCACATCCCGGCCAACTACCCGCAGATGATGGTCAAGCAGGATCTGCGCTGGGCCGCGGCCAACCGCGACCGCATCCTCGCCGAGTGGACGCGCCGCTACGACGCCAAGTCCGAACCGAAGAAGTAAGCACACAGCCCGGAACGCGCGGCCGCTGCCCCGGCCGCGCACGCCCCTCTTGAAGACACCGAGCATGCACCGCGACGCGCTTCCCGACACCGATCTGCATCCCGCCGCCGCAGCTTTGGCGGCCGACGCCGTGGCAGGCGAGACGCACATCCGCATCGATGGCATCGAGAAGCGCTTCGAAGCCTTCCGCGCCCTGCAACAGGTCAGCCTCGACATCCAGCGGGGTGAGCTGGTGTGTCTGCTGGGTCCGTCCGGCTGCGGCAAGACAACGCTGCTGCGCATTCTGGCCGGCCTGGAAAAACCGGACGCTGGCTCGGTGTCGAGTTTCGGCAAAGACATCACGCGGCTGCCGCCGGCGCGGCGCGAATTCGGCATCGTGTTCCAGTCGTATGCGCTGTTTCCGAATCTCGACGTCGCGAAGAACATCGCCTTCGGCCTCGATGGTCCGGGCGATCGCAAGCGCGCGCGGGTGACCGAGTTGCTGGCGCTGGTCGGGCTCTCCGGCAACGAGGAGAAGTATCCGGCGCAGTTGTCTGGCGGCCAGCAGCAGCGCGTCGCGCTGGCGCGGGCGCTGGCGACCAATCCGCGCCTGCTGCTGCTGGACGAGCCGCTTTCCGCGCTGGATGCGCGGGTGCGCGCCCACCTGCGTGGCGAGATCCGCGCCTTGCAGCAGCGCCTCGGCGTGACGACGGTGATGGTCACCCACGATCAGGAAGAAGCGTTGGCGATGGCCGACCGCATCGTGGTCATGAACGCCGGCCGCATCGAGCAGATCGGCACACCGGAAGAGATTTACGAAGCGCCGGCGAACGCCTTCGTCGCCGGTTTCGTCGGCCAGGCAAACTGGCTCGCCGGATCGGTCGTCGACGCGGGCCGCGTCGCCATCGCGCAGAGCGAGCTTGCCGCGCAGGTGTCCCCATCGATGCCAAGCGGCGCGCAGGTTCGCCTGATGATCCGGCCGGAGGATCTCGTCCTCCATGGCGGATGGACGCCAGACATGGCGGGCGACCCCAACACCGGGCTGGCGCAGGTGCTCGGCGCGGAACTGATTGGCGGCGCCTATCGGGTCAGCCTGCTGTTGCCGCACTTGGGCGCCGCGCGTGTGCAGGCGGATGTGAGCCGCAGCGTGTACCGCCAGCGCTGCGCCGAGGCCTCGGTGATCCCGGTGACCCTTCCGGCCGAACGCTTGCGCGTGTTCCCGGCCGACGGAGCGAGCAGGTGAGCAGCGTCGCGCTGCCATCCGCGCCGATGCGCATCATCGATCGCGAACGCTGGCTCGCGATCGCGCTGGCGGCGCTGTTGCTGCTCGCGCTGCTGCTCGGCGTGGGCGCACCGCTGCTCAGCATCCTCGGCAAGGCGACCACAGACGGTGCGGGGCGCTGGGTGGGCGCGGCGCAACTCGTCGCTGTCGTGTCTTCGCCGGGCTTCGTCGGGGCGCTGGCCAACAGCTTCACCGCATCACTGATCACCGTGGCAGTGGTGCTGCCGCTGGCCTACGCCTTCGCTGCCGCGCTGACCCGCACCGCCATGCCGGGCAAGGCCTTGTCCCGTGCGCTGGCACTGATCCCGCTGCTGGCGCCCTCGCTGCTGCCGGGCATCTCGCTCGTGTACCTGTTCGGCAACCAGGGGCTGTTCCGCAGCCTGTTGCCGGCCGGCAGCAGCATCTATGGGCTGTGGGGCATCGTGATCGGCGAGGCTTTCTACACCTTTCCGCATGCGCTGATGATCCTGATCACGGCGCTGTCCTTGTCTGACCAGAGTCTGCACGATGCGGCGCGCGCGCTCGGCGCCGGTCCGTTCAAGCGCTGGCTGGCGGTCACCTTTCCGGGTGTGCGCTACGGACTCGCGTCGGCGGCGCTGGTGGTGTTCACGCTGGTGATCACCGACTTCGGCGTGCCGAAGGTGATCGGCGGCGGCTACAACGTGCTCTCGCTGGAAGCCTACAAGCAGGTCATCGGCCAGCAGAACTTTCCGCGTGGCGCAGTGATCGGCCTGTTGCTGCTCGCCCCCGCGGTGCTGACCTTCTTCGTTGATCGCACGCTGCAGCGTCGCCAGCGTGGCGGGCTCGGCGCGCGCGCTCGCCCCCTGGTGCCGCAACGCCATCTGCCGACCGACCTCGCCGGCGCAACGGTCTGCATGCTGATCAGCAGTCTGCTGGTGCTGATGCTGGGCATCTCCATCGCGGCGGCCTTCATGACGCAGTGGCCCTATAACCTGAGCCCGACGCTGCGCAACTTCGACTTCGAGAACATGGATGGTGGCGGCTGGCTGGCCTACCGCAACAGCCTGCTGATCGCGCTCGGCACCGCCGCTGCCGGTGTCGTCGCCGTGTTCGGTGGTGCCTACCTGAGCGAGAAACGCGCGCTGCCCGAACTGCTGAACGGCGCGATCCGCATGCTGGCGATTGTGCCGATGGCGGTGCCGGGGCTGGTGCTGGGCCTGGGCTACATCTTCTTCTTCAATGCGCCGGCGAATCCCTTGCATGGCTTGTATGGCACGCTGGCGATCATGGTGCTGTGCACCGTCGCGCACTTCTACACCACCGCGCACATGACTGCGGTCACGGCGCTGAAGCAACTCGACAACGATTTCGAAGACGTTGCCGCCTCGCTGCGCGTGCCGTTCTGGAAGACCTTCGCGCGTGTCACGGTGCCGGTCTGTCTGCCGGCGATCCTCGAAATCGCCCGCTACTTCTTCATCTCGGCCATGACCACCGTGTCGGCGCTGGTGTTCCTGTACACGCCGGACACGGTGATCGCCTCGGTCGCCGTCCTCAACATGGACGACGCCGGTGATACCGCCGCCGCGGCCGCCATGGCCAGCATGATCGTCGGCACCTCGGCGGCTGCGTCGCTGATCTTTGCGCTGCTGTCCGCCGGCGTGGTCCGTCGCAACGGCGCCTGGCGCCACCGCTGAATTCCCGATGGCCTCCCAACAATCACCCTTCGCATCCCCTTAGTCATCTAGACGTCCAGGAGAATATCCATGCGCGAACCGATCCTGCTCACCCCCGGCCCGCTCACCACCGCCACCGCCACCAAGACCGCCATGCTGGCCGACTGGGGTTCGTGGGACAGCGCCTTCAACGACATCACCGCGCGCGTGCGCCGCAATCTGCTCGGCATTGCCCACGCAGGTGCCACGCATGTCTGCGTACCCCTGCAGGGCTCCGGCACCTTCGCAGTCGAGGCGGCGATCGGCAACCTGGTGCCGCGCGACGGCAAGCTGTTGATCCTGGTGAATGGCGCCTACGGCAAGCGCATGGCGCGCATTGCCGAGGTGCTGGGCCGGCCGTTTCTCGTGCATGAAACGCGCGACAACGAGCCGGCGGACGTCGCGCGCCTTGCCGCGATACTGGCTGCGGACGCGTCCATCACCCATGTCGGCCTGATCCACTGCGAGACCAGCACCGGCATCCTGAACCCGCTCGAAGCCATCGCGCAGGTTGTCGCGAAGGCCGGCCGCAAGCTGATCATCGATGCCATGTCGTCCTTCGGCGCGCTGCCGATTGATGCGCGCGAGATCGCCTTCGATGCGCTGATCGCCTCTTCGAACAAGTGCATCGAAGGCGTGCCAGGCATGGGCTTCGTGATCGTCGAAAAGACCGCGATCGCGGCCAGCGCCGGCAACAGCCACTCGCTCGCGATGGACCTCCACGACCAGCACCAGTACATGGAGAAGACCGGCCAGTGGCGCTTCACGCCGCCGACCCATGTGGTCGCCGCCTTCGACGCGGCGATCACCCGCTTCATCGAGGAAGGCGGGCAGCCGGCGCGGCTGGCGCGCTACCGCGACAACTGCGACGCACTGATCGACGGGCTCACCGAACTGGGCCTCAAGCTCTACCTGCCGCGCGCGATCCAGGCGCCGATCATCCTGACCTTCCACGCGCCGGCCAGTCCGAACTACGACTTCCAGCGCTTCTACCAGGGCGTGCGCGCGCTCGGTTTCATCCTCTACCCGGGCAAGCTCACCGAGGCCGACACCTTCCGCATCGGCTGCATTGGCGCGGTGGATCGCGCCGAGATGCTGCAGGCGGTGTCCGCCATCGCCCGCGTGATCCGCGAACAACACCTGCTTGCCTGATCTGCAAAGGACCCCCGAAATGAATGCCACCGAAATCCAGACGCAACGCAAGATCGAAGCCGTCATCTTCGACTGGGCCGGCACGATTGCCGACTATGGTTCCTTCGCACCGACCCAGGTGCTGATCGATGCGTTCGCCGGCTTTGACGTGCCGGTCACGCTGGCCGAAGCGCGCGTGCCCATGGGCATGGCGAAGTGGAAGCACATCCAGACGCTTGGCAAGCTGCCCGCCGTCGCGGCGCGCTGGGTTGAGAAGTACGGCCGCGAGATGACCGACGCGGACGTCGACGCGGTGTACGCGAAGTTCATGCCGCTGCAGATCGCAAAAGTGGCCGAATACTCCTACCCGATCGCCGGCGCCTTGGAGGTGCTCGGTACGCTGCGCAGTCGCGGCATCCGCATCGGCAGCTGCACCGGCTACCCGCGCGAAGTGATGGACGCACTGATCCCGCACGCCCGTGCGCTCGGCCTTGCCCCCGACTGCGTGATCGCCGCCGACGACCTCCAGGCCGGTGCCCGCCCGGGCCCGTGGATGGCACTCGCCAACGTCATCGAACTGGGCATCGGCCGTGTCGCCGCCTGTGTGAAGGTCGACGACACCGGCGTCGGCATGCAGGAAGGGCGCAATGCAGGCATGTGGTGTATCGGCCTGGCTGTTTCCGGTAATGAGGTCGGCCTGACCCGCGCCGAGTGGGACGCGCTCGAACCGGCCGAGCAGCATCGCCTGCGCGCCGCCGCCGAGCAGCGCCTGTTCGCGGCCGGCGCGCATTACGTGGTCGACAGCGTTGCCGACATCCTGCCGCTGATCGACCTGATCGAGGCGCGCCTCGCGGTGGGTGAACGCCCCTGATGGCGACTGCGGCCTTCCGCCCGTTCTGGCTGGAGCAGGCGCTGCGGCGGGAAGACCCGCCGACGCCGGTGCCGCTGCGGGGCGAACACAGCGCGGACGTGTGCATCGTCGGCGGCGGCTACACCGGCTTGTGGACGGCGATCCAGCTCAAACAGGCCGCGCCGGCGCTGAAGATCGTGCTGCTCGAACAGGATGTCTGCGGCGCGGGGGCCTCCGGCCGCAACGGCGGTTGCCTGCTCACGCTCGCAACCAAGTTCCTGTCGCTGCGCGCCTGCTATGGCGAGGCGGAGGCGGTGCGCCTGGTGCGCGCCTCGGAGGCCGCCGTCGACCAGATCGCCGATTTCTGTGCGAGGCACGCCATCGATGCCGAGTTGCGCCGCGACGGCGCACTGTATGTGGCGACCAACCGTGCGCAGCTCAGCGCGCTGGCGCAGGTGCTCTCTGCCTTGCAGGCGAACAGCGTCAACAGCTGGCAGGCGCAGGACGCCGCCGCGCTGGCGCAGCGATCCGGCAGCCCGGCGCACCTCGAGGGCCACTTCTCGCCGGCGGCCGGCAGCGTGCAACCGGCGCTGCTTGCACGCGGGCTGGCAAGGGTCGCGCGCGAGATGGGTGTCGACGTTCGCGAACACTCGCCGATGCTTGCGCTGGAGGAATCGAACCCGCCGCGTGTGCGCTGCGCCGAAGGCAGCGTTACCGCGAAGCGTGTCGTACTCGCGCTGAATGCGTGGATGGCGACGCTGTTCCCGCGCTTCGCACGCAGCATCGCGGTGGTGTCGTCGGACATGGTGATCACCGAGCCGGCACCCGAAGCGGTCGCCGCGCGCGGGCCGGCGGGCGGCGTTTCGGTCTGCGACCTGCGCACCTTCGTGCATTACGCGCGCAGCACGCCGGACGGCCGCATCATGATGGGCAAGGGCGGCAACCTGTTTCCCTACGGCAACCGCATGGTGCCGGCCTTCGACGCACCGAGCACGCTGACGCCAATGCTGGCCGACGCCTTGCAGCGCTTCTTTCCCGCCTATTCCGGCGTGCCGATCGTGGCATCGTGGACCGGCCCCTCCGATCGTTCGGCGACAGGCTTCCCCTTCTTCGGGCGCTTCGATCACGCGCCACAGATTCTGTATGGCTTCGGCTACTCGGGAAACGGTGTCGGCACCTGTTATCTCGGCGGCAAGATTCTCGCGTCGCTGGCGCTCGACCGCGATGACGAATGGAGCCGCTGCGGCTTCGTCGGCGGCCCGCGTGCCCTGTTCCCGCCCGAGCCGGTGCGCTGGGTCGGCGCACACATGGTGCGCAACGCGATCCGCCGCAAGGAGTGCGCGGAAGACGAGGGCCGCCGCGCGACGTGGATCGATCAGCGCTTGTCGCGGCTCGCTGGTGCCGCCGGCAAGGCGGACAAGGGCTGAGTCGCGCGCTCAGGCGGTGTGACGACGCAGGAAGTCGCGCGTCACCGCGGCGGCGTCCGGCGTCATGTTGGCCAAGTGCGCCGGCAAGGCACCGCGCGCGATGCGCTGGAATCCCGACACCTCGCCGTCCTGATTCGCCGGCGTGAAGTCGTCCGGCAGCAGCAGGTCGAAGCAATGGATGACTTCGTCGTGCGTACCGTCGTGCTCGCAGCGGGTGGTGCGGATGGCGCCGCAGGCGACGGCGCGGGTCGCGATCTCTTCCGGCACCCCGGCTTCCTCGAACAGTTCCCGGATCACGCAGGCATCCGGCGTTTCACCGGCGGAAATACCGCCGGCGGCAAGGTTGTCGAGCAGCGAGGGGTCGATCGCCTTGTGGGCGGCGCGGCGGCCGATCCACATATCACCCGATGCGGTGTAGCCATTGATATGCACCGCGCGGCTGGTCAGGCCGAAACGCCGGAAGGCCGCGCGTTCCAACTCGAAGAGCGGACGCGCGAGATCCAGATCGCCGTCGGCGCTTGGCGCGAAACAGGTGTAGGCCTCGTTGCGCCAGCCGCGGATCAGGCCGGCGTCGCGCATGTCTGGTGCAAGGGTGCGCAGCGTCTCGCCCGCTTCGGCAAAGCTCGCCACCTGAAGCGTCAGGCTGCCAGCGCGGCGCTGGAAAGCCGACGAACGTGCCAGCAGCCATTCCGCGATGTCCGCTTCCACCCAGCCGAGCTGCAGGCCAAGCACCTCGAAGGGCAGGCGCTGCGTGCGCACGTCATCGGGCGCGATGAAGCGCGGCGCCGTCATGCGAGATCCGGGTTCGCCGGGTCGAACACCAGCTGGATCGCGTCGGCCGAAAACCGTGTCACGCTGTACTCCACCGGCTGCCCGCCGCCGTCGCCATAAAGGCTTTCGACCCGCAACACCGGGCGGGTGCGCGGCTGGCCGAGTGCGGCCGCGGTTGCGGCGTCCGGCATGTGCGCGCTGACGCGGGTCAGCAGGCGCTGGAAGCCTTGCACGCCGAAGGCCTCCAGTGCTTGCGCGGTGGTCGCGCTGCCGGCGTAGGCCTGGTCGAAGCCATCGAACCGCGGTAGCGGGTAGTACTGGTCGCAGACGCCAACCACGCGGCCGTCGGCCATGTCATGGGCCTCGACATGCAGCACCTTGGCGCGGGGTTTGAGCTGCAAGGCCTTGCGGATGTCTTCGGCCGGCGCCTCATGGCGCGCGTTCAAGACGCGGCTGCCGCCGGCAAGATGCTGGCGTTCCAGCGAATGCGAGAAACGTGTGCGGCGGCCGAGGCGGTAGTCGATGACGTCCTCGCGCACGAAGGTGCCGCGCCCCTGTTCGATCGTGACCAGCCCGCGGCCTTCCAGCCCCTGCACCGCGCGGCGGATGGTGTGGCGGTTCACCGTGAAGCGCTCGGCCAACTCCAGCTCGTTCGGCAGGCGGCCCTTGATCCGCTGCGCGGAAATGTCAGCGACCAGCGCCTCTTCGATCTGCCGCCACAGCGCGATGCCGCTGCCGCGTTCCACCCCCGCTGACTTGCCTTGTTTCATCCCGTGTGCAGCCCCTCGTTCATCGAGCGCACGATTCTACCGGGGCGTCGCAACATCTAGATGATCGGAGGGGTTTCTCATGTGTCCCTCTGCGCTGACCGATGTGTCGGCCGCTGTGCGAAATGCACGTCGTGCGCCACTTGGGCGGTCAGGCCGATCCGCCACCGAGCGCCCGGGTGAAATCGTCGAGGATGTCCTGCGCGTCTTCGATGCCGACCGATACCCGGATCAGCGATTCGGCGATGCCCATCTCGGCGCGCTTCTCGGCGCCCATTTCCCAGAAGATGGTGTGGGCAACCGGGATGATCAATGTGCGGGTGTCGCCGAGGCCCGTGGCGATGATCGGCAGGCTGAGACGGTCTATGAAGGGCAGGCAGTCGGCATCGTCTTTGAGCTCAAAAGCGAGCAGCCAGCTGTTGCCGCAGAACAGTTCCCGCGCGCGGGCATGCTGCGCATGTGACGCGAGACCGGGGTAGTACACGCGGCGCACGGCGGGGTGGGCTTCCAGCATCTCGGCCAGTGCCTGCGCGTTGCGGCTGGTGGCATCCATGCGCAGGCCGAGCGTTTCGGCGCCAACCGACAGTTTGTGCGCGGCTTCCGACGACAGCGACCCGCCCTGGTCGCGCAGGCCCTTTTTCTTGATCTGCCCGAGCCCCCAGCCGGCCGGGTTGCCCTTGCGGTAGCCCTCGAAGATGTTCGGATAGGTCGACCAGTCGAACAGCCCGGTATCGGTGACCGCGCCGCCCAGCGCGTTGCCGTGGCCGCCGATCGACTTGGTCAGCGAATTGATGATCAGCGAGGCGCCGACCGCCTTGGGCTTGAACAGCCAGGGCGAGGTAACGGTGTTGTCGACGACGTAGATCAGGCCACGGGCCTTGCAGAGCGCACCGATGCCGGCGAGGTCGGCGACCTGGGTGCGCGGGTTGGCAACCGTCTCGACGAAGACCATGCGTGTCTGCGGGGTGACGGCAGCTGCCACCTCGGCTGCGTCGGTCGCGTCGACCATGCTCACGCGGATGCCCAGCCCCTGCAGGGTGCCCAGCACGCTGTTGGTGTTGCCGAACACGAACTTGCTCGCGATCAGGTGATCGCCCGCTTTCAGCAATGTGGTGAACACCGCCACGATGGCCGCCATGCCGGTGGCAAAGCAGATCGTGCCGCGGCCGTCTTCCATGCGATTGACGCAGGCTTCGAGCGCGGCCACGGACGGTGTGCCCTGGCGTGCGTAATTGAAGCCGGCGATCTCGCCCTGGAACACGCCGATCAGTTCGGCCGCGTTGGCATAGCCGTACTGCACCGAGGTGTGCATCGGCTTGTGGATGCCCCCATGTTCGACGCCGCCGAGGCGGTCGCCATGTACGGTGCGGGTGGTGAAGCCCCAGCGGGCGGGATCGGGTTTGCTCATGGTTGTCGGCGCTGCGTTCGGGCGAAACGCGGGATTTTACGCCGCTGGCACGTAGCCTTCGCCGATCCATGTGCGAATCTGCTGCCAGACGCGTGCATCATGCAGCATGGCCATATGGCCGAGTCCGCCGAGTTGCGCCCGGGCCACGTTGGCGCGGGTCCTTTCGGCCAGTGCGCTGTCGGGCGTGACCAGACCATCGCCGACCAGCTTGCCGAGCGTGCTGTCGCTGTCCTCGGCGATGGTCGCGCCGAGAAAGCGCAACTCGATATCCGGCGGGTCTTGCCCTTCGTCACTGCCGATGCCGTCGTGCAGGTCGCGGATGCCGGCGCTGCGGCGCCGCGCGATGGCGCCAATCGGGGCGGTGACGTCGAAGCTGTCGAGCACGCGGTTGGTGATCATGCCGAGGCGTTCAAGCGGCGAGCCAAGCTGCGGCGAACCGAGGCAGATCAGCATGCGCACCCGCGTCAGCCACTCCGCCCCGGCCGCTTGCCAGAAGGCGCTGCGTGCCACCAGGCCGCCCATGCTGTGGCCGATCAGCAGGAACTCTTCGATGTCAGGCCGTGCGGCGACGAGCGATTCCATCTGTTCGGCAAATGCCGCGGCGTTGTCGGCGATCGGCAGTCCGGTGTTGTAGCGAAGGTACAGCGGCGTGTAGCCGAAATCGGCCAGGACACGCGCACCGTAGTCGGGCTGATCACTTTCGTCGTCGGGCGTCCAGCAATGTTCGTCGCAGGCAAGCCCGTGCAGGAAGATGCAGACCCGGTGGTGGCGCAGCTTGAGGTGCTCGATTGCGACGGGCGCGGTCTTGCCCCGTTCGAAAAACTGCATCGGCGTCGCCAGCGCCTCGCCGTTGGCGGCCACATGGTCGCCGAATACGCCGTTGATCGCAGCGCGCACACCACTCTCGCGCCGGCCGGGCGGGGCGTCGCTGGCGAGCGCGCTTTCCGCGCGACCGGCAAGGTTCAGAAGCCCGCGGTTGCCCAGCCGCACAGCGGCGTGGATGCCGGTGCTCACCGCGTCGTGAATGCTTTCGATCAAGGCAGCGGGTTGCGCGACCACCGGCACCTGTTTCAGCGCACCGAAGGTCTTGCCCGCAATCGCGCGATGCATGGCTTCGACCTGGTGGCTGACTTCGTGCAGGCCGCGTTGCAGGGCCGGCGCATAGTGCGGCTTGGGTTTGGGCTTGTCGTTCTTGCTCATGGCGGCTCCCGGGCGCATAGGCGAAAGTCCATTGTGCGCCCTCATGGCTGAAGCTGACCGCCCATGCGGCGCGAATAGGGCGACTGCCCTAGAATCGGCGCACACCATTTCGGGGAACGTCGATGCGACTGCCAGCCCAAGCCGCCATGCGTGCAATGCGACCCGCACTCGACGTACTGCTGTCCCGCGCGCTGATGCTCGGCGGCGTGCTGGTGATTCCGGTGTCGCTGCTGCTGTGCCTGCAATGGCCATTGCGTGACTGGCTGCACCATTGGTCGCGCGAAGCGAACGATCTCGCGCAGTGGCTGTTCGCGCTGTATGTGGCGATGGCGATCACGGCAGCAACGCGCGCTCGCAGCCATCTCGCCTCGCATCTGCTCGCCCACCGCTATCGAAGCCGCACGCGCCACGCGCTGGAACGCGCCGCCGCGGCGCTGGTGCTGCTGCCCTTCTCGCTGTTCCTGATCTGGGCGGGCGCGCCGGCAGCCTGGCAGTCCGTATTGCAGCGCGAGGGGTTTCCGGACACTTACAACCCGGGGTATTTCATGATCCGGGTTGCCGGCCTCTTGCTGGCGGTGCTGGTGGCCTTGCAGGCGCTTCTCGATCTGTTGCCGGCGGACGACGCATGAGCCCGACCACAGGCGTGTGGATGCTGCTCTGTGTCGCGCTAGGCATCGTGCTCACCGGCCTGCCCGCATGGGTGGTGCTGATCGGCATCGCAGGTGCGTTCGCCGCCGTGGGCAGCGCGCTCGGCGCGATTCCCGCGACGCTGCTGATGGCCTTGCCGGGCCGCATCGTCGGGCTGCTGGAGCACGATCTGCTGCAGGCGTTGCCCTTGTATGTGCTGCTCGGCGTGCTGCTGAACCGGTTGCCACTGGCCGACGTGCTCTATCGCGTCGGCGTGGCGTGTCTGGGGCGTCGCGCCGCGGCGCCGCGGATTGCTGGCCTGGGCTTGGGGATGGTGCTGGCGCCGATGAACGGATCGATCGGCGCCAGCGTGTCGATGCTCCATCGCACCGTGCTGCCGCGTCTTGAGGCGGCAGGCGTGCCGGAGGTGCGCGCCACCGCGCTGGTCGCCGCCGCCAGCACCCTGGGCATCGTCGTGCCGCCGTCCTTGGTGCTGATCCTGCTCGGCGACGCGATGATGCGCGCCCACACCGAAGCGGTGAACGCCACTCACGCGGCGGTGCGTATCCTCAACACGCAGGATGTCTTTCGCGCTGCCCTGCCCGCCGCCGGACTGTTCCTGCTGCTGGCGATCGTCATCGCCGCCTGGCCTGCACGAGGCGAGCCCCGAGTTGCGGTCACGCCAGCGACGACGATGCGCGAACGCGTGGTGGCAGCGCTTGCGTTGCTGCTGATCGTTGCGCTGCTGGTAAGCGTCGCCCTGGGCTATCTGTATGCGGTGGAAGGGGCGGCCACTGGTGGCGCCGTGCTGGTGCTGTACGGCGCGCTCAGCGGCACGCTGACCCGTATTGTGTTTGCCCAGGTGCTGAGGGAGACGCTAGCGCTCACCGGCGCACTGTTCGCGTTGCTGCTGGCGGCGAACGTCTTCACGCTGGTGATGCGCATGTACGGCACCGACCGCTGGGTCGCGGCGCTGCTCGGCGACCCAGCGCTTCCGGCGACGACGGTGTTGGCCGCGGTGCTCGGCGTACTGGCCGTGTCGAGTCTGGTGCTCGATGCTTTCGAGATCCTGTTCGTGATCGTGCCCATCGTCGCGCCACCGCTGCTGATGAAAGTGCCCGACGCGGCCTGGGTGTCGGTGCTCTTCCTGCTGATCCTGCAAGCGGGCTTTCTGGTACCGCCGCTGGGCTATGCCTTGATGATGCTGCAGACCTTGCGCGGACGCCCGGTGCCGCAGGCGGCACTGGCGCGCGCGGTGATGCCATGGTTGCTCGCACAGGGGGTGGTATTGGCTGCAGTGTTGGGTTGGCCCGCGCTCACAACCGTGCTGCGGGCGCCACTCGAGGCCGCGCCGGCCGCGGACATGCAGGATGGTGCCGCGGCGATTCTGCAGCAGACCGCGCCGCAGGCCGACCCCGAGGTGCCGGATATCCCGCCACCCGACGACAGCCCGCCGATCATCCCGCCACCGGATGGCGCCGGCCCCGCCCGCTGAGTTCAGGCGTGGTAGTGGCGCAGCAAGTCCGCGAGGCGTCGTCCCTCGACATCGGGGAAGCGATCGCCGGCGGCCTCGGGCGTGAGCATGCGATCGAGGCGGAAGCTCCGGAAATCTCCGCGCAATTCGCACCATGCGCCGAGCGTCCACACCGCACCCCAGAAGAACAGGCCGAGCGGCCACACGAAGCGGGTGCTGCGGGCGGCCTTTTCGTCGACATAATCGAAGGCGATGCGCAGGCGCTGATCGACCGCACGGCGCAGCAGATCGATGTGTTGTGCGCCGGGCGTCTCGCCGAAATCCGGCACATGAAGGCCGGTTGTTTCGAGCCGGGCGCGCAATGTCGGGCCGACCGCCGCACTGATTTTCTCGAGCGCGCTGGCGGCATGCTGGGCAAGGCCGCTGCCCGCCTTGGCGCCGACCACCTGGGCGCCAAGCGCCAAGGCAGCCAGTTCGTCGGCGCTGAACATCAGCGGCGGCAGGTCGAAGCCCGGCCGCAGCCGATAACCGACACCGGCTTCGCCTTCGACCGGCACGCCGGACGCGGACAAATCGGCAATGTCGCGATAGATCGTGCGCTCCGACACTGCGAGCCGGGACGCCAGGTGCGCCGCTGTTGTGAGACGGCGCCCGCGCAGGATTTGCGTGATCTGGAACAGGCGGTCGGCACGGCGCATCGGCGCTCAGCCCATCGGTGTGCAGAGTTCGACCAAGGTCCCTTCCGGTGCGCGCAGGTAGGCGACGACTTGCCCCCAAGGCTTGGTGCGCGGCGCGGCGAGACTCACCGCGCCGGCATCCAGCGCGCGCTGATACGCGGCCGGCACATCTTCGGTGGTGAAACCGATCTCGATGCCGGCCGGCAAGTCGCTTTCGTCGAGCGCACGATAGCCGGCGGGCAGGCTGCCCGCCGCGACATCGTGGCGCGCGAAGGCCAGTGCAGTGGCGCCGGTCTCCAGCTCGCCGAACTGGGCGTCGTCGGTGACGAATCGGGTTGCGAAACCGAATGCCCGCGCATAAAAGTCCAGCGTCGCCCGGACGTCTGCGACATAGATGATGGTGTAGCCGAACTTCATCGCGGGCTCCTCTCCGTGCTCAGGCTTCGTGCAGGCCGACCAGGTTGCCTTCGGTGTCGACGATGTGGGCGAAGCGCCCCATGCCTTCCGGCAGGGCCACCGGTGGCAGTGCCACTTTACCGCCAGCGGCGACGGCGCGCCCAAGCAGCGTGTCCAGGCCGGCATCGGCGTTCAGATAGACCTTGCTGCCGGTGAGTGCGGGCGCAACGCCCGGCGCGTGTTGAAGACAGCCGGATACGCCGGTGCCGTCATACGGAAAGACCGCGATGGTGACATCCGGGCCCATCGCTTCGCGCTTGAGCGGCTCGCCGAACAGATGCTCGTAGAAGCTGCAGGCGCGATCGAGATCGAGCGCCGGGATTTCGAACCAGACGACGCGCTGCGGCTGGCGGAGGGCTTTGTCCATGGTGTGGCTCCTGTTGCGTTTGAGGTGCGCACAGGATGCCGGCGGCCTCCTGACAGCGTGGTGTCAGGAGGCTGGCAAGGGTCAGGATCCGAGCAGGGCTTTCACCACGGCAAAACCGGACCACAGCCCGGCGACGCCAAAGGCCGCCATGCCGATCATGAAGCCGGTGCCCCGCGTGGCCGGGTCGCGCTGGTAGCTGACCGCGTACAGGATGCGGCCCGCGAGTCCGACGAGCCCGGCGATCATCGCGTGACGGTCGCCGACGAAAGCGGCGAATATCCAGAGCGTGGGCAGGAAAATCAGCGCCCATTCAATGGTGTTGAGCTGGATGCGGTAGGCGCGTTCGAAGTATTCGTTACCGGTGGTCGCCGGCGCCTTGATCCCGTATTTCTCGCGGGCGCGGCCGACGTTCCAGGCCGTGCCGAACATCAGCAGCACCAACAGCAGGGTGACGCCGGCGGTGAGGGGGTAGTTGTGCATGGGCGACGCTCCGGGGCAATGTGAGGGGTGGGGTCAGGGGCGGCTGCGCAGTGCGGCAACACGCTGCTGCAGCGCTTCCGGCGTTGCGTCGCCGGGGGCAAGGGCTTCGCCGATGTGCAGTTCGATCTTGCTGAAAAGGCCGCGCCGGAAAGGCTTGCTCATGGCGGGGCCATCCTTGCGCGAAAAGAAGCTGCCCCAAAGCCCGGAGAGCGCCATCGGCACGATCGGGACGGGAGTCCGTTCGACGATGCGGCTGATGCCGCCCTTGAAGGGGTTCAGTTCCCCGGTGTCGGTGATGCGGCCTTCCGGAAAGATGCCGACCAGATCGCCGGCTTCCAGCGTCTTGGCGACTTCTTCATAGGCCGCCTCGAGCATGGCCGGATCTTCCTTGGCCGGTGCGATCGGGATGGCGCGGCCCTGCCGGAAGACGAAGTTGATGATCGGCATGCGGAAGATCCGGTGATCCATGACGAAGCGGATCGGGCGCCGGCTCTCGGCCATCAGGATCAGCGGGTCGACAAAGCTGACGTGGTTGCAGACCACCACCGCCGGCCCTTCGGCCGGGATGTTCTGATAGCCGCGCGCCTTCACCCTGTAGAACGAGTGCACCAGCAGCCAGACGATCAGGCGCTGCAGGAACTCCGGTACCAGGCTGTAGATGAAGACGGCCACCGCGACGTTCATCAGCGCGGCGTACAGGAACATCTCCGGAATCGTCGCACCCTGATGGAGCGCGAAGAAGGCATATCCCGCCGAGGCCACCATGAAACCCGCGTTCAGGATGTTGTTGGCCGCCACGATGCGAGAGCGATAGGCGGGCTCGCAGCGCGTCTGGATCAAGGCATACAGCGGAATCGTGTAGAGGCCGCCGAAGACACCGATCAGCACCAGATCGGCCATCAGCCGCCACGCGCCGGGAAGGGCGAGGAAGCCTGCGACCTCGATGCCCGCATGCGGGGTGGCCGGACTCGCGAAGTACAGATCGACACCGAAGACGGTCATGCCGATCGAGGCAAGCGGCACCAGCCCCAGTTCCACCTTGCCGCCCGAGGCGCGCTCCGCCAGCAGCGAGCCGAGTGCGATGCCGATGATGAAGGTCGAGAGCAGGAAGGTCGACAGGTGCTCGCTGCCGCCGATCACGTCTTTCACGAAGGGGCCGAACTGCGACAGCATCATCGCGCCGTAGAACCAGAACCACGAGATGCCCATCATGCCCATGAACACCGTGCGATTGCCGCGCGCGATGCGCATGTTCTGCGCGATCTCTGTAAACGGGTTCCAGTTCAGCTTCACCGTGCCCAGCGGCGGGGCCGACGGGATGGCCTGACAGGCGAAGAAGCCGCAGATCGCCAGCACGACGCAGGCGCCGCCGGCCCACGCGGGCCCGGTGCCCGGCACCGCGATCAACAGACCCCCAAGGATGGAGCCCAGTAGGATCGCGACGAAGGTGCCGCTCTCGACCCAGGCATTGCCGCCCACCACTTCGTCCGGATGCAGGTGCTGCGGGAGGATGGCGTACTTGAGCGGGCCGAAAACGGTCGAGTGCAGTCCCATCAGGAACAATGCCGTCAGGAGCAAGGGCACCTGCTTGAAGAAGAAGCCCGCCGCGGCGATCAGCGCAATGCCGACTTCCGCGAGTTTCACCCAGCGGATCAGCCGCGCCTTGTCGAAAGCGTCGGCGATCTGGCCCGCGGAAGCCGAGAACAGGAACATCGGCAGCACAAACAGCCCGGATGCCACCTGCACCATCAGCGCTGGCGACAGTCCCATGACCTCGCCGCCCTGGAAGGTGATCAGCAACAAGAGCGCCTGTTTGAGCACGTTGTCGTTGAAGGCGCCGAGAAACTGCGTGGTGAAGAGGGGCAGGAAGCGCCGCGTCTTCAGGAGGGAAAACGGGTTGTGCTCAATGGTCATGGCATCTGGGGGCAGGCGTCGGGGAACTTCCCGGCGCAGCGATTATGCCGGCGACGCCGCGTGGTCGCCATGCTCGAATCGGTGTGCAGGGCCTCGGCACCACTTGCGCCGGCGCGTGTTGCGCCGCAAAAGATCCGCCACCTAGGGGAAGCTCTAGGTTTGACTTCGATCAGCTAAATACCTAAGATTGCATGGTTTTTCGAGGCGCAAGAACACACGCGGCGGTGCAGGGAATGTACAAGGTGGTTGTCCTGCAGATAGTGGCCGCACTGATTGGCACCGTTCTGGGATCGGTGTTTTTCGGATTACGTGGTGCGTTCTCGGCGGCGTTGGGGGGCGCCGCCTGCGTCCTTCCTGCTTGGCTGTTCGCCATAAGGCTCCATGCTGCTTCGAAGCGCCCCGGTGCTTCTTATGCGCTGGCCTTTTTCTTGGGTGAATTGATCAAGATTGCCTTGAGTATCGGATTACTTGCGGCTGCCCGACTGGTGTATCCCGACGTCCATTGGGGCGCGGTGGTCCTCGGTTTGGTGGTCACGCTCCAAGCTAACGTTTTCGCTTTTTTGGTTAAGACCTGACATGGCCACCGGACACGAAGCAAGCGCGCCTACCGCGGGCGAGTACATCGTTCACCACCTGACCCACAACAATTCAACCGGCCACGCGCAGCAGAACATCGTTGACTGGGGCGTCGTCAACTACGACACCTTGTTCTTCTCGATCGGGCTCGGCCTGATCACCGTGTTCCTGCTCTGGCGTGCTGCATCCAAGGCGACTTCGGGCGTGCCGGGGCGCTTCCAGGCGGCTGTTGAAATTCTGGTCGAAATGGTCAATGACCAGGCCAAGGGCATCATCCACAGCGCCGAATCGCGCAAGTTCGTCGCGCCGCTCGCGCTGACCGTGTTCGTCTGGGTGTTCCTGATGAACTCGATGGACTTCCTGCCACTCGATCTGCTGCCGATGATCTGGCAGACCATCACCGGCAATCATCACGCCTACCTCCGCGTTGTGCCGACGGCCGACCTGAATGCCACGCTGGGTATGTCTTCCGGTGTGCTGCTGGTTTGCCTGTACTACAACATCAAGATCAAGGGCATCGGCGGTTGGGTGCATGAACTGTTCGCGGCACCCTTCGGCGACAAGTGGTTCCTGTACCCGATCAACTTCCTGATGCAGATGATCGAGTTCGCCGCCAAGACGATCTCGCACGGCATGCGTTTGTTCGGCAACATGTACGCAGGCGAACTGCTGTTCATGCTGATTGCACTGATGGGTGCGGCGTGGGGCACGTCGGGCGTTGCCGGCCCGCTGCTGTTCGCCGGCCATGTCCTTGCCGGCTCTGCATGGGCGATCTTCCACATCCTGATCGTTGCCTTGCAGGCCTTCATTTTCATGATGCTGACCCTGGTTTATGTGGGTCAGGCTCACGAAAGCCACTGACCTTAGAGTTGCTGCTTCAGTACCGTTTTTGATTCAACCCCACTTTTTGTGAAATAGAGGAGTCGTCATGGAACACGTTCTTGGTTTCGTTGCTCTGGCCGCTGGTCTGATCATCGGTCTCGGCGCTATCGGTGCCTGTATCGGTATCGGCATCATGGGCTCGAAGTACCTCGAAGCCTCGGCTCGTCAGCCGGAACTGATGAACGCGCTGCAGACCAAGATGTTCCTGCTGGCCGGTCTGATCGATGCCGCGTTCCTGATCGGTGTCGGTATCGCGATGATGTTCGCCTTCGCCAACCCGTTCAAGCTCTGATCCGGTCCATTCCTTCCACTGATTCGGGAGTAATGCCGTGAATCTGAACGCAACGCTGTTTGCCCAGCTTGTTGTGTTCTTCGTCCTCGCGCTGGTCACGATGAAGTTCGTGTGGCCGCCGATTGCGAAGGCACTGGACGAGCGTGCGAAGAAAATCGCCGACGGGCTGGCGGCTGCGGACAAGGCCAAGACAGATCTCGTTCTGGCCGAGAAGAAGGTTGTCGACGAGCTGCGCAAAGCGCGCGAATCCGCGACCGATGTCCGTGCCGGGGCTGAGAAGCAGGCCGCTGCCCTGATCGATGAAGCACGTGGAGAAGCAGCGCGTATCGTCGCTGCCGCCCGCGAGGCTGCCGAGAAGGAAGCGGGTGCCGCAATGCAGAAGGCCAAGGAAGGTCTGCGCGAACAAGTCGCGCTGCTCGCCGTGGCAGGTGCCGAGCGGATCCTGCGCAAGGAAATCAACGCCCAAGTCCACGCCGACCTGTTGGCCAACCTGAAACAGGAACTGTAAGACGCCATGGCCGAAAACGTCACCGTCGCGCGCCCTTACGCCGAAGCGGCGTTCAAGCTGGCGCGTGAAGCCAATGCACTCGATGCTTGGGTTCAGGCGCTGTCGCGCTTGGCGGCGGTCGCCAGCGAGCCGCGTATCCAGGACAGCATCGGCGACCCCCGCGTCACCGCCTCGCAGGCGGCGCGCATGTTTGTCGAAGTTGCCGGCGATCTGACCGCAGACCAGAAGAACTTCGTCTCTGTGCTCGCTGAAAACGAGCGCCTGGGTGTTCTTCCGGAAATCCATGATCTCTTCGCAGCGCAGAAAGATGCGCACGAGGGTGTCAAGGATGCGCTGGTGAGTTCCGCTTTCCCGATTGATGACGCAACGCTGGCACGCCTGATTGCCGACCTTGAGGTTCGCTTCAAGGCCAAGGTCAAGGCGACCGTGAAGATCGACCCCGAGCTGATTGGCGGGGTGAAGATCGCCGTCGGCGACGAAGTGATCGATGCCTCGGTCCGCGGCAAGCTCGCCGCCATGGCCGCCGCGCTACAGAATTAGGAGCACTAGGTATGAACCTCAACCCGTCTGAAATCAGCGATCTCATCAAGAGTCGCATTCAGAACCTGCAACTGGGGGCGACGGCGCGCAACGAAGGCACCGTCGTTTCCGTGACCGACGGCATCTGCCGGGTGCACGGCCTGACGGACGTCATGCAGGGTGAAATGCTCGAATTCCCGGGCAACACCTTCGGCCTCGCGATGAACCTCGAGCGCGACTCGGTCGGCACCGTGGTGCTGGGCGAGTACGAGCACATTTCCGAAGGTGACACCGTCAAGTGTACCGGCCGCATTCTGGAAGTGCCGGTCGGTCCGGAACTGATCGGTCGCGTCGTGAATTCGCTGGGTCAGCCGATCGACGGCAAGGGTCCGATCAACGCCAAGCAGACCGACAAGATCGAGAAGGTCGCGCCGGGCGTGATCTCGCGTCGTTCGGTGTCGCAGCCGGTGCAAACCGGTCTGAAGTCGGTTGACTCGATGGTGCCGATCGGCCGTGGCCAGCGTGAGCTGATCATCGGCGACCGTCAGACGGGCAAGACTGCCGTCGCGGTTGACGCGATCATCAACCAGAAGGGTCAGAACATGATCTGCATCTACGTGGCGGTGGGCCAGAAGGCCTCGACCATCGCCAACGTGGTGCGCAAGCTGACCGAGCACGGCGCGATGGAATACACCGTCGTGGTCGCAGCTTCGGCTTCGGAGTCGGCGGCGATGCAGTTCATCGCCCCCTACGCGGGCTGCACGATGGGCGAGTACTTCCGCGATCGTGGCCAGGACGCGCTGATCATTTACGACGACCTGACCAAGCAGGCTTGGGCTTACCGTCAGATCTCGCTGCTGCTGCGTCGTCCGCCGGGCCGCGAAGCCTATCCGGGTGACGTGTTCTACCTGCACTCGCGTCTGCTCGAGCGTGCCGCTCGCGTGAACGAAGAGTACGTCGAGAAGTTCACCAACGGCGAAGTCAAGGGGAAGACCGGCTCGCTGACCGCACTGCCGGTTATCGAAACTCAGGCGGGTGACGTGTCGGCGTTCGTTCCGACGAACGTGATCTCGATTACCGACGGCCAGATCTTCCTTGAAACCGACTTGTTCAACGCCGGTATCCGTCCCGCGATCAACGCTGGCATCTCGGTGTCTCGCGTCGGTGGCGCTGCACAGACCAAGGTCATCAAGAAGCTCGGCGGCGGTGTGCGTCTCGCACTCGCGCAGTACCGCGAACTTGCGGCCTTCGCACAGTTCGCTTCTGACCTTGATGAAGCCACCCGCAAGCAGCTCGAGCGCGGCCGTCTCGTCACCGAGCTGATGAAGCAGGCGCAGTACGCGCCGCTGTCGGTGGCCGACATGGCTGTCACGCTGATCGCTGTCAACAAGGGCTACTTTGACGACGTTCCGGTCGTGCGCGCACTGGCTTGCGAAGCCGCAATGCAGCAATACGTGCGTAGTCAGGCTTCGGATCTGCACGCCAAGATCGAAAGCACCAAGGACCTCGACGCCGAAGGCGAAAAGGCTCTGTGCGCCGCGATCGAAGCGTTCAAGAAGACCTGGCAATAAGGCGCGGAGAGCGACATGGCGGGCGGAAAGGAAATCCGTAACAAGATCAAGAGCGTACAAAACACGCGCAAGATCACCAAGGCCATGGAGATGGTGTCGGTTTCAAAGATGCGTCGCGCGCAGGAGCGCATGCGTTCGGGCCGACCCTATACCCAGAAGATTCGCCGGCTTGCCGCCAACCTCGCGCTTGCGAACGTTACCGACTACCGGCATCCGTTCCTCGCCAAGGTCGAGAATCCCAAGAAGGTGGGACTGGTACTCATCTCCACCGACAAGGGGCTCTGCGGCGGTCTCAACACCAACCTCTTCCGGATGGTCCTCAACCGTCTGAAGGAATGGGAAGAGGCAGGCGCGAGCGACATCCGCGTGACCTGTATCGGTAACAAAGGCTTGGGTTTCATGCAGCGCATGGGTGCGAAGGTCATCTCGCATGTCACGCAGCTGGGCGACACGCCTCACCTCGAGCGCCTGATCGGACCGATGAAGGTCATGATCGACGCCTACATGGCGGGGCAGGTCGAAGCGGTCTTTATCGCTTTCAACCAGTTCGTGAATACGATGAAGCAAGAGCCACGGATCGTCCAACTGCTTCCGCTCACGGGCGAGAGCATGGGTACGCCGGACAGCTCTTGGGACTACATCTACGAGCCCGATGCGCAGGCGGTGATCGATGAGGTGATGCTGCGGCTGGTCGAAGCGGCGGTCTATCAGACCGTTGCCGAGAACATGGCGTCCGAGCAAAGCGCGCGCATGGTTGCGATGAAGGCGGCCTCCGACAATGCAGGCAACGTGATCAAGCAGCTTCAACTGGTCTACAACAAGACACGTCAGGCAGCGATCACCCGCGAGATCTCCGAGATCGTCAGCGGCGCCGCGGCGGTGTAACGGTTTTAATGATTGGGGAAAGACGATGAGTCAAGGAACCATTGTTCAGTGCATCGGCGCGGTGGTGGACGTTCAGTTCCCGCGCGAGGCGATGCCCAAGGTCTTCGAAGCACTCCAACTGGATGCTGCCGAAGACAACGGTCTGGTCGAGTCCGGCCTGACCCTGGAAGTCCAGCAGCAACTGGGCGACGGTGTGGTACGTACCATTGCGATGGGCACGTCGGACGGTCTGCGTCGTGGCATGAAGGTTAACGCCACGGGCGCCGGCATCTCGGTGCCGGTCGGTCACGGTACGCTGGGTCGCATCATGGACGTGCTGGGCCGTCCGATCGACGAAGCGGGTCCGATCGCAGGCGACGAGAAGCGTGTCATCCACGCTGCGGCGCCGAAGTTCGACGAGCTCTCGCCGTCGGTGGAACTGCTCGAAACCGGCATCAAGGTTATCGATCTGATCTGCCCGTTCGCCAAGGGCGGCAAGGTTGGTCTGTTCGGTGGCGCCGGCGTCGGCAAGACCGTGAACATGATGGAGCTGATCAACAACATCGCGAAGCAGCACTCGGGTCTCTCGGTGTTTGCTGGCGTCGGTGAGCGTACCCGTGAGGGCAACGACTTCTATCACGAGATGAAAGAGTCGAACGTTCTCGACAAGGTCGCGATGGTGTTTGGCCAGATGAACGAGCCGCCGGGCAACCGTCTGCGCGTCGCGCTGACCGGTCTGACGATGGCCGAGAAGTTCCGCGACGAAGGCCGCGACATCCTGCTGTTCATCGACAACATCTACCGCTTCACGCTGGCCGGTACCGAAGTGTCCGCGCTGCTGGGCCGTATGCCGTCTGCGGTGGGCTATCAGCCGACCCTGGCGGAAGAAATGGGCCGTCTGCAGGAACGCATCACCTCGACCAAGGTCGGCTCGATCACGTCGATCCAGGCCGTGTATGTGCCTGCGGATGACTTGACCGACCCGTCGCCTGCGACGACCTTCCTGCACCTCGACTCGACCGTCGTGCTGTCGCGTGACATCGCCGCGCTGGGTATCTACCCGGCGGTCGATCCGCTCGACTCGACCTCGCGTCAGCTCGACCCGCTGGTCGTGGGTGAAGAGCACTACCAGACCGCGCGCGCTGTGCAGGCCACCTTGCAGAAGTACAAGGAACTGCGCGACATCATCGCGATTCTGGGTATGGACGAACTGGCACCGGAAGACAAGCTGCTTGTCGCCCGTGCCCGTAAGATCCAGCGCTTCCTGTCGCAGCCGTTCCACGTGGCCGAGGTCTTCACCGGTTCGCCGGGCAAGTACGTGACGCTGAAGGACACGATCAAGGGCTTCAAGATGATCACCTCCGGCGAATGCGACGCGATTCCGGAACAGGCCTTCTACATGGTCGGCGGCATCGAGGAAGCACTCGAAAAGGCCAAGACCCTGCAGTAATCCATGGGCGCCGCACGGTGCGTGAGCGGCGTGCGGCCCTTGGAGCGGAGAAACGCAAATGGCAATGACAGTTCATGTCGACGTAGTCAGCACCGAAGAGCAGATCTTTTCGGGTCTGGCGGAAGCGGTCTCGCTGCCGGGTGAAGCGGGCGAACTGGGCATCCTGCCCGGTCACACGCCTTTGCTGACCCGGATCCGTCCGGGCGCGGTGCGTCTCAAGCTGCCGGATCAGGCTCACGACGAGTTGATCTTCGTCGCGGGCGGCGTCCTGGAAGTGCAACCGGGTCTGGTGACCGTTCTGGCCGATACCGCGATTCGCGGTCGCGATCTGGACGAAGCCAAGGCCATGGATGCCAAGCGCCAGGCAGAGGAAGCCCTTTCCAATCGCGAATCCAAGCTGGACTACGCGCGCGCTCAGGCCGAACTGGCCGAGGCCGCCGCGCAGTTGGCGATGATCGAGCGGATGAAGAAGCGCGGGCACTGAGCCGAGCGGTCTTGCAGCAGTACCCCGACAAGGGCAGCGAAAGCTGCCCTTGTTCGTTTCTGCTAACACTTTTGGGGGCTCAACCCTACAAAATCCACCGGGGAGGCGATTAGTGCGTCGGGCATACTTTTGCCCGTTGCCGCGTCACATCGCCTTGCGAACGCGGCGCACCCACATCACCTCGAGTGCCCCGCATGACCCGCCATCCCATTCCTCCCCGGCCGCGACTCTTCGCAATTACCTGGCCCATCTTTTCGGAGCACCTGCTGCACGCGCTGGTGGGTTTGCTCTTCGTATGGCTCACCGCTCGCATTTCCGATGACACGGCCGCCGCGTTCGGTCTTTCAAACCAGATCATGGCCTTCTTCATCATCCTGTTTCGCCTCGTCGGGGTCGGGGCCAGCGTCGTGATCACGCAGTATCTCGGTGCCCGCGACGGCGCCGGTGCCGAGCGCATCGCGCGTGCCAGCCTCGGCGCGGCCGTTTGGCTGGGGCTTGCGTCGGGTGCGGTGGTTGCGTTGGGTGCGGGGCCGTTGCTGAGCCTCATGCAATTGCCGGAAGCACTGCGACCCGAAGCGCAACCCTATCTGGTGATCCTCGGCTTCGTCCTGTGCGCGGACGCGGTGATCGCCACCATGTCATCGGTCCTGCGCGCCCACACCCACACCCGCGACACCCTGCGTCTGATGGTCGGCATGTATGTGGTCTCGCTGGCGGCGGGCCTGCCCTTGATGTTCGGTTTCGGGCCCATCCCCAAACTCGGTCTGGTTGGTATCGGGCTTGGATTCCTCTTTGCGCGCATCGCATCGGTTGCCTTGCACCTCTGGCTCTGGCGGCTGCGCTTGCAGATTCGCCCCCACGGCTCGGACTGGTGGCGCTTGCGCGCTGGCCCGATGCGCGAGATGGCGCACATCGGACTGCCCGGGGCGGGCGAGAACGTCGCCTACCGAATCGCATTCACCTGGGTGCTCGCCTTCGTCGCGGCGATGGGCAGCTCGGAACTCGCGACCCACACCTACCTGCTGCAGGTCAGCTACTTCATCCTGCTGACCGGTCTTGCGATCGGGTTTGGCACCGAGATTGTGGTCGGCCATCAGGTGGGTGCCGGGCACCTGCATGATGCGAATACCGATGTGAAGCGTGCCCTCGCATGGGGGCTGGGCGTTTCGACCACCTTGGCCCTGGTGGCTGCACTTTGCGGCCGCGCCATCTTCTCGTTCTTTACCGACGACCCGACCATCATTGCGGCGGGAAGCCAGTTGCTGTGGGTGACGCTGGTGCTGGAACCCGGTCGCGCCTTCAACCTTGTCGTGATCAACGCCTTGCGTGCCACCGGCGACGCGCGTTTTCCGGTGGGTTTCGGTGTCTTCTCGATGTTCGGCGTGGCGGTCGGTGTGGCCTGGCTCCTCGGGGTCCACGCCGGATGGGGTCTGCTCGGGGTCTGGATCGCGATGGCGGCTGATGAGTGGGTGCGCGGCATTGCCATGTACATCCGCTGGCGTCGCCTCGCCTGGGTCAGCCACGCCCGTGCGACCCGGCGGCGCATCCTCGCGCAGCAGCCGACCTATCCCGAACCCGTGCAAGCCACCTAGCGTGGCTTGGGTCGCTTAAGCGGTGGGCAGGTACAGTGTCTCCTTCAGTTCTTCCATCACCACATAGCTGCGCGATTCGGCGGCCGCGGGCAGGCGATTGAGCACCTGCCCCAGCAGGCGGCGGTAATCCGCCATCTCGGTGATCCGCGCTTTGATCAGATAGTCGTAGTCGCCGGAAACCAGATGGCACTCCATGACTTCCGGCATCCATTCCAGCGCACGCTTCACCTGATCGAAGATCTCGCCCGACTTGGAGGTCAGGCGAATCTCGACGAACACCAGCAGGTTTAGCCCCAGCGCTTTCGGATCAACCCGGGCGTAGTAGCCGGTGATCACTTTCTCGCGCTCCAGGCGCTTGACGCGCTCCGCGATCGGCGTGGTGGACAAGCCGATGCGTTCGGCCAATTCCGTCATCGTGATGCGCCCGTCCTGCTGGAGGACGTCGAGAATCTTCCGGTCAATCTTGTCGAGCGCCCGCATTTTTCCTGTTTCTCTCGGTGACGCCCGATCCTCGGGCTGCACGCTCACTGTAATGCACCACGAAAATAGTGAAAAGCTCTGCCGACAGGTCCATAGACTTCGAAATAACTTGAGTTCGGACTGAAAGTGCCATGAAAACACTAGTTCTAGGTGGCGGCGTCATCGGTGTCAGCACCGCTTATTACCTTGCCCGTGCCGGCGTCGAAGTGACGGTCATCGACCGTCAGCCCGGTGTCGCGCTGGAAACCAGCTTCGCCAACGCGGGGCAGGTCTCGCCCGGCTACTCAACCCCTTGGGCCGCACCCGGGATTCCGCTGAAGGCCATGAAGTGGCTGTTCCAGAAACACGCGCCGCTCGCCATTCGCCCGGACGGCAGCCTCTTCCAGCTCAACTGGATGGCCCAGATGCTGGCCAATTGCACGGCGCAACGCTACAGCGAGAACAAGGCGCGCATGATGCGGCTGGCCGAGTATTCGCGGGACTGCCTGCGCAGCTTGCGCCACGAAACAGGCATCGCCTACGAAGCACGGACGCAAGGCACGCTCCAGCTGTTCCGTTCAGACGCGCAACTCGAAGCCGCGGCACGTGACGTCGCCGTGCTGCGCGAACTCGGTGTCGCGCATGAACTCCTGGGCGCCGACCAGCTCGCTGGCGCGGAACCGGCGCTGGCTCGCGTGGCCGATCGACTCAGCGGTGGCCTTCGCCTGCCCAACGACGAGACGGGCGACTGTCAGCTGTTCACCACGCGCCTCGCACAGATGGCCGAGAAATTGGGTGTTCGTTTCCGCACTGACACGACGATCGAGGCGATCGAGTCCGAAGGCGGGCGCATCACCGCGGTGCGCGCCGGCGGCGAGCGCCTGGTTGCCGATCGCTATGTGCTTGCTGCGGGCAGCTACTCGCGTGGCCTCGCAAAAGCGCTGGGCCTGAAGCTGCCGGTGTATCCGGTCAAAGGCTACTCGCTGACCGTGCCTCTGATCGACGCGGCGCGTGCGCCGGTCTCGACGGTGCTGGACGAGACCTACAAGATTGCGATCACGCGCTTTGACGACCGCATCCGTGTCGGCGGCATGGCCGAACTCGGCGGTTTCGATCTGCGCCTCAACCCGAAGCGCCGTGCCACGCTGGAAATGGTCACCCACGATCTTTTCCCGGGCGGCGGCGACCTGAAAGCGGCGGAGTTCTGGACCGGCTTGCGCCCGATGACGCCGGATGGCACACCGATCGTGGGCGCAACCGGATTCGCGAACCTTTTCATCAACACCGGCCACGGCACGCTGGGGTGGACGATGGCCTGCGGCTCAGGCCGTGTGGTCTCGGATCTGGTCTTGGGTCGCGTGCCGGAAATTCGCGCCGACGATCTTGCGCTGTCACGCTACGAAGCGCGTGCGCGCGGCTGGAGTCAGATCCCCGCTGCGGCGCGCGCCTGAACTGGCTGCAGTGTTTTGGCGCGGCCTGGAGCCGCGGCACATCGGTCCGGGTGGTGCGCAGCACGCGCCCATCCGCACCGAAATGCACTGACCAGGCGCCCCACCCCTTCCTCGGCGCCTCCTCCTCCACACCCACAGCGCGAACTTCTACCGGCGAAGTCGGCGGGCGTCAGCCGGTGTTTGCGACTGGGTGTTGCGGCGCCTGCTGGCCCTGAGCTACACCATTGACGTGTCGCTTCGCGAGCTCGTTTGCAACCAGCCGACGCCGGCATCTAGCGTCGCCAGTCAGCCGTCAGACATCACCGAGAAGCTGCACTACTGCGCACCGTTCGGGTGCTGCCAAACATCCTCTCGCGGGCCGACTGCCGCAAGCACGCCTGCCATCGAAGCCAGACTCCGGCAGACGCGTGGGACTCGCCGCCAGCGCGGCGAACGACACCTCGCCCATCGCGAATACCGCCGGCCGCGCGCCTGTCATCTCTTCGCTTGCTCGCGGCGAGTGATGGCACGACGCTTGCGTCACTGTTGTGGCAGGTGTCGGCGTACGTATTTTCCGGGTCATTTGCCGCCCCGCGCTGGGGCATAATGCACCGCGCTTCACCGCTTTGGTTACCATCGTGCCAGCAGATGCGGCGGCAACGCTCGCCGCGCCTCACGTCGTCAGGCGGGTGTCATCGGCCTCAACGGCATCATGGCCACGCACCAGTTCGATTTCTCAACAGGAGGAAGAGTTCATGAAGAAAACCGCAGTCGCCCTTGCTGTACTGGGTCTGGGTCTGTCCGCAGCCCACGCCGAAGATGTGATCAAGATCGGCCACGTCGGCCCGCTTACCGGCAACATCGCTCACCTTGGCAAGGACAACGAAAACGGCGCACGCATGGCTGTCGACGAGTACAACGCCAAGGGCGTGAAGATCGGCGGCAAGGCGGTGAAGTTCGAACTGATCGGCGAAGACGACGCAGCCGACCCGAAGACCGGCACCACGGTTGCGCAGCGCCTGGTGGACGCCGGCGTCAAGGGCGTCGTCGGCCATCTGAACTCGGGCACCACGATCCCGGCCTCGCGTATCTACGATCAGGCGGGTATCCCGGTCATCACCCCGTCGGCAACCAACCCGAAGCTGACGCAGCAGGGCTACAAGGCGGTGTTCCGTACCATCGCCAACGACGTGCAGCAGGGCGCGGTGATCGGCAAGTACTCGGCCCAGAAGCTGGGCAAGAAGGTCGCCATCATCGACGACCGCACCGCCTATGGCCAGGGCCTTGCCGACGAAGTGGACAAGGGTGTGAAGGCTGGCGGCGGCACCGTGGTTGCACGTGAATTCACGAACAACCAGGCCACCGACTTCATGGCGATTCTCACCAAGATCAAGGCCACCAACCCGGATGTAATCGTGTACTCGGGCATGGATGCGCAAGGCGGCCCGATGCTCAAGCAGGTCAAGCAGCTGGGCATCACGGCCAAGTGGATCACCGGCGACGGCGGTTGCACCGGCGAGATCATCAAGCTGGCGGGCGACGCGATCGGCCCCAACGACTATTGCACCCAGGCGGGTCTGCCGCTTGAGCAGATGCCGGGTGGCAAGGACTTCAAGGAGCGCTTCAAGAAGAAGTTCGGTGCTGACGTGCAGATCTACGCGCCGTATGCCTACGACGCGGCCGCGGCCCTCATCGAGGCAATGAAGAAGGCCAACTCGTCCGACCCGGCGAAGTATCTGCCCGCACTCAAGGCCAGCAACTTCAAGGGCGTGACCGGCGTCGTCGCGTTTGACGACAAGGGCGACATCAAGGCGGGCTCGATCACCGTGTACCAGTACGAAAACGGTGCCTGGAAGGCCTTGAAGAACTGATGTAACCCCGGAGTGCGCCATCCCGGCGCGCTCCGTGTTCGGATGCGCTCCGCAAGGGGCGAACGGCGAGCGGCGTTCCGCCGCGCGCCGGATCCGACCGGGGCCAAGCGCCCCTTCCGCGAGGACTCCTCCCGTGATGCAAACCCTTCTTCAACAGATCATCAACGGCCTGGTGGTCGGCAGCGTGTACGCCGTCGTCGCGCTGGGCTACACGATGGTCTACGGCATTCTCGGCCTGATCAACTTTGCGCATGGCGATGTGCTGATGGTCGGGGCGCTGGTGGCCTTCTCGGCAATCTCGTTCCTGCAGATCGCCGTGCCGGGGCTGAGCCCGATCACCTATTTCGTGCTTGGGCTGCTGGTCGCGATGCCGGTGTGCATGCTCATCGGCTACACGATCGAGCGCACCGCCTACCGACGTTTGCGCAATGCACCGCGCCTTGCACCGCTGATTACGGCGATCGGTGTTTCCTTCCTGCTGCAGACGCTCGCGATGATCATCTGGGGCCGCAGCTATCACAGCTTTCCGCAACTGATCCAGACCGCGCCGGTTGAAATCCTCGGCGGCGTGTTCATGACGCCGGTGCAGATGACGACCGTCGGCGTGTCGGCTGCGATGATGGTGGGCCTGATCGTGCTGGTGACCAAGACCAATATGGGGCGCGCGATGCGCGCCACGGCCGAGAACCACCGCGTCGCGAGCCTGATGGGCGTGGATACCAACCGCATCATCGCGATGACCTTCGTCATCGGCTCTGCGCTGGCCGCGGTGGCCGGTGTGATGATTGCGTCCAACTATGGCGTTGCCCACTATTCGATGGGCTTCATGCCGGGCCTCAAGGCCTTCACGGCAGCCGTGCTCGGCGGCATCGGCAATCTTGCCGGCGCGATGGTCGGCGGTATCGTGCTCGGTCTGGTCGAGGCCATCGGCGCCGGCTACATCGAGACCTGGAGCGGAGGCTGGCTCAATTCCAGTTATCAGGACATCTTCGCCTTCATCATTCTCGGCATCGTGCTGATCTTCCGCCCCACCGGCCTGCTCGGTGAGCGTGTGGCGGATCGCGCCTGAGTCGGGGAGCGGACATGAACGACATCTCGCAAGCCATTCCCTATCTCGGCAAGCGCAACCCCAAAGCGGCGCTGGGGGCGCTGGTGGCCCTGGCGGTACTGTCACCCTTCGTGGCTGGCATGTTCGGCAACACTTGGGTGCGCATCCTCGATTTCGCGATGCTCTACATCCTGCTCGCGATCGGCCTCAACCTGGTGGTTGGCTTTGCCGGCCTGCTCGATCTCGGCTACATCGCGTTCTACGCGGTCGGCGCCTACACCTGGGCCTTCCTCGCGTCGCCGCACTTCGGCATCCACCTGCCCTTCTACATCGTGCTGCCGCTCGGCGCGGCGTTTGCGGCGCTGGCCGGCATCGCGCTCGGTTTTCCGACCCTGCGCCTGCGTGGCGACTACCTGGCGATCGTGACGCTCGGTTTCGGCGAGATCGTGCGCATCTTCATGAACAACCTGACCCATCCGGTGAATATCACCAATGGCCCGCAGGGCATTGATCAGATCGACGGGATGTCGCTGTTCGGTGTCGAGATCAACCGCTCGCTCGTGCTGACCGAATCGCTGCAGATCAAGTCGCTCTACCTCTACTACTTCGTATTCCTCGCGGCGGTGGTGCTGGCGGTGATCCTGATCAAGCGCATCCAGGTCTCGCGCATCGGGCGCGCGTGGGCGGCGATCCGCGACGATGAACTGGCAGCCAAGGCGATCGGCATCAATACCCGCAACCTGAAGTTGCTGGCGTTCGCGATGGGGGCAACGTTTGGCGGCGTGTCTGGCGGCCTCTTCGCCGCGTTTCAGGGCTTCGTCAGTCCGGAGAGCTTCACGCTGATGGAGTCGATCGCGATCCTGACGATGATCGTGTTCGGCGGCATGGGCAACCTCGCCGGCGTCATCGTCGGCGCGCTCGCACTGTCATTCCTGCCCGAGGTGCTGCGCTACATCGCTTTGCCGGTGCAGCAGATGCTCTTCGGCAAGGTCTATCTCGACCCCGAAGTGCTGCGCATGCTGCTTCTGTCACTCGCCATGATCCTGATGATGCTGCTCAAACCGGCGGGCCTGATTCCCGCGCAGGCCCGTTACTCCCGGGCCGATCTGCTCGGCGACAAGGAGACGGCGCGATGATCCGTCTGCTCGAAGCCCGCGCTGTCAGCAAGCGTTTCGGCGGACTCAAGGCGCTCAGCGAAGTCTCGCTGACGATCAACAAAGGCGAGGTCTACGGCTTGATCGGCCCGAACGGTGCCGGCAAGACGACCTTCTTCAACGTGCTGACCGGCGCCTATACCCCGGAAGATGGCGAATTCGTCTTCAACGGCTCCGAATTGCCGCTCGGCAAGCCTGATCGCATCGTCAAGCGCGGCATCGCGCGCACCTTCCAGAACATCCGTCTGTTCCGCGAAATGACGGCGCTGGAAAACGTCATGGCGGGCCACTTCATCCGCACCCGCACCGGGCTGCTCGGCGTGCTGCTGCAAACCCGCCACACCCGCGAGGAAGAGAAGCTGACCACCGAGCGCGCCTACGAACTGCTCAAGTACGTCGGCATCGAGCGCCATGCACGTACGCTGTCGCGCAACCTCTCGTACGGCGATCAGCGGCGTCTGGAAATCGCCCGCGCCCTGGCGACCGAACCCCGCCTGCTCGCACTCGACGAACCCGCCGCGGGCATGAACGCGACCGAGACTGGCCAGTTGCGCACGCTGATCGAAACCATCCGCGGCGATGGCACGACCGTGTTGCTGATCGAGCACGACGTGAAGCTGGTGATGGGGCTGTGCGATCGCGTCGCGGTGCTCGATTTCGGCAAGAAGATTGCGGAAGACGTACCCGCCGAAGTGCAACGCAACCCTGCGGTGATCGAGGCCTATCTGGGAGGGGCGCACCATGCCGCACACTAATCCGGCGTCCCCGATCCTGCAGCTGAGCGAGGCGAAGGTCGCCTACGGCCAGATCGAAGCGGTCAAGGGCATCAGCCTTGAGCTCTTTCCCGGCGAACTCGTCTCGCTGATCGGCGCCAATGGTGCCGGCAAGACCACGACGCTCAACGCAGTCGCCGGCACCCTGCAACTCTCCGCCGGCAGCCTGCGCTACCTCGGCGAGCCGATCGGCGCCCTGCCTGCCCACAAGCGTTTGCGCGCGGGCATCGCGCTGGTGCCGGAAGGGCGCGGCATCTTTACCCGGCTGACGGTGGAAGAGAACCTGCGCATGGGTGCCTATACCCGCAAGGACCGCGCCGAGATCGAAGCCGATCTGCAGCGCGTCTATGACTTGTTGCCGCGGGTGAAGGAGCGTCTGGCGCAGGTCGCCGGCACGCTCTCGGGGGGCGAACAACAGATGGTGGCGATCGGCAGGGCACTGCTGTCGCGTCCGAAGCTGTTGCTGCTCGACGAACCGTCGATGGGGCTGGCGCCGCTGATCGTCGAAAAGATCTTCGAGGTGATCCATACGGTCATGAAGCAGGGGGTTACCGTGCTGCTGGTCGAACAGAACGCGAATCTGGCGCTGGGCTACTCGAACCGTGCCTATGTGATGGAGAGCGGCAAGATCACGCTGACCGGCAGCGGTCAGGATCTGCTGCACGACCCGAAGGTGCGTTCCGCCTATCTCGGCGAAGTCGCCTGAGGCGCTGTGCGCCGAAACAAAAGGCCGCCCTTGGGCGGCCTTTTCGTTGAAGCGGCGATCGTTCAGACGTCGTTGCGGCGACCGAGTGGAATGCCCAGCTGCTTGAGCTTGCGGTACAGGTGGGTGCGCTCCAGCCCTGTTTTCTCCGCCAGGCGGGTGATGTTGCCGCTCTCAAGTTGCAGGTGGTATTCGAAGTACATCCGCTCGAAGCACTCGCGCGCCTCGCGCAGCGGCAGGTCGAGCGGCAACGCGGACGCGGCGGCCGTCGGTGTGCGACCGAGCAGGCGCTGCGCATCCTCGGCACCGATTTCCTCTTCGAGGGTGCCTAGCGCCAGCGAGCGCACCGCGGCGCGCAACTCGTTGAAACCACCGGGCCAGCCCTTCGTGCGCAACACATTCAATGCGGCCGTCGCGAAGCGGCGCGGTGGCACTTCGCCCGATTCCGACAATTGCACCAGCGCCTGATTCGCGAGTTCGGGAATCTCGTCCTTGAGTTCGGCCAGCGACGGTGGTGCCAGCGTCACTTCGAACAGGCGCTTCAGGGTGAGCGGATCCCAGCCCTCGGCGATCAGGTCCTCGGCGCTGCGGCTCGATCCGCAGACCGCGCTGAGGTCGTACTTGTCGAGGCGCTCGAGGGCGAAGCTCAGGTTCTTCTGCTGTGCCCGCGACAGACTCGCCAGATCTTCGACGAAGAGCACGCCACTGCGCGCGTTTTCAAGCGCGGCGAGGTCGATCGGTTGCGTTAGTGTGGCGAGATCGAACCACGGCGCGCCGGGCTTCTGCAGTGTGCGCGCGCACAGCTCGACAATGCTGCCGGAACCGATGCGCAGCGTGAGCAAGCGCGATTTCTCGGTGATCTGTTCCAGCCGACGGCGCAGCTCCTTGAGCGGTGCCGAGCGCGGGAACGATGCCAGCGACAACGCCGCACGTGGGCGCACCGAGGGTTGCCGTTGAAGACCGCGCCGCACGGCCGACAGCAGCTTCTGCAGCGCGATCGGCTTTTCCAGGAAGTCCATCGCGCCCAGGCGCACTGCTTCCACCGCGGTATCAATCGTGCCGTGGCCGGACATCATGATCACCGGCATGGTTAGCAGGTCGTTCGCTGCCCATTCCTTGAGCAGGGTGACGCCGTCGGTATCCGGCATCCAGATGTCCAGAAGCACCACGTCCGGACGCGCAGAAAGCCGTGCGTTACGTGCTGCCGCTGCATTCTCGGCCAGCATCACGTCGTAGCCTTCGTCCGACAGGATTTCGGAGAGCAGTTCGCGGATGCCGACCTCGTCGTCGACCACCAGAATCTTTGCCATAGCCTGCAACGGTATCAGACGGTGGGAGCAAGCGGAAGTCGAAGCCGGATTTCCGCACCGTGGGGTTCGATATTCGTGATCGTGATATCGCCGCGATGTTCATCGGCGATCTTCTTGACGATCGCAAGGCCAAGCCCGGAGCCGCGCGCCTTGCTGGTGACATAAGGCTCGAAGGCGCGCGCGAGCATCGCCGGCGGAAAGCCCGGACCGTTGTCGCGCACCAGGAATTCAACGCGGCGCCCTTCGCGACGGGTGAGCAAACTCACCTGAGGTGCATCGGTCTCGACCAGCGCATCTTCCGCATTCGTCAGCAGGTTGTGGATGACCTGGCGCAACTGTGTCGGGTCACCCAACACCCGCGGCAGGTCGGCCGCCAGCACCAGTTCGATGCGCACCCGCGAGCTTTCGTAGAGGCCGAGCACTTCGCGGATCAGCGCATTGAGGTCGAGGGGCGCGAGCGTGGCCGGTGGCATCCGGGCGTAGTCGCGGAAGTCGTTGACCATGTTCTTCATCGCTTCGACCTGATTCACGATGGTCTGCGTGGCGCGCGCAAGCATCGCCTGCGAATCCGGATCCAGCTTGGAAGAAAGCTTGTGCTGCAGGCGTTCAGCCGAGAGCTGGATCGGCGTGAGCGGATTCTTGATCTCGTGCGCGAGTCGCCGCGCCACTTCCGCCCAGGCGGCATTGCGCTGGGCCGAGATCAGTTCCGTGACGTCATCGAACACCACGACGTAGCCGCCGGCACTGCCCGGCGGCAGACGCGAGCCGCGCAACAGCAGCGTCTGGTTGCGACCGTCGTCGCGGGTGAGTTCGGTCTCGCGCGCCCAGTCTTCGTCATTCGTGTCGAAACCGCGCAGCACGGCGTCGCGGAAGGCGTGGTGCCGCGGCCAGGTCTCGAGCGTCAGTGTCTCGAAGCCGGCGAGATCATCGCCGAGGATCTGCATGGCCCCGCGGTTGGCTGCACGCAGGCGGCCGTTGTCGGAAAACGCCAGCACCCCGGCAGACAGGTTACCGAGCACGCTCTCGAGGTAGACCCGAGCCGCTTCCACCTCGGCGCGGCTGCGTTCGGCCTGGCCGCGCGCGTCCTGCAACTGCCGCGTCATGCGATTGAAGCTCTGGGTCAGCACACCGAGTTCATCGCGACCCGGCAACGCCTGGCGCGGGCTGAAGTCACCCGCCGCGACGGCCTGCGTCCCCTCGGCGAGGATCGACAGTGGCGCCGACAACGAGCGCGCGATTTCGAAGGCCGCGGCGATCGCGGCGAACAAGGCCAGCAGCAAGGTCAGTGTCAAGGTTAGGCCATAGATCCGCATCAGGCCCTCGCGGCCGAGCAGCAGTTCCTGATAGTCACGATTGCCGTTCTGGATGTTTTCCATCGTGCGGGCGATCTGCGGCGGCACGCGTTTGGACATCTGCAGGAATTCGGCATTGGTGGCCAGGTTGCGGGCCGGGATCGGCACGATCACGCGTAGCCACAGCTCCCCGCTGCCCTCGCCTTCGACCGTACGCAGCCCGCGGGTGCCGCGCGCGAGGCGCAGGGTGGCGCTGGAGTGCGACTCGGGCGCCAGCGCGGTGCCGGTGCCGACGCTGGACACCAGCACCTTGCCGTTGCCGGCCAGCAGTGCCGCGGTATCGGCGCCGGCTTCGTCTCGCAGCCGATCGAGGCGCGCGGCGGATACCGCCGCGTTGCCGCTGGTGAGGCTCTCGCCGAGCGCCTCGGCGGTGTCTTTGGCGCGGTTTGCCAGTTGCTCCAGCAGGTAATCGAGGGCGTTGCGGCCGAGCTGGATGCCGGAGTCGAGAGCGGCGTCCACCTTGACGTCGAACCAGGATTCGATCGACCGGGTCGCGAACTGGAGCGACACGCCGTAGATCACCAGGCCCGGCACCAGGGCCATCAGGGCGAACAGCCCTAGCAGCTTGACCTTAAGGCGCGAACCGAACTGGTGTTCGCGGTACTGGATCCACAGTGTGCGTACCTGGAAGCCGACCAGCCCGAGCAACAGTGCCGCCACCGAGCCGTTGAGGCCGAGCAGCAAGGGGTAGTTGCGGATCAGGACCGAAGACTTTGAACTCGCCGCCGCGAGCAGGAAGAGCAGGATGCCCGCGAGTGCCGAGACTGCGGCGACGACGGCCTTCATCGGTGTTCGGCGGGCGCCGCCAGGAAAGTCCAGCGAGACCAGTCGGTTTCGAGGCTCCAGTCGCGCGACCCGATTGCGGTGACCTGGAACGGCTTGGGCAACTGCTCGGTGTCGAGGCGGAATCGCAGGGCGACGTTGTAGGAATCCCCTCCGCGCAGGCGCGAGCGATCGACGATGCTCCAGTTGCGCAGGCGGGTCATCGTGCGCAACGCTTCGCCGAGGCTGTCGAAGTTCTGCCCGAGGGCGCCCACCGCCAGCCGGTACTTCTGCGTCAGCGCATGGTAGGTGAGTCGATAGCCGACACGGCGTTCAACGATGGTTTCGTCCAGCCAGTACCAGCGGCTACGCGTCAGGATGCACTCGGCGACGAAATTCAGCGCAATCCCGCGCAACACGATCTCTTCAAGGCGCGGATTGAGCTCAACCGAGATGTCGGCGTTCAGGATGTACTGATCGTCGGTCGGCAGCAGCTCGGCGTAACGGATCGACGCCGTGCTCTGTGCCTGGGCGAGGGGCGCAAATGCAGCCAGCAGCAGCGCTGCGACGAGCAGCAGCGCCCGCAAGGGGGCAGTCGGGTCAAGCCTGTTTTTCGAGCAAAGCAAAGAAGAAACCGTCATGGTCCGCATCGGGCAGCAGCGTTCGCTCGAGCGCCGAGCCGAGCGGGGCGCGTCGGCAATCCGCATGGCTGCCCGCAAAGCGGGCAATCTGGAGGCTGTTTTCCTCCGGGAACACCGAGCACGTCACATAGAGCATTTTGCCGCCCGGTGCGAGGAGCGGCCAGAGCGCGTCCAGAATCTCGCGCTGCACTGTTGCAAAATTGCCGATATCGTCGGCTCTGCGCAACCACTTGATGTCCGGGTGGCGCCGGGTGACGCCCGATGCCGAGCAGGGAACGTCTGCCAGGATGCGGTCGAATGGCAGGCCGTCCCACCAGAAGCGCGGTTCGCGCGCGTCGCCGCAGCGCACGTCGGCGACGAGGCCGAGGCGTTCAAGGTTTTTTTCGATACGCAGGACGCGGCGTGGGTCTGCGTCAATGGCTGTGAGCTGGCAGTCGGTGAGTTCCAGCAAATGTGCGGCCTTCCCGCCGGGGGCGGCACAGGCATCCAGCACCCGCATGCCCGGTGCGACGTCCAGCAACGGGGCCGCTTGCTGCGCACCCCAGTCCTGCACTGAGAGCAGGCCCTCGGCGTAGCCCGGCAGCGTGGCGACCGGAACGGGGTGGTCGAGCCGCCAGCCGTGCGGGCCGAGCGGGCGTCCGGCATAGCCTTTTTCGACGAGACCGGCGATGACTGCCTCGGGCGCGCTGCGGCGCGGGTTGATCCGCAGGGTCATGGGCGGATGCATGTTGCTCGCCGCGAGTGCGGTTTCCCAGTCGTGCGGCGCGTTGCGCTTGAGGCGTTCAATCCACCATACCGGATGCCGCCAGTGAGCCTCCGGGCTGCGCGTCAGCGCGCTCGCGAGTGTGTCGCGCTGACGCAGCGCGTTGCGCAGCACCGCATTGACCAGGCCCTTGAGTCCGCCGCGGGCGACCCGCGCAGCGACTTCGACGGCCTGGTCCACCACGGTGTGGGCGGTGTCGGGCCGCACCTCCAGCCGATGCAGCGCCACGCGCAGCAGTGCGTCGATGGTGGGTTCGGTGAGCGGCTGGCGCAGCAGTCGGGCGAGCATCGCATCGCCGCGCCCATAGTCGCGCAGCGTGCCGAAGATCAGGTCCTGCGCGGCGCCACGCGTCGCGGGTGGCAGATCGGGGTGCGCGCTCCACAGGCTGGCCAGTCCGTCATTGAGGGCGTAGCCCTCGCGAACTTGGGCGACCGCTTCGGCAGCCACCCACAAGGCACGCGCCAGGGAATCCGGAGGTAGTGGCGGCAGCTGCGGCGGCCGGTCAGTCGCGGGCCGGCGTGGCGAGGCCGATGCGTCAGAACGCATCGGGGTGCGCCCGGGCGGGCGGGGGCGGAAGCTGGACATGGAGGCGGGGCCGCTTTCGGTCCGGTAAGGTTTGGCCATGACATGTACCCGTTTGGCGGCCGCGACGCAAGCTGCCGCGGTTCAGCGCAACAGGATCAGACGTGGCGTCAGGTCGTGCGCGATGGCAACGAAGGCGTTCTGGCCGAAGGATTCGGCAAGCGTTCTGGCAAATGCGTGCGAGGCGCCGGGCAGGAACAGGCTCTCTTCATCTGGCCACTCGCCAAGCGGCGATTCGCCGCGTGCTGGCCAAGCCGCTACGCCGTGTTCGGCGACGACGCGGCGCAGTGCTGCGAGTCTTTGCGCGTTCTCCTCTGCGCCAAGGAGTCGGCTGCCGGGGTTCACCGCCGTCACGATTGCGGCGCTGCCGTGGGCGTTCAACAGCTTGGTCAGCGCAGGCTCGGGTTGATCGATCTGCAACGTGAGCGAGAGCGGCGCGAGGATGCGGTATCGGGCGCTGCGGTAGGCCTCGATCAGCGAGGCGGGCAGCGTACTGTCCGCGACACTGATCATGCCCGGGCGAGTGCGCGCAGGCGCCGGATGCGCTCTTCTGTCGGCGGGTGGGTCGAGAAAAGGCCGGCGATGCCGCCACCGGAGAGCGGATTCATGATCATCATCTGGCCGGTTTCGGGATGCGCTTCGGCCGCGGGCATCGGAATGCCGCGCGCGTAGTAGTCGATCTTCTGCAGCGCGTCGGCGAGTGCGTCCGGATCGCCGCAGATTTCCGCGCCGCCACGGTCGGCTTCGTATTCACGGGCGCGCGAAATGGCCATCTGGATCAGGCTGGCGGCGAGCGGCGCGAGCAGCGCCACCAGGATGCCGACCAAGGGGTTGGCCGGGCGACCGTTTTCGTCGCGGCCGCCAAAGAACATCGCAAAGTTGGCCAGAGCCGAGATTGCGCCGGCGAGCGTCGCCGAAATGGTCGAAATCAGGATGTCACGGTGCCTTACATGCGCGAGCTCATGCGCCATCACGCCGCGAAGTTCCCGCTCGGTGAGCATCTGCAGGATGCCGGTGGTCGCCGCAACGGCTGCGTGGTCGGGATTGCGGCCAGTGGCGAAGGCGTTCGGCTGCTGTTCGTTGATGATGTAGACGCGCGGCATCGGCAGCCCGGCGTTGCGTGCCAGGCCAGCGATCATGTTGTACAGGTAGGGCGATGTGGCTGCGTCGACTTCCTGCGCGTCGTACATGCGCAGCACCATCTTGTCGGAGAACCAGTACGAGAACAGGTTCATGCCACCGCCGAGCAGCAGCGCGAGGAGCATGCCGCTGCGTCCGCCGATGGCGGCGCCGACGATGCCGAACAACGCAATGATCCCGGCCATCAGGATCGAGGTCTTCAGCCAGTTTCCGAACATCGGAGGTCCTTTCGAAGCGATGCTTTCAGGCGCTGAGTTGGGTTCGGGTGTGGCGGAAATCAAGCCTGTGGCAGGGCGAATGCCGCACCGGCCTGCAGCGGGAGCCCGCGCAGAAAGTCGCCCGCCGCGAGGCGTTTGCCGCCGGGCTTCTGCAACTCGGTCAGACGCAACAGGCCTTGCCCACAGCCCACCAGCACGCCCTCGGCGTCGGCGGCAACGATGCTGCCGGGCGCCGCGCTGCCGGGTTCGGCGAAGCCTTTCCAGAGTTTGATGGCACTTTCGTTGAGCGTCGCCACGCCGCCGGGGAAAGGATCGAAGGCGCGCAGGCGACGGGCCAGAAGCTCGGCGGGTTGCCGGAAGTCGATCGCCGCTTCGGCCTTGGTGATCTTTGCCGCGTAGGTAACGCCTGCCGCTGGCTGAGGTGCCGGCGCCATCTCGCACAGCGCGATGCGCGGCAGTGCCTCGACGATCAGTTCGCCGCCCATCACGGCGAGCTTGTCGTGCAGTGTCGCGGTGGTGTCCGCCGGATCGATGGGGAGCGCGCGGCGCAGCAGCATGTCGCCGGTGTCGAGTCCTGCGTCCATCTGCATGATCGTGATGCCGGTTTCCCGGTCACCCGCTTCGATCGCACGGTGGATGGGGGCTGCGCCACGCCAGCGCGGCAACAGCGAGGCATGGATATTCACGCAGCCGAAGCGCGGCAAGTCGAGCACGGCTTGCGGCAGGATCAGTCCGTAGGCGGCGACAACAATGACGTCGGCCTTGACCATCCGCAGCGTGGCCTGCTGCTCTTCCGTGCGCAGTTTTTCCGGCTGATCGACCGGGATTCCGTGCTGCAGCGCGAGTTGCTTGACCGGGCTTGCGACCATCTGCATGCCACGCCCGGCGGGGCGGTCAGGCTGGGTCAGCACGAGCGGCACGTCGTAGCCGGCGGCGAGGATCGCACGCAGGGCTTCGGCGGCAAATTCAGGGGTTCCGGCAAAGGCGACGCGCATGGGGGTCCGCTCTCGTAGTCAGGGCGCGGAGCCAGGCTCCGCTGCGGCGGTCAGGCGGTGATGCGCGCGCGCTTCGCCAGCTTGACCTTGATGCGGTTCTGCTTGAGGTGCGACAGGTATTCGACGAACACCTTGCCGTCCAGATGATCCAGTTCGTGCTGGATGCACACCGCGAGCAGGCCCTCGGCCTCAAGCTCGAAGGGTTTTCCGTTCTCGTCCAGCGCGCGTACCTTCACCCGCTCTGCCCGGGAAACCCGCTCGTAGATGCCGGGAACCGACAGACAGCCTTCTTCGCAGTCCTGTTCGCCCCAGCGTTCGGTGATTTCCGGATTGATGAACGCTCGCAGGCCGGTCTTGTCCTCGCTGACGTCGATGACGACGATGCGCTTGTGCACGTCGACCTGCGTTGCGGCGAGCCCGACGCCGGGCGCGGCGTACATGGTCTCGGCCATGTCGCGTACGAGTTGGCGGACCGAATCGTCCACCTCGGTGACCCGTTCGGCCTTCTTGTGAAGGCGCGGATCGGGGTAGTGAAGAATGGGCAAGAGCGCCATAAATGCTTGCTGGAAGAAGTGACTATGTGCAGAATCTGAAGTGAAATCTCGATGCTCGTGTGCTAAAGCACCAATAACAGGCCGCTGCGGCACTCGCCCGCGACGGCTCAACAACACCGAGGCGCATTCATGCTCCGCATTATATCCGTGCTGGCCCTGACTCTGGGACTCTTCACCGCTTCCGTTTCCGCGGTGGCCGATACCGTCAAGCTGGCCGAAAACGCCCCGGATTCCTACACCGTAGTCAAAGGTGACACCCTGTGGGATATCTCCGGCAAGTTCCTCAAGCATCCGTGGCTGTGGCCCCAGGTGTGGCGTCTTAACCGCGAGCAGATCAAGGATCCGCACTGGATCTACCCGGGTCAGACGATCTATCTGGATCGCAGCGGCCCCTACCTGACTACGACCCCGCCGGGCGCCAGCGGCGACACCGTCAAGCTCAAGCCCCAGGTTCGCGTGGAAGACATCAGCCCGATTCCGAGCGTGCCGCTGCACCGGATCGAGCCCTTCCTGACGCGTCCGTTGTTCGTGTCGGAAAAAGATCTCGCCGGCAGCGCCACCATCGTCGCCTCTGACGATGCGCGCCTCCTCAATGGTCCGGGTGACACGATCTTCGGTCGGGACGTGACCGCCGGGGTGCGTGACTGGCAGATCTACCGCCGTGCTCAGCCGGTCAAGGATCCGGTCACCAACGAGTTGCTCGGTTACGAGGCGGCCTATCTCGGCACCGCCCGTGTGATGCAGGAAGGTGCGCCGGCAACGCTGCAGGTGACCTCCGTTCAGCATGAAGTCAATGCCGGCGACCGGATGTTGCCGGCGGCCAAGGCCGACATCATGTCCTTCGTGCCGCACGCGCCTTCGGGCAATGTCGATGCCCGCATCGTCAAGGTTCACGACGGCATCCAGTACACCGGCAAGTACAGTGTGGTGACGATTTCCGCCGGCCGCGCGGCCGGCGTTGAGCCGGGGCATGTGCTGGCGGTCTATCGTAATCGTGGCGACGCCAAGTACGACATGGACGGCAAGAAAGAGACGATCAAGCTGCCTGATGAACGCTATGGGCTGATCTTCGTGTTCCGCGTGTTCGACCGCGTCGCCTACGCGCTGGTCATGGAAAGCGGTGGCCCGGTCAAGGTTGCCGATTCCGTGCGCCAACCTTGAGCGACCCGACGGCCGAACGCTCGGCCTGGCTGAGGCTGACGCTGACGCCGGGCGTCGGCCCTGAAAAACAGCGAGCCCTGTTGACGGCCTTCGGACTACCGGAGGCCGTTTTTGCGTCGGGGCGCCGCGCAGTGGCAGGCGTTGTCGGCGACATGCTGGCCGCCAAGCTGTTCGATACCGACAACAGATCAGCCATCGACGCCGGGCTCGCCTGGGTGGAGGAGCCCGGCAACGCCATCGTTACGCTTGCCGACGCTCACTATCCGCAAGCCCTGCTGCAATCGGCCGACCCGCCGCTGCTACTGTACGTCAAAGGGCGCACCGAGCTGCTCAACCGGCCGGCGCTTGCCATGGTAGGTAGCCGCAACGCTACAGCGCAGGGCTTGGCCAATGCAGAGGCCTTCGCGCGAGCGTTGTCGGAAGCGGGGTTGCTGATTGTCAGCGGCCTGGCTTTGGGCATCGACGCGGCGGCGCATCGCGGCGGACTCGAAGGCGTGGGCGGCACGCTCGCGTTCATCGGGACGGGCGCCGATCGTATCTACCCGGCGCGAAACGCGCCGCTGGCACGGCGCATCGCCGAAGGCGGCGCGATCGTGAGCGAGTTTCCGCTCGGCACTCCGTCCGTCGCGCATAACTTCCCCAAGCGCAACCGACTCATTGCCGGGCTCGCGCAAGGGGTTCTGGTGGTGGAGGCAGCGCCGGCGAGCGGATCCTTGATCACCGCGCGGCTGGCCGGCGAACTCGGGCGCGAGGTGTTCGCGATACCCGGCTCGATCCACTCACCGATGTCCAAAGGCTGCCATCAGCTGATCAAGCAAGGCGCCAAGCTGGTCGAATCCGCGCAAGATGTGCTCGATGAACTGCGCTGGGCGGTGCCGGGTGCCCGGTCAGCAGCGCCGCAAACGCTTGTGGCGGGTACGCCGCCTGCACCGGGTGAAGAGCGTGTCCTGGCTGCGATGGGCTTCGATCCGGCCGACGTGGATACATTGTGCACTCGCAGCAACTTGACGCCCGATGCCCTCTTCGCCATCCTGTTGGAGCTGGAGCTTGACGGCCGGGTCGCACGACTGCCCGGTGGACGCTTCCAGCGTCTCCAATAAATACTGGCTGCGCAATGATCGACATCCTCGTTTACGTCTTTGAAAGCTACGGTTACCCGGAAGCCTGCCCCGAGCCGGAACAGCTCGCCCGCAAGCTCACCGCGGCCGGCTTCGAGCCAGAGGACATCGATACCGCCCTCGAGTGGTTGTCGGGCCTGCAGCGTGTAGCGGGAACGGATTCGCCCAAAATCGAACGCGACAATCGCTCGTTCCGCATCTACGGTGCGCCCGAACTTGCGCGCCTCGACGCGGATTGCCGCGGCTTCATCGCCTTCCTCGAACACTCCGGCGTGCTTGACCCGCTGGGTCGCGAGCGCATCATCGAGCGCGCACTGGCCTTGCCCGGCGTCGACCTGACGCTTGCCAAGCTGAAGGTCATCGTCCTGATGGTGCTGTGGCAACAGCAGGACAACGTTGATGCCCTGATCATGGAAGAGCTGCTGTCGAACGCCGAGGTGCCGCCATGGAGCGACGAGGGCTCCGGCGCCGAACTGCTGCATTAGCAAAACATTGCCGGCGCGCGATGGCGCGCGGCGTCCCGCATTTCAGTCCACCCGTTGTCGTCCTCAAGGCGGCGCGGATGCTGCCGTAATCGATCCAACATGAGCAAGCTACTGATCATTGCCGAAAAGCCCTCCGTGGCGCAGGACATCGCCCGCGCGCTGGGCGGCTTTACCCGCGAAGGCGACTACTTCGAGTCGGAGCAGTACGTGCTCAGCTCGGCGATCGGCCACCTGCTCGAACTCGCGGTGCCCGAGGAATATGAGGTCAAGCGCGGCAAGTGGAGCTTTGCGCACCTGCCGATGATTCCGCCGCACTTCGCCCTGAACCCGATCGACAAGACCGCCGATCGGCTCAAGCTTTTGAGCAAGCTGATCAAGCGCAAGGACGTGACAGGCTTGGTGAACGCGTGTGACGCGGGGCGAGAAGGCGAGCTGATCTTCAATTACATCGCCCAGCATGCGAAGACCGACAAACCGACCCAGCGCCTGTGGCTGCAGTCGATGACGGCAGCAGCGATCCGCGATGGTTTTGCGCGCCTGCGCCCGGCCAAGGAGCTCGCCGGTCTGGCAGACGCCGCGATGAGCCGTGCCGAGAGCGACTGGCTGATCGGCATCAACGGCACCCGCGCGATGACCGCTTTCAACTCGAAGAGTGGCGGTTTTCACCTGACCACGGTCGGTCGCGTGCAGACGCCGACGCTGGCGCTGGTGGTCGAGCGCGAGGAGCGCATCCGCAAGTTCGTCTCGCGCGATTACTGGGAACTGGAAGGCCAGTTCGGCGCGGCGGCGGGGCCTTACGTCGGGCGTTGGTTCGATGAAAAGTTCAAGAAAGACGAGAACGACGAGCACGCGACCGCCAGCCGTCTGTGGGACAAGGCGCGTGCAGAGTCGATCCGCGCCAAGTGCGACGGCAAGCCGGGCAAGGTAGAGGAGCAGAGCAAGCCTTCCACCCAGCTCTCGCCGCTGCTGTTCGATTTGACGAGCCTGCAGCGTGAAGCCAACGGCCGCTTCGGATTTTCCGCCCGCACCACCTTGCAACTGGCGCAGGCGCTGTACGAAAAGCACAAGGCCCTGACCTATCCGCGGACCGATTCGCGCGCCTTGCCGGAAGACTATCTGCCGACCGTCGGCGGCGTACTTGCCGGGCTGCCAGACCGCTATGCCCCGTTTGCGAACCAGATCGTCAAGCAGGGCTGGGTCAAGCCGAACAAGCGCATCTTCAACAACGCCAAGATTTCCGATCACTTCGCCATCATCCCGACCGGGACGGTGCCCAAGAGCCTGTCGGATGCCGAGGCGAAGCTGTATGACCTCGTCGTCAAACGCTTCCTGTCGGTGTTCTATCCCGCCGCCGAGTATCTGGTGACCACCCGTATCACCCGCGTCGAGGGCGAGGCCTTCAAGACTGAGGGCAAGGTGCTGGTCAATCCGGGCTGGCTCGCGGTGTGGGGCAAGGAAGCGGCAAGTGCCGAGGACAAGGACGACGCCACCCCCGCACTTGCGCCGGTCAAACCGGGCGAGGTGGTACGTACCGATGACGTCATCGTGAGGGCCAATGTCACCAAGCCGCCGGCGCGCTACAACGAAGCGACGCTGCTGTCGGCCATGGAAGGTGCCGGCAAGCTGGTCGATGACGAAGAGCTGCGTGAAGCGATGGGTGGCCGCGGCCTTGGCACACCCGCTACGCGGGCGCAGATCATCGAGAACCTGATCGCTGAGCAGTACATGTTGCGCGAAGGCCGCGAACTGATTCCCACGGCCAAGGCGTTCTCGCTGATCACGCTGCTCAAGGGCCTGTCGGTCGAGGAGCTGACCTCGCCGGAGCTGACCGGCGAGTGGGAATACAAGCTGGGTCGCATCGAACGCGGTGAACTCTCGCGCGCCGATTTCATGCGCGAGATCGCCGAGATGACGAAGCACATCGTCGAGCGCGCCAAGACTTACGATAGCGACACCATTCCGGGCGATTTCGGCATCCTGAAGTCGCCGTGCCCGAAGTGCGGCGGCTTGATCCGCGAAACCTACAAGAAGTTCCAGTGCAGCGACTGCGACTACTCGCTGTGGAAGATCGTCGCCGGGCGTCAGTTCGAACCGGGCGAGATCGAAACCTTGCTGACCGACGGCACGGTCGGCCCGCTGGTCGGCTTCCGCAACAAGATGGGGCGGCCGTTCAACGCGATCATCAAGCTTAACGACGAGAAGCAGCCCGAATTCGATTTCGGCCAACCGAAGGACGACGAGAACGCCGAGCCGGTCGACTTCTCCGGTCAGGAAGCCTTGGGGCCATGCCCGAAGTGCCGGTCAAACGTCTACGACCATGGTCTCTCGTATGTTTGCGAGAAGTCGGTCGGCCCGGGGAAATCCTGCGATTTCCGCTCCGGCAAGGTCATCCTGCAGCAGGAAATCGAAGCGTCGCAGATGCAGAAGCTGCTCGGCGAAGGGCGCACCGATCTGTTGAAGAACTTCGTCTCGTCGCGCACGCGGCGCAAGTTCTCCGCCTTCCTCGTACGTGGCGAGGACGGCAAGGTGGGTTTCGAGTTCGAGAAGAAGGCGCCAAAGGCGCCGGCGAAGAAGAAGGCGGATGCCGACGAGGCGGCTCCGGCGGAGAAGCCGGCGCCGCGCAGCCGCCGCAAGAGCGCGTAGCGAACAGGGTGCGGGCATGACGACGGTGCTGCGGAAACTCCTTCCTCTGCTGCTTGCGTTGTGCCTTTCGCCTGTCGCGCTGGCTGGCGAAACCCTGCGGGTGCTCACCTGGCCAGGGTATGCAGATCCGGACTGGGTGCAGGCTTTCGAGTCTCGTTTCAAGGTCAGTGTCGAAGTCACCTTCGTGGGCTCCGACGACGAAATGTGGGAACGCGCCAACAGCAAGGCATTCGACGTCATCGCCGCGAATACGGCCGAGTTGCAGCGCTACATCGATCGGGAGCTGGTGGTGCCGCTGCGGCTTGCAAATGTGCCGAACACGCAGCAGCAAAGTGCGCGATTCCGGAGCACGGCGAACATCCCGGGCATCACCCGCAAGGGCGTGCCCTATGCGGTCCCCTTCACCTATTCGGCGATGGGCATCATCTACAACCGCAAGCTCGTGCCGAAGGCGCCGGCCTCGATCAACGCGCTGTGGGATCCGAAGTACCGCGGCAAGGTATTGGCCTATAACGGCAGCAGTCACAATTTCAGCCTCGCAGCGCTGTCGCTCGGTGTCAGCGACCCCTTCCATCTCTCGCAGCCGCAGTTCGTACAGGCCGAGAACCGGCTCAAGCAATTGCGTGACAGTGCGCTCGTCTTCTACAGCAAGCCCGAGCAGGTTGTGGAGTTGTTCCGCACCAAGGAGGTAGCGCTGGTGTGGGCCAATTATGGCGACCAGCAGGTGCAGCAACTCGAAAAGGCGGGCGCCGACATCGGCTACGTCATCCCGAAAGAAGGGGCGCTGGCCTGGCTCGACTGCTGGGCGGTGATGCGCGGCGCAAAGAACCGGGCCCTTGCCGAAGCCTGGATCAACTTCACGCTGACGCCGGAAGTTAGCGCACAACTCACGGCCCGGCAGGGGTTGGCCAACACGCTCGCGTCGGGCGGCGGCGGAGGGGCGCGTCCTGAGGACAAGCTGATCTGGCTCGAGCCGGTAGAGGACTATCCTCGCCGCACCCAGTACTGGGAACACCTGATGGCGGGATCCGACAAGGCTCGGTGACACTCGCGCCTTCAGGTTTTGTTGCCGCATCTCGGCCGTAACCTGGCGATCGCAAGATCCACCCGGTGCGGGTTGCGCCGCCCGCACCCCTGGGGCGTTCCGAGGCGAAGCACTGTCAGACGGGGGCGTCATGAACGAAGCTGCGCGCATCTATCACGGCGGTTGCCTGTGCGGCGCGGTCCGCTATCGGGTACGCATCGAAAGGCCGGAGGGCTACTACTGCCACTGCCGGATGTGTCAGCTGGCGTTCGGGAGCGTCTTCGCACCCTGGGTCAACGTCGCGGCGGCCGACGTCGAGTGGCAGGCAGAGCAGCCGCGGCGGTATGCCTCGTCGCGCATCGCCGAACGCGGCTTTTGCCCGCATTGCGGCACGCCGCTCAGCTTTCAGTTTGCGGATTCACCGCGGCTCGACCTGTCCATCGGCAGCTTCGACGACCCGTCGGCGATTCCGCCGACCAGCCACTTCGCGATCGAGACAAGGGTGGCGAACTGGCATACCCCCGATGGTCTGCCGGAACAACGCGCCGATGCTTTTGAGGCACTCAACGCACGCTGGAAATCGGCTTACGGCGATGCGCCGCCCGCGCTCGCGACGGTGCGCGGCGACAGGAGCAAGGGATGAGCCTTGGCGCACGTGCCGTCCTCGACTTCTGGTTCCTGCCTGCGCACGATCCGGCGCACGGCCGCCCGCGCCGCGAATGGTTTGCCAAGGACGACGCCTTCGATGCATCGATTGCGCGGCGCTTCGGCACTGTCATCGATGCAGCCCTGGCCGGCGGCTTCCAGGAGTGGGCCGACGACCCTCAAGGCGCGCTGGCGCGCATCATTGTGCTCGACCAATTCACCCGCAACGTCCATCGCGGCACCGCGCTCGCCTTTGCGGGCGATGCACTCGCACTGGCGACGGCCCAGCTTCTGATCGACGCCGGCGAAGACCGCTACCTCTCGCCGGTCAAGCGCGTCTTCGCCTACCTGCCCTTCGAGCATTCGGAATCACTGGTGATGCAGGATCGCGCCGTGGCCCTGTTCGAGGCGCTCACCGCAGAGTGGCCGGGCGCCGCCGATTACCTTGATTACGCCCGCCGTCATCGCGAGGTGATCGCCCGTTTCGGGCGCTTCCCGCATCGCAACGCCCAACTCGGCCGCAAGACGACCGAAGTCGAGCGCCAGTTCCTCGCCCAGCCGGGTTCCAGCTTCTGAGCGGCCTCAGGCCAGTCCGAGCCGCTGCCAGATGGTGGTGGTCAGCCCGGCCTGGTTCAGCGTGTAGAAGTGCAGGCCCGGCGCGCCGCCTTCGAGCAGACGCTCGCACAGCTCGGTCACGATATCCAGGCCCAGCGCTTTCACGCTCGCCGTGTCGTCGCCCAGTGCCTCGAAGCGGCGGCGCATCCATTGCGGGATCTCGGCGCCGCACGCATCCGAGAAGCGCGCCAGCTTGCTGAACGACGCGATCGGCATGATGCCTGGCACGATCGGGATCTCCACGCCGCGGGCCCACGCTTCGTCGACGAACTGGAAGTAGGCGTCGGCGTTGTAGAAGTACTGCGTGATCGCGGAGTTGGCCCCGGCGCGCACCTTGGTCGCGAAGGCGTCGAGGTCGGCGGTGGCGCTGCGCGCCTGCGGGTGGAATTCCGGATAGCCGGCCACCTCGATATGGAAGGCGTCACCGGTTTCGGCGCGGATGAAGGCAACCAGCTCGTTGGCGTAGCGGAACTCGCCCGGGTCGGCCATGCCGGAGGGCAGGTCGCCGCGCAGTGCGACGATGCGGGTCACGCCCATCTCGCGGAACTCCGCCAGGTGGTCGCGGATGCTGTCCTTGGTTGCGCCGATGCACGACAGGTGCGGCGCCGCGTGCAGGCCTTCGGCCTGGATCTCGCGCACGATCTCCAGCGTGCGGTCGCGCGTAGAGCCGCCGGCCCCGTAGGTGACGGAGAAGAACGCCGGGTTGAGTTGCGCCAGTTGGGCGCGTGCAAGGCGCAGCTTCTCGACGCCTTCGGGCGTCGCGGGCGGGAAGAATTCGATGCTGAATGTGGGTTTGTCTGTCATGACTGACCTGCTGATTCGGGGGCGTCCGCTGCGCGGCGCGCATGGACGAAAAATTCGCGGTTGCCGTCGCCGCCGGTGATCGGCGAGTCGTACCAACCTTGCACGGTGAGGCCGCAGTCGGCGCAGGCCGCACGGATCCTGGCTTCGACTTCCGGGTAAAGCGCCGTGTCGCGCACGATGCCGCCTTTCGCGAGGCCTTTTGGGCCCACTTCGAATTGCGGCTTCACCAGCATCAGCAGGTCAGCTTGCGGGTGCATCAGTGCGGCAGCGGCGGGCAAGACCAGGGTCAGCGAGATGAAGCTCAAATCGCCGGTGACCAGGTCGAAGCCGCCTTGTGGAAAGTGTTCGCCCAGATCGCTGGCGCTCAGCGAACGGGCATTGAGGCCTTCCAGCGTGACGACGCGTGCGTCGTCCGCGAGGCGCGCATGCAACTGGCCATGCCCGACCTCGACACCAATCACATTCGCCGCGCCCGCCTGCAGCAGGCAGTCGCTGAAACCGCCGGTGCTCTGGCCCAGGTCGAGGCAGCAGCGTCCGGCGACTGCGACGCCGCTTTGCGCCAGCGCGCCAGCCAGCTTGTGGCCGCCGCGCGACACGAAGCGGTCCTCGGCATCCTCGGCGACCTGCAGCTCGGCACTGTCGGGCAGGTAGTCGGCCGGTTTTCCAACCCGCTGCGTCCCCTGCGGCGACTGCCAGCTCACTCGGCCCGCCGCAATCAGCCGCTGCGCCGCGGTGCGCGACCCAGCGAGGCCGCGCTCGACGAGCAACTGGTCGGCGCGGGTGCCGGCATGCGCGGTGACGCTGCGTTTGCTTTGCGTGGCGCGCGGCTTGCTGTTGCGCGCGTGGAAGGAGTTCATCGACATCGGTCGGACTACGGCGTGGTGATCTGCCGCGCGTAGGCTTCCTGTTCGAGTGGCGCGCGAGCATAGCCCAGCGCAAGCATCTCGATCAGATACTCCCGTGCGTAAGGCGTAACACCACCCAAACGCTCGTACTGGGCGACGTGCACCAGCTCGTGCGAGATCACGCGGCGGGATTCCGCGAAGCCGGGTTTGACCAGAATCGCGTGGCCCTGCGTGCGCCCGGCTTCCTCGTCGGTGCCGAAGATCAGGCCCATCTCACGTGCGACAGTGACCAGCCGCGGATCGTCCGGCATCGGGAAACGCTGCCGCACTTCAATGCGGACCTTTTCCGGCGCGGCAACACCGAGCGCGCGCGCGATCTCGCGTTCGGCATCGCTCAAGGGCCGACCGGCGGCGAGCACCTCGGCCTCCGTGCGCGCCAGCAGCTCGGCCACGACGGGCGTGGCCTGCTCTGCGATCGCGTTGATGCGGATGCCGGGCGTGGCGAGCTTCTGCTGTTCCTCGGGTGTCAGGCGCACGAACTGCTGCCCGCCGCAAGCGGCGAGCAGCAGTGCGCAGAGCGGTGCGAGGGCGCGTGCGCGCATCAGTAGCGGTAGTGCTCGGCCTTGTACGGACCCTCGACCGGCACGCCGATGTAGGCGGCCTGCTCGGGGCGCAGCGTCGTCAGCTGGGCGTTGAGGGTCTTCAGCTGCAGGCGCGCGACCTTTTCGTCGAGGTGCTTGGGCAGCGTGTAGACGCCTACCGGGTAGTCGGCAGTCTTGGTGAAGAGTTCGATCTGCGCGATGGTCTGGTTCGCGAAGGACGACGACATCACGTAGCTCGGGTGGCCGGTGCCGCAGCCCAGGTTCACGAGGCGGCCCTTGGCGAGCAGGATGATGCGCTTGCCGTCCGGGAAGATCACGTGATCGACCTGCGGCTTGATCTCTTCCCACTGGTACTTCTCGAGCGAGGCGACGTCGATCTCGTTGTCGAAGTGGCCGATGTTGCAGACGATGGCGTTGTTCTTCATCGCCGCCATGTGGTCGTGCTGGATCACATGGAAGTTGCCGGTGGTGGTGACGAAGATGTCGGCCTTGTCGGCGGCGTACTCCATGGTCACCACGCGGTAGCCTTCCATCGCGGCCTGCAGTGCGCAGATCGGGTCGATTTCGGTGACCCACACTTGTGCCGACAGCGCGCGCAGCGCCTGCGCGGAGCCCTTGCCCACGTCGCCGTAGCCGCACACCACGGCGATCTTGCCGGCGATCATCACGTCGGTGGCACGCTTGATGCCGTCGACCAGCGATTCACGGCAGCCGTAGAGGTTGTCGAACTTCGACTTGGTGACCGAGTCGTTCACGTTGATCGCCGGGAACTTCAGATCGCCGCGCTGGTGCATCTGGTACAGGCGATGCACGCCGGTCGTGGTCTCTTCGGTGACACCCTTGATCTGTGCCAGACGCGTCGAGTACCAGGTCGGGTCGGTCGCGAGCTTGGCCTTGATCGCCGCGAAGAGGATGGTTTCTTCTTCGGACGTCGGCTTGGCGATCACCGACAGATCCTTCTCGGCCTTCGCGCCCAGGTGCAGCAGCAGCGTGGCGTCGCCGCCATCGTCGAGGATCATGTTGGAAAAACCACCGTCGGCCCACTCGAAGATGCGGTGGGTGTAGTCCCAGTAATCGGTCAGCGTTTCGCCCTTCACGGCGAAGACCGGGATGCCCTGCGCGGCGATCGCGGCGGCGGCGTGGTCCTGCGTCGAGAAGATGTTGCACGAGGCCCAGCGCACTTCGGCGCCCAGCGCGGTGAGCGTCTCGATCAGCACGGCGGTCTGGATCGTCATGTGCAGCGAGCCGGTGATGCGCGCGCCCTTGAGCGGCTGCGCAGCGGCGTACTCGTCGCGGATCGCCATCAGGCCGGGCATCTCGCCCTCGGCAATCTTGATTTCCTTGCGGCCCCAGTCGGCGAGCGACAGGTCGGCGATGACGTAATCTTTGGTATCAGCCACGGTGTTCATGTGAACTCCTTGAACGGTGTGGCCGGGAGGGAGGTGGGGCAGTCTGGCCGTCTCACGCTACCCAAGCCCGGCGAGGGTTGGACAGGGTGAGCGCGGTTCTTGCCTGCCGCGGCATTGCGCCGACCGGCGGGGTCCGAGCCTGGGATGCGGGCCATGCCCGCCTCTCGCAGCGCTCCTCGGAGTTCCGGGATTATAGACGACGCATCCGGCAAGCCCAAGCTATCTCGCTGAAAACAAATGGAAACCGCTGCGACTCGCCGAGGCATGTGCCGCCTGTGCGAGACTTGGCAATATTCCGCCGGAAATCGAGGTCCGCGTGCAGTTCGAACATGTAGTGGTGATCAACGATCCTCTGGAACCCCTTGCCGACACGCTGACGCGCGAGCAAGTGTGGGCCGGACTGATGTGGCGCGTCGAAGATCCGTGCGCCTTTCAGCCGGCGCTGGTGGGTTGCGAAATCCTCAGTCGGGTTGGGTCGCAGGTCGAACGCGTGCTGGATTTCGGCAATTTCCGCATGCGCGACACGGTGCATCTCGATACCGAGCGGTCGGTGAGGTTCGAGTCCGAGGCCGAAGGCGCGAGACCGGCAGCGCGACTCGCGGTGACGATCGAAGAGCCGGGCGAGGGGCTGATGGTGCTGCGCTTTGCTTACAGCACGACGCTCGACGACACCAGCGAGGGTCGCGACGGCGAATATGCCGCTTACGTTAAGGCCGCGTACCACGCTGCCGATATTGATACCGTGAGACTGATTCGCGAACTGGCTGCCCGCAGCCATCGCCATTGAGTCCGCCCCGGCAAGCTGAACTGGAAGCGATTCGCAGACCGGATCTTCCGCTGCCACCCACTGATTGTTTTCAACCAGACCTGATCGGTCTGAGGATGCCCGCCATGCGCTGCCTGACTCGTTTCCTGACGCTGCTGATTGCCCTTTCCTTTATTGCCGGCTGCGGTGGCGGGGGTGGTGGAAGTTCGTCGGGCGGTGGCAATACGACCACGCTCACCATTACCGGGATCAGCCCGGCTTTCGTCTATCCGGGCGACACGGTGACCGTGGCCGGCACCAGCCTGAGCAGCGTGACCGGGGTGCGTGTCGGCACGCTCGACGTCGGCTTTACCCTGGTCAGCGAAACCCGCCTGACGTTCGTGGTTCCTGATGCCGCGGTCAGCGGCACCGTGACCTTGTTGTCGGGCACCGCTTCCTTCCCGGCGCCGACCGCGCTGACCGTACTCGGCGTGCCGCAGGTCACCGCGGTCACGCCCGCCTCGGCGAGGCCGGGCGACTCGCTGACCCTGGCGGGTGTGAACCTGGCCAATGTGTCGCGGGTGATCGTTGGCGGCGTCAGCGTGATACCGACCTCGCGCAGCGGTACCGAAGTGGTCGTGGTGGTGCCGACCGGCGCCAGCAACGGCACGCTCGCGCTGCTGATGACCAATGGTTCCACCCGTACCGTCACCCAGACCTTCAACCTGCTGCCGGCGGTGATCACGGTCACCAGCATTTCGCCGAATTCCGGCCCGCAAGGTACGGTGATTCGCTTGACCGGCACGGCGCTCGATTCGGCGACGGGCGCAACGATTGGCGGCGTCGCTGCGAGCATCCTCGCGCAGACTTCAACGACGCTCGATCTCGCCGCGCCGAACGCCAGTGGTGCGATCGTGCTAAGCATTTCCGGCGGGCAGAGCTTCAATGTAGGCAGCTTCACGCTGACAACCGGCACTGCACCGGTTGTTTCGATCAGCCAGGTCGACGTGGCCCAGGCCATGTCGCAGCCCAGTGGCGGTACCCGGCAGTTGCTGGTTCCGGGAAAAGCGGCGCTCCTGCGTGCCTATGTCACTGCAAACCAGGCCATCGCGAGTCCGGCCGTGACGGCCACGATCAGCGGCTGCGCGGCCTTGCCCAGCGTCACGCTGAGCGGCCCGTCGAGTCTGCCGACCACAACGCCGGCGCTCGACAATCTGGCCGGCACCTTCAGCGCTCAGATCCCGGCCAGTTGCGTGAAGACCGGGCTGTCCGTGCAGATCACCGTCGCGAATACGGCGCCGGTCAACAGCGGCGCGACGCGGACTGCAACGCCCGCGGTTGGCAAGGCGACCAACCTGAAAGTGCTGCTGGTGCCGCTGGTGACAAACGGTTCGACGGGTACCGTGCCCGACACCGAAACCGTGCGCCGCATGTTTGCGCGCGCCTATCCGGTCGACGCCGCGAATATCCAGGTGACGGTGCGCACGCCTTACACGCTGACCACGACTGTCGTGTCGGGCAGTGCGGGCGGCAGCTGGAGCAGCGCGCTCGCCGAAGTGAACGCGCTGCGCAATCTCGAAGGCAACGGCAAGCACTATGTCGGTCTGGTGCCGTCCCCCGGGTTCAGCGGTGGCACTTCGGGTCTGGCCTACCAGAACGACCCCGCTTCGGGCGGCAGTGGCTTCATGAGCGCGATCGTTCTCGACGCTGTGGCCCTGTCGCCCAGTCACGGCTTCAGCGCCAATGCCTCGCTCGACACGATCACCCACGAGGTCGGCCATAACATGACGCTCGGCCACGCACCGTGTGGCAACCCGCCGGATGCCGATACCAGCTTCCCGTATTCCGGCGGCGGGCTCGGGCCGTATCCGGTGCATGAATTCGACAGTGACCGCAATGGCACGACCGGGCCGGAGACGGTTTACTTCCCGGGTGCCAGCATCGCGCATGACGTGATGGGCTACTGCGACGGTGAGTGGTTCTCCGACTACTACTATGCGCAGGTTCAGACTTACATGCAGACCTTCGCCTACCCCGCGGTGACGCCGTTTGCGGCACCGGTAGAGATGCTCGACTTCTATGGCGAGATCCGCGATGGCAAGGTGCGGCTGCAGCCGCCCGGCGCGCGCATGAGCGATCAGCCCTATGCCGGCGGCGGCAGCCATACGCTGCGGGTGACGACGAGCGCGAACGCGGTGGTCGATGTGCCATTCGCGCCGATCAAGGTCGCCGACGAGGCCGGTGACGTGAAGCACTTCCACGTCTTCCTGAAGAATCCCGGCGAAATTGCCAAAGTCGAGGTGCTGAGCGGCACGCGGAGCCTGCCGGTGACGCTCGATGCACCGCCTGTGGCCGCTGCGTCGGTGGCCGGTACGACCGCAACGACGAGCGCGGCGCAAGTGAGCTGGAGCGAGTCCGGCGGAAAGCTGACTTTGACCTGGGACGCCGCGCGCTACCCGGTGCTGCGCGTGCGGCACCTCGGCGCCGAGGCGACGGTGCTGGCGCTGCGGCTGACCGGTGGTAGCGCCAGTCTGCCGCTGGACAATCTGCCCGCCGGCGGGCAGTGGGAATTCAGCCTGTCAGGCGGCCTCAACGCGAAATCGGTAACCGTCGCGCGCTGAGGGGCAGCGGATCAGTCGGCCTCGCAGCGCAGTGCGGCGAGGTCGGCCGGCGTGAGCCAGCGCCATTCGCCAGGCGCCAGATCGGCCGGCAACTCAAGCCGGCCGATGGCGTTGCGGTGCAGCGCCTCGACCCGGTTGCCGGCGGCGGCGATCATGCGTTTGACCTGGTGGTACTTGCCGCCGGTGATGGTCAGGCGCAGCGCGCATTCCCCGACGATTTCACAGCCCGCCGCGACCACGGGCTCCGGCTCGTCATGCAGCTGCACGCCGGCGAGCAGCGCCGCAACGAGTTCATCGTTGGCCGGGTGCTTCAGCGTGACCTGGTAGATCTTCGGAATCGCGCGCTTGGGCGAGCTGAGCTGGTGGATCAGCTGGCCGTCTTCGGTGAGGATCAGCATGCCGGTGGTGTCCTCATCGAGCCGGCCCACCGCCTGCACGCCGCGCGCGCGCAGCGGCGAGGGCAGCAGCGAGAACACGCTGGGGTGGTGGATCGGCTTGTGCGAAACCTCGTAGCCGGTCGGCTTGTGCAACATCACATAGGCCACCTCGTGGTAGGCCCAGGTTTCGCCATCCACCTCGATTTCGAGGCCAGTCGGGTCGAGGTCGGCGAACGGGTCTTCCTGCACTTCACCGCCGATGACGACGAAGCCGTGGCGGACCAGTCCGCGGCATTCCTTGCGGCTGCCGAAGCCCTGGGACTGGAGGATGCGGTCGAGTTGCATGGCGGGTTCCTTTTTGCGAAGGCGCGGACTATACGCCAATGCCGGCGGCGCGTAACGCTCAGCGCAGCGACTGGAATTCCGGCAGGCGGAGGTGCCAGCGGATCGCCGCAAGCCGCACCGCAAAGATCAGGCTGCCCGCCCAGAAGGCCGCCCAGCGCGGGTCGATGTCGAGGGCCAGCAAGCCGAGCAGCGTCAGCGCACCGGCACCGGCCGCCGTTGCATACAGCTCGCCATGAAAGACCACCGGCTCCTCGTTGGCCAGCACGTCGCGCAGGATGCCGCCGACCACGCCGGTGATCACGCCCATCAGCCCGGCGACCGTCCAGTGCGTACCTTCGTTCAATGCGACCTTGGTACCGACAATGGTGAACAGCGCCAGCCCTATGGCGTCGGGGATCAGGAAGAGGTCGAGCGGCAGGCGCATGCGGCGCGCCAGCCCGAAGGCCGCGATGCCGGCGAGCGCGGCGGCGATCAGGTAAGTCGGATCGGCGATCCAGAACACCTGTCGGCCAAGCAGCAGGTCGCGAGTGGTGCCGCCACCCAATGCGGCTGCGAACGCGACGACCACCACGCCGAAGGCATCGAAACGCTTGCGCCCCACTTCCAGCACCGCGGCCGCCGCGCACGCCGCTACCGCGGCAATGCCAAGCCAGTAGCCGAGCAGCGGAATATTGACCGGAGGTGTGGGGATCTGCATGGTTATCGCCGTTGGCGGAAAGGGCGGCCCAGCATACGCCGCCCCCGCCGGCCGGGCATTGCGCCCGGCCAATTCCGGCCGATCAGACGCCGTGCTGCTTGAACCACGCCAGCGCCCGCGGCCAAGCATCTGCGGCCGCGGCCGGGTTGTAGCTGGGCCGGTAGTCGGCGAGGAAACCGTGGTCGGCCTCGGCATAGAGGCGGACTTCCGATTTGCTGTCGGCCGCCTTCAGGGCGGCCTGCATCTGGTCGACCGAAGCGACCGGGATGCCCTGATCCTTGCCGCCGTAGAAACCGAGCACTGGCGCCTTGAACGCGCCGATCAGGTCGATCGGGTGCTTCGGCGTCAGTTCCGCAGGCTGGCCGACCAGGCGCCCGTACCAGGCCACGCCGGCCTTGAGTTTCGGGTTGTGCGCGGCGTACAGCCAGGTGATGCGGCCGCCCCAGCAGAAGCCGGTCACGCCCAGCCGCGTGGCATCGCCGCCATTGGCCGCGGCCCAGGCGGCGGTCGCGTCCAGATCGCGCATCACCTGTGCGTCCGGCACCTTGGAGATGACGGTTTCGATGATCTTGGGGATCGAATCGATCTTGCTCGGGTCGCCCTGGCGCGCGAACAGGTCGGGCGCGACGGCCAGGTAGCCGGCCTTGGCCAGGCGGCGGCAGATGTCCTGCACCCACTCATGAATGCCAAAGATCTCCTCAACCACCATCACCACCGGGAAGGGGCCCTTGCCGGCCGGCATCGCGCGGTAGCCGCGGATCGTGAGGTCGCCGGCGGGAATGTCGACCGCCCCGGTCACGAGCCCGTCGGCCGGGGTCTTGATCACCGTCTGCGCCGCTACCGGCTGCACTGCAAGCGCAAACCCGCTTGCGACCAGGCCCGCGATGAAGCCGCGACGGTCGGTGGGGATCGCCGGGTTGAGGCTGTCGAACTGCTGCTGCAACGGGTCCTTCTGAATCGTGTCCATCGGTACGCTCCGTCTGTTGGGTCTGCGATTGACTGCCTGAAGGTGGAAAGATTCCCGCGGTGGCGACGCGCCCGCCAGGTGGTGCCGGCTTGAGTGCGCGCACGGATCGCCCCAGAATCCCGCCATCCCAGTCCGGATCATTCTTTCATGCACGCCACCGTTCGTCTCGCCCTTCTCGTTGTTGCCGCCCTGCCCGCCGTCGCGTTTGCGCAGCGCAAGATGGTGTGGGGCGAGACCGAAATCATCGGCATCCAGCGCATCACCCGCGAGCAGGTCGTCTCCCTGTTGCCGATACGCCTTGGCGAAGAGGTGACGCAGAAGGAAAAGGAAATGCTCAAGTGGTGCGAGCGGCTCAAGAAGCTGCCAATCGCCGCGGTGAGCTGCAATGGCGCGATGGACCGCGGTCAGCTGCACTACATCGTCGAGATTCTCGAAGACGCCAATGTCGACTTCGGTCTGCAGCCTTCCACCGCGCCGAGGGCGATCGGTCGCGTGCCGCCGGACGTGCACCAGATGCTCGCGCATCGCGAATACCGGGTGCAGGAAATCGCTGCCGAAGGCTACTCGCCCGGCGAGCGCATCACGCCTTCCGGCGTTCTCGTCGCCGACGATTCCGAACTGCGCATGTACGACGCCCAGTTGCGCGACCTGATGGTGGGGCAGCGTGAGGCGATGGTCGCGATGGCGCTCGATGCCAACCACCCCGATCGGCGTGACGCGATCCAACTGCTTTCCTGGACCGGCAACCCGGAAGCCTCGATCGACGCGATCCACGCGCGCCTGCTCGATCCCGACACCGAAGTGCGCAACCTCACCGGCCGCTTCGTGCTGAGCTTCATCGAACGTGTGCGCGACCCGGCTGTCGCCGAAGCCCTCGCCGGCAGCCTTGCGCGCGCCATCGCACTGCCCAGCCACGCCGACCGCACCAAGGCCATCACTGCCCTCGGCCAGCTCTACGCCCGCCACCCCGAACTTCGCAGCCTGCTGCAGCAAACCGCCCGCGAACCCCTGACCCGCATCGCGAAGGAAAGCGTGATTCCGAATGTCGGGGGAGAGGCGCGGGCGCTGCTGGCGGCGATCGGAGCGCGTGGCTGATTCGTTCAGTCAAACCTGAACTTCACCTGCCCGCCCACATAGCCTGAGTACTCGCGGATCGACGGCAGGGCGACGAGGTTGAGGCCGACGCGGCCCCACTGGAAACTGGCCATCGGTAGCGCGACGACCGGGGTCCAGTAGCCGCTGGCGAGGCCGACGAAGACGCCGAGCTTTACATGCTCCCACTTCACCACGTCGGGCTCCCAGCGGGCGCCGGCGTAGAAGGTGTCGCGGTCGTAGCTGTTGCGGTAGTAGCCGGCCATCCAGGAACAGGGGTACTCGGTGGAGGGGCGCTCCCAGCCGAGGCCGGGGTTGTCGGCACGGTACTCGTCGCGGCGTTCGAAGTGGTACGAGTAGCCGGAGATGACCAGCCAGTCTTCGGCCAGTGCGGGCAGCGGAAGGGCGAGCAACGCGCCGGACAGCGCGGCGAGCAGGGGGGCGAGACGGGGCGTGCGGATTGGCGACATGTAATGCGGACGAGCGAGATGAGCGGATCGCGGAGCGTACCACCGCTGCGGGTGACACAATCGCGGATCGCCGATGGATGGAACCACTCACGATGGCGCCGGATTCACACTTGATCGCACGTCTCGACGCCCTGCGCGGCGATGACGCGTCTCTGACGAACGGGTTCTCCAATCACCTGCCGATGGCGCTCGCGGCACTGCATGCGCTGGGGGCGTCGGTCGATCGGCTCGATGCCTTCGCCGCCGCGTATCGATCGCAGCTGCGACCCTTGCCGCCCTCGCAGACCCCGCACGACTTTCCGGCGCAGTGGGCGCGCTTCCAGGCGATGCTGTCGGCGGAACACCGCGATGCGGTCTTGCGCCGCGAGTTGCCGGTATTGTTCGAAGGCCTTGCCACGGCGGCGTTCCATGGCCTGATCCGGCTCGCCTACGGCGTGCGCTTCGAATCGATCAGCGAGACGGCTGCGGGGCTGGCGCTGCTCGCCGCGCACCGGCGCGAGACGCCGCGGCCTTCGGCGCCGGGCAGCATCGGCGCGGCAGAGGGGCTGCGTTGCCTGGCGCAAGGCCCGGCGCTCGAAGGTGTCAGCTTCGAGCGGCCGCTGATCATGGGGCGGCTGATCGAGGTGATGGCGCGTCCGGCCTTTCTCGGCGCGGTGCCGAGCCTGCGCATCGAGAAGGGCGCCGATCGCGCCTGGCATTCTCTCGCCGTCACGGCTGGACGGCTCTACCGGGCGACGGGCGACTTCACGGCGCTGCATCTGATCACCAGCTTGCATGCCCTGCAGGTGCTGTGGCCCTGGATCGAGGATCGCGAAGCGGTGCTGCAGCGTTACTGGTTCGCTTTCTGTGCCGCGTACGTGGCGATCGGCCGCCCCTGGCCGATGGCACTGCAGCCCCTGCCCGATCCGTTGCCTCGCTGGCCGGCGCTGCGTTCGGCGGCGACCGCCAGCAGCGACGACCATGTGATCAAGCTGGTGGATTCCTGCCACGTGATGGCACACAGCTTCGATCCGGACACTTCGGAACTGCCCGTGCTGCTGCAGGCCTGCGCGGCGCAAATCGTCGACGCGGATACACACTGACAAGCTTCTGCGTCTGCCGGGTGCTAGCCTGCCTGGCTTGCCTTGGCGTGGCCCGCGTGGCTGCCCTGATCACGACCACCCGAATCCGGAGCAAAGTCCGATGAGCTTGCGTTTTGCCCTCAGCGCCGTCTTTGTCGCTGCCGTCACCGTTGCTGGCAGCGCGCGCGCCGCTGATGAAGACCCTTATCAATGGCTGGAGGCGATCGATGCGCCGGCCTCGCTCGACTGGGTACGCGCGCGCAACGCCGAAACCTTGCCGAAGCTCGAGCAGGCGCCCGGCTACGCAGCACTGCACCAGCGCCTGCTCGGCATCTACAACTCGCCGCAGCGGCTGGTGCCGATCACGCTCAACGGGGCGTGGGCCTACAACTTCTGGCAGGACGCCGAACACCCTCGCGGCATCTGGCGGCGCACCGCGCTCGTCGACTACCGCAAGGGCGCGCCCAAGTGGGAGACGGTGCTGGATGTCGATGCGCTCGGGCGTGCGGAAGGCCAATCCTGGGTCTGGAAAGGCGCCGATTGTCTGGGGCCGGAGGGCGAGCGCTGCCTGATCAGCCTGTCGCCGGGTGGCGGCGATGCGGTCGAGATCCGCGAGTTCGATACGCAGACGTCGCGCTTCGTTGATGGCGGTTTCCGTATCCCGACGGCCAAGTCGGGCGCGAGTTGGGTCGATCGCAATACGCTGATCGTGGGTACAGACTTCGGCCCCGGTAGCCTCACCGATTCGGGCTATGCGCGGGTGCTCAAGCGCTGGAAACGCGGTACGCCGTTGGCGCAGGCGCAGACCGTCTTTGAGGCGCGCAAGGAAGACATGCTGGCCTACGCCCTGCTCGACCAGACCCAGCCTGTGTCGCGCAGTTTCATCGTCAAGTTGCCGACGTTCTTCACCGAAGAACTGTATGCCCTCGGGCGCGACGGCAAGCTGGCGAAGATCGACAAGCCGGACAGCGCGAAGGCACGGGTGTGGCGCGACCGCCTGATCCTGGAGTTGCGCGACGACTGGACGCGCAACGGCCACACCTTCATGAAGGGCTCGCTGCTGGCCCTGCCGCTGGACGTGGCGAAAGCGCGCCGTGCGCTGCCCGAAGTGCTGTTTGTCCCCGATGAAACGGTGGCGATGGAAGACTGGCACGCGGTCAAGGACGGCTTCGTGCTCGACCTGCTCGACAAGGTGCGCGGTCGGGTGCTCGAAGTGCGTCGTGGCCGCTCCGGCTGGGTGCAGCGCGTGGTACCGGTGCCGGCGCTGGGCGACAGCAAGGCGACCCCGATCGATCCGGAGGGGTCGAACGATTACCTGCTGACGACTTCGGACTACCTCACGCCCTCCACGCTCAGTTATGTGCAGTTCGGCAAGCCGGGTGTGCAAACGCTGCAGCAGCTGCCGGCCTTCTTCGATGCCTCCGGGCTGGAGGTGGCGCAGTACGAAGCCACCTCGCGTGATGGCACCCGAGTGCCGTACTTCATCGTTGCACCGAAGGGGGCGCCGCGCGACGGTTCCTTGCCGACAGTGCTGTACGGTTACGGTGGGTTCGAGATTGCAATGACGCCCGGCTACAACGGCGGCGTCGGCGCGGGCTGGCTGGAGCGCGGCGGCGCCTATGTGGTGGCGAACATCCGCGGCGGCGGCGAGTTCGGCCCGCGCTGGCATGCGGCAGCGCTCAAAGAGAAGCGCCAGAACGCCTACGACGACTTCATCGCGGTGGCCGAAGACCTGATCCGGCGCGGCGTCACTTCGCCGAAGAAGCTCGCGATCATGGGCGGTAGCAATGGTGGCTTGCTGGTGGGGGCGACCGAAGTACAGCGCCCCGACCTGTTCGCGGCGGTGGTGTGCCAGGTGCCGCTGCTGGACATGAAGCGCTACCACCAGTTGCTGGCCGGCGCGTCGTGGATGGGTGAGTACGGCAATCCGGACATCCCGGAGGAATGGGCCTACATCTCGAAGTACTCGCCCTACCAGAACCTCAAGCCGGGGGTGAGCTACCCGCGCACGCTGTTCGTGACCTCAACCCGCGATGACCGCGTGCATCCGGGCCATGCCCGCAAGATGGCTGCCCGCATGCGCGAGTTCGGTCAGGACGTGTGGTACTTCGAGAACATGGAAGGCGGCCATGCCGGCGCAGCCGACAACACCCAGCGCGCGCGGATGTGGGCGCTGACCTGGACCTTCCTCGACCTGAGCCTGCGCTGATCTGGCCGCAGCGGCATCAAGGAAACGGGCCGGTGCGCGTGAGCGACCGGCCCGTCATTTTGTGCAGCACGGATCAGCGCTTGGCGACGGGCGCCCAGCTCTTGTCCGGATTGAACAGCGTTGTCTTCTCGGCAATGCTCGCGGTCTTCGCGCCGAGATCCTTTTCCAGGATCACGCCGACCTGGTTCACGATGAAGGACTTCACGCCGCTGAGGCCGTATTTTGCCGGGTACGCAAGCACCGCGAAGCCGCCGACCTTGCCGTCCACCGTATAGGTCTGGGCGCCGCCGACGGCGTCCGGCCCTTGCCCGTCGAGCATCTTGAACATGTAACCGTGGAAGGGCTTGCCGCTGCTGTGCTTGCTGTAGCCGGCGGCCTGCGCTTCGGCGACCAGCGGGCCGAGCGGGCTCGGTGCCTCGCCTGCCGCCGTGTCCCAGTAAAGGCCGTCGCGCTTGCCCGCTGTACTGGTGAAGCGCGCCGCATATTCGGGCGAGCCGTTTCCGTTGCGATCCATCAGCGCGTATTCACGCTGGGCCGCCACGACTTCCTTCAGCACCTCGATGGTCGAGAGTTCGTTCATGCCGACGCGGCGGTTGATCAGTTCTTCCTTGCCCTGCTCCGCATCGAAGCGCCATCCGCCCGCGACGCGAAGAATCGGGAAGGAAAACGGGTAGCGTCCGGGGCCGACGATCAGCACGGCACGGCCGTCGGCGACCTCGACCACCGTGTGCTGCGCGTCGTAGGCATCTACAAAGAGTTGCCACAGCTTGACGTCGGTGGGCCGGTCTCCGCTGAACACCCATTCGCGGGCGCTACTGCCGAGTACCGCCAGTACGGCCTTGCCGTCGGCTGCCTTGAGACTGGCGACCAGCGCCGCGGCGGCTTCTTCGGGTTGCGGGAAAACGCGCGGCGCGCTGCCGGCTGCGAAGGCGGGAAGCGCGATCAGTGCGCTTGCAAGGGTGAATCCACGCAGGGTGCGCGCCATGCGCGAAGAGTGCGATAGGGTCATCAGTTCATCATCCGTTCTGCGTTGCGCATCACTCAACGGCGGCGTCCGCCACCACCACCGGCCCGTGCGCCGCCGCCGCTACTCATGCCGGCGCGGCTGGAACTGCCGCGGCTGCTGTAGTCGTTGGCACGCGCGCCTGAGCTCACTCCGCCAAATGCGGAACTTGAACTGCGATCGCTTGACGACGCGCGAGGTTGCGCGCTGCCACGGTCGTACCCGCCGCCACGATCCATGCTCGACGCCCGGTTGTCGGCAGCCCCGCCACCGGCTCGGTTGCCCGCACTGGCGCGATCACTGGTGCCGGCGCTCGGGCGATTGCCCGCAGCATTGCGGTCGAAGCCCTGCTGGCCGAGGTCCTGCCGGCCAGATTCCGCACGGCCACGGAACTCGTCCCGCGCCTTGTTGTTCTGCACCTGCGCCCCGCCGAACTTGCTCTGCGCACCCTGGCTTTGATAAGGCACGCCGCGGCGCTGTTCCGGGTTGTGCTGCCAGTTGCCGTTCTTGATGTTGTTGACGTTGTTGCTGTCGAAGTGATTGACCTGGTTGTAGCGGTTGACGTTGATGTTGATGTCGTTGTGGCCCCAGTTGCAGTTACCCCACAGGGCGCCCCCGACGATCACGCCTGCGGTGAATGTGAAGAACGCCGCACCGGGCACGTAGCCAGGCGGGTAGTAGTAGTAGGGCGGCGGGGCCGGGTACCACCAGGTGCCATACACGACGGCCGGGTTGTAGGTCGGCACATAGACGACCTTGGGGTCGGCCTGCTCGATGATGATCACCGACGAGCCGCCTTCGTTGCTGGTCGTGACCTTTTGTTCCTTGGTGTCAGCCAGCGAACCGGCCTGTTTGGCCTTGGCACGCAGCTTCTGCACCGTCTGCATGACTTCTGTCTGCTGGCCAAGGAAGGCGTCGCCGAGCTTCTGGGTCCAGTCGATCTTCTCGCTCATCATGTCGAGCACGGTCGGGAAAGTCGTCAGCGACTTGACGCTCGGATCCCAACTTTGCTTGACCATGGCGTCTTCGAGTGCCTGGCCCTCGATCTTCGGATTGGCCTTGCGCCAGCGCGCCGCCTCCACGATGTCGAGCGGGTAGGTCGAAGCCATCAGGATCTGCGCGAGCAGCGCGTCGGGGTGCAGCGCGATCGGTGCGAGCAGCTCATCGAGTTCCTGCTGCGAGAAGACCTTGCCAGATGACTGTTTCGCGGGTGCGCTCGCCGGCGCGGTTTCGGCAAACGCCGGAACAAGCGGGGCGCTGACTGTGAATGCGACAGCGCCAGAGATGAGCAGCGAAAGGATTCGGGACGGCCGGGACGGCATGCGCTTTCTCCTGGGTACGCGGCAGACGGCCAGTGTAGGACTGTCGGCGTGACAATGGGAAGCGCAGATGCAGCAAAAAAGAAGGGGCCGAAGCCCCTTCTTGCGCAAGCTTGATCCCGCTCAGGCCGCTTTGGGTGCCTTGTCCAGCCTTGCCTTCACGAAGCTGCCGGGCGCATCTTCCAGCACCTTGAGCGTGCCCTTGAGCGGATCGCGTGCCGGCACCTTTGCATCGTCGTGCGCGGTGACCCAAGCCTGCCAGTCGGTCCACCACGAACCGGGGTTCTGCGAGGCGCCGGCGAGCCAGTCTTCCGACGATTCTGGCAGCGCCTTGGTCGGGTTGGTCCAGTAGCCGTACTTGTTGGCCGAGGGCGGGTTCACGATGCCGGCGATGTGGCCGGAGCCGCCCAGCACGAAGCGCACCGGGCCGCCGAACACCTGCGCGCCGAGGTAGGTCGACTTCCACGGCGCGATGTGGTCTTCGATCGTCGAGATGAAGTAACAGGGCACCTTGATCTTGCCCAGATCGATCTTCACGCCGTCGATCTCGATGCCGCCCGGCTGCACCAGCGCATTCTTCATGTACATGTTGCGCAGGTAGTAGCTGTGCATCTTCGCCGGCATGCGGGTGGAATCGGAATTCCAGTACAGCAGGTCGAAGGGGAAGGGGTCCTTGCCCATCAGGTAGTTGTTGACGACGAAGGACCACACCAGGTCGTTGCTGCGCAGCAGGTTGAAGGTGTTGGCCATCTCGCTGCCTTCGAGGTAGCCGCGCTCGGCCATCTTCTTCTCGAGGCTGGTGACCTGGCCTTCATCGATGAACACGCCCAGTTCGCCCGGCTGCGAGAAGTCGGTCAGCGTCGTGAAGAAGGTGGCGCTGGCGATGCGCTTGTCCTTCTTGGCAGCCATGTAGGCGAGCGTGGTGGCGAGCAGCGTGCCGCCGAGGCAGTACGCCGCAGCGTTGATCTCTTTCTCGCCGGTCTGCTTTTCGATCGCGTCGACGGCGGCGACGACGCCTTCCTTCACATAGTCGTCGAAGCCCTTTTCGGCGAGCTTTTCGTCCGGGTTCACCCAGCTCATCACGAACACCGTGTGGCCCTGTTCGACCGCCCACTTGATCAGCGAGTTCTTCTCGCGCAGATCGAGGATGTAGTACTTGTTGATCCACGGCGGCACGATCAGCAGCGGGCGCTTGAGCACGTCGGTGGTGGTCGGGGTGTAGTGCAGCAGCTGGATCAGATCGTTCTGGAACACCACCTTGCCCGGCGTGGTGGCGACGTTCTTGCCGCACTCGAAGGCACTGGTGTCGGTCATGCGAACGCGCAGCTGGCCGTCGCCTTCTTCCACATCACGCAGCAGGTTGTTGAGGCCCTTGACCAGGTTCTGGCCGTGGCTCTTCACGGTCTCGCGGAACACTTCCGGGTTGGTCAGCGCGAAGTTCGACGGCGACAGCGCATCGATGTACTGGCGGGTGAAGAAGTTGACCTTCTTGCGCGAGATTTCGTCCAGCCCTTCAACGCCGCCCACCACGTCATGGATATGGCGGGCGGAAATCAGGTAGCTCTGCTTGATGAAGTCGAACAGGAAGTGATCCTGCCACTCCTGATCCTTGAAGCGCTTGTCTTCCTTGGCAGGGGCCGCGACCGGCGCGCCACTCATGCCCATGAAGCGCATCGTCGAGTGCTGCCACAGCGAGAAGTAGTCCCACACCAGGTTCATCTGTGCCTGGGCGAGCTTGTAGGGGTTCGCCAGCAGCTTGGCCATCATGTCCATGAAGGCCTGGGCGATGCCCAGTTCGTCCTCCGGCGGGGTGATGCCGCGCGCGGCCTGGCGCTTCACATGTTCGTGCAGCAGCTTCGAGGCACGCTGGGCGACTTCCGCGTAGGTCTTGGCGACTTCCTGCGGATCGGGCAGTTCGGGTTTGGCGGTTTCGGCAGTGGACATGGTGGATGGACTCCCTGAGTGACGTGTTCGTTGCGGGTACTAGGCCCGCGCAAACCGGAGGATGCCGTCCGCGGCTTCCATGGCGCTTACGGCGCCCCGGGCGGCAAGGTGATTGAGGTGACCGATGGCCTCGCCCATCGCGAACATCACCTGATGGGTGTCGAGTTCGCGCGGGAACAAGGTGGCCAGCAGCTCGCCGGCGCTCATCGGCTGATCCAGTGCGGCGAGCAGCGCGCCGCAACGTTCTTCGTGATGCGCGATCAACTGCTGGATGCGCGCCTGCGCGCCGCGGAAGGGGCGCCCGTGCGAGGGCAGCACCAGCGTGTCGGCGGGCAATGCGGCGAAGCGGCCGAGCGATTCGACGTACTGTGCGACCGGATCGTCCTGCGGCGTGACGGTGCTGGTGCTGACGTTGGTGGAGATACGCGGCAGCAGCATGTCGCCGGAGATCAGCACGTGCAGCGCTTCGCACCACAACGCGGCGTGTTCGGCGGAATGGCCGTAGCCGTTGATCACGCGCCACGCGTTGCCGCCGATCGTGATCGTGCTGCCGTCGCGGATCCGCAGATAGCTTTCCGGCAGTTCCGGTACGCCGCGGGCGTAATGGTTGCCACGCGCAAGCAGCGCGTCGGCGCGTGCTTCATCCAGCCCGTGGCGGCGGAACAGCGCGACCAGCGCTTCGGTGGTGAAACCGGCGTGGCCATCGCGGATCGCATGCGCCCACAGGTATTCACCGAGCGTGGCATGCACCGGCACGCCGAAACGGTCCGACAGCCAGCGCGCGTTGCCGATGTGATCGGGATGCGCGTGGGTGACGACGATCTGTGTGACCGGGCGGTCGAGCGTCGCGAAGATCTGCTCCCACAGGCCGCGGGTGGTGGCGTCGCCAATGCCGGTATCGACGATCGCGACGCCCTCGCCGTCGTCGAGCAGCCACAGGTTGATGTGGTCCAGCGCGAACGGCAGCGGCATGCGCACCCAGCGCACACCGCCTTCGAGCGGGAGTGTGCTGCCCGGTGCGGGCAATTCTGTGAAAGGAAAGTCGAGCGTATCGGTCATTGCGGTGTCCAGCCGGGCAGTGTAGCGCTCTTATGTTGCGCTGCGGCATTGCCTGTCAAGGCCGTTTGTCAGGCGCGGGACACCCGCGGCGCATCGCGCGGCTTACCATCGCCGCACCGCAGGGGTCGCCAACCAGGGGAGGGTGGCCCGAAACCGGCAGTGCCGCGTTGCGCCACGAACGCAGCGCGGCGTTGCCTTCCTCGCACGTATCAGGAGCACACCGATGAGCCTTGGCCTCAATTTCGCCCTCGGCGAAACCCTCGACATGCTGCGCGACTCGGTCGCCGATTTCGCGGCGAAGGAGATCGCGCCGCGCGCGGCCGAAATCGATCGGACCGACCAGTTCCCGATGGACCTGTGGCGCAAGTTCGGCGATCTGGGCGTGCTGGGCATGACGGCGAGCGAGGACTACGGCGGTGCCAACATGGGCTATCTCGCGCACATCATCGCAATGGAAGAGATCTCGCGCGCCTCGGCCTCTGTGGGGCTGTCGTACGGGGCGCATTCGAACCTCTGTGTGAACCAGATCCACCGCAACGGCAACGCCGCGCAGAAGGACAAGTACCTGCCGAAACTCATTTCCGGCGAGTATGTCGGCGCCCTCGCGATGAGCGAGCCGAACGCCGGCTCCGACGTGGTGTCGATGCGCCTGCGGGCCGACAAGCGCGGTGACCGCTATGTGCTCAACGGCACCAAGATGTGGATCACCAACGGCCCCGACGCCGACCTGCTCGTGGTGTATGCGAAGACCGACCCGGAGGCCGGCCCGCGCGGCATCACTGCCTTCCTGATCGAGAAGGGCATGAAAGGCTTCTCGGTCGCGCAGAAGCTGGACAAGCTCGGCATGCGCGGCTCGCATACCGGCGAGCTGGTGTTCGTCGACTGCGAGGTGCCCGAGGCCAACGTCATGGGTGGCGTGGGCAACGGCGTGAAGGTGCTGATGAGCGGCCTCGATTACGAGCGCGCGGTTCTGTCGGGTGGCCCGCTGGGCATCATGGCTGCCTGCATGGACGTGGTGATTCCCTACATCCACGACCGCAAGCAGTTCGGTCAGGCGATCGGCGAATTCCAGCTGATGCAGGGCAAGGTGGCCGACCTCTACACCACCTGGCAGGCGACGCGGGCCTATGTGTATGCGGTGGGGCAGGCTTGCGACCGCGGCGACCACGCACGCAGTCTGCGCAAGGATGCCGCCGGCGCGATCCTCTACTCAGCGGAGAAGGCGACCTGGATGGCAGGTGAGGCGATCCAGACGCTGGGCGGCAATGGCTACATCAACGAATACCCGGTCGGTCGACTGTGGCGTGACGCCAAGCTGTACGAGATCGGTGCCGGCACCAGCGAAATCCGGCGCATGCTGATCGGGCGCGAGCTCTTCGCCGAGACCGCCTGAGTCACGGCACGACCGCTCGGGGCCTGGCGCCGCGCACAAACTGCCGGCGTTGATCGATGCCCCGTGCATGAACGCTTGCGAGTAGATCGCCCCTTCGGCGTACACTCTGCCTGCTGCTTATGCAGTGGAAACTTCACGTTTTCTCTGTACCATCAAGTGGATTGCTGCACTGCGGAACACTCTTGACTGGGCGTGCAATGGCCGGGGGAACGGGCGTCGTAAGCGCCACGTAGGCCAGGCAGCGCAGTCTCGGCAGGTCTGATTTCTCTACCCATATCGAGGAACGCATCATGTCTGATCCCGTCGTCATCGTATCCGTCGCCCGTACGCCTATCGGCGCCATGATGGGCGAACTGTCCGGGTTTGCCGGTCATCAGCTGGGCAGCGTCGCCATCAAGGCGGCGGTGGAGCGCGCCGGCCTGAAGCCGGAGCAGGTGCAGGAAGTCATCATGGGCTGCGTGCTGCCCGCCGGGCAGGGCCAGGCCCCGGCGCGCCAGGCCACGCTGGGCGCCGGGCTGCCGCTGTCGGCTGTCGCCACCACGATCAACAAGGTGTGCGGCTCGGGCATGAAGGCCACGATGATGGCGCACGACCAGCTGCTCGCCGGCTCGGTCGACGTGATCGTCGCCGGCGGCATGGAAAGCATGTCCAACGCGCCCTACCTGCTGCCCAAGGCCCGCGGTGGCTACCGCTATGGCCATTCCACGGTGTTCGACCACATGGCCCTGGACGGCCTGGAAGATGCCTACGAGAAGACCCCCAACGGCGGTGGCAAGTCGATGGGTAACTACGCCGAAGACACCGCGGCCAAGTACGGATTTACGCGTGAAGCGCAGGATGCCTTCGCGATCGAATCGACCCGCCGCGCGCTGGCCGCCAACACCGATGGCAGCTTCGAGTGGGAAATCGCACCGGTGACCGTGGCCGGCAAGGGCGGTGACGTCCAGATCGCCAAGGACGAATCCCCGTTCAAGGCCAAGCCGGAGAAGATCCCGTCGCTCAAGCCGGCCTTCCGCAAGGATGGCACCGTGACCGCCGCAACCTCGTCGTCGATCTCCGACGGCGCCGCCGCGCTGGTGCTGATGCGCGCCTCGACCGCCGACAAGCTGGGCCTCAAGCCGGTCGCGAAGATCGTCGGCCATGCCACCCATGCACATGAGCCGGGCTGGTTCACGACTGCCCCGGTCGGCGCGATCGAAAAGCTCTACGCCAAGACCGGCTGGAACACCGACAGCGTCGATCTGTTCGAGATCAACGAAGCCTTCGCGGTGGTCACCATGGCCGCGATGCACGACCACAAGCTGCCGCACGAGAAGGTCAACGTCAATGGCGGCGCCTGTGCGCTGGGCCATCCGATCGGTGCCTCCGGTGCGCGCGTGATCGTGACGCTGATCGGCGCGCTGAAGAAGCGCGGCCTCAAGCGCGGCGTCGCCAGCCTGTGCATCGGCGGCGGTGAAGCGACCGCGATGGCGGTCGAACTGCTCTGAGTTTTTATTGCGCATCAGAAAGGCCGCCTGCGGGCGGCCTTTTTGTTGGCGGCGTCGCTGCCGTTACCATGTTCGGGTTCTGCAAGCAGGGACTGAAGTGAAACCGGAATCCCGTCTCGCGCCCGTGATTGCCTTGCAAGTCGTGGTTGCCTTCATCTGGGGTGGCACCTGGATCGCGGGCCGCATCGTTGCTGCCGAGATGCCGCCACTGGCTGCGGCCGGCTGGCGTTTCTTGCTGGGCACCTTGACGCTGGGCCTGCTGGTCTGGCACAGCGCGGGCAAGCTGCCACGGATCGGTCGCGCCGATCTGGCGCGCATTCTGGCGATGGGCTTCACCGGCATCCTCGCCTACAACCTCTGCTTCTTCTATGGACTCCAGCATGTGCAGGCAGGCCGCGGCGCACTGGTGATCGCGCTCAACCCGGTGGCGGTGGCCCTTGCCGCATGGCTTCTGATGGGTGAGGCGCTGAGTCTCGCGCGCCTGGCAGGTGTTGCGATTGCGCTGGCAGGGTGTCTGATGGTGATCGGTCGCGGCGACCCGCTGGCGCTATTGCGTGGCGAAATCGGCAGCGGCGAGATCGCAATCCTCGGCTGCGTCGCCGGGTGGTGTGCCTATACGCTGATCGGGCGGCGCGTGAGTCGTACCCTCGCACCGCTGACGATGACCTTCTATGCCTCGGTGGCCGGCGGTCTGATGCTGCTGTGCGCGGGCCTCGCCGAAGGCAGCCTGCGCACGCTGCCCGTAGTGTCGTGGCATGCCGTGGCGGCGCTGCTCTACCTCGGCATACTCGGCAGCGGGTTCTCCTATGTCTGGTACGCGCAGGGCGTGATGCGCCTGGGCGCGGCGCGCGCCGCCGTCTTCATCAATCTGGTGCCGATCAGCGCAGTCTTGCTTGCGGCGCTGATCCTCGACGAACATGTCGGCATGTCGGTGCTGGCGGGCGGTGTGCTGGTGCTGGCCGGGGTGTGGCTGACGAATCTCAGGAATCCTGGAGGGCGGGGTTGATGGCGCAGAAGACGGTTCTGATTGCAGGGGCATCGCGCGGTATCGGGCTGGAGTTCGCCCGCCAGTACGCGATCCAGGGCTGGAAGGTCTATGCCGGCGTGCGTACGCCGGCGAAGGCGACCGAGCTGATGCGGGTCAAGGGCGTCGAGGTGATCCCGCTCGACGTGACCTCGGCCAATTCGATCGCAGGTGCGGCCTGGCATGCGGACGAGGATCCGCTCGACCTGCTGGTCGTGTGTGCCGGGCTCTACGGCCCAGAAACCCAGGGTTTTCTCGCGCCCGGCAATGAAGACTTCGATGCGGTGATGCACACCAACGTGTTGGGCCCGATGCGCGTGATCCAGGCGTTTGCCGACTCGCTCATCAGTCGGCGCGGCAAGATCGCCGTGATCTCGTCCACGATGGGCTCGATCAGTGGCACCACGTCGGCCACCGGGCTGCTGTATCGCGCCTCGAAGGCGGCGGTGAACATGGTGGCCAAGTGCGCTGCCAGCGAATATGGCCCGCGCGGCCTTACCGTGGTGTCGCTGCACCCGGGTTGGGTCAAGACGGCGATGGGCGGACCCAACGCGCAGATCGAAGCCTACGACTCGGTGCTCGGCATGCGCGGCGTGCTCGATCGTGTCGGTCCGGCCGACAACGGCGCTTACTTGAATTACGACGGCACACCGATTCCCTGGTAAGGCCTTGCGCGGGATTGCTTTGCAGCGATCCCGCAAAGTCTTTGCAGTGGCTTGGGGCAAAATGCTCACTTGCTGCCGCGCCAGAAGCGCGGTGCGCCCTGAAACCGCCGGCGCCATCCGCCGGCCCACTGGATACTCCGATGCCCGCATTCGCATGGCGCCTGGCGCCGCTCAGCGTGTTCCTGCTGTTGGCCTGCTCGAAAGCGCCTGACCCCAAACCCGCTCCAGCTCTGCCCGCCACCGGACAAAGCCTTCCGGCCGCGAGCGGCAGTGGTGCTGTGTCGTGGTTCAACGGCGGTGTGGATGCCGCCTTCGCCGAGGCCGCGCGCACCAACAAGCCGGTGTTCCTGTACTGGGGTGCGGAGTGGTGTCCCTACTGCAACCAGGTCAAGGCGACGCTGTTCAACCGCGCGGATTTCGCCGAACGCGCAAAGCAATTCATTCCGGTCGAACTCGATGGCGATTCGGCCGACGGGCAGAAACTCGCGAGCCGCTTCAAGGTCAGCGGCTACCCCACGATGATCCTCTTCCGCCCCGACGGCACCGAGCTCACCCGCTTGCCCGGCGAAGTCGATCCCCAGCACTACCTGCAAGTCCTCGCGCTCGGGATGAACGCGGGCCGACCGGTAAAGGAAGTCCTCGCCGCAGCGCTGGCCGGACGCCCGACCACGGCCGACGACTGGCGCCTGCTCGCGTACTACCCGTTCGATGCGGACGAGGAACAACTCGTCCGCAAGGCGGCGTTGCCCGCCACGCTGGCGCAGCTCGCCGCCAGCGTGCCGCCGGCCGAATCGGCACTGGCGACGCGTCTCGCGCTCAAGGCCTTCATTGCGCAGGCGCAGATGACGCCACAACCGACGCTGGCCAGCGACGCCGGTGCGCAGCTAATCGAGAAGCTGCTCGCGGATGCGGCGGAAGCGCGGTCGCTCTTCGATCTGCTGATCATCGACCCCGACAAGGTGGTGCCGCTGGTGACACCGTCGGGCGGCGCGGCGCGCCGCGCGCTTGCGCAGCAGTGGAGCCAGGCGCTCGAACGTTTGACGCAGGACGCCACGCTGTCGACCACCGATCGCCTGTCCGCACTCGGGGCGCGGGTGGCGCTCGGCAAGCTGGAAGGCGCCACACCGGTCGAGCCGGCGCAACTGCGCAAACAGATTCAGGCTGCGGACGCGGCGACGAACAACGGCTTCGAGCGCCAGTCGGTGATCTACACCGCTGCCGGCGTGCTGACCGACGCGGGCTTGCTCGACGATTCCGACGCGCTCCTCAAGGCCGAACTCAAACGCTCGCATGCGCCCTACTACTTCATGCGGATGCTGGGTGGCAATGCGAAGAAGCGGGGCGACACCGCCGCCGCGCTCAAATGGTACGAGGACGCCTGGGCCGCCTCGCACGGTGGCGCAACCCGTTTGCAGTGGGGCACGGGTTACCTCAACGGCCTGCTCGATCTGACGCCGGATGACGCGGTGCGGATCGAAGCGGCTGCTACGCGGCTGTTGGACGAGGTCGCGAGCACGCCGGACGCGTTCTACCTGCGCAACCGCACGGCGCTTGAGCGCAGCGCGAAGAAACTGGCTGCCTGGCATGCCACAGGCAAGCACACGGCCAGTCATGCCGCAATCGCGGCGAAGGCGCGTGCGGTATGCAAAGGCTTGCCATCCGGCGATCCGCAGCGCCCGGTCTGCGATGCAATCGCGAAGACCATGGGCTGACCCGGCGCTGCGACCCGCGCGACGGTTTGACCCGCATCAACGCCGGCGGAGCGCCCGCCCGTACGCTTCCCCCTGTTGGCAGCAGGGGAAAGCCCGCTGCCGCATCCAGAGGAACACGAACGGGCGCGGTGGCGCCCTGATGCCAGGGGAGGCGCAATGGATATCACGTCGGGGTTGGTCGGGGTGTTTGGTGGTTATGTGGTGGCGGTTGTGGTCGGCGTCCTGCTGATCGCGTTGGTGACGACGCTGGAAAACAAGAACAAGAACGATCGCCATTGAGCTGGCGGCGGGCACGCAATCGCCTGTTGCCACCGGTTCGCAAGAACACAGACGCCCCTCCGAAGGGGCGTTTTTGTTGGCGAATGCGCACTTTGTCCGTCGCAGAACTGTTCAAGCAGCAGAGGTGTCGATAGTCTTCACGAACGCGTCTACCCGATGCGCCTGAAACCCTTGTGGAGAGCTACCCTTGAACAAGAAATGGCTGATCATTCCTGCGCTTGCCGGCCTCGCCAACCTCGCCGGATGCGCGACCGATGGTGAAGAAGCGCGCGACCCGGAAGAGCGGGTCGTCTATTCCACCGGCAGCAACATCCCCAAGCGCGTCCGCGCTGACAGCGTGACCACCGCCGACAAGGATGCGGTCGAAGACTCGATCCGGCGCTCGATCCCGGACGGCGCGCGCTCGACCAACACGGGGCCCTGATCGCGCAGCATCGGTTCGCGTCGGGGTGTCCCGGCGCGAGCGATCGTCTTCCTGGCGTCAGACTCCCGCCCACGTAGCAGCGACAATCGCGGCCCCGACGGTGCCGCCACAAGCGTCCCTCCGGTGACAGCCCCGCACACGGGGTGCGATTAACATCCGGCCTGATCGGCACGCCTACCCGGCGGCGAGGAGGAGACATGCTGCTCACGCAAGAACAGGAAATGATCCGCGATGCGGTGCGCGCCTACGCGCAGGACTGCATCGCCCCCCACGCCGCGGCATGGGATCGCGACCACAGTTTCCCGCGCGAGGCCCTGCGCGGTCTCGCCGAACTCGGTGTGCTCGGCATCGTGGTTCCCGAAGCGCACGGCGGCGCGGGCCTAGACTATGTCTCGCTGGCGCTGGCGATCGAAGAGATCGCGGCGGCAGACGGCGCCACCTCCACCATCGTCAGCGTGCAGAACTCGGTTGTCTGCGGGCCGCTCAATGCTTTCGGCAACGCGGCGCAGAAACTCGAGTGGCTGGTGCCGCTGGCGCGCGGCGAGAAACTCGGCTGTTTCTGTCTGACCGAGCCGCATGTCGGCTCCGACGCAGGCGCCATCCGTACCCGCGCCGTACGGGATGGCGACGGCTGGGTGCTCGATGGCGTCAAGCAGTTCATCACCACCGGCAAGCACGCCGACGTCGCGATCGTCTTCGCCGTGACCGACCCGAAGGCCGGCAAGAAAGGCATCTCGGCTTTCGTCGTGCCCACCGCAACCCCCGGCTATGTCGTCGCCCGGGTCGAAGACAAGATGGGTCAGCGCGCGTCGGACACTGCACAGATCCTGTTCGAGCAATGCCGCGTGGGCCCTGATGCGCTGCTTGGCAGCGAGGGCGAGGGCTACCGCATCGCGCTGGCCAACCTCGAAGGTGGCCGCATCGGGATCGCTGCGCAGGCGCTCGGCATGGCGCGGGCGGCGCTCGACGCGGCGCTGCGTTACGCGAAGGAACGCGAGAGCTTCGGCCAGCCGATCATCCAGCATCAGGCGGTTGCCTTCCGCCTCGCCGACATGGCGACGCGGCTGGAGGCTGCACGCCAGTTGGTGTGGCACGCAGCCGCGCTGAAAGACGCCGGCCGGCCGTGCCTGAAGGAAGCCTCGCAGGCCAAGCTTTTCGCCAGCGAGATGGCGGAGGCGGTCTGCTCCGACGCGATCCAGATCCACGGCGGCTATGGCTATGTCACCGACTTTCCGGTCGAGCGCATCTACCGCGATGTGCGGGTCTGCCAGATCTACGAAGGCACCAGCGATATCCAGCGCCTGGTGATCAGTCGCGCGCTGGCGGCCGGCTGAGCGACGCGCGTTGCAGCAAAGCGCAAGACGCTGCGCACGCCTTGGACTAGCATTGCCGGATGTCGCGCAGCCTGCGGCTTGAGCAATACCTCGTCCATGGAGAACTGACTTGAGCGCCTTCATCGATTTCTACTTCGATTTTGCATCGCCCTACTGTTACGTCGGTTCGAAGCTGATCGAAGAGATCGCCGAGCGGCATGGCCGCACGGTCATCTGGCATCCGATGGTGCTGGGTGCTGCCTTCAAGGCCGTGGGCGGCGCGCCGCTGCCGACCTTGCCGCTGCGCCACGACTATGTCGAGCGAGACGTCACGCGCCTGGCGAAGTTCTACGGCCTGCCCTACCAGCACCCCAAGCAGTATCCGATACCGACACAGCACGCGGCGGCAGCCTTCCTGTGGGGGCAGGACCGCGACCCCGAGCGCGCCAAGGCCTTCGCCGCGCAGGTCTTTCAGGCCTACTTTGTCGAGGGGCGCAACATTGCCGAACTGGACGTCGTGCTCGACCTGATCGAATCCTTCGGGCTCGATCGCAGCGCCGCTCACGAGGCGCTCAATGGCGCGCCGGTGAAGGAGCGGCTCAAGGCCGAGACCGAGCTTGCGATCGCGCGCGGCGTGTTCTCTGCGCCCTTCTTCATTGTCGACGGCGAGCCCTTCTGGGGCTACTCGCGCTTGCCGATTCTCGAAAAGTGGCTGGCCGACGGCCCGTTCTGAGGACACCGCGATGCCCGCTCCGATCGATTTCTATTTCGACTTTTCCTCGCCCTACGGATACCTGGCGGCTGAGGTGATCGACACGATCGCCAGCAAGCATGGTCGTGCCGTGATCTGGCACCCCATCCTGCTCGGCGCCGCGTTCAAGGCGATGGGCGCGGTGCCACTGCCCAATGTGCCGCTCAAAGGGGAATACGTGTTGCGCGACGTGGCACGTTCGGCCCGCTTTCTCGGGCTCCCGTTCAAGCGGCCGACGCACTTCCCGATTCCCACCCAGAACGCGGCGCGTGCCTTCCTGTGGCTGAACGACCGCAACACGACCAAGGCCCGCGAATTGGCCCGTGCGCTGTACCGCGCTTACTTCGTCGAAGACATCAACATTTCCGAAGCGGACACGGTGCTCGACATCGCTGCAGGGCTTGGCATCGCGCGCGTCGAGCTCTCCGACGCGATCAGCACCGGCGCGATCAAGGAGCGGCTCAAGGCCGAAGTCGACGTGGCGCTGGCGCGCGGCGTTTTCGGCTCCCCCTTCTTCATCGTCGAGGGTGAGCCCTTCTGGGGCGTCGACCGCCTGCCGCAGATCGAGAAGTGGCTGTCGGAAGGGGCTTTCTGAGATGACGCACGCGGATGTCAGCACACTGTTTACGGACAAGGTGCGTGACTACATCGTCGGTCGTCCCGGCTATCCCGCGATCTTGATCGGCCTGCTGGCCGAGGCGGTCGGCGCCAGCCCTGGCCAGCAGGTGGCCGATGTGGGTTGCGGCACCGGCTTGCTGGCACAGGCCTTCCTGCAGCGTGGTTTTCGTGTCACCGGGATCGAACCGAACGATGCGATGCGCGAGGCCGGTGCCCGCTTGCTGGCGGCGCTGCCCTCGTTCGACATGCGCGGCGGCACGGCCGAGCAAACCGGGCTGGCCGATGCGTCGGTGGACGGCATCGCGGTCGGCACCGCCTTCCATTGGTTTGATCCGGCGCTGACGCGCGCCGAATTCCGCCGCATCCTGCGCCCCGGGGGCTGGGTCGCCTTGATCGGCAATGAACGCCATGTCGTCGCCGATGCCGATGCAGCCTTCGCAGATCTGCTCGCGCGCTTCCGGGGGGATGCGCACGAACGCATGCGGATGCTCGAAGACTGTGCGCCAGAGGCCTTTCTGGGCGCGGCGGCGCGCCATTTCGAAGTGCCGCACCGCCTGGCGGTCGATCGCGAAGCCTTTGTCGCACTTGCGCTGTCACGCTCCTACATGCCGCGTGCCAACAGCCCGCGCCGTGCCGAAGCGGAAGCGGCGATCGCCGCGACGTTCGAGGCGCATGCAGTGGAGGGCCGTTATGTCCTGAACTACCGCGCCACGGTGTTCGGGACGCGCGTGTTCTGAGCGCGCAAGGCGCATGCGTGCCGGTGGGCGGTGCGCATGCGGGGGAAAACAGCGTGCGAACGTGCGCTGTGCTTGAAGTGTCCGGCCATGGGGGTGGCCAGCAACAATGACAGTCCTGCACTCACATCTGAATCCGCGCGACGCGGCATTCCAGGCCAATGCCGAGGCGATGCGCAAAGTCGTCGACGATCTGCATGCCAAGCTTGCGCTGGTCGCACAGGGCGGCAGCGCCGATGCGCGCGACAAGCATCGCGCACGCGGCAAGCTGCTCGCGCGCGAACGCATCGAAGCGCTGCTCGATCCGGGCACGCCTTTCCTTGAACTCTCGCCGATGGCGGCGTGGGGCATGTATGGCGGCGATGTCGCATCTGGCGGCGTGGTCGCCGGCATCGGTCGCGTATCGGGCCGCGAATGCCTGATCATCGCCAACGATGCCACGGTGAAGGGCGGCACCTATTACCCGATCACGGTGAAGAAACACCTGCGTGCGCAGGAGATCGCTGCCGAGAACCGGCTGCCCTGCATCTACCTGGTCGATTCGGGCGGCGCCTTCCTGCCGATGCAGGACGAGGTCTTCCCCGATCGCGATCACTTCGGCCGCATCTTCTTCAACCAGGCCAACATGAGTGCTGCGGGCATCCCGCAGATCGCCTGCGTGATGGGCATGTGCACCGCGGGCGGCGCTTATGTGCCGGCGATGAGCGATGAAACCGTGATCGTGAAGAACCAGGGGACGATCTACCTCGGCGGCCCGCCACTGGTGAAGGCCGCCACTGGCGAAGAAGTGAGTGCCGAAGACCTCGGTGGCGGCGATGTTCACACGCGGCTCTCGGGCGTGGCCGACTACCTCGCTGAAGACGATCACGACGCCCTCGGGCAGGTGCGCCGCATCGTTTCGCACCTGAATACGCAGCGCCCGGTTGGCCCCGCCATGGCGGAGCACGGACCACCGTTGTACGACGCCAGTGAGCTCTACGGTGTGATTCCGGCCGATGCGAAGAAACCCTTCGATGTGCGCGAAGTGATCGCGCGCATCGTCGACGGCTCGCGCTTCGACGAGTTCAAGGCGCGCTACGGCACCACGCTGATCACCGGCTTCGCACACATCCACGGCCACCCGGTCGGCATCGTCGCGAACAACGGCATCCTGTTTTCGGAGAGCGCACAGAAGGGCGCGCACTTCATCGAACTGTGCAGCCAGCGCGGCATTCCGCTGGTGTTCCTGCAGAACATCACCGGCTTCATGGTGGGCCGCAAGTACGAGAACGGCGGCATCGCGAAAGACGGCGCGAAGATGGTCACCGCGGTGTCCTGCGCGAAGGTGCCCAAGTTCACCGTGGTGATCGGTGGCAGTTTCGGCGCCGGCAACTACGGCATGTGTGGCCGTGCTTACTCACCGCGCTTCCTGTGGATGTGGCCCAACGCGCGCATCTCGGTGATGGGCGGCGAGCAGGCCGCGAGCGTGCTCGCGCAGGTGAAGAAGGACGGCATCGCGGCCAAGGGCGGCAGCTGGAGCGCGGAGGAGGAAGAGGCCTTCAAGGCGCCGATCCGCCAGCAATACGAAACCCAGGGCCACCCCTACTACGCCAGCGCGCGCCTGTGGGACGACGGCATCATCGACCCGGCCGACACCCGCCGCGTGCTGGGTCTCGCAATCGCTGCATCGCTGAACGCGCCGATTGAACCGACACGCTTCGGCGTGTTCCGCATGTAAGGAGATTCGCATGAGCGAAGTCGTCAACGTCACGATTACGGCCGGCGTGGCCCGGCTGAATCTGAACCGCCCCGAGCGTCACAACGCACTCGACGAGAAACTGATTCACGACGCCCACCGTGCGTTCGACGTATTGGTCGGCGACCCGTCGGTGCGCGTGATCGTGATCGGGTCCGATGGCCCCTCGTTCTGCGCGGGGGCGGACCTGGAATGGATGAAACGCGCCGCGCAGCTCGACGGGCAGGCCAACTATCAGGACGCGCGGCAGCTCGCGTCCCTGTTGTTCGCAATCGCGAGCAGCCCGAAGCCGGTGGTGGCCCGCGTGCAGGGCGCGGCCTACGGCGGCGGTGTCGGCCTGATCTGCGTGTGCGACATTGCGATCGGCGTCGAGACGGCGCAGTTTGCGCTGACCGAGGTGCGGCTCGGGCTCGCTGCCGCGACGATCAGCCCCTACGTGCTGGGTGCGCTGGGCGCACGGCAAGCGCGTCGGCTGGTGCTCACCGGCGAGCGTTTCGATGCGCACCGCGCCCGGTCCTACGGCTTGCTGCATGAAGTGGTGGCCGCCGAGCAGCTCGATGCCGAAGTCGATCGCATCGTCGCGCTGCTCCTGCTAGGTGGGCCGCATGCGCAAAGCGCAGTGAAGGACATGGTTCGCGACTTCGACGGCGAGCCGCTGTCGCGCGCGCTGACCGACGATACCGCGCGGCGCCTTGCGATGATCCGCACCGGACAGGAAGGGCGCGAGGGCATCGCCGCTTTCCTCGAAAAACGTCCCCCCAACTGGGTACCGAAGGGGTGATGCGATGAGCGACGCGAAACCTGTCGTGAGGCTTGCCGATGTCCCGCTGGAAAGCTTCACCCACGGCGAGCGCTACGCCGACGCTTACGCAGCGGTCGGGGCGCTGCTCGGCTTGCGCCACCTTGGCGTGAGCTACGACGTCATTCCACCCGGCAAGGCCATCTGCCCCTTCCACAACCACTACGCCAACGACGAGTTCTATGTGGTGCTCGAAGGCGAGGGCACCTACCGCTTTGGCGATGCGCGTTACCCGGTTGCCGCCGGCGACGTGATGGGCGCACCCGCCGGCGGGCGTGACACTGCGCACCACCTGATCAACACCGGCAGCGTGCCGCTGCGGGTGCTGGTGATGAGTTCGATGCGCGAGCCCGACGTGTGCGAGTACCCGGATTCGGACAAGTTCCTCGTCATGGCCGGCAAGTCGCCGGGCGCCGAGGGCGTGGCGACGTTTCGCCATGTCGGGCGACGGGGGGATGCGGTGGATTATTGGGACGGGGAGTAAGGGGGTGAGGGCGGGCTTGGGCCGGCTGGCCCGACCTTTCGGTGTGGTCGGCTTGCGATCAGCGCTGCCGCTTTGTGGCGGCTGTCCCTCTCAAGCCGGGTCCCGGCCCGGCGGCCGGGGTACTTTCTTTGTGCGAACAAAGAAAGTACCCAAAGAAAATCGCCCCGCTTCAACGCCGCGCGCTTCGCACGCGGTGCCCTGCGCTGCTCGAAGCATCGGGTGGCTGCGGAACTCGGCCCGGCGGGCCTCAGACAGTCCTCGCCACCGCCGCTGCGCGTCGGAACCCGACGCTTCTGCGCTGCTCGGCGTTTCAGAGGGGGAGGGAAAGGCGTCGATGTTTCGTCGTTGTCGGAACTTCGCTGCCTCGATGCAGGCCGAAGGCCGGAATCTGGGAGACGCGGTTGAGCCTCCGGATACGCCCACCCCGAATTCTGATGCGCTCTATCCAGGCTATGAACATCGCCCTAGCGTCGCGCCGCAGATGGTTTTGATTTTCGGGTCCCGTCGAGAGCGCCGAACGGAGGTGTCGGCCGGCGGGGCAGTCCGGACTCGCTGTTTGAGGCGCGCAGCGCCGAGTTCGCGAGGCCGGCCGACGGGCGATGCCGCAGTGAGGGAAGCCCGTAGGGCCGCGAACGCCGGGCGGCACTCTTTGCTTACTTTCTGGTGCTGTTGCCAGAAAGTAAGACGCCTGTCGGGGGCGGGACCCCGGCCAACGTACGGTTGTGCCTTGATCCTGAACTTTGCAAGTGGCAAACCGCAGCTCTCTTGGTCGGGCGTCGGAAAGTCTTGCTCGGCACGTATCAAGCGCCGCCCAAAAACAACGTCGCCTGGCAGATCGGGGGATCTGCCAGCGCAACGCAAACCACAACCGAACGCCGCCCCAGCGGCGCACCCAAACCTTCATCGGGGGAGATGAATGTTCGACAAGATCCTGATCGCCAACCGTGGCGAGATCGCCTGCCGCGTCATCCGCACCGCACGGCGGCTCGGTATCCGTACGGTGGCGGTGTATTCCGATGCCGATGTCGGCGCGCGCCATGTCCGGCTGGCCGACGAGGCGTTGCGCATCGGGCCGGCACCGGCGCGCGAGTCCTACTTGTCGATTACCGCGATCCTGGACGCGGCGCGTCGCAGCGGCGCGCAGGCGGTCCATCCCGGATACGGTTTCCTGTCAGAGAACGAGGACTTCGCTGAGGCGTGCGCAGCGGCGGGCCTCGTGTTCATCGGCCCGCCGGCCGCGGCGATCCGCGCGATGGGCTCGAAGTCGGCGGCCAAGTCACTGATGGAAAAAGCCGGCGTGCCGCTGGTGCCCGGCTACCACGGCGAGGATCAGGACCCGAACCTGCTCGCAGCGAAAGCGGCGGCGATCGGCTTTCCGGTACTGATCAAGGCGAGCGCCGGGGGCGGCGGCAAGGGCATCCGCATCGTCAATGGGCCGGACGATTTCATGGCGGCGTTGGCGTCTTGCAAGCGCGAGGCCAGCGCCGCATTCGGCGACGACAAGGTGCTGGTGGAGCGCTACCTGCAGCGCCCGCGCCACATCGAGATGCAGGTTTTCGGCGACCGCTTCGGCAATGTGGTGCACCTCTTCGAGCGCGACTGCTCGGTGCAGCGACGCCACCAGAAGGTGCTGGAAGAAGCGCCGGCACCCGGCATGAGCGCCGAGCGCCGCGCTGCGATGGGTGCGGCGGCCTGCGACGCGGCGCGTGCCATCGGGTACGTGGGCGCTGGCACGGTCGAATTCATCTGCGAGCCGGACGGGCGTTTCTACTTCATGGAAATGAATACCCGCTTGCAGGTCGAGCACCCCGTGACCGAGATGATCACCGGGCTGGATCTGGTCGAGTGGCAGCTGCGGGTGGCGGCCGATGAACTACTGCCACTGGCGCAGGAACAGATCACGCTGCGCGGCCATGCGATCGAGGCGCGGGTGTATGCCGAAGATCCTTCGCGGGGATTCCTGCCCGCCACCGGAACGCTGAACCATTTGCAGACACCGGCCGAGGGCGTGCATGTGCGCATCGATTCCGGCATCGAAGAAGGCGACGCGATCACGCCGCACTACGACCCGATGATCGCCAAGCTGATCGTGTGGGACGACAGCCGTGAGCGCGCCATCGCCCGCATGCTGCAGGCGCTGGGCAGCTATCGCATCGTCGGCGTCGGCAACAACGTCGAATTCCTCTCGCGGCTGGTGGCCTGCCCGGCCTTCACGTCGGCGGATCTGGATACCGGCCTGATTGAACGCGAGCACGGCTACCTGTTTCCTGCCGTGGCCGAAGCGCCGGCCGAGGTTTTCCTGCTTGCCGCCTTGGCACGCCTGCTGCGCGAGCGGCAGGACGCGGTGGTCGATGCCTCGCCGTGGGCGGCCCGCGACGGCTGGCGCGTCACCGGTGCGGCGCGGCGCGTACTTGCCTACCGTCACGCCGAGCGCGAGGTGAAGGTCACGGTGGCCTACGAGGCAGGCGGCTTCCGCCTCAGTTGCGACGGCCAAAGCGTACTCGCCGGTGGCGAGCTCGGCCCGCGCGACGAATTGCGCGCGGTGTTCGATGGCAGCCGCTTGAATGCGACGGTGGTCGTGGCGCAGGAACGCCGCCATGTGTTCCTGCATGGCCGCTGCTGGGTCGTCGCGGCGGTCGATCCGCTGGCGCGCAGCGCACAGGGCCGCGAGGCCGGCGGCGGGCTTGCCGCGCCGATGCCGGGCAAGGTGGTCGCACTGTTGGCGCAGGCCGGTGCGGCGGTCGAGCGCGGTGCGCCGCTGCTGGTGCTCGAAGCGATGAAGATGGAGCACACCATCACCGCACCGGCGGCCGGCACGGTGAAGGCCTATCGTTACGGCGTCGGCGACCAGGTCAGCGACGGCGCCGAACTGGTCGAGTTCGAGGAGGCCGCGCCATGATCCGCCATATCGTGCTGTTCCGCTTCCGCGACGAACTCGACGCTGCGCAGGTCGCCGAGGCGATCGCGAGCTTCCGTGCCCTGCAGGAAAAGATCCCAGAAGTGCGCGCATTCGAGGACGGCACCAACGTCAGCCCAGAAGGGCTTGCGCACGGTTTCACGCACGCCTTCCTGCTCGATTTCGAGGATGCGGCTGCGCGTGACGCCTACCTGCACCACCCCGCGCATAAGGCCTTCGTGGCATACATCCAGCCGCGCCTCGACAAGGCGCTGGTGTTCGACTGGGTGGCCGGATGAGCATTGACCTGGTGGTGGCGGGCGGCTACTCGGCGGCCGACTGGCAAGCCGGGTTCGACGCCAGCGGTGCGTCGATCAAAGTGCATGAGGCTGCCGTCGCGCCGCCTTGCCGCTACGCCCTGGTGTGGGGGCGGCAAGCGGCGCTCTATGCCAGCCAGCCAGCACTTGAAGCGGTGTTCTCGATGGGGGCGGGGGTCGAACACCTGCTGGGCGACCCTGCGCTGCCGCCGAACTTGCCCCTGATCCGCCTGGAAGACGCGGGCATGGCGCCGCAGATGGCCGCTTACGCGGTGTGGGGCGTACTGCGCCATCTGCGGCAGTTCGATGCCAGTGCCGCGGCAGCCCGCCGCGGTGAAGACTGGGGCGGCTGGCGCAGCCCGCCGGCGACCGGCGCGAGGGTAGGCGTGATGGGGCTGGGGGTGATGGGGCAGGCGGTGCTGGCAGCACTTGCGCCGCTCGGCTTCACGCTGCGCGGCTGGGGCCGTAGCCCCCGCGATCTACCGGGCGTCGCCTGCCATGCCGGCGCCGACGCGCTCGACGTCTTCCTCGATCAACTCGACGCATTGGTTTGCGTGCTGCCGCACACGGCAGACACGGTGGATCTGCTCAATACCGGCCGTCTGGCGCGACTCGCGCCCGGTGCGCTGGTGCTCAACGCGGGTCGGGGCTCGCTGATCGTCGAAGCCGATCTGCTTGCCGCACTCGACAGCGGCCGGCTCGGCGCAGCGGTGCTCGACGTTTTCCGTGAGGAGCCTCTGCCTGCAGGGCATCCCTTCCTCAGCCATCCGCGTGTCACGGTGACGCCGCATATTGCGGCCCGCACCCAGATCCCGCTGACGGCCGAACAGGTCACTGCGAAGATCGCGCGGCTGGAAGCCGGGCTGCCGGTCAGCGGCGTGGTCGATCGTGTGCGCGGATACTGACGCTCGCTGCCCGGATGCCAGGCCCAAGGAGGCCACGATGAAAAGCGAACACACGCCGCACGATGAGGTGCCGGACATTGAATGCCTCGCCTCGGAGGTCATCTATCAAAACCGCTGGTTGAAGGTGCGTGAAGACCGGATCCGGCGCCGCAGCGGCGCGACCGGCATCTACGGCGTGGTCGAGAAGCCGGATTTCGTGGTGATCGTGCCGTTGCAGGACGACGCCCTGTACCTGGTGCAGCAGTTCCGTTACCCGGTCGGCGCGCGCTTCTGGGAGCTACCGCAGGGTGCCTGGGAGGGGCAGCCGGATGCCACGCCCGAGTCGGTGGCGGTGGGTGAGTTGCGGGAAGAGACAGGGCTTGTCGCTGGCGCGATCCGTGACGCGGGCCACCTCTTCCTCGCCTACGGCTTCTGCAATCAGGGTTACCGCGTCTTTCTCGCGACCGATCTTGCGTTCGAGGGCGACGCGCGAGATGCGGAAGAAGAGGATCTGGTGGCGCGGCGCTTTCCGTTGCGGGACGTCGAACGCATGATTTGCGAGGGCGAGATCAAGGATGCAACGACGATCGCGGCACTCGGCTTGCTGCGCATGAAGGGCTGGCTGTGAAGGGGAGCGAGGCAAAGACATGCTGAACGGCAATTACCCGGCGCGGGTGCGAATCGTCGAAGTCGGCCCGCGCGACGGGCTGCAGAACGAGAAGCTGCCGGTCGCCACCACGACCAAACTGGCGTTGATCGAGCGTCTGGCGGACGCGGGCCTGGGCGTGATCGAGGCGACTGCCTTCGTATCACCCAAATGGGTGCCGCAGATGGCGGACGCCGCTGAAGTGATGGCCGGGCTGCCGCAGCGCGCGGGCATCGCTTACCCGGTGCTGGCACCCAACCTGAAAGGTTTCGAGGCGGCGCTGGCCGCCGGCGCGAAAGAGGTGGCGATCTTCACCGCGGCCTCGGAAACCTTCTGCCAGAAGAACACCAACTGCAGCATCGACGAGAGCTTCGTGCGTTTCGCGCCGATCATGGCGGCGGCGCGCGATGCCGGTGTGGCGGTGCGCGGCTATGTCTCCTGCGTGCTGGGCTGCCCCTACGAGGGTGCGATTGCGCCACAGGCGGTACTGGACGCGACGCAACGCCTGCTGCAGATCGGCTGCTACGAAGTGAGCCTGGGCGATACGATCGGCGTCGGCACGCCGGGGTCGACGGCGCGGCTTTTCGAGCGGCTGTGTGCAAGCGTGCCTGCCGCCCAGTTGGCCGGTCACTTCCACGACACCTGGGGCCAGGCGCTGCCGAATATCCTCACCGCGCTCGACTTTGGCGTCGCCACCTTCGACAACTCGGTGGCCGGCCTCGGTGGCTGCCCCTATTCACCGGGCGCGACCGGGAACGTTGCGACCGAGGATGTCGTCTACATGCTCGACGGTCTGGGCATCGTCACCGGCGTGTCGCTGGAGCGCCTCGTCGACGCCGCCGCCTTCATCTCGGCGGCGCTTGGCCGTGCGCCTGCCAGTCGTGTCGCGCGCGCGTGGCTGGCGCGGCAACAAGGTCTTGCAAAACCGGCTTGAGGGAAGTGCTAGGCTGCTGAGATGGAACCAAACGAGTCTGAAGTGCTGGATGTCGAGCGCCTGCTCGCAGATGCGCAGGCGCGCTACGCCGCGGGCGAACTCGACGCTGCGCGCGCGCTGTGCGACGAGGGCGTGCGACAGGCCGCCGACGCTGCGTTGGCGAGCGCGCAGGCGCGTCTGCTGGCGCGGTCGGCACGTTTCAGCGCCATCCTCAATGAGGGCGAACTGGCGCTTGAGGTCATCAGCCGCGCCGGCATGATTGCGGGGCAGTTGGACGACGCGCTGACCCGTGCCGAGGTACGACAGGCTTTCGGCTTGGTTTTGGCGCTGCTGGGGGCGGGGCTGCCGGCGGAACGCGCGCTGCGCCGGGCGATTGCCGATTTCGAGGCGCTCGGGCGCGACGAGGATGTGCTCGCGGCGCATTCAGACCTGCAATTCCTCCTCGCGATTTCCGGCCGCAACGAAGACGCCGTGCGCATCGGGCGCAAGGTGGTCGAGGACTGGCGCATCCGTGGTCTGTTGCAACGTGAAGTGGGTGCCGCCAACAATCTTGCGTGCAGCATGATCGAACTCGGTCGCCCCGACGAAGCCTATGAGTTGCTGCGGCCCTATCTGGTGGACAAGCGCTTGCCGCGCTACCTCAAGGCGCGTATCTGCGACAGCCTGATCGATGTCTTGCTGGCACGTGGCGATGCCGACGAGGCGGAGTTCATGATCCGCCGCGCCACCGACCCTTTCGAGAGCCATCGCACCGAGTATTCGGAAGTGGCGGAGCTTTTCCATCGCGCGCGTGTGGCCCGCTTGCGTGGCCAGAATGCCGAAGCGCTGGAACTGTTGCAGCGCGTCGTTGCGACACCCGACGCGATGCGCGAGGACTGGCTGCGCAAGGCGCACGAAACGCTGATCGAGATGGCGATTGCCGCCGGCGATCTTGCCTTGCAGGCGAGCGCCTATCAGCGACTCCTTGAAATGGCGAACACCCGCTCTGAACGTGACCGGCGTCTGGTCGATGGCGTGCTGACACACGCGCTGCCCTGGGTTTTTGCTTGAGCGATGCAAGAGACGACGCCCGCATCGCCGTGCATTGGCGTATGCCGCATCGACCCGCGCAACGGCTTGTGTGAGGGCTGCCAGCGCACGCTTGAGGAGATAGGCGGCTGGTCGCAGGCCGGGTTCGCCGGTCAGCGGGCGATCCTGCAGCGGGTCGCCCAGCGACGCGCAGCGGCTGAGTGGTTCGAGGGCGATTTGCGCGGCGATTGCGACCGCTGAGCTGCAGCGCGCGATGCAAGCTGCCTTGCCCGATTCGGTTCGCGTGCTGCAGCGCGGGTGGTTGTCAGCCAACACGATCCTGCTGTTTGACGGCGCAAGCGCAAGCGCGATCGATTCTGGCTATGTGACCGACGCACCGCAGACGGTGCAGCTTGTGCGCGACGCGCTCTGCGGTCGCAGCCTCGCGCGGCTGCTCAACACGCATTCCCATTCGGACCATGTCGGCGGCAATGCCGCTCTGGTGCGCGCTTTCGGGTGCAGCGTGAGCGTCCCGGAGGGGATGGCCGATGCGGTGGCGTGCTGGGATGAGTCAGCGCTGCTGCTTTCCGCCGCCGATCAGCGCGGTGAGCGCTTCGCCGCGCAGTCGGTGTTGCGCGCGGGCGATCGCTTCATCGCCGGCGGGCTGGAGTGGGAAGCGATCGCCGCGCCGGGCCATGACATGGACGCGCTGGTCTTTCACTGCGCCGATGCGCGCCTCCTGATTTCGGGCGATGCGCTTTGGCGGCACGGTTTCGGCATCCTGTTCGCGGATGTGATCGGCGCCGGTGGCGGGCTGGAGGCCGCGCGCAGCACACTTGAGATGCTGGCGCGCTTGCCGATCGACTGTGTGCTGCCCGGGCACGGCGCGCCCTTCGTCGAGGTCGACCAGGCCTTCGAGTCGGCGTTTGCCCGCCTGCAAGCCTTCGAGCAGGACGGAAGCCGCATGGCGCGCAACGCGCTGCGTGCCTGCATGACCTTCACGCTGCTCGAACGCGGCGTGTTCTCGATTGATGCCCTGCCTGACTACCTGGCGCGTGTGCCGCTGTATCGCGAGGCCAACGCGCGCTACCTGCAGCAGACGCCGGATGCGCTGGCGGAGTGGCTCGTCGATGCGCTGGTGCAGGCCGGCGTTGCGCAGCGCAGCGGCGGTTTTCTGAGGCCCGCGGGACTGGTTTGACCAGTCTTGCGCAAGTGGCGCTGCCCCTGCGCCGGCGGCGCTGCTAGACTGCAATGCAAATCAAATAGGTGAGGGCCGCCACGAACCGGCCCCAGAGGTCGCCCGATGCATGAGTTGCGTACAACGGTGGACATCCAGGCATCGCCCAATCAGGTATGGGCGATCCTCACGGATTTCGCGACCTATCCCGAGTGGAATCCCTTCATCCGCGCGGTGCGCGGCGAGCCGATCGCCGGCCGTTCGCTGAATGTGAGCGTGGTGAGCGGCGCGGCCAAGCGTACCCGCAGCTACTGGCCGCGCGTGCTCAGCTCCGAAGCGCCGCGCGAGTTGCGCTGGCAACAGCGCATGATGTTTGGCGGCTTGCTTGAGGGCGAACATCGATTCAAGTTGGTGCAGCGTTCTGACGGCAGCACCCGCCTCGTCCATAGTGAGTGCTTCACCGGGCTGCTGGTGCCCTTGCTGCGCGACCGCATCGAGCGCGAGGCGCGCCCCGGCTTCGAGGCCATGAACGAAGCCCTGCGTTTGCGCGCCGAAGCCATGCGCTGACGCCGATCCCGTCGAGCGGGTTTCCAACGGCGCGCTTGATGCCGATTGCGGAAACTCGACCTGGATCAAAAAAAACATTGATGACCCCATTGGCAAAGCTAGAAATCTCGATTAGGGTTCACCCTAGTCAGGGATAACCCTAGGGTTCCCGAAAGAGATCCAAAGCCTTCACCCCCGGTCGCTTAGCGACCGGGCCAGAAGAGATGGCGGGCAAATGCCCGCGAGAGCCACTACAAAGGAGACTTCAATGAAATCCAGCCCGATGCGTCGTGCCCTGCTTGCCGCTTTTGCCGTTGGTACCGCCCTCATGGCCGCTCCGGCGTTCGCCGACAAGGCCAACCCGAAGATTGGTTTCTCGATCGATGACCTGCGTGTCGAGCGCTGGGCCCGCGACCGTGACTACTTCGTTGAAGCCGCCAAGACCCTGGGCGCTACCGTCAGCGTGCAATCGGCCGATGCCAACGAGCAGCGCCAGATCTCGCAGATCGAGAACCTGATCGCTCAGAAGGTAGACGTGATCGTGATCGTGCCCTTCAACTCGAAGGTGCTGACCAACGTCATCAAGGAAGCCAAGAAGGCCGGTATCGCAGTCGTGTCGTATGACCGCCTGATCCTGAACGCCGATGTCGACGCATACATTTCGTTCGACAACGAGCGCGTCGGCCAGCTGCAAGCCGAAATGATCGTCAAGGCCCAGCCGAAGGGCAACTTCTTCCTGCTCGGCGGTTCGCCGACCGACAACAACGCCAAGCTGCTGCGCGAAGGCCAGCTGAAGGTCCTCAAGCCAAGCATCGACAAGGGCGACATCAAGATCGTCGGCCAGCAGTGGGTGAAGGAATGGAACCCGTCTGAAGCGCTGTCGATCGTCGAGAACGCGCTGACCGCGAACAAGAACAAGATCGACGCCATCGTCGCTTCGAACGACGGCACCGCCGGCGGCGCAATCCAGGCCCTGGCTGCCCAGAACCTGGCTGGCAAGGTTGCCGTGTCGGGTCAGGATGCTGACCTGGCCGCTTGCAAGCGCGTCATCGCTGGCACGCAGACCGGTACGGTCTACAAGCCGCTCAAGCTGATCGCTTCCGAAGCCGCCAAGCTGTCGGTGCAACTCGCCAAGGGTGAGAAGCCGGCCTACAACAACGCGCTCGATAATGGTGCCAAGAAGGTCGACTCGCTGCTCCTGACGCCGACCATCATCACCAAGGCCAACATCGACACGCTGGTGAAGGACAACTTCTACACCGCCAAGCAACTCGGCCTGTAAGTCAGCAGCACCGGCCTCCTTCCGCTCCGGTGCGGAAGGGGCGCCGGCCCCCGGCGGGTGCAGCACCCCCTTCCCGCTGCATCCGCCCCCAACTTTCGAAAGAAGGAACAGACATGTCCGAATACCTGCTGGACATGCGAGGCATCGTCAAGGAGTTCAGTGGCGTCAAGGCACTCGACGGGATCGACCTGAAGGTGCGCGCTGGTGAATGTGTGGGTTTGTGCGGCGAGAACGGTGCCGGCAAGTCCACGTTGATGAAGGTGCTCTCCGCGGTGTACCCACATGGAACCTGGGAGGGGCAGATCTTCTGGGAAGGCAAGGAACTTACCGCCCGAACCATCCGCGAAACCGAAGATGCCGGCATCGTCATCATCCACCAGGAACTGATGCTCGTCCCGCAGCTGTCGGTCGCCGAAAACATCTTCATGGGCAACGAGATCACCTTGCCCGGCGGTCGCATGAACTATGCGGCGATGTACCAGCGCGCCGAAGCACTGATGCATGAACTGAAGATGCCGGATATCAATGTCGCGCTGCCGGTACTTAACTACGGCGGCGGACACCAGCAACTGATCGAGATCGCCAAGGCGCTGAACAAGAAGGCCAAGCTGCTGATTCTCGATGAACCGACATCCTCGCTGACCAAGTCCGAAACCCAGATCCTGCTCAACATCATCAAGGATCTGAAGAAGAAGGGCGTGGCCTGCGTGATGATCAGCCACAAGCTCGACGAGATTGCCGAGGTCTGCGACACGATTTCCGTGATCCGCGACGGCACCCACGTCGGCACCCGGCCGATGTCCGAGATGGACACCAACGAGATCATCACGATGATGGTCGGCCGCGAAATCAAGAACCTTTTCCCGCGCGAAGAACACCCGATCGGTGAGGTGATCTTCGAAGCGAAGAACGTCACCTGTTACGACGTGAACAACCCGAAGCGCAAGCGGGTGGATAACGTTTCCTTCCAGCTGCGCAAAGGCGAGATCCTTGGGGTTGCCGGTCTCGTTGGTGCCGGGCGTACCGAACTCGCGATGGCGATCTTCGGTTGCTACGCCGGCCACCACTCGCTGGAGATGACGCTGGAAGGCAAGCCGCTTCACGTCCATACGCCGAAGGACGCGGTCGAGCAGGGCATCTGCATGGTGCCGGAAGACCGCAAACGCCACGGCATCGTGCCGCTGATGGGCGTGGGGCACAACATCACGCTGTCCACGCTTCCGAGCTACGCGCACTTCGGTCGTGTCGACGCGGAAGCCGAGATGCACACGATCCAGCAGTCGATCGCCCGCATGCGCATCAAGACCGCAACCCCGCTGCTGCAGATTCGCGGCCTGTCAGGCGGCAATCAGCAGAAGGCGGTGGTGTCGAAGATGCTGCTGCCCAGCCCGAAGGTGCTGATCCTCGACGAGCCGACGCGCGGCGTCGACGTGGGCGCCAAGTACGAGATCTACAAGCTGATGTTCGAACTGGTAAAGCAGGGCCTGTCGATCATCATGATCAGCTCCGAATTGCCCGAAGTGCTGGGCATCAGCGACCGGGTACTGGTGATGGGAGAAGGCAAGCTGCGCGGCGACTTCGTCAATCAGGGCCTGACGCAGGAACAGGTGCTGACCGCGGCGCTGGGCCAGTCCGATCAACCGATTGCGGCGTGATCCGCGAGACCACCACAAGAACATACAGAGGCACACCAAAATGAGTTCCGTTGCCAAAAACATCAAGACGCTCTTCGGACAGTACAAAGTCCTGGCGCTCGGGATCGCGATCGTCCTGATATGGTCCTTCTTCGGTTACATGACGATGACGGACGATGGCTCGTCCTTCCTCACGTCGCGTAACTTCTCGAACCTGCTGCGGCAGATGGCGATCACCGGCATGCTTGCTTCGGGCATGGTCTTCGTCATCATCGCCGGCGAAATCGACCTGTCGGTCGGCTCGCTGCTCGGCTTGCTGGGCGGCCTCGCTGCGGTGCTGGATGCGACCTACAAGGTGCCGGTCGCGGGCACCATCGCAATCGTCTGCTTTGGCGGTGTGCTGGCCGGCCTGATCAACGGTTACTGGGTGTCCTACCTGCGTGTGCCGTCCTTCATCGTCGGTCTTGCGGGCATGCTTGCCTTCCGCGGCGTCCTGGTCGGCCTGACCCAGGGTTCCACCGTGCCGGTCGAATCCGCCGGGCTGATCGCGATCGGGCAGGCCTACCTGCCGGCCAACATCGGCTACATCCTGGCGCTGGCGCTGTTTGCGCTGCTCGTCTTCATCAGCCTGCGTACCCGCGCCAACCGCGCCAAGTACAACCTGACGATTGCGCCGATGTGGCAGGACGCGCTCAAGCTGGGCCTCACCGGCGCACTGATCTTCGGTTTCGTGCATACGCTGGAGTCCTACCAGGGCGTGCCGGTGCCGGTGCTGGTGCTGCTGGTCATTGCCGGCGCGTTCAGCTTCATGGCCAACAGCACGGTGTTCGGCCGCCGCATCTACGCGATTGGTTCCAACCTTGAAGCGACGCGCCTCTCCGGTGTGAACGTGCAGTTCGTCAAGATGACGATCTTCGGCATCATGGGCCTGATGTGCGCCTTCGCCGGCCTGACCACCACCGCGCGGCTCGCTTCCGGTTCGCCGTCCGCGGGGAACATGGGCGAACTTGACGCGATCGCCTCCTGCTTCATCGGTGGCACCTCGATGCGCGGCGGCGCCGGTACGGTGTCGGGCGCGATGATCGGTGCGCTGATCATGACCAGCCTCGACAACGGCATGTCGATGCTTGGCGTGGAAACCTTCTGGCAGATGATCGTCAAGGGCAGCATCCTGCTGCTGGCGGTCTGGGTCGATGTGATGTCGGGCTCCAACGAGCGCTGAGCGCTCGCGGGTAGTCGGCCTCCCCGGTCACCTCCGGGATGCCTTGCGGGGGCGCGAAAGCGCCCCCTTTTTGCTTGATGCGGCTCACGCCCCGGCCCGGCGCACTCGCCTACAATGCCGGGTTTGAATCGCCGGAAGCTGCAGCATGACCCCGTTCGAATTGACTCCCGATCTCCTGTTTGGCCACCGTGACATGGACACCACCCACGAAGACTTCGTGTGGGCGGTGAATGCCTTGCGTGTCGCCGACGACGACACCATGGGCGTCGCGCTCGACGCCCTGATCGCGCACTGCGAATCGCACTTCGCGCAGGAGAACGCCTGGGCCGCCGCGATCGGCTTTCCCGGCTGCCATGCCAATGAGCATGAACGGGTGCTGGCGGTGATGCGTGCGGTGCGTGTCGAACTCGACAAGGGCGATCACGGACTTGGGCGCCGCCTGGCCGAGGAGTTGCCGGTCTGGTTCAAGCACCACGCCGCGAGCATGGACGCCGCGCTGGCCGCGATGCTGAAGAATGGCCTCACCATGGCCGACATCGACAAGGCGCCGATCGCCTCGCCCTGCGGTGGCTCGCACGCCTGCAAGAATCACGATCACCATGATGACGAGCACGACCACGCCTGCCATGGCGAGGCGGAAGCCGCCGCCGAAGGCTGCGGCGGCGGTTGCGGCGGGCACTGAATCCGGCGCGACAGGTTCCCGCCAACAAAGCGCTGCGGGCCTGCAACAGTAGTGCGACAATCGCGGCGCTCCTACCGGAGCGCCGCCTTCATTTCCGGCCTATCCGGCCCCAACACGACAGAAAAAAGAATCCATGTCCACGATCGTCCATCCGGCTGTCCCCGACGCAGACGAGTTCGAGCGCCATCCGCCCGGCCTCAAGGTCATCTTCTTCACCGAAATGTGGGAGCGCTTCTCCTACTACGGCATGCGGGCGCTGCTCGTGCTGTATCTGGTCAACGCCCTGCATTACGACCGCAAGGACGCGCTCGAGCTGTACGGCATCTATACCGGACTGGTCTACCTCACGCCCTTGCTCGGCGGCTACCTCGCCGACAAGTACCTTGGCCTGCGCCAGGGTGCGGTGATCGGTGGCCTGATCATGATGCTGGGCCACTTTGCGATGGCCTTCGAACCGCTGCTGCATCTCGCGCTCGGCCTGCTGATCCTGGGTAACGGCTTCTTCAAGCCCAACACCTCGACCATGGTGGGGCAGTTGTATCGCGAGCACGACCCTCGCCGCGACGGCGGTTACACGATTTTCTACATGGGCATCAACCTCGGCGCCTTCTTCTCGCCGCTGGTGGCGGGCACCTTGGGCGAGAAGCTGGGTTGGCACTGGGGCTTTGCCTCTGCTGGCGTCGGCATGGCGATTGGCGTGTTCACGCTGCTGCGCTGGCAGGGCCTGCTGGGTAACGCCGGCCTGCGCGCCGGACAGACCTGCATCGACCGCCGTGACTGGGTGCGCATCCTTGCCTTCACTGCCGCTGCGATCCCGACCGTGCTCGGTACGATCGCGCTGTGGGGTGCAGTTTCCGGCGTAATCGCACCGTTGCCGCTGCTGGTGAAGCTCTTGCTGGGCTTTGCCGTCATCGGCGCCGCGCTGTGGATCCCGACCCGCTTCGGCTCCGTTGATCCGGATGCGAAGCCGCTCACCCGCGCAGACTGGGATGCGATCCTCGCCATCTGCATCGTCTGCTTCTTCGTCATCTTTTTCTGGATGGGCTTCGAGCAGGCCGGCGGCACGATGAACCTGTTCGCCGATCAGCAGACCGACCGCCACGCCTTTGGTTTCGAGATTCCGGCGTCGTGGTTCCAGTCGATCAATCCACTGGTGATCGTGCTGCTGGCGCCGGCCTTTTCCGCCTTGTGGACGCGGCTGGATCGCACCCGTTTTGCCTTGTCGGTCAGCGCGAAACAGGCGCTTGGCATGGTCGTGCTGGGGCTGGGGTTCATCGTGCTGGCCATCGCGCAGGGTCGCGCCGAGAAATTCGGCAGCGTTGGCCCGCACTGGCTGTTCATCGTCTACTTCCTGCACACCATCGGCGAGTTGATGCTCTCACCGGTCGGTCTGTCAATGGTCTCGAAGCTCGCGCCAGCGCGATTTGCCGGCCTGTTGATGGGGGTCTGGATGCTCAGTTCGGCGGTGGCGAATTACCTCTCCGGTACGCTTGAAGCGATGCTTGCCGGCAGCGGCGTGCCGCTCTACTGGTTCCTGGTCGGCTCATCGGTCGGTGCTGGCCTCGTGTTGCTCGCGCTGACGCCGATGCTCAAGAAGCTGATGCACGGCCGCGACTGAACGTTCGCGCCGGGCAGGCCGCAGGGCGGGTCGCGCAAGTGGCCCGCCCTTGTCGTTTGCGGGCGGTGCTCGCCGTGCCGCGCGTCATCCCCTATAGTCCGCAGGGCGGATCGCGAAACAAGGAGAGATGGGGATGTCGACGTCGCTGCAACTGATGATCGTGCTGGTCCTGATCGTATTCAGCGCGTTCTTCTCGATTTCGGAAATCTCTCTGGCCAGCGCCCGCCGCATCAAGCTGCAGGCCATGCTCGACAACGGCGAGGCCCGTGCGGCGCAAGTCATGGGCCTGCAGGAGCAACCGGGCTACTTCTTCACCGTGGTGCAGGTGGGGCTCAATACGGTGGCCATCCTCGGCGGCATGGTCGGCGAGGGCGCACTGTCTCCCACCTTCACGCGGCTGGTGCAGTTGACCGGGGCGGGGGCAGACATGTCCGCGTCGCTCGGCTTCCTGCTCTCGTTCGTGGCGATCACCGCGGCCTTCATCCAGTTTGCCGATCTGATTCCCAAGCGCATTGCGATGGCCGAGCCGGAGCAGTGGGCGATACGCATCGTGCGCCCGATGCGCGTGCTGACGGTGCTGATGGCGCCGCTGGTGCTGGTCTTCAATGGTGTCGCCAACCTCTTCTTCCATCTGACTGGCTTGCCCGCGGCGCGGGAAGACCGTGTCACCACCGACGATATCGTTGCGATGGTTGATGCGGGGGCCGATTCGGGTGCCCTGCAGGGCAATGAGCATCAGCTGATCGGCAACGTGCTGGGTTTCGGCGAACGCCCGGTTGCCGCTGCGATGACGCCGCGCGACAGCGTGGTCTTTCTCGACATCACCGAAGACGCCGCGACGTTGCGCGAGAAGCTGATGACAGGCCGCGCCGAAGACTTTCTCGTCTGCCGAGAGCGCATCGACGATGTGATCGGTTTTCTTGAACTGCGCGACCTGATGCCGGTGCTCGCCGCCGGTGACATCGACAACCTGCCGGCGGTGCTGTCGAAGCTGGAGCTGCGCAAGCCACTGGTGGTGCCCGACGCGCTGAACCTTGCCGACATGCTCGAACGCTTCAAGGATGCGCGCAACGACTTCGCCGTGGTGGTCAATGAGTACGCGCTGGTGGTCGGTACCGTGACGCTGGACGATCTGGTGCACTGCCTGATGGACCACATCGTCGTGCCGCAGTACGACCAGCAGATCGTGCAGCGTGGCCCAGGGTCGTGGCTGGTCGATGGCATGACACCGATCGGCGATGTGAAGGGGCTGATCGATGTCGAGTACGCGCCGGGCGAAGAGGGCTACGACACCGCCGCCGGATTCATGATGTACATGATGAAGCGCATCCCCAAACGCGCTGAAGGCTTCGAGTTCGCCGGCCACCGCTTCGAGGCGGTCGATATCGACAATTTCAAGATCGACCAGGTCATGGTGACCCGGATCGAGTGAGGAGCGCGCCATGGCTGCCACCGCACTGTTGATCGCAACCCGCAAGGGACTCTGGATTCTGCATGGCAACGCCGCGCGCACAGACTGGCGCCTTGAAGGGCCGCACTTCCTCGGCAACGTGATTCACCATGCACGGCTCGACCCGCGCGATGGTCGCACCCTGGTGGTGGCGGCACGCACCGGCCACCTCGGCCCGACGGTGTTCCGCTCGGCCGACGGTGGTGCGAGCTGGCAGGAGGCCGAGACACCGCCGGCTTTCCCGAAAGCCGAAGGCGGTCGGGTGGTTGAGCATGTGTTCTGGCTCACGCCCGGCCATGCCAGCGAGCCCGGCACCTGGTATGCCGGTACCAGTCCGCAAGGCCTCTTCGTTTCGAGTGACGGTGGCCTCCACTGGGCCAGTGTCGAGGGTTTCAACGCGCACCCCGACCGACGCGCATGGTGCGGCGATGACAAGGACCAGACGCCGGATGGCGGCAAGCTGCACTCGGTGCTGGTTGACCCGCGAGACCCCGCACACCTGTTCGTATCGATGTCGAGCGGCGGCACCTTCGAGTCACGCGCCGGCGGCGCTGACTGGACGCCAATCAACCAGGGCGTGCGCGCCGAGTTCTACCCTGATCCTTATCCGGTGTTCGGTCAGGACCCGCACTGCGTGCGCATGCACCCGGCGCGCCCGAGTCGGCTCTATCAGCAGAACCACTGCGGCCTTTTCCGCCGCGACGAAGCCGACGGCAAGTGGGTCGACATCGGCGCCCACATTCCGCAGGACGGCGTGCGCCGCGATATCGGCTTCGGCGTCGTGATACACGCGCACCAGCCCGACACGATCTGGACCTTCCCGATGGATGCCGGCAGCGTCTGGCCGCGGGTGTCGCCAGAGGGCAAGCCTTGCGTGCTGCGATCACGGGATGGCGGTGACAGCTGGCAGAAGTGCACGGCCGGGCTGCCTGCCGAACAGGCCTGGTTCACGGTGTTGCGCCAAGCGCTGGCGGTGGATGGTGAGCGCACGGCAGGGGTCTATTTCGGTACCACCGGCGGTGAGGTCTGGGCGAGCACCGACGAGGGCGAGAACTGGCGCTGCATCGCACGCCATCTGCCGGAGATCTACGCAGTCGAGGCGGTGCAGTTCGCATGAGGGTGGCGGTTCGCCTGCCCACGCATCTGCACCAGTACAGCGGCGGGCTCGCCGACGTTCAGGTCGACTGCGCCGCGCCGGCCACGCTGGGCGATGTGCTGGCCGCGCTCGATGCGCGCTGGCCCGGCGTGCGACATCGCGTGATCGACGAACAGGATGGCATCCGCCGCCACATCCGCATCTTTGTTGGCAACGCCGCAGTGCCCGGGATCGCTGCGCCAGTGCGCGATGGCGACGAGGTGATGATCGTTGCCGCGCTTTCCGGCGGCTGACGGCCCCAGGTTCTGGCGCGTGTTACTCAGCGCGTTCTGCAACTGACGATCAGAGGTTTGCCCGCGGGTGGGTTGCGCAGTGCCGAGCACTCGTTGGCAGGTGGATAGATCATGCGGTAGATGCGCCGCTCGGTGCCTTCGTAGCGGCAGGCGATGATTTTCGGCCCCGGCAGATACCACACGATGCGCTTGCTGCCGCTGCCACGCTCTTCCTGCAGTTGCGGCGTCTTGGTCGGATCGCCGACGTACACTTCGGCACCGGCCAGCGCGGCGGGTGTGGTCGGAATATCGGCAGTGCCCGGGGCGGCATCTGCCGGCGCGAAGGTCGAAAAGCCGCCGTCGAGCTTGAGCGAAGCGTCGAACGCCGGCGGGCACTTCACTTCGACATAACGTTGTGCGATAGCGGTCGGGCTCAAGCAGAGCGCCGACAGCACGAGCAGGTAGCGCATGGCAATTCCGTTCGCGAACTGGATGTCTTCAGCGTAGCGCAGGCTGCGCGTTGCGCCAGCGTGCTGATGGCGGCGATCAGTTGCGCCCGAGCATCGCCCGCAGGTTTGCGAGCTTGGCCTTGGCGTCTTCCTTTGAGACGACCGCGTTCTTGTCCGGCCGTTTCACGCTCTCGGCGCCCAGTTCCTCGATGAAGCGCGAGGGCTCCACCGTGTGCCATTCGCCGGCTGCCTTGCGGCGGTCGCAGTAGGTGATCGTCAGGCTGCGTTGCGCGCGCGTGACGCCGACATACATCAGGCGGCGCTCTTCCTCGACCTTGTCCTCGTCAATGCTGCTCTGGTGCGGCAGCAGGCCTTCCTCGACGCCGATCAGGAACACATGCGGCCACTCCAGGCCCTTGCTCGCATGCAGCGTGGCGAGCTGGACGCCGTCGAAATCTTCGTCTTCCTTGTCGAGCATCGAGATCAGCGCGATCGTCTGCGTCAGCTCGATCAGGTTCTTCTTGTCTTCCTCGCCCTTGCGACCGAGCCAGCCGACAAAGTCGGAGACGTTGCTCCACTTGGTTTCCGCCTCGCGCTGCTCGCAGTGCTCGTAAAGCCAGGCCTCGTAGCCGATCGCGCGGATCAGGTCATCGAGCACCTGTTTGGCTGGCTCGCGCTGGGCGCGGTATTCGATCTTGTTGATGAAGTTGCCGAATTCGCGCACCGCTTCGAGCTGGCGATGCGGCACATGCTGCTCCGCGCCTTCCTCGAAGGCGGCTGCGAAAAGGCTGATGTGGCGCTTGCCGGCGTAGTTGCCCAGCGCTTCGAGCGTCGCGGGCCCGATGCCGCGACGCGGCGTGGTCATCGAACGGATGAAGGCCAGATCGTCGTCAGGGTTCAACAGCAGACGCAGGTAAGACGTGATGTCCTTGATCTCGGCGCGATCGAAGAAGCTCTGCCCGCCCGAGATCACATAGGGCACCTTGAAGTTGCGCAGCGCCTGTTCGATCACCCGCGCCTGGTGATTGCCGCGGTAAAGGATCGCGTAGTCGCGCCAGTGGGTGCGCGATTCGAACTTGTGCGCCTGCATGCGCTTGAGCACCACCTCGGCTTCCGCTTCGGCGTCGCGGGTCGCAACGATGTGGATCGGGTCGCCGATGCCGTGCTCGGACCACAGCCGCTTGTCGAACATCTTCTCGTTGTTTGCGATCAGCGTGTTCGCGGCGGTGAGGATGCGGTTGGTGGAGCGGTAGTTCTGTTCGAGCTTGATGACCCGCAAGCTGGGGTAGTCGCGCGCGAGCTGGTTCAGGTTCTCGACGTCGGCGCCACGCCAGGCATAGATCGCCTGATCATCGTCGCCGACCGCGGTGAAGGCGCCGCGCACACCGGCGATCTGGCGCAGCAGCTTGTACTGCGCGCGGTTGGTGTCCTGGTATTCGTCGACCAGCAGGTAACGCAGCTTGTTCTGCCAGCGCTCGCGGGCGTCCGGGTGCTCGTCGAAAAGACGCGCCGGCAGCGCGATCAGGTCATCGAAATCCACCGCCTGATAGGCACGCAGGGTCTTCTCATAGGCGGGGTAAAGCTTTGCTGCCGCCGCTTCGATCTCATCGCTGGCGAGCTTCTCGGCGTCTTGCGGCGTGATCAGCGCGTTCTTCCAGCCCGAGATGGTCCAGTGGATCGCCTTGAGCATCGCCTTGTCGGCGTTGGTCGCGAGGTCCGAGACAATCTGCGCCGTATCGGATGAGTCGAGGATGGAGAACTGCGGCTTGAGACCGGCGAGCTTGGCCTCTTGCCGCACGATCCGCACGCCTAGGGCATGGAAGGTACATACCGTCAGCTGGCTCGCCGCGCGGCTGTCGATCAGCTTGCCGATGCGCTCCTGCATTTCCTTCGCCGCCTTGTTGGTAAAGGTGATCGCGGCGATGTTGCGCGGGTCCATGCCGCAGGTCTGCACAAGATGCGCGATCTTGGCGGTGATGACGCGCGTCTTGCCTGAGCCGGCGCCGGCCAGCACGAGACAGGGACCATCAAGGTATTTCGCCGCCTCGCGTTGCGGGGCGTTGAGGGTAGACAGCATCGGGATCGGAACCGCAGGCGTGGAGGCCGGATTCTACCGGACGGTGGCGTGCCGCCCGGGCGACTACCGTCTCGCCAGCAGTTCCCGGCCCAGAAAGGCCCTGACCGCTTCTGTGACACGGTTCACGTCCTCGCTGCGGGCGAGGCCGTGTCCCTCGCCGGGGAGCTCCAGCAGATCACAACGGGCGCCAAGTTCGCGATAACGCGCGCAGGCGCGCTGTGACTGGATGGGTGGCACGAGGCGGTCGTCCAGTCCATGCACCAGCAAGACCGGTGCGCTGTCGGCCGCGATGCGGAAATAGGGCGAGGCGTCGCGGGCACCCGGGCGCCCGGGCCCGAGCAGGCTTTCGAGCATGCCGCGCGCGTCCGGCAGCAGGCTGTCATCCGGCTGCGTCAGGTCCCAGGGGCCCCACAAGCTCACCGCAGCTTGCACGCGATCGCTGCGTCCGGCGGCATCGTGTGCGTCATCCACTGCGAGCCAGGCGGCGAGCAAGCCGCCCGCCGAGCCGCCAAGTGCCGCGATGCGCTGCGGGTCGATGCCGAGATCTCCGGCGTGCATGCGCATCCACCAGACCGCGTGCCGGGCGTCCTCCAGTTGCGCGGGCCAACGATAGCCTGCCGTGGTCAGGCGATAGTCGATAGCGACGGCTACCACGCCTTGTGCAGCAAGCCAGCGGGCGAGGTCCGCAAACTCGCCGCGGTCACCGGCCCCCCACCCCCCGCCGTGAAGCAACAGGACCGCCGGCCGGGCGGCAGCAAAGGTCGCGGGCAGGTAAACGTCGGCCGCCAGACCGGGTGCGTAGAACTGCTGGCGCGGCGATGTGTCCGGTGGCGCGGCGGGCGAGGCTTCTCCGCCGCCACATCCGCCGAGTAGAACGACGAGGAGTAGCAGCCAAGCTGCAAAGGTCCGGAAAAATACCAGGGGCATAGGCGCGAGACTGCCAGAGACCGATCCTGGCCGCAATGAAAAAGGGCCGGGCTTTCGCCCGACCCTGTTGCTCACCCCGGCCGATAGCGCCGGCGGGGCGCCGCGTCAGTCCTCGAATTCGACGACTGCCGCGCTCAGGACGCCTGCGCTGAGCGTGCCCTTGACCTGCACAACGCGGCCGTTGGCCAGGCTGCTTACGGTGCCATCCTTGAACACGGTCTTCGTAGTGGTGGTTACGCTCTGGCCGCCGACCTTGAAGCTGGTGGCCGAGACGAAGTCGGTAATGCTGCCTTTGACTTCGCCGATCGTCGGCAACTCGCTGCGCTTGATCTCGATGTTGCTCGCGACCAGTTTGCCCGCCACCACCTTGCCGCGAACCTCGACCCTGACGCCGTTGGCGAGGTCGCTCGCGCTCGCGTTGTCGGCAAATTTGGTGCTGTCATCCCACGCCACGGTCGCACCATTGATCGTGAAGGTCTTTGCCGTGGCGTCCAGTGCGTAGATCAGGCCTTCGAGCTTTACGCCGATGGTGGCGTCAGGCACGAATTTCACTTCGCTGGCGACCAGCACGCCGGTGACGAAGCTGCCGCGCACCAGCACCCGCTTGCCGATCACGAAATCCGCCTTGCTCGCGGCGCTGCCATTGGCGTTGCTGAAGGTGGTTGCGTCGGTAATGCGCATTGCGACGTCGAAACCGGTGAGTTTGAAGTCGCCGGTGGTGGCGTCATAGCTGCCGACCTTGCCAGGGAAGGTGCGCACGCCGCCGTCCGGTGTCGTCGAGAAGCTCACCGAGGTGGCTTTCACTACCCCTGCCGAGTAGGCGCCTTCGATCTTGATGATGACGCCGTTCGCGAGGTTGTCAGCAGTGCCACCACTGAAGGTAGCCGCCGACGCATCGACCGGAACGCCGCGCAGCTTGAAGCTCGACGAAGACACGAAGTCGGTGATCGCACCGGTCAGGTCGACCGTTGCATCGCCCTCATCGCGGATGAAATGCACCTTACTTGCCACGACCACGCCGGCCTTCCAGACGCCTTCGACCCGCACTGCGCGACCGTTGGCAAGGTCTGCAGCCGTGCCCTTTTCGAAGGTGGCGCTCTTGGCGTCGACGCTGACGCCGGCCACCTTGAAGCTCACTGCGGTGGTGTCGAGGCCGCTGATCAAGCCACCGAGGCGCACCTTGGCCCCATCCGCGGCGGTCGGATTCTTGATCCGCACCACCTTGGCCTTCATGACGCCCAGATTGTTCAGCGCGACATTGCTCCAGACGGCAACCCGCTGCCCTTCGGTAAGGGTGGCTGCCGCCGGCAGCACGGTGGCCTCGCTGTAGTCCACCACGAGGTCACCGATCTTGAAGGTCTTGCCGGTGGCGTCGAGTGAGGCGAGGGTTCCGACCACCCGGATCAGCAGCGCGCTGGTCGGGTCCTTGCGCTCGACCCGCGTCGCGACAATCGCGCCGGTGGTGTCGCGTGCGCCATGCACTTCGACGATGTCGCCGATAGCGAGGTCCGCCAGGCTGCTGGCACCCTCGAACACGGTCGGTGCGGCCGGGTCGGTTGAAATCAGCACCGTCTGGCCCGCCGCGACGAACCCGGTGCCGCTGACGCTGGTGATGCGGCCGATGAGTTCCGGTCGCACGGTCAGGTGCGTGATCTTGTCGGATGGCGACAACTCGGTTTCCACTTTCATGCCGAGTTTGACATCGCTGCTGGTGCCCGCGCTCGGGCTGGAGGGATCACGATCGATGTCGATCGTTGCGCCGCTGTCATCGAACTTGTTGCCGTCGATGATCACGCTGCCAAAACCGGTCACCGTGCCGCTGGCCAAGCCAGGTGGCGTGACGACGCCGGTTCCGCCCGAGCCGACACCGGAGTCACCTCCGCCCCCGCCGCCGCATGCGGCGACCAGCACACCAGTCGCCAGTGCGGCGAGCCATCCCTTGATACCGAGTTTCACGATTCGTCCTCCTTGGGTGTCGTCGGTTCGGCGTAGTAATAGACGCCGAAACGCATGCGGCGGTTTGCGGCCGTCGCGGTGTCTTCGTCACAGTGGCGACCCGCCTCTGTCACCATGCGGTCAAACGCAGTTCGCCAGAGCGTGCGTGCCAGTTCGCCGAGCGCTTCGGTCGAGGCTTCGGACAGGCCGTCAGCAAAAACGCTCTGTTCGAGAAAGACGGGTTGCGCGCCGCCTTCGGCCGCGCGAAGGTTGGTGGCGGCGGCAGCGATGTGGTCACGCAGGTTCTCGCCAAAATAGAAGGCCAGTTCGCGGAAGCCCTCACGCGGCACGAACCCGTTCGCGCTGGGGATGACCACCTCGCCCTGCAGTGTCACGACGCCAAGCCGCAACAACTCGTCGAGCATGCTGCGCGCATGGAAATCGGTGGATATCGAGGCGACCAGGCTTTCGAACGACGGTGCGGGGCCGCTACGGGGCAATTCGAGCGGTTTGCCATCGACACCACGGAAAGCCGGGTCGTGCAGCCAGCGCGTAAATACTTCGGCCGCGAGTGAGAGTGATTTGCCGTTCTGTCCGAATCCGGACTCTTCCGCTGCCTTGGCTGCGCGAATGTCCTTGCGGTGCACGCCGGACAGCAGGCTCAGCGCAGAGTCGGTCTGCCGGCCGCCGGCCATCGCGAGTTCGTAGCGGGCTGCGTCGAGGAACACGCCCTTGAGTCGCGCGGCAAGTTGCGGATAGCCGACGCCATTGGCGATCAGCAGCCGCGCAAGCGGCAGCAGGAAGCGCTCCGCTTCGTCGAGCAGTACGTCAGCGCGGGTGGGTTGTCCTGTGGGTGCGTCCATGGCCTCGTCCAGATGGCGATGTGATTCGCTCGTCATTGAATGGAATTATTTCCCATATTTCGTAAACTTCAAGTGAATAGAATGACCGAAGTTGTAACAGGACGTCTCGGCTTTGAAGCAACGCGTGCAACACCTCGAATTAGGTCGGCCGAATGCCGGAGGTGAAATCAGTCACATCCCGTCTTGAGATTTTTCTCGTGCAAGTACTCGGTAAGCCCGCCAGTCTAGGGTATCGTCATTTGCAGTGAAGGCGTTTGCTGCCTATCCTATGCGTCCGTGCGAGGGTAGGAGGTGGGGCCTCTCTCGACAACTCTGAGCAAACTAACGTGGTCATCCCGTTCTTCCGCAAAGGACCTCAGCCGCAGGAACCAGCGCCTGGCGATGCCGCCGCTGCGCGTCCGAAGCCCAAGTCCGACAGCACTTCGACGCTGGATTTCACCCAGGGTGACGCCCGTGCACTCGCGGTCGCCGCGGGGAAGATCCATGTCGACGAGCTGACCGACGCCGACCATCCGGCGGTGGAAGAAGCCGCGATCCTGTTCGCCAATGCCAGCGACGAGGCAGCGGCCGCGGTGCTCGAAGCCGCGCTCGACGAAGGTGCCGCCAGCAACGAGACCTTGTGGCACATGCTCTTCGACCTCTATCGCCTGACCGGCCGTCGTGAGCCCTTCGAAGCGCGTGGTGTCGGCTATGCCGAACAGTTCGGTCGCTCGCCGCCGATCTGGAGCGACGCGGATGCAAGCGCCGAGGCGCCCAAACCCAGTTCGCGCGACGCCACACCGTCGGTGAGCCTGACCGGTACCTTGAGCGCAGCGGCGGGGCCCCAGTTCGAACAGATTTCCAAGATTGCGATCAAGGCCGGCAAGCTGCGGATCGATCTGGGCAAGCTGCGCGGCGCCGACGAGGCAGGTTGTGATGTTCTGGTGCGCGGCTTGCGGAGCTTGCGCCAGGCGCGAGTCCAGGTGTCTCTTCTCAATGCCCGCAACATGCTGCCGATGATCGAAGGGCAGGTGGTGCAGGGGCGGCGCGAAGGCCAGAGTATCTGGCTGATGGTGCTCGAACTCTTGCAGGCGCTGTCTGAAGTCGATCGATTTGAAGAAGTAGCGCTCGATTACGCGATTACGTTCGAAGAGTCGCCGCCTTCCTACGAAGCGCCGGCGGCCGAACCCGGTCCGCGGATGAAGCAGCCGGATGCGGCGACCAGTTCTCCGGGGCTTGAGCTGGTGCCGATCGAAGAAGAAGCGCCTGCTTTCGTGATGGAGGGTGACCTCACCTCCGCGCAGGCCGAAGCCATTCGCAAGCTCGCCAAGTACGGCGCCGACCGCAGCACCGTGGAAGTCGATGCCAGCCGCCTGCGGCGCATGGACTTCGTGACGGCCGGCAACCTCTTCAATGTTCTGGTGCAATTTCAGGCACAGGGCAAGCTGTGCGTTTTCCACAACCTCAATGCGATGGTGGCGGCGCTCTTGCGGGTGATGGGCGTGCATCAGGTCGCCAGCATGGAAGTGCGCGCGCTCTAAGTTAGGAACCGGCGACAGGGCGCTTGCGTTTCGGCACAGCGACCCCACACTGGTAGAACGGGCCGCACCCGACGGCCGCTACCGGAAGAGCCATGGAGCAATATCACGGCACCACCATCCTGTCGGTCCGACGCGCGAACCAGGTCGCGCTGGGTGGCGACGGACAAGTCACCCTCGGCAACGTCGTCATCAAGGGCACCGCACGCAAGGTGCGTCGCCTGTTTCATGGCAAGGTCCTTGCAGGATTTGCCGGCGGCACGGCAGACGCCTTCACCCTTTTCGAGCGCTTCGAAGCCAAGCTGGAAAAGCACCAGGGCCACCTGATGCGCAGCGCCGTCGAGCTTGCCAAGGACTGGCGCACCGACCGCATGCTGCGCCGCCTTGAAGCGATGCTGGTGGTGGCGGACAAGGACCACACGCTGATCATCACCGGCAACGGCGATGTGCTCGAACCCGAACTCGGCATTGGCGCGATCGGCTCAGGCGGCGCATTCGCCCAGTCCGCCGCGCGCGCCTTGTTTGAAAACACCGAATTGCCGGCGGCGGAAGTGGTGAAGAAGTCGCTCGAAATCGCGGGCGACATCTGCATCTACACCAATCACAGTCACACCATCGAAACCCTGGAATGGTGAGTTAAGGGGGTAGCTGGCGGCCAGCTGGAGTGGCCGCGCGCCCCGCTCACCTTCCCAGCCATGCAGGCACGAACATGACCCAGATGACCCCGCCGGAGATCGTCTCCGAACTCGACAAGCATATCGTCGGGCAGACGCGCGCCAAGCGTTCTGTCGCAATTGCCCTGCGCAACCGTTGGCGCCGCGCGCAGGTAGATGAATCCTTGCGCCACGAGATCACGCCCAAGAACATCCTGATGATCGGGCCGACCGGCGTTGGCAAGACCGAGATTGCGCGGCGACTCGCGCGGCTCTCCAACGCCCCCTTCGTCAAGGTGGAGGCCACCAAGTTCACTGAGGTCGGCTATGTCGGCCGCGATGTCGACACCATCATCCGCGATCTCGTCGAAATCGCGGTGAAAGACGCGCGCGAACTGGCGACACGCCGCGTCCGCGCGCGCGCCGAAGATGCCGCAGAAGATCGGGTACTCGACGTGCTGTTACCGCCGGCGCGTCCGGTCGGCTTTGGCACCGAACCCGCGAGCGCCGAGGACAATGCGACACGCCAGAAATTCCGCAAGAAGCTGCGTGAAGGCGAGCTGGACGACAAGGAGATCGAGATCGAGGCATCGGCCCATGGCCCCACCGCCGAGATTTTTGCGCCGCCGGGTATGGAAGAACTCACCCAGCAATTGCAGGGCATGTTCCAGAACCTCGGCAGCCAGCAGAAGAAACTGCGCAAGCTGAAGATCCGCGAGGCGCTGCGTGTGCTGGCGGATGAAGAGGCGGCGCGCATGGTCAACGACGAGGAGGTGAAGCTCGACGCGGTGAAGAACGTCGAGCAGAACGGCATCGTGTTCCTCGACGAGATCGACAAAATCGCCTCGCGCTCGGAGGTGGGTGGCGCCGACGTCTCGCGCCAAGGGGTGCAGCGCGATCTGCTGCCGCTGGTCGAAGGCACGACCGTGACGACCAAGTACGGCATGATCAAGACCGACCACATCCTCTTCATCGCCAGCGGCGCGTTTCACCTTGCCAAACCTTCGGATCTGATCCCTGAACTTCAGGGCCGCTTTCCGATTCGTGTCGAACTCGATTCGCTCTCGGTCGAGGATTTCGTCTGCATCCTGACCCAGACCGACGCCTGCCTGACGCGCCAGTACGAGGCGCTGCTTGCGACCGAGGGGGTCAAGCTCGAATTCGGCGACGAAGGCATTCGACGCCTCGCCGAGATCGCCTTCCAGGTCAATGAAAAGACCGAGAACATCGGTGCGCGTCGGCTCTACACCGTGATGGAGAAATTGCTCGAAGAAATCAGCTTCGATGCAGGTAAGCCGGGTACGGAATCCTTGCGCATCGATCGCGCCTATGTCGATGCGCGCCTCGAGACGCTTGCAGGCAACGAAGATCTCTCGCGCTACGTGCTCTGATCCGCTGGTAGCGCTGGCCGGTGGCGATTGCGGGTGAGCGAGCGCCGCATGGCGCTCCCGAAACGACGCGCCGGTACCCGAGGCCTCCATGGTGTGCGTCCGCAAGCGCATGACGCAGCGTTCGCACACGAATCGTTCGAAGGGGGCGTCGGCCTGCTTGGGCCATCGCGTGCCAAATACGCGCCACGCTGAAGCGTCGCGATGATTGCGTGGCGTGCCACAGGCTTCGGCTGATACGCTCCGCGCTTTGCCGCGCCATTGTTGCGGCGTTGATCAGCAGCGAGTACCCACACATTGAAAGCTCATACACGGCTGCGTGCAGCACTCTGGATTGCGGCCGCGGTGTTCAGCACACACCTGCAAGCAGTCGAAGCGGTGCATCCGCCCGCGGCGGAAGCCGCGCACGCGTTGCACGAACTGGTTGAAACCCACTTCGAACGCACACTCGAACTCGCACCACTGTTTGCCACCGCAATCGGCGATTCGCGCTATGACGATCGCCTTGGCAACCCGGCCTCGACGCTCGAACGGGTGCGTTTTGAAAACCTGCAACGGGAGGCCTTGCGCGCAGCGCGCGCGCTGCCACGCGCGGCCTTGTCGCCGGCCGACCGGCTGACGCTCGACATCTTCATCGAAGACTGCGAACGCACGCTCGCTGCGATGCGCTTCCCGTCGCATCTGATGCCGATCACCCAGTTGAACAGCGTTGCAATCGATCTCGCGGTGCTGGGGTCGGGCGAAGGCCAGCAGCCGCTCGCAACGACCGCGCAACACGAAGCCTGGCTCAAGCGGGCCGCAGAATTCCCGGCCTGGGTCGATGCGGCGATTGCCAACATGCGGCTCGGTGTGGCGCGGGGCGTCACGCTGCCGCGCCGCGCCGCCGAGAAAGTGCTGCCGCAGCTGCGCGTGATCGCCAACACGCCGCTCGACAAGAGCGTCTTTCGCGGCGCGATCGCACGCCTGCCGCAAGATCTGTCGACGCTGGATCGGAACCGCCTCGTTGCGGCCTACGAGAAGCTGATCGGCGACGAGTTGTTGCCGGCCTATCGTCGTCTGGCCGATTACTTCGAACACGAATACCTTCCGCGTTGCCGTGCCAGCGACGGCTGGTCCGGGCTGCCCGATGGTGCCGCCTGGTACCGCGAGCGTATCGGCGCGAATACCGGCCTCGACCTCAGCGCGGAACAGATCCACCGCATCGGGCTCGCCGAGGTGGCGCGGATCCGCGACGAGATGGATCGTGTTCGCCAGGAAGCGGGTTTCGCAGGCGACCTGAAGGCCTTCTTCGCGCATGTGGCGAGCGATCCGCGCTTCTATGCCCGCACGCCGGAAGAGATCGTCGAACGCTTCGTGGCGATCAAGCGTCGTGTCGATCCGCAACTGCCGCAGCTGTTCTCCCGCATGCCGGTTGCGGACTACGAGGTGCGGCCGATTGAGGCGTTTCGCGCGAATGCCGCACCGGGCGCCTTCTACCAAGCACCGTCGGCGGACGGCAAACGGCCGGGCGTGTTCTACATCAACACGCACGATCTGCGTGCGGTGCCGATCTGGGGCATGGAAACACTGTCGCTGCACGAAGCCTCGCCCGGGCACCATTTCCAGATGTCCCTCGCCCAGGAGATCACCGATCTGCCCCGCTTCCGGCGCTTTCGCGACGACAACGCCTACGCCGAAGGCTGGGCGCTGTACGCTGAAACACTGGGTCGCGACCTGGGGCTGTTCAGCGATCCGTATCAGCGCTTTGGCAAGCTCAACGATGAAATGCTGCGCGCGTCGCGTCTGGTCGTGGATACCGGTCTGCATGCGATGGGATGGTCGCGCGAACGCGCGATCGCCTACATGCAGCACAACCAGGTCATGTCCGACGGCGATGCGGTGATCGAGGTCGAACGGTACATGGCCGATCCGGGGCAGGCGCTGGGCTACAAGCTCGGGCAACTGCGGATACTGGCGCTGCGCCGAGCTGCCGAGCAGCGCCTCGGGACAGCCTTCGATGTCCGCGCCTTCCATCGTGAGGTACTGGTCGATGGTGCGCTGCCGATTCCGGTGCTCGAACAGAAGCTGCGCGAGTGGATCGCGCGCACGGCGAATCCCTGACTTTGCATCTTGAGGCCGTCGCCGGGACGGCTCGCAGTCCAGGCGCGCTGGAACCAGGATCAACCGATTAGGCGCGTCAGCATTGCTGGCCTTGAGCGCCTATGGCGCGCGTCGCACGCTGCCGTCTTCGGCGATATCGAGGCCGCCGCTCGCCGGCTTTGCGACGTTCTGGCCGGCGGGCGCCGCCGGTTTCGTCGCCGGCAGGGTCACGATGCGGCTGCGCTCCGGGTCAAGCGCACGTTGATCGTGGTCTTTCGGACAGGGTTGATCGGTGTAGACCACCTGACCGCGCTTGACGCACTTGTGGATGCCGGCCCCGGGCGGCTGGGCGGGCTCCACCTGCACCACGCCGGCCGGATCCGGCAGCGCGGGGATCGGGGGCGTCGCACGCTCGACGGCGGCTTTGAGTTGCGGGCGGGGGTCGCCGTGCATCAGGGCGAAGAGGCCGGTGACGGCGGCTGCGGTCAGCAGGAAGAGGGCGATGAATACGCGCACGTGAAGCGACTCGATGGCGGGAAGCCCAGTCTAGCGCGCGCCTCTTTGCCTGCGGGTGTCGGTTTGCACGAACAGGGGCGATTTGCTTTCAGGCGCCTGGCTCATCGGGCAGGAAGCGCTCGAGCAGCGCGTTGAGGTAGCGCTGGCCCCGTAGCGTCGGAAACAGGCGTTCGTTGTCGACCGCCAGCAGATCGTCGCGCCGCGCGCGCACAAGGGTCGGTTCGATGCTCGACAGCGGCAGCCCGGTGCGCTCGGCGAACAAATTCAGCGGCACCCCATCGGTCAGGCGCAAGGCGTTCATCATGAACTCGAAGGGCAGGTCAGACAGGCCAACTTCGCGTCTTTCCTGCACCGCGTTGCCTGCAGCGACCCCTTCAAGATAGGCGTTCGGATGCTTGTGGCGCATTTCGCGCACGATGCCGGTGTGCGACGACAGCTTGCCGTGGGCGCCAGCGCCGATGCCCAGATAGTCGCCAAACGCCCAGTAGTTGAGGTTGTGGCGGCACTTGTGGCCTGGCTGCGCAAAAGCGGAAGTCTCATAGTGCAGGAAGCCGGCCTCGGCGAGCCGTGCCTCGATCGCCTCCTGCATGTCGGCACCGGTATCGTCGTCCGGCAGATCGGCGGGGGGATTCGCGCCGAAGGCAGTGTTGGGCTCCATCGTCAGGTGGTAGCAGGACAGATGGGGCGGGCTGAAGCTCAGTGCCACCGCTACGTCGGCGAGTGCCTGCTGCGGTGTCTGACCCGGCAAGGCATACATCAGATCGAGGTTGAAGGTATCGAAGTGCTTCGCCGCAAGTTCGGCAGCGCGGCGTGCCTCGCTGCCGCCGTGGATGCGGCCGATGCGCTCCAGAAAGGCATCGTCAAAGCTCTGGATGCCGAGTGAAAGCCGGGTGACGCCCGCCGCGCGGAAATCCGCGAAGTGGCTGGCCTCGACCGTGCCCGGGTTGGCTTCCAGCGTGATCTCGCAGTCCCCGGCCAGCGGCAGGCGCATGCGGATATCGGTGAGCAGCCGTTCGAGCCCGGCCGCCGAGATCAGGCTCGGGGTGCCGCCGCCAATGAAGATGGACTGCACCCGGCGCCCCCATACCTGGGGCAGCGCAGCCTCGAGATCCGCCACCAGCGCGTCGAGGTAGGCCTGCTCAGGGATGCCCCCACGTACCGCATGCGAGTTGAAATCGCAGTAAGGACATTTCTGCACGCACCACGGAAAATGCACGTACAGGGAAAGCGGCGGCGGTGCGCTCAGGCGCGCACTGGCGACCGCCTTCGGACGCGATACCAGCGGGATGACGCGGCGTTCACTCATGCGCCCGTCTCAGCCGGCGCTGCGCTGCAGCCGCTCGAGCAGGTGACGGCAGGCCGCGCCGCGGTGCGACAAGGTGTTCTTCAGCGCGGGCTCCAGTTCCGCCGCGGTCTGTTCCAGATCCGGCAGCAGGAACAGCGGGTCGTAACCGAAACCGCCTTCGCCGCGCGGCGTATCGATGATCTCGCCGTGCCACTCGCCCTCGGCAATCAGCGGTTGCGGGTCGTCGGCGCTGCGTACCAGCACCAGCACGCAGACATAGTGGGCGCGGCGGTCGGCCTTTCCTGCCAGCTTTTCGAGCAGCAGCGCGTTATTGCGCGCGTCCGACTTCGGTTCGCCGGCAAAGCGTGCTGATTGCACGCCGGGAGCGCCGCCGAGTGCTGCCACGCAGAGTCCCGAGTCGTCGGCGAGTGCGGGCAGGCCGGTGAGTCGCGCGGCGTGGCGCGCCTTTTCGATCGCGTTCTCGACGAAGGTGCAGTGGGGCTCTTCGGCTTCCGGCACCTTGAAGCGCGATTGCGGCAGGACTTCGATGCCGAGCGGTGCGAGCAGCGCGGCGAATTCGCGCAGCTTGCCGGCGTTGTTGGATGCGAGGACGAGTTGTTTCATCGTGGAGCACTCACGGAATGGGTTGCTTCAGTTAGCGTCGACGCGCGCGGATCGCGAATCACCGCGCGTGAGCCGGGGTCGTATGGCGGGGTCGACACTGCGCCGCCAAACAGGCGTGCGCGGTGACAGCAGACACAAGTCAGCCGGCGAGTGCCCGCTTCTGTGCTTCGACCAGCTGCGCGATGGCGCGTTCCGCCAGGGCCAGCAGCGCGTCCAGTTCGGCACGCGAGAAGGGGGCACCTTCGGCGGTGCCCTGCACCTCGACGATGCCGCCAGAGGCCGTCATCACGACATTCATGTCGGTGTCGCAGCTGGAGTCTTCGGCGTAGTCGAGGTCGGCGACCGGGCGGCCATCGACGATGCCGACCGAAATCGCCGCCACCAGTTCGCGCATCGGGTTGGCGGGCAATTTGCCGGCGACCACCAGCTTGTCGAGCGCCTCATGCAGCGCCACGCAGGCGCCGGTGATCGCGGCGGTGCGGGTACCGCCGTCGGCTTGCAGCACGTCGCAGTCGAGCGTGATCTGACGCTCGCCGAGCGCCTTGAGGTCGACCACCGCGCGCAGGCTGCGTCCGATCAGGCGCTGGATCTCCTGGGTGCGACCGCTCTGCTTGCCCTTGGCGGCTTCACGGGCGCTGCGGGTATGCGTCGAGCGCGGCAGCATGCCGTATTCGGCGGTGACCCAGCCTTCGCCCTTGCCGCGCAGGAAAGGCGGCACCGACTCCTCGACGCTGGCGGTGCACAGCACCCGTGTGTCGCCGAATTCCACCAGCACCGAGCCTTCGGCGTGGCGCGTGAAACCACGGGTGATGCGCACTTCGCGCAGGGCGTCGGCGGCGCGGCCGCTCGGTCGGGTGCTCGTCATTTGGTGTACTTCCGGATCGCAGAGTTGATTTCGGCGATCGCGCGTTCGATGTCGTCGTCGCTCAATTCGCTGTTGGCGGGTGCCGTCTGGCCGGCGGCGAAGCCTTCCATCTTGGTCGTGAAGCTGTCCATCGGCATCGTCATCGTCGAGATCGTTGTTGGCGGCGATTCCGAGAAGTCGTCGTGCCAGGTCATGCCGACAATCGACAGGTTGTCGGCGGTCGGGCCGGCCAGCATCTCGGCACGGCTCATCAGTTTGGGCAGCGATTCGAGGATGTTGCGGGTGTCGACTTCGGCGATGGCCTCTTCGGCGCCGACCGGGCCCCATACGCCGTCCGAGCACAGCAGCAGGGTATCGCCGGCATACAGCGGCGTGCGGCGCGAGAATTCGATCTGCGGCGAATGCGTGCCGCCGAGGCAGCTGAAAATACGGTTGCGGAAGGGGTGGGTGGCCTGCTCGCCTTCCTTGATCAGGCCTTGCTCGACCATCACCTGCACCCGCGAGTGGTCGCGCGTGTGGAAAGCAACGCGGCCGTCGCGCAGCAGATAGAGCCGCGAGTCGCCGGCGTGCGCCCAGTGCGCGAGGCTGTTCTGTACCACGCAGGCGACGATGGTCGTGCGCGGCGGGTCGGGCAGGTTCTTGTCGAAGGCGTAGTCGAGAATCGCGTGGTGGGCGTTGGTCAGCGCACGCGAGAGGAAGAGCATCTCGTCCTGCAGCTGGCCGCGCGCCTCACGCTGGAAGCTCTCGGTGATGTACTGCACCGCGATCTGTGCTGCGATCTCGCCGTGCAGGTGGCCGCCCATGCCGTCGGCGACGACCATCAGCAACGCGTCGCGCGAGTAGCAGTAGGCAATCCGGTCCTGGTTGGAGCGGCGCTTGCCCGGCCGGCTTTCCTGATAGATGGTGAATTTCATGAGCGCGAGATGAGTGACCGCAATTTGAGTCCGATCGAGCCGATCCAGTTGGCTTCGACCGGGTCTCCCGGACTGGGCTGCCGTACCCGCCGCGCCAGTGCCTTCTGCAGGGCATAGACGCTTTGCGGGCGTTCCAGCGGATCGAGTTTGAGGCACCAGTCGATGGTGTCAAGGAGTTGGGCTGAGTATTGCTGCGACCAGCGCTTGCGCGCGGCGTCGAGCTGGTCTTTCTTGATGCGTTCGTCGGATCGCTGCGGGGGCGCGCCCGACAGGCAGGCGTACATGCTGGCGCCGACGGAATAAATGTCGCTCCACGGCCCCAGATGCTCACGGTCGCGGAACTGCTCCGGCGCGCAGTAGCCGGGTGTGTACATCGGCTTGAGCATCGGTGCGTCGTTGAACAGCGTCTGCCGCGCCGCGCCGAAATCGAGCAGCACCGGCGTGCCGTCGTTGCGCAGGTAGATGTTCGAGGGCTTGATATCGAGGTGCAGCAGCTTGTTCGCATGCACTTCGCGCAGGCCGTTGAGCAGGCGGGTGAACACGCCGCGGATGAACTTCTCGCGGATGTCGCCCTTGTTCTTGTTGATGAAGTCCTGCAGCGTGCGGCCGCGCTCGAAGGCCATCACCATGTACACCGTGCCGTTGGCGCGGAAGAAGTTCAGCACGCGCACCAGGTTCGGGTGGTTGAGGCTCGCCAGCGCACGGCCTTCCTCGAAAAAGCACTTCATGCCGTAGCGGAAGGCGGCCTGATGGTCGTCCGGCACGCGCGGCTCGATCTCGCCTTCCTTGCGCAGCGCGAGTGAATTCGGCAGGTATTCCTTGATCACGACGGGGATTTCGTCGGGGTCGGTCGCCAGATAGACGATCGAAAAACCACCGAGGCTGAGCTGCTGCTCGATGCGGTACTGCTCCAACTGAAAGCCGGAAGGCAACGGGCAGTTTGCTTGAGCGGGCATCGGGGCGCACGTATGATTCGGCGAAAGGGCCTTGATTTTCAGCTTTTTATCCCCCCCCTGCAATTCGGCTGCGTGAATTTGTCATTTTTGCAGTCGTCAGACCGGAAGCTTCCGATGATTCATTCCATGACCGGTTACGCGGTCTGTGCCCGGGAAGCCGGGCGCGCGCGGCTCAATCTTGAACTCAAGAGCGTGAATTCACGCTTCCTCGACCTCGGCTTCCGCATGGCCGAAGAGCTGCGGCTGGCCGAGCCGGCGTTGCGCGAGGCGATCACGGCGCGGCTGTCGCGTGGCAAGGTCGAGTGCCGTTTGTACTGGCAGGCCAATGCGGCCGTCCCGGCCGAGATCACGCTCAACCCTGCCCTGATCGACCAGCTGACGACGGCGCAAGCCTTGATTCGCGATCGATTCAGCGATGCCGCGCCCTTGTCGGTGGGCGAAATCCTGCGCTGGCCGGGCATGCTCGGCGAGAGCGGGCCGGACTTCGACAGCTTGCTCGCCTCGGCGGGCGAACTCGTCAAGCAGGCGCTCGATGATCTGGTCGCATCACGTGCGCGCGAAGGCGAAAAGCTCGCGGCGATGATTCTCGAGCGGGTCCAGGCGATCCGTGCGCTGGTCGCCAAGGCCGAACCCATCCTGCCCGCCGCGGTGGCCGAGTACCAGGAAAAGCTGACGACACGCCTGCGCGAAGCCGTCGCGACGCTGGACGAAGACCGCATCCGCCAGGAGGTGAGCCTGTTCGCCCAGCGCGCCGACGTGGTCGAAGAGTTTTCGCGCCTGCGGGCCCACTGTGACGAGGTCGAGCGTGTGCTGAAGGTCGGCGGCCAAGCCGGCAAGCGTCTCGATTTCCTGATGCAGGAGCTCAACCGCGAGGCCAACACAATGGCATCCAAGGCCGTGTCCGGCGCGCTCTCAAGCATCGCGCTGGAAATGAAACTGCTGATCGAGCAGATGCGCGAACAGGTCCAGAACATCGAGTAATCCCATGCCAGGACAGCTTTATATCGTTTCAGCGCCGTCGGGCGCCGGCAAGACCACCCTGGTGCGTGGGCTCCTTGAACAGGACGCCGGCATCCGGCTGTCGGTGTCGCACACCACGCGGGCGCCGCGTCCGGGTGAAGTTGATGGCCAGCACTACCATTTCACCGATCGCGCCGCCTTCGAGGCGCTACGGGCGGGCGGAGGCTTCCTCGAATCCGCCGAGGTGCATGGCAACCTGTACGGTACTTCGCGCGCGTGGATCGAAGCGCAGATGGCGACCGGCATGGACATCCTGCTCGAAATCGACTGGCAGGGCGCGCGCCAGGTGCGGCTGGCGTTTCCGCAGGCGGTCGGCATCTTCATCCTGCCGCCGTCGCTGGAGGAACTCGAACGGCGTTTGCGGGGTCGCAATTCGGACAGCGACGCGGTGATCGCGCGTCGCCTCGAAGCAGCGCGGGGCGAGATGGAGCACGTGGACGAATTCCATTACTGTATTATCAACAAGGACTTAGCAGAGGCTCACGCCGACCTGCTGGCAATCGTGCGTTCATGCCGGGTGCGCTTGAACGTGCAGAAAGCCCGCCATCCGGAGGCCTTTGCATTTCTTCAGTCGAACGATTGAAACGGGGAACGACGCATGAATGCTGATGGCATGAAGCGATGTTCGTCTCTCGCAGGGTGTGCGACGGCGGAATCGTGCTTGCGCCGTCAGCGCGAGGGGTGAGCATGGAAGCCGCGGCTCCCCAGGTTCCTGTCGCGTTGGTGCCTCTGAACGATGCGCCGCGTGCGCTCGGCGACGGCGATCCGCTCGACGGCGTCGATCTGTCGATCCTGCGTTCCCGAACGGCCACTTATCTGAAAGAAGAGGATCGCGAGCGGCTTGAACGCGCCGCCCTCTTTGCCGCCGAAGCCCACCTTGGGCAATTCCGCAGCAGCGGCGAACCCTATGTTTCGCACCCGGTGGCAGTGGCCGAGATCCTCGCCGAATGGCACCTCGATGCACAGGCGCTGATCGCCGCATTGCTGCACGATGTGATGGAAGACACCGACATCACCAAGCAGGCCATCGCCGACGCCTTCGGCAAGGTCTCGGCCGAACTGGTGGACGGGGTCTCCAAGCTCGACAAGATCGAAGCGCGTACCCACGAAGAGGCGCAGGCGGAAAACTTCCGCAAGATGTTCCTCGCGATGGCGCGCGACGTGCGGGTGATCCTGATCAAGCTCGCCGATCGCCTGCACAACATGCGTACGCTGGACGCGGTGCGGCCTGAAAAGCAGCGGCGCGTGGCGCGCGAAACGCTGGAACTGTACGCACCGATCGCCAATCGCCTAGGGCTCAACAACCTGTACCGGGAATTGCAGGAACTCGCTTTCCGCTACCTCTTCCCGATGCGCTACCGGGTGTTGTCCAAGGCGGTTCGGGCGGCGCGCGGCAATCGGCGCGAGATCGTCGGCAAGCTGCTCGGCGCGATCCAGGAACGCCTGCCGATGTGGCAGATCGACGCCGAAGTCTGGGGCCGTGAAAAGCACGTCTATGGCATCTACCGCAAGATGGTGGACAAGCACCTGACCTTCTCGCAGGTGCTCGACATTTACGGCTTCCGTATCGTGGTGAAGGACATCCCGACCTGCTACCTGACGATCGGCGCATTGCATGAGCTGTACAAGCCGGTACCGGGCAAGTTCAAGGATTACATTGCGATCCCGAAGGCGAACGGCTACCAGTCGCTGCATACCACGCTGTTCGGCCCCTATGGCACGCCGATCGAGGTGCAGGTCCGCACGCACGAGATGAACCAGGTCGCCGACAGCGGTGTCGCGTCGCACTGGCTCTACAAGGAATCCGAAGGTCCGCTGTCGGACATCCAGCAGCGCACGCACAACTGGCTGCAGTCCTTGATCGAACTGCAGTCCACATCGGGCGACTCGACCGAATTCCTTGAACACGTGAAGATCGATCTCTTCCCCGGCGAGGTCTTCGTGTTCAGCCCCAAGGGCAAGATCTTCAATCTGCCGCGTGGCGCCACGGTGGTGGATTTCGCGTACGCGGTGCACACCGACATCGGCAATCGCTGTGTCGCCTGCCGCATCAACGGCGATTTGATGCCGCTACGCACCGAGCTGAAGAATGGCGATCAGGTCGAGGTGGTGACCGCCTCGCACGCGAGCCCAAACCCGGCCTGGCTGTCGTATGTGCGATCCGGCAAGGCGCGCGCGCAGATCCGCCACTTCCTCAAGACCGCGCAGCAGGACGAGTCGGTCGCGCTCGGCGAGCGGCTGCTGGCGCAGGCGCTGCGCGCGCACGGGCTGACCCCGGCGGCGCTCAACAAGCTGGTGTGGGATCGCTTCCTGCGCGATGCCGGCGCGCGCGAACGCAACGAGATCTACACCGACATCGGGCTGGGCAAACGCTTGCCGGCGGTGGTGGCCAAGCGACTCGCAAACGCAGTCGAGTCGGTGGGTGTCGAAGGTGTCGAAGGGCAGCCGATCCGGCCGAAACCTGCCGGCGCGATCCTGATCCGCGGCAGCGAGGGCATGGCGGTGCAGCTCGCCCGCTGCTGCCGGCCGATTCCCGGTGACCCGATCGTCGGCCTCTTGCGCAAGGGGCAGGGCATGGAAGTGCACCTCAACGACTGCCCCAACCTTTCGCGCAATCGTGCCGATCGCGAACGCTGGGTCGATGTCGAGTGGGAATCGGAGACCGAGCGCCTGTTCGATGTGCAGATCCGCGTCATCACCGAGAACCGGCGCGGCGTGCTGGCGAAGATCGCGGCCGCGATCGCGGAAGAACATTCGAACATCCAGCATGTGAGCATGGATGGCGAGGGCGCGGTGCATCACCAGATCTACTTTACCTTGCAGGTGGGCGACCGCCTGCATCTGGCGCGCCTGATGCGCGCCGTGCGCCGCATTCCCGAAGTCGTGCGTATCGCCCGCCTCAAGGCTTCCGAAGCACGGCCGGGCTGAGCGGCCTGCTAGAATCCCGGATCGAGGAGGAATCACGATGGCGATGTACGAATCCGAGCACACCAAATTCATGCGCGAGTGGATGGAAAAGCATCCCGAAGAGCGCGAAGAGCAGCGCAAGGGCCGCGCGCTGTGGTGGGACAAGCCGCAGGATCTGGAAACCCTGCGCCGCAATGCCGAATCCAAGGTCGCGCAGAAACCCTACCCGTATCAGAACGAAGTCTGATTCCCCAAGCCTCTCTGCGGAGAGGCTTTTCGCATCTGCAGCCCGATGAATCCGCTCTTTGAACGTCCGCTTGCGATCGTCGATCTGGAAACCACGGGTGCCGATCCGCATCGGGACCGCATCACCGAAGTCGCGATCGTGCGGGTGGAGGGCGGCGAGGTGGTTGATCGCTGGTCCAGCCTGATCGACCCGGAAATCCCGATTCCGTACCGGATCCAGCAATTCACCGGGATCAGCGACGCGATGGTGGCGGGGCAGCCGAACTTTCGCGCGCTGGCCGACGACATCGCGCAGCGTCTCGAAGGCGCGGTGTTTGTCGCCCACAACGCGCGATTCGACTACAACTTCCTGCGCACGGCCTTCGCTGCAAGGCAGATCGCCTTCGATCCGCCGGTGTTATGCACCGTCAAGCTTTCGCGTGCGCTCTACCCCGAACATGCACGTCACGGCCTTGACGCGATCATCGAGCGCCATGGCTATGTCGTCGAAAACCGCCACCGTGCGATGACCGATGCCGACCTCGTCTGGCGCCTGCTGCAGGATGCAGCCGGCGCCTTCGATGACGACCGTCTGCTGCTCGCGCTGCGGCGCGCAGGCAGCGCGGGCGCCGCGGTGCCCAAGCTGCCCGAGGGCGACCTCGAAGCCCTGCCCGAAGCGCCGGGTGTCTATCTGCTGTTTGGCGCGGGCGGCCAGTTGCTCGCCAGCGGTCGCTCGAACCATCTGCGCTCGAAGGTGTTGGGCCTCTTCACCGGACGCGGCGACAGCAAGAGCGTGAAGCTCGGCAATCAGGTCCGCCGTGTGGAAACGGAATTCACCGCCGGTGATCTCGACGCACAACTGCGCGAGCTGACCCTGCTGCGGAGGCATGTGCCCGAGAAACACCCGACCCGCGCACTCGGCTGGCACTTCGTCCCTAACCGCCGGCGCCCGCCTGTGCTGGAAGAACTCGAACTGCAGGGCAGCGACCCGCTCGAATGGCGCGAAGTGTTCGGCACTTTCCGCGGCCAGCGCGAGGCCGACAACACGCTGCGCGAGCTGGCTTTGCTGCACCGTCTGTGTCCGCAGCGCCTGGGGCTGGAAAACGGCCGCGGCGCGTGTCAGGCCTACGGCTTGAAGCGCTGCGACGGCGTCTGCGTCGATGCCGAACGACCCGAGATCCACGACGCGCGCCTGCTGCGAGCCCTGGCGTCGCTGGCGCCGCGCGCCTGGCCCTGGCCGGGGCCGGTCGCGATCGCCGAACTGCATGAGGCAAGCGGTCGTGCTGCGACGCATGTGTTCGACCAGTGGTGCCATCTCGGCTCGGCGCGCGACGAAGCTGCGCTCGCCGATCTGCTCGAATCGCCGCCACGGCGCGCCTTCGATCTGGAGGTGGCCCGTTTGCTGCAGCGCTGGCTGATGCAGCCGGGTCACGCCTCCGCGGTGCGGGTGCTCGCTCAGCGCGTGGCCTGACGCGCTTCGATCAGCCGCCTCAGTTCGTCCGGCAGCAGGGCGCGCAGTTGCTGGGTCAGCCGCGCTTCGTGCTTGCGCCACGCCACCCCTGCGAACACGATCCCCAGCCCGATCGCGGTGAGTGCGAGCGGGAACAGCCAGCTGTCACGGAAGTAGTGGTGCGACAGGTCGCCCAGCACGATCGCGACGCCCAGCGCGCCGAATACCACGAAGGTGCGCCGCACCAGCACCGCGCCGATACCGATCAGCAGCAGGTTGATCGCGAGGTAGATCAGCTTGCCGGACAACAAGCCGGAGCCGAGTGAGCTGAGCCCGCCCCAGAACGCCATCAGGCCGAACAGGTAGAGCCAGAACGGGTAATCCTTGCGCGAACGGCTGCGCAGCTCGACCCAGAAGGCTACCAGCAGCATGATCAGGCCGAAGGCCAGCGAGAACCACTTGCGGAAGGTCCATGAGGCTTCGCTCCAGTGGTAGTTGTCGTCCGCGGCGAGGATGAAGACGGCGAGGTCCATGCTCATGTACCACAGCGTCACCGCGATCGGCATGACCAGGAAGGGCGTGCGCCAGCGGTAGAGCATCAGCGTGCCGGCGACCAGCGTGGCGAACTCCAGCGTGATCCAGCGCCAGTCGATGTACACGTGGTAATCGCGGTAGCCCTTGATGTGCTCCGCTTCGGCCCATAGCCCGAAGGCGTTCTGCAGGCCCCACACCGCCAGCGGCACCAGCACCACGATCAGCGCGGCCATGATCCCGCTCGGCACCGCCAGCCCCATACGCTCGAAGCGTTCCGCCAGCTTCCATGCGACGCCCGCATACAGCAGCGCGATGAAGAAGATGCCCCAGCCGCCGAATTGCTCCCAGCCCAGCGTCATGAACAGCGACATGGCGCCGATCGCGAGCAGGCCACCGAGGTAGTACAGCACATGGGTAAAGTCGAAACGCGGTGCGTCGGGGTCGCCGGCGCGGCGGGCGGCAAGGAACTGCCACAGTGCGTCGGCAGACTCGGCGGGCAACAGACCGGCCTGGCTGGCGGCATCGAGGTCGGCGCGTTGAATGCGGAGCGTCATGTCTGGCCTTCGGGGCGGAGCGATGGCGCCATTGTGCCTGCACGCACCGGATGCTCGCGTGGCGGATTCGCTGTCGAGGTACGCGCGGCCGCCGGTATCATTTCCTGATACGCACTACTGGCCAGCCACCATGACCCAAGCTGTGGAAGTCGTCGATCTGCTGAAAGCCGCACTCAAGGCGCGCGGCATCACCTACGCCGAGTTGGCCCGTCGCGTCGGGCAGTCAGAGGCCAGCGTCAAGCGCTGGTTTGCGCAACGCAACTTCACCTTGGCGCGGCTCGATACCGTGTGCGATGCGGTCGGCATCGACTTTGCCGAGCTGACCGGCGGCTTCGATCGCGAGGCACGGCTGGTATCTCGGCTGACCGTCGCGCAGGAGCGCGAGATCGTCAGCGAGCCCAAGCTCTTCCTCGCGGCCTTGTCCGCACTCAATCTGCTCGGTTTCGAGGACATGCTTGCGCTCTACGAATTCGAGCGCGCCGAGTTGATCGGCCTGCTCGCGCGGCTCGATCGCATCGGCTTCATCGAGTTGATGCCTAACAACCGGATACGTTTGCGTGTGGCCCGCACCTTCTCGTGGACGCCGAACGGGCCGATCATGGAAGCCTTCAAGGACAACGTGGCGGACTTCTTCGCGAGCGACTTCGCTGGCGCCGGCGAGGCGATGTTTCTGCTCAACGGGCGCCTTACGCCCGGTGCGCGTCATGCGCTGGCCGAACGCCTGAAGAAACTCGCGCGTGAGTTTGCGGAGCTGCATTGGGACGAGGGCACGCTGCCGCAGAGCGAGCGCCAGCCGGTGAGCCTGTTGCTCGCTTGCCGGCCGTGGCAGGTTGCGGCGATCCGGCCCTTCATTCGCACCACCCCGCAGCGCAAGGCGCGCTGACACATCTGTGGAGCATGAGATGTTCAAGAATCCGGACACCAACGCGTTACGCGCGGCGCTGGGCAAGGTGAAGACGATCGCGATCGTCGGCGCATCGCCCAAGCCCGAGCGGCCCAGTCACACCATCGGCGCCTTCCTTAAGCAGCAAGGCTATCGGGTGATTCCGATCCATCCGGCGGCGGCGGAGATCTTCGGCGAGAAGGTCTACAAACGCCTGTCCGACGTGCCCGAGAAGATCGATCTGGCGGACTTCTACATCAACGCGGCGCGCGTCGGGCCGATGGTGGACGAAGCGGTGACGCTCGGGATCTCCTTCATCTGGATGCAGGACCATGTTGTCGACGAGGCGGCCGCTCAGCGCGCACGCGATGCGGGCGCCACGGTGGTGATGGACGACTGCATCTATCGCCGCTGGCGGCAGCTGTCTGAATGATCGAGCCGCGCTGGCCTGTGGGACAATTGCACACATGAAACTCCGCTTCACGAAAATGCAGGGCTTGGGCAACGACTTCGTCGTGATCGACGCGGTGCGCCAGCCCTTCGAGATGACGCCAGAGCGGGCGCGCTTCTTGGCCGACCGCCGCTTTGGCGTGGGCTGCGACCAGATCCTGATCGTCGAGCCAAGCCGCCTGCCCGGCGTCGACTTCCGCTACCGCATCTTCAACCTCGACGGCGAGGTGGAGCAGTGTGGCAACGGCTCGCGCTGTTTTGCGCGCTATGTGCGCGACAAGGGCCTCACCGACAAGGACGAGATCCGCGTCGAGACGCTCGCGGGCGTGATCTCGCCGCGGCTCGGTGCCGATGGGTTGGTGACGGTCGATATGGGCGCCCCGGTGCTCGATCCGGCGCGCATCCCGTTCATTTCCGATACCGATGCGCCGGCCCAGCCGCTGGACGTTGCGGGCGAGACGATCACGATCGGTGCGGTGAGCATGGGCAACCCGCACGCGGTGCAGGTGGTGGCCGATGTCGATAGTGCGCCGGTCGCGACGCAAGGTCCGCTGATTGAGCACCACCCGCGCTTTCCGGCGCGGGTGAACGCCGGCTTCATGCAGGTCGTCGACCGCCACACCATTCGTCTGCGCGTGTTCGAACGTGCCGCCGGTGAAACGCTCGCCTGCGGCACAGGTGCCTGTGCGGCGGTGGTGTCCGGCATTCGCCGTGGTCTGCTCGACAGCCCGGTGCGCGTGCATGCGCGCGGCGGCGAGTTGAGCATCGCCTGGGCCGGCCCGGGCCAGCCGGTGCTGATGACCGGCCCGGCGGTGACGGTATTCGAAGGTGAGATCGAAATCGATTGATGACTGCGGTGGCACTCCACCGCGGAAACGAGGTTTACACGCATGACCGATCACGAAGTCGTTGGCTATCTGCTGGCGCACCCCGAGTTCTTCAACGAGCAGCCTGCCTTGCTGGCCGAGCTGGCGGTGCCGCATCCCGATACCGGGCAGGCGATTTCGCTGACCGAGCGCCAGCTGCTGGCGATGCGCGAAAAGCTGCAGCTGCTGCAGGACAAGATGGCCGAGCTGGTGCGTTTCGGCGAAGAGAATGATGTGATCGGCGAGAAGGTGCATCGCCTCACGCTCGGCCTGCTCGAATGCAACAGCGTCGAGGCGGTGGTCGGCGTGATCGACACCCATCTGGTCGAAGACTTTGCGGTGCCGCATATCGCGCTGCGGATTTGGAACAGCATCATCCAGCGCGACACGGTCGAGTTTTCGCCGGTCTCGGAGGAGTTCCGTTTCTTCGCGGCCGACTTGCGCCACCCCTACTGCGGCCCGGCCACCCAGCCCGAGGTTTGCGGCTGGTTCGGCGAGGCGGGCAACCATGTGCGTTCGGTGGCGCTGCTGCCGCTGCGTCGCGACGGTGTGGTGTTCGGGCTGCTGGCGCTGGGCAGCGAAGACATCGAGCGCTTCTACCCCGAGATGGGCACGCTGTACGTCGCGCGCATTGCGGATCTGGTGAGTGCCTCGTTGCTCAACCACCTCGGTTAGCTCGACACGCCGGTGACCATGTCGGTCTCGATCGAATCGATCAGGGCAGAAGACATCGTTGCATTCCGGATGGCGGTCGATAGCGTTGCGCGCGAGGGCCGTTTCCTTGCCAGCTACGAAGCGCCATCGCTCGAAGCCGTCGAGCGATTCGTCCATACCAATCTCGAACATGGTTACCCGCAAATCGTTGCGCTGGCCGACGGCGCGCTGGTGGGCTGGTGCGACATCACGCCGGAAGGTCGCCCGCTCAAACGTCACGTCGGGCTGCTCGGCATGGGCGTCGTCGCCGCCTGGCGCGGTCGCGGTGTCGGCAATGCGTTGCTCAATGAAGCGCTGACCCGCGCGGCGCAGGCGGGTTTCCTGCGGATCGAACTGTCGGTGCGTGCCGACAACGCCGCGGCGATGGCGTTGTACCGCAAGCATGGCTTCGTGCAGGAAGGCATCAAGCGATTTGCCGTGCGGGTGCCGGATGGCTTTGAGGATGTCGTGATCATGGCGCGGCTGTCGCCAGCACTGGCTTGAGATGCAAACGCAGGACGAAGCGGACTTTCCTGCGCCGGTACAGCAGTGGCTCGACATGCTGGCTTTCGAGCGCCGGCTCGCAGCCCTGACGCTGCAAGCCTACCGGCGCGACCTGCGCGCCTTGCTCAGTCTTTCCGCCGGGCGCGCGCTCGAAAACCTGTCGCCCCACGATATCCGCCGTTACGTCGCGCGCCTGCATGCGCAGGGGCTGAGCGGGCGCTCGATCGCACGTCACCTGTCGTGCTGGCGCGGCTTCTTCGGCTGGTGGGCGAAGAGCGGTGCGCTCGGCGCCAACCCGGTCGTCGGCATCCGCCCGCCCAAATCGCCCAAGGCCTTGCCGCAGGCGCTGTCGCCGGATCAGGCGGCGGCACTGCTCGATGCGCCGCAAGCCGCCAACGACCCCTTCATCACCCGTGACCGGGCGATCTTCGAGTTGTTCTATTCCTCCGGATTGCGGCTGTCCGAACTCGCGAGCCTTGACCTTGGGCCGGCGCTGGATCTGCGCGAAGCCGAGGTCACGGTCACCGGCAAACGCAACAAGACGCGCACCGTTCCGGTTGGCGCGCAGGCGCGCGAGGCAATCGCAGCCTGGCTCGCCGAGCGTGCCAAACATGCCCGTGCGGACGAAGTCGCACTGTTCGTGAATACCCGGGGTGCGCGCATGGCGCCGCGCAGCATCCAGCAGCGGCTGGCACTGTGGGCGCAGCGCAGCGGGCTGGGCGTGCACGTGCATCCGCACATGCTGCGCCACAGTTTTGCGACACACCTGCTGCAGTCCTCCGGCGACCTGCGCGCGGTGCAGGAACTGCTCGGGCACGAGAGCATCGCGACCACGCAGATCTACACCCACCTCGATTTCCAGCACCTCGCCAAGGTCTACGACGCCGCCCACCCGCGCGCGCGCAAGAAGCCCTGATGCCTGCCGCGGCAACGGCCGTGCGCTGTCGCGATCGCACAAGACGTCGCATCGCCCCGCCGGACTATGCTGATCGCCCATTCTTCAGGAGACCGTGCATGCAGGGCATCATCCGACTCAAGCGCCTCGGCTTCGCTTCTTTCCTGATCCCGCTCGCGCTGCCACCGCTCGGGTTGCATTGGGGGGCGCAGTTTGGCGTGCCGGCGCTCGGTGCCTGGCTGACGGTGTTCGTCGTGTTCGGCCTGGTGCCGCTGCTCGATGCGCTGATCGGTCGCGACACCGCGAACCCGACGGCGGATGAAGAACGCGTGCTGCTCGCCGACCGCTGGTATCCGCTGCTGACGCTGCTCGCGGTGCCGGCGTGGTCCGTGCTGCTGGTGTGGGGCATCCACGCGGTGGCTACCACCGGGCTGGGTGTGGTCGGCATCCTCGGTCTGCTCGTGTCACTCGGCACGATCGGCGGTGCCGTGGCGATCAACGTCGGTCACGAACTGGTGCACAAGACGAATCGCGGAGAACGTGCTGCCGGCGGCTGGCTGCTGGCGAGCGTGGGCTACGGCGGTTTCAAGATCGAACACATCCGTGGCCATCATGTCGACGTGGCAACGCCACGCGACACCTCGACCGCGCGCCTTGGCGAGAACGTGTATGCCTTCCTGTGGCGCGCCTTCACGACCAACCCGGCGCGCGCCTGGGCGCTGGAGCGTGCGCGCCTGACGCGGCGCCAGCTGCCTTGGTGGCGCAACGAAATGCTGCTGCTGTGGGGGCTGACCCTCGCCTGGGCGGCGGGCTTCGGCATCTGGCTCGGGCCGTTCGCGATCGTGGTCTACGCGGTGGTGTGCATCGGCTCGATCGCGCTGCTCGAAATCGTGAACTACCTCGAACACTACGGCTTGCTGCGGGTGCCGCTGGCGAACGGGCGCTATGGCCCGGTCACCGAGCATCACTCCTGGAACAGCCCCTTCCTGCTGACCAACCTGCTGCTGTTCCAGCTGCAGCGGCATTCCGACCATCACGCGCATGCGGTGCGGCGCTACCAGATCCTGCGCCATATGGAAGCCGCGCCGCAGTTGCCGGCCGGCTACGCGACACTGGTCGTGCTGGCGCTGGTGCCGCCCTTGTGGCGTCGGCTGATGGACCCGCGCGTCGCTGCCTGGCGCGCCGCGCAGGGTATTGCGCCGAACGCCTGATCAGTCCGGCAGGCCGTCGGACAACCAATTGACGTGCGTGAATTCGAGCTTGCTCGGTGGTGTCAGTGCCAATGCCTGCCAGCTCTCGCGCTTGCCGGCGTCGAGCTTGAGCACCGCACACTGGCGCTTGCTCTTGATCGGCAGCGTTTCTTCGCCGGCCGTCGTGATCAGCGTGGCATGCGCACCCTCGCGCTCGAAACAGGCACGGATCGCATTCGGTTCTGCGATCAGCAGGCGGAAGTACCAGGGAACGATCTCTTTCATCAGGTGAATGGCCTGATCCCGCGAGATCAGCGCATCGGCGTAGGCGATGCGTTCTGCATTCGGAAACTCGGGTGACAGGGTCAGGTGCACCTGCAGGCTGCCCTTCTTCTGGTTGGTGACGAACTCGGCCTTGTCGGCCAGCGCCGCCTCGGAGCGCGGCACGTCGATGTCGCCTTCTTCACCCAGCGGAACGGGAATGTCGGTCTCATCCCCGACCAGCCGGATGCGGATGTCGGAGGCCTTGACCGACTTGTCCGCCGATTTGATCTGCATGCGCATCCGCACCTTGTCGTGCGGCACCTTGTCCACCTGGGTAAAGAACTTGTACGCGTCGGCGTAGGGCATGATCGCCGGGTCGCGTACGCCCTTCACCACGATCTTGTCGGACACCAACGGCGCATCTGCGGGTGCGGGAGGCACTTCGTCGCAATAGGCGGCGAGCGGGAACAGCAGCAGGGCGAGGCAGATGGGCTTCATGGCAGGTCTCGTCAATGGGGCCTGCGCATGTTCAGCGGCGATTGGATCGCCAACGTGTCGCAATCGTAAGAATTTGTCAGTGCTGCAAGGTCAGCGCCAGCGCGATCGGCAGGAAGATCAGCGCGAACAGGTTGCCGATCATCACGATCGAGGCGACCTTCTCCGGCTCCTGCCGGTAGCGCTCGGCGAAGATGAAGTTCAGCACCGCGGGTGGCAGCGCGCCGAAGACGATCACCAATGCGCGCTGCAAGGGCGGCAGGTCCGCCACCGACACCACCAGCGCCGCAATCGCAAGGCCGCTGAGCGGCCGCAACAGCGCACCGCCGACACCGATGCGCCAGGCGTGGAAGTTGGCGTCGGTGAGTCGCACGCCGAGCGAGAACAGCATCAACGGAATCGCGATGTCGCCGACCATCCGGATCGCCAGCAGCAGCGGCGCCCAGACCGTGATGCCGGCCGCGCCGACCGCGATACCGGCGAGCGTCGCGAGCACGGAAGGGACTTTCCAGATCGTCGCGAGCCGGGTCTTGTGGTCGAGCAACCACGCGCCGTACGAGAAATGGAGCAGGTTCGAGACCATGAACATCACCACTGCCGGCGCCAGCGCCTGTTCGCCGAAGGCCAGCACCGCGAGCGGCAGGCCGAGGTTGCCGCAGTTGTTGAACATGGTCGGCGGAACCAGTGTCTTCACCGCCACGCCGCTCAGCCGCGCCGCGACCCAGCCGACGGCGCCGAAGGCCACCACCATGAAGACCGAAATGCCGGCGAGCGGCAGGAATTCGCCGAGCCGGAAGTCCTTGGACACCAGCGCGGCAAACACCAGCGCCGGGATGAAGACATCCATGTTGAGCTTGTTGGCGATCGTCAGATCCGGTTTCGCGCGGCGCCCGACCAGCCAGCCCAGGGCAATGATGGCGAAGAGCGGGAACAGAATCGAGACGATGCGCAGGAACATGGGGCGGGCCGCGGTAAGGAGCGTCGATTCTAGCTGCCGGCCGGCGTTCGGCGATCCGCCTTGATCGCTTCGGCAGGCGCCGGTACAACAAAAAGGGGCGCCGGAGCGCCCCTCGTTCAGACTGGTGCGACGCTGCTCAGAAGCGGTAGCCGACGCCTACGCCAATCAGCCACGGATCGATGTGCAGCGTATCGACGACGGTGTCGCCGGCCTTCACATCGGTTGCGATCCACGTCTTCTTGACGTCGGCGTTGAGGTACCACTGCTTGCTCAGTTCGTAGTCCATACCGACCTGCAGCGAGCCGCCCCAGCTCGAACGTTCGATGTCCACGCCCGGCACGATCAGCTTCACATCCCAGAAGCGGGTGTAGTTGATGCCCGCGCCGACGTAGGGTTTGAAGGCGCCCATCGGGAAGTGGTACTGCAGCATGAAGTGCGGCGGCAGTTGCGTTACTTCGCCGATCTTGGTGCCGCCAAGCTCGATGTCATGCGTCTGCGGAATCGACAGGACCACTTCGAGCGCGATGTTCTCGGTGAAGAAGTAGCTGATGTCGAGATCCGGCAGTACCTTGTCGCTGGCGGTGACTTCCGCGCCGAGCAGGTTGTTCTCGTTGCTGTTGTCGTTGGTCATGCTCACGATGCGGCCGCGAACCAGCCAGTTGCCGTCGGCGGCCGTTGCCGTGCCTGCCATGAACATGCCTGCCGTGATCGCCCCCGCGATCGCAGCCTTGATGATGCTGGACATAAATCCCCCGATTAATGAATTGGTGCTGTGCAGAAAGACTGCACGCTCAGTGTGGTTTTCATGTCCCGCTGGCGCTTGATCGCAATCAAGTGTTCCAATTCGTATGTGGCCAGAAGCGACACAGGTGTCGCATCGCCGCAACGGCATTGCCCTTCCCATCAATGAGCACACGCATGACTTCGCACCCCTACTGGCTGGCTGATGTCTTTACCCGGCAGGCGTTTGCCGGCAATCCGCTGGCGGTGTTTCCGCACGGCGATCTGGTCGATCCAGCGATGATGCAGGCGATCGCCAGCGAACTGAACCTCTCCGAAACCGTCTTCGTGCTGCCGCCGGACGATCCGGCGCATGCCGCGCGGGTGCGGATCTTCACCCCGGCGAGCGAACTGCCGTTTGCCGGGCACCCGACGATAGGCACCGCGCTGCTGCTCGCCAGCTTCGCGCCACACGCGCTGCCCGACGGCGAACATCTGCTGGTGCTCGAAGAGGGCGTTGGTCCGGTGCCGGTGCGGGTGACCATGCAGGATGGCGAAGCCCTGCGGGCGGAGTTCAACACCGCGCAGGCCCCGCAATTCAAGCCCGCGCCGCCTGACGCGTTGATCGCGCAGATGCTCGGGCTACCGGACGATGCGATCCTGCCCGGCAGTGGCGTCGCCTCATGCGGCGTCCCCTTCCTCTGCGTGCCGCTGCGCGATCGTGCCCAGCTTGCGCGCGCCGTGCCGAATGGCTCGGCGATGCATCAGGGGCTCGACGGCCTTGCGAGCGGCGTATATCTGTATTGCGACGATGGGCAGAACCCCGATCTGCTGCACGCTCGCATGTTCGCGCGCGGACTCGGCATCGGCGAAGATCCGGCGACCGGCTCGGCCGCCGCAGCGCTCGGTGGTTTGCTGGCATCGCGTGACGCCCGCGATACGGCCGAACTGCGCTGGCAGATCTCGCAGGGCGAAGACATGGGTCGCCCGAGCCGCATCGATCTCTCGGCATCGCGCCAAGGGGGGGCGATCGCCGCCGTGCGCGTCGGGGGCCAGGCAGTCTTCATCGGCGAAGGCCGACTCATAACCCCTTGAACCCGGACAGGACTCACACATGGACATTCAGCGCATCGGCCTCACGCCACGTTATGCAGACGCCGTGGTGCACAACGGCGTCGTTCACGCCGTCGAAGTGCCCCCGAGCGAGGAAGGCGACATCACCCGCCAGAGCAGCGCACTGCTCGAAGTGCTGGCCGCGACGCTAGAACGCGCAGGCAGCGGCAAGCACCGACTGCTGACTGCGACGATCTACCTGATTGATATGGCCGATTACGACGGTTTCAACGCGGTGTGGGACGCCTGGCTTGCGCCCGGATGTGCGCCCTCGCGCGCCTGCGTGAAGGTCGCGGGGCTGGCGCGCGCTGGCTGGCGCGTCGAAGTCGTGGTGTCGGCGGCGGTCGGCTGAGACCTCAGGTCTCAGGGGCCGGGACTCGCGTCTTGGGCCCACACGACCCGCAGGCAGGGGTAGCGCCCGCCATCCGGCATGTCGTGGATTTCGCGCGTCTGTTCGATACCGCCCACGCGCGCATAAAAGCGACGGGCGGCCACATTGCCCTCGAGCACCCACAGGTGGTAGCGCGGCGCGCCCAGATCGCCGATGCGCTGCTGCAGCGCTGCCATCATCTGCCGTCCGAGCCCCTCGCCTCTGAGCGTTGGCCGAACATGCAGGTTGTCGATCAGTGGTCCCCACGCCGGGTCGGCAAGCGGGCAGAGGCTGGCGAAGCCACGCAGACCGCGCGCGTCCTCCAGCACCCATGCTTCCAAAGGGGCATCGCGGCCTTCCACAAGCCGCGCGTGCCACAGCGCCGCGCGTTCGGCGAAGACCGTTTCATCGAGGTAGGCATCGTCGAGCAGCCCGCGATAGGCCGCGCGCCAGCTGTCGGCGTGCAGCCGCGCAATCGCAGCGGTGTCGGGCGCGCCGGCACGGCGCAAGCGCGGCCCGTTCAATGCTGCATGTGCTTGTGTGCCGACGCGTCGCCAAGCGGGCGCACTTCGGCTTCCACCGCCACCTGCTCGCGTTTGCCGCCGGTCTCGATCTCCAGTGTCAGCGGTACCTTGCTGCCTTCCTTCATTTCCTTTTTGAGGTCCAGCAGCATCACGTGATAGCTGCCCGGTTTGAGCTCGACCGGCTTGCCCGCCGGCAGCGGCAGCTTCGCAATGGCACCCATCTTCATCGTGTCACCGACCATCTTCATCTCGTGGATCTCGACCTTGCCGGCAACCGGGGAAGCTGCACCGACGAGCGCCGCGTCGCCGGTGCTGGTCAGGGTCATGAAAGCGCCGGTGGCTTTCTGCGATGGCGTCGTGCCGCGCACCCAGGCACCTTCGATCTTGAGGTCGGCTGCGCCTGCGCTGGCGGCGCCGAGCGCGAGCAGGGTGGCGAGAAGCAGCGAACGCATGAGGACTCCTTGTGGGTTGTGGGATACCGAGGCGCTGATTCTAGCCCCGCGCTATGCTGATCGCCTCACCAGCAAGGAGACCCTGCATGGATCAGGATCCCGGCGCACGTACGCGCATCGACAAATGGCTCTGGGCGGCGCGCTTCTTCAAGACCCGCAGCCTTGCCACCGAGGCGGTGGAGGGCGGCAAGGTGCGCATCAACGGTTTGGGCGTGAAGCCGGCGAAGGACGTGCGACCGGGTGACCGGGTCGCCTTCAGCAACGGCCCCGTCGCGCGCGAAGTCATCGTGCGCGGTATTTCGGACAAGCGCGGATCGGCGCCGCTGGCCCAGCAGCTGTACGAGGAGACCGCAGAGAGCATTGCCGCGCGCGAGGCCGCGGCGGATGCGCGGCGCCTGAAAGTGGAGCCGGCCGCTGAACGCCACGGCCGCCCGACCAAGCGCGAACGCCGCGACTACGATCGCTGGCGCGAATGAGTCGCGCCGGTCGCATTCTGTAAGAAACGTGAGCCCTCAGCCCGCGCCACCCGCGCTAGAGTGAAAGCATGGAACGCTTGCCGCTTATCTGGGTGATCGACGACGACCCCGACCTCCGCGCCCTGCTCGCCGAATATCTCGACCGCGAGGGCTTCGATACCCGCGTCTTTCCCGACGCGGCCGACCCGATTCGCCGCTTGCCGCGCGAGCGCCCCGACCTGCTGGTGCTCGACCTGATGATGCCGGGCGAGGACGGGCTCTCGGTGTGCCGCCGCATCCGTGCGACCGGCGACGATGTGCCGATCATCATGCTGACCGCCCGCAACGACCCGATCGACCGCGTCGTCGGTATCGAGATGGGGGCCGACGACTATCTTGGCAAGCCCTTCCTGCCGCGTGAATTGTCGGCCCGCATCCGCGCCGTGCTCAAGCGGCGCCAGGCGCCGCGCGCCGGCGCACCGATTCCGGAAGAAGAGGCGGTGTGCTTCGGCGAGTGCCGCCTCGACCTCGCATCGCGCAGCCTGTGGCGGCGCGGCGAGCGGATCGAGATGACGACCGGCGAATTCGCGCTGCTTGCCGCGCTCGCCCGCCACCCGCACCAGCCGCTGACCCGCGAACGCCTGATCGAGATCGCCCGCGGACCGGAATCGGAAACCTTCGAGCGCAGCATGGACGTGCAGATTTCGCGCGTGCGGCGCCTTGTGGAACCCGATCCTTCGCGGCCGCGCCACATCCAGACCGTGTGGGGCGTCGGTTACGTCTTCGTGCCGGAGCCGCCGGACGCCGTTTCCGCATGAACCTGTTCCAGCGCTGGTTTCGCTCGCTCAACCTGCGGCTTGCGTTGATTCTCTTCCTCGCCCTGGGTGGCAGCTACGCGTTGATGGTGTGGTTGTTGCAGACTCGGGTCGCTGATCTGCGGATCAGCCACGCGGCGGAGGTGCTTGCCGGCCGGGTGCGTGATGCGGAAGCCCGTCTCGCGGCGCGGCCGGAGGACGCCGCTGCGACGGGCCCCGGCCAGCGCATCGTCGAGGCAGAGGATCCGCCAGGGTTCCAGCGTGGCAGCTGGCGGCATGGCCCGCCGGCGCCAGAGGGCGACGCGCCGCCGCCGATGCGCCGGCAAACGCCCGACGACCCGCCCGGGCCGTCGGCACCGCCGCCGGGCGACGCCGACGCGCGGGGACGATTCGGCCACCTGCACCCGCGCGTGTTTCCACTGGCCCAGCTTGATCTTGCGCTGAACAGGGAACTCGGCCGTGTGGTCGAGTTGCGGCCGGGAGGCGTGCGCGGAGAGGGGCCCGGGCTCTGGATCCGCCTCGCCGGCAACACGCCAAGATGGCTATGGGTGCCCGCTTCGAGTCTGCCGATGCTCGCACCGCTCGGACGCTTCGAACTGGTGCCCTTGATTCCGGTGCTTGGCTTCATCGTCGCCTTCGTTGCAGCGTTGTTCCTCGTCGTGCAGGTGAACAGACCCCTGCGCCGATTGGGCGATGCGCTCGGAGAGGTCGGTTCCGCCAGCGCGCCGCAGCCGCTCGCGCTCAGCGGTGCCAACGAGATCCGCCTGCTGGCCGGCCGCTTCAACGACATGCTGGCGCGTCTCGGCCGGCTCGAAAGTGACCGCACGACCATGCTGGCCGGCATCGCGCACGATCTGCGCACCCCGCTCACGCGGCTGCAACTGCAGATCGAACTCGCCGCCGGCGCGCAGGGAATCGACGCGCCACGCAAGGCCGCAATGCTGCGCGAACTCGATCAGCTCGGCGAGATCATCGACCAGTTTCGCCTGTTCGCCGGTGGCGCCGCAGGCGAGCCGATGGAGATGCGGGAACTCGCGCTGTTGTTGGAGGAAGTGGCCGAGCCGTGGCGCGCGCAGGGCCTGCAGTTGGCACTGCAAGACGGGGTGTATGCGCGGGTTCGCCCTGCGGCCCTGCGGCGCGCGCTCGGCAATCTGCTCGGCAACGCCTTCGCGTATGGGGCGCCGCCGGTGGTGCTGCAACTCGTTGCGGAGGCCGACCACGTGTGTATCGAAGTGCGCGACCAAGGCCCGGGCATCGCGGCAGATCGCCTGGATGAAGCGCGGCGGCCGTTCGCGCGGCTTGATCCGGCGCGTGGCGGCAGCGGCCATAGCGGACTCGGTCTCGCCATCGTCGAGCGCCTGATCGGCGACATGGGCGGCCAGCTCGAACTGCTGAGCCCGCCGCAGGGCGGCCTGTGCGCGCGCTTGCGGCTGCCGCGCGCGGCGCCGAACGCCGACTAGTCCGATGCCGCTTGCGTCAGCGCCATTGCGACTGCAACTGCAGGCCCGGGCGACGGGCCGCAGCACAGCGCGTCTTGGCGCCTGCTGCGGCGGTCCCGCTTCGCGCCCGGGACCAGGTTCACACTGACCGCGTTCGAGATTGCCGTGCAGTGCCGCCCACGCCCGGTGAGCGGTCGACGTCTCAAGGCGCCATCGTTTCCGGTGTCACCTCCCAGCCTGCGTCGATGCCGCCTGGCAGCATCTGCCCGCGATCTTCGCCGACCTCTGCGTCGATCAGGCGGTTGAGCTTCTCGTTCATGGCGACCATGAGATCACGCTGGGGCTTGCTGCCCGCTGCGAGGTTGGTCATCTCCAGGGGGTCGGCCTTCGCATCGTAGAGTTCGACGTCGTTGAAGCGAAGCAGCTCTTCCAGGTTTGCGGGTCGGTTGTGGTGCTTCGGCGAGAAATAGCGCGCGAATACGTACTGGCCGTCATACACCATCCTCACCGCGCCGCGCTTGCTCATGTCCGGGACGAGCCCGGCTTCCTTGAGTTTTTTCGGGTCGCCGCCCTGCTTGATGTGGGCGACGGCCTTGTAGAGGTAGTCGCCATCGAGGTAGGCGAACATGTTGTAGTTGAACAGCGCCCCGTCGCGCACCGCGTTGACGGCGGCGTGTTCGGGGGCGGCGAGGACGCTCGAAAAGTCCTTCCCGGGGAGATCTTTGGTGATGGCGGTGCGCTTCTCCGGCGTCACGCCGGTCAATGCGACCAGCGTTGGTGCCAGATCGACGTGGGAGGTGAGCGTGCGGCATTGCTTGCCACCGGCGTAGGCGGGATGCGCCACGATCAAGGGCACGTGATTCTGTTCGCGATAGGACACTGCGCCCTTCGCGTGCAGCATGTGGGCGCCGTCCATGTCCCCGTGGTCTGCGGTGAGAACGACGATGGTGCGATCGGTGAGTCCGGCAGCGTCGAGTTCGGCGAGCACGCTTGCAATATTGCGATCAACGTCGCGCAGGCAATTGAGGTAGTAGTTGTGCCGCCGGCGCCAGCGCGTTTCTTCATTCGGAATCTCACCTACCAGCGCATCATGCGAGCGCAGGAAGTCGCGGTGCGCCGGGGGGCGCCCGGGTGCGTCCAGCGGTTGCGCATGATTCGCCGGAAGATTGAAACGCCATTGCTTGGCATACAGCGGATCGTTCGGCGCACGCTCGACATGTGACAGCGCGCGCGTGGCCTGGTGGGGTGCGCCGGGCTCGTCGGTATCGAAGAACATGACGTCGTGCGGGTTGACCAGGTTCACGGCCAGAAACCAGGGCTTGCCCTGCGCCGCCAGCTCGCGCCCCTTGCCGCGCAACCAGCTCGCGGACATGGCCGCCGTCACGCCATCGTGCAGGTAGCCGCCCTGATGGTGCGCGATGATGTCACCCACGCCCATATAGTCCGAGAAACCGTAAGCCTCCATTTCCTCGGTGAAGATCTTTGTCAGCGAACCGAGTTTGTTGACGGTCTCGAATTCTTTCGTCAGGTGCCACTTGCCTTTGTAGGCGGCGTAGTACCCGGCATCGCGCATCATGTGCCCGAGCGTGCGGATCTCGGTCGACATGCTGTTGATCCAGGGAAAGTTCGTGTTGTCGAACATCCGGGTGTGCTGGATGTGCTGTCCGGTGTAGAGCACCGAACGCGATGGCGTGCACACACAGGAATTGATGCGGTGGTTGGTGAAGGTCGTTCCCTGCCGCGCCAGCCGTTCATGGGCGGGCAGGCTGAACCCGACCGGCAGTTCGCCGGGGCGAAAGAAGCGCTCCTGATCGGTCAGGATGAACAGGATGTTGTAAGGGCCGGCGGCGCGGGTGCGCCGCGGCGGCGTGGGCGAGGTCTCGCTTGCCGCCGTGGCCGGGTTGATGGCGCCTCCGACCGCGCCAAGCCCGAGCGCAGTGACGCTCGCGCTGGTCAGGCCCAGGAAGCCTCGTCGCGTCAGTTGGGCAGGCTGGTTCTTCTTCTCCGTCATGGCAGATCCCTTCTCTCTGTTGGTCATGCATGGCTGGTCGGCGCACGCCCTTTGGCGTGGCGTACGGTTTGAATGCGGTTGCGCTTATCGCTCGATGCGGATCAGTTGCCCGCCATCGGTGAGCAGGTAGAGCCAGCCGTCCGGCCCTTGTTTGACGCATCGGATGCGCTGTCCGAGCGCGGCGAACAGTTTTTCTCTTGAGGCTTCGACATTGCCGTTGAGCTCGACCCGCCACAACGCGGTGCCGGCGAGGGCGCCGAAGAAAACGCTCTTCTGCCATTCCGGGAACTTGCTGCCGGTGTAGAAGGTGAGCCCGGCCGGTGCGACCGAGATCGGCACCCAGTAGCTCACCGGCTCGGTGTAGTCGGGCGCGTGGGTGCCGCCGCCGATGCGGCAGGCGTCGCCCACCGGATCGCCGTAGTTGCAGCCGTAGCTGCGGATCGGCCAGCCGTAGTTGTTGCCGGCGCGGATCAGGTTCAGTTCGTCACCGCCCTGCGGGCCATGCTCGGTTTCCCACAACTCGCCTGTTGTCGGGTGGATTGCAGCGCCCTGCGGGTTGCGGTGGCCGTAGCTCCAGATTTCCGGCCGCGCGCCGGCGCTGGCGAAGACCGGGTTGCCGGTCGGGATGCTGCCGTCGCGGTTGATGCGGATCACCTTGCCGAGGCTCTGTGTCAGATCCTGTGCCGGGCTGCCCTTCTGGCGCTCGCCGAGGGTCACGAACAGCGTCTTGTCGCTGCGGAAGGCCAGGCGCGAGCCAAAGTGCCCGCTGCCGCTGACCTTGGGCACCTGCCGGTAGATCACCGCGATCTCCTGCAGTGTGTCGCCGACCAGCTTGCCGCGTGCCACGGCGGTGCCGGCCAGCCCGGCTTCGGCGCCGCTGCCCGGTTCGGAGTAAGTCCAGTAAACCCACGGTGTCGTGTTGAAGTCCGGGTCGAGTGCCACGTCGAGCAAGCCGCCCTGGCCGTCGGCGATGACGGGCGGCAGGTTGTTCAAGGTGGCCTGCACCGTCGCGCCGTCGGCGCTCAGGATCACCATCGTGCCGGCCTTTTGTGTCACCAGCATGCGGCCGTCGGGCAGGAAGGCGAGGCCCCAGGGCGAGGCGAGCGCGCTGTTCAGCAGCACCGTCTTGGGCGGCGTCGTCGGCGTCGGTGTAGGAGTTGGCGCGGGGACGACAGGCGTTGCGGCGTCGCCGCCACCACCGCAACAGGCAACGACGCTGCAGGCGCAGGCGATCAGCACTGCAAGGCAGAGCCGCGCTTCAAGGCGCTCAGACGGCAGGGCGGGCGAATGTCGGGTCATTGCGTCTGGCCTCCGGCAGGCGGGCCACGATGCGGCCCGAGCGGCGATCCTGCACCGCCGCGCTGCCCCCGACAATACGCGCTTGTTCTACATCTGCTTGAACAGATGTCCGAAACTGCGGCTGACCTCAAGCTTTTCCGGGTTGCCGCGCACCGACACCATCAGATGGCCGCGCTCGTCGCGGGTCACCGCCGAGATCGCATCCACCTTCACCAGCGTCGCACGGTGGATCTGCCAGAACTCGTCCGGGTCGAGTTCGGCCACCAACTCGCGGATCGGTTTGCGGATCAGCGCCTCGAATTCCTCGGTCTGCACCCGGGTGTATTTTTCGTCCGAAGTGAAGAACAGGATCTCGCGCGTGGCGATCATGCGGATCGCATTGCCGACGCTGGCCTGGATCCATTTCAGGTAACTTTTCTGCGTGCCGCCGTTCATGCTTGCGGCGAGCTTCACCAGCATCTGGTTCAGGTCGGGCGGCGGCTCGACCAGACGCGCCTTGAGGCGCTCGACGGTGCGTGCGAGTCGATCCTGCTCCACCGGCTTCATCAAATAATCGACTGCGCCGCGCTCGAAGGCCTCTACCGCGTACTGGTCGTAGGCGGTGACGAACACCACATGGGCGTGCTGGCACACCTCGCGTGCCGCCTCCAGGCCGGTGCGGCCGGGCATGCGGATGTCGAGGAAGGCGATGTCCGGCTTCAGCGTCTCGGCCATCTCCACCGCTTCGTCGCCGTTCTTGGCTTCGCCGACGATCTGCAGTTCGGGCCAGGCCTCGGCCAGCGCGAGGCGGATCTGGTCGCGCATCAGGCGTTCGTCGTCGGCGATCAGGGCGGTGGGCATGGTTGGACTCTCGTCGGTGAGGCAGTCGGGAATGGTCAGAATTATCGCGGAGAGCGCTCACACCTTAAAGCGGAACAGGACACAGGCTTCGCCATGGATCGTCCTGGCAGAAGATTCCAGTCGATCCACCGCACAGGCCGCCAGCACGCGTTGCCAGAAGGCGCCGGCAGCGTGGTTGGCCGCGAGGTGATAGATCTCCCAGTTGCCCCGGTGCAGGCGGAACAGTTGGCGCACGGCGGCGCTGCCGTGCCCGCGGCCGCGGAAGCGCCGAGCGATGAAGAAGTAACCGAGGTTGAAGTCGCTGTCCGCATGTTCGCATTCCGCATCGACGATGGCGAAGCCGGCAAGCTCGCCGTCAACCCGCATCAGGTAGGCGCTGGTGCCGGGCTGCGCAAGGTAATCGCGCTTCGGGCGGATCGCGTAGCTGCCCGCCTCGCTGAAGCGGACTTCGCAGGTTTCGCTCAGATCGTAGTTGTAGAACTGCATCAACGCTTCGATGCGTTCAACGTCGTCCGGGCCTGCGGCGACGAGTTCGAGTTGGGGCGCTGTGGGCATCGTGGCTTGATTCATGGGGCCCACCCTTTCGGGTGGGCCGGTGGTGTCAGCAAACCTTCGTCTGCTGTGCGTCGTCGTCGCGGTAGGGCAATTCGATCGTGGCGACGGTGCCGCCGCCTTCGTTCGGTGTGAGCGTCAGCGATGCGGTGTTGCCATACAGCAGGCGCAGGCGCTCGCGGATGTTGGCGAGGCCGACGCCGTCCTTGGCATCTGCGGTGAAGCCGACACCGGTGTCGCTGACTTTCACGCGCAGCTTGCCGCGGGCGACTTCCGCCTTCACGTCGATACGGCCACCCTCCGGTTTCGGTTCAAGGCCGTGCTTGATGCAGTTCTCGATCAGCGTCTGCAGCATCATCGACGGAAACTCCGCGCAGCTGAGGCCTTCCGGCGCATCGAAGCTGAACGCGAGCCGCTCTTCCATGCGCACCTGCATGATCTCCAGATAGGCCTGCGACATCTTCACCTGGCGGCCGAGCGTGCTGCGTTGGGCGTCGTCGCGCATCTGCGGAATCGCCGCACGCAGGTACTGAATGAGCGTCTTCTGCACCTGCGAGGCGCGTTGCGGATCGGTACGGATCAGCTGGTCGACCGAGGCGAGGGTGTTGAACAGGAAGTGCGGTTCGATCTGCGCCTGCATCGCGTGCAGCTTGGCGTCGGCCGCTTCCCGTTCAAGGCGGGCCATGTCGGCGGCGATCCGGGCGCTGCCGGCATCGAGTTCGGCGCGGCGCTTGCCGCCCGCCAGCAGCTTCATGATCGCGAGGCTGACGATGACGAGGAAGGCGAGCGGTGCGAAGTCGAATTTGCGCTGGGTTTCCTGGGCGCGTTCGGTCGCCGCTTCGATCTCGTCGCGAATGCGGTCTTCAATTTCCTGCGCCTTTTCCGGCGAGATGCCCGGCACGCCGCGCAGCTCCGGCACGTTGATCTCGACGTCGGTATTGTCTTCGCCGTCGGTGACCTTGATGCCGTCGAGGCCGATCTTCACATGCTGCGAGACCTTGCCGTTCTCGTCGCGCTCGACCACTTCGATACCGCGCGGCCCGACTTTCACGTCCTGCGCGGCTTTGCCGTGCCGGGACTGGGGGGCAGATTGGCCCGCCTGCGGGGCGCTGCCATCGATATCGGGCGTGCCCGCCAGCTCCGGCGGCATGACGGGCTCGGACTCCCCGGCCTTGGGCAGCGGCGGCAAGGGCGGCAGCGCCGGTTTCTTCATGCTGTGATCGCCACGGATGACGGTCACGACCTTGTCGCGCTTGTCCGGTGCGACGAGGGTGTTCGCCACCCCGGCGGCGATCAGCAGCAGCAGGCCGAGCAGCAACAGGCGGCCCCAGGTCAGCCCCTGCAGCCAGGTGTGTGACCGCGTCGCGGCGACGCCAACAGGCTCACCTGCGCGTGGCATCGGGGACTCGAAGCTGTCCGGCGTGCCGCGGTTGGCCGAAATGCCGTCGACACCGATCTTCACTTGTTTGGTGACGATGCCGTCGCTGTTGCGGCGGGTCACTTCTATGCCATGCGACCCCACCTCGACCTGTTTTGCGCCCGACTCGACGTGGATCGGCATGCCCTGGCTGCGGGGTTTTGCGCCGCGCGCGATCTTGGCGGCAATCAGTATCAGGATCGCGGACATCACGATGCCGACGACTTCGCCTTTGCCGGTCAGGGAATCCGCCGCGATGCCCGCCGCGGCGAAAACGAAGATGCTGACGAAAATCAGCCGCCACCAGCCGACGACCGCCAGCCACTCCGAAAGGCGCTGCCAGCGTTCTCGGAATTCGGTTTTCAGGCTCTCGGGGCCGACCAGCCACAGCTTCCAGCCGAACAGCGCCACCGTCACCGAGACGGCTGCGAACACCGAGAACCCGGCGCGCATGCCGATCGCGACGCCGATGATGCGGTGCAGGATCAGGAAGCCAAAGCCGAGCAGCAGCAGCGAACTCCAGGTGGTACGGCTGATCCAGCTTTCCACGCGCTTGTGAGCGTCGGCGGCGCGAGTGTCCTTGGGGTCGGTCATGGTGTGTTCCGTGGAGGGTTCAGCAGGCCTTGTGGGCCAGGATGGGGGCGGCCGAGACCGCGACGATACCCGAGTGCGTCCCCGGGAAGGGCGGCAGCGGGCTGCCGAAGGCGACGTTGACCAGCAGCAGGATGGCCGCGGCAACGAGCAGGGCGAAGAGGGTGGAGCCGTTCATGGTGGGCCTCGTTTCGGGTGTCGGCGGCGGGTAGCAGCCGATGAGGCGCACTCTAGGCGGGGCCCGGACGCGGTGCAGCCGGGCTGCGACGAACTGCAGCCCGGCGGGGCTGAACTGCAAAAACCGGGGCTGATCGGTGCCCGGTTTTCGCCCGCGTTGGCTCAGAACAAGGTCAGGAATCCGTCCGCGAAGAACACGATGCCGACCAGACCGACCGGCAGCGCCGCCCACCAGATCCGCTTGCGCTTCATCAGGCCGGCAATCGAATTGAGCAGGATCGCGACCTGCAGGAACATCACCGCAAGGCCAAAGGGCCGGCCGTGGCGCTTGGCCTCATCGCGTTCGGCCTCCAGTGCGCGGGCTTTCTGCTCGATCTCCTTGCGCTCGGTGTCGTAGGTGCGGATGCGCTGGGCGTAATCGGCGATGCGCTGGTCGAAGGCCTCGACCGCCGGGCTGCCGGCGGGCACCAGCATCTTCTGCAGTTGCAGCTGTTCGAGCTGAAGCTGGTAGAGGTGCTGTTTGGTGCTCTTGGCCTGGTAGAAGGCCCACTGGTCGGAGGCCAGCGTCTGGTTGATCACGCTCTGCGTCGAAAAGCCGCCGCCCTTGAAGGTCGACAGCGTTGCGCAGACCGCCAGCACTACGGTTGCCAGCGCCATGTGGTTAAGCCAGGGTTCCTTCTTTTCCTCGGTCATCGTGCCTGATCCAGTGTCGGGTTCGTACAGACCGCCCATGCGGCGGCGGGCGGCATGGTAGCGGCTGATTCCGTTTGGCGGGGCGGGCAGAAACACTTTGAGCGGATTTCGTCGGCGGCGCGCCGTGGCGGCTGGCATCATGGCGCGCTCGATGCCGCCTTTCCGGCCCGCCCGTTTCCGGAGTTTCCCGATGTCCGTTTCACCGCTGCGTTTTGCCCTGTTGCTGCTGACCCTGCTGACCGCGCTGACCGCGCTGACCGCGCTGACCGCCTGCAACCGGCTCGACCCCGATTCGCCTGTCGCCCAGCGCCGCAAGGTGTTCAAGGAGATGACCAAGACCCGCGAACACCTGATGGACTACGTGAAGGCGAAGAAGGACTACGACGCCGACACCGCGATCCGCGAGGCGGAGACCCTGCAGCGTCTCAGCCGCCAGCCCTGGGCCTGGTTCCCCGAAATGAAGACGGGCGACGCAGGCCGAGCCAAGGATGCGGTGTGGCAAAACCCGGAAGCCTTCCACCAGCTCGCCAAGCAGGTTCAGGACGATGCCGATGCGCTGGTGGCTGCCTCGCACCAACGCTCGCTCGACGCGCTGAAGCCGGCGACGAAGAAGCTGGAGCAGACCTGCACCCGCTGCCACGACCAGTTCCGGCAGTCCTGACGTTCATGAGTTGAGGAGGCGCCATGCAACCTGCGCCCGCATCGATTCCCGATGCTGTCGTTGTCCGCCTGCACGGCGCGCTCTGCACGCTCTACCGTTACGCGAGCCCGCTGGCCGAGTTGTTTGCGGCGGGCGAAAGTGCCTCGGCCGAATCGACCGATGACGAGGCCTTTGCGCTGCACGGCGGCGGTTTCACGATCCGCGGCCAGCGCGAAGCCTGGGGCTGGACGCTGCACCTGCCTGCCGGCGCCGGCCTGTCGATCGACCTGCCGCCGCACGCCCACTGGTACGGGCAGGGCAGCTTCGTGCGGCAGGCCTTTCCGCTCGATCGTGTGAGCCTCGAACCCGCGCCGCTGATGAGCTGGGACAACGGCCCCGCCGGTCACGGCTGCATTCAGGAGGCGCTGTGGCTGGCGTCCAACGGCATTGCGATCCAGGCCGAGTCGCTCAGCGAATCCCTGCACGCCGGTATCAACCCGCGTGGCGTCGCGAGCCGCAGCGAGTGGGTCTCGGTGTTCGAGGCCGACGGCGCGCGGCCGGCGCTGGCGGCCGACCCCGATGTGCGCCGGCTGGTGCTGCACGCCACGCAGGTGACGCGGCTGCGCCTGATCGCCGCCGCCGACCTGCCGTCTGCTTACCGCGAGGCGCTGGTCGTGATCGGCCACCCTGCGGTGACGCCGGCCGAACCCTTGCTCGCCGCGCCGATCTGGACCACCTGGGCGAAGTACAAGGCCGACATCAACGCCGAGCGTGTGCTGGAGTTTGCCCACGCGATCCGCACCCACGGCTACCCCGGTGCGACGCTGGAAATCGACGACCGCTGGCAGGCCGCCTACGGCGCCACCGACTTCGACCCGCAACGCTTCCCCGACCCGGCTAGGCTGGTCACCACACTGCGCGAACTGGGCTTCGCAACCACGCTGTGGATCACACCCTTCCTTGCCGAAGGCGCCGCGAACACCGCGGAGGCGCAAGCGCTGGGCCATGTGGTACGCCATGCCGACGGTGCGCCTTACCGGGTGCGCTGGTGGCAGGGCGAAGCCAGCCTGCTCGATCTGACGAGCCCTGCTGCGCGCGACTGGTGGGCGGCGAAGCTCAAGGCGCTGCAGGCCGCCACCGGCATCGCGGGCTACAAGTTCGACGCCGGCGAAGCCAACTTTCTCCCCGCCGATGCAGTCACCCATACACCGATCGAGCGCAGCGATTACAGCCGGCTGTGGGCGGATTTCGCCGCAGAACACTTCCCCTACGGCGAAGCCCGCTGCGGCTGGCGCGGGCAGCGCAACGCGATCCTCTACCGCCAGTGGGACAAGTTCAGCACCTGGGGTGAGGACAACGGCCTGGCCTCCGTCGTCACGCAGGCCCTCGCGCTGGGCTTGGTCGGCTACCCCTTCGTGCTGCCCGACATGGTGGGCGGCAACGCCTACGGCAACACCGTATCGCCCGAGCTGATGATTCGCTGGACCCAGGCCTGTGCGCCAATGCTGGCGATCCAGTTCTCGATCCCGCCCTGGGAATTGGGCGAGGCTGTCGACGCGATCTGCCGGCGCTATGCCGACCTGCATGTCGCGCTCGCCCCGCGCCGAATTGCCGCCGCACGGCAAGCGACGCTGGATGGCACGCCACCGATCCGGCCGATGATCTGGGCCGCGCCGGATCGCGCCGAAGCCGCGGCGATCGCCGACCAGTACCTGCTCGGCGACGATCTGCTGGTCGCCCCGGTGCTGCGCGAGGGCCAGACGGCGCGCGACATCTGGCTGCCGCCCGGCCGCTGGCGCGACTACTGGCGCGAAGCCGAATTCGCTGGCGGCTGGCTGCGCGACTACCCTGCGCCGCTCGATGCGCTGCCGATGTTCGAGCGACAGGGCTGAGGGTTCAGGTCGTCGGGGGCGCGGGTGTCGCGCTCAGCCCGGTGTGCAGCAGCGCGTCGAGAAAGGCCTGGGCCGGCAGCGACAACACCTTGTGACGCAGGTGCACGACGCTCCAGGGGCGCCTGAGGTTGAAGTCGGTCAGCGCTAGCACGGCGATTCCGGGCTGACTGCCTGAATCGCCGAGCGCGTGGCGCGACAGCACCGCCAGGCCAAGGCCGCTTGCGACCAGATCCCGGATCGCCTCGTTGCTTGCGAGCGAGAGCCGGACTTTCAGTGTCAGGCCTGCGCCCCGCACATGCTCGTCGATCGCGATCCGCGAGCCGGACCCGGCCTCGCGGAGCAGGAAGGGTTCGTTCGCGAGTGCCCGCAGGCTCACCGCTTGCCCGACCGCCCAGTGGTCGTGGGGGGCGATCACCACATACTCGTTGTCGAGAAACGGGTAAGCCTTGATATCCAGATCAGCCGGCGGGTGGGACATCACGTACAGATCGTCCAGATTGTTGCGCAGGCGCGCCACGATCTGGTCGCGGCCCGCGATCTCAAGCTGGATGTCGATGTCCGGGTAGCGCTGGCAGAAAGCACCCAGCATTCGCGGCAGAAAGTACTTTGCCGTGGTGACCAGCGCGACGCGCAGAACGCCGCGCCGCAATCCCTTGAGCTGGTCGATCGCCGACTCGAAGCGGTTCCACACGTCGTCGAGGCTGCGCACGGTTTCAAGCAACTCTTCGCCCGCGGGGGTCAGCGATACCTCGCGTCCGTTCTGCTCGAACAATGGCAAGCCAAGGACGTCGGCGATCTGTCGCACATGGATCGAGATCGCGGGCTGGGTCAGATGCAGGGCATCGGCGGCGCGGGTGAAGCTGCGGTGGCGGGCGACCGCTTCAAAGCTCTCAAGCTGGCGAAAGGTGATGCGGCGACGTGGCATGTATTAAGAATAGCAAATGAAATAGCACAAATTGTTTAATTGGATGTAATGGAGCGTACTGGGCATGCTGTGTCCCCAAGCAGTGCCCGTGAGCCGGGCCCTGGCCGTGACGCCAACCATTGGAGACTTTTCATGCGCCATTACGCCGTTGATAGCCCTGAAGCCAAAGCCCGCCTTGTCGCCCTTGCATTGCTCGCCGACGGCGCCATTGACCTCAACGAGATTGAAGCCCTCGAACGCCACGAGGTGGTGACCCGCCTCGGGCTCGACCAGGCCTGTTTTGACCGGGTCGTGCGTGAGTTCTGCGAAGACATGCTGGTGTCTGCGAACCGAGGCCCGTCCGGCCAGGTGGAGCTGGATGAAGAGACGATCGACGCGCTCCTCGACGACATCCGTGACCCGCAGATTCGCAAGCGCATGCTGCGTGCGGTGCTCGACATCGTGAATGCGGATGGCCGCCTGGCTGAAGGCGAGGCGGTTCTGGTGAGCCATGCGATGGCGTCCTGGGGCCTCGATCTGTACGACGTCGCCAACACGGCTCACTGGCGCCGCCTTGATCGCGGCACCTCGACCATGCCGGCGGTTCCTCACTGACCTGGCTCGGCGCTGACGCCCATGAACGTTGCGGATCGCCCGCCAGGACTCGTCACCCCCGGCCTGGTCCGATCCCCGTGGTTGCGGGATCTGGCGATCCGTCGCGATCGCATCCCGCGCGACGAACGTGCGGACGCGCCGGAGATCGAGGAGGCGTTCCGGGTGAGTTTCAGCGATGCCGTCCGCGCCGCCGCGGTACCGCCACCGCGCGACGAGGTGCGCGTGCTCGACCGGCGCCTGCGCAGCTATCGCGACATCGCGCAGCTTTGAAGCAGGGCGCGTCGCTTTCGCAGGGCAATCGCAATGCGCAACAAGTTCCTCGGCACCGGTGAGCCGGGTTACCACCCGCTGCGCAAATGCCGCACGGTGGTCGCCGGTTTGCGCTACGCGGTGGCCTACGACTTCAGCGTCGCCTACAAGCTGGTGCTGTCGGCCGTCGTGCTGGTGGGCGCCTTCCTGCTGCGCAACTGGGTCGATGTCGTCCTGATCCTCCTGGTGACGGGCCTGGTGCTGATGGCCGAATTGTTCAACAGCGCCATCGAAGCGCTGTGCGACTTCGTCGAAGCGCGGCACAACGACAAGATCGGCATCATCAAAGACATCGCTGCCGCGGCGGTGGGCGTGAGCATCGTGATGTGGGCACTGGTGATTGCATTCGAGGCCACCCGCATCTGGGCGCGGCTCTGAAACGCATGCAGGCGTGCATCGGCCCCGGCTGCTGCGTGCTTTACCATGCCGGCTTGCCGCCGCAAGGCGGAACATCCCGGTCTGCCTATGCCTTCAAAGTCCAACGCTTCTGTTCCACTGCCCGCCAGCAAGCAGGGCCTGCACCCGCGCAACCGCCAGCGCGGCCGTTACGACTTTGCGCAGCTGATCGGGTGCAGCCCGGATCTGGCCCGCTTCGTCGCCCGCAACGCGTATGGCGACGATTCGATCGACTTCGCCGATCCGGCCGCGGTGCGCGCGCTGAATCGTGCGCTGCTCAAGCTCAACTACGGCATCGCCGGCTGGGATCTGCCGCCGCAATACCTGTGCCCGCCAATTCCCGGCCGCGCCGATTACCTGCACTACCTCGCAGACCTGCTGGCAGAGCGTCATGCTGGCGAGATTCCCACTGGCGGCGCGGTGCGGGTGCTCGATGTCGGCGTCGGTGCGAACTGTATCTACCCGCTGATCGGCCATGGCGAATACGGCTGGCAGTTTGTCGGCTTCGATATCGATCGCGATGCGCTGGCTTGCGCGCAGGCGACGCTGGACACGAACCCGACTTTCGCCGACGCGATCGAACTGCGCTTTCAACCGACCGCGCGCGCGATCTTCCGCGGCATGATCGGCGAGCGCGAACGCTTCCACCTGACGCTGTGCAACCCGCCTTTCCATGCCTCGCTGGCCGAAGCGCGTGCGGGCAGCGAACGCAAGTGGCGCAACCTTGGCAAGGCCGATCCGGCTGGTGCTGCGCCGCGACTCAACTTCGGCGGGCACGGCGCGGAACTGCACTGCCCCGGCGGCGAAGAAGGCTTCATCCGCCGCATGATTGCGGAGAGCGCTGATTACAGCGAACAGTGCCTTTGGTTCAGCTCGCTCGTCTCGAAGGCGACGACCATCCCGGTGGCGCAACGGGCGCTGCGCGCGGTCGGTGCGCGCGAGCACCGCGTGATCGAGATGGCGCAAGGGCAGAAGCGCAGCCGCATCCTCGCCTGGACTTACTTCGACGAGGACGAGCGGCGCGCCTGAGCGGGCCGCTCAGTCCGCCGCCAACAGGCGTTCGACGAAGGGCGCCAGGCGGTCGAGGTCGAAGTCCATTGCCGGCGCCCAGCAGTGGATCTCGGTGCGCGCGAGGCCGGGCACCACGGTGGGCGATAGCGCGTGAAACAGGAAGATGCCGGTTTCCTTCGCCAGCGCATGGTGTCGCTCGGTGAGTGCGGCGGCGTCGCCACGGATATAGAGCTGGAAGAAGTTCACCTGCGGCACGGTCGGGTTGATCGTGATCGCGTCGAAGCGCGAGAGGATATCCGCCGCCGCTTGCGCGCGGGCCACCCACTGGTCGATCTGCGGCAGCGTCCGCTGCATGCCGGTGCGCGCCGCCGCCACGAATGGCCCCTGCGTGCGCAGCCGGCCGCCGTGTCGTACCTGCCACACCCGCGCCTCGCGGATGAAATCCGCGCTGCCCAGCAGCATCGCGCCGCTGAGGCCGCCGAGATCCTTGTAGAAGGAGACGTACACGCTGTCGAAGAGCGCCGCGATCTCGGCGTAGGTCTTGCCGTAGAACGGGCGGCAGGACCAGATCCGTGCGCCATCCAGATGCAGCGGCACCCCGCGCGACTGCGCCCAGTCGCGAGTGGCGACGAGGTCGTCCCACGGCGGCAGCTGACCCCCTAGCGGCCGGCAGGGCAGTTCCAGCAAGGCACAACCGGGCGTCTGGCCGAGGGCTTCGAAATCCTTGGCGGTGGGCATGCGCTCGGCTGCGAATTCCGGCGCGCCAAACTGCAAGCGGTGCATGCCGTGCAGGAAGTGATAGCCGCCATGTTCGGCGAACTCCGGATGCGCGCTCGGGTGCATCGCCACGCTGAAGTTGCCGCGCCGCCCGCACCACACCCGTAGTGCGATCAATTGCGCCAGCGTGCCGGAGGGCAGGAAGACGGCCGCCTCCTTGCCGAACAGCTCGGCGACCTCCGCTTCGAAAGCGGCGAGGTATTCGCCCTCGCCGTAGTTGTCGAGGTAGGCGCTGTCATCGAGTGAATCGGCGATTTCATGCAGCACGTCGCGCATCGCGCGGCGCGGTCCGGCGCCGGAGAGGATGTTGGTGTAGTGCGCTTCAGGTGTGGGCATCGTTGGTTCGAGGGTGTGGGTTTCAGGCGCGCGTGTGCGAACGCGGGCGTCAGGCGCCAGGTACTGCAGCCGGGAAGATCTGATCGAGTTGCTCGGGTGAGCGATGACGATAGTCTTCACCACGCGCCATGTAGGCGACGTGAGCGGCGATGAGCGCAGCGCGTTCCGCGATCTCGCGCAGCGCTTCGGCGATGCGCAGGGTTTCGACACCGAGATGTGGGCCCAGGCCGGTGTGCGCGACATGCAGGCTCTCGACCAGCAGCGCTTCCAGTTCCTGCCACGTTTCTTGCGCTGCGGCGCACGCCCGCGCCGACTTTGCGACCACCGCAGCGTCGCGGGCAGAGAACGCGGCGCGCCAGTCCTGCAGCATCGACTGCACCGCAGTACGCAGGGCGTCGAGGCTATCGAGGTGACGAATGTCCTTGCGTCCGGCGCGATGGATGCGGTCTGCCGACCCACCGAGTCGGGTGATCGCATTGGCAATCTCCTCGAGTTCGGCCGCGATGCGCGTGGTGGCAAGCACGACGCGCAGGTCGCTCGCGTTCGGCTGGTGCTGCACGATCAGCTGCGCGGCATCATTGTCAATCGCGAGGTGCAAGGCGTTGATCCGCTCTTCGAGCGCGATAACCTCTGGCCCATGCTCGCGGTGACACTTCACCAGCAGCGTCATCGCGTGTTCGAACTGCGCGGCGACCAGGTCGTCAAGTTCAAAAAGGCGCGCGATCAACGCACCAAGGTCGGCGTCGAACTTTTTAAGGATGTGGTTGGCCATGTATCAGGTGCTGGAGTCGTGCCGCGAATGGTCTTTGCATTCTATCCAGTGCGCGTCGCGGATTTGTGTGACGGCGGCGCTACGGACCTGACAGGCCACAGGTGGCGCGTGCCAGGGGCGAGCTCCGATACCCGCAGATCAGGCTTGGGATTGGCCCCGGCATGCAGGCTTCCGCGGATCAGTCGGTCAGCAGAACCGGTCCGCCCTTTGCGATTGCGCGTTGGTAGGCGGGCCGCGCTTCGACGCGGGCCTTGTAGGCCACGAGATTCGGGTACAGCGACGCGTCGCCACCGCGCGCCAGCGCCGCTTCGACCGGAAAACTCATCTGGAAGTCGGCAAGGCTCAGGTTTTCGCCAGCGAACCAGGTGTTGTGCGCAAGGTGCGCCTCCATGAAGGCAAGCGCGGTCTGCACGTTCGGGTCGACCAGCTTCTTCTGCACCATGGCGCAGATCGCATGGGCAATCGGTCGTACGAAGAAGGGCATCGGCTGCGTCGGGATCTTCATGAAGACCAGCTTCATCACTAGCCAGTTCATCAACGAGCCTTCCGCGTAGTGCAGCCAGAAGCGGCACTGGCGCCGCGCTTCGGTGCCCGCGGCGGGCTGCAGCGCGGCGAGGTCACCGGTCAGGTTCTGCCCGTATTGCTCGACGAGGTATTCGAGAATCGCGCCGGATTCGGCGATCGTCAGATCGCCATCGGTGATGACCGGCGATTTGCCCAGCGGATGCACTGCCTTGAGTTCCGGCGGTGCGAGGCGTGTCTTCGGATCACGTTCGTACAGCACGATCTTGTAGGGCAGGCCAAGTTCCTCCAGCAGCCAGAGGATGCGCTGCGAGCGCGACATTTCAAGGTGGTGGACGGTGATCATGTGCTTGGGGCTCGCGTTCCGATGGTGTGAATCGTGGCTACTTCTGATAGCAATGCGGGGTGACGGACCCCGTAGTGCAGGCGCTGTAGCGTGGATCGAGGTGGTAACCGCGCTCGCTCATGCAGGCGGCGATGCTCTGTTCGCGTTCGGCGATATCCGTGGCCGAGCGGCCGGCGTTGTCCTTCTGCACGGCGAACTGGCAGTCCCACAGATCCGCGTCCGGGTTGCGCGCGCACGCGCCGGCCGCCAGCGCGCAGAGGGCGGTGACGATGCTGACCGGGCGTCGCATCGGTGCGCCAGTCCGTGTGCTCAGCGGCCCATGCGCCGTTCGTAGGCTTGCGCGAAACGATCCGGCAGTTGCGGGTCGTTCTTTGTTTCGCCCTGGCTGTCGAACTGCACTTTCACCGCGCCATCGGGCAGGCGCGTGACGGTCACCGTTACGTCGATCCCGTTCTTCGTGCCGCGGATCAGTCCGCTGTTCGGTTCCGCGTGCATGATCGTCACGCCGGCATCCTGCACGCCGCCCAACGCGGCATTCCAGGCACGCTCGTACTTCGACGGCGCCGGCGGTGCCGGGTTGCTCACGCATGCGGCCGCGAGGCAAAGTGCGGCGAGCATGGCGATCCAGGTGCGAAGGGCGAGGCGCATGGCGATGCTTCCTGTAGCGAAGAGGTCGCTGCATTCTAGGGCCGTGGGGCAAGGGGCGCGAGCGCTGGATTTGGGTTGGCGCAAGGCGGGCCTACTCGCGCTCGCCAGCAATGCGATTCGCACGGCAGAATCCGGCTGCGGAATGGCCGCGCTGACAGGCAACATCATGAAGATCAGACTCTCCTGCATCCTGCCGCTGGCTGTGCTCGCGCTGGCAGCCCCTGCTCGCGCGGCCGACAGTGCCATCACCGCGTATGGCGCGTTCCGCAGCGGCGGCGATTTCCAGAACGCCACCACCGGTGAAAACTTGAAAGTGGAGAGTTCCGGCACTGGCGCAATCGCGCTGGACTTGCCGTATGACGGCAATCGGCAGCTGCAGCTCTTCCTGTCGCACCAGCGCTCCCATCTCGATTACACGCAAAGCGCAGCGCCAAAGACCGCCGCAACCTTGCCGCTGTCTGTCACCTACTTTCATCTTGGCGGCACCTACTTCTTCGAAGGCCCGGTTGGCAGCGGCCCCTATGTGGTCGGCGGCATCGGTGGCACGCTGCTGGCGCTGGACGGCGAGGGCTATGGCAACGAACTACGACCGTCGATGAACGTGGGTCTGGGCTACCAGTTCATGCTTGGCAAGCACGCCGCGCTGCGCCTTGAAGGCCGCTTCTATTCCACGCTGATCAACAGCAGTGGTGGTTTGTTTTGTTCAGGCGGCTGCGTGCTGCAGATTCAGGGGGATCTCTTCTCGCAGGGCGAGGGCATGCTCGGGGTGTCGGTGCCGTTCTGATCTGTCGTGAGACACGGGAAGTGGTCGCTGCGCGGGGCGCTGTTCATCGCCTGCCTGGGGTTCGCGAACGTGGCGTCTGCGGAACGCTACGCCCTGCACGATGGCATCGTGACGGACCCGCGCAGCGGCTTGGCGTGGCGCCAAAGTGACAACGGCACCGAGATTTCCTGGCCCGATGCTGTGAACGAGTGTGCTGCGCGTGGCGATGGATGGCGGCTTCCGTCCATCGACGAACTCGAAGCGTTGTACGACCCGGCCGAGTCCGTCGCGTGCGGCGGAAACTTCTGCCATGCCGCGTCAGTCTTCGTGCTCAGCGGTGGCTGGTTCTGGAGCGGGGAGCGTAGCGGCACGTCGCAGGCTTGGGGCTACAACCTCGACATCGGTCGGCGCGATCTGAGCGCGACCACGGGTGGCAGTTACGGCCGTGCGCTGTGCGTGCGGGGAGGGTGACGGTCGTTCGTGGCCTGCTGGTGTGCAGCGCGCCGTGAATGCGCCGATCGGTCGGGCGATGATGATTGTCGAAGCGCAACAATGCTGAATGTGCACCCCGCAGGCGGCTGCGTGCTGCAGATTCAGGGGGATCTCTTCTCGCAGGGCGAGGGCATGCCCGGGGTGTCAGTGCCGTTCTGGGCTCACTTCAGCTCAGGCGCTTCTGATGACTGCGGACGTGCAGCGTCTAGCTGAGCCACCTGGTTGAGCCACCAGTCCAGATGTCGGTCCCGCCAGCGCGCCGAGGGCAGGCTGGCGAGTAGTGTGCGGATGTCAGAGACCGCAAGGTAATCCCTTGGTGACATTGTCTGCGCGCGCTCCCACGCGAGCTGCCTGCAAACCTCGGCCTCCAGGTCGGCAGAGGCCCAAGGCAGCGCTTCGAATGCGGCCCGAAGCAAGCGCGCATCAAAAAGGGCGTGATGCAGTTTCAGGTCGCCCGCTTTCTCCATTGCCGCGGCTGTTTGCTCGCGTTGAGCGCGGCATGCCGGGTGCGAGGCGTCGTCGGCAATATCGTCCGCTCTGAGTTTGGCGCTCACGCGTGGCCAAACGCCGGCCCACTGCAGCGCCTCTTCGAGCAGTCGCCAGTCGGTTTTGTAGTCATAGCAGAGGATCACAGGCGAAGCGGGCAGGCGATCGAGCCACTCGCCCAGGCGCGTGCCCAGATCGGCAAGGTTCGGAACCGACGCGCCGGGCACCCGGCCAAACTGCGACAAGACGTGCGCGCGGACAAACGCGTTCGATGCCGCCTCAAGCGCCGCACTGCTGATCTCGCAGTAGAACTCGCTCCCGTTCTGCGCTACGGCGCCGATCGACAGCAGTTGTCCGTCGCGCAGCTGGGTGAACTCTGTGTCGAAGAAAACGCGGAATGCGTTTGCCCTGTCATAGCCAGGATCGCTCAGGTGGATCGGTGTGGAGAAGCGCTGCGTGGTGCCACCAGGCGGTCGTGTTTCCGGGCGCTGCGGCGTGACGTCAGGCCCGCTGTTATCGCGCACGGATCTGGAGCCTGCCGACAGCAGACGTGCAAGGATGTCCCGCATTGGCAACCTCAGGATGATTGTTTGCGACGGCGCCGCACGACCCGATCCATCTGGCGATGAAGATCAATGCGGAAAGTGTTCGGAGGGTTCGATCCATCGCAGCCTGCGAGGATCGGGCACCCTTGAAAAGCAAAGCATCAGGATTGCCACGATATGCGGGATCGTCATGATCACGAAGCCCAGGGCTACGTTGAGAACCTCGCCTTGGGGGTCCAAGACTTTGCCGCAAGCGACGAAAAGCGCGAGTGACCCCACAACCAAGCCACAGGCCTTCAATGCCCCGTTGCGAGAGCCATTTAAGCTGCCCTTGATTGCGCGCCAAACCGACCGAAGCGGATAGAAGTAGGCCGAACAAACGATCCAGAGGCCGAAGAGCTTGCCAAGCAAGCTCGGCAGCGTGGTCGTGGTGGCGAGCTGCCTGGCGAAGAAGTAGCCCACCATTGCCACCATCAACGCGCTGTAGGCTGCGATGAGGAGGAAGACGATCCGCTGCGCGATTGTCGGGCCCGTCCGGGGGACATTGCGGACAGGCTCGTCGGAGTCCGTTACCCGCACCGATGGTGCGGCATAAAGGTTGCGAACCGCGTTCGCCGGCGTCGTGGCGATGTCCTGGTGGTTCGTGGGTTCGACTCGCGAGGTCTTGGGGTATGCACTCATCGGCGGTTCCATCTGCAGGTCTGCGATGTGTACTCGATTCCGTGTTTCCGTGGTTGACCGAGCACAGACCAGTGGATGGCCGCGCCTCAGAACGGCAGCGTCGCCATCAGATACGCGTTGCCGCGATCCGGAAGTTGGCGGTAGATCGCATCGACCGGGCCGAGGTAGGTGCGCAGGCCGCCTTCGATGCGCAGCCGGTCGCCCTGCCAGGCGAGCGATGCGCTGAGCACGCTGCCGCCGTCGGCGGCGGTCAGCAGCCAGTCGACTTCTGGTTGCCAGGTGTCGCCGCCGTAGGCGGCGCGCAGCAGCAGGTTGGTGCGCTGCAGGTTCACCTGGCCGAGCGCCTGTGCGTTCCACGCGAGGTTGCCGGCGCGGGCGGAGTCAGGCGCGTAGGCGAAGCCGGCGATTGCGGCGTTGCGCGCGCGCCAGGCATCCCAGTCCGATGCGGTGGGCGCTGTGCCGTCGTACCACAGTTCCGCGAGCAGCGAGACCTTGTTCTCGCCGGTCCATTGCGCGCCAACCAGCGTCTGCCAGAACGCACCACCGACCTGATCGTGCCATGGCGAAGTGCTCACGAGCGGAGCGCCTGCCGGCCATTCGGCCAGGGTTCGCGTGGCGCGCTGACCCCAGCGGGTCGAGCCATGCACTTCGAGCGAATCGAGCGGCACGGCCGAGAATCCGGCGCCCAGGCTCGCGCGTTCCTGCGCTCCCCAGCGGCCGAGCAGGTGGAGGTCGGCGACCGGCGTTTGCGCGAAGCCGCGCCACGCGAGCGCCTGTTCGTCGCGGCGCAGCGCTTCGTCACTCTTGCCGGGGTTGGCGAACACCAGGGTCGATGCCATGCGTGCGCTGAAGTGCTCCAGCATCACCACCGGCACGCCTTCGAGTTGCTGGTCGATCAGCGCGCGGCGGTTCTCGCGCTGCACCACATCGAGCGGACGGAAGCCGAAACCGACGTCCCAGCTCACCACCTTCTTGCCCAAGGTGAAGTGCAGCGGGCCGGCCTCGCCTTCCCAGAACAGTTCGTCGACGCGGCCATCGCGATCGGCGCCGCCGGGGTCGCAGGCGCTGGCCCAGGCTTGGCCCGCGAAGCCGACCGGCCCGGTGTGGCCGCGCAGGCGTACTTCACCGCTGCCGCAGTCGCGCCCTGCACCGAGCAGCGTCGCAGCCGGCGCGAGCGACGAATCCGGGTTGGCGCTGCGCGTTTCGGCCTGCGCGCGCAGCGTCCAGTCCAGCGTGGTGTCGGGCGATTCGGTGGCGCTTGCGCTCGCGATGACGAGGAGCGACGCCAGGGGGAACAGGCGCTTCATGGCGTGACCGTGTTGCGTGTCAGGTACATCGGGTTGAACCACGCTTCCGGCGCTTCGTACGCGGTGCGGCTGCGGTAATGCAGCACGGTGCGGCGGTTGGTGAGGATCTCGTCGTCGATGACCATGCTGGTCACCTGCGGCTTGCCATACAGGGTGCCGATCTCGAAGCTGGCGCGCTTGGCGAGTTTCTCGGAGACGACGTAGAGATCGGCCTTGAGCGGTTGCGCGGTCTTCGTGTCCACCCACAGTTCGATGCGCGCGTAGGTGACCGACGCCTGTTTTGCTTTCAGCGTGAGGTGGGTGCAGGCCACGCTGTCGCACTTCTCTGCTTCGGCTTGGGCGGGGGCGTAGTCCTCCGACCATGACAGCGTCGCCACGTCGCCAGCCGCGGCATCGCCGATCAGCTTCTGCGTCGGCGTGATGCGGATCGGGCGCTGGCTGCCGGGCAGGATCATCCAGAAGTCGTCGGCCTTCATCAGCACCTTCTGGCCCTTCTCGGCCGGCGATTGCATCAGCACCAGCGACTCGCGGCCGGGACGCAGGAAGACGAGGTAGTCGCGTTCCTTCTCCAGCGCGCCGTTCTTCATCACCTCGATGCGCGTCTCGACCTTCATGTTGTCGGCCGACAGGCGCCAGGCATCGGCGCGCTTGAGCAGGGCTTCGGGCGATTCGGCATGCGCAGCGTTCGCGCAGAGGGCCAGCGCGCCCAGCAGCAGACCGCGTTGGATGAGGTTCAGATCAAACATGGCCCAGTGCCTCCACAATCGGTTTCTTGACGGCGATACGTGCGACCACGGCGGCCGACAGCATCGCAAGCAGGCTCACGCTCGCCAGCGTGATCACAGCCAGCTCGGGCGAGAAGGTGATGAACAGCGGGTAGCCGACCGAGCGCCCCGGCGGTGGTGGCATCTGCAGGCCGGCGAACATCAGCGCGATCGTGACGCCGCCCGCGACCAGCGCACCCAGCAGACCACCGGCAGCGCCCAGCGCTGCGCCTTCGATCGCGAAGGCGCGCACCAGCTGGAGTGGGGAGGTGCCCATTGCCCGCAGGGTGCCGATCTCGCGTGTGCGCTCGACGATGGCCATCGCCATTGCGCCCGCCACGACGCCCACCACGATCAGCCCGATGACCAGACCGAGTCCGCCGAAGATGCGGTCGTACAGCCCGCGCACCGCCTTGTAGAAGAAAGCCTCTTCTTCCCATGTCTTCATCGCCAGTGGGGCGAGTTGTGGTGTCAGCGTCGCGCGCATCGTGGCGGTCTGTTCCATGTCGGCAAGGTACACGCCGACACTGCTGACCTTGTCGGTGACAAGCAGACCCTGCGCGGTCGCAAGGCTGGTCAGCACCAGACGCTTGTCGATGTCCGGCACGCCGCTGCTGACGATGCCGCGCACCTTCACGTCGATGGCGTTGAGGGCGCCGCCGGTGGTCGAGCCGAGCAGCGTCAGCGCGCTGCCCGGCTCGGCCTTGAGGCTCTTCGCCAGGTCGGCGCCGATCAGCACATCCGGCCCCTTGGCGGAATCCTCGTTCAGCAGCTTGCCTGACTTGAGTTGCAGGAAGGGGCCGCGCACCGAGAACTCGGCCTGCGGGTCGATGCCGCTGCCTATCATCACGACCGATTTGTCGCCGTTGCTGATGAGGCCGGAGAAGTTCAGCCGCGGCAGCACGTAGCGCACTTCGCGGTGCGCCAGCAGCGTGTCGCGCAGTATGTCGAAGTGTTCGATGCCGAACTGCATCGGCGTGTCTTCCTCGCGGTCGAAGAAATCCCTGGTTGCCACGATCAGGTGGCCGGTGTCGCGCGCGGCGGCTTGCTGCAGCGATTCGTAGGTGTAGAGCGCGAAACCGCCACCGATGAGGATCGCCGCACTGCCCAGCGCGGTGAGCGTGACAGTGGCGAGCGAACGGCGGCGGTTGCGCAAGGTGTTGCGCAGCGCAAAGCTGGCCCAGCGGATCAGTGAGGTGCTCATTGGATGGCTCCGTCGCGCAGCGCGAGCACGCGGTCGCAGTGCGCCGTCAGGCGGTCGTCGTGGGTGGCGATCAGGCAGGCGGTGCCGGCTTCGTGGCACAGCTCGCGGATCACCGCGATCACTTCGTCCGCAGTGTGTGAGTCGAGGTTGGCGGTCGGCTCGTCAGCGATCAGCAGGCGTGGTTGCTTGACCAGCGCACGGGCAATCGCCACACGTTGGCGCTGGCCACCCGAGAGCTCGTCAGGGCGGTGCTTCGCGCGGTCGGCAAGGCCGACGCGCGCCAGCATCGCGGCAACGCGGTCGCGTGCCTCGCGCCGTGGCATGCCGTCGAGGAACAGCGGGTACTCGACGTTCTCGGCCACCGTCATTACCGGCACCAGGTTGAAGCTCTGGAACACGAAGCCGATCGCATTGCGCCGCAGATGTGTGCGGCGGGTTTCGTCAAGCTGCATGGTGGCGGTGCCAGCCAGCGCGTAGCTGCCCGCGTCGGCGGTGTCGATCAGCCCAGCGATGTGCAGCAGCGTGCTTTTGCCGCTGCCGGAAGGGCCGGTCAGCGCGACCATTTCGCCGCTGCGCACGTCCACATCCGCGGCATGCAGCGCGGGCACCTGCACGGCACCGAGCCGGTAGGCTTTGCTCACCCCCCGCATCGCCACCACCGGGGTACTGTCTCGCAGGGTGGTGTTCATGACTTGGCCTTGGCGGTGAGTTTGAGCACGGCGCTGCGATAGCGCTCAGGCATCGTCGCGAAGCCCGGTTGCGAGGCCAGTTCATTGACGAGCTTGGTGCCGGCATCAGCGCGGTTGAAGAAGCCCGGCAGGCCGAGGAAGGTGCTCGCCGCGGTCAGCTTTACTTCGTTCGCGACCGACACGCCGCCAGCGGGCGCTTGCGCATGCTCGGGCTTGAGCAGGGCCAGCGCGCGGTCGAGATCGGCGAGGCCGGTCTCGACGAACTTCATCTTCTTCCACGGGAACATTGCATCGCGCCCCTGCATCGATTCGGACGAACCGAGGTAAGCGAGCAGCAGAGGGTTGGTGGGTTCCGCCGCGACCAGTTTGGCGAACTTCTCGGCGGCATCGGCCGCAGCACCCGATTCACCGGCATTGGCGCGCTGGAAGTCGGCTTGCGCGGCCTGCCACGCGGCGGTGTCGTACGCGAACACGGGCGGGACGATGAAACTGCTGGCCAGGGCGACGGCGAACAGGGTGGAACGAAGGCGGGTTTTCATGGTGCGACTCCTGAGGTGAGCGGGAATGGCACCAGTGTTGCGCGGCCGTTCAAGCCGGGCAGCAGCGAAGGGACGAATCGACGGCGAAGGGCGGCGAAATGCAGCGGTGCGGCGTGAGTGTCGCCGCGGGGGTTAGCTCAGTCGGTCAGCTCGCCGGACTTGCTCAGTCTCAGGCTGGCAAAGGCGAGCACTGCGACGATTGCAAACAGCAGCACGCTGATGGCCGCCGCGAGCCCGAAGTTGCTGCCGCCGGTGAACGCGATGCGATAAGCGGCGGACGAGAGCAGGTCGGTCGTGCCGATGGGTTCGCGCGTATCGAGGTAGCTCGGGCCACCATCGGTGAGGTACAGGATCAGCCCGGCGTTGTTGAAGGTGAAGGCAAAGGACGCGATCAGCAGCGGCAGGGCCGGGCGCGCGATCAAGGGCAGCGTGATGTAGCGGAGGTTCGCGATCGGGCCGGCACCGGCCAGCGCCGAGGCTTCGTAGAGATCCTGCGGAATCGCGCGGATCAGTCCGAGGCAGACCATCATCATGTACGGGAAGCACAACCAGATGCTGACGATGAGCACCATTGTGCGGGCGAGCGCAGGGGTGGCGTACCACTCCGGCCGGATGCCGAAGACGGTGTCGAGTACCGCGTTCACTTCGCCGGTATTGGTGAAGAACATCATCCGGACGATCAGGGTTGCGATCAGGCCGGGCACCGCGTTGGGCAGGTAGTAGAGCAGCTTGTAGGTGTCGCGGAAGGCGAGCTCTTGCCAGCTCAGCAGCGACGCCAGCAGCAAGCCGATTGCGAAGGAAATCCCGACGGTGAGCAGGCTGTAGGCAAAGGTCCAGGCGAAGACCTTCAGAAAGGGTTCGCTGAGGCCCGCGTCGGTGAGCAGCCGCAGGTACTGCGCGGCACCGACCCACACCGCAAAACCGGGCGCCACCCGTTCGCCGGTGTCGGTTTCGTAGTAACCGGTCTGCCTGTTCGCGTGCAGCCGTGACTGATCCTGCTGATTGGTGAGCGAGCCGTCGGGGTTGCGGCGGTAGAGCAGGCGGCTCTCATCGAAGCTGCGGAGGCCGGACATCTGCGCCACGCTGCCGTTGGGCAACTGCAGCGTCAGCGTCTTGAGCGCGGCAACTTCGCGCACCAGGGTGGCAGTGTCGGCTGCGCCGGTGGTGTCTGCCTGCGGGACTGGCCTGACGCAGACCGGCGCGGTTGAGTGACCCAGCGTGAAAGGTTCGCTGAGAAAGACCTCGCCGGTCTCACTTTCCAGTCGGGCACGATGCTTCTTGCCGTCGGGCAGCAGCGCGAACTCGTAGCGTTGCGCGCCTTCCGGAAGGTAGCGCTGGGTCAGCAGGAATTCCGTCGCACGGCCGAAGGTGAGCAGATTCTGCGAGGCATAGTTGGAGGTGCTCAGCGATATGGTGTAGGCGATCGGCAGGACGACGAACAGCGTCGCGCCGAGCAGGCCCGGGAAAAGGAAGCGCCAGGCTGTCGCCTTCGCGTGCGCATAAACGAATACGCCCGCCGCCACGACCGCCAGCGCGATCAGGGCGAACAGCAGTTGGCCGGTGGCATACAGCCGCAGCGTGACCAGCAGCCCCAGCAGCACGCTGACCAGGCCCAGCGCGATCGGCGCGCTGCGGGTGAGCAGGCGCAGCCAGGGTGCGGCGTCGCGCGTCATGAGTCGGCTGGCAGGCGTCGGGGGCAGGGCGACATCGCACTGTGTGTTCATCCGGCTAGCCCTTGATGGCGCCGGTGGTGGATTGCTCCATCCAGCGCTGCGCGAGGATAAAGACGATCACGCCGGGCAGCGAGGCCAGCAGCGCCCCGGCAGCGAATTCGTGCAGCGCCACTGCGCTGTCGCCGGCGCCATCGGTGGCGAAAAAGAAGACGCGCAGACCGAGTGGCAAGGTCGCGTTTTCCGATGCCGTCAGCAGCGCGCTACTCAGCACCGGTTCGTACATCATGCTGGTTGTCAGCAGCAGAGCCATCACCACGATCATCGGGCGGGCCAGCGGCAAGGCGATCAGGCGAAAGGTCTGCCAGTCCGAGGCGCCGTCGATCCGCGCCGCCTCTTCGATTTCGAGCGGTAACTGCTGGAAGTAACCCTTGAACGCCCACACCATGCCCAGCGTGGCTTGCCCGGTCAGCGCCAGCACCAGGCCCCCATGCGTGTCGAGCCCGATCGCCGGAAAGCTGTCGCCAATGCGGTCGAAGATGCTCCAGTAGGCGATCCCGAGCAGGATGCCGGGGAAGAAGTGGCTCATGTACAGCAGGTTGTCGAGTGTCGCGCGGCCACTGAAGCGCAGGCGGGCAAACGCGTAGCCGGTGGTGAGCGCGAGCGCGGTTGCGAGCAGGGTCGTCGTGGCGGCGACCTTGAGCGAATTCCACATCCACAACCAGAACTCGACACGCCCGGCGACCCGGCGGCCGTATTCATCGATCTGGTCGCGCATGCCGATCATCAGCCGAAGGTGCTCGGTGGTGAAGCGTGGCCAGTGGCTTGCGCTGCCGGCCTCCGGATACGCGGTTACCGCCTGCCACAGCATGTTCGCGAACGGATACAGCACCACCACCAGTGAAAGGATGATGCCGATGTGCGCGACATGACGCCGCCAGCGGGTGTGCCGGCCAGTGACCATCGGCATGCGTGTCTCCCTTGTACTTATTGGCGGATTCTAGCGGCGCAGAGATCGGCGGGAGTTGTCGTGAATTGCGACGGCGGTGCGACGACTCAATAAAAAAGGGGGCCGAAGCCCCCTTTCACGGCATGTCCGCCCTTAGCTGTTGCGACCTCGCGCCAGCGCGCCCACAAAGAGCAGACCTGCGGCAAACATGGCATACGTCTCGGGTTCTGGCACCGCAGCGGTCACTTTGACGGCATCCAGATAGGCGTAGCCATAACCGTCTGCGTTCGTGCCAAAGCTCAGGGTGTCGCTGCCAGTCCCTTTGAGGCCGGAAACAGAGAAGGTCTTCCAGCCAGAGAATCCGGAAGCGTTATCGAGCAGTTTGGCGCCATTCCAGTAGACATCTACGCCAGTAGCGCCCCAGATGCCAGCTCCGAGCGAGAAGGTCAGACTGTAGTTCGCGCCAGCGACAGTCGAGAGCTTCTGATCGATCGTCGTACCGAACTCTTGACCCAGCCCGCACGCGCCGTAGCCGACACAGAACAACGATGCCCAGTGGGTGCCTTCCGGCGCGGCCAAGAACGTGGTGCCGTCGAAGTCAAATCCGTTGGCTCTGATGCTGAAACCGTCGGCAATCCCTTCCGCGCGCGCCGTCCATCCGGTGCTGCCGGCTTCGAAGCCGCCATTGGTGACGAGACTTGCCGGCGTGTCGGCCAACGCCGCGGATGCAAGGAACGTCAGTGCCAAAGAGAGTATTGCCTTTTTCATGGATCTCGCCCGGAATATTCCAAAGGGTTATGACAAAGAAATCGGTGCGATTCTAAGCCGCTTGGCAAGGCGAACGCTGTCAGGAATTGCGATATGCGAGGGGAATGAAAGCGCGGCGTGATGGATGCCACGCCCACGAGGTGTGGTTGCTGTGCGAATTCGAGGGCCCTATCGCAGGCCGCGATGGACAACGCCAAATTGCATGTGGGTGCCCGTGTCTTGACAGCGCGGGCTCAGGGGGTCACGGCACCAGGCCATAGACCGCGAGATCGCGGCGGGTGCCGTCGGGTTCGACGCAGTAGTCGCGCATCACGCCTTCGAAGCGGAAGCCAACGCGCTCGGCCAGTGCGCGGGCGCGGTGGTTGCGGGCGTCGGTGAAGAGTTCCAGTCGTCGTGCCGAAATCGGTGGTGCGATGGCCAGCGCGGTCAGCGCGCGCAGGGCCTCGCTCAGATAGCCCCGGCCGTGCGTGCCACTGCGACCCCAGAAACCGACTTCGCAGCGCCGCGTCGGCCAGTCGATCTTGTGCAGGCTGCAGACGCCCACCATTTGCCCGGTGAGACGCTCGAAGATGAGGAAGATCAGACTGGTACGCAGCAGGAACTGCGCCTGGCCCTTGCGACAGAAGGTTTCGCTCGCCGCGATCGTGGGCTCGGGCACTGCCCACGGCAGATTGGCCGGCCAGGCGCGCAACTCGGCGAGGCTGTCGCAGACTGCGGCATGTGTCGCCGCGCCGTCGCCCGCTTGCGGCGGACGCAGGATCAGGCGGCCGGTTTCGATCTGCTCCGGCAAGTCAAAGAGCAGCGGCTCTTCGCTCACTTCTTGGGTGGCGTCTTCTTCGCGTGCTCGACCTCGACCGCGCGCAGCCGCGCGGCGCACTTGTCCAGCACGCCATTGACGAAGCGGTGCCCTTCGGTGCCGCCGAAGTTCTTTGCCAGTTCGATCGCCTCGTTCAGGATCACGCGGTAGGGCGTCTCCGGGCAGTGCTTGAGTTCATACACGCCCAGCAGCACGATGGCGCGTTCGATCGGCGAGAGCTCGCCAACCGGGCGGTCGATGTGCGGCACGAACTCGGCTTCGAGTTCGGCTGCATGTTCGGCGGTGCCTTCGAGCAGCGCGCGCAGCAGGATGCGGTCGGAGCGCAGCCAGTCGCCCGCCGTCTCTTCCGAGACTTCGAGGTGCTCTTCGATGACCGGGATCGAGTTGCCGGTCAGGTGCCACTGGTACAGGCCCTGCAGCACCAGTTCGCGCGCCAGGCGGCGCGGCGTCTTGTTCGGGGTCGGCGTGTTCATGCGCGGAGTGCCTTCTGGAGGTTGGCCATCTCGATCGCCGCCTGCGCGGCTTCGAGGCCCTTCTGATGCATGCGGAATTCCGCCTGGTTGTCGTCTTCGGTGGTCAGAACGCCATTGGCGATCGGGATCGACGCGTCGAGCGTGACGCGGGTGATGCCGGCACCCTGTTCATTCGAGACCAGCTCGAAGTGGTAGGTCTCGCCGCGGATCACCGCACCGAGCGCAACGAGGGCGTCGAAGCGGCCGCTGCGCGCCATCGTCTGCAGTGCCAGCGGAATCTCCAGCGCGCCCGGCACGGTTGCGATCTGGATCGCGTCGGCGGCGACGCCGCGGTTGAGCAACTCGGTGGTCGCGGCCGACAGCAGGCCTTCGCACACATACTGGTTGAAGCGGCTCATGACGATGCCGATGCGCAGCCCGGTGCCGTCAAGGTTCGGTGCGAATTCGTGGATGTTTTCGAAGCGGGGCATGTCGTTTCCTTGCTGACGCGCGCGGCGCGTCGTGCGGGGTCAGGCGGCCGGCGAGTCGTAGCCGGTGATTTCAAGGCCGAAGCCGGTCATGCTCGGAATCTTGCGCGGGCTGGCGAGCACGCGCATCTTGCCGACGCCAAGGTTGCGCAGGATCTGCGCGCCGATGCCGAAGATGCGCGGGTCCCATTTCTGAGCATGGCGGCTGCCTGCGTCCGGGGCCAGTTTGGCGAGTACATCCTCGCCGGTTTCCGGACGGCGCAGCAGGATCATCGCACCGTTGCCGTGGGCGGCGATGCGGGCGAGCGAGTCGTCGATGCCGAAGCTGTGGTGGCTGCCGGCGGGGTCGATGAAGTCGAGCACCGACACCGGCTCATGCACCCGCACCAGCGCTTCGACGTCGGGGCGGATGTCGCCGCGCGACAGCGTCAGGTGTACTTCGCCCGACACGCGGTCGGCAAAGGCACAGAGCTGGAAGGGGCCGTGCGCGGTCTCGACGGTCTTTTCGGTGACGCGTTTCACCAGCACTTCAGCCTGCGCGCGGTACTCGATCAGGTCGCGGATCGCGCCGATCTTCAGGCCGTGTTCCTTGGCGAACTCGAGCAGATCCGGCAGGCGCGCCATCGTGCCGTCGTCCTTGAGGATCTCGCAGATCACCGCGGCCGGCTCGCAGCCGGCAAGTTGCGCCAGGTCGCAGCCAGCTTCGGTGTGCCCGGCGCGCACCAGTACGCCGCCGGGCTGCGCCATCAGCGGGAAGATGTGACCCGGCTGCACGATCGACTCCGGCGTCGCGTTGCGGGCGACGGCCGCCTTCACGGTGACCGCGCGATCCTGCGCCGAGATGCCGGTGGTGACGCCTTCGGCGGCTTCGATCGATGTAGTGAAGGCGGTCGAGAAAGGTGAGCGGTTGTCCTTCACCATCAGGCCCAGCCCGAGCTGCTTGCAGCGTTGCTGCGTGAGCGTCAGGCAGATCAGGCCGCGACCATGCTTGGCCATGAAGTTGATCGCTTCCGGCGTGACATGTTCGGCGGCGAGCACCAGGTCGCCCTCGTTCTCGCGATCCTCTTCGTCGACGAGGACCACCATGCGTCCGGCGCGCATGTCTTCGATGATGCCGGTGATCGGTGACAGCACGCTCATGCTTGCAATTCCCCGGTTTGCGATTCCTTTTCCCATGCCAGCATCCGCTCGACATGGCGCGCGATCAGGTCCACTTCGAGGTTGACCTTCGCGCCCGGCGACAGGCGCTTGAGCGTGGTAACGGCGACGGTGTGCGGGATCAGGTTGATCGAGAAATCCGTGCCCTCGATGCGATTGACGGTGAGGCTCACGCCATCGACCGCGATCGAGCCCTTGCGGGCGATGTACCCGGCCAGCGCGCGCGGCGCGCGGATCACCAGTTCATGGCTCTCGCCGATGGGTGCGAACTTGAGTACCTCGCCGACGCCGTCCACATGGCCGCTGACCAGGTGGCCGCCAATGCGGTCAGCCAGGCGCAGCGCCTTTTCAAGATTGACTTCGCCCGGCGCGCCGAGGCCCACGGTGCAGGCCAGCGATTCGGCCGACACGTCGAACTGCATGCGCGCGCCTTCCTTGGCGATGACCGTCAGGCATACGCCGTTGTGGGCGATGGAGTCGCCGAGCGCGACGTCCGAGACATCCCAGTCGCCCGCGTCGGTGGTCAGGCGTACACCCTGTTCGAGCGGGGCGACTTCGACGATGCGGCCGATTGCGGCCACGATTCCGGAGAACATGCTTCGCTCCGTCTGCAAAAACCGCAATTCTAGCCGATCGCCTTGCCGCACGCCGATTGCGACGGGTCGCGGCGGCGAGCGGACGGGCATCGGCAAAGACGGCGTTGCGACCCAAGCCGGCGCGGCGCCGCTATCATCGTGCCATGTTGCGCATCCGCTCCCTCCTGTTCGGCGCCGCGCTGTGTGCGTTGGCGGCATTCGGCTTGCCCGCGCTGGCCGCCCCCGTGGACGCGATGCCGGCCGAACGTGCCTGGCTGGCCGCGCATCCGGTTGTGCGTGTCGGCGTCGCGAGGCAGGACTGGACGCCGATCGAGCAGTTCAGCCCCGAGGGCCGCTACACCGGGATGTCCGCCGACATGCTCGACCTGATCGCGCGGCGCATCGGCATGACCTACGAAATCCAGGTCGAGCGCGATGCGGCGACGCTGTTCGCGAAGCTGCGCGCGGGCGAGATCGACGTCGTGCCGACGATCGGCCGAACCGGCGCGCGCGAGCGTTACATGGCCTTCTCGCAGCCCTATCTCGATACCCCGGTGGTGATGGTCGCGCGCAGCGACGCCAGCGGACTGACGCCCGATGCTGCACTGGAAGGCCGCACCGTCGCCGTCGAGGAAGGTTTCGCGGCGGCCGAGCTGGTGCCACAGCGCTATCCGCGTGCGCGCCTGCTGAAACTGCCGGATACCGCCGCTGCGCTGCGTGCAGTGGCAGAGGGTCGCGCCGACGCCTACTTCGGCGCCCTCGCCCCGGCGCAGTACGTGGTCGAGCGGGATCTGCTCGCCAACCTCGCGGTGCGTGGGCCGATCCAGATCGATTCCGGTCTGCGTCTGGGCGTCGGGCTGCACGCCAGTGCGCTGGCGCCCCTGCTTGATCGTGCCATCGCTTCTCTCGACGCGGGCGAACGTGATGCCGTGGTGCGGCGCTGGGCGCCGGTGGCGCTGCAGCTCGCGCCCGTTGCGGTGCCGCTGCAACTGGACGCGGCGCAGCGTGCCTGGCTGAGTGCCCACCCGCGGCTGCGCGTTGGCTACATCGCCGACTACGCCCCCTTCACCGAGCGCGCCGCCGACGGCAGCATGCGCGGGCTGTTCGCCGACAAGCTCGACCTGATCGCGCGGCGTCTGGGGGTTGGCATCGATCCCCCGCGCGCCTTCACGCTGGCCCAGTTGCAGCGGGCGCTCGCGGCGCGCGAGATCGACATCGCGCTGGGATTGTCGCGCAGCGTCGAGCGCGAGGAATACGCGCGTTTCGTCGGGCCCCTGCTGACCACCGCCACGGTCGCGGTGACGCGGGCCGAAGGCGATTTCTTCCACGACCCCGGCCAATACCTCGGCAAACCGGTTGCGATGAAGCGCGGGCATTTTCTCGTGCCGCGACTCGGGCGCAACTATCCGGGCATCCGCATCCTCGAATTCGCGACACTGGATCAGGCGCTCGATGCGGTCGCGCGTGGCGAGGCCGAGGCGAGTTTCAACGATCTGGCGACGGTGGCCCCGCGGCTGGCGGAACGTTACGCCGGCGTACTCAAGGTTGCCGGCAGCTGGGTCGACGCCCCGAGCGAAGTGCACTTCGCGGTGCGTAGTGATTGGCCGGAGCTGGCGACGGTGCTGCGCCTCGCCAATGACTCGCTGACGCCGGCGGAAAACCACGCGCTGGCCGAGCGCTGGCTGGTGCCCAAGTACCGCTTCGAGGTGCCGTGGCAGAAGGTGATGGTCGTCGCGTTGCCGGTGCTGGCGGCGCTGGTGCTGGTGATCGGCATCGTGATCGTATGGAACCGGCGCCTGCGCAGCGAAGTCGAGCGGCGCACCGCAAGCGAGCGGGCGCTGGCCGAAGCACGCGACGCTGCACTCGATTCGGCCGACCGCAAGGCTGCCTTCCTCGCCGCACTCTCGCACGAAATGCGCACGCCGATGAACGGCGTCACCGGCATGGTCGACGCGCTGGCGCATACGCCGCTCGACGAGAACCAGCACTTCCAGCTCGGCGTGGTGTCGCGCTCGGCCCATGTCGCGCTGTCGATTCTCAACGACGCGCTCGATCTGGCGCGCATCGAGGCCGGGCGATTCGCGCTCGACCAGAAACCGTCCGACGTGCGCGCGCTGGCCGAGGACGTCGCCGCGCTGTTCGCACCGATGGCGGCTGAACGCGGTCTGGCCTTGCAGTTGTCGTGTGCGCCGCAACTGCCACCGCTGGTGCTCGACGGCCTGCGGGTGCGGCAGGTGATCGCGAATCTGGTCTCCAACGCGATCCGCTACACCGAACGCGGCAGCGTCCGCATCAAGCTCGACGGGGCGCCGCTGACCACCCGCCGCTGGCGCTTGAGACTGGAAGTCGAAGACAGTGGGCGTGGCATTCCGGAGTCTGAACGCTATCGGCTGTTCCAGCCCTTCGAAGCCCTCGGCGGCCCGGGATCGCCCGGCACCGGGCTCGGCCTCGCGATTTGTCGTGCGCTCGCCGACGCGATGGGGGGCACGCTGGAGTACGCCCGCGGCGAAAACGGGGGTAGCCGCTTCGAGTTCGCACTCGAAGCCGATTCGGCCTTGCTCGCTTCCAGCGACGAACGCGCCTTTGTCGGCATTTGCGTGCGCGTGGTCATTGCCGACCCGTTCTGGCGCGCCGAGTGCGAGGCCTGGCTGCGCAACTGGGGCGCGCACCCGGTGGGGCCGGACGCGCGCGAGTTCAGCCAGCTCACGCTGTCCGACGGCGCGCCGCCGCTGCCCGGCCAGCCCTGCGTCACGCTGCAGCGCGATCCGGGCGGCAGCGTCCGCGGCGGCAAAGGCGGGCGCGTGGTGCTCGCGGCCGAACCCTTGCTGCCCTCACGGCTGCACCAGGCCCTGAGCAAGGCACTCGACCCGACGCCGGTCGAGGCACCGATGGCCGTGGCTGAGGCGGGGCAAGCGGCACCGAGCCGGGTTGTGCTGGTGGTGGACGACGAACCCCTCAATCTGCGCGTCGCGAAGGAACTGCTGGCGCTGATGGGTTTCGATGCCGAACTCGCCGGCGAGTCGCAGGCGGGTTTCGAGGCCTTCTGCAGCCGGCGCTTTGCCGCGGTGCTGCTGGATTACCGCATGCCGGGCGAAGACGGCATCAGCCTCGCCAGCCGCATGCGGATGCGCGAACGCCATCGCGGTCTCGACGCCACGCCGATCGCTGCGGTCACCGCCGATGGCAGCGAAACCACTGCGAGCGCCTGCCGCGCTGCGGGCATGGATGCAGTGGTGCTGAAACCGCTGACGCTGGAGACCCTGCACGCCGCGCTGACGCAACTGGGCTGCGCGCCGGCGATGCCGCCGCAGGGCCTGGTGACCGAGACGCTTCCCGACGAGGACAGCAACCCGCTGGCGCATCTGGCGGCGCTGCTCGGCTCGGCAGAGCGTGCGCACGGCATCGCGATCGGCTTCGTCACCGCATCCGCCGAAGATCTGCGGGCGCTGCGCGAGAAGCTGGAGATCGAGGACCTCGAAGCAGTGCGCTTTCTTGCCCATCGCATCAAGGGCGGTGCGCGCAACGCTGGCTTCGAGCGCGTCGGCGAAGCGGCCGCGGCGCTCGAGGTAGCCGCCAAGGGGGGCGATGCGGCCGCCAGCCGGCGGCTCACCGTGCCTCTGGGGCGGGCGCTCGAGCGGCTCAAGGCCCGGCTCGACGCGCTCGACCCGCCGGCCTGATCAGGCCACCGGAGGCTTGAGCCGGATCGGGCTCGCCAGTTCCGGCCGATGCCCGACCACGCCCTCATAGGCGCGCGCGATGCGGGCCATGTCGGCGGCCTCGTCGCCGCTGAGCCGGATGTATTCGCGGATGCCCAGCGTGCGGGTGGCGAAATCGATGTAGGCCAGCCCCAGCACCATGTCGGCGGCGTGCGCCAGGCGCAGGAAACCGGACTTCCAGTAGTCGAGCCGGCGGCGCGTGCCTTCCGGCGCCATCGCCAGGATCAGTGCGTCGCGGTTGCGGATGTCCGCCGCGAGTGCGTCGATGAAGCCACCAGCCGCGGAACGATTGACCGGGATGCCGCCCCAGCTGCGCAGCAGGCGGTCGAAGGGGCCGACGAAGATCGTGTGCTTGCCGAGCCAGCGTACCGGCCAGCCGGACGCCCAGCGTGCCAGCAGCCCGATCGGGAAGTCCCAGTTCGAGGTATGCGGATACACGATCAGCAGGACTTTCGGATCGGAGGGCGGCGGCAGATCGATGCGCCAGCCGACCATGCGCAACAGTGCCAGGGCCCAGCGGCGCGGACGTGCGGCGGGGTGCGGCGACGGGAGTGAAAAGGTGCTCAAGACAGGGACTTCCTTGCTTCGGGTGCGCGACTATCCCAGCTTGTGTCGCCAGCGTCCACGCTGCGCTGCAGCGAGCCAGCGTGTCGCGTCGCGCAGCGGTTCAGCTGCGTTCGGCCTGAGGCGCCATGCGCGGCAGGTCCACCGTCAGGCGGGTGCCGGCGCCCGGGCTTGATTCCAGGTGCAGCGTTCCGCCCAGCGTGGATTCGACCAGATTGCGCACGATGTACAGGCCCAGCCCGGTACCGCCGTGTCCGACGCGGGTGCTGAAGAAGGGCTCGAACGCGCGTTGCATGGTCTCGGCCGTCATGCCGCTGCCGTCGTCCTCGAAAACGATGCGCACATGCTCGGCGTCGGGCGCACTCGCCGACAGCGTCATGCGGCCGTGCTCGCGATCGTCGAAGGCATGCAGCAGGGCGTTATTGACGAAGTTGGTGATGACTTGTTCGAGCGGCCCCGGGTAGCTGTCCAGCTCGATGTTATCCGGCAGCGCCAGTTCGAGCGTGTGCGGCACATGGGCAAGGCGCGGGCGCATCGCGGCGATCACCCCTTCGACGGTGTCCTTGAGATTGAAGCGTCGACGCCGTTCGCTGGTCTGGTCGGCGGCAACCTGCTTGAAGTTGCTCATCAGTTCCGACGCGCGCCCGGCGCTGTGTTCGATCAGCGCGGCGACTTCGGCCGCGTCGCGGGTGAAGGCTTCCAGCGCGGATTTGCGCAGGCTGCCTTCCTGCAAGGTCCGCTCGAAGCTGGTGACGCGCTGGCGCAGGCTGCTCGCCAGCGTCAGCGTGTTGCCAAGCGGGGTGTTGAGTTCGTGTGCGACGCCCGCGACCAGGCCACCCAGTGCGGCGAGCTTTTCAGACTGCACCAGTTGCTGCATCGCCAGACCCAGTTCGGCGTGCTTCTCGCGCAGCTCTTCGCTGCGCCGTGCGACGCGCAATTCGAGTTCGCGATTCATCGTCTCGACTTCGTGCTGCAGCGCGCGCTGGGTGCTGACATCGACGACCGAGGACAGGAACAGCTTGCGACCGTCCATCTCCAGCGATACGCCCGACAACTCGCAGATGATCGGCGGCCCGCTGCGCGGCTGGCCATGTACCTCCATCCCGACCACGCGACCTTCACGTTCGATCAGGTCGAGTACGCGCTTCTGCTCGTCGGGGTCGCTCCATAGCCCAAGCGCCTCGGTCGACCGGCCCTGCGCCTCGTCGGCGTCGACGCCGAACAGCGTGCGCCAGGCCGAATTCACCTTGACCAGCGTGCGGCGGTCCATGTCCGACAGGCTGAGCGCGATCGGGCTGTGTTCGAACAGCGTTTCGAACAGGGTCCGCGCGGCGTTGGCCGCGGCGCGGGCCTGTTCGAGGTCACTCACGTCGGTGGCGGTGACCCGCAACAACGGTTCTTGTTCCGGCGTGATTTCCAGATGCCCGCGCAGCAAAAGGTGGCGCCCCTGCTGGCTTTGCACCGCGCAGCGCGTTTCGACCGCAACGCCGTTCGATTGCAGCGCCCGCCATTGCGCCATGAGCTCATGGCGACACCTGCGATCGATGCGTCCGAGCAGTCTGCGGATCGGCTGATCGACTTCGCCCGGTGGCAGGTCGAGCAAGCTCAGCAACTGGCTTGAACAGTGCGCAAGGCGCGCGCCGGGCACCCAGCGCATGGAGCCCAGCGATGCGACACGCTGCGCTTCGTCCAGATCGGCGTGTTCGCGCCGTGCCTTTTCTTCCGCGATGCGTCGCGCGGTAATGTCCTGCACCACCCGGATCGTGCCGCTCACCTGCTGCGCCTCATCGCGCAGGGTCACGGTCAGCACATGCAGCCACAGCGACTGGCCGCGGATCGTTTCACAGCGGATTTCCTCGCTGCGCGGCACCGCGCTGCCGGCATCGACCGGATCGAGCAGGCGTTCGCGCAGCACTGCCGCAGCCAGCGCGCTGGCGCTGTCGCGCGCGTCGGTGCGGCCGAGGATGTCTTCACGGCGCACGCCGAAGAGTTGCTGCGCAGCGCTGTTCCAGAGCTGTACCCGGCCATCGGCACCGAGCACCACCAGCGCTACCGGCAGGGCGTCGATCACCTCGGCAAGCCGGCGTTCGCTCTCCTGCACCGCAAGTTCGGCAAGCTTGCGTCGGGTTTCGTCTCGTGCGTAACCGAAGTAACCGGTGAAGGTGCCATCCGCATCGAATTCCGGCGTGCCGCTGCTGACATACCAGCGGAAGTCGCCGTCGGGCTTGCGCACGCCGTACTCGAAGTCGTAATACGGCTGGTGCGCTTCTACCTGGGCACGGTGTTCGGCCATCGCCGCGGCGTCGCAGACGAGGCCGGGGACTTCCCAGCGCCGGTGCCCGATCAGGTGCTCCACCGGCACCTGATGGCGCGAAATCGTGCCGCCGAAGAAGCGGGTGAAGCGCAGGTCTGCGTCCTGCTCCCACTGCCAGTCGGAGGTAAAGGCGGAAAGGTCGCGCAGGCGTTCGAGCTCGCGCGCGCTCATGGCCTCTTCCCCGCTGAGGCCTTCGAGCTGCCGGCGTGTCCGTTGCAGCGCATGCAGCGTCAATGCGAGCGCCACGAGCAGGATTGCGACGAGCAGCCAGACTTGCATTCAGGCGCCTTCGAGGGAGGGGATGCGGCCATTCTAATCTGCGATGACTGGCGGCGGGGTGACCGGCCGGCGCGGACGAACGACTTGCCGAGTGCGTGCCGGCAGGCCGAGAATCCGCCGCTTCAGGGGGCGCCTACCCGGTGCCCTCGCCCACATCGCGAGCCGCCATGAGCCGAAACGCGCACCCCGCACTGCCGCCCGAATGCCCCGACCTCGCCCGCCTGCAGGCCGTCGCCCGCGAGATTTCCGACGCCGTGTTGCGGACCCTGCAATGGCAGAACGACCAGCTCACCGAGGAGTTCGGCGCGCCGGTCTGGCTCAAGATGGAGAACCTGCAGCGCACCGGTTCCTTCAAGATCCGCGGCGCGACGCACAAGATGCGACGCCTGCTGGCGGCGCGGTCCGATCTGCGCGGCGTTGTCGCGGTGTCGGCGGGCAACCATGCGCAGGGCGTGGCGCGCGCGGCCGCGGCGGCCGGCGTGTCGGCGACCGTGGTGATGCCCGAGAACGCGCCGATCACCAAGATCCAGTCCTGCCGCCGCATGGGTGCGACGATCCTGCTGCACGGCGAGAACCTCGAACAGGCGCGCGAACTGGCCGACCGCGTTGCGGCCGAACAAGACCTCGCCTTCATGCATCCGTATGACGACTGGGACGTGATCGCGGGCCAGGCCTCGTGCGGGCTTGAGATGCTCGAAGACTGCCCGGACATGACCGTGGCGGTGGTGCCGCTGGGCGGCGGCGGATTGCTCTCGGGCATCGCACTGGCCTTGAAACTGCAGCGGCCGGAGATCCGCATCATCGGCGTGCAGACCGAGACCGTCGCGCCCTATCGCCATTTCCTGCTCGATGGCAGCTTCGAGACCTGCGCCCCCGGCGCACACACGATTGCCGACGGCATCAAGGTCAAGGCGCCGGGCGTCTGCACCTCGGCGGTGATTGCGCGTTACGTCGACGAGATTGTTACCGTCGATGACAACACCATCGCCGAAGCAATCGTTGCGACGCTGGAACGCACCCGCACCATCGCCGAAGGCGCGGGGGCGGTGGGTCTGGCGGCGCTGATGGCGGGCAAGGTCAGACTGGCGCCGCAGGATCGCGCGGTTGTCGTGATTTCCGGCGGCAACGTCGATATGACCCTGGTCGGCCGTTCCATCGATTACGGCCTCGCTTCCAGCGGCCGGCTGATGAGCGTGGCGGTGACGATTCCGGACAGCCCCGGCCGCCTCTTGAGCCTGCTCAAGACGGTCGCCGCGCTCGGGATCAATGTTCGCCATGTGGAGCATCGGCGCGGCGAACTGCATGTGCCGGTGGGCAAGACCGAGGTGATCCTGCAGATGGAAACGCGCGACTTCGCCCACCAGGCCGAGTTGATCGCGACCTTTTCCGGCGAAGGCTTGCATGTACGCAACCTGATGGCCGACTGACCCGTTCTGACCGCCGTACCGGAGGCTGGCATGACTGAAGTGGCTGCACAGGAAATCCTGAGGCTGGACCTGCGCTCGGTCGACGCGCTGCTGGCGCAAGACGACGCCCCTTTTGCGCGCCCAGGCTTGCACCCGGATGTTGCGGAACGCCTGATCGGCGAGGCCGATCATCGGCGCATCGGTGGGGCGCCGCGCATCGAGTTTGTCGTCGATCGGGTTGCTCCTGACGATCTGGCGCGGGTCAGCGCGGCCGTGCGCAGCCACTTCGAAGACCTGGCGCTGCTCGCCGACCGCGAACGGGCGCGCATTTTTCGCGCCGGCCGCATCGCGACGGTGACCGGCCTGCTGGTGGTGGTCGTGCTGCTGGGCGGCGCCAATTCGATCGACCCCGAGACCGTGTCACGCTTCTGGCGCGCGGTGCGCGAGAGCCTCACCATCTTCGCCTGGGTGGCGATGTGGAAACCGGCGGAATTGCTGCTCTATGAGCATTTGCCGGTACGCCGTCGGCGCACGCTCGCGGAGCGCCTGGCTGCGGCCTCGGTGGCGCTGGTGGCGCGTGAGGCCGCACCGGGCTGAAGCGCCTCAGTCTTCGGCTTCGTGCTCCGCCGACGCCCCGCGCGGGCGCCGGTTCGATCCGGCAACGACCTCGTAGGCAAACAGGCGGCATTCGATGTCGCCATTCATCAGTGGCGTGCGTCGGCTCGCCTTGAGGCCGATCTTCTTCGGCAGCGCCGGGTCCCCGCTGAAGAAGTGGCAGCGCCAGCCCGCGAAGGCCTGCTTGAGGTGGTCGCCCAGCTTCGGGTACCAGGCCGCGAGTTCGCTTTCGGCGCCGTCCGCTTCGGGCGCAGGCTCATCGCGATAGCCGCCCGGCGGGGCGGAACGGCGCCCGGCTGCCGCGCGTGGCGCCGTCAGGCGCACGCCGTAGGGCGGGTTGCAAAGCAGCACGCCGTGGTCCTCCGGCGCCTCGAGTTGCAGGATGTCGCTGGTGCGGAACTGCGCCAGATCGTCGAGCCCCGCTTCGCGCAGGTTGTAGCGCGCGGCATCTACTGCGCGCATATCAATGTCGGCGCCATAGAGGCGTACGTCGCTTGCCGGGCGGCGGCGTTGCAAGGCAAGCGTGCGTTGGCGCTTCCACGCGACCGGATCGTAGCTGGCGAGTTTTTCGAAACCGAAGCTGCGTTCGGCGCCGGGCGGAATATCGAGCGCCATCAGGCCGGCTTCGATCAGGAAGGTGCCGCTGCCGCACATCGGATCGAGCAGGGCCTGATCCGGCTGCCAGCCGGTGAGATGCAGGATGCCGGCGGCGAGGTTTTCCTTCAGCGGCGCCTCGTGCTTGGCGCGCTTGAAACCACGCCGCGTCAGTGCTTCGCCCGACGTGTCGAGGTACAACGTGCAGGTTTCCGCTGTCAGGAAGGCATACACCCGCACGTCCGGCGCCTCGGTGTCGATCGACGGGCGCTGGCCGCGCAGGTCGCGGAAGCGGTCGCAGATGGCGTCCTTCACCCGCAGCGTGACGAAGTTGAGGCTGCGCAGCGGCGAGCGGATCGCAGTGACGTAGATCCGCAGCGTGCGCTCGACGGCGAAGTACTTCTCCCAGGCCTGCTCGCGCGCCAGCGCATAGACGTCGTCTTCGCTGCGGTAGCCGCGTTCGGCGACGCGCCACATCACGCGGGTGGCGATGCGGCTGTCCAGATTCACCCGCCAGCACAGCGCCCAGTCGCCGGCGAAGGAAACGCCACCATGCACCGGCTTCACATACTGCGCGCCGAGGGCGGTCAGCTCGTCGGCGAGCAGGGGCTCGAGCCCGCGCGGGCAGGGGGAGAAGAAGGTCTCGCTCATCGGCGCGCGCTCAGAAGGGTTTGACGATCACGAGGATCACGACGAACAGCAGCGCGACCGCCGGCACTTCGTTGAAGACGCGGAACCACACATGGCTCTTGGTGTTGCGGCCGGCGGCAAAGTCGCGCAGCAAACGGCCGCAGTAACCGTCGTAGCCGGTCAGCAGCAGCACGATGAACAGCTTGGCGTGCAGCCAGCCTTGCGTCATCCAGGCATGGGCCGCTTCGAGGCCGCCGAAGAAGATCATCGAGAGGCCGAAGGCCCAGGTGCCGATCATCAGCGGCAGCATGAAGCGCTTGAGCTTTCTTGCCATCAGCAACAGGCGATCGCGCTCCGCGTGACTGTCGGCCGGCACCATCGCGAGATTGACGAAGATGCGTGGCAGGTAGAACAGGCCGGCGAACCAGCTGACGACGAAGAAGACGTGAATCGCCTTGAGCCACATGTACATCATCGGGAGTTTTCCTTGTGGAGGTCGAACCAGGCGCGCGCCTGCGCGAGTCCGGCGTCGACGTTGGGATAGCGGAGCCGCACGCGGAGTTCCCGGTGCAGGCGGGTGTTGTCGAGCCGGCGTGACTCGGACATGAAGGACAGCATCATCGGGCTCAGCACGCGTTCGATCTCGCGGCGGCTGGCACGCGGCGGGCGGGGCAGGCCGAAGGTGTCCGCCATGCGGTCGTACCACTCGCCCATGCGCAGGTCGGAGTCATCGCTGGCATTCCAGGCGCGGCAGTTGCCGCCGCGGGTCAGCGCAGCGACCGATAGCCGCGCGAGGTCGTCGGCGTGGATGTGATTGGTGAATACGTCCTCTTCGGCGCGCAGCACCGGGTCGCCGCGCTGAAGCCGCGCGAGTGACAGTCTTTCGGCCGCATAGATGCCCGGCGCGCGCAGGATCGCGAGACGACAGCCGCTGCGGCGGGCGAAGGCGCGCAGCGTACGTTCGGCGGCGACGCGGCGCCGGGCGCGGGCGGTGCCGGCACGCAGCGGGCGGGTTTCCGGCACCGAGTTGCCCTGGCAATCGCCGTACACGCCGGTGGTGCTGATGTACACCAAGCGCGTCGGCAGGCTGCGGCGCGCCAGCGCAGCGACCAGCCTGCCGCTGCGCGGATCGCCCTCGCCCCGATCGGGCGGCGGTGCAAAGTGCAGGATGCGCGGTGCGATGCCTGCCAGGCGGCGCAAGCTGCGCCGATCGTCGAGATCGCCCCTGATCGGTGTGGCGCCCAGCGCGCGCAGCGCTGGCGCGGCCTCCGCGCGGCGCACCAGCGCGAACACTTTTGCGTGCGGCGCCAATAGTGGAATCACGCGTGCGGCCACGTCGCCGCTGCCGATGATCAATACCCGCTGCCGCGCAATGCGGCCCGACGGGCGCCGGGCGGCGGGCGGACGGGCGGGGCGGCGTTTCGGGTTGCGTTGGGCTACCATCCCCGGATTATCGCATTGCCTCGCACCCAACGAATTCCATGTCTTATCAGGTCAAGCTGCAACCTTCCGGTCTCGATTTTTCCGCCAACCCCGACACTTCGGTGCTGCAGTCCGCGCTCGATGCCGGGCTGATGCTGCCTTATGGCTGTCGCGATGGCGCCTGTGGTTCCTGCAAGGGGCGTGTGCTGGAAGGCACGGTCGACCACGGCAAGTCGCCCGAGTCGACCCTTCCGGTGGCCGAGCGCGAGACCGGTTTCGCGCTCTTCTGCTGCGCGCGGCCGACGTCCGACCTGCTGCTGGAAGTGCGCGACGTGCGCCGTATCACCGACATCCCGATCAAGAAGCTGCCCTGCCGGGTGCAAAGCATCGTGCGGGCTGCGGACGATGTGATCGTGCTGACGCTCAAACTGCCCGCCAACGACAGCTTCCGCTTCCTGGCCGGGCAGTACATCGACTTCCTGCTCGCCGGTGGCAAGCGCCGCAGTTTCTCGATCGCCAACGCACCGGAGCATGAAGGCGAGATGGAGTTGCACATCCGTCTGGTCGAAGGTGGCAGCTTCACGACGCATGTCTTCAACACCATGAAGGAGCGCGACATCCTGCGCTTCGAAGGCCCGCTTGGCAGTTTCTATCTGCGCGAGAGCCCCAAGCCGATCGTGATGGTCGCCGGCGGCACCGGATTTGCGCCGATGAAGGGCTTGATCGAGCACATGATCGCCACCGGCAATCACCGCCCGGTCACCTTGTACTGGGGCTCGCGCGATCGTGCCGGCTTGTATCACTACGAACTGGCCCGGTCCTGGGAAAGCCGCCTGCCCGGATTCAAGTTTGTCCCCGTCATATCCGATAATTTGCCGGATGGCTGGGACGGCCGCGTCGGTCTGGTGCACCAGACCGCGATGGCGGACTTTCCGGACATGAGCGGCGTGCAGGTCTATGCTTGCGGTGCGCCGCCGATGATCGACGCCGCGCGGGCTGATTTCACCGGGCGCTGCGGGTTGCCGGCGGACGAGTTCTACGCCGACGCCTTCAGTTTTTCTTCCGACAGCACACCAACCTGACACACCGCCGCCATGAGCCAAGCCGTCCTGATCACCCGCGAACCGGTCGTCAACAAACAGCGGTCGATTACCGCCAACCGCCTGGTCGTGCACGCACCCAGCGTGCCGGTCGCGGTGGCGGCGCTCAATGCGCTGGCCGAAAACTGGCCGGCCAACCACACGGTATTCGTCAGTCTCGGCCGGCTGGTGCCGACCGCCGAACTGATGGGCTGGCAGATGCCCGCCAATACGATGGTCGAAATTCCGGCGCCTGCCCTGGCATACGAGCAGACCAAGGCGCTGATCCCGCAACTGCAGGAGGCGGGCATCAACCTGTGCTTGTCCTGGTACCAGCCTGGCATGCAATTGCCGGAAGGCGCGGAGTTCCGCTTTGTGCTGGCAGACGCCAACAAGCTGCCGACCCCGGCCGGCTTTCCCGGAATCTCGATTGCAACCGGGCTTGCTGATCTGGATGGTTTCGCGACCGCCGTCAAGAACGGCTATGACGGTGCCTCGGGTTGGTTCTTCTTCAAGGGCGTCAAGGCGGCCAAGGAATTGGCGCCGTCGCACGCGCAGATCGTCCGGCTTCTGAATCTGGTGCGCAACGAAGCCGAGGTGAAAGAGATCGAGGCCGCACTGAAACTGGACGTCGCCCTGTCGTATAAGCTGCTGCGGTACATCAACTCACCGGCATTCGGACTGATGGTGGAAGTGCAGTCCTTCCGCCATGCAGTGACGATCCTCGGGATGGACAAGCTGAACAAGTGGCTGTCGCTATTGCTTGTTTCGGCCAGCAAGGATCCGCTTGCGCCGGCACTGATGCAGGCGGCGATCGCGCGTGGTCGTTTCATGGAACTGATCGGCGCGGCGTTCGTAGAGAAGCGTGAAGTCGACAACCTCTTTATCACCGGCGCTTTCTCGTTGATTCATGTGCTGCTCGGCACCACGCCGGAAGCGGTCCTGGGCGAGATGACCCTGCCCGAACCGATCATTGATGCGCTGCTGCGGGGCGAGGGGATCTATCGCCCCTTCCTCGATCTGGCGATTGCCTGCGAACGGCTCGATCCGAGTGCGCTCTCCGAGCAGATCGCCAAACTCAAGCTGCGTGCCGAAGACGTCAGCAAGGCATTGGTGTCGGCGGTCGCATTTGCCGACAGCCTGCAGTTCGGTTGAGGGGCATCGCGATGGAACGCCTTTGTCCGGTCCATGCCACGCCGATGGAATCACGCGGGAAACTGTGGCACTGCGAAACCTGCGCCGCCAACTACCGGGTGCGCGGCGAATGCGCCGATTGCGGTTCGGAACTGGAAAAGATCGCCGCCTGCGGCGCCAGCAACTGGTGGTGCAATCGCTGCAACGAGCTCAAATCCAAGTCCAAGGTCAAGACGGAACTGGTCGCGGCCTGACATCGGAAAACGAAAAAGGCCGACTTCGCGTCGGCCTTCTTGCGATCAGCGTGAGCCCGGATTACTTCTGGCTCAGCACCCACTGCACCAACTGCTTGAGTTCGGCGTCGTTCACTTGCGGGTTCGGTGGCATCGGCACGTTGCCCCAAACTCCCGAACCACCCTTCTTGACCTTCTCGATCAGTTTGGCCTCGGCCGTCTTGTCGCCCTTGTACTTGGCGGCCACGTCCTTGTAGGCAGGGCCCACGACCTTCTTGTCGACCGCATGGCAGGCCAGGCAGTTCTTGGCCTTGGCCAGATCCGCACCCGCGTCGGCAAACGCAGCGCCCGCGCCAAGCAGACCGACCGCGGCAACTGCAGTCATGATTCGCTTCATGTTCCTTGTCCTCTCATCGATGGTTGGAGCAGCCGGGGCAGTCTAGCGCAAGCGCTGCACGGATGACTACCGGCCGGGGTGCGGCTGCCGATCGTCAATCATCGATCTTCGTACCCCTGCAGACCATAACGCCGGCCCGAGGCGCCACGTTGACCGCTTCGGCCCGGTTGACGCACCCGAGCGAGGGCGGTTAAGGTGAAGCCATGTTCCCGCAATCGGCCCTCTCGCTCCTGCTGAGCCTGACCTCCCTGACCCTGTTCCTGGGTCTGGGCCGACTGCTGCGCCCCGCGCGCATCTAAATCCCAACCCCTCCTGTTGAGTTTTGCCCGTCCGCCTTGCGGGATTCGTGCGTCTTCGCGCGTCCGCCGGCGGCTTCCCCGATCCCGAGGAGACTCCCATGCTGACCCTGATTCACCTGTTCTCTGCGCTACGACTGCTGACCGACTGCCGGGCCGTGCACAGCGGCAGCCTGGCAGTCCGGGAGTCCCTGATCGGGGCCCGCGCCGCGACTCGAAACCCACGTATCGAAAGCGCATCCAGGAGAAAACGATGTTGAAGCAGCCCGCCACCAAGTACCGAGCATTTGAACCTGTCCGCCTTGCCGACCGCCGCTGGCCGGACAAGGTGATCACCGAGGCGCCGATCTGGCTCTCGACCGACTTGCGCGACGGCAACCAGGCGCTGTTCGAGCCGATGTCCGGCGCCGCCAAGCTCAAACTCTTCAAGACCCTCGTCGCGGTTGGCTTCAAGGAAATCGAAGTCGCGTTCCCTTCCGCCTCGCAGACCGATTTCGACTTCGTCCGCACGCTCATCGAAGGCGACCACATCCCGGACGACGTGACGATCGGCGTGCTGACCCAGGCGCGCGAGCACCTCATCCGCCGTACCTTCGAGTCGCTCGCCGGCGCGCGCCGCGCGATCGTGCACTTCTACAACGCCACCGCGCCGAACTTCCGCCGCATCGTGTTCAACACCGATCGCGAAGGCACCAAGGCGATTGCCGTAGAAAGTGCGCAACTCGTCCAGCAACTCGCCGCCGAACGGCCGGAAACGGACTGGACCTTCCAGTACAGCCCGGAAGTGTTCTCCGGCACCGAGCTCGAATTCGCCAAGGAAATCGTCGACGCCGTGACCGCCGTGTGGGCGCCGACGCCGGCCAAGCGCGTGATCATCAACCTGCCCGCGACGGTGGAGGGCGCCACGCCGAATGTGTACGCCGACCAGATCGAGTGGATGCATCGCAAGCTCGCACGCCGCGACGGCATCATCCTCAGCGTGCATCCGCACAACGACCGCGGTTGCGCGGTGGCGGCGGCCGAACTCGCGGTGATGGCGGGTGCCGACCGCATCGAAGGCTGCCTCTTCGGCAACGGCGAGCGCACCGGCAACGTCGACCTCGTGACGCTTGCGCTCAACCTCTACACCCAGGGCGTCGACCCGAAGCTCGACTTCTCTGACATCAACGCCGTCGCGCGCGTGGCGGAAGAGGTGACGCAGCTGCCGATCCACCCGCGCCACCCGTATGTGGGCGACCTTGTGTTCACCGCCTTCTCCGGATCGCACCAGGATGCGATCAAGAAGGGTCTCGCGGTGCAGGACCCCAACGCGATCTGGGAGGTGCCGTATCTTCCGGTCGATCCGAAGGACCTCGGCCGCAGCTACGAATCGGTGATCCGTGTGAACAGCCAGTCGGGCAAGGGCGGCATCGCCTACCTGCTCGAAGAGCACTACGGCGTTGCGATGCCGCGCCGCATGCAGGTGGAGTTCGCCGCCGAGGTACAGCGCCATCTCGACGATGTCGGTCGTGAGGTCAGCGCGCAGGAACTCTGGCGCATCTTCTGCGAGACGTATCTGGAGCGCGGCGCACCGGCCTACGTCGAACACCACCTCTTCGAGGCCGGCGAGCAGCAGGGCATCCGTATTACCACCCGCGACGTGGCCGGCGAGCAGGTGCGGGAAGGGCGCGGCAATGGCCCGCTCGACGCCGCGGTGCATGCGTTGGGCCTGCCGGTGCGCGTCGTGTCCTTTGAAGAGCGCTCGCTGTCGGCCGGTTCGGATGCGCGAGCGGTCGCTTTCGTCGAAATCGTCATGGATGGGGTTGCCGGCAGCGCCTTTGGCGCCGGTCTGCACGGCAATGTCACGACGGCGGCGATTCTCGCACTGGTCAGCGCGGTCGCCCGCGCACGGCAAAGACTTTCCACCTTCGACCAACCTGTCCCGGCGCCGGTGTGATCCGCCGCGTGCCGGACTTACGGCGGTGCCCGCGCCACAAGCGCGGCGCCGGCCGGCTCGCCAAACCGGCAATTGTTGAGTAAAATACTCAACAATTCTTGAGTCTGCGCCACCACAAGTGGCGCTTTTCATTCATGCGTCACCCGCGCCTCGTCCTTTTTGCGGTTTGCAGCGTTGCCCTGATGTCCACCGTGGGCGTCGCGCTGCCGTATCCGATCCTCTCGCCGCTCTTCATCGACGGCCCGGTCAATGGTTTTACCCACTGGCTGGGGCTGGACCCGAAGCTGCTGCTCGGCATTGCGATCGCGCTCAACCCGCTCGGCATCCTGCTCGGCAGCGTCGTGCTGGGGCCGATGTCCGACCGCTACGGCCGCCGCCGCATCATGCTCGGTACGCTGACGCTTGCGATCGCCGGCTATGCGCTGAGCGCGCTGGCCCTGTTCGGCGAAAACTACCCGCTCTTCGCGCTGGCCCGTTTCGCGACCGGTCTGTGCGAGGGTAATGCCGCGATCGCGCGGGCGATTGCCGCAGACCTGCACCCGCAAATCGACAAGACGCGTTCCTTCTCGATGGTCAATGCGGCGCTCTACATCGGCTGGCTGGTCGGCCCCTTGCTGGGCGGATTCCTGATGCCCTTCGGCGGCTGGGTGCCCTTCGTCGTGGCGGCGGCGATGATGCTGCCGGCACTGACACTGCTCGCCTGGCTGGTGCCGAATACCGGTGCCAAGGTCGACCTGAGCGGTCGCGGCTGGATCACCTTTGCGCGCGAGCAGCATGCGCTGCGCCTGCTAGACGATGTGGAGGTGCGCCGTGTGTTCTGGCTGCAACTGGCCTTCACATTCGGCCTCAACGGTTTCTATGAGTTCTATCCGCTGTGGCTGGTCGAGTTCGCGCGACTGGGGCCGAGCGGCATTTCATGGGTCACCGCGGGCCTGTGCCTGTTGATGACGCTGATGAGCGCGCTGGTGTGGCCGCGCATCGGCCCGCGCTTTGCTCCGCTCGCTGCCGCGAGCACCACGGCGGCACTGGCGGCTGCCGGATTTGCCGTGCTCGCCACCGGCGCACGCCTGCCCGGGCTGGCGGTCATCGTATTGCTGGGGCTGCCGCTGGCGGTGTACGGCACGTCAATGCCGGTGTACTGGTCGCAGCGCTTTGATCGACATGGCCAGGGCGCGGTGATGGGGCTGCTGTCGACGACCTTCTGCCTCGCCAACGTCGCGGTGGCGTTGATCGGCGCCGCGCTGATCCTGCTGGATACCCGGCTGGTGCTGGCGCTCAGCGCGCTGGCCTGCGGCCTTGCCGCCTGGCGCCTGGCGGCGCTGCGGCGCGACGGTCGCGCGGCGGCCGCGACGGTCTGATCTGCCATGTTCAACATTCGTGCTGCCACCAGCCGGGATGCAGTGGCGGTTGCCGACGTGCTGCTCAGTTCGCGCCGGCAACTCATGCCCCAGATTCCGCTCGCCCACGATGAAGCGTCGGTGCGCAAGTGGGTGGCATTGCACCTGATTCCTTGCGGGCACGTGATCGTGGCCGAACGCAAGCAGCGCATCGTCGGCTTCTGTGCGCTCGCCGAGCGCGGCGGCTATGGCTGGATCGACCAGCTCTATGTCCGCCCCGATGCAATCGACACCGGCGTCGGCAGCGCTTTGCTCGGCTATGCGATTTGCAATCTGCCTTTCCCGGTTCGCCTCTGGTGCTTCCGAGACAACCCACGCGCCTGCGGCTTTTATGAACGGCGCGGCTTCGAAGTGAAACTGCGTCGCGAAGGCACGGCTGCGGACAACGAAGAGGGGCTGCCGGACCTGTTGTACGAGTTGCCGGACCGCCGCCTCGACGACTGAACGCGTCGGCGCCTCAGTCCTCGTCGTCCTTGGGTTCGGACAGCGCCAGCACCCACTCCAGCGCCGCCATGCGTGCGTGCGCTGCGCGCACAGTGGGGACCGCCATCGCCCGGCAGGCCGCGAACAGCGAGACCGGATCGCCGCGCTCACCTGCCTCCGCAATAGCCAGCCAGCCGGCGTAGGGGCCGCTGCGCGAGAGCAGGGCTTCGCGCACCGCGGGCGAGATCGCAAGGGGCGCCAGCGCGGTCTCCATCGGCACCTGCAGCAGCATGTCGAGCATCGAGAAGAGTCCGGCCACGAACAACTCATCGCGTGCGTCGGGCGCCAGGCGTTCGGCCAGCACTTCGAGCATCCGGCCGCGCACCAGCGCTGCTTCCATTTGCCCGTTGCCGGGCTCGCGCTCGCTGCTCGCAACCACCAGCAGTGCGAGCCATCGGTACAACTGCTGGCGGCCGAGCAGCAGCAGCGCCTGTTCGATCGACCCGATCGCGTGCCCGAGGCCGCCTTGTGAAGTGTTCACGAAGCGTAGCAGGCGGTAGGACAGGGCCATGTCCTGCTTGAGCACCGCGGCGATCTCGTGGTTCTCGCTGTCGGCGCCAATCTGCGCCAGCAGCGTTGCGACACGCAGCGGTTCGGGCGCAATCGGCCGGCCCCGCCAGTCGCCGCGCTGATGTACGAAGGCCCCCGCCGCGAGCACACATCCAAGCGGCCACACCGCGTCGAGTGCGTCGACCGTGTCCACCTGCAGGGCGACGCGCGGCACCAACGGGTAGTGCTGGTTCAGGTGCGCCACACAGCGTTGCAATGGGGCTGCGGCCTGCGAGAAATCGAGAATGAAGTGGTCGGCCAGCCAGGCCAGCGACTCGAACCAGGCTTCCCCCGGGAGCGCGCGCAGCGCAAATCGCAGCCCGCCGCGCTGCAGGGCGCGGATCTGCTGCACCTGTTCGGGCGTCGCGCTCAGGTCTGTGAGCGGGGAAAGCAGCACCACTGCATTGAGGCCGGCCAGACGTGGGAGGTCGCTGTGCGTGAGGCTGGCCGGGTCCAGCCGCAGCCAGGCGCTGCGTGTCTCCGGCCAGTGGGCCGACAGCGCCAGCAGGCGTCCGATCAAGACCTCGTCGAGCAGGGCCCGGATGCGGTCTGAGTGCTCCGCCAGCTCGCTGCCACGGCCTGCTTGCAGCGAGAAGAGGTAGGCCTGCGCGCGTTGGCGCCGGTCGAGCAGGGTTTCCTGCAGCAACGCGCCTTCGGTTTGTGCATCGTCAGGCGCTGAGGGGCCCGCGTCCGGTGGCGCCGGATCGGTTGAAGGCGCGGGTTGCGCTTCGATCTGCGGTGTGGGGCTCGTGCTGCGCCCGAGGCCAAACAAGCGACCGATCCAGCCCAGCATGGCGGTGTTCCCCCGTGGCAGAAGTGCCCGCAGCATCCTGCCGCGGGCCGGGGAAAGTCAATTGCGGCGGGGGGTGTTCAGGCGAACAGCAGCGCGCCGGCGCCAGCGAGCGCGAAGCCGGCGATCTGCTGGGTGCGGCGGCCGGCGCTGGTTTCAGGCACACGGCGCGCGACCAGCCAGCCTGCCAGGTGCAACAGGGCACTGGCAGCGCCAAAGCCGGCGGCATAGGCGAGCAGCCCGGCGTCCCCCTTTTCGGCCACATGCGCCGCGCCGTGGAAGAGCGCGAAGCTCATTACCAGGGGCAGGCTTGCCGCGAGCGGCAGGCGCGCCATCGCGGCGATCATCAGGCCCAGCACCAGCACCGAGGCTGCGATACCGGCCTCGACCACCGGCAGCGCAAATCCAGCCTGCGCCACCCCGGCCGCAGCCAGCATCGTCAACACGAAGCCCACTGGCAGCGCCCAGCGCGCGGCGCCGTTCTGGCGCGCGGCATACAGGCCCACTGCCAGCATCGCGAGAAGATGGTCCACGCCGCCGAAGGGATGGGCGAAACCAGCGGCGAGGCTCATCGCCTCATGGCCGGGGTGCGCGAGTGCAGATCCCGATGCCACGACAAGGCCGGCAGCGAGCAGGGGGCGGATGGATCGCATGGGTGTTCTCCTTGGAAAGTCAGGCGGGGGCAAGCATGCCCTGGGTTTCAATGAAAGCGATGATGTCTGAAAGTCCTTGCCCGGATTTGAGATTGCTGAAAACAAATGGCTTTTCTCCGCGCATTTTTTTCGCGTCGCGGTCCATCACCTCCAGCGAGGCACCCACCAGCGGCGCCAGATCGATCTTGTTGATCACCAGCAGATCGCTCTTCGTGATGCCCGGGCCGCCCTTGCGTGGGATCTTGTCGCCGGCCGAGACGTCAATCACGTAAAGCGTGAGGTCCGAGAGCTCGGGCGAAAAAGTCGCTGCGAGGTTGTCGCCGCCGGATTCGACAAAGATGATTTCCAGGCCAGCGAAACGCTGGTTCAGGCGGTCGATCGCTTCAAGGTTGATCGAGGCGTCTTCGCGGATCGCGGTGTGCGGGCAGCCGCCGGTTTCCACGCCGATGATCCGTTCCGGCGCCAGCGCTTCGTTGCGCACGAGGAACTGCGCGTCCTCGGCGGTGTAGATGTCGTTGGTGACGACAGCGATGTTGTACTTCTCGCGCAGTGCCTGGCACAGCGCAAGGGTCAGGGCGGTCTTGCCGGAGCCGACGGGGCCGCCGATGCCGACGCGGAGGGCTTGTTGGGTAGTCATGGTCTTGGCTTCTTCAATGTGACAGACGTCGCCACGCAGACGGACGTGGCGAGTTGCTTGGGCTGAGCTTCGCACGGCCCAAGGTGTGGCGCACGGGTTTGGAGTTGCGGCTCGCGATTGCCGGTAATGGTCTGCACGCGTGCATTGGCCGGGGTCCCGCCCCCGGCGGGCGTGTTACTTCTTTTGCTTCGCCAAAAGAAGTAACCAAGAAAAGGCGACCCGGCGTTCGCGGTCAGGCACTGCGTGCCTGACTTCCCTGCGCTGCTCGCGAAATCGGGCGGCTGCGGAACTCGCGCCGGGCTACGCCCGCCGCTCAGACAGTCCTCGCCGTCGTCGCTACGCGCCGATCCCCCGAGTTCGCTGCGCGGCTCGGCGCTCTCGACGGGACCCAAAGTCAAAACCATCGGTTGAGCAACGCGTGTGTGATGTTCGTAGCTTGGATGACGGAGAGCGGAATCCGGGGTGGACGTATCCAGATGTTCAAGCGCACCTGCCGGATTCCGGCCGGCGGCCTGCATCCGGGCTACGAGCAGCCTGCAACGGGCGATCGTCGACGCTTTTCGATCCCCCTCTGAAACGCCGAGCAGCACAGAAGCATCGGGTTCCGCCGCATGGCGGCGGTGGCGAGGACTGTTTGAGGCCCGCAGGGCCGAGTTCCGCAGCCACCCGATGTTTCGAGCAGCACAGGGCACCCCTTGCGCAGCAAGGGGCGTTGAAGCGGGGCGACTTTCTTTGGGTACTTTCTTTGTTCGTACAAAGAAAGTACCCCGCCCGCCGGGGCGGGGCCCGGCTTGAACGGCCAAGCTGCAACACGGCGACAAATGCACCGAAGTCGAAAGAAGAGAAACACGCTCGCCGTTCATGACCTGAACAACCTCGTGTACTGCCCTTCATGCATCGCACTCGCCCACGCCAGCCCCGGCGTAAAGTTCTCCCATTCATCCGGCGCGATCGTCATCGCCGCACGTGCGAGCGCGGGGATCGGTTCGCCGAGGGCGACGAGCAGGCGTTGGCCGGCGCTTTGGCCGAGCGGCACGATCTTGACCGCGGCCATCACCTGGTTTTCAAGCCAGGCCCACAGGTAGGCGACGATCGCGTCTTCCGGCGGCAGGGTCCAGGCAGCGGCGGCAGCGGACCAGGCGGCGGGGTAGGAGAGTTCGCCGATGCCGGTCAGCGCCTGGCGGGTGAAGGCCGGCAAGGTTTCCAGTTCGCGCAGCAGGCGCGCGCAGGAGTAGCCCATCTGCACGGTCTCGGCGCGCAGTTCCATGGATTCTCGTGTAGCGAGGAACTCGGCGTCGAGCCGCAACACTTCGCTCACTTCGCCGGTGCGCCAGGCACGCATCATCGCGACCAGCGCGGGCGCTTCGCAGCGCGCGATGCCATAGCGCATCAGGTCGCCGATCCAGTCGCGCGCCTGCGCTTCGTTACTGACCCAGCCGCACTCCACCGCCCACTCGAGCCCTTGCGAATAGCTGAAGGCGCCGACCGGCAGGGCCGGGCTGGCGAGATGCAGCAGGCGCGTCAGCGCGGCGAGCGAGCTCACGCGGCGGCCTCCATTGAGGCAAGTGTCTTGCCAAAGCAGATCGCCTCGGGCCGCCCGATGTAGCGGCCGTAGTTGGGGATCTCGCGATAGCCGTGGGCGCGGTAGAAGGCGACCGCGGTGAGGTTCACGCGCCGGGTTTCCAGCCACAACTCGCGAAAGCCATCGGCGGCGGCGCTGTGTTCAAGTTCAGCAAGCAGGCTGCGTCCGATGCCGCCGCCGCGTGTGCGCGCAAACATGCGCTTGAGCTCGGCGACGCCCGGCTGCAGTGGGCGGTAGGCGCCGCAGCCCACGGCTTCACCGCTCGCGTCGCGGGCGATCACGAAGCGCGCGCCGGGCCCGCGTACGTCGGCGGGGTCGAAGCTACTGCGGCCACTATCGCCGGTGATTGCGGCGAGCGTGTCGGACAGCGCATCGAGCAAGGCCCGCGCGTCGTCTGAATCCGGTGCGGCGGTGCTAATGCTCAGGCTCATGCGCCGGCCATCATGTGGATCTTGGCTTCGGTGGCGCCGCGTTCGCTATGGTGGTGGCCGTGGGCGTAGGCACCGGCCTCCGGCTCGAATGCGGCGGTCACGGGACGCACTTGCGCGCCGAGCCCGATCAGCATGGTTTCCAGCACATGGTCGGCCTGGATGCGCAGCCAGCCGGCACCGACCTGCACCGCCACATGGCGGTTGCCAAGATGGTAGGCGGCGCGGGCGAGTTCAAAGGCACTCGCGCACTGCGCTTCGAGCAGTGACTCGGGCGCCGACACCACTTCAACGATGCGGCCATCCTTGGCCTGCAGCAGATCGCCGCCGCGCAGGATCGTGCCGCGTGGCAGGAACAGCCCGACTTCCTCAGCGCTGGCCAGTGTGGTGCGCAGCCGGCTCTTGGTGCGGGCGTCGAAGTTCAGAACCAGTTTTTCGGTCGGCGTGGCGTCGCCGGTGTAGAGGGATTCGATCAGCAGCATGATTCAAGCGGGCGCCAGATGCAGCGCCTTTTCCATGAAAACGGAGAGCGGATCTTCAGCGTAGTCGCCGAAGGGCGGGCGTGTGCGGTAGCCGGCGCGCTCATAGAGGCCCAGCGCTTCCGGCTGATGGATGCCGGTTTCGAGCCGGGTGAGCGGCAGGCCGGCATTCACCGCGTCGGCTTCGAGTGTGGCGAGCAAGCGGCGGGCGATGCCCAGGCCACGGCAGCGTGGTGCGACGAACATGCGCTTGATTTCGGCGTAGTCCGAATACGCGACGTAGGCACCGCAACCGACCACATCGCCGGCCAGCTGTGCCGCGAGAAAGCGCACATGCGGCTGCCGCAGCGTTTCGACGTCGAGCAAGTGATTGCTCTCGGCCGGGTAGAGCGCATGCATCAGCGCGTCCAGCTCGGCGATCAGGTCGCGGATCGCCGGCGCGCCGGGGTCGGCGGGCGCGATGCGAAGGTTGGCGACAGTGACCATGGTCAGAACAGGAAGTAGCGCTGCGCCATCGGCAGTACGCTGGCCGGCTCGCAGGTCAGCAACTCACCATCGGCACGCACCTGGTAGGTCTCGGCGTCGACGTCGATGCGGCCGCACCAGTCGTTGTGGATCATGTCGGCCTTGGTGACCCTGCGGATGTTCTTCACCGCCACCAGCGGTTTCGACAGACCGAGTTTCGCGACGCTGCCGTTGTCCAGCGCCGCCTGCGACACGAAGGTGACGGAGGTCTTCAGTGCGCCGCCGAAGCTGCCGAACATCGGGCGGTAGTGCACCGGCTGCGGCGTCGGGATCGAAGCGTTGGCGTCGCCCATCGCGGCCGCGGCGATCATGCCGCCCTTGATGATGAGGCTGGGCTTCACGCCGAAGAAGGCGGGCTTCCACACCACCAGGTCGGCGAGCTTGCCGACTTCGATCGAGCCGACTTCATGCGCGATGCCGTGTGCGATCGCCGGGTTGATCGTGTACTTGGCGATGTAGCGCTTGGCGCGGAAGTTGTCGTTGCGCTCACCGTCACCCGGCAGGGCGCCGCGCTGCACCTTCATCTTGTGCGCGGTCTGCCAGCAGCGGATCACCACTTCGCCGACACGGCCCATGGCCTGCGAGTCCGACGAGTACATCGAGATCGCGCCGATGTCGTGCAGGATGTCTTCGGCGGCAATGGTCTCGCGGCGGATGCGGCTCTCGGCGAAGGCCACGTCCTCAGCGATCGAGGCGTCGAGGTGGTGGCACACCATCAGCATGTCGAGATGCTCGTCGATGGTGTTCACGGTGTAGGGCCGCGTCGGGTTGGTCGAGCTCGGCAGCACGTTGGGCAGGCCGGCGAGCTTGACGATGTCCGGCGCATGGCCGCCGCCCGCCCCTTCGGTGTGGAAGGTGTGGATGGTGCGGCCCTTGAAGGCGGCGGCGGTGTCTTCGACGAAGCCCGATTCGTTGAGCGTGTCGGAGTGGATAGCGACCTGCACGTCGTACTGCTCGGCCACGGCGAGGCAGTTGTCGATCGCAGCCGGCGTCGTGCCCCAGTCTTCGTGCAGCTTGAGCCCGATCGCGCCGGCTTCGATCTGCTCGGCGAGCGGGCCTGGCAGGGATACGTTGCCCTTGCCGAGGAAGCCGAGGTTCATCGGGAAGGCATCGGCCGCTTCGAGCATGCGTGCGATGTGCCACGGGCCCGGCGTGCAGGTGGTCGCAAAGGTGCCGGTGGCCGGCCCGGTGCCGCCGCCCAGCATGGTGGTCACGCCGCTCATCAGCGCTTCGTCGATCTGCTGCGGGCAGATGAAGTGGATGTGCGTGTCGATGCCGCCAGCGGTGACGATCATGCCCTCGCCGGCGATGATCTCGGTGCCGGCGCCGATCGCAATGGTGATGCCGGGCTGGATGTCCGGGTTGCCGGCCTTGCCGATCGCGGCGATGCGGCCTGCCTTGATCGCGATGTCAGCCTTGACGATGCCCCAGTGGTCCAGGATCAGCGCGTTGGTGATCACCGTGTCGGCCACTTCATGCGAGAGCTTCTGGCCCTGGCCCATGCCGTCGCGGATCACCTTGCCGCCGCCGAACTTCACTTCCTCGCCGTAGAGGGTGTAGTCCTTCTCGACTTCGATCCAGAGTTCGGTGTCAGCGAGGCGCACGCGGTCGCCGGTGGTGGGGCCGAACATTTCCGCATAGGCGCGGCGCGAGATTTTCGCCATTACAGATCTCCCATCACGAGGCCGCGGAAACCGAAGACCTTGCGCTCGCCCGCGAGCGCGACCAGCGTGACCGTGCGGGTCTGGCCCGGCTCGAAGCGCACCGCGGTGCCCGCGGCGATGTCGAGACGGAAGCCGTGTGCGGCGGCGCGGTCGAAATCCAGCGCCGCGTTGGTTTCAGCGAAGTGGTAGTGCGAGCCGACCTGGATCGGGCGGTCGCCGGTATTCGCGACGACTACGGTAATCGTTGGCCGGCCGGCGTTGAGTTCGATGTCGCCCTCGGGCGTGTCGAGTTCTCCGGGAATCATGCGGCGTTCCTCCGGAACAGGGTCTTGTAGTAAATCGCGTTTGCAGCCCACACGCCTTCGGGCGAGCAGGCGTATTCGGGCAGACCGCCGGCGTAGTGCCAGCCGAGTGCGCGGTAGAAGGCTTCAGCCGGCGAGCCGGCTTCGGTGTCGAGAAAGAGCAGTCCGCGCTGCATGGAGAAGGCCGCGTCTTCAGCCGTAGCCATCAGCGCGCGGGCAATGCCAAGCCGGCGCGCGGTCTGCATCACCATCAGCTTCTGCACCTCGGCGCGGTTACGGCCGTTCTGGCGCATCGCCAGCTCGAGCTGCACGCTGCCGAGGGCATTTCCAGCGTCGAGCGCGAGCCAGATCATGCGCGAGCCGTCTGCGACCGAAGCGGCGAGTCCGTCCACCCATGCCAGTGCGGTTTCGCGCGAGATCGGCAGCACGAAACCGACCGAGGCGCCGCCCTCGACGGCGTCGATCAGCAGCGTCGCGAGTGCGTCGCGATGGGTGGCGAAGGTGCTCGGCGTCAGCCGCTCGATCTGCATACGCTAGCCGCCGCGGGCGCCGAATCTGTAGTTGCGCGATTCGACCGGTTTGGCTGCGGCGCTCGGTGTCGTGGCCGGCATCGGTGCAGTCGCGACGGCGCGCGGCAGCAGCTGTTCGCGCAGCGTCAGCAGCATCACCAGCAAGTCTTCATCGTCGGCGAGATCCTCGATTTCGGCGAGCCGGGTGCGGGCGTATTCGGCGTCCTGCACCAGGCGGTCGAGGTCGACGCTCTGGTCGAGCTGGCGGCGGACCTGAAGCTTGAAACGGGCGAGCAGGCGGGCGTGTTCGATCTTGTCGTCCATGGCGGGTCGTCGGTCTGCAGAGTCAGGGAATCGGGTGGTGCACGGTGACGAGCTTGGTGCCGTCGGGGAAGGTGGCTTCGACCTGGATCTCGGGGATCAGCTCGGGTACGCCGTCCATCACGTCGTCGCGGGCGAGCAGCGTGGTGCCGTAGCTCATCAGTTCGGCGACGGTGCGCCCGTCGCGCGCGCCTTCCATGATCGCGGCCGAGATGAAGGCGACCGCCTCCGGATAGTTGAGCTTGAGCCCGCGCGCACGGCGACGCTCGGCCAGCAGTGCAGCGGTGAAGATCAGCAGCTTGTCTTTTTCGCGGGGCGTCAGTTCCATGGGGTTCTCGCGGAAATCATGTGTTCCAGATGCGGGGCGGGCAGGCCGGGCGGTTCAGCAGTGCCGGCCGGACGATGGCCCAGAGGGCGGCGAACCAGTGGCGCGCGGCCTCGGCGTCGTCGCCGCGGTAGCGGGCCACCAGCAGGCCGGGCAGGCGGGTGACGGCGCCTAACCCGGCCGTGGGGCTTTCATTACGGCACGCTTCGACCAGCGTGGCGTCGATGTCGCGTGCAGCCACCAGCAGGCTGCCGAAGACGCTGGCGCCGCCGAGCACCGCACGCGAGCCAAGGCGTGGGTCGTCGCCGCGCAGCCGTGCCTGTTCGACAAAGACAGGGCGACCGTCACGTGCGATGCGTATCGCGGTGTCCATGCGGCCGTGCGTGAAGCGTTCGCCGCGCGCGCGGCGGCCCAGGCACCACAGATCGAAGCCGATGAAGCACGCGTTACCGCTCAGTTGCACGTCCAGCGTTGCATTCCCGTCGGCGCCGTCGAAGACCATGCTTTCCTGTGGCAACCATTCGAGGCTGCCCGCGTCGGCGACGCTCAGCTGAATCCTTTGCTCGGCCGGACGGCCGTCGGCGCGGTACCACTTGCCGGCGCCCGGAGTGGTCAGCAGCGCGTGGGCGCCTTCGCCCACCGACACGTCGATCGCCAGCGAGTCGCCGCCAGCAATGCCTGCCGGCGGATGCAGCAGGATCGCGTGGCTGACCGCGTCGCCTTCCGGATAGAGCGCCTTCTGCACCCGCAGTGGGCCGAGGTGTTCGCGGCGGATCAGGACGCTGCGCGCGTCGCGGCGTTCAAAACCCAGGGCGAGTCGGGCTCGCCACCCATGCGGGGATGCCGCGTGGCCGGCGCCGCCTGTGGCGACGTCCGGCACGCAGTCGATTTGGTCTGCTCTCTGCAAGGATTGGGTGTTCGCCCGCATACCCGGGCTTGAGCAAAACTCGGGCCACCGGAAGGCGACGTCCGGATATCAGGCGCGTGGGCGCCCATCCGCACCGGGCGCGGGCGAGTGGGCACCGGCGCGGTGCTGTGCTAATCGATGTGGATTATTGCGGCACCAGACTGGTGCGTGGCTCGTGGGCTATTGCCGGATCTCGCCGAGGTTGCCCGGCCCGGGCAGGGCTTCGCTGGCGCGCCAGGGGTTGATATCGAGGCCGCCGCGCCGGGTGTAGCGGGCCCACACTTCCAGCCGTTGCGGGTGGCACTGGCGGGTGACATCGACAAAGATGCGCTCCACGCATTGCTCGTGGAATTCGTTGTGGGTGCGGAAGGAGCAGATGTAGCGCAGCAGGCCGGCGCGGTCGATGGCCGGGCCGCTGTAGCGGATCACCACCATGCCCCAGTCGGGTTGCCCGGTGACGAGGCAGTTCGACTTGAGCAGGTGCGAGTACAGCGTTTCTTCGACCACCGGGCCGCCGGCCGTCAGCAACAGCGGTGCCGGTTCGTAGGTGTCGATATCGATGTCGAGCGTGTCGAGCAGCACGCCCTCGGGGTAGCCGAGCGGGCGCGCGGGGCGCTGGTCCAGCGTCTGGAGCGCCACGGTGACCGATGCGCCTGCGGCCGCGGAAAGATCGCGGGCGATCGTCGCCTCGACTTCGGCGAGCGTTGCAAAGCGCGTCTGGTTGAAGCTGTTGAAGTACAACTTCAATGATTTTGATTCGATCAGGTTCGGCGACGCCGCCGGTACCGTGAGCGTGCCGATCGCGACGACCGGCTTGCCGCGCGGGTTCAGCCACGACAACTCGTAGGCGTTCCACAAGTCGTGCCCGGTGAAGGGCAGGTCGGCACCGATGCCGATTTCGGCGCGCTTGCCGCTACGCGGAATCGGGAACAGAAGCTCTGGCGCATAGCGGTCGCAATAGGCCACGGCCTTGCCGAGCGGCGAGGCTTCCGGGGCGTTGCTGGGGTTCATTTCGGTACTCACCGGCGCGATTTTACTGGATGACACACTTTTTATAACTGCGAGGCACGTCGTACCCCTGCACAAATCCAATGTGACGCCTATATTGCAGTTAGGCCGATGACTTCGTATCGGTCGGTTCAGCGAAGGAGGGTCAATGGAGGTAAGTCCCCTTTCGGGGAGCGTCGTCCAGACACCCGATGCGCAGCAGGCTACTCAGGCTAGGGAAGCCGCCTCTGCCCGTCAGGCGCAGCAAGCGGAGCGTGCGAGGGCAGAAGAGCGCCCGGAACAGGCTCAGCAAGCTCAGCAGGTCGCCCAGACGACGAATCTCAATGGACAGACTATCGGACGAGTGATCAACGTCAAGGCGTAGCACTTCAAGATGCGGCCCTTCGAGGGCCAGTGGGGGCACAGCCCCCGGCGACTCCGTGTCGCCCGCGTGCCTGGCACGCAAACCCCGGTTCCGGGAGGCGGCTGCCTCAAGAACGGAACCAAAAGAAAGCCCGCTGAAAAGCGGGCTTTCTGTTTATTCGTGTCCCCGTCCTTCGGGGCATTCGCGCTTACTGTGCGCGCTGTTCCTTGTCGAGCTTTTCGAGGAACTCGGCGATGTCGTCGTGCTTCGGCCAGGCAGCGAGGATCACCAGCGGAACGGTCAGTGCAAGCATCATCATGTTGCGTTCTCCTTCGTCGTCTCAATGCGCTTTCTCTGAGACGTACTGTACGCAAGTCCTTGTTGCATCACACAAAAGCTTTTCCATCGAATGATGAATTCACTTGATCGCAAATTTGGTCAAGTGGTGTCCGCCGGGGTTTCGCTGCCTGCGTGCTAATCCTTCGGGCTACACCGACAGCCGCTCGCGCACGCCGTCCGCGTCCATGTTCTTGCCTTCACCGCGCATCACGATTTCGCCGCGTTCCATCACGATGTACTGGTCGGCCAGCGAGCGCGCGAAATCGTAGTACTGCTCGACCAGCAGGATCGCCATCTCGCCGGATTCGGCCAGGGCGCGGATGGCGCGTTCGATGTCCTTGATGATCGAGGGCTGGATGCCTTCGGTCGGTTCGTCAAGGATCAGCAGCTTCGGCCCCGCGGCCAATGCTCGACCGATCGCGAGTTGCTGCTGCTGCCCACCTGAGAGGTCGCCGCCGCGGCGCTTCATCATCTGCCGCAGCACCGGGAACATCTCGAAGATGCGTTCAGGTACCTGCGCACTGGCGGGCTTCACTGCGAGGCCCATCTCCAGATTCTCGGCCACCGTCAGGCGCGGGAAGATCTCGCGGCCCTGTGGCACATAGCCGATACCGGCGCGCACCCGGGCGTGCGAGGGGCTGCGCGTCAGGTCGGCATCCCAGAAGCGGACTGTGCCGGTCTTCGCGGGAACGAGGCCCATCAGTGTCTTCAACAGCGTGGTCTTGCCGACGCCATTACGGCCCAACAGGGTCGTGACCTTGCCGGTCGGCACTTCGAAAGAGAGGTCGCGCAGGATGTGGCTGCCGCCGTAGTACTGGTTCAGGTTGGAGACGGTGAGCATGGTCAGGCTCCGCGATACGGGCGATGGCGCACACCGGCCTGCGCGGGGCGCGGCTGGCGGGCGTTGGGAAAAACCGGGATCAGGCGGCCGGTGGCGTGGTCGGCGCGGCGGGCGGTGGTGCTTCGCTGCCCGCGATCAGCAACTTGCGGAACACGGCATGGTTGGCGTGCGGCAGCAGCGACGCCAGCTCGTTCGGATCGAGCTTGGCCGCGTCGATCGGCTGACCGTCGGTGAAGGTGAGCCGGAAGGCGTCTCCGTGCGCCCGCACCAGACACAGCAGCAGCAGCGCGGCGAGTGGATCGCCGACGCGCGGCACCGAGCCGCGCAGCGAGTCTTCGCGCAACTGGAAGAAGGGCGCTGCGGTGGAGCCGTGGCGCACGATCCACACCGCATCGCGCTTGTCGAGCGTCATCACGAACGGCGTCAGGGTGTTCCAGCGCTCGATCACCGCGGTCGCAGCGGCGACCGCCTCCTGCCATTTCAGCGAGGTACGCCAGAGGAAGTAATCGAACTTGCCGGTGCCGGTAACCATGCGCGTAGCGTAGCAGGCCGCGCGCCGGAGCGGCAGAGGGGGGCAGCCGGTGCGCCGGGCGATCAGCGGCCAAGATAGACCTCGATCACGCGTGGGTCGTTCTGTACGGTTTCGAGGTCGCCCTCGGCCAGCACGCTACCTTCGTGCAGCACCGTGACCTTGCCGCCCAGCGCCTTGACGAAGGCCATGTCGTGCTCGACCACCATTAGCGAGTGCTCGCCGGCGAGCGAGACGAAGAGTTCCGCAGTGCGTTCGGTTTCCTCGTCGGTCATGCCAGCCACCGGTTCGTCGAGCAGCAGCAGGCGCGGCTCCTGCATCAGCAGCATGCCGATCTCCAGCCACTGCTTCTGGCCGTGCGACAGCAGGCCGGCGGGGCGGTCGGCCTCGCTGGTGAGGCGGATGCGCTTGAGCGTTTCCGCGACGCGGTCGCGCTGCTCGCCGGTGAGTTGCGCGAGCAGGCTGCGCCACACGCGCTTGTCGGTCTTCATCGCGAGTTCGAGGTTCTCGAACACCGTGTGCTGCTCGAAGATGGTCGGCTTCTGGAACTTGCGGCCGATGCCGGCATGCGCGATCTCCGGCTCGCGCATACGCGTCAGATCCATCGTCTGGCCGAAGAAGGCGCGGCCGGCGTCGGGGCGCGTCTTGCCGGTGATCACGTCCATCATGGTGGTCTTGCCGGCGCCGTTGGGGCCGATGATGCAGCGCAGCTCGCCGGCGTCGATCGTCAGCGTCAGCGCGTTGAGGGCGCGAAAGCCATCGAAGCTGACGGTGATGTCTTCAAGGTAGAGGATGACCTTGTGCGAGAGATCCAGCTCGCCGGGCGTCATCACACGGCCGGTCGGCGCGCCGTCTTCCCATTGTTCGCGCTGGGTTGGATCGGCGTGTTCGAGGGTGCCCACTTTCATGCGGATGCTCCTTCAGCGGCGGCAGCGTCGGGCGGGGTGCTGTGGGTGGAGGTGCTCGCGGGGGCGTGCGCAGCCTTCGCGACGGCCTTGGGTGCGGCGGGTGTCGTATCGCGTGTGTGGCGAACGCGCCGCCACAGACCAACCAGGCCTTCCGGCAGGTAGAGCGTGACGAGGATGAACAGCAGCCCGAGGAAGAACAGCCAGTACTCGGGGAAGCTCACGGTGAACCAGCTCTTCGCGAGGCTCACCGTGAAGGCGCCGAGCACCGGGCCGATCAGCGTGCCGCGGCCACCGACCGCAGCCCAGATCGCAATCTCGATCGAGTTCGCCGGGCTCATCTCGCCCGGATTGATGATGCCTACCTGCGGCACGTACAGCGCACCGGCCAGCGCGCACAGCACGGCCGAGAGGGTCCAGATGAAGAGCTTGTAGTGCAGCGGGTTGTAGCCGATGAACATCACGCGCGACTCGGCATCGCGGATCGCGGCGAGCACGCGGCCGAACTTCGAGGTGACGAGGTAGCGGCCGAGCAGCAGCGTGCACATCAGCAGCAGCGCCGAGAGGCCGAACAGCACCAGCCGGGTTTCCGGCGCGGTGATCGAATAGCCGAGAATACGTTTGAAGTCGGTGAAGCCGTTGTTGCCACCGAAACCGGTTTCGTTGCGGAAGAACAGCAGCATCGCGGCGTAGGTGAGCGCCTGCGTGATGATCGAGAAATACACGCCCTTGATGCGCGAGCGGAAGGCGAAGTAGCCGAACACCCACGCAATCGCGGCCGGCACCACAACCACCAGCACCAGCGCCCAGAGGAAGCTGTCGCTGCCGGTCCAGTACCAGGGCAGGGCTTTCCAGTCGAGGAACACCATGAAGTCCGGCAAGTCGGCGTGGTAACTGCCGTCGCGCCCGATCTGCCGCATCAGGTACATGCCGAAGGCGTAGCCGCCGAGCGCGAAGAAGAGCCCGTGGCCGAGCGACAGGATGCCGGCGTAGCCCCAGATCAGGTCCATCGCCACTGCCACCACCGCGTAGCACAGCACCTTGCCGGTCAGCGTCACGAAGTAGTCCGACACATGCAGCGGGTGACCCTCGGGCAGCGCGAGGTGTGCGGCCGGCACCAGCACCCAGGCGACGAGGGCGAACAGCGCCAGTGCGATCCAGCCGCTGCGTGGCATGGCTGTGAGGAATCGAAGGGTCAGTGGCGTGCGCATGATCAGCTCTCGACGAAGCGGCCCTTGAGGGCAAACAGCCCCTGCGGACGCTTCTGGATGAACACAATGATGAAGAGCAGCACGAGGATCTTCGCGATCACCGCGCCGGCCCAGCCTTCGAGGAACTTCGTGACGATGCCCAGCCCGAGCGCGGCCCACACCGCACCGGCGAGCTGGCCGACGCCGCCGAGCACGACGACGAGGAAGGAGTCGACGATGTAGCCCTGGCCCATGTCGGGCCCGACGTTGGCGATCTGCGACAGCGCGACGCCGCCGAGGCCGGCGATGCCGGAGCCAATCGCGAAAGCCAGTGTGTCGATGCGCCGTGTCGGCACGCCGACGCAGCCGGCCATCGGGCGGTTCTGCGTCACGGCGCGCACGAACATGCCGAGCCGCGTCTTCTGCATCATCAGCCACACGATCAGCAGCACGAACAGCGCGAAGCCGATGATCGCGATGCGGTTGAGCGGCAGCATGGCGCCGGCATAGAGCTCGATGCCGCCACTCATCCAGTTGGGGTTGGCGACTTCCTGGTTCTGTGGCCCGAAGATCACGCGCGCGGCCTGGATCAGCACCAGCGACAGGCCCCAGGTGGCGAGCAGGGTTTCCAGCGGGCGGCCGTAGAGGTGGCGAATCACAAGCCGTTCCATCGCCACGCCGACCAGTGCGGCGACGACGAAGGCGAGCGGGATCGCCGCCAGCACGTAGGCATCAAGCCACTGCGGCGCATAGCTGCGGAACAGGCCTTGCACCACCCAGGTGGTGTAGGCGCCCACCATCAGCAGCTCGCCATGCGCCATGTTGATCACGCCCATCACGCCGTAGGTGATCGCGAGCCCCAGCGCGGCGAGCAGCAGGATCGAGCCGAGCGAGATGCCGGTGAAGATGCGGCCGAGGTTCTCACCGATCGCGATGCGGCGTTCGATCTGCGTCAGCGAGGCGACGGCGGCGATACGCACCGTTTCATCGGTTTCCTTGTAGCTGCCGCTGCTCTTGTCGAGCATGGCGGCGAGCAGTTGGCGCACGGCCGGGTCGGCACTGTCGGCGAGCGATTTGACCGCCTTCAGGCGCGCGCCGGCATCGTCGGCGCCGAGGTTGGCCTTGGCCTGTGCGAGCACCAGCAATTGTTTGATATGTGGGTCGGACTCCTTGGCCAGGGCTTTGTCGAGCAGCGGCAGGATCTCTGCACTGGCGTTGGCGCTCACGTCCTTTGCAGCGGTGAGGCGCACCTCGCGTTCGCTGGCGAACAGGCGCAGGCCGGCGAGCGCGGCGTCCAGCGTGCGACGCACGCGGTTGTTGATGCTGACCGCCTCGGCGTTCTCGGGTGCCGCGGTCAGCGCTTTGCCGGTCGCCACATCGATGTAGCTTTCACCGTCGAGACGCACCAGCTTGTCACCGGCGACGAACAGGGCGTCTTCCGACAGCGCCTTGAAGATCGGCAGTACCGCTTCGGGGTCGCCGCTGGCGAGGGCCGCGATCGCGGCAATCTTCTCGTCAGAATCGTCTGCACCGAGGCGTGCGAGTTGGGCGGGGTCGAGCGCTGCGCAGGCCGGTGACCAGGCAAGGCGCGCGAGCAGCGCAAGCAGGAAAAGGAGTCTGACCATGGGGCGGCCGTTCCGTGTTCGTGGTGCCGGCCGGCACGCCGAGAGGCGAACCGGCCGGGAGGGCTGCACCGCAGTGCGGTGCAGCGTTCAGGGATGGGCCGGGCTTACTGTGCGTCCGGCTCGTCCTTCTTCTTGTCGTTGCCGGGGATGTACGGGCTCCACGGCTGGGCCTTGATCGGGCCCTTGGTCTTCCACACCACGTTGAACTGGCCGTCGGCCTTCACTTCGCCGATGAACACCGGCTTGTGCAGGTGGTGGTTCTTCGGGTCCATCTCGACCTCGAAGCCCGACGGCGCCTTGAACTTCTGACCGCCCATCGCGGCGATGACCTTGTCGACGTCGGTGCTCTTGGCCTTTTCGACCGCCTGCTTCCACATGTAGATGCCGATGTAGGTGGCTTCCATCGGGTCGTTGGTCACGACCGTGTCGGCCTTCGGCAGGTTGTTCTTCTTCGCCCAGCCCTGGTAGGCCTTGATGAAGGCGGCGTTGGTCGGGTTCTTGATCGACTCGAAGTAGTTCCACGCGGCCAGATGGCCGACCAGCGGCTTGGTGTCGACGCCACGCAGTTCCTCTTCACCCACCGAGAAGGCCACGACCGGCACATCGGTCGCCTTCAGGCCGGCATTGCCGAGTTCCTTGTAGAAAGGCACGTTGGAGTCGCCGTTGATCGTCGACACCACCGCGGTCTTCTTGCCCTCGGAGGCGAACTTCTTGATCTTGGCGATGATGGTCTGGTAGTCGGAGTGCCCGAAGGGGGTGTACTCCTCCATGATGTCCGCATCGGCGACGCCCTTGCTCTTGAGGAAGGCGCGCAGGATCTTGTTGGTGGTGCGCGGGTACACATAGTCGGTACCCAGCAGCACGAAGCGCTTGGCCTCGCCGCCGTCCTTGCTCATCAGGTATTCCACCGCCGGGATCGCCTGCTGGTTGGGCGCGGCGCCGGTGTAGAACACGTTCTTCTCAAGTTCTTCACCCTCGTACTGCACCGGGTAGAACAGCAGGCCGTTGAGTTCCTTGTAGACCGGCAGTACCGACTTGCGCGACACCGAGGTCCAGCAACCGAAGGTCACCGCGACCTTGTCCTTCGACAGCAGTTGGCGCGCCTTTTCGGCGAACAGCGGCCAGTTCGAGGCCGGGTCGACCACCACCGGCTCGAGCTTCTTGCCCAGCACGCCGCCCTTGGCGTTGATCTCTTCGATCGCCATCAGCGCGGTTTCCTTCAGCGCCGTTTCCGAGATGGCCATCGTGCCGGACAGCGAGTGCAGGATGCCGACCTTGATGGTGTCGGCGGCTTGCGCGGCCAGCGAAGTGAATCCGCACACGGCGAGCGCGGCGGACATTGCAGTCATTTTCACGAAATTGCGACGGGTGCTCATGGACGCTCTTCCTCGAATCAGTTGGGGTCACGGGGTCAGTGGGATGCTGCGGTGCCACATTAGGGCCGGCGCCCCGATCGAGGAATACGTCAGATTGCGTAGGTGCCCGAGAGGCCTTTCGCTGCAAAGCATGCGGTCAGCGAGGTGCTCAAGGAAGCGGGCCTTCGCGTCGTTATGTGAGGGATACAAATACGAACGAACCCATGAGCGAGCGCTTTCCGGACGCCTTCCTCGCCGACAAATATGCACAGTTCCGCAGCCTGGCATTCCACGCCGCGCTGTTTACGCCCGCGCTCACTGCGGCGATGTGGAGCTGGGAATGGGGCGTCGACCCGGCGCATGCGATGGATACCCTGGGGCTGCGGATCGCCATGGTCTTGCTGAGCCTGGTGGTGCCGCTGAGCGTGAAGCTCTATGAGCGCAGCGATGTCGGGGCTTGGCTTGCCGCGCTCTGCACGGTGCTGATCGAAATCCTGCTCAGCGTGGTGCACGACAGGATTGCGAACGGTGCGCTGCTGGGGATGCCGGGCTTCATGTTCTTCTACTTGCTGGCCCCGGTTGTGAGTTTCGTCTTCCCGCTGCGGGTCAACGTCACCCTCAACGTAGTGCTGCCTGTGGCGCCACTCGCGCTGCATGCTGTCAGCGGCGTGCCGGTGGGGTTTCATGTTGTGGCCTATTCGAGTGCGGCCTTCCCGGCGGCGGCCTTCGTGATCACCGGCCATTTCCTTGCAGAGCGTGCGCTCCGCCAGTTCTTTGAAGCACGTCGCCTGGCTGCGTGGCGCAGCGCAGCGATCGACAAGGTCGCAGTTCCGGTGTTCGTGGCGAACTCGGAAGGTCTTGTCGAGTACGCCAACGCCGCCATGATGGGTCTGCTCGAACCATCACGGAACGTGGTGATCGGCACCCCGCTCGATCAGCTGCTCGACATGTCCGGGGCGCAAGCCGGGTTGAAGAACGTCGAGGCACGGGTGCGCAACAGCACGCGCAATACCTGGCTCCTGTTGTCCGGCACAGCGGTGGGGCGTGCCGGGCGTGCGCCATCGATCGTGTACGTGGCGCAGGACGTTTCTGCCGCGCGCGCGGAATCGGATGCCTTGCGCGATGCGGCCTTGACCGACACCGTCACCGGCCTTGCAAACCGGCGTGCCTACGATCAACAGCTTGCGCGGCGTCATGCGCAAGGCGGCACGCTGGCGGTGCTGTTCGTCGATCTGGATGGCTTCAAGGCGGTCAATGACAGTTTCGGGCATGACACCGGAGACGCCTTGCTGAAGGTGATCGCGCAGCGCCTGAACCGGGCATTGCGTCAGGGGGATCTGGTGGCGCGACTGGGCGGGGACGAGTTTGCGCTGATTGCCAGCATCGCGGACGGTACCGATGAAGCCCGTGCGCTGGCCGAGCGGCTACTTCGCACCATCTCGGAGCCGGTGCATCTGACCACTGAAACGGTCAAGGTAGGCGCCAGTGTGGGGGTGGCCCTGTCGTCGACGATTCAAACCGACGCGCACGGGCTGGTGCGCGCTGCCGACGCCGCCATGTACCGTGCAAAAGCTTCGGGAAAAGGGCGCGTGGTGATCGCCGAAGCGGCCGATTACGAGGCGCGGTAGCCTTTGCACGGCGGGTGCTCTCATGCTCGCCGCCAATTCTCGCGCCCCGATGTGACCGCATGCGCACCGGAGACGAAGGCTCGGCGCAGCGGGGTACTGCCACTCGAGTGCGTTTGAAGTGAACGCAAACTGCAACGTGCTGGGCGGCGTCTGGAATGGCATCACCTCGGACAGCATTTCGAACTCGCGCCTGGTGTTCTGGCACTAGGGCGTGGGCGAATTCGTCGGTGGCGAAGGCGAGTACGGCACGCCGTTCCTGATCTCTGCCTTGAACGACCAGGGCCAGATCCTGACCACGCGCTATCCCCCCGCTGGCCAATCGCTGGTGCTGCTGACCGCAGCGGTGCCGGAACCCTCGGGTTGGACGCTGATGCTGTGCGGCATCGGCATGATCGGGGCGATCGCACGCCGCCGGTCGGCACTGCGCTGAGGCGGTATCGGGAAGCGACGCCAAGGTCGTTCCCGGTACGAGAAACGGGGCTCACGCTATGCTGTGGGCCCCGTTTCCGTTCACGAAGCCATGTTGCTGCCTGCCGACTTTGAACCCTTATGGTCGTGCGACCGCGCGCCGCTGCCGGAGGATCTCTGGTTTGTCTTTCAGGATTCGGCGCTGCTCGTTCAAGAGGCGTCACCGGCCTGCGTGCTGCCGGATGGCGCCGTCCTCCGTGCGTCGGGAGTTGTCACGACCGAGTGCCGCTGCGTCGGCAAGCTAGGCGCCGCCTATTGCTGGGTCGCCTCGATCGCTGATCGTGAATTGCCGGTGGGCCTTGTGGCGGAGCCAGTTCGGCGCCTCTTCAACCGGCTGCCCGACGATCTGCTCGCAATTGCCGGTCGTGCCCAACAGATCCTCGAGTTCGACCGCACGCACCGCTACTGCGGCGCCTGCGCGGCCGAGATGCGGGCGCACGACGGTGGTCGTGCGCGTGCCTGCCCGGCTTGCGGGCACAGTGCCTATCCGCGCATCGCGCCGGCGATGATGGTGCTGGTCAAACGCGATGGACCCGGCGGGCGCGAGCTGCTGCTTGCGCATGGCGCGAAGTTCCCCGGCACGATGTATAGCGCGCTCGCGGGCTTCGTCGAGCCTTCCGAGTCGCTGGAAGCATGCATCCGTCGTGAGACGCGCGAGGAGGTGGGCGTCGAGGTCTGCAATCTGCGCTACTTCGGCAGCCAGGGCTGGCCGTTTCCGCATTCGCTGATGGTGGCGTTCGTCGCTGACTGGGCTGGCGGCGAGATCGCATGCCAGCCCGATGAGATCGTCGATGCGCAGTGGTTCGCGCTCGATGCGCTGCCGCAATTGCCGCACCGCCTGTCGATCGCGCGGCGCCTGATCAACGCGGTGGTTGGCGAGTGTGACCCGCAGCATCCGGTGCTCACCGACAACATGGCGTTTCCGCAGCCTCCCGCGTCGGCCTGAATGCGACGTTCGGATCGATCCCGGCGCGCTTAATTCCGGCTTAAGTCGCGCTAAGTCAGGCTTAAGGGGTGGGCTCGCAGAATGCAGCCATGCCTTCAGACGGAAGGCAGCCTACAAACCCTGAGGAGCCTGACCATGAAAAAGCTGATTCTGACCCTGAGCGCCCTGACCTTCGCCGCTGGTGTGTTCGCTGCCGATGCACCGGCAGCCACCCAGTCCACGCCGGTGAGCAAACCGGCCGCGACAAGCAAGAAGACCACCCACAAGCAGCACGCCGCCAAGCCGACCGAAGCAACCAAGCCGGCCGCGACGACCGAAGCCAAGCCTGCCGCGAAGCCGGCTGAAGCCAAGCCCGCAGCGACGCCGGAAGCCAAACCGGCCAAGTAAGTCTGGCGCAATCGCGCTTCAGCGAAAGCCCCGGTTCTGCCGGGGCTTTTGCGTTTACCGGAGCAAATCGGGAGTCGGAGTCAGGGTTCGACGCCGGGCAGCCAATGGCCGTCGTAGCCGATGACCGGGCAATTGACGATGATGTCGGTGACGCTCAGCTGGATCTCGCCGGCGTCGTCGGCCGCCAGCACATCCGCTTCTGATCGGAGCACCCGTGGCGTCGCGCCGGGCTTCCAGCGCACCAGCCACACGCGCCAGATCGGCGAGTAGGCGGTGCTGCGGCTCGTCGCCCCCAAGGGTTCCGGTGCCGAGGGCAGCACGCTGGCCTGCACCGGCGGGTCGAACTTGTAGACCCGGTCGATCGCGCTGCGCCCGGGCGTGTCTGCCGGCGGAATCGCGTTGGCCATGCGGGGTGCGAGGTTGACCTTCGCCATCGCGGCCATCGCCGGGTCGGAAATGTCCGTCGTCAGGTAATACACCGGCCGGCCATCGAACCAGCCGGTGGTGACTGGAATGCTTGCGCGCAGCGTGCTCGGCGGCGCACTGCCGCAGGCGGTGAGCAGCAAGGCCAGCAGCGGCGATGCGCAAGCGCGAAAGCCTGGGCGGCAAGACATGGCGCGACCTCCGGTGAGAGACGAAGGCTCAGCGTAGCGCAGTCGTGCAGAACGTGCTCGGGGTGCTTCGCCACTGGCGATCGCTGATGTACCGCTTAAGTCCGGCTTAATCCGCGCTAAGTCAGGCTTAAGGGGTGGGATCGCAGAATGCAGCCATGCCTTCAGACGGAAGGCAGCCTACAAACCCCGAGGAGCCTGACCATGAAAAAGCTGATTCTGACCCTGAGCGCCCTGACCTTTGCCGCTGGCGTGTTTGCTGCCGATGCACCGGCGGCCACCCAGTCCACGCCGGTGAGCAAACCGGCCGCGACAAGCAAGAAGACCACGCACAAGCAGCACGCCGCCAAGCCGACCGAAGCAACCAAGCCGGCCGCGAAGACCGAAGCCAAACCGGCCGAAGCCAAGCCCGCTGCAGCGCCGGAAGCCAAGCCGGCCAAGTAATCCCCGCGCCGTCGCGCGAACGCAAAAGCCCCGCATCACCGGGGCTTTTTGCTTTTCAGGCGCCGGCCGTATCGGGGCGCGCCCGCATGCGGCCCATCGCCATGTTGGCGGCCGCAGTGCGGGTTTCGACACCGAGCTTTTCGAAGATGTGTTCGAGATGCTTGTTCACGGTGCGCGGGCTGCTGCCAAGGATGGTGCCGATGTCGGGGCTGGTCTTCCCCTGCGTGACCCAGTAGAGCACTTCGGCTTCGCGGGTGGTCAGGCGGAAGGCCGCCATCAGGGATTCGATCGCGGAGCCGTCGTTCTCTTCGCGAAGCACGACCAGCCATTCGTCGTCGCCCGTCTGGTCGTGAAACGTGGACATCAGGCGCCGGCTGCCCTGCGCGACCAGCAGCGTCGGGTGTTCTCGCCCTTCCCGGCGCGCCGCGTCGGCGGCGGCAATCCATTCGAGCAGGCGTGGCGGGGTTGCATCTCGCTCGGTGCCGAAATAGGCGTTGAGCAACTGACGCGCCAGTGGCGTCTGCCAGACCAGCTTGCCGTCGCTCGCGCGCACCGCCACGGTGGCCTGGCCGAAGGCATCGAGTGCGCTGCGTGCCTGCCGCATCTGGCGGGCGTTCTGCAGGTGGGCGGCGATGCGCGCCAGCACTTCCTGCGGGCGGATCGGCTTGGTCACATAGTCGGCGCCGCCGGCGGCAAAGGCCGCGACGACATGTTCGGTCTCGGTAAGCCCGGTCATGAAGACGATCGGAATCGCCTGCGTCGCGAAGTCGGCTTTGAGCCGGCGCGCGGTTTCGAAGCCGTCGATGCCGGGCATCATCGCGTCGAGCAGGATCACGTCCGGCGCGCTCTGGCGCGCGCGCAGCAGCGCATCCTGCCCGTTGGTGGCGACCAGCACGGTGTAGCCGGACTCGTCGAGCGCGTCATGCAGCAGCGACAGGTTTTCCGGGATGTCGTCGACGATCAGCACGACGCCGGCGCGTTCAGGCATCGGCACGGACAGTCTCCCTGTTTGCGGTTTGCAGGCCCTTGCGGATGATGGCCTGCATCGGTTCGAACTGGAACTGGCGCGCGAGGCCCCGCATCACGCGCACGAACTCGGCGTAAGCCGGGTCGGCGTGCTCGATGCCGGCCAGCGTATCAAGCACACCGCGCGGGTAACCCAGCGAGACGGCGCTCTCCAGGGCTCGCAGCGCCGCTTCCGGCGGATAGCTGAGCGGGGCGCCAGCGTTGGGGACGGATTCAGGGGCTGATTCCTTGCGCGGCGCGCTGACCCATTCGAGTTGCAGGCGGTGGCCGATCCAGTCGAGCAGATCTTCCACCCGCAGCGGCTTGACGAGGAAGTCCTCGGGCGGCAGCGCGATGTCGTTGTCGAGCCCGCGGTCGAAGGCGTTGGCGGAAAGTACAGCGAGTTGCGCGTCGCAGCCCTGCGCGCGCAGGCGGCGCAGGGTTTCCCAGCCGTCGATGCCAGGCATCGCAAGGTCCATGAACACCAGATGCGGCTTGAATAGCGGTGCACGTTCCAGGCACTCATAGCCGTTCGCGGCATCTGCGACCTCGAAACCGAGCGGCGCAAGCAGACTGACCAGCAACTCGCGATCCACCCGTTCGTTATCCACCACCAGGATCCGCCGCCGCACGCCAACGTAGCCGATGCGTACCGTGTCGGCCCGCAGTCGCGCGGCCTGCATGCCATGGACCTGCGGCAGGAAGAGCCGCACAAGGAAGCTGCTGCCGGCGCCGGGCGTGCTGGTCACCGACATTTCGCCGCCCATCAGGTCGGTCAGCATGCGGGTGATCGTCAGGCCGAGCCCGGTGCCGCCGGCGCCACCCTGGCTCGCCGCGCTGCCGCGTGCGAAGGGCTCGAAGATGTGCTCGATCTCATCGGGGGCGATACCGGGGCCGCTGTCGATGATCTCGCACAGCGCCATCTCGCGCTGGTAGCGCAGGCGGAAACGCACCTCGCCGCGCTGCGTGAACTTCACCGCGTTGCCGAGCAGGTTGATCAGGATCTGGCGCAGCCGCTTCTCATCCGCCCGCACCACCGGCGGCAACTCGCCGAGTTGTTCGAAGTGGAAGGCGAGGCCCTTGTTGCGCGCCTGCAGTTCGAACATACCGACGATCTGCGCGATGAAATCCGGGAAGTCGAGCGGGCGGATGTCGAGCGTGAGCTTGCCGCCTTCGATGCGCGCGAGATCCAGCGTGCCTTCGATCAGCGAGAGCAGGTGGTCGCCGCTGCGCCGGATCACTGATACCGCCTGGCGCCGGTGCGCCGGAATCGATTCGTCGCCGTCAAGGATCTGCGCGTAGCCGAGAATGCTGTTGAGCGGTGTGCGCAACTCGTGGCTGATCGCGGTGATATGGCGGCTCTTCGCCTGGTTCGCCTGTTCGGCGACCTGCCGCGCCTTCTGCAGTTGTTCGTCGGTGCGGCGGTGCGAGGCAATCTCCTGCATCAGCGCGGCGGTCTGGCGGTTGGATTCTTCCTGCGCGACCTGCCGGCTCTTGTGCGTCAGCACCATCCACCAGGCCACCACGCCGCTCACCAGCAGCAGCGCCGAGAAGGCCTTGATGAAGCTCTGCTGCAGATGCGGCAGCAGCGCGGCATGCTGACTGCCGACGACCACCCACTCGTGGTAGTACAGCAGGCCCATCAGCAGCGCGAGGAAGGGCACGATGCCGGCCATCAGCAGCAGGTAATGGCCCAGCCCGGTCTCGACATAGGGCAGCACCGCGCGCGGCAACACGCGCTGCAACAGCCCGTTCCACTGCGACGAAAGTCGCGCCTGCGGCTTGCACAGGTCGTTGCAGCGCGCATCGAGCGAGCAGCATAGCGAGCAGATCGGCCCCTGGTAGGCGGGGCAGTGGGCGGTGTCGTCCGACTCGTATTCGCGGTCGCAGATGCAGCAGCGATGCGCGCCGGTGCTGCGCACTTCGGCCTTGCGTGCGAGGTAGTACTTGCCGCCGGTTGCCCACGCGATCAGCGGCGAACAGACCAGTGCGGCGCCGATCGCCAGGAAGGAGGCGAATGGCTGCAGGGCGGCGCCGAGCAGGCCGACCCAGGCTGATATCGAGAGCGCAGAGGCGATCGCCATCGTGCCGACACCGACCGGGTTGATGTCGTACAGATGGCTGCGCTTGAATTCGATGCTCTTGGGCGACAAGCCGAGCGGCTTGTTGATCACCAGATCCGCGACGACGGCCATCATCCAGCTGATAGCGATGTTGGAATACAGCCCCAGCACCTGCCCGAGCGCTTGAAATACGTTCAGCTCCATCAGCATCAGTGCGATCAGCGTGTTGAACACCATCCACACCACGCGGCCGGGGTGGCTGTGCGTCAGCCGCGCGAAGAAGTTGGACCACGCCAGCGAGCCGGCGTAGGCGTTGGTGACGTTGATCTTGAGCTGCGAGATCACCACGAAGATCACCGTTGCCCATAGTGCCCAGCCCGGTGCGGCGAACACATGCGAGAAGCCGATCAGGTACATCTGGTTCGGGTCGACCGCCTTGTCCGCCGGCACCGCATTGCGCAGCGCGAGCCACGCGAGCAGCGCGCCGCCCAGCATCTTCGCCACGCCCAGCACCACCCAGCCGGGGCCGCCGACGATCACGCCGGCGAACCAGCGCCTGCGGTTGGCTGCGGTGCGCTCCGGCATGAAGCGCAGGTAGTCCGCCTGCTCGCCCATCTGCGTAATCAACGCGATGCCCACGGTGAGCGCGGCGCCGAACAGCGGCACGCTGAAGCTGCCGCCTGCGCCATTCGCACCCGCATAGCTCGCGAGGCCGGCGAGTACCGTCGGCTCCTGCCACAGCACGAAGACAAAGGGCAGCGCCAGCATCAGCAGCCATAGCGGCTGGGTCAGGGTTTGCAGGCGGCTGATGGTGGTGACGCCATGCGTGACGAGCGGAATCACGACCAGCGCACAGAGCACATAGCCCCACGCTGGCGGGATGCCGAAGGCCATCTCCAGCGCGTAGGCCATGATCGCCGCTTCGAGCGCGAAGAAGATGAAGGTGAATGAGGCGTAGATCAGCGAGGTGATGGTCGAGCCGATGTAGCCGAAGCCTGCACCACGCGTGAGCAGATCCATGTCCAGCCCATAGCGGGCCGCGTAGAAACTGATCGGCAAGCCGGCGAGGAAGATGATCAGCCCGGTCGCGATGATCGCGAACAGTGCATTGATGAAGCCCGCCTGCACCAACATGGTGGCGCCGACTGCTTCAAGCACCAGAAAGGACGCCACGCCGAAGGCGGTGTTCGCGACCCGCAGCTCGCTCCAGCGGCGGAAGCTGCGCGGCGTGAAACGCAACGCGTAGTCCTCCATCGTCTCGCGCGCGACCCAGCTGTTGTAGTCGCGACGGATCTTGATGACGCGCTGGACGGGCGCTGCGGAGGTATCGAGTGTGGGCGGCATGGCCTGTCTGGCCTAGCAAGCCGCGCGCCGGGTCCGAAACCGGGCCAGTCGGGGGCGCTAACGGCCCGTGTGACACCGCAACGTTACCGTCACAAAAACGCAATCAGACGCACATGAAAATGTGACGAGCTGGCGACTTGACTGCGCTGAAGTAGTGGTCACGGCAAGGCGTGAGGAGGCGGCATGAATGCATTGGGGCGCAAGCCGGGGCTTGCAGGGGATATCCAGATCAGGCGGGCCTTGTTGCTACTCACCGTGGTGTCGGTGGTGGGCATGCTTGCCAGCGTGGTGATCCTCTATGTCGCGCTGAACCGGGTTGGCGGCTCGGTGGACTCGGTGGTGCGCACGCGCAACTTCGAAGCCAGCGTGGTGCCACCGGCGCTCTATCCGCTCGAGGCAATCAACGCCACCTTCGCGCTGGTCGAATCGTCCGGCGACGTCGCGCCGCTGGTCGCGCGCTACAAGGCGAGTCGTGGTCGCTTTGATCAGGCGGTGCAGCAATGGTCGCGCGATCCGATACTGGCTGACCCGAAAATCGCCGAGTTGTTCAAGCAGCAGCAAGCGCTGTCGGAAGCAGTCTTCACCAAGGTCGAGAAGGAAATCATCCCGGCTGTCGAGAAGGGGCAGAACGAGGCCGCGCAGTTCATGCTGCCGGTGCTGCAACTTACGCTCGGCCGCCTCTCTGCCAACGCCGACGCCCTCAACAAGGCGGCGGGTGAAGCGGCGACGCGAGAACAGCAGGTATTCGCGAAGACCATCCGGGTCTACGAAATTGCCGGCGCACTGTTCCTCATCGTTCTCGCCGGCGGCATCGGCGTCTTCGCATGGCGCACTTCGCGACAACTGTTCGCTGCGGTCGGCGGCGAGCCGGCGGCGTTGGCCAAGGTCGCCCAGGACATCGCCGATGGCGACCTGCGCATGAGTTTCAGTGTCGACGCGCGCTATTCCACGAGTCTCGGGGCTTCGTTCGCACGCATGTTCGAAGGGCTCAAGGAACGTGTCGGCCGCTGGCAGACGCTCGATCAGCGCCTTGATGGCGTGTTCGACTCGGTGCGCGAGCTGTCACGATCTTCGCAAGCGCGCGCGATGGTGCAGCAGGGGCGTGTGCAGCACGCACAGTGCGAACTCGACGCGATCCGCGCCCGTGTGGCGGACGTGGTGTCGCGCACCCGCGAATCGGCCGCCGTGGTCGAGAATGCCTTGAACTCGGTCGACGGTGCGACCGCGTCAGCGCTGTCCACCCTCGGCCACCTCGAATCGCTGTCCGGCGCGATGCGTGAGGTCACCGATGTGCTCGGATTCCTCGACGCCAACATCGGCCAGGTGGTCAGGACCACCGACCTGATCGACCAGGTCGCGCAGCAGACGCGCCTGCTCTCGCTCAATGCCGCCATTGAAGCAGCGCGGGCCGGCGAACACGGGCGCGGCTTCGCGGTGGTCGCAGACGAGGTGCGCAAGCTCTCGGAGCAGAGCCAGCGCGCAGCATCGGAAATCGAGAAGGTCAGCCATGACCTGCTGGGCAGCCTCAACGCGCTTTCAAGCCGCGCCAACGAGAGCCTCGGTGCCGCCGAACAGGCGATCACCGGCGCCACGCAGATCCGCACCGCCAGCGACGAACTGGCGCAGAGCTCACGGCACGGGCGCGAGCTGCTGCAGCAACTGGTCACCGACTCCGAAGCGCAGACCCAATCGCTCGACGAGGTCGCGAACGGCGTGCTGGCCCTGCAGCAGGAATACGCCAAATCAGGCGAAGAAGTCACGCAGTTGACCGAGCGCCTGTTCGAAGTCGACGCCTACCTCAAGGAACTGTCGGCCAGCCTCGAGGCCTACAAGCTCTGAGGTCTCGTCGGCGTGTGCGCTCGGGGGCCGCGCGGGTCGTGCTCAGGAATGCACCAGGCGCACCTGACGCACCGTGCGGGCCGACGGAAACACGCTGTCGGTGACATAAATGTAGATGGTGTTGGCAGCACCCGGCTTGCAGTAGGGCGTCACGTCGAGCGTGAGGGCACTCTGGCTGTTCTGGAGCAACCACTTTGCACCATTGATCGAAATGATCAGGCTCGCCGGGGCGTCGAGGCTGATCTCGAGCGTGTAGTGGCTTGCCTCGGCGAGTGAGCTGTCGTGATAGCGCAGAAAGTCGAAGTCGTCGCCGTTACGATAGCCCAGGGCGACATTCGCATTGCCGGCCTTCAAGGCGGCGCTGACGTCGGTGCCGACGCCGGCGGGATTCCACGGCCGCATCACCGGGTCAGATTCGAACCACCCGATTGCACTCTTCACAATCGCCGCCGCAGGCTTGGCTGTTCCGTCATCGCGGATCAGGCCGAAATAGCGGTCTTCGTTGCCGACGGGTTTGACCACATTGTCTGCAATCGCCCAGATGTTGAAGGAGCGTAGCCGGTTGCGGAAGGCGCCGCCGGGCAGATTGGCTGACTTCAGTTGCTCGAACAGGCTCTGGAAGTACGCCGCTTGCTCCGCTTCGGTCCCGGTGTTCTTCCAGTCGCGCTGAGCGCGGGTGATGGTGGGGTCGACTTCGGTGATGGTGGTGAACCCGTTCTCGGTGACCACGACATCCTTGGTGCCAGCATAGTTGTCGAGCCAGAACTTGATGATGTCCAGCGTGCGCTTTGGGTCGCTCGCCGGCACCCCGGGGTCGCTGTGATAGGTGTCCAGGGCCAGCGCATCCGAGGCGGCAACCACATTGATGAGCCACGGGTTGTGCGCCGGGCCGAGCCCGATCGGATTGCCGGTATCAAACGGGTTGCCGTTCACGATCGGTTGCAGGCGCAACCAGTCTGCCTTACCGGCATCGGCGGCAGCCTGTCTCGCCACGGCGGCGGCCTCCACATACCAGGCACCCCATTCGGCGGCACGCGCTTCGCTGCCGGGGGCGCTGAGCCGGTAATTGCTGACGATCTCATAGTCGATCGTGAGCGTGAATCGGCCAACCAGCGCGAGCATGTGCTGCACATAGGCGCGCAGGAACTGCTTGGCTGCGGCGCGCGTCGTCGGGTCGCTGATGCGGCCCGGGTAGAAGCCGGGGATCGTGCGTTTCCCAGGCGTGATCTCGTCGCTGAAGCTGATGTTGATCGCGGCAAAGATTGTCTCGCCGTACTGGTGGATCTGCTGGTAGATGCGCCCGCTGCCAGCGTCGAACGCCGCAAAATCATAGGTTCCAGGTGCCGTCTCGATCTTCGCCCAGGCGTCGAATCCGGCGCGGCTGGTGGGCCGCTTGCCGAGCAGTTCCAGCGTCACCGCCTGGCGGTCGTAGTCTTCCCAGAAGCCGAAAGCGAGCCCGCTCGGATTCGGCGTCGCGACGATGCGCTCGATCGTCACCGTGTCGGTCGCCGGGGGCGGAGGCAGCGCAGAGTCCGATCCGCCGCCTCCGCAGGACGTCAGCAATAGCGCAAGGCACCAGGTGAGCAGGCAGCGGAATTTAATGTGGGTTCTCCGTCCGACCAACCATGCCAGTCTAGACAGCACGCGGGCGGGTGTGTAGTGGTCCGTTCGAGAACATTGTCATGAAACGTGTCTTCCATCGGCGCCCGGGTCCGCCATTCAGCGGCCGCGCCCCGGGTCGGCGGTGACTAGGGGGCCGGCGGTTTGGCGGCCGGATACAGCTGCTCGATTACCGCCTTCGCAATCGTCGTGGCCGGATCCTTCCCGGTCATCGACGGGGCGAGGTTGGTCCATACGATCAGCGTGACCTTGTTCTGCGGGTCGTGCCCCATGAAGCTGTTGTAGCCCGGCAGCTCGCCGGTGTGGCCGTAGAGTGGGCCGAACCTGGCGATGGCCTGCCCGTACTGTGCACCCCCCTGGATCGGGCGCACGCTGTCGAGGCGTGCCTTCTGCATCGCCGGCGGCAGGAGCTTGCCTTCGACCAGCGCGCGCACCCAGACCAGCAAATCGTCGGCGGTGGAAATGCCGGCGCCGGCTGCCCATCCCCAGGAGGGATTCACCGTTGTCTGCTCAGTGGGCAGCAGGGCGCCGCGCCGCGCGTTGTCCTGCGCGTCCTGAGGCAGCGCCTGATGCGGCGGCATCGTGGACACGTTGTCGCCGTACATGTAGCCACGCGCATACGGCGTTGGCAGCGTGTTGTCACGGGTGTCGGGGAACAGCGTGTCTTTCAGGCCGAGTGGCTTGAAGAGCCGGTCCTGCAGGATTTGCGAGAGCGGTTTGCCGTGTTCCAGCTTCTCGGCGAGCAGGCCGAGCAGCACGGTGTTCGTGTTCGAGTAGTGGAAGTCGGTGTCGGGCTCGAAATAGGTGTTTGGCTTGTGTCTGAACGCGATCGCGAGCAACTCGTCGGGCTTCCATGACTTGCCCGGTTCGCGATCCAGTGTTTCGTTGAGTTCGAGCGTCTCGGAATAGTTGAACAAGCCGCTGCGCATGTTCAGCAGATGCTCGATCTTGATCCGCTCGCCGTTCGGCACGTCGGGAAGATACTTGGCTATCGGATCGTCGAGCCGCAACAGCCCTTCGCTCGCCTGCTGCAGGATCACCGTGCCCACCCAGGTCTTGGTGTTCGAACCGACGCGGATGTGCTGGCTGGTCGTCACCCGCTCCATGCCACCGAGTGCGCTGGTGCCATAGCGGTAGTCGAAGTTGCCTCTTGGCGTACGCAGCAATACGACGACGCCCGGCACGAGCATCTCTTTGGCCAGCGCCTGCACGGTGCGCTGGAAAGCCACCGTATCGATCCTCTTCAGGGCTGTCTGCGCAGACGCGCCGGCGGGCAGCGCCAGCCCGCAGCCGAACGCGGCAACCAGCGCGCAAGCACGCGCCAAGCTTCGGGTAAAGGTGTGCGAACAGGCGATCAGCGCATGCGGCATCTCGGTTCCTTTGCGGAAAGATAGTGCGGCCTTCGGCGTGACGGGGCGATACGTATCCCATTCTGCCAGCGGAGTGCCGTGCCGGGCGACATCTGACTGCGGGGGAGTGAGCAACAGGGGCCGTCGAGCACGCTCGCCGCGATGGCGGTCGTGTCGTCGACCGGATGCTTGGGTTGCAGGCGCGTCCAGAGCCTGCCTGCAAGGCCGATTGCGCACCCGACATCTCAAGTCGCAATGCGCGGCAGGTGGATCAAACGCATTACCCGCACCGATATGTGCCGCGACGATTAGACTCTTGCACCAATGGCGGCGCCGGTTGCGGCACGCTCTTTTGACCAGGCCGATCGGCACCAAGGGAGATCGCGATGATGGACGGCAATGGTATGTCGTTCGACCTGCTGGAGGCACTGCGCCCGGACCTGGTGCGATTCGCGCGCCTGCATGTGCGCGACCGGGCGCTCGCCGAAGACGCGGTTCAGGATGCCCTCCTTGCCGCGATGCAGGCGTGGAAATCGTTCGAGAACCGATCGAGCGTCAAGACCTGGGTATTCACGATCTTGCGCAACAAGATCATCGACCTGGTTCGAAAGCGCGAACGCGAACCCTCGCTCAGCGAGATCTCAAGCGGGGATGAGCAAGACGCGCAACTGATGGACGCCCTGTTCGATCAGCACGGGCATTGGGAGTCGGCCGCCACGCCGGGCCGCTGGCGCGATCCGGAAGACGCCTTCGAACAAGCGCAGTTCTGGACCGTGTTCGAAGCCTGCCTCGATCGCCTGCCGGAGCGCACCGCGCGCGTCTTCTCGATGCGGGAACTGCTGGATTTCGAGACCGATGAAATCTGTAAGGAAACCGGCATCAGTTCGACTAACTGCTTTGTGGTCTTGCACCGTGCACGGCTCGCCCTGCGCGCCTGTCTTGAGACCCAGTGGTATCACGGCACACCCAACTGAGTGAGCAACATGATCAGCTGCAAGAAGGCCACCGAGTTGCTGTCACGGCAAATGGACGCCGACCTCAAACTGCGCGAGCGCATCGGGCTGAAGTTCCACCTCGCGATGTGTGACGGATGCAGCCAGTTCGGGCGGCAGATCGTGGTGCTGCGACGGGCATGCAGGCGGGTGAAGGGCAAAGATTCCTCGTCGTAGCGCCGAATCCTGAACCTGACTCGCGGACGAGATCTGGGGATTCGAGCAGTACGGGCTCGGGTGGAAACGACACCACGCTGCGGTGCATGTCTCGCCGACACTCAACGCACTCCATCAAGCGAGGGCCGACCCATGGCCGCGAAGATACGCGAATTGATCCTGCCGCTGACCAGTCTTTTCGTCGCATTTTCGGCGCTTTGGTACAACACCTGGCGCAATGAAATGAGCGAGCGCAACCGCAATGTCAGGGCAGCCGGCTTCGAGATCATCAAGGATCTGGCGGCGCTTCAACTGGTCGCCAACTATGCGCACTACGCGCCGGACGGCAACAGGGGAAACACCATCGCCGGCTGGAGCGAGATCCTGTTGATCGAAGATCTCGCGATGGTCATGCCCGATGGCGTCCAGAGGCAAGCGCACAAGCTGCACGACCAGTGGGAGGTGCATGTCGGGCAGCTTCAGGAGAGCGAAGCCGACAACGATGCCGTGATTGCCGAAATCTCGAACACACGGGAGATTGTGTTGAGCAGTTTGAAGGATCTTCGCTAGGGCTTCTTGCTTGCGAGCCCGGCGGATTTTGGGCGTTGCGGTGGTCGGGCGGGAGTCGCTTTGGTGCGAAGAGCAACTGTCAGTGCTTGGTTTTCCATGGGTCGAGTCGCGCTGTGGTGGTTTGTCCGGTCAAGCCGGGTCCCGCCCCGGCGGGCGGGTTACTTTCTTGTGCCGACAAGAAAGTAACCAAAGAAACGGCCCCCGCTTCAACGCCCCTTGCTGCGCAAGGGGTGCCCTGCGCTGCTCGGAACGCCGGGGGCCTGCGGAACTCGCCCTCGCTACGCTCGGTGCTCGGACAGTCCTCGGCCCCGCCGTGCTGCGCACGTCGGAACCCGGCGCCCCTGTGCTGCTCGGCGTTTCAGAGGGGGTTTGAAAGGCGTCGACGTTTTGGGGTTGGTGCAATCAGGAAAGCGCGGTTGAACATGTGGTGGCCCTCTCCCGGGATTCCACTGCGCCGCATCCAGGCTGCAGTTAACACACAAGCGTTGCGCAAACGACGGCTTTAACTTCGGGTCCCGTCGAGAGCGCCGAGTGGCGCAGCGAGGTCGGGGGATCGGCGCGTAGCGCCGACGGCAAGGACTGTCTTAGGCCCGCAGGGCCGAGTTCCGCAGCCGCGCTACTTTGCGAGCACGCGAGGGAAGTCAGGCGCGCAGAGACTGACCGCGAACGCCGGGCGGCACTCTTTGCTTACTTTCTGGTGCTGTTGCCAGAAAGTAAGACGCCCGCCGGGGCGGGACCCGGCTTGAAGGGACAAATCGGGGCAATGCGACACTGCCAATCGCGAGAAGAAACGTTGGGCTTCGCTGTGCTCAGCCCAGCCTACGGGACTCAGTAGTCCGGGGCGATGTCGAACGCCGGCCAGTCATTGAACTCGTCATGCTGCGCAGCCCATTCGCATGGCAGTCTTCCGGCCCAGACGGTGTTTCTTGAACGCACGAGACGCTTCTTGCTGACGCAGAGGCGCATGTCGGCGAGCATAAGCAAGTCCATTGCTGTCCAGGTCGGCTTCGTCGGGCTGCACGCAACGCCGGCCGAAATCGTAAGCCGCAAATCCATGGGCGTGAAGCTGAAGTCCTGCACCGCTTGACGCACTGCTTCGGCGGCCGCGTACGCTGGCGCAAGGGATAGACCCGGCAGAAGGATCAAAAACTCTTCGCCGCCAAAGCGAGCGGCGTAACTGGCGGTCGGCAGGCGCGCGGTGATCAGCGACGCAACCGCGTTAAGTGCGACATCTATCGTTTCGTGGCCGAAGCGCTGGTTTGCGTAATGGAGGTGATCGAGGTCGAACAAGATCAGGGAGCACGGCACGTTCGCGCTGGCATCCGTCGTGAAGCGATCGAGCAAGTGCGTGGCTGCCCGGCGATTCAGCAGCCCCGTCAGTGGGTCGAGCTCCGCATTGACGGGGCCGTGGGGTTCAAGGCGCATTGACATGCTTTCTGGCTGCGCAGCCAGAAAGCCTTTTCCGGAGTTGGAAGGTGTGCGCTGCCATGCATTGCGGATGTGGGGCTGCCAAGCAGCCCCACTCGTACCTCGTTCAGGCCACCTCATCCAACAATATCGCCACCGTCAAAAGATGCGCGCTGTTGAGCCCCGTCGCCAGCGGCACATCATGCACATCGCACACCCGCATCAAGGCCGCTATGTCCGGTTCGTGCGGCTGCGCGGTGAGCGGGTCGCGCAGGAAGATGACGAGGTCGATGCGGCCTTCGGCGACCATCGCGCCGATCTGCTGGTCGCCGCCGAGGGGGCCGGAGAGCAGGCCGTGCACCGCGAGGCCGGTGGCTTCGCGGATGCGTTTGCTGGTGGTGCCGGTGCCGAGCAGCTTGCAGCGTTCGAGCCGGTCTCGGTGGGTGTGGGCGAAGGCGACGATCTGGTCTTTCTTGCCGTCGTGGGCGATGAGGGCGACAGTTTTCATTACGCGTTGTCTCGTTTTCTTGTGTGATCAGCCGGCGCGGATATCGCTCCACGGCACACCGGTGAGGGTGGCGAGTTGCGTGGGGGCGAGGGGGAATACGGTGAAGGGCGTGCCGGCAGCCGCCCAGACCGTGGTGAAGCGTTGCAGATCGGCGTCGAGCAGCAGGCGTACCGGCTGCGCGTGGCCGAGCGGGGCGACGCCGCCGATGGCGTAGCCGGTGGCGCTGCGCACGAAATCGGCGTCGGCGCGTTTGAGCTTTTCGCCGACCAGCGTGGCGACTTTTTCTTCCGACACCCGGTTGTCGCCGCTTGCGACCACGACAATCGCCTGCCCGCTTTCGGCGCCACGAAACACGATCGATTTGGCGATCTCGGCGACGCTGCAGCCGATGGCGGCGGCCGCTTCGGCCGAGGTGCGGGTGGGCTGTTCGAATTCGACGACGGTGACGTCGATGCCGGCTTCGTGGAGCAGTTGCTGGGTGCGCAGCGCGGTGGCGTGGGTGGCGGGTTTCATGCTTCGGTGACAACAAACATCGGGGCGGGGCCGGATACAAGAAGGGCCACGCTTTCGGCGTGGCCCTGTGCGCTTAGCGTTTGAGTTGTGTGAGATCGCGCACCGCGCCCGTATCGGCGCTGGTGGTCATCGCGGCATATGCCTGCAGCGCTTGCGACACGTGGCGAACGCGGTTGGCGGGCTGCCAGGCCTTGTCGCCGAGCGCCTCCATCGCTGCCTGCCGGCGCACCAGTTCTTCATCGCTGACCGCCAAGTGGATGCGGCGGTTCGGGATGTCGATCTCGATCGTGTCGCCGTCCTGCACCAGGCCGATCGCGCCGCCCATCGCCGCTTCCGGTGACGCATGGCCGATCGACAGGCCCGAGGTGCCGCCGGAGAAGCGGCCGTCGGTGAGCAGGGCGCATTGCTTGCCCAGCCCACGGCTCTTCAGGTAGCTGGTGGGGTAGAGCATCTCCTGCATGCCGGGGCCGCCCTTGGGGCCTTCGTAACGGATCACGACGACATGGCCGGCCTGTACCTTTTCCGACAGGATGCCCTCCACCGCGTCTTCCTGGCTTTCGAACACCATGGCGGTGCCGGTGAAGGTCCAGATCGACTCGTCGACGCCGGCGGTCTTCACGATGCAGCCCTTTTCGGCGATGTTGCCGGTCAGCACGGCGAGGCCGCCGTCCTTGGAGTAGGCGTTCTTCACGTCGCGGATGCAGCCGGCGGTGCGATCCAGGTCGAGTTCGGTGAAGCGCTTGTCCTGGCTGAAGGCAACCTGGGTCGGCACGCCGCCGGGCGCGGCGAGGTAGAAGTTGAACACATCGGTGCCGTGCGCGTGCATCACGTCCCAGGTGTCGAGCGCGCCGCCCAGCGTCTTGCTGTGCACGGTGTGGCACTCGCGGTGCAGCAGTCCGCCGCGCGCGAGCTCGCCGAGGATGCCCATCACGCCGCCGGCGCGGTGCACATCCTCGATGTGGTACTTGTCGGTCATCGGCGCGACCTTGCACAGGCAGGGCACCTTGCGCGAGATGCGGTCGATGTCCTTCATCGTGAAGTTAACCTGCGCCTCGTGCGCTGCTGCGAGCAGGTGCAGCACGGTGTTGGTCGAGCCCCCCATCGCGACATCCAGTGCCACCGCGTTCTCGAAGGCTTCGAAGGTCGCGATCGAACGCGGCAGCACAGAGGCGTCGTCGTGCTCGTAGTACTTGCGTGCAATCTCGACCGCAAGGCGCCCGGCGCGCAGGAACAGCTGCTTGCGGTCGGCGTGCGTCGCGACGATGGTGCCGTTGCCCGGCAGCGACAGACCCAGCGCTTCGGTGAGGCAGTTCATCGAGTTGGCGGTGAACATGCCCGAGCAAGAGCCGCAGGTCGGGCAGGCCGAACGCTCGACTTCTTCGACCTCGGCGTCGGAGATGTTCTTGTCGGCCGCCTTGACCATCGCATCGACCAGATCGAGTTTGATGACCTTCTGGCCGGCCGGGTCGGCTACCGTGACCTTGCCCGCTTCCATCGGGCCGCCGGAGACGAACACCGTCGGGATGTTCAGCCGCAGCGCGGCCATCAGCATCCCCGGGGTGATCTTGTCGCAGTTGCTGATGCACACCAGCGCGTCGGCGCAGTGGGCATTGACCATGTACTCGACCGAGTCGGCGATCAGGTCGCGGCTGGGCAGCGAATACAGCATGCCGCCGTGGCCCATCGCGATGCCGTCGTCGACGGCGATGGTGTTGAATTCCTTGGCGACGCCGCCGGCGGCTTCGATTTCGCGCGCGACCATCTGGCCGAGGTCCCTGAGGTGGACGTGGCCGGGCACGAATTGCGTGAAGCTGTTGGCGATGGCGATGATCGGCTTGCCGAAGTCGCCGTCCTTCATGCCGGTGGCGCGCCACAGGGCGCGCGCGCCGGCCATGTTGCGGCCGTGGGTCGTGGTGCGGGAACGATAGGCAGGCATGGGTTCACTCCGAAAGATGGCGCATGTCGCGCCCGGTGGCGGTGCGTGTCGCACTTCCCCCGATACAATTCAGCCTTTCCGGAACGCGGGCTCGGCTGCCTTCGTGCCGAGCGCCGGGGATGTCCGGCGGTCAGCGCGATGCGGCGGCCGGAAACCTGAGGTGGGTCGCACCGCCTCGCATCCGACGTAAACACTTAATTCTAGCGAAACTGGACGTCTTTCAATGCTTGTTCATCCGCAGTTCGATCCGATCGCCGTTTCTCTGGGCCCGCTGGCGGTGCGCTGGTACGGGCTGATGTATCTGGCGGCCTTCATCATGTTCGTCACGCTGGGCAAGTGGCGGGCGAAGAACGGTCCGATCACCGGCTGGACCGAGAAGGACCTCGACGATCTGCTGTTCTGGGGCGTGCTGGGCGTGGTGCTGGGGGGGCGGCTCGGCTATGTGCTGTTCTACAAGCCGGCCTACTACTTCAGCCATCCTGGCGAGATCCTCGCGGTCTGGCAGGGCGGGATGAGCTTTCACGGCGGTTTCCTCGGCGTTCTGGTTGCGCTGTGGTTCTTCGGCCGCAAGACCGGGCGCAGCTTCCTGCAAGTGGGTGACTTCGTGGCACCCCTGGTGCCGCTGGGTCTCGCCGCCGGGCGCCTGGGCAACTTCATCAACGGCGAGTTGTGGGGCCGCATCACTTCGCCGGATGCCTGGTGGGCGATGGCGTTTCCGCAGGCGGCCAACGAAGACCGCGCCGCTGCGCTGCTCGACCCGGCGCTCATGACCCAGCTTGCGCAACTCGGTGCCTTGCCGCGCCACGCCTCGCAGCTCTACCAGTTCTCGCTTGAGGGGGTGTCGCTGTTCGTGATCCTGTGGCTGCTGTCGAAGAAGCCGCGCCCGGTCGGGTTCATGGGCGCAAGTTTCCTGATCGGCTATGGCGCGTTCCGCTTCATCGCCGAATTCGCGCGCCAGCCGGATGACTTCCTCGGCTTGCTCGCCGGACACATGTCGATGGGGCAGTGGCTGAGCCTGCCGATGATCCTGATCGGCGGCGTCGTGATGGCGTTGAGTCTGAAGGGCAAGCTGCGCTGAGATCGAAAACGGGGGCCGCGGCCCCCGTTGCAGTCTTGCGCCGGGCTCAATTCAATTCGTCGTAACGGTAGTACTTGGTGGCCTTGGCGGTGAGTTCGAGCGCCAGGCCGTCGCCCTGCAGCTGGTAGATCCACACGCCGTCGGCGACGGCAAAGGCCCCGGCATAGGCGCCGCCGCTTCGCTTGTATTTTGCCGTCGCGTTGGCCTGGCCCGAGGTTTCGAAACTGCCGGACATGAACTTTCTGAGCTTGTCTTCATCCCGGAACACCCAGACCTGGGAGAACTTCTTGACGCCCATGCCGAGGCCGGCCTGAACCTCGACCATCTTCAGGAACACTTCCTTGCCCGACTTGTCGTAGGCGATGCCCTTGCCGGATCCGCCGCCAGCGACCAGGATCTTCATGCCGAAGTTGTTGAGGACCGCGTAACCGGCCGCACCGGCGATCGTCGATTTCGATGATGGCTGGCTCCTGTAGAGCCTGTTCAAGGTGCTTTTGACGTCCTTGCGGATCGTGGCGCGTTCCTTCTCCTTTTCTTTCGGGCTCATCTCCGCGTGGGCGAAGGCGGGCGCTAGGCCCAGCAGCAACAGCAGGGCGAGGCCGATCGAGCGTGATCGCATGGGCGTACTCCTAGTTGACGCGAAGCGGAAACCCGATGGTGCGCCGGCGCGCGCCAGAACGCCATCGTCCGGCCACGTGCCTGGCGGCGCGGCGCGGACGGCCGCTGCAAAGCCAATGTATCGTTATGTGGCAATTGCCATAAAGCCCGCGAGGGGTAACGGTATCCTCGCGGGGTTGATCATCCTGCCCGTAGTCTGAATCCGAAATGAAGTCACGCCCCGGAGTGTTTCCAATGTCGCGTTTCGTTGCCCTCCTTGCTGCAGCCCTGTTGGGTGCAACGCTGGCCGCCTGCAGCCCGAACAAGAACGACGCCGCAGCGGCTGCAAAGCAGTCGGCGGCGCAGCGTCTGCTAATCGCGGCCGAAGACGTGCGCCGTGTGGAAAGCGCCTTGCACGCGGGCGGCCCGGTGCTGACCGGCTCGCTGCAGCCCGAGCGCCGCGCCGACTTGCGTGCCGAGGTCTCCACCACCGTGCTGCAGGTGTTGCGCGACAACGGTGATGTGGTGCGCCGTGGCGAATTGCTGGTGCGGCTGGACGACACCTCGATCCGCGACAGCCTGTCGTCGGCCGAGGAGGCGGCGCGTGCCGCCGAGCGCTCGGTGGATCAGTCAGAGCGGCAGTTCAAGCGGCTGATCACGCTGCAGGGGCAGGGCATGAGTTCGACCCAGTCGGTGGAAGACGCCGAGGCACGCCGCAACCAGGCGCAGAGCGATCTGGCCGCAGCGCGTGCGCGGGTCGTCGCTGCGCGCCAGCAGCTGCAGCGCACCGAAGTGCGCGCCCCCTTCGATGGCGTCGTGAGTGACCGCAAGGTTTCTGCAGGCGACACCGCACAGGTGGGCAAGGAGCTGCTCAAGGTCATCGACCCGGCCAGCATGCGCTTTGAAGGTCTGGTGTCGGTCGAGCGGGTGGCCGATCTGAAGGCCGGCCAGGTGGTTCACTTCCGTGTCGCAGGTGCCGAACGGGCGACCTTCTCGGGTCGTCTGCAGCACATTGCGCCGAGCGCCGATGAGGTCACGCGCCAGGTGTCAGTGCGAGTGGCTGTGGAAGGCGATGTGCCGCGCGTGGCCGGCCTGTACGCCGAGGGCCAGGTGGTGACGTCGGGCGAAGCCGTGCCGATGCTGCCGGAGGCATCGCTGGTGCGCGAGGCTGACCACGTGTACGCCTGGCGCATCAATGGCGACAAGCTGGCGAAGGTGGCCCTCACGCTGGGCGAACGCGATGCCCGCAGTGGCTTGTGGGTGGTGCGCAGCGGGCTTGCGGCAGGCGATGAAGTGCTGCGCGCACCGAGTTCCGGGCTGGTCGATGGTCAGGCCTTTGAGCGCGTGGCGGCCAAGGTCGCGAAGTAAGACGTCCCCACCACAACCACTTCGAGCCGCCCCGCCATGTTCCTGTCCGATTTCAGTATCCGCCGCCCGATCGCGATGGTGGTGATCATCCTGGCCTTGATGTTCGCCGGCCTGCTGGCGCTCAACAAGCTGCGCGTCAACCAGATCCCGGATGTGCAGCCGCCGGTGCTGGTGGTCAGCATCGCGTACCCTGGTGCCTCGCCCGATTCGGTCGAGCGCGAGGTCATCAACCGCGTCGAGAAGGCCTTGCAGAGCATCGCCGGTATCGACGAGGTACGTTCCACCGCCGCAGAAGGCCACGCGACGATCGTGCTGATCTTCAAGTTCAGCAAGAACCTGATCGAAGCGGCCGACGAGGTGCGTAACGCGATCGCCTCGGTGCGCTACAAGCTGCCGGTGGAAATGCGTGAACCGGTGCTTGAGCGCGTCGATCCTTCGGCAGAGCCGATCATGCAACTCGCGCTCTCGTCCTCGACGATGACGCATGCCGAACTCTCACGCTACGCCGAGGATCAGCTGGCCGATCGTTTCCGCGCGATTCCCGGCGTCTCGGTGGTCGAGGTGCGCGGCGCCTTGAAGCGCGAACTGTCGGTGCTGCTGCACGCCGAGAAATTGCGTGCCTTCAACATCTCAGTGGCGGAAGTGGTGGCGGCGCTGCGCGCGCAGAACGCCACCGCGCCGGTGGGCAAGGTGCGCGGCGAGCTGCAGGACCAGAGCATCCGCCTGGTCGGCCGCATCGAGCGCCCGGCGGAGTTCGAACAGATCGTCGTGCAGCGGCGCGGCGAGCAGGTCGTGCGGCTGGGGCAGGTGGCCACGGTGCGCGACGGCTTCAACGACATCGACTCGATGTCGGTGCGCAACGGCCAGCCGAACGTCGGTTTGTCGGTGATCCGTTCGCGTGAATCCTCGACGGTGACGATTGCCGACAAGGTGCGCAAGCTGGTCGACACCGTCGGCAAGGAACTGCCGAAAGGCACCACGCTGGTGGTGACGCGCGACGGAGGCGAAGAGGCGCAGGACAGCCTCAACAACGTGGTGCATGCGCTGATCTTCGGCGCGGGCCTCACCGTGCTGGTGGTGTACGCCTTCCTCAATTCCTGGCGTTCGACGCTGATCACCGCGCTGTCGCTGCCGACCTCGGTGATCGCGGCGTTCATCGCGGTGTGGCTGTGCGGCTTCTCGCTCAACTTCATGAGCCTGCTCGGGCTCTCGCTTGCGATCGGGGTGCTGATCGACGATGCGATCGTGGTGCGAGAGAACATCGTGCGGCACATGGAAGCCGGTGAGGACCGCATGACGGCCGCGCTGCGCGGTACGGCCGAGATCGGCCCGGCGGTGGCGGCGACTACCTTCTCGATCGTCGCGGTGTTTGTGCCGGTGGCCTTCATGCAGGGCATGTCGGGCGAGTGGTTCCGGCCCTTCGGCCTGACCGTCGTCACCTCGGTGCTGGTGAGCCTGTTCATCAGCTTCACGCTGGACCCGATGCTGTCGGCCTACTGGGGCGACCCCGCGGGGCACCACCTTCAACCCAAGCGCGGCCTCGGCAAGAAGCTTGAGCGATTCAACGTGTGGTTCGACCATCAGTCGGAGCGCTATGGCCGCGTGGTCGCCTGGGCGCTGCACCACCGCGCCTGGATGTTCGCGTTTGCAGCGCTGAGCTTTGTCGCGGCGATCGCGTTGCAGGTGGCTTTCGGCGGATCGAGCTTCCTGCCGGCGTCCGATAACCCGGTGATCGCCGTCGATGTGCGCACGCCGGCTTCGAGCAGCCTGGAGTACGCGCGCCGCAAGCTGGAAAGCGCGGCCGTGCTGGCGCGCACGATCCCCGAGGCGGTGGCTACCAACAGCCAGGTCACGCCCGACGGCGGCCGCATCTATATCGACATCGGCAAGAGTTCGCACCGCAAGCGCTCCGCACAGCAGATCGCGAGTGATCTGCGCATCAAGCTCAAGCGACTCGTGGGGGCCGAATACGTGGTGCTCGACGACCTGAACAACGGCGCGCAGAAGCCGGTTCAGATCCGCTTCCACGGTGCCGACGCCCGCACGCTGCAGGCGCTGACCAACGACTTCATGGCGCGCTTGCGCAAGGTGCCGGGGGCGGTGGATGTCGGCCTGTCGGAGCAGGACCCGCAGGACGAATTGCGCATCGAACTCGATCGCGGCCTGGCCAACGCGCTGGGGATCTCCGCGAACGACGCTGCGCAGGCGCTGCGCGTGGCTTTTGCCGGGGTCGAGGTGGGCGACTGGGTCGACCCGGCCGGCGAAACGCGCGATGTGGCGGTGCGGCTCGCGCCGGAAGACCGGGTTGATGCCGCCAACATCGAACGCCTGCCGATTGCGGTGGCCGGCAGTGGCGCCGTGGTGCCACTCGACCAGATCGCGACGATCACGGTTGGCAAGGGGCCCTCGAAGATCCAGCACATCGATGGCAAGCGCATGGTCACCGTATCGGCCAATGCGCAGGGGCGCTCATCGGGAGAGGTGACCGAAGACGCGATGAAACTTGCCAAGTCGATCGCCTTCCCGCCCGGCTACGGGCTGGAGCTGGGCGGCGCGTCGAAGGACCAGCAGGAGGTGTTCGGTGCCATGCTGATCGCGCTGCTCTCGGGTATCGGCATGATGTACTTCGTGCTGGTGATCCAGTTCGGCTCCTTCACTGCGCCGATGCCGGTGATGCTGTCGCTGCCCTTGTCGCTGATCGGCGTGGTGCTCGCGCTCCTGATCACCGGCGGCACGATGAACCTGATGAGCCTGATCGGCGTGATCATGTTGATGGGGCTGGTGGCAAAGAACGCGATCCTGCTGCTCGATGCCGCACGCAAGCTTGAAAGCGAAGGCGTCGACCGCGAAGAGGCCTTGATGATGGCGGGCCGCAAGCGTCTGCGCCCGATCCTGATGACCACCTTTGCGCTGATTGCCGGCATGCTGCCGGTCGCGATCGGCGTGGGCGAGGGCGGCGAGTTCTACCGCCCGATGGCGGTGGCGATCATTGGCGGCACGATTACCTCGACGCTGCTCACGCTGCTTGTGATTCCGAGCTTCTACGACTCGATCGAGATCAAGCGCGATTCGGCGCTGCGCAAGTTCCATGAGCGTGAAGCGCGTGGCAATGCCTTCCTCGCCTTCGTCGTGACCCTGGGCGAGGCGATCGTGGCCCTGCTGGGATTGCGGATGCTGTGGCGCGGTGCGCGGCGCCTTGTCGGCGGGCCGCGTCGTATGCCCAAGGCGGCCTGAGCCACGCGCCAGAAACAAACGGGCCACAGCGGCATTGCACGCTGTGGCCCGTTTGCTTTTCTGCGGGCGCGAGGCCTCGAAGACCCCGCCGATCAGCCGCGGTAGCGGTTCACCTCGTCGCGGGTGGCGAGCGCCACGGCGCGCGCGGCCTCGGCAAAATCCTCGCCCTGGCCGGCGTAGAGGATCGCGCGCGACGACGAGATCATCAGCCCGCTGCCATCGGCCGTGCGGCCGGCCTTGACGGTGGCCTCCACATCGCCGCCCTGCGCGCCGATGCCCGGCACCAGCAGCGGTAGATCGCCGACGATCGCTCGCACATCCGCGAGTTCCTGCGGGAAGGTCGCGCCGACTACCAGCGCGGCCTGGCCATGCGGGTTCCACTTGGTCGCGACGAGTTCGGCAACATGCTGGTAGAGCTTGCGGCCGCCCGCCATTTCGAGGAACTGCAGGTCTGATCCGCCCGGGTTGGAGGTGCGGCACAGCACGATCAGGCCGCGGTCCTTCCATTCCAGGTAGGGCTCGACCGAGTCGAAACCCATGTAGGGGTTCACCGTCAGCGCGTCGGCCTGGTAGCGCTCGAAGGCTTCGCGCGCGTACTGCTGCGCGGTGGCGCCGATGTCGCCGCGCTTGGCGTCCAGCACCACCGGTACTTGCGGGTGCCTGGCGTGGATGTGTTCGATCAGCGCTTCGAGCTGATCTTCTGCGCGCAACGCTGCGAAGTAGGCAATCTGGGGCTTGAACGCGCACGCGAGGTCGGCAGTCGCGTCGACGATGGCGCGGCAGAATTCGAACACCGCATCCGGGCGGCCCTTCAGGTGCGCCGGAAACTTGTTCAGATCAGGGTCGAGCCCGACGCACAGCAGTGAGTTGTTCGACTGCCAGGCGGCAGCGAGGCGGGAGCGGAAGGTCATGGTGCAGTCCGGTTTGCGCGATGGCCCAATTCTACCGCGATGCCGCTGGTCGCCCGGGACAGCCGTCTGGCCGCCGAAGACAGCGGCGTGTCGCGCCGACAGGCGTAGCATGTGCGGCTACCCTGTTCCCAGTCCGAGGTGCGTGATGTCCCGCAGGCAATGGCTTTCCCTGATTCCCCTGGTTGCGGCGCTGGCCGCGTGTGGCGGCGGCGGCGGTTTCGCCGGGCTCGGCACGACGACGAATTCCGGCGATGCCGACGTCTCCGCGGTGGCCAAGAACGACCCCGGCTCGCCCCTGCCTGCAACATGGAAACAGGGCCCGTTCGCCGAGATCTACGTGCGCGGCTACAAGGACAGCGACGGCGACGGCATCGGCGACCTCAAGGGTCTGACGCAGCAGCTCGACTACCTGCAGCAGTTGGGCGTGACCGGCATTTGGCTGATGCCGGTGACCCAGTCGCAGGACAACGACCATGGCTACGCGGTCACCGACTATCGCGCGATCGAAAAGCAGTATGGCTCGCTGGCGGATTTCGATGCCTTCATCAAGGCCGCGCACGACCGCGGGATCGGCGTGATCATCGACTACGTGATGAATCACAGTGGCGCGAAGAACCCGCTCTTCATCAATTCGAGCAGCGCGACCGACAGCACGCGGCGCAACTGGTACATCTGGCAGAGCACCAAGCCGAGCGGCTGGAGCATCTACGGCAGTGATCCGTGGAAGTCGAGCAGCACCGGTTACTACTTCGCCGGATTCTGGGACCAGATGCCGGACTTCAATCTGCGTAACGCGGACGTGATCGCCTACCACCAGAACAGCATGCGCTTCTGGCTCAACCGCGGTGTCGACGGTTTCCGTTTCGACGCCGTCGGCAACCTGGTCGAGAACGGGCCCAACGCCTGGGAGGGCCAACCCGAGAACTACACGATCATGGGTGACGTGCATACGATGCTGGGTGGCTATGCAAACCGCTACATGGTGTGCGAGGCGCCGATCGACCCGGTGGGCTTCAGTGCCTCGACGGCGTGCGGCAGCGCCTTCGCGTTCGGTCACAACTACGACATCGTGAGTGCCGCAAAGGGCAGCAGCACCAGCGCGGTAACGGTGGTCGCCAATTACTTCTCGAGCGCCCCGCTGGGTATTGCGACGATGGTGTCGAACCACGATGCCTTCGCCGGCGACCGGCTGTGGACCCAGGTGAATGGGGACCAGAAACAATACCGGCTGGCGGCCGCGACCTATCTGCTACAACCCGGCGTGCCCTTCATCTACTACGGCGAAGAGATCGGCATGGCGAACAACAGCAGCCTGTCGGGCGACTGGAAGCTGCGCACGCCGATGAGCTGGACATCCGATTCCGCCACCGCTGGCTTTACCAGTGGCACGCCGTTCCGCGCACTGTCGAGCAATTCGACCACCAACAACGTCGCGGCCCAGCAGGCGGATGCGAACTCGCTGCTCAATTTCTACAAGGCGGTGATTGCGATGCGCAAGGCGCATCCGGCGCTGGCTTCGGGCAGTTACGACAATCCGCAGTCGAGCGGGCTGACGATGAGCTTCACCCGTTCTGCGACCAACGAGATGGCCCTGGTCGCGATCAACTACGGCACGTCGGCGGCGAATGTGAACTTCACCGGTCTGCCGGCCAGCGCGAGCGTGGCGGCGGCGTGGCCGGCGAGCGGCGTTGGCGGCGTAGCGACGACGGGCGGCACATTCAGCGCCACCGTGCCGGCCCAGTCCTTCGTTGTCTTCACGATCGCGAAGTAAGCGCTGTCCCCGGGCGATGAATCAGGCCCCGCATCGCGGGGCCTTTTCTTTTTCGGTTGAGCGGCGCGCGGGCCGATCGGTCACTGCACGGCAAGCGTGGGGCCGCGCACGCATGCGGCCGTGTGGCCGCCCATTTACGTGTCGCGACGCCAGCGCCGCCGGCAGCAAGTCCTTGGGGCGCAAGTCATTGAGCTAGTGGATGTTTTCCGGTTTCGGGTACAATTGCCGGCTTTTTTCCGCGGCCGATTCCCGGCCGCGATGCTCGAAGGATTCCTGCCGTGCTCGTCGCAAACAACATCACCATGCAGTTCGGTGCCAAGCCGCTGTTCGAGAATGTCTCGATCAAGTTTGGCGACGGCAACCGCTACGGCCTGATCGGCGCCAACGGGGCCGGCAAGTCGACCTTCATGAAGATTCTTGCCGGCGTGCTGGAGCCCTCGTCCGGCAACGTCGCACTCGACTCCGGCGAGCGCATGGCTTTCCTGCGCCAGGATCAGTTCGCGTACGAAGACCAGCGCGTGATCGACGTCGTGATGCAGGGCCATGAGCAGATGTGGGCCTGCATGAAGGAAAAGGACGCGATCTACGCGAACCCCGAGGCCACCGAAGACGACTACATGCACGCCGCCGAACTCGAGGCGCACTTCGCCGAGTACGACGGCTACACCGCCGAGGCGCGTGCGGGCGAGCTGCTGCTGGGCGTGGGCATCCCGACCGAGCAGCACACCGGGCCGATGAGCGAAGTCGCGCCGGGCTGGAAGCTGCGCGTGCTGCTGTGCCAGGCACTGTTCGCGAACCCCGACATCCTGCTGCTCGACGAGCCGACCAATAACCTCGACATCAACACCATCCGCTGGCTGGAAGGCGTGCTGAACAACCGCAACAGCACGATGATCATCATCTCGCACGACCGCCACTTCCTGAACCAGGTCTGTACCCACATGGCCGACCTGGACTACGGCCGTATCCAGACCTACCCCGGTAACTGGGACGACTACATGGAAGCGGCGCAGCAGGCGCGCGAGCAGCAGGCCAAGGACAACGCCCGTGCGAAGGAAAAGGTTGCCGAGCTGCAGGAATTCGTGCGCCGCTTCTCGGCCAACAAGTCCAAGGCGCGCCAGGCCACCAGCCGCGCCAAGCAGATCGAGAAGATCAAGATCGAGGAATTCAAGCCCTCGAGCCGCCAGTATCCGTGGATCCGCTTCGACTACGACGAGAAGGAAAAGCTGCACCGCCATGCGGTCGAGGTCGAAAAGCTCAGCTTCGCCTATGAACCCGGCAAGCCGATCATCCGCGACCTGACGATCACCATCGACGCTGGCGACAAGGTGGCGATCATCGGCGAGAACGGTGTCGGCAAGACCACGCTGCTCAAGCTGCTGATGGGCCAGCTGCAGCCGCAGTTCGGCAGCGTGAAGTGGGCGGAAAAGGCCAAGCTCGGCTACTACGCGCAGGACCATGCCGACGACTTTGCCGGTGGCGAGAACCTCACCGACTGGATCTCCGGCTACGTGCGCGAAGGCGGCTACGAGGGCGACGACGCGGTGACGCTGATCCGCGGCACGCTTGGCCGTCTGCTCTTCAAGGGCGACGACGTGAAGAAGTCGGTCAAGGTGATCTCGGGCGGCGAACAGGGCCGCATGCTCTTCGGCAAGCTGATGCTCCAGCGCAAGAACGTGCTGCTGCTCGACGAACCGACCAACCACATGGACATGGAATCCATCGAATCGCTCAACTCGGGCGTGATGGACTTCAACGGCACGCTGCTGTTCGTCTCGCACGACCGCGAGTTCGTCGGCTCGGTGGCGACGCGCATCATCGAGATCAAGCAGAACGGCGAGATCGTCGACTACCGTGGCACTTACGACGAATACCTGCACGCGCAAGGCGTCGAGTAAGCGCAGCGTTCGCAACACGAAAGCCGGCCCGAGGGCCGGCTTTTTCTTTGCCCGGAGTACGACGAACTGCAAGGTGTTTGACCCTGCTCCATACGGCGCTGGCACAGCACGGCAAGAATCCTGCTCCCTCCGAACGTGTGTTTCCCGCGATGTCCTTCCAGCCTGTTTCCCTTGTCCGCCGGCCAGACCGTGTCGTGGCGGCCGCGCCCATCGTCGGCGCGCGCGTCGAACTGCAACTGCTGACCACGCTGCAGTGCAACCTCAAGTGCAGCTATTGCTCGATCAGTGAAGGCGACGTACTCGGCTCACAGGGCAAGGTCGAGTACGACATCGACACGCTGCACCGTTTCATCGAAACACACCTTGGTGCAAAGGACGTCTACGTCACCTTCTACGGCGGCGAGCCGACCCTGAACCGCGCATTCATGGAAGCGGTGATGTGGCGATACCCGCACTTCCGCTTCCAGCTGCAGACCAACGGTACCCTGCTCGACGATCTGCCCGAATGGGTGCTGCGGCGACTGGACAACATCCTGGTCTCGATCGACGGTGGCGAACAGGTCACCGACGGCTATCGCGGGCGCGGCATCTATCGTCAGGTGATGCGCAATGTCGAGCGTGTGCATGCACGGGTCGGCGGTTCGTTGACCGCCCGCATGACCTGGTCCAGCGACGAGATCGACCTCGCGCAGATCGAAGCGCTGCTCGATCGTTTCGACTACCTCTACTTCCAGTTCGTTGCCGATCACGCCTATGGCGACGCAGCGCTGATACGCCGCAAGGCGGTGCTCGACGATCTGGTGGCGCGCTTCTTCCGCGATGCCGACGCCTTGCTGCCGGTGATCCCGCTGATGGGCATCGTGCGCAACAAGCTGTTCCCGCAACTCGTTGATGAACGCCACCATGGTCGCGCGCAGTGTCGCGTCTCATCGCACATCCTCAACGTGATGCCGGACGGTCGCATCTTCCCGTGCCCGGATCTGATGCACCTGCCCGACATGCAGATGGGGGACCTCACCGAGAACTGGCTCGTGCCCAGCCCGCTGCAGCAGCACCCCGACATGCCCTGCGGTCGCTGCGAAGCGCAGGCGTGGTGCCGCGGCAACTGCATGAAGAATCTGTGGATGGGCTATGTGCGCAAGGACGAGGCCTGGCGCAGCGGCATCACCGACCCGGTCTGTGAGCTGGTGCGACATCTCGGCCAGGCGATTGACCGCCACCCTGTCGCCGAGTGGTACGCAGCGCTGCCAGACGCACTGCAGCGCGAAATTCTCGACTGCCCGGTGTACGACTACGTCGAAATCATGCCGTAGCGTTCGGCGCGCGCCGCCGCACTTGCGGAATGAGGGCGAGGATCAGCCCGATCACGGCCCCGGCGACATGCGCCTGCCAGGCAACGGCAATACCTGCGGGCAGGCCGCTGAGATCGGTCTGCAAACCCCAGGCGTCGCACGCCAGTTTGGCGGTGAACGCCGCTGCAATGAGTAGCAGCGGCGCACGCAGATGGCGGTCCCGCCACAGTCGCTCCGCTGCCGCAAAACACAGCGTCACCGCCAGGGCTGAGGCGCCGCGATAGGCGACGAGGTGCGGCGCGGCCAGCAGTGTCGTCAGCGAGATCAGCGGCGCTGCGCCGAAGTAGAGCAGCAGCGTGCGGCGGCTGCCGAGATCGGCTTCGACAAGCACCGCGGCACAGCAGAGCGCGAGCAGGTCGGTCAACGCGTGGGTGGCGCCAAAGTGCATGAGGTGGCCACTCCACAGTTGCCACAATGCGCCGCCGGTGAGGGGCGCGCGCGACAGCGCCAATGCGTCTTGCAAGCCTTCGGGCAGCGCAAGGGCGGCGAGTGCACAGCCCGCCAGCGCGACACTGACGTACGGCAGGCGGATTGCAGCGCTCACGGACGTCGACTCAGCCCGATCAGGATCAGCAGGCCGGCGGCAATCAGTACGCCGCCGAGGCCGATTCCCCCGCCGCCGCTATAGCCCGGGCGGTTGACGACTTGCACCGTACTGTCGGTCTTGATCCGTGCGCGGAAGCGTTCCAGTTCGCCCTTCAGATTGGGGATCAGGTCATCCACCGCGGCGTTGAAGCCGGCGCTGCGCGCATCGCGCGAAGCCTCGCTGAAATTGACCAGCGTCGAACTGCCCTTGATGCGGCTCGTGCCGGGCGCGCGGAACAAGAGCTTGTGGCTGGCGACATCGAACACCGCGGCGTCCACCATCGTCTGCACATCGTAGCGATCACCCTGTATCACGTAGGCGCCTACGATGGTCCAGTACAGCATCGACAGCACGCCGTTGTCGACGAACTGCACCTGGTCGTACGAGACCAGTGCAACGACGTCGACATCGAACATGCGTGCCACCTGCTCCAGATTGGCGAAGCCGCCCTTGGCGCGCAGGTAGGACGACGGAATCACTTCGATCTTGCCGACATAGGGCAGGCTCGCGAAGTTGCCTTTCACCTTTTCCAGCAACAGCGTCTTCTGCTGTTCCGGCAAGCCGGCGCCCCATTGGCCGGGGGGCGCGAAAGCGATGCCGACCTTGACCGGCACCGGCAGCGTAGTCATTCCCGGGGCGAGGGCGGGTGACTGCTTGGCATCGGGGAAGAGGTACTCGACCGCGCTGCCGGACTGCGCGTGCGTGTCCTGGTTGTGCCACAGGCTGGCGCATCCGGTGAGTTGAGCAAAGAGCAAGGGGATCAGCAACAGAACTAGGCGGCGGGCATGCATGGCGGGCTCGTGAGGAATGGGACGCTGCGATGTTTGCGCACCTGTCGGCGTCGGGCGAGCCTTGCCGCCGGCGTAGCGTTCCTTGAGCGTTCGCGTATTGCGGTTCGATACTGATGTGTCCGCCGGACCGGGAGTGCCCGCCCGCCTGGTGGGCGGCGCTGCGTGGGCTTACTTTTCGGGTGCGACGCGATAGTCGGCAAGGATGCGCTCGAAGGCGCCGCGACCGAGCAATCGGGTTTGCGCCCGTTCCAGTTGCTCCAGCGAGATCGTCGCAGACTTGCTGCGGGCGCAATACACCGAGGTGCGCGTGATGAGCAGCGACGACGCACGCAGCGCTCGCGCATTCGGATCGATGCGCTGCAGGTAAGCCAGGTCGATCGTTCGCATCACCGTGTAGTCGACGCGGCCGGCGAGTTGCTTGCGTACGGCCGCGGCTTCGTTGGGAGCGTCGTCGCGGGTGATGCGGGCGCTCGCAAACAGCGGATCGAGCAGCGGATAGTGGTAGCCCAGCACGGTGCCGACCGACTTGCCATGCAGGTCTTCCAGCGTTTGCACGGTCGGGCTGGTGCTTGCGCCCACCAGTCGCTCTTCGATGGTCATGTAGGGGGAAGGCCAGTCATAGCGCGCCTTTGCGTCGGTGACCCATTCTGGCGTGGTGAAACAGCGCACATCGATGTGGATGCCGGGGTCACGCTGTTCCTCGCGCAATCGCGAAAGGATCACCGGGACAGCGCTGCGCCCGAGTTCAGCGGCGAGCGCTTCCTGCCACGCCTTCATGATGCCGCCGACCAGCGCGGTACGCCCGCCTGAAGTCTGGATCTCGCCAAACGGCATCGCCCAGGCCTCTGAAACGCCAAAGTAGAGTGGCGCGGGCGTCGACGGGCCGGCCTCACTGCACGGGGCGAGCAGCATCAAGACGAGGAAGACGGATTGGTGCGCGCTCTGCAAGGTTGGGCGTTCCCGAGGATGCTGCGTGCTCTGCAGTCTAGACGAGCATCCAGACCGTCACCAGCGCGCCGCCGCCCATTACAGCAGCGCGCTCGTCACTCTTCCGGCGCGCGCCGCCGGGCATGCCATTCGCGCGAGCGGCGGGTTGCCGTAGAGCGCTTCCGCGCCTACATTGCGTGTACCTCGTCCGCGCGGGAGCACCGCATGATCCGCTTGCTTGCATTGATTGGCGTGTTGCTGGCGATCCCCGCTCGCGCCGAGATCATCGACAGCGCCGAGCGCGGTTTCACCGTCGTGCAGACCGCCAGTGTGGCGGCGAGCCCGGATCGGGCCTGGCAAGCGCTGACCAGTGAGGTGGGGCGCTGGTGGCACCCGGAGCACACCTGGTTCGGCAGGGCGGATGCCTTGAGCATCAATGCGCGGGCGGGCGGGTGCTTTTGCGAAATTTCCGGCGACGCGCAGGTGGAACATGCACGTGTGATCTTCGTCCAGCCGGGGAAGCTGCTGCGCATGAGCGGTGCGCTCGGCCCGATGCAGGGCATGGGCCTGAGCGGGCTGATCGACTGGCAATTCGCGGCGAAAGACGGCGAGACGCTGATCACGCTGCGCAGCCGCTTTGGCGGCTACGCGCCTGAAGGCCTCGGCGCGCTGGCCAAGCCGGTCGATTACGTGCTCGGGCTGCAGCTCAAACGCCTTGCCGCCCACATCGAAGGTCGCGAGTTGCCGCGCTGAAGGGCTCGCCTCGCTCGCGGCCGGGGCCGCGCTCAGTGCCCCGACGCGCCACTGTTCCTGTGGCGGTATTGACTCGGCGATTCGCCGAAACGCGCCTTGAACGCGGTGGAAAAGTGGAACGCGTTCGGGTATCCAACCGACTCGGCAATGGACCCGATCGCCCGATCACAACTGCTCAGCAGCAGCGCAGCACGTTGCAGGCGAAGCGCCGAAATCCGTGCCATGGGTGGCTCGCCGCACTGGGCGAGGAAACGCCGGTTCAACTGCGCCGGCGAGAGGCCGGCACGACGGCATAAGGTGTCGAGCGTCCACGGCCGCGCGAGATCGTTAAGTACCTCGACCAGCAGCGTGTCGACCAGCGCGTCGCGGCGCTTGCCGCCCGCCATGCGTCGCGCCTCGCGCAGCATGTACTCGCGGCACTGCTCGATCAGCAGCATGCGCAGGCGCGAGCCGGCCGCCGTGAAGTGTTCTGCATGCAGAGCCTCGAGTGCGCCTGCGAAGCGGCGGCCGTCGGGCCATCTGAAATGGCACGGCAGCGCTGCGAGCTCACGCCAGGCTGGCGTCCACTCGACGATGATCCAGGCGCTGTCGCGGTAACCGCCTTCATCGAGCGTGAGGCTGAAGCGCACTTCGGGCGGTATGAAGATCGCTTCACCCGCGCAAAGGTGTCCGGCGGTGTCGCCGATCATGAAACGAGAACTCCCGTCCAGCGCAAAGCTGAGCATCGCGCGACCAGAGAACTGGCGATCGATGCGGTGGTGATCACGCAGTTCCGAGAGCCCGCCGATCCAGATGCCGGCATCCCCGAATTCCGGGAACTGCTGCTGATCGAGAAAGCGCTCGCGACACGCGGGGCCGACTTCGATGATCTCGCGCATGAGAAGAATGGAAAGGTTGCCGCAAAATTCCTCTATGTCATCGTCGTAGGCGGGTCAATAGCATGCAGGGCTTGACTGCACTACTACAACAATGTCGATGCCAATGAGGAGCCAAACATGAGAAGAATTGCCGGACCATTCTGCCTGATCGGGCTAAGCGCGCTGGTCGGCGCTTGCGGTTCGGGCGGAGCGGAGCCCCCCGCGACGCCGGTAAAGAGCGATCCGCCGGCCTGTGTTGTCAGCGATACGCCGACCACAGCGGGCAACATGATCGTGCGCGTGACCTCGTTGCCGGCGAATCAGCCCGCAGCCGATGCCGTCTTCATCGCCGGTACGATGAACGGGTGGAAGCCCGGCGACACCGCCTGGCAACTGAAGCCCAATTGCGACGGATCCCTGCAGGTCGAGGTGCCTTTCGCAAAAGTGGGTGACAGCCAGCAATTCAAGTTCACCCGCGGTGACTGGAAGAAGGTGGAAGTCGACGCCAATCGCTACGACGTGCCCAACCGCACGCTCACTTCGGATGGCGTGCACACGCTTGCAAAGCTCACGATTGCCAAATGGGCCGATCTGGAAGGCGGCAGCCTGGGCAGCCCACCGACTGTGACTGGCGATGTGCGCTTCCAGGACGTCGAGGTCTCGCCCGGCGTGACGCGCAAGCTGCGCGTGTACCTGCCGCCGGACTATGCGACCGCGCCCGCCAAGCGCTACCCGGTGCTGTACATGTTCGACGCGCAGAACCTGTACGACAAGAAGACGTCCGGCTTCGGCAAGGAATGGCAGGTCGACGAAACGCTCGAAGCCATGTTCAAGGCTGGCCAGACCGACGGCGTGATCGTCGTGGGTATCGACAACGCCGGCGATGCGGTGAACCGTTATGCCGAATACACCGGCTGGAACTGGACCCACCCGACCCTTGGCGCCATCACCGCGCGCGGCGACCAGCATGCGGCGTGGATCGTCGGTACGGTGATGCCCCTGGTGAACAGCAGCTACCGCACGCTCACCGATCGGGCGAACACCGGTCTTGCAGGCAGCTCGATGGGTGCCTACATGACGCTCTACACCGGCGCGAAGTACCCGGAGAAGTTCGGCAAGCTTGCCGCCTTCTCGCTCGTGGCGCTGGATGATCCGATGCAGGGCCAGCACCTGCGGGATTTCGTCGCCGCGCCGGGCAATGCATTTGCGTCAACGACCACGGTGTATGTCGACGTCGGCGACGCGGAACAGCTGTCCTACACCACGCCGGCGCTGATGGTCAGCAGCGAAGGCCAGATGTGTGCGGCGCTGCAGAGCGGTGGTTTCACGCCGACCTGCAAGGTCATCGCCGGTGGCATTCACGACGAGACTGCGTGGTCGGTGCGCCTGCCGGACATCCTCAAGGCGTGGTACGGAAAGTGAACGGCGGGGCCAAAGCGCCCTTGGCGATCTGAAAGAGAAAGCCCCGCTCCGGTGACCCGGGCGGGGCTTTCGTGTTGCAGCGACGCGTCGGCGTCGATCAGCTTTCCAGCGCCTTGCCGACGATCTCGGCGACATCGCGGGAAAGCTTGTCATGGCCCTGCACGCGCACCAGCGCCATGCGCGCCAGCGATTGGCGCTGGGTGTCGAACTTGCGCCAGCGGTCGAAGCTGCGTGCGATGCGGGCGGCGACCTGCGGGTTCAGTGCGTCGAGCTGCAGGATCGCATCGGCGGCCAATGCGTAACCGGACCCGTCCGCAGCGTGGAAGTGCTTCGGGTTGGCGGCGCAGAAGGCGCGGATCAGCGCATAGACCTTGTTCGGGTTCCGGATGTCGAAGGCCGGGTGGTCGAGCAGGGCGCGCACCCGGGCGCCGGTGTCCGGCGCGCGCGAGGTCGACTGCACCTGCAGCCACTTGTCGACGACCAGCGCCTCGTCCTTCCACTTCGCGAGGAAGCGCTCCAGCGCCGCGTCGCGCGCCGGGCTGGCGAACTGCGCGAGCGCGCTCAGCGCGGCCATGCTGTCGGTCATGTTGTTGGCGCTGTCGAACTGGTTCTGCAGCAGCGCGAGCGACTCGGCATCGTCCACCTCGGCGATGTAGGAGAGGCAGGCATTGCGCAGCGCGCGGGCGCCGGCCTGCGTGGCCTCAGGTGAGTAGGGCGCGTCGATCTTCAGCTCGTGGTAGGCGGCGGCGAACGGCCCCTTGAGTTCGTTCGCGAGGTGGCGACGCAGCGCAAGGCGTGCGGCGTGGATCGCGTCCGGATCGACCGTGCCTTCGGTGGCCTCGATCAGCACCACTTCCGAAGGCAGCATCAGCGCCTCGGCGACCAGCGCCGGGTCGCCACCCGGCGCGAAGGCCGAGCCGAGCAGCGCGCGCATCGCATCGACATAGCCTGCCGGCACCCAGGCGAGCGTGTCACCGCTGCCGGCCTGGAAGGCGGCCACGCCGGCCATCAGGATGTCGGTCGCGAGGCGCTGACCCGCTTCCCAGCGACAGAAGGCGTCGCTGTCGCGCGCCATCAGGTGGGTCAGATCTGCCTGGCTGTACGGATAGTCGAGCACCACCGGGGCCGAGAAGCCGCGCAGCAGCGAAGGCACGGGCGCCTCAGCGAGGTCTTCGAAGACGAATTGCTGGCGATCTTCGGTGATCGACAGCACACGCTGTGTGTCCGCCGCGGCGCTCTCTCCGGCGAGGCGCAGCGGCAGTTCGCGACCGTCGGCGCCGAGCAGGCCTATCACCAGCGGCAGGTGATAGGCGCCACGCGCCACAGCGCGCCCTTCAGCTTCGAGGCGTTTCTCGTACGCGGTGGCCGGATACTGCTGCTCAACATCCAGCGTGAAGCGTTTGGTGGCTGCGTCGTAGGCGCCGCGCACAAGCAGCTTCGGCGTGCCGGCCTGGTTGTACCAGCGCTTGAACTGTGTGAGGTCGAGGCCGGAGGCGTCCTGCATCGCGGCGACGAAGTCCTCGCAGGTCACCGCCTGACCGTCGTGGCGCGCGAAGTAGAGATCCATACCCTTGCGGAAGGCGTCCTTGCCGATCAGGGTGTGGATCATGCGGATCACTTCAGCGCCCTTCTCGTACACCGTGGCGCTGTAGAAGTTGTTGATCTCGGCGTAGCTGGCCGGCCGGATCGGGTGCGCCATCGGGCCCGCGTCTTCCGGGAACTGTGCGGTACGCAGCGTGCGGACCTCCTGGATACGGGTCACGCCGGCCGAATGCATGTCCATGCCGAACTGCTGGTCACGGAACACCGTGAGGCCTTCCTTCAGCGAGAGCTGGAACCAGTCGCGGCAGGTCACGCGGTTGCCGGTCCAGTTGTGGAAGTACTCGTGTGCGACGACGCGGTCGATGTTCTGGAAGTCGATGTCGGTGGCGGTGTCCGGGCGGGCCAGCACGTACTTCGTGTTGAAGATGTTGAGGCCCTTGTTCTCCATCGCGCCCATGTTGAAGTCGCCGACCGCGACGATCATGTAGTGGTCCAGATCCATCTCCAGACCGAACACGTCTTCGTCCCACTTCATCGACTTCTTCAGCGCTGCCATCGCATGGCCGCACTGGTCGAGCTTGCCCGGCTCCACGTACACCGCGCAGCGCACCTTGCGACCCGACTTGGTGACGAACCAGTCTTCGAGCATGTCGAGTTTGGCCGCGACCATCGCGAACAGGTAGCTCGGCTTGCGGAACGGGTCTTCCCACTTCGCCCAGTGGCGGCCGCCTTCTTCGTCACCGGCACCGACCGGGTTACCGTTGCCCAGCAGCACCGGGAACTGCGCCTTGTCGGCATGGATCGTGACCGTGTACTTCGCCATCACGTCAGGCCGGTCGAGGAACCAGGTGATGCGGCGAAAGCCTTCGGCCTCGCACTGGGTGAAGTAACCATCCTTCGAGCGGTACAGGCCCGACAGCTGCGTATTGCCGTCCGGGTTGATCGTGCTGACCGTGGTCAGCGTGAAGCTGTCGGGCAGTTCGGCGTGAATCATCAGCTGATCTGCGCACAGCACGTACTCGCCCTGGCCGAGCGGGCGACCATCGAGGCGCACCGACTCCAGCTTCAGGTCTTCTCCGTTGAGCACGAGGCTCGCGCTCGGATCCGCAGCGGCGGGGTTGCGCTGGCAGGCCAGCGAGGCGGTGACACAGGCGAAACCGGCTTCGATCGAGATATCCAGGTCGACGGTCTCGATCTGGAACGCGGGCGGGGTGTAATCCTTCAGGTAGATCGCTTGTGGCGTGTCGGTGCGCATGAGGAATCCTCTCTTGGGGGCCGGTGTGCGGCGTCGGGGCGGGCGCGCGCAAGTTGCGGCGCGTGCGCTGACCGGAGTGTTCTGGAGTGGAGGCGGATTCTAGTGCAGTGCCGGCGCGGGGGGTGTCATCGATGCGACCGGGAATTGCCGCAGCGGGAAGGACAGGGCGCGGGTGGAGCAGGGGCAGCCACGCTGGCGTGTTTCAGGAGTCAGAAAAGATGAAGCCCGTCGGTGAGGGGGGGCTCGACCGACGGGCGGGGGGAGACAAGACGCTACGGGAGGAGATGCCGCTGGGGGAAGCGACTTCGTCGGGGGACGGGGGGGAGGTCCGTAACGCCTTGGAACGAATTAAACCAGTGAGTGCGGGACGCATCCTTGCCGGGATTGCGCAATTCAAGAAATCTTCCGGGATCGCATGATTTCGCTTGAAACCCAGTGCCGATCAGCGTTCCGCCCCGGCAACCGGCGCGCAACCGGCTGCCAGCAAGGCTGATACTGCCTATGCAGGGTCCGGACGGCGCCGGATTGATAGCGATTGCTTGCTGCTGCACCACTTGTGTGCGCGCCAATCGGGTTCTGGGCGTGCGGAGCAGTCGCGAGACGTGGCAGACTGCGGTCTGCAACGAGGAGAGCATGGTGGGTTTTGCTGGACCGGAAGCCGGTGTCACCGGTATCGCGCAGGCGCGATTGGACGAACTGACGCAACTCGATCACTTGCGTGAGACCGCGCCGCAGCGCGCGGCCGAGTTTGGCGAGGCGCTGCTCGATAGCGCGCTGAGTGGTTCGGATGCGGTGTTGGCCTCTGCAGTGCGACTGAGGCTGGGCGAAACGATGCGTGTGCTCGGCCGTATCGCCGATGCCACTGCACACTTGCAGGCCGCACTGGCCTTCTACGAATCGAGCGGCGATCGCTCCGGCGAGGCCTGGGCGCATCACCATCTGGCCACGGTGTGTGCCGCGAGCGGGCTGCTCGATCAGGCGCTGCGCCATATCGAGAATGCGCGCGACCTGTTCGAACTGCTCGACGAGGCGGCGGGCATGGCGCGCGCGCTGGTGACCGAGGCCGTCACCTACTCGAACACCGGGCGCCCACAAGAGGGTTTGCAACTGGCCGAACGCGCCGAGCGCATCTATCGACTGCGCTGCCCCGAGCGCGAGGTCGAACTCGGTTATGCCCTCTACAACCGCGCGACGCCGCTGATCGCGCTGGGGCGCCCGGAAGAAGCAAGAGAGGCTTTGACCGAAGCGCTCGAAATCGGGCGGCGTAACGGTCCGGGCCGCCTGGCGGCACTGGCGCTGGGGCAGCTTGGCGTGATCCATCACCGCGCCGGCACGCTCGACGCCGCACGTGCGGACATCGAAGGCGCGATGCAGCTGGGCGAGACGATGGGCGAACCGGTGGTGGTGGCCTGGAGCCGTTATCACCTCGCCTCGATTGCCACCGAAATCGGCGATAACGCTGCGTTCGACGCACACATGGATCGCGCGCTCGCCGTCGCTCAGAGTCACGGCCTGCTCGATTGCCATGTCGCCTGTCTTGACCAGTTGCACAAGCATTACGAGCGTATCGGGGATACGACCGCGGCGCTGGCAACGCACCGCGAACTGCTGGCCGCGCGCATGAATCAGCTTGAGCGGGCGAGTTCGTACAACCTGCGTTACATGCAGGCCGTGCGCTCGCTTGAAGATTCGCGTGCCAACAACGCCGAGCTGGAGGAACGGGTTTCAGAGCGAACCCGAGAGCTGTCTGAAACGGTGGATCGCTTGCAGCGCGAGATCGCGCGGCGCGAAGAGATTGAACGCCAGGTGCGCTTCCTCGCCGAACGCGATCCGCTGACGCGTTGTCCGAACCGCCGGGCGCTGATCTCGTTTCTCGGCGAAATGCTCGACGCGGCTGCCGGCGCGCAGCATGTCGCAGTGATCTTCATCGACGTCGACCGCTTCAAGCAGATCAATGACTCGCTGGGCCACACCGCTGGCGACGCCGTGTTGTGCGATGTGGCGCAGCGGCTTGGCATGGCCACCGGGGAAGGCGGCCTGCTGTCGCGCTATGGGGGCGACGAATTTGTCGCCGTGATCCCGCTCACGACGCCGGTCGAGGCCGGGCGCGCCCTAGCCGATCGCGAAATGGCCCAGTCGGTGGCCCGCGTGCGGCGCTGCTTCGAAAAACCCTTCAGCGTTGGCGACGAGCAGTTCTATCTGGATTGCAGCATCGGCGCGAGCCTGCACCCGCAGGATGGCAACGAGCCCGAATCACTGATCGCCTGCGCCGACATGGCGATGTACGCGGTCAAGCAGTCCGGCCGGGGCGGCCACGCCCTCTTCGACGTGTCGCTGGCGGAGGCGGCCCACGAACGCCTGGCGCTGGAAAAATCGCTGCGCCATGCAACCGAACGCGGTGAATTCGAATTGCGCTTCGAACCACGCGTGTCGTCGCGAGGGGGGCTGGTCGTCGCGCTTGAAGCATTGTTGCGCTGGCGCCATCCGAAGCTCGGCTGGGTGCCGCCGTCGCGCTTCATCCCGATCGCCGAGGACACCGGAGAGATCGTGCCGATCGGTCGCTGGGTGCTGGAGCAGGCCTGCATGCACCTGGCCGGCTGGCGCGCGATCGGGCATCACGACCTGCGCATTGCGGTCAACGTGTCGGCGCGCCAGATCAAGGACATCGAGTTGCTGCCGGCGATCGAACATGCACTCAAGGCGAGCGGCCTGCCGCCTGATGCGCTCGAGCTGGAAGTGACGGAATCGCTGCTGATCGAAGACCCGGAGGGCGTGGCCCGGGTGCTCGGGCGTCTCAAGGGTGTCGGCGTGCGCATCTCGCTCGACGATTTCGGCATGGGTTACTCGAACCTGGCGATGCTCGCGCGCATGCCGCTCGACATCCTCAAGCTCGATCGCAGCCTCGTCGAGGAAATGGTGTGCAGCACCCGGGCTGCCACGGTGGTGGCTTCAATCGTCAGCCTGGCGCGGGGCCTGGGCCTCTCGGTCGTGGCCGAGGGCGTACAGGACGAAGGTACCCGCATCGCGCTGACTGCGCTCGCCTGCGAGAGCTTCCAGGGCTATCTCTTCTCGCAGCCGATGACCGCCGAAGAGGTCAGCGCGCGTCTCGCCGCGGTAGGCTGAGGCCCGCCGCGCGGCACATCAGGCGAACAGCGCCTGCCACGACTGCAGCGCGCGCAGCCGCGCTGTCTTCTTGCGGTGGTGCGCTTCCATGCGTTGCAGCACGTCTGACAGCATGTCGACCGCTTCCAGGATGTACGGCCCCTTGTTCAGCATCACGCATTCGGCACGCACGCCCATCGCCGCATCGGTGATTTCGCTGCGCGACGGCTGGCCGCGCTTGGCCAGCGATTCGAGCACCTGCGTCGCCCATACGACCGGGACCGAGGCGGCTTCGCAGAGCCACAGGATTTCTTCCTGGATCTCGGCAAGCCGCTGGTAACCGAGCTCCACTGCAAGGTCGCCGCGCGCGATCATCACCGCCGTCGGGTTACGGCCGGCCGATGCAACGATGATCTCCGGCAGGTTGCGCACCGCGCGCCGGGTCTCGATCTTCATCATCAGCGCCGGCGCTTTTGCACCGCGCCGCCCGGCGCTTTCCAGCGCGGACTGCAGACGGGCGACATCTTCCGCGCCCTGCACGAAGGAATAGCCGACGAGGTCGGCATGCTCGGCCACAAACGGCAGCGCGGCGAGGTCAGCATCGGTGAGCGCCGGAACGGCGAGTTCGGTGGCCGGGAAATTCAGGCCCTTGTCCGCCTTCAGGCGTTTGCCGTCCGACGGCGCCTGCGTGATCTGTACCTGCACCGCGCCGTGACGTCGATCGGTGATGCGGCCGCCGAGTTCGCCGTCGTCGACCCACACCGGGTCGCCATGGCGCAACTGGCCGATCACTTCGGGCAGGCTGCAACCGATCGCGCGATCGCCTTGCGGCGCGTCTGAAGGCGCGCGCGCCAGCCAGAAACTGTCACCGATGTTGAAGCGGTGCTTGTCGCTCTGGCCCTCGAACGTGGTCGTGCGCAGCTTCGGCCCCCCCAGATCCATCAGCACGCGTGTGCGAGGCGGCATGCCCAGTTGCTGTTCGGCGGCGCGCAGCGAGCGGATCATGCCGGCCCAGGTGGTTTCGTCGTCATGGGCGCAATTGATGCGGACGATCTCCATGCCGCGCTGCAACAGCCCGCGCAGGAAGTCCACATCGTCGGCTGCCGTGGGGGGCAGCGTCACCATGATGCGTGTGCGGCGATGCGGGTTCGGAATCCCGAAGACGCGCAGGCTCTCTTCATCAAGGCGCTGGTTTCCCGCCACGAAATCGCCGCGCGAGGGCAGATTCGGCTGCTGTTCGGCAGGAATGCCAGCCGCGCGGGCAACCAGTGCGGCAATCGCAGTCAGCGATTCGGTTGCGCGCGACTCGCTGCGACCCAGCGACGACAGGCCGAAGCGGGCCAGCTCTTCCTGCAGCGCGCACAGGTCACGCCGGCGCAGCGCCAGGTAACAGGCGAGGTTGCGCGCGGAAGGCGCAAATTCGGCGCGGCGTATCCAGTTCGCCCATTGGTCGACCAGCGATTCACCTTCGTCGACGATGTCGGTGCGCAGTGCCTCGAGTTCCGAAAAGAGGTTGGTGAGGTGAAGCGAAGTCTTGTCGGCGACCGTTGCAGGCATGTGTGATCCCTCATTGTGGGCGGGGGGAGCAGCCAGGCATCGTCGTTGATTCCTGTTGCAGACCGATGTCAGCGCAATTCAAGAAAGCAGCGGCGGATGCCGTTAGCTGGCATTACGCACTGCGGTGCCAACAAGATCGATTCGGGGTGGAGCGTTCATGACAACAATGATCATGCGACTGTCGCAGTCGCGCGAGGGGGTATTTTTTGCGGCGCGTTCCGTGACCGACAAACTGCTGCTCGGACTCCTCGGTCTGTTCAGTCTGGTGGCGATTGCGCTGGGGGCCGCGCAAGACCAGTGGGGGCTGGCGGGCGGGGTCGCCGCCGTGGCGCTGCTGCCTCTGCTGATCGCACATCGCGCTGCGCCGGGCGAATCGGTCACCCGCATTGTCGCCGCGCTGGCTACCGTGCTTGTTTCGGTGACGCTGCTGCACCTGTCCGGCGGTGCGGTCTGGACACGCCTGGCCGCAGTGGCCCTGGTGATGATGTTGCTCGGCTATTGCGACATGAAGCTGATGGTCGGCGCCGCGATCTTGTGGACAGTGTCGTGCGCCGTGTGGAACAGCCAGCACGGTGCTGCCAATGGTGCCGTAGCGGGTGAAGCGGCCGCGATGGTGGTGCTGATCGCGGTGCTCGCCTTTCTCAGCTACATGCTGCGCACGGTGTTGTGGCGAGCCCAGGTGGGTGCCGAGTTCGCGCGTAGCGTCAAGGAAGGCAAGCTTGATTTCCGGTTCGAGGCGCGCGAGGTGGCGCGCAGTCCGATGATTGCCGCGATGGACGCCATGCAGGTCGATCTGCGCGGCACGGTTGGGGTCGCGGCCGCGACTGCTCGCGAACTGGTCGAGACGGCCGCCGAACTGGCGGCGGCAAGCGAGCGGATTTCCGCGGGCGTGCAGGCGCAGGCCGACGCCAGTGCCAGTGCCGGCAACGTGGCCAGCGACATGGAGCAGACGGTCGGCACGATCGCAGAGCGCGCCTCCGAAGCAGCCAATGCGGCGGCACGCTCACGCGAGGCTGCGCGCGATGGCGGTGCCGTCATCGGTGAAGCCGCCGATGCGATGCGTCGCATGGCCGAGGCGGTGGAGGCGGCTTCGGCCTCGGTGGAAACCCTGGGCGCGAAGTCCGAGGCGGTTGGGCAGGTGGTGCAGATGATCAAATCCGTCGCAGAGCAGACCAACCTGCTGGCGCTGAACGCCGCCATCGAAGCCGCACGCGCGGGCGAGGCCGGGCGCGGCTTCGCGGTCGTCGCCGATGAGGTGCGCAAGCTGTCGGAACAGACCAATCGTGCGACCGGCGACATCACGAAGATGGTCAGTGAGATCCTGTCGGTCAAGAGCGACGTCACCACCCGCATGTCGCATGCGGTGAAGGAAGTGGAGGCCGGGCTTGGCAATGCGGAGCGCGCAAGCGGCGCGATCGAGGCGATCCTGCGTCGCGCCAGTCGTGTCGACGACAACATCGCCGGTATCGAAGAGGCGCTGCGTACCCAGCGCGATGCCGCGCATTCGGTGGCGTCGGCTGTGGCGAGACTGAGCGAGATCGCATCGCAGGCCAGTGGCGAGAGCGCAGCCATCGCGGGCCGCTCGCAGCAGCTCGCTCAGACTGCGCGTGATCTCCACGGCGCGGTGGAGCGGTTTGATCACTGAAACCACGCACAGTTGTTCTGCGTGAAATGACTGCCTGAGCCGACTCTAGTGTGTTTCCAACATATTTCACATTGATCTGAATTGCTGGCCTGGCAGATGTCGACTGGCCGCATGCGATCTGGTTAGACTGCGCCCCACTCTGCCACGCCGTACAAAAAGGCAGATGCTAAAAATGCAGATTCCGGTAGCTTCGCGCCAGTCCAGGAATCGAACCAGAGGATGGAGACAAGCCAGAAGAACGACGCCGCCCTGAGACAGCGGTGATCGGTGAGTGCCAGCACTGACCGAAATTGCGGGCCGATCCCTTGCGGGAGTCGGCCCGTGTGTTTTTCGGGCCCGGCTGATTGTCAGAGTGTGGCGAGTGCGCGTTCGAATCGATCGAGACCGACTTGCAACGTGCTGCGCGGGCAGCCGAAGTTGAGCCGCACAAACCCGGGGGCGCCAAACGCGGCGCCGTCTGAAAGGCCCAGCCCCGCCGATTCAAAGTGCCGCGAAGGGTTCTCCAGCCCCAGCGCGCGGCAGTCGATCCAGGCCAGATAGGTGGCTTCAACCGGTGTCATCCGCACGCCCGGCAGGCGCGCCATGGTGGCTTCGACAAGACGGGCGTTCGCGGCAAGGTAGTCGATCAGCGCGCGGCGCCAGGGTTCGCCGTCTCGGAATGCGGCTTCCATCGCCACCAGTCCGAACTGGTTCACATGCGGCACGATGCCCGCCATGGTGTGCGTGAAGCGGCGACGCAGCGCTGCATCCGGGATCACCGCGAACGCGGCACCAAGGCCGGGTATGTTGAAGGTCTTGGATGGCGCCATCAAGGTGATGGTGCGGCGGGCGATCTGCGGGTCCAGTGCCGCAAGCGGCATGTGGCGCGCCGCCGGATCGAGCACCAGGCCGCAGTGGATTTCGTCCGAGCAGACGATCAGATCGTGGCGTTCGGCGAGTGCGGCTACCTTGCGCAGTTCGGCCTCGCTCCAGGCGCGGCCGACCGGGTTGTGCGGGTGGCAGAACAACCACAGCCGGCTGCCCGCCAGCGCCGCGTCGGTGCCATCGAAATCCAGTTCCCAGCGCTCTTCGCGGCGAACCAGGCCATGCGTTGCGAGTCGCCGTTCTCCGAGCTCCGGTGCGGACAGGAAGGGCGGGTAGACCGGCGTCGCGGCAAACACTTGCTCGCCGGGTTCGGTTGCGGCCCTGACGGTGACGTTGATGCCGCAGACCAGACCCGGCAGCCACACCAGCCACTGTGGATCGACCTTCCAGGCAAAGGCGCTTGCCAGATGCTCGAGCGTGGCCTCCACCAGATCCGGCGTCGAGACGCAGTAGGTGAAGTGCCCGAAGGCGACTTCCTTTTGCAAGGCGGCAATGACTGGGGGCGGGGCAGCGAAATCCATGTCGGCGACCCACATCGGCAGGATTTCCTGATTCGCGTAGCGCGACCACTTCATCGAAATTGCACGATCGTGCAGCGGAAGGGGGGTGTCGAAATCGAACATGGTGGATGCGCTCGCGACGAGGAGCGCCGATCTTACTCCCATGCCATCGGCCTGCAGCGGCAAGCTGCGGCCAAGTGTGTGGCTTTACCTTCTCAGGCGTGGTGTCTGCGCTTGATCGCGTACATGCGGTTATCCGCAAAGCGGATCAGTGCGTCGGCGGTGGCTTCGTCGTCTGGAAACACCGCCACCCCGATCGAACTGCCGACCGCGGCGCAGATGCCGCCGAGGTCGACCGGCTCGCCGATGCTGCGTTCGATATCCGCGGAGACGCGCGCGATGGTTTCGCGCGTCGGCAGGTTGGTCAGGACCACGACGAATTCGTCGCCGCCCCAGCGCACCACCACGTCGCTGCTGCGCACAACACCGCGCAGCCGCTCGGCGGACACCTGCAGCACCCGATCGCCGATGTCATGCCCGAGTTCGTCGTTGATCTGTTTGAAGCGGTCGAGGTCGATGAACAGCAGCGCGGCGCGGGTGCCGGCCGAACGCGCCTCTTCGATCGCGCCGCGCAGCTTGTGTTCGAGCACGCTGCGATTGGGCAGGCCGGTCAACAAGTCGTGACTGGCGCGGAACTCCGCAAGCAAGGTCTGCTGCTTCGACTGCGTGATGTCGCTGGCTGTGCCGATATGGCCGTTGACGCGGCCGTTCGCGTCGAACAGCGGCGCTGTTTCGCAGCGCACCCACACCACGCGCCCCTGCGGTGCGCGCAGCCGGAATTCTTCGGCCATGCGCTGGCGTGCATTGCGCGCATCGATCCAGCGCCGCTCGACCCGTGCAGCGTCGTCCGGGTGCACGCCGGCGATCCAGCCGGCGCCGGCTGCATCGGCCGCGGGCAGGCCGGTCATCGTGCTCCAGCGGTCGTTCACAAACACGTACCGGCCTTGGTCGTCGATTTCGAAGATGCCGACCGGCGCCTGGCGGGCCAGTTCGCGCAAGCGGCTGTCGCTGCGCGCCAATTCGGCCTGCGCCCGCGCCAGGGCATCGAGTTCGTTCTCCAGCTGAGCGGCCTGATTGCGCAGCAGGCGCTCGCGTTTGACCGTGTCCGTCACATCAATGACCTGCAGCAGCGCGAGGCGACCGCCTGATGCGCGGGCGAGTGGCGTGACGCGGATCGATTGCCTGATCGGTTCGCCGCTGTCGGGGTCGTGCAAGGGCAGCGGAAAGGGCTGCAAGGCGTAGGACAGCAGGCTTGCACGCCCGGCCTTCTGTGCCTCGGCAACCGCTCGCTGAATCCGCGGATCGAGCGCACCGAAGAGGTCCTCCAGTGCGCGTCCAAGCGCATCCTCTTGGCGGACCTTCGCGCGGGTCGCGATCCAGTCGTTCCAGACGGTCACCTGACCCCGGTCGTCGAGCGCGATGATGCCGGTCTGCAGCGCGTCGACAAGGTCGCCGGTATTCATCGAGACGTCAGATATTGAAGGCGGCGCCGACCTTGTCGACGAACGCGCGGATCGACTCGAGATCCATCATGAACATCACGAAGCCTTCGATGTTCGTCGATTCCAGCCGCATGCCGATGCGCGCCACCAGCACGGTGGAGCCGGCGCTGCGTTCGAGCAGGCTATGCGCATCGGCGAGGATCACGCGCGGCAGGCTGCCGGGAATTTCACGCCCGAGGATCCCGGCGATACTCCCCATGCAGGCGTTGATGATGATGTTGCCAATCTCGGCGAGCGCGTCCTGCTCCAGCTCGGTAATGCGGTGGATGGGCGTGGGCTCGTTGAGCAGGCGGCGCACCACTTCGAGCCCGCCTTCCTCCGAAAACACCAGCAGCGTGTCGGCTTCGAACACCGATTCGGTTGAAAAGCGTTGCAACACACCGCACAGGCGTTGCCCGCCCTGGCCGATGTCCACCGCCTGCGCGACCTCTTCACGTGGCATCAGCGCGACCCAGGGCACCGACAGCAACACCTCTTCGCCGACGATCTGCGAAAAGACGGAGGCCGCTTCGCCGAGCGCGATGTTGAAGGTTTCGCCGAGCGCGTCGAGTTGCAGTTCGCTGAGCGCGAGCGTCATGTCTGCGGGAAGGCGTCGTCAAGGATCTGCGCGATCACTGCCTCGCTGATCGGCTTGCGGTAGAAGCGCACCCCCTGGGCCTCGGCGCGCTGGCGCACCGCTTCCTGCACATTCGCGGTGAGCAGTGCGAGACGCACATCCGGTTGCAGCGCATGCAGCGCGCTGGCGAGTTCGAGCCCGTTCATGCCGGGCATGTTCATGTCGAGGATCGCGAGATCCAGGTGGCGATCCCTCGCTTGCGCGAGGGCCTGTTCCCCATCGGCACCTTCGACCACATCGCTGCCAGGACGCAGATGCATGACCAGCGAGCGGCTCATCATCCGAGAGACACGGCTGTCGTCGACGACCAGGACGGTGAGCGGTTGAGTCATGTTCGGGCCTCCTCAGGCTGATGCTTGTACTTCGGCACTGGTCCTGAAAACTTGAGATGCCACAGGGCGGTCATGGCGGCGGAGGGGAAATGCCGCGTGCGAGTCAGCTCTGTTGCGCCGGAGCGTCATGGGGTCCGGCTGTCAAGATGTTGGGATTGACTAAATCGTCAAGCTTGGCGTATTTGTTCACGGATGTCGCAATTTTGCGGCGAATTAGTCGTTTCTCGAAGAGAGGCGCCATGTCTCCGGATATCGACCCCCGTGCGGCGCGCACCCGCGTGCCTGATGAATTGCTGGCCGAGGCGATCAGCGAAACGCAATGGAGCGACCCATTCCGGGCCTCTGATGTCTTCGGTATGGCGCATGCCGTGCGCGATTGCGATATCGGGGAATTCGACCCGTTGCCCGAAGAGTGGGCTTGAGCGGGCCTCGCTGGCCCGACAAGCCTGCTAAGGTTTGTAAGGCAGCCCGGGCGCGTGTCGTTGCCAGATCTCGGCCGCTTCGCCCGATTTGATCAGCGTTGCAAGCTCGCGATCGAACTTCGCCAACAGGCGCGCAGCCTCGCTGACGCGTGCGGCGATCAGGTGCTTGGCCGGTGCGCGCGCATCGGCGACCGGAGCGTGGCGCATCGCCGCATCGCCAATATAGTCGCGACCGAGAAACCGGTAGCCGGAAATCACCTCGAGTTCCTCGACGAAGAAATCGCAACGCCCGGCTTTGAGCTTGCGGATCATTGCGTCATAGGTGGTGACGCCAAGGTCGAGATCTCTCGGATCCAGCCCGTAGTGGGCATAGCTGGCGCCGATCATGCCGCAGCCGCGGTAGTGCTTCAGGTCGGCGATCGTGCGGATGTTCAGCGGCGTGTCTGCACGGAAGAAAACCTGAGGCGTGAGCGTGTTGTAGTGCGCCGAATAGGCGAAGCGCCTGGCACGTTCCGGATCGGCGTAGGCGTCCATCGCGTAGTCGATTTCGCCAGTCTCGACCAGCTTCAGGCATCGCACCCAGGGCACACTGCCGATGAATTCCACCTCCTTGCCGAGGCGTTTGAAGATCGTGCGCACCATGTCCACCGACGCCCCCTCGAAACGCTCGGTTTTCTGCCCGCGGGCGTCGCGTACCCAGTAGGTCCAGGGCGGCGGGTCCGGGTCGGCACAGACCTTGACTGCACCCGCGGGCGACTCGGCAAGGGCGAGCGCGGGGCTGAGCTGCAGGGCAAATGCAAGCAGGAGGGTCTTCATCTTTGGCTTGAGATGCGAGCGTGGTTGCGCCCAGTGTAGGGCCACGAAACGTGCGCGGCCACCGCCAGGCCGGCGGCCGCGATAGTGCAGGGCGCCTGAGTTCGTGCTGTGGCTCGGTGCCTTGCACCTGCGCTATCCCTTGCGCTAGATCGACCGAAGTGCTTCAAGGCGGTCCGGGTACTGGTTGCGCTTGACTGCGATCAAGCTCAGCGGCGGTTCGATTGCGCATGCTGGCCGCTCCATCGCGCAGGGGGAGCCGCGACATGAATTCACACTTGTTCGACCGCGTCATACGCCTCGGGGCTGTTGGCGCATTGCTGCTTGGTTTCTGGCAGGCCAGCGATGCCTCAGCCGCACCACTTGGCGGTCACGCCAGCGAATCGGCTTGTCGGCTCGCCGGCGCGGGGCGCGACGTGTCCCCACCCGACCACCGGCAGGGCGTGATCGCTGGTTCTGATCTTGTTGGCCGGGTGGCCGGTGTGCCTTCTGGCGGGACCTGATGGAAGTCAGACATGGGTCAACTGCGCGCTGCGGGATCGCGGCAAAGTGCAAGTGATCGATACGCGCTCGCAGGGTGTCGTGACGTCGCGCGAACCAAGGCATGTCGCATGGCGAGAGGGCGTTCTGCCGAGCAGCGGCGGTGCATGGTTCCTGACGCTTAAGGCGCCCAGCGTCCGCATTGTCGGCAACGGATTCGACATGCAGGCAGGCGTTTCCATCGACGCGCCCAAGGGCGATTGCTTCACCACCGTTGTGGTGGAGACGGGATTTTGATGAAGCCGAACAAGGTGACGGACAAGCAGCCGCCCCATTCAATGCCCTCCTTCGGTGGGCCGGTCGACATTCTCACCTTGCTCGGTGGGCAGGCGGCTGATGAGGCGCGCGACGAGGCCTTCGAATTCGAATTGCTCAATCGCTGGCAGCGTGACTTGCCGCTGGACATCGAACCCTTCGCGCGCGTCGGGGATGCCTATGGCCGCAGCGCGCGCGACGTGCTGGCCGCATTTCGCCGGCTACAGCGCGAGGGCGCGATTTCGCGTGTCGGCCCGGTCCTCACGCCGGCGGCGTTCGGGGCATCAACCCTTGCGGCAATCAGCGTGCCGCCGGATCGCCTGGAGTCTGTGGCCGGATACATCTCGCTGATGTCCGAGGTCAATCACAACTATGCCCGCGAACATGAGTACAACCTCTGGTTCGTGCTGACCGCCGGGGAACGGTCCCACATCGATCGTGCCCTGCAGCGCATCGAAGAGGCGACCGGCGCCGCACCGCTGGACCTTCCGATGCTTGAGGGCTATCACCTCGATCTCGGTTTCGATCTGCACGGGCCGGAAACCCGCGCGGCGCGTGCGGTGGATCTGGAGCGCGCCCGCGTCAGCCTCGACAGCCGGCAATGGCGACTGCTGGCCGCGCTCGAACAGGGCCTGCCCCTGGTGCCGCGCCCCTTTGCGCGGCTCGGCATGCGCGCCGACATGCATGAACTGGAAGTGATCGAGCAATTGCGCTACTGGCTGTCGATCGGCGCGATTCGACGAATCGGGGTCGTCGTGCATCACCACGAGTTGGGCTTGCGTGCCAACGCAATGTGCGTGTGGGATGTTCCGGACGATGACGCGCCGGCAATCGGCCGACGCATTGCCGAGATGCCAGGGGTCAACCTCTGCTATCGCCGTGCGCGGGTATCCAAACGCTGGCGCTACAACCTCTATTGCATGATTCATGGCCGTGAGCGCACGGCCGTTGCACAGATCCGCGAGCGCCTGATCCACGACGCGGGCCTCGAAGCGCACCCATCGGCGGTGCTGTTTTCGACGCGCCGTTACAAACAGCGCGGCGCGCGCTATTCCGAACGCTAGCTTTTTGCGTTTGGTCCTGGCGGGGGGCGAATCCGATCGCCAGCGTGACGCCCGATCATTCCGCGAAACCGGATGAGTTCAGATGCGCGGCGTCACGCGGGATCTTTCCGCGCTTGCGCGTCCTGCCGGCGCCCGCCGCGCGCCCGGGCAGCCAAGCATGCATTGCCTGAGGGCATGTGGGTCTAGCTCATGGCGGGCGGCGTCATAGGCGCGTGTATCAGCAGTGATTTTCCTGACAAATCGGTGGCACGGTTTGCTGGCATGATCGTGGGCGGCACTCCTGCCTCGTGGCTGGCATTCCTGCGCGGGACTCTCCGCAGCAGGCAGGGCATGGCGCGAAGGTGGGTGTATGAGTACGCGGGCAGATTGCCCCGATCGGTGGCGACCACATCCGTTCAGGATGAACGGACGCGTCGGGATCATGATTCGCTGCTGGCGGCGCTTCGTCGGCAACCACTTTGAAGTGTTCCACAGATGACTGTAAGAAGCTTTTTGGGCCGCGTCGGTCGCGGCATTACTGCGCTGCGCGTGTTCACGCTGAATGCGCTGTTCATGCTTGGCCTGCTGATCTTCGCTGCGTTTGTCATCGGGCTGGTGCTCGCCCACAACGCCGGCAAGGTCGAAGAGGGCAGCGTGTTGCTGGTAGCGCCAGTCGGTGCGCTCGCCGAGCAGCCGCCGCAGCCTGACCCGATGGCCCTGCTGTCGCCCGATTCCGACCGACCCGCCGCGACTCAGCATGTCGATCTGTTGCGGGCGCTGCGCGCGGCGGCGAAGGATTCCCGGATCAAGGCGGTGGTGATCAAGTCCGCCGACTTGGGGCCGGGATTGGCACGCATCGAAGAGGTCAATTCCGCACTCGCGGCAGTCAAGCTGGCCGGCAAGCCGGTGCTGGCCTGGGGCGATCGCTTCGACCAGACGCAGTATCTGCTCGCGAGCAATGCCAGCCGGGTGTATCTCGACCCCGATGGGGAAGTGGCGATCAACGGGCTGTCGCGTCATCAGATGTACTACCACAGCCTGCTCGAACGCCTTGGCGTCAAGATGCATGTGTTCAAGGTCGGCACCTACAAGAGTGCGGTCGAGCCCTACATCCGCGACTCAATGTCCGACGCGGACAAGGAGGCGGCGATCTCCTATCTGGGCGACACCTGGGCACGCCTCACCGGTCTGATCGCCGAGCGACGCAAACTCAAGCCGGAGGCGGTGCAAGCCTATGCCGACCTGGGCGCAGAGAAGTTGCGCGAGGCGGGCGGGAACAGCGCCGAAATGGCACGACGCGCCGGGCTGGTGGATGAGTTTGCCACTGCGCAGAGCTTCGACGAGATGATCAAGAAGCGCTTCGGGGCGGACAGGGAGGGGCGGGCACCGCGCTATGTCACGGTGGCGAACTATGCGGCCACGCTCGACGCTGCAGACGTCACCACCCCGTCCAAGGTCGGCATCGTTGTCATTGATGGCGTCATCATGGAAGGCGCGAGCCGTGCCGGCGTCGTGGGCAGCGCCTCGGTCGTCAAGACGATAGAGGATGCGGCGCACGACAAGACCGTCAAAGCGCTGGTGCTGCGGGTCAATAGCCCCGGAGGCAGCGCCACCGCGTCGGAAGAAATCCGCCGCGCGCTGCAGCGGGCGCGCGAAGCCGGCAAGCCGGTCGTCGTGTCGATGAGCACGGTTGCAGCATCGGGCGGCTACTGGGTGTCGATGGCCTCAGACCGCATTTATGCCGAGCCGACGAGTATCACTGGATCGATTGGCATCTTTGGCGTACTGCCTGAAATCGCCGAACCGCTGTCCAAACTCGGCATCAATACCGACGGCGTAACGACGGCGCCCGATGCGGGCCAGCCCAACCCTGCAACGCCTTTGTCCGATCACATGGCCGACCGGCTCGATCAACAGATCCGTTATGGTTATGCACGCTTCGTTGCGGTTGTTGCGAAAGGGCGCAAGTTGTCGCCGGAAGCGGTGGAGGCGGTCGCTCAGGGCAGGGTGTGGACCGGGAAGCAGGCGCTGGAGCACAAACTCGTCGACAAGCTTGGCGGGCTCGAAGACGCCCTTGCTTATGCCGCAGAGAAGGCGGGTCTGAAGGACTATGCGCCAGTGTATGTGGTGCCGGAACGTTCCTCACGGGCCAGGCTGATCGCGGCACTGATGGGGGCCGACGCGCAGGGCAAGACTCTGGAAATGGCTGGCCCTGCAGCGCCGGCGCTTGCCGGATTCATGCAGGAACTTGAGCTGCTCACCTCGCGTGAGCGCATCTTTGCGCGCTGTCTTTGCGAAGGGCTTTGACCGGGAGGCAGCGCGCGAGCCGGCAGTCGCAGTCGCAAACCGCACCTAGGCGCAAGCTCGGGCCTGGGCCTGGGCTCGGCTCGCGTGATGTTGTCGCCACGGCACATCCGCATTGACTGCCGAAGCCGTTGCCAGTCGTGGTGCGGAGACTGTGCGGACATAGTCCAAACGAGTGATTGTGTCCTTCAGGTTCTGCAAAATATTGTGTCCTGTCGTCGTTCGATTCATGTGTTCTGCCGCGATCTGTTCAGGCGCTCGCCAGCACGCATGCGGTGCGGCGGCATGACGAGCCATCCGGACGGGTCGTGCGCGCAGGGCTTTGCGAATTCGCGCAAGGTGGGGTAATTTCACAGGCGTCTGCCCTTGCAACGAGGGCAAACACGATCGGCACAGCCGGAGCAATCCGGTGTCGCAAAGCTTCCGGTCCGGATCTGTTCGGATAGCGGGGTTGCATTGGAGCACGGTGCTCCAGATCGCTTCCCGCCTGCATTCCGTCCAGCGTCTCCCAGAAGTGTCAGCGCCATCCAGCGGCGGCCGGTCGTCAACCAGAACGACACAACCGGGGGACAGAAAATGATCGATCTGAGCGACGCCGCAATCTTTGGCATCCGCGATGCACAGGGGCACAAGAACGAAACGCGCGTGGCCGAATTCCGCGGCGCACAGCCACGCAACGAGCTGGGCATCACGACGCGTTTGCTGAATGCCTTGCGCGGGGCGGACACGCGCGAAGGCGGGGCGCGCAAGCTCAAGTAAGCGTGTACCTGTTGCGGGCTGCCCCCGGCCGGTCTTCAAGGTCGGGGTGGCCGCGCAAGCCCGCGGGCGATCGTTCCCGGCGACGGCGCAATGCCCACGCTGAAACATGCGAGCCACTACAGGAAAGCCCGCGCCTGCCGATAACCCTGTGACGTGCCGCCCCGACGACGGTGGTACGGCTGAGTACCCGACGTGGCTGTGCGTCTCGCAAAGACTTGCGGGCGCACTCGCCGCGCTCGGGGCATTCCCGGTGCGTGGCGCAGGGTACGGAGCGGGCATGAGGCTGAATTGGGGAACGTGGCTTGTTGGCTTGGTTTGCGTCGCCCTGTTCGGCGCGCCGGTACGCGACTGCCCGGCGCAAACAGCATCGCGCCTTGCGCGCATTGCCGCGAGCGGAGCGTTGCGGGTGTGCATCTGGCCCGAGTACTACGGCGTCAGCTACCGCAATCCCAAGTCGGGCCGGCTCTCGGGGCTCGACGTCGACATGGCCGCAGAATTTGCACGTGACCTGGGCGTCGACGTGCGCTTCGTCGACAGCACGTTTGCTTCGCTAATCGACGATATCGAGAAGGATCACTGCGACATCGCGATGATGGCCGTCGCGATCACGCCCCAGCGCGCGCAGCGCCTTGCGTTCTCTCGCCCCTACCTGCGCAGCGATGTCTATGCGGTCACCACCCGTTTCAACGCCAGGGTGCGCAGCTGGTCCGACATCGACCGGGCGGGCACACGGGTTGCCGTTGCCGCCGGCACGTACCACGAAGCCCTGATGCGCGAACGCCTCAAGCATGCCGAGCTGGTGGTGATCCAGCCGCCGGCAACGCGCGAAGCCGAGTTGGAGGCCGGGCGGGTGGACGTCTTCATGTCCGACTATCCGTTCACCCACAAGATGCGCGATGACCATGACTGGGTGCAGGTGCTCGCGCCGGCGACGCCCTTTTTCCCGGTGAGCGCCGCCTATGCGGTAAAGCCAGGCGACAAGGCCTGGCTGAAACGGGTCGATGAGTTCGTTGCCGCCGTGCGCGCGGACGGGCGCCTGGCGGCCGCGGCGCGGCGCTACCGGCTCGACCCGATCCTCGATCGCGACTGAGCGCCGGAAGAACTTCACCTTGTCTCGCGACCCCTCCGCCAACCCACGCGCCCGCCGGGCGCTTCTGCCCGAGGGCATTGGCGCGGTGATGCTCGCCTTCGTGCTCTGCGGCTTGCTCGGCGTCGCCTACCACGCGATGCGCCTGCGCAGCGAGGCGCTGGCAACCCATCGCACGCTGGCGCGCAACGCCGCACGACTGGGTGAGCAACAACTGACCCTGGTGCTGCGCACCGTCGACCGCCAGCTCGACGCGCGCGGTGCCGACTGGCTGCAACGGCCGGCGGACGACGGTGCTGGCTTCGAGCCGCGCCTGCGAGCCGATCTCGCCGGCTTCCCCGTGCTGCGTTCAATTGCCATTGTTGCGAGCGACGGGCGAATTCTGGCCAGCAGTGCGGCCGATGCGCGCGGCAGCCGCTTGAGTGCCGAGGCCCTGACGGCGCTGCGCGGCGAGGGCGAAGCCACGGCTTTGCGGATTTCGCGACCCTGGACCGGGCGCGATCTGGCCGATGGTCTGCCGCTCGCCGGCACTGTAGATGTGCGCGCCAAGCCCTATTTCTTCTCGCTGGCGCGACGTCTCGGCGATGATGGCGACGGTGGTTTCATCGTCGCCGTCCTCAACCCGGACTACCTCGCGCAGCAGATGGCGAGCCTGGTCGAGCGGGAGGAATTCGTCGTCAGCCTCTCGCGCTACGACGGCGCGCTGCTTGTCAGCACGGCCCCGACCCGCATACCGCCCGGCCTGGATCAGTCGCGCGAGGCGGTGTTCCGCAGCCTGCTGCCGGATCATGAAATCGGGCACCTCGATGCGCCGGCGACCTCGCGCGTGGGGCCGGCGATCCTGGCTTACCATGCGTCGCGACTCTTCCCGCTGGTGATCCAGGCGCACTTCGATCGCGACGCGGTGCTCGCGGACTGGCGCCGCGAGATGGTCAACCTTGGCGCCATGAGCATCGGCGTGTTGTGCTTCATCGGGGTAATCGGTGCGCTGGTCGTGCGCCTGCAGCAGCGGCGCGAGCGCGAACGGCAATCAGCCCGGGCCGAACTGGAACTTGCTGCGCGCGTCTTTGATGCGGCCTTCGACGGCATCGTGATCACCGATCGCGAGCAGCGCATCCTGCGGGTGAACAAGGCCTTTACGCGCATCACCGGCTATACCGAGGCAGAAGTGCGCGGCAACACGCCACATGTGCTCTCGTCCGGGATTCATGACGAGGCCTTCTATGCGGCGCTGTGGCAAGCGGTGAAGCGCGACGGTCGCTGGCAGGGCGAGATCATGAACCGTCGTCGTGACGGCGAGATCTATCCGGAAGAGCTCGCGATCTCTGCGGTGACCGACGGCCAGCATGAGGTGTGCAATTACATCGGCACCTTCAATGACATCACCGAGCGCAGACGCACCGAAGATGCACTGCGCTCGGCCAAGGAAGCTGCGGAAACGGCCAACCGCGCGAAGAGTCAGTTTCTGGCGACGATCTCGCACGAGATCCGGACGCCGATGAACGCGATTCTCGGCATGGCACAACTGCTGATGTTGCCGGGCCTCGGCGAGGCGGAGCGGATCGAGCGGGCGCGTACGATACTCGGCGCGGGCGGGACACTGATGACCCTGCTTAACGACATCCTCGATCTGGCGCGCGGCGAGGCCGGCCGGCTCGATCTCAATCCCTGCGATATGAGCCCGCGTGTCGTGCTGGCCGAGACTGCCGCGCTGTTCGCGGAGGCAGCACAGAAGAAGTCGCTGACGATAGCGCCGCAGTGGTGGGGGGCGGAAAGCGAGCAGTTTCGCGCCGATCCGGTGCGGCTCAAGCAGATGCTGTCGAATCTGCTCAGCAACGCGATCAAGTACAGCGCGCAAGGGGTCGTCCGGCTTGAGGGTGAAGTCCTGGCGCGCCAGGGTGCAAGCGTGGACCTGCGCTTTTCGGTCACCGACTGTGGCACTGGCATCCCGCGGAACAAGCTGGGGCAGCTGTTCCAGCCCTTCAGCCAGCTGGATGGCGGTAACACCCGCAGCGCCGGCGGCAGCGGCCTCGGGCTGTCGATCGTGCGCAGTCTCGCTCTTCTGATGGACGGCGACGTCGGCGTGCGCAGCGAGCCGGGTCACGGCTCATGCTTCTGGTTTCGCATCCGGGCCGGGCTGCCTGCTGGCTCCGGCGGGCACAGCATGTCGGCAAGTCCGGTTGCGCCGGTTACGCCCGCAGCGGTCGATGCGCCGCCGCAAGGGGCGCTGGTGCTGGTGGTCGAGGACAGCCCGACCAACAGCACGATGGTGGAACTCATGCTGCAGCACCACGGATTCCGCGTGGCAACGGCGCTCGATGGCCTGCAGGCGCTCGATGCGATCCGCGCGGGTCTGGCGCCGGACATCATCCTGATGGACTGCCACATGCCGCACCTCGACGGTTTCGAGACGACGCGGCGTATCCGCGACGACGAGGCTGCGGCGGGCCGTGGGCGCGTGCCGATCGTCGCCTTGACCGCCAACGCTTTCGAGGAAAACCGCCAGGCGTGCCTGGGCGCGGGCATGGACGATTTCATTGCGAAGCCGGTGGTGCTCACCGAATTGCTGGCGGCGCTCGGACGCTGGCTGCCGCGTACCGAACCGGCCCCGCGCGCAGTGCAGTGAGCGTTAGCCATCGACACTTGAACAAGGGATGCTTCACCCGATGCTCGACCTGAACTCCATCCTCTTTTCGGTCACTCTGGTTTCCCTGTGCATGGGGCTGATGCTGCACGTCTTCATCCGCAGCTTCCAGCCACTGATGCGGGGGGCGCGGCCGATTGCGTGGAGCAGCATCGTGCTCGGTTTCGGAACGGCTGCACTGGCCTTGCGCGGCATCTCGCCAGACCTGCTGCCGGTGTCCATCGTGCTCGGCAATCTCGGTACGCTGCTCAGCCAGGGGCTTGTCCATGTAGGCCTTTGCCGCCTTGTGGACCGGCACACGCGCTTGCCGTATGTGGCGGGTGTGCTGGGAACCAGCTACCTGGGCGCGATCTGGTACACCTTCGCGATGCCGAGCCTGTTCGCGCGCGTCGCCATTCTCAGTGCGGGCTTGATTGTCGCCGTCGGGCTGACCATCTGGGAACTGTATTGCAGCATGCGTCTGCGCAAGTCGCTGGCAACGATGGGGCTGTTGGTCGTATTGAGCATCCTGCAAACCTCGCTGATCCTGCGGGCAGTGCTGACCTGGCTGCATCGTGACGGCTACGATGCTTACTTTGCGGATTCGCCGATGCAGGCGATCACGTTGATGGGGGTGTTACTGTCGCTGGTGCTGGGCATCCTGCTGTGCATGATGCTGATCGGCGAGCGGGCGCTGGTGCGCCTGCGCGAGAGCGCGCGCCGCGAAGATCTGCTGACCGGTCTGCCGAACCGTATGGCCGCGGACGAAGCGGTGGAAGCCGCGCTGCAAAACGGCGCCGAACAAGGGCGTCCGACCACGGTGGTGCGCATCGACCTCGACAACTTCCGCCAGTTCAACGACTGGTACGGGCACGACGTCGGAGACGCGGTGCTGCGCCATGTCACCGAATGCATCCGCCGCGTGCTGCGCCGCGGGCGACTGCTGGCGCGCTGGGGCGGCAAGGGCTACATCGTCGTGATGCCGGACAGCGATGGCGAGGCCGGCGCCGGGCTGGCGCGCGACATCGTGCTCGAGATCAGTCTCAGCCCGCTCGCGCTGGGTCACTTCGACATCGAGATCGCCGCTTGCGCGGGGGTCGCAAGCTCGCGCCGCAGCGAATCGACCTCCGACGCGGTCATGCTGGCGGCAGAGGCGGCGCTCGACAGCGCACGCCGCAATCCGGACGGTCTCGCCAAAGTGCGCGAGATCGACTGAATACGGCGCGCTACTGTTTGCCGGTGGCGACCTGACCCAGTTCCTTGGGGCCGGGGCCGTCTGGCTCCTTGTGCGAGATGGCGAAGTGGCAGTCGATGCAGGTGAGGTTTTCCTTGCGCATCTTGTCGTGCCGCTTTTTCGCCGTCGTTGTCTGCTTCGCGGCGTCCATCTTGGCGGCGGTGTGGCAGAAGCGGCATTCGCGCGAGTCGTTGGCCTTCATGTCCACCCATACGCGTTTTGCCAGCTCGTAACGCTTGGCCTCGAACTTTGCCGGGGTGTCGATCGAGTGGGTAACGAAGTGCCCCCACAGGTCCGAGAACAGGCCCATTTTCGCCAGATAGTTCGGAATGTGTTCGTGCGGCACATGGCAGTCGTTGCAGGTCGCGCGCATGCCGCTGCGGTTGATGTCGTGGATCGAGTTCTTGTATTCCAACGCCACGGTACTGGTCATCTCATGGCAGCTGTTGGCACAGAACTGTTCCGAATTGGCGTAGACCATGAAGGAGCCGAGTGAGCCGAAGGTCAGCGCACCGATGGCCAGGCCAGCCACCAGCATGGCAAGCGAACCGGGTCGGGCGCCCCAGCGGCGGAGCGGTGCGAAGATCCTGGGCATCTGACGCATCTCCCTTTTCTGGTGGCGTGGCGCGGGCTAGAAAATCGCGCCCTTCGGAATTAGCGCCTGGTCGACTTGGAGTTCCTGCGGCCCCGGCCCGCCATGAGGTTCATGGTGGGCGATGGCGAAGTGGCAGTCGACGCAGGTCATCCTCTCGCGTCGGGCCTTGGCGTGTCGCGCCTTGGCCATGTCCGACTGCTTGTCGGGATCCATCTTGGCTTCGTCGTGGCAGTGGCGACACTCGCGGGAATCGTTGCCCTTCATGTAGCGCCACACGTTCTGCGCCATGCGTGAGCGTTCGGCCTCGAACTTCGCCGGCGTATCCACGCGGTGGGTGACATGGTGGCTCCACAGGTCGTTCAGGGCCCCCATCTTCGCGACATAGAGCGGAATCGGCGCATGCGGCACATGGCAGTCAGGGCAGATCGCGCGCACACCGGTGCGGTTGAGGTCATGCACCGAGCTGCGGTACTCAACGTCTGAGGTCGTGGCCATTTCGTGACAACTCGTCGCGCAGAATGGCTCGGTGCTGGTGTAGACGAGACTGCTCGCAAGCAGGCTCAAGCCGGCGAAGCTGACCCCGAAGCCAATCAGCAGGACGATCGGCGCACGTCGGCTCGCCGCCCAGCGCCGCACCGGATCGAGAATTCTGCGAAGCATCGTCCCCTCCTCCCTGGTGGTCGCCGCTGAGGGCGTCCACGGAAAAGGCGGTCCGGCCGGGGTGCTTGCCCGGTCAAATCGTCACAGTGAAAGGATCCACAGCACCGCGTTGCGGATCTCGGCCGGATCCTTGCTCTTGATGGCCTTGTGCTCTTCCTTGACGCCGTCGATCTCGACCATCGGCGATTCGGTGATGTGCTTGGTCAGCGCGGCTTCGGCGTCGGCCTTGCCTTTGTATTTCCTGGCGACCTCGCGGTAGGGCGGGCCATCTTTCTTTTTGTCGATCGAGTGGCACTTGAAGCAGTCGCTCTTCTTCATCAGCGCTTGCGCGGCGTCCGCGTCGACGGCCGCGCTGGCGGCCGAAGCTGACATGAGGCCAACGATAGCGAGCGCCACAGACAGATGTTTCATTGCCGTTTCCCCCTTCAGCAATCCACCCCTTGTCCAGACCTGCAACCCGAGCGCGCTCTGGCCGGCGCTCTTCTTTCAAGCACTATGGCACGTGCCCGGCCGCGATGCGACCCGAAATCCCGAGTGGAAGTTGACATCGATGAAACATGGGGCACTGTTTTGCGAAGGCAAGCGCCGAAGATGCAGCCAAGCGGTGGCTGCGCGCGCGAGCGGTGCGACAATCGGCCAGATACGTCGATCTGCCATTCATCCAGCCGAGGCGGTCCCAACATGTCCCGTCGCTCCACCCGGCGTTTCGAGCACTTTGCGCAACTGGCGCTCACCATAGGCCTGCTGGTCGGCTGCTGGATGGTACTGGCGCCCTTTATCGTGACGATCCTCTTCGCGATGATCATCGCGCTGTCGACCGGGCCTGTCTATACGTGGCTGGTGGCCCGTCTGCGCGGCCGGCGCAGCCTCGCCGCAGTTTTGATGTGCTGCGGTTTCGTGCTGGCGGTGGTTGTGCCGGTGCTGGTGGTCGCCAGTTCTGCCGCAGAGGGGCTGCAGTGGATCACCGGACTGATCCGTTCGCGGCTTGAGGGCGGGCCGGTGCAACCGCCACGGTGGGTACGCGATGTGCCCCTGCTCGGCGAATCAGTATTCGCGTACCTGTCGACGCTGATGGCCAGTCGCGAGGAAATGATCGGGCTCGGCCGTCAGTTGCTCGAGCCGGCGAGGGGCTTTGGCCTGAAGGTGATCGGCGCACTGGGTGTCGGCGTGGTGCAGGTGTTGCTCGCCATTTTCGTGCTCTTCTTCCTCTACCGTGACGGGCCGGCGGTCCGCGGCATGATCGAAGGCGTGGTCGAGCGCTTGTATGGCGAAGTCGGCCGCGATCTGATGCTGACGGCGCAGAAAACGGTGTTCGCGGTCATGCTGGGCATGGTAGGCACCGCCGTCGCCCAGGCGCTGGTCGCAGCGCTCGGCTTTGCGATTGCGGGTGTGCCGGCGCCGCTGCTGCTCGCCTCGCTTGTCTTTCTGCTTTCGATGCTTCCGGTCGGCCCGCCGCTGGTGTGGGGCGGGGCGGCGTTCTGGCTCTACGACCGCGGCGAATTCGGCTGGTCGCTCTTCATGGTGCTTTACGGCTTGTTCGCGATCAGTTCGGTCGACAACGTCGTCAAACCCCTGCTGATCGCCCGCACCTCCAGCCTGCCCCTGCTGATCGCGGTGCTGGGTGTGTTCGGCGGCGTGCTCGCTTTCGGTCTGGTCGGGCTTTTCATCGGGCCGACCCTGTTGGCCTTGGGTATCAGCCTGACCCGCCGCTGGCTCGATCTGCGCACCGAGCTCCCGGCTGCGGCGCCACCTCTCGGGTGAGCCGAGCTGGCGCGGGGTGCGGCTCGCGCATCAGTGGTCCGGTAGGCAAGCGCACCGCGGCAAGCGGCCTTCCAGCCTGAATCGCGAAAAGCGACAAACTTGATAATTATCGATCCGGCATTTTTTCCGGCGGCTCCCGCTCGTTCGTGCCAAACTTCTTCGGTTAACCGATTTTGCGTGGTGGTGGCATGGAAGTGACCCGGTTTCGCAGGCGTGCGTTCATCAAGGCGGTGTCGGCCGCGATCGGTTCCATCGGGCTGTTCGGTTGTGGCAGCCAGAGTTCGAGCGCGAGTGGCGCCGCCGCTGGAACGACGCCGCCTGCTGCGGGCACTACACCGCCCACCGGGGGGACGTCGAGCGGGCAGCCGATCGTTATCGACGCGATCCCCCCGCTCAACTTCACCGGCGGGATTCCCGGCTCGCGTTCGCTGGCGCAGTACGTGCGGATTCCCGAGGGCTACGGTGCGCCCACCTATGCCTTGAGCGGAACCCTTGGGCCCGGGCTGAGTTTCGACACGCAGACCGGTGTGCTCAGTTACGACGGCAGCGGCAATGGATCTCAGTCGGCTGGACTGGCCTTGTCGGTCAGCGCGGAGCCCCTGAGCGTGGCGCCGCAGAGTGGCGCGTTGGCCTCCGTCACACTGGTGTCGGCGGTGGGGGGGAGTCTGCTGCCCTGGACCTTCGGCCAATTCTTCCGTCAGGGCGATGTACCTAACGGCCGTACCATCGTCGCCGATCTGCCCGATTTTCAGGCTGTGGTGCGCAATCGCTGGCCGGATGGTTCGGTGAAGTACGCGGTGCTCTCCGGCCGCTGCGATCTGGTAGCGAACTTGAAGCGGACGATTGCCCTGAAGGCCGGCACGGCGGCAGGCAGTGTGGCTCTGGCTGAGACCGATCTGGCTGCGGCGGCGCCGGCGATCGCGGTTCAGGTCGGCGGCTTCGGCAAGGTCGCCCTGTCGGGCGCGATCGGTGCGCCTGTGCGTCAGCTCTTGTCAGGGCCGGTGGCGTCCGAATGGCAGTACCGCCTGCCCGTGCCGAATGACGCGCAGTTGGTGGTCTGGCTGTATGTGCGCCTCTACAAGGGCGGGCGCGTCGAATTCATGGTGAGCATCGAGAACGGCTACTTCGATTACACCGGTGCCACCAACAAGGTTGCTCAGATCGTGGTCAGCGCCGGTAACCAGGTGCTCTACGACTCGGGCTCCGCGATCGATATCAAGCACCACACGCGAGTCGTCGCGGCGGCCGGGTTTTCGGGGAAGCTCTGGGTGGGGGGCGATCCGGCTGTGATCCCGTCGCATGACACTGCCTACCTGCAGCGGACCGGAGCTGTGCCCGCGTTTCAGGCGACCTCGATCAATGCGGCTGCGCTCGACGGACTTGCTCAGGCTTATCAGCCCAACGCCCAACACAACCTGCCCGGCAACAGCCTGGGGGGCGGCGGTGACAGCCCCTCGATCGGCTGGCTGCCCAGGTGGGATGCCTGCTATGTGGTGTCGGCCGATGCGCGGGCCTACAAATCAGTGCTGGTGAATTCGCTCGCGGCCGGGGCGTGGTCCACACACTGGCGCAACGGGGCGACGAACAAGGTGGTTGCGTATGCCGATTTTCCTGCGACAAAGAAACCGGCCGCCTCAGGTTCGAATTACGGTGGCCTGAACTACCGTTCGTCCCAGTACGGCACCGATTGGGATATCTCGCACGGCTGGTTGCCGGGCTACACCGCTTATCTTTTGACAGGCGACTATTGGCATCTCGAGGCGCTGCAGTTCTTCGTCAAGTGGGTGCACTACAGCAGTGACGTCAACGCGCGTGGCAATGCCACCGGGCTGATGGTGCGCAGTCTGCAGACGCGTGGTACTGCGTGGGCGTTGCGCAATTGCGGCATGGCCGCCGCCATCACGCCGGACACCGACAGCGAACGCGCCGCCTATGCCAACGCAGTGGGCGCGTCGCTGAGCTGGATGCGCGCCTATCACACCAACAGGCTCGGACTGGTGCTGGAACCGGACCAGGCCTCTTGGGGGGACCCGGGTGGTCAGCGCACCTGGATGAGCGACTACGTGGTGGGTACCGTGGCCTGGATTCTCGACCAGAGGATCCTGGCCGGCGCGCAGCTCAACGATGCGCAGGCGTTCATGCAGTGGATGGGGAGCGGTCTGGTGCAACGCTTCTCGGACGGATCCAATCTCAACGGCTGGCACTGGATGTATCAGGCCTACTCGCCGGTCGTGTCGCCGGCCGCTTTCCCGGCCAACCAGGACCAGGCCAATTTCGACGCCAACTGGGGCATCGCCTTCACGCGCAATTATGGCCGCCAGAATGGTCGCGACCTGGATACGCCCGACATCAAGGCCTACAACTGGACGACCCCGGGCAACCTGGCGACCTGGACGAGCGCGACGGCCTTCGGCGCCGGCTATTTCGAGTACGGCATGTGTGCGCTCGCACAGTGCGTGAACCAGGGCGTCGCAGGTGCCGCCGCCGCATTCAAGCGCATCACCGCCGCAAGCAACTACAACACCTGCCGTGCGTCGCTTGCGAACGACCCGCGTTTCGGCATTGCTCCCCGGGGTTAACTGATGGCAAGCGCAACCTCCAATGTGTTTTCGGTGCTGGTCAGCCCGGCCGCGACTTCGATCTGGTCCGACGAAAACGTCCCCGGCAGCTTCGATGCCGCAAGCGATACTTGGACGCCCGGGCGTGGTAGCGACGGGCGGGTGACGAAAGCCAGCTGGGCTTTGGTGCCCTTCGACCGTTGGGTGCGGGTCGCCGGAACGCGCATGGATGCGCTGGGTGCGGTCGTCGCGGCGGCGATGCCGAACTGGGCCGACCGCGGAACGCAGGGCTGGAACGGTGTACTCAAGGCCTGGTCCGGCATGGCGGTGGACGCGAGCCGGCCGCGCGCCTTCTTCTTCGGCGGCGGTCATCACGACTCCAGCAACAACGGTGTCTACCGCCTTGACCTGAACAAGATGAGCTGGGCGGTGGAGAAGCTGCCGACCGATTCCACCAAGTTCGACTCGCGCTACAACACGAGCCAGAACGGTAGCTTCACGGTGTACCCCCCGGCGCAGGAATACCAGACTGCCCACCCCAACGATACCTCGGTCCTGTACGACTGCTTCTATCCCTTCGCCCCGAACGAGCCCACCGCGCGACACACTTACGGTAGCCTGGTCTACAACCCGCAGCGCAATGAGTTGTTCATGGGCTGCCGCCGCATGTGGCTGTTGAGTCTGGATTCGGGCCAGTGGTCGGTGACCAATCAGCGCGCGGCATTAGGTGCGACGAGCGAAGCTGGCGAGAACATGTTTGCCTGGTGGGATCGATTTCGCGGGCGTTATGTTATCAACGCCACGCAGAACGGCAACGCCGGGCGAAACTTTGAGTTTGACCCGGCGACCCGCACCTGCGCCTGGTCGTCGGTCAACCTGAGGGCGGCGGATTACTACTGGGCGACCGCGGCCTGCGAGCATGACGGGGTGATCTACGCCTACTGCCGCCCGGACAGTCAGCGTACCGCTGAACTACAGGTACTTGACATCCAGTCCAACGTTGCGACGGTCAAGGCGATTACTGGGGTCAGCAACGATACCTATTCCGGCGACTTCTATGATGGCGGCAGCCTTACCTACGTCCCAGAGCGACAGAAGTTGCTCAGCGCCTCGCTCTCGGTTGCGCTCAAGACGATGCGCCTATACTGGATCGATCCGGGCAGTGGTGTCATGAGTGTCGCGAGCGAACCTGGCAATCTCTATCCGAGCCCGGCCGCGTATGTCGAGACGAAGATGCAATACATCTCTCAACTGCGTGCTGTCGTGTACATCGATAGCGCCGACAACGACCTGCGTGTCATGCGCGTAGGCTGACGCGCTCCGTGCAGACCGCCTCCAGCCGGGCGGACAAGCCAGCCCGCGACTGAGCGCTCGTCGCGCGCCGGCCTGAGGCCGACACAGTCTTTGCAATCCGGCGGCGTCGGGTCTAGCTTGGATGAACTGACTCTGCGCGGAGCACCACATGCTCAAGGGCGACGCCCCGGCTTCAACGATCTCGGCCAGTGCCGGCAGGCGAGCTTCGTCACGCGCCATCTTGCTGGGGGTGAGTCTGGCGTGGCTGGTCGTATGCAGCGCGCTCGGGCTTAGCCAGTCGCTGCGCCCCGACCCTTTTGTCGCGCCGGCCTTCATGACGCTGGACTGGTGGCGCTATCCGGTTGAGCGCCACGCGCCGCTGAGGCTGCCGCTGATCGGCGGGGAGTTGCGGGGGCTGCAAGTCTCGGCCGACGGGCTGCACATCTGGGTGGTTGGCGATCGTGGCCTGGTGCTGGTGTCCGAAGACGGTGGCACGACCTGGCAACGTCGTGCGCTTGAATCACCCGCCAGCGCTGGCGTGCCCCCGCCGCCCGTGCCGGCAAAGGCCTCGGCATTCCGCCTGATCTCCGATGCGCAGGCCGCGCTGCCGGCCGAGAAGGGCTACGACCCGAAGCTTCAGTCAGTACGGCCGGCCGACAATGCCTTCGACCCCAGGACGCAGACAGCCCGACCCGCCGTTTCCAACGCCGCTGCGCAGAAAACCGACACGCCGCAACCTGCAAACGGCATCACTGCGCCCGTGAATGCGCCCGCACTCGATGGTTCGATCGACCTGCTGGGCGAGTCACTCGGCAGCCCGGCGTCACCAAACGCAGCGCAGAAGCAGGCGCCCAACCGCGTGACGCCGCCAAAGGACGCGCCGGCACAAGACACGGCAGCAACCCAGACGCCGGCGCAGCAGACGGTTCCGGACAAGGCGGCGCCTCCGCCACCCGCGCCGGCGGCCGATCTGTATGCAGTGAGCTTCGATGAGGCCGGTCGCATCGGTCTGATCGGCGACGCGCAAGGCGTGCTCCATGGCACGCGCGATGGCGGCGAGAGCTGGCAAGTGGTCACACGCTTCGAGGGGGCGGTGCTCGCCGTGGCGATCCTGCAAGATGGCCGTCAGCTGGTCGTTTCGCGACGCGGTACGCTTTACCAGTTCGATGCGACAACCGGGTCGTGGCGGGTGCGCGCGGATCTCGGCCCGCTTGCCGACGCGGCGATCGACGCCGCCAGCGGGCGGGTGCTGGTGGTCACTGCGGCGGGCGGCCTCGCCGATAGCAGCGATGGTGGCGCAACCTGGCGCGAATCCGCCGCGCCACTCCAGGGTCGCGGGCGGGTGCTGCAACTGACGGCGCGCAGCGAGATCTGGGGCGGCGGCAGAGGCGTGTGGATGACGCATGCGGGCGACACGCCGTTGACGCTCGGTGCGCCGGTCGGCGTGCCGGTGCCCGACGTGCTGCTGCATGCCGTAAGGCGCGGCGCGGACGCGGAGTACGCGGCGGGCGAACAGGGCAGCATCTTCAAACGGCGGAATGCCTTCGAGCCTTGGCGGCCCGTGTCGAGCGGCCGTGCCGGGGCGCTCCGCGACGTGCGCCTTGCGGCCGGCGGCGCCGGGACGGCGATCGGGCCTGGCGCGATTCCGTTCGTGACACGCGACGGCGGCCAGACGTGGACGCCCCTCGGCGCGCAGCATCAGCGTTTCCCGGCGCCCTGGCTGTGGCTGGCGTGGCTTATCGGCCTCACGGGTCTGGTTGCCGCAGCGCTGCGTCGCCCGCCGCCGCAATCGGCAGGGGTAACCGAAACCGCCGCGGATGCCTTCGTCTCCGACAAGCCGCTCGCTGCGGTACGCGAAGACCGGCTGGATTTTGCGCCACTCGCCTGGGGCCTTTCCGCTTTCCTGCGCAACGAAAAGACCGATGCGCCGCTGACCATCGCGATCACCGGCGACTGGGGCAGCGGCAAGAGCTCGCTGATGGGCCTGCTGAAGGAAGATCTCGCCCGCTTCGGCGTGCGCAGCGTCTGGTTCAACGCCTGGCATCACCAGAAGGAGGAGGCCCTGCTCGCCGCTTTGCTGACCTCGATTCGCGATCAGGCGATTCCGGGCTGGTTCACGTTCGAGGGGTTTGAATATCGGATACGGCTGCTATGGACACGGGGCCGCCGCTACTGGCCCTTGTCGCTCGCGGTCGCGTTTTCGATCGGTCTCTTCGGCTGGGCGCTGACCCACCCTGGCACGGTGCTCGACAACTGGTTCACGCTCGCCGACGACCTCTGGTCCGCGTTCTCCGATGACAAGAGCAAGCCGGATCCGGACTCGCTGATGGCGCGACTGCGTGCGACCGGGCTCGCCGCTGGCGCGCTCGCGCCGGTGATCGGCGCCTTGCTGCGGATGCGGGCCTTCGGCGTTGATCCGGCGGCGCTCGCGGCGTCGATTTCGTCGCGGGCTTCGGTCAAGGATCTGGGCTCGCAGGCGAGCTTCCGGCAGAAGTTCGCCGAACAGTTTAGCGAAGTCACCGAGGCGCTTGAGCCGCGCACGATGCTTGTGCTGATCGACGATCTGGATCGCTGCAAACCCGAGGCGGTGCTGGAAGTGATGGAGGCGGTGAACTTCCTCGTTTCTTCCGGCCGGGTGTACGTCGTACTGGGCATGGCAAGGGCGCGGGTCGAAGCCTGCGTCGGGCTCGCCTTCGAAAAGGTCGCGCACGAACTGGTCGAGGCGGAGAGCGCCAAAGCGGTGATCGAGTTGCCGGGCGAGGACAAGGACGCGCGGGCGCGCCGCATCCGTCGCGAATACGCGCAGCAGTACCTCGAAAAGCTGATCAACATCGAAGTGCCGGTACCCAAGCTCGACCCGCAGCGCAGCGCGCACCTGCAGGACGAAGAGGGGGGCGAACGGCTCGCTTTGGAATTGCCGGCGACGCTGCGGCGCGTCTGTCGCCTGTGGCCGGCGCTGGTCGGCGCCCTCGCGATCTTTGCCGGGGCCTGGCTGGGCTCGCATCTGCCCGTCGCGGTACAGCGCAAACCTGTGCCGGTGGTGCAGACGACACAGGGGCCCGCGGTGGGTGCCGTGCCCGAAGTCGTGGCGCAACCGGGCACAGCCCAACCCGAGGTGGCCAGCCAGGAGGCGGTGTACTTCATTCCGGCCGAAACGACCGGCACGGCACCATGGTTGCCGGTGGTCTTGCTTGTCATGGTCGGCACGATCGTATCGCTCGCGCTGGTGCGGCGGCCGAGTCCGGTGGTGCGCGATTCGGACGCCTTCCGCAAGGCGCTGGAGATCTGGAACCCGGTCGTGGCCACCGCGCTGCGCACGCCGCGGGCGGTCAAGCGCTACCAGAACCGCGTGCGCTACATGGCGATGATGGCGCGCAATACCCGCCGCGCGTTGACCCTGCGCGACGAATTGCGGATGTGGCTGCTGCGACGCAAGGACCCCGGCGGCGCTGCCCCGGTTGGCGACCCTTCACCCGAACTCGTCGCAATTGGTGCGCTCGACAAGGCGCTGCCCGGCTGGGAGAAGTCGGCCAGCCTCAAGGACGCCGTCTCCGCGCTCGAACAGGCCGATCTGCGCGATGCGCTGGCGGCTGCGCTGAGCGCGCATCAGCAGCGTTTCAGCCTTGAGGCGGTGGTGCGTTTCGTACCGCAGTTTCGCCGTATCGCCAGTGGTGTTCGGATCGAGGGTGCAGCAGTCGAGGGCCTGCGTGCCGTGCCATCCGGGAGCGCCGCCTAGCCTTGCCGCTTGCCCGCGCTGTCTTACATCTGACTGTTGACCTCGCTTAAGTCAGGCCACATCACGCAGGCATATCGTCAGCGCAACGGTGTTTCGTCATCACGCCAACCGGCGCCTGGCGGATCGACCGTCAGTGACGCTCGCACGCGCCGGGGCCTTGCCTCGCAAATCCGCCCCCTCACGTCCAACGCCAGGACGGCCAGATGGTGTCAGGTGCCCTTCAGGGAGAGGGAGCCATGACCACCTATGTTTATTCGTTCGAACGCGGCGACGGCAAGAACAAGATGCTGCTCGGCGGCAAGGGCGCGAACCTTGCCGAGATGACGCAGATCGGGCTGAACGTACCGCCCGGATTCACGATCACCACCGAAGCCTGCCTCGCCTACCTCGAACACGATGCGCTGCCCGATGGCGTGATGGACGAAGTACGCACCGCGATGTGCGAACTCGAAGAGAAGACCGGCCGCGGTTTCGGCTCGAAGACCAATCCGCTGCTGGTGTCGGTGCGCTCCGGCTCCGCGATGTCGATGCCCGGCATGATGGACACCATCCTCAATCTCGGCCTCAATGCCGAGACACTGGAGGGGCTGATCCACCAGACCGACAACCCGCGCTTCGGCTACGACGCGTGGCGTCGTTTCATCCAGCTCTACGGCAAGATCGCCCTCGGCGTGCCGGACGAGTTGTTCGACGAGGCGATGAACGAGCTCAAGCAGAAAGTCGGCGCCAAGCAGGACGTCGATCTCACCGGGCCGCAGCTCAAGGAGCTCGCGCAGTCCTACGTCGGCATCGTCGAGAAGCACACCGGTCACCCCTTCCCGACCGATCCGATGCAGCAGCTGGAAATGGCGATTGCCGCGGTGTTCCGTTCGTGGATGGGCAAGCGTGCGGTGGACTACCGTCGTCAGTTCAAGATCACGCCCGAGATGGCCAACGGCACCGCGGTGAACGTGTGCACGATGGTCTTCGGCAACATGGGCAACGACTCGGCGACCGGCGTCGGTTTCACGCGCAATCCGGCGACCGGCGAGAACGTGATCTTTGGCGAATACCTTACCAACGCGCAGGGTGAAGACGTGGTCGCGGGCATCCGCACACCGAAACCGATCGCCGAGATGGCGCTGGAAATGCCGCGCCTGCACGCGGAGTTGATGGACCTGCGCAACAAGCTCGAACGCCACTACAAGGAAATCCAGGACTTCGAGTTCACGATCGAGAAGGGTCGCCTGTACGCGCTGCAAACCCGCAACGGCAAGATGAACGCGCGTGCGATGGTGGTGACCTCGGTCGAGATGGCCAACGAAGGCGTGATCACCCGCGAGCAGGCGCTGCTGCGCGCCAACCCGGCCCTGCTCGAACAGCTGATGGTGCCGACGCTGGCGCCGGGCTCGAATGCGGTGTCGCTTGCGACCGGCTTGCCGGCATCGCCCGGTGCGGCGTCCGGCCGGGTGGTGTTCGACGCGGATACCGCCGAGGCACGCGGCAAGCTGGGCGAAAAGATCATCCTTGTGCGCGAGGAAACCAAACCCGAAGACATTCACGGTTTCTTTGCCGCAGAGGGCATCCTTACCGCGCGCGGCGGCAAGACATCACACGCGGCAGTGGTTGCGCGCGGCATGGGCAAGCCCTGCGTGTCAGGCTGCGCGGCGATCCAGATCGATGTGCATGCGCGCAAGGCGCGCGTCGGTGAAGCTGAATTCGTCGAGGGCGATGTCATCACGATCGACGGCACCACCGGCAAGGTCTACGCCGGGCGCATCCCGACCGTCGAAGCCGAGTTCTTCGGCGAGTTGCAGACCCTGCTCGAATGGGCAGACGAAGCCGCAACGCTGAAAGTGCGCGCCAATGCAGACACGCCGAACGACGCGGCGCGCGCCAAACGCTTCGGTGCAGTAGGCATCGGGCTGTGTCGCACCGAACGCATGTTCAACGATCCAGGCCGTCTGCCGGTCGTGCAGGAAATGATCCTTGCCGACACACCCGAAGAGCGGCAGTCCGCGCTCGATCGGCTGCTCCCCTTCCAGCGCGAGGACTTCAAGGGCATCTTCCGCGCCATGGCCGGCCTGCCGGTGACGGTGCGCCTGCTCGATCCGCCGATCCACGAATTCCTGCCGACTGCATCGCAGCTTGAGTTCGAGATCGACCACCTGCGCAACCTCAAGCGCGCGGTACGTGGCATGAACGAGTTGCCCGAAACGCTGCGCATGCTCGACCCCGAGCTGCACCACGCCTATGTCGACAGTCTTGACCACCTCAATGCCAACCTTGTCGAGTACGAGCACCAGCACCGCTTCGACGCGCTGATTTCGCGGCGCGAGGCAATGCTGCGCAAGGTGCATGCGCTGCACGAAGTGAACCCGATGCTTGGCCACCGTGGCGTGCGGCTCGGGCTGACGAACCCCGAGATCTACACGATGCAGATCCGCGCGCTGTTTGAAGCGGCGGCAGGTTGCATGCGCGAAGGCGTGACGGTCAATGCGGAAATCATGGTGCCGCAGGTGTGCACCCGCGAAGAACTTGTCCGCGTAAAGGCGATCTTCGATACCGAACTCGACCGGGTGACGGCGCTGTTGGGCGAACGTCCGCATGTGCGTTTCGGCACCATGATCGAAGTCGTGCGCGCCTGCATGCGCGCAGGCTCGCTGGCGCAGATTGCCGAGTTCTTCAGTTTCGGCACCAACGACCTGACGCAGGCCACCTTCTCGTTCTCGCGCGAAGACGCAGAGAACAAGTTCCTGCCCTTCTATCAGGAAACCAAGATCCTGCGCGAAAACCCGTTCGAAGTACTGGACGTGAAAGGTGTCGGTCGGCTGATGCAGATGGCGGTGCAGTGGGGCCGCGAAGTGCGGCCGGATCTCAAGGTCGGCATCTGCGGTGAGCAGGGCGGGCAGCCGGATTCGGTGCGCTTCTGCCATGCCATCGGGCTCGACTATGTATCCTGCTCCGCCCCGCGCGTGCCGATTGCGCGCCTTGCGGCGGCGCAGGCCAAACTGCGCGAAAAGGAATACAGCACCACCGTGTTTGACTAGTTCCGATTTTGGGTAGGAGAGCAGGGGCGGCACCGGCGCAAGCCGGGTCGCCCCTTTTTTAGGTGCAAGGGGAAAGGCAGCCACCGATCTTGCGGCCGCACCGGCGCATGTGTGACGATGGTGCGCCGGTTGTGGCTGCGCCGTCATCATTGATGCAAATCATCCGGCCGTGAGGACAATGCGGAAGCGTATTGAATGGCGGTTCCGTCCTTGGTGTAATCCGGAAACAATCAAAAACGCTAAAGGCCACACCATGCGATGGAACGCCGGCGCAAGACTGATACTGATGATCGGGCTTGCCGTAATGAGCGTCTCCGCTTTTGCGGAGTCCGAGGAGCCCAAAGGTCCTTCGCCCGCCATGCAGGAGAAGATCCGCAAGGCCAACGAGGAATGCTTCTCCTGCCACAGCGCCGAGGGGGTCAAGAACCCGCCCAAACCCGGCATGGACCTGAAGAAACTGCGTACGCTGATTCGAGACAAGGAAGCCTTTCATGGCTCCGATCACCAGCGCCTCGCCTGCACCAAGTGCCACAACGAAGGCTACGACGAGCATCCGCACGCGCCCGACGCCAAGGACAACACCAGCAGTTGCCCGGACTGCCACCAGAAGAAGGCAGACCACGCGCAGGAACAATTCGACAAGTCGGTGCATGCGAAGAATCTGGCCGAGAAGTTCACCTGCACGACCTGCCACAACCCGCATGTGATGCGGATCGCCAAGAAACTCGTCGACCCGAAGAAGATCGTCGCGCAAGACAACCGGATCTGCCTGGGTTGCCATGACTCCGACGAACGCTTTGCGCAGTTCGCGCCCGATGGAAAGAGCCGCCCGGCAATCGATGACATCCATGCCTGGTTGCCGAACGCGCGCATACACTGGAAGGCGGTACGCTGCGTGGAGTGTCACACGCCTGAGGTCGCTGCCGACGAGCCGATCTCGCACGAGATCCTGGACAAGAAGCGCGCCGAGAAGCGCTGCGTGACCTGCCACTCGCGCGACTCCGCGTTGATGGTTCGCCTGTATCGTCACCTCGCGGAAGAAGACCAGAAGAAGTACGGATTCGTTAACGGCATCGTCCTCAGCAACAACTACGTGATCGGTTCAACGCGCAATCCGCTTGTCGATACGCTGATGGTCGGTCTCGCTGTGCTGACCCTGGGCGGCGTGCTCATCCACGCTGCATTGCGCGTTCTCATGCACTACCTGCGCCGGAGCAACAACAAATGACCGAAGAACGCCGACATGATGATCGTCGCCAGCGCGAACGCCGTTTCGGATCGAGCCGCTACGGATCGCGCCGGACCGATGACGAAGGCGGAGTCCACATCTACATCCTGCCGAAGTGGGTCCGTGTCTGGCACTGGACGAATGCGATCCTGATCATCACGCTGATCGTGACCGGCGTGAGCCTGCACTTTGCCGACAGCAAGGTGCCGCTGGTCGAATTCCCCTTGGCTGTGCGCATCCACAACATTGCCGGGGTCGCGCTGGTGCTGCTCTATACCGGCTTCGTCATCGGCAATGCGCTCACCGGAAACTGGTGGCAGTTCATTCCGAAACCGCCCAACGTCTTCCAGCGTTGCGTGAATCAGGTGCGCTACTACATGTGGGGCGTGTTCAAGGGCGAACATGAACCGTATCCCGTTACCGAGGACGAGCATTTCAACGCGCTGCAGTCGCTGACCTACTGGTTCGTGATCTACATGGTGCTACCGGTAATCGTCGTGACCGGGCTGATCTTCCTTTACCCGCAGTTCGCGCCGGCCCGGATGTTCGGCGTCGATGGACTCTTCACGATTGCAGTGCTTCACTACATGTCGGCAACCGTGATCGCGGCCTTCATCGTGGCGCACATATACCTTTGCACCTTCGGAAAGAAGATTTCCTCCACTTTCAAGACCATGATCACCGGCTGGCACGAGCACTGACCGGTACCTTGGCTCAACCACCTACAGGAGAGCGGTATGAAAATGAATCTGATCGCAGCAGCGCTGGGACTGACCGGCGCCCTTCTGGTGTCGCCGCTGGCGAGCGCCGCCGATGCCGATGCCGCACAGGCGCTGGCCAAGAAAGAGGGTTGCCCGAAGTGCCACGCCGTCGATAAGAAGAAAGAGGCCAAGTCCTTCACCGAGATCGGCAAGAAGTACGCCGCGAAGGCCGATGGCGAGAAGAAGCTGATGGAGCACCTGACCTCCGGTGAGAAGGTCAAGATGGAAGACGGCACCGAAGAAGAGCACAAGATCATCAAGACGAAGGATGTCGACCAGCAGAAGAATCTGGTCGGCTGGATCCTGTCGCTCGGCAAGTAAACGTCACGCCTTTCATGCCGGCTGTGGGCCGGCATGTCGTGATGCCCAGACAACGCCACCCCGAGCGGGTGGCGCTTGTTCTTGTGGAGGCAGAGAGTTCATGGAAACAGAGAAGCGGGTTGTGGCCCTGCGGGGGCGGTTGGTGTTCGCGCAGCATCGCGAATTCAACCAGGCGGTGGACGAGGCGCTGGCGTCGGACGCCACCGAAATCGTGCTGAATCTGCGCGAGGTCGACTACCTCGACAGCGCAGCGCTTGGCATGTTGTTGCTCGCCCGCGCGCGCGCCAAAGAAGCGGGCAAGACGATCTCGATCGAAGGCACGCAGGGCCTCGTCAAGCAGGTATTGCAGATCGCCAATTTCCAGAACCTGTTCTCGATCAGTTGATTCGCGTCGCGAGGCGCTGGCTGCATGCACGCGCTGCGCCTCGCGGGTTGCTTCTGCGGTGAAAAACCGCCACCATGCCGCCCCTTTCGGCCATGCCTTCCCGGCGTGGCATCAACTGGCGGGTAAGCAGACGTGGGCACGGCTTTCAAGGACGCGACAACGGAGTACAAACTGATCGAGCTGGCGCGGGTAGTCTCGGATCCAGACCATCCCCGGCGGCAGTGCGACGAGACCGGCCTGAGGCGTCTGTCGGAATCGATTGCCGAATTCGGCTTGATCCAGCCGATCGTCGTGCAACCTGCCGACGCCGAGGGCAAACATCGCATCATAGTTGGTGAGCGTCGTCTGCGCGCCGCCAACCTCGCAGGGCTGACCGCCATCCCGGCGCTGGTACACCGCTGCGAGCCCGGCGAGGCGCTGGAGATCCAGGTCTTCGAAAACCTGGGGCAGGGCGTTCGCCTGCCGCTTGCGCCGCGCGAAATGGCGCACGCCCTCAAGGCGATCGCCCGTGGTTTCGAATCGCCTGACGCTGCCGCCGAGCGATTTGGCCAAGACGCCGATTGGCTGGAGCAAAAGACCGCACCGGCCAATCTCACCCCCAAGGTAGAAGCGCTGCTCGATACCGGCCGCGTCAGCAGTTGCACGACTGCAGTGCAGCTCGACAAGCTTGCGCGCAAGAATGAGGCCCGCCTCGACGCCTTGGTCGCAGAACTCGAAGAAGGCGAAAAGCTGCCCAAGGCGCGTATCGAAGAGGTCTTGGTGGCCGAAGGGGTGAAGCGTGCAAAGAAGAAGCCGGACCCCGTCGCCGAACCGGTTGTGGTCGAAGCATCGGCCGTGATGGCGGCGCCGGCAGTCTCGAATCCGGCTGCGCGCCGCGTGAATCCGGGAAAGGTGCGGATGGTGGCCCAGATCCTGGGCATCGACGATGGTGACGAAACCTTGGTGCTGGATCGTCTGATCGACGAATTCCTCGCGATCAAGGGCGAAGGTACGCCGCCCTTCTGATGCCGCGCTAAAGTGAGCATGCGCGCGCAGACTCTCCGGCGCGCGAACCGAACGAAGCAGACCGACTCATGCGTATCGAAGACATTCGCACGCGTCTCCTGGCAGGTGGCGCAAAGGCAATTCACGAGCAGCGTGTGCTGCGTGCTTGGGTCAATGCACAGCCGATCGGCAGCGGCCCGCACAAGGCCGAGGATTTCCTTCCCCTGGCACTGCGCAATGACCTACCCGCGTTGAGTGCAGAACTCCAGGCGCTCGCCCGGCTGCGGTCCGAGCATCCCGGCGAGGACGGCTCGGCCCGATTGCTGGTGGAACTTGCCGACGGGCAAACCGTGGAAAGCGTGCTGCTGCCGCGCGACGGGCTGTGCGTGTCGACGCAGGTTGGTTGCGCGGTTGGCTGCGTATTCTGCATGACCGGGCGTGACGGGCTGCTGCGCCAGCTCGGCAGCGCCGAGATCGTTGCGCAGGTGGTGCTCGCGCGCACCCGGCGCTTCGTCAAGAAGGTTGTCTTCATGGGCATGGGCGAGCCGGCCCACAACCTGGACAACGTGCTCGAAGCGATCGACCTGCTCGGCACGGCCGGCGGTATCGGGCACAAGAACCTTGTTTTTTCGACGGTCGGCGACCATCGCGTGTTCGAGCGCCTGCCGCAGGGGCGCGTCAAACCGGCGCTGGCCTTGTCGCTGCACACCACCAAGGCGGATCTGCGCGCAGAACTGCTGCCGCGCGCACCGCGCATCCACCCGGCCGAACTGATCGAACGCGGGGAACGCTATGCGCGTGCAACCGGCTATCCGATCCAGTACCAGTGGACGCTGATTGACGGCGTGAATGATGGCGACGACGAACTCGAAGCGATCGTGAGGCTGCTCGCGGGCAAGTACGCCATCATGAACATGATCCCCTACAACACGGTGCCCGAACTGGCGTTCAGGCGGCCGGACTGGGCGCGTGCGACGCAGATCGCCCGCAGCCTGCATCAGCGCGGCGTGCTGACGAAACTGCGCAATTCGGCCGGGCAGGACGTGGATGGTGGCTGTGGGCAATTACGCGCGCGAGAGATGGCGAAAGGGCGTGAGGCCCGTGCGCAGCGCATCGAGGCGAAGCGGGTGCTTGTGGTTCCTCGCGTGTCCTAGCCGACGTGCGAGCGCCCAAAAAATCGGGGCCGGTGTGGCATAGCCACCCGGCCCCGGCGCTTTCTGGTGCTGCGGGCGGTCAGAAGCGATAGCGCAGCGACACGCTGACGACATTCACATGGTAGCTCGGCGACTCTTCGCCAAACGCGACCAGGTTGGGCACGCTGGTCGGCGTGACGCCGTCGTTGTGCCAGTCGCTGGAACGGAAGTGCTCGTACCAGTAGCTGCCGTTGATCCACATGTTCTCGCGGATGCGGTAGTTGGCGTAGAGCTTGACGGTGTCCTGTTCCGTGGTGGCTGCCGGGAAGCCGGCGTCGGTACCCACTCCGGAAAGCGCCACGTCGCTGTGCGTCTTGGCATACGCCCAGTTCGCGCCGAGTTCGAGCGCGCCGCTGATTGCAGTTTGCTTGAGGCCGACACCGAAGACGTCACTGACGTCCTCGTTGTAGGCAGTCCAGTTTGCGAACGTAGCGGTGGAACTGCCTGCCTGTGTCGAACGAACCCGCTCGCTCTGCGCGAAGAACTGGATGCGCGTGTTCTCGCCCAGCGCCGCAGACACATCGCCACCGTAGCTGGTGCTCTTGCCTTCGGTCAGGCCGACGCTGGAGTGACGATAGTCATCCATCGAGTAGTCGCCGAAGAGTCCGATCGTGATGCCTTCGATCGCCGTGATGTCCGCGCGCACGCTGCTGCTGTCGCGCCACCGATCGGCCAGGTTGTACTTGCGCATGTACGGGTTTTCGGCCGGCGACACCCAGGTGGCGGAGCCGTAGCCGGAGTTCTTGCGTTCGCCATGGGCGAGCTTGACCGCCAGCGAGGCGTATTCCTTCATCTGGAAAACGAAGCGGCCCCACAGCGAGCCTTCCCGCGTATAGACCGTATCCTGCAGGGTCCGCATGCGGTCGTCTTCCTGGAAGCCGATGCTCGCTTTCAGCCAGTCGAGGCCGCGATAGTCCGCGCTCGCCTTGTACAGATCCTGCTTGAACGAGAAGGGCTGGTTCTTGCGCACGGTCGTGTCGACAAACATGTCGGTGGCGACCACCGGCCAGGCGAGGCTTGGCGTGCGGTTGTCGTGGCCGTTGTGCGCGTAGCTGCCGCTGATCCGGAACTTGTCGCTGATGTCGTAGGCCAACCGCACACTGCTGTTGTAGGTATTGACCTCACCATTGAGCGAATTCGCCGGCATCGCCGGAAGCGTGGCGAGGATTGCCGCATTGGTGGTGGGTGACAGCAACGATGCGTCTTGTGTCATGCGGCCCCAGGCGATGTCGCCGCTCGCATGCAATTGCGGCAGGATCGTGTAGGTGCCGTTGGCGAAGAACTGGTGGAACTGGTTGTCCGGCGCCAGCGCCAGTTGCCCGCTCGTGGCACCGGCGACGACCGGGTTGAACGGGTTCGCCCAGGTCAACGATGCGTCCGAGTTGCGGAAGATCGAGCCGTAATAGCCGACGGTGCCCTGCCACTTGGTTCCGGTGTAAGAGGTGCTCACCTCGATCTGGTCGGTGGTCTGATCGACCGGGGCGACGAGTTGCGAGGCGCTGGAGAAAAACGAGCCGGAACTGCGTTTGGTGCCGTCCTTGGTGTCGTGACGCACGCTGATCTTGCTCGTCCAGTTCTCGCCAGCGAACCAGGTGCCACCCAGGTCAATCGTGCTGCGCTTGAAGCCGATGTCCACCGCCTGCAGGGCGCCGGCCGGCATCGATGCGCTGGTCGCGATCGGGAAGCCCGCCGGCAGCGTCTGTGTGCCACTTCCGTTGCCAATGAAAGGGGTCTTGGCGGACCCGGTCAGGTAGTGGGGGAGTTCATCGTAGCCAAAGCGCACCGAATAGACCCCGGCCTGGCCACCCTCGGCCTTGATCGAACGCACATCGATGCCGAGGTCGGTGGCAGTCACCGAACCGAAGCGGCCGTTGTCGTCACGGTACTCGGCCGAGCCATTGATGACGGCATAGGCGCCTTTCTGATCGAGGCCGGTGTAGTCGCCGAACTTCTTCGAGTCTTCGGAGACGTAGCCGACGCCGGCATCGATTGCCGCGGTGGTCGCCGCCTTTTCGAAGGGACAGGATTCGCACTTCCACTGGGAGGGGTCACCGGCAACGGCGGTGCCGCTCACTACCGACAGCGCGCCCAGGGCGCACAGCAGGAACAAAGGGCTGAAGGTTTTCATTGTCGCGTCCGTTCTCGGTGAGAGTTTCCGCTAGCGTTATCGGGTGGCGATCGCAGGCGTCGATTACCGCAGCAGCTTGTTGCCGCTGGGGTGGTTCGAACCATGGACCTGCGTATGGCAATTCGTGCAACTGCCGGCGACGACGAAGATGGCGCCCGTTCCGCCATTGGCGGGCAACGCTGCTCCCGTGCGCGGGACTGCCGGATGGCCAGCGACCGAGTGGCATTCCTGGCACAGCGATGGGGTGCTCTTGTTCAGCAGGGCGGTGCGCACTGAGCCGTGGCTGGTGTGACACAGCGAGCAGTCTTCGGTGACCGGCGCGTGCTCCCACATCAGCGGGCCACGCTTCTCGGCGTGACAGCTGTAGCAGGTCTGGTTCAGCGTCGGCTTTTTCAGCAGGGCCTGGGTCGCGGTGCCGTGCGTGTTGTGGCAGTCGCTGCACGCCATCTTGCCGAAGCGAACCGGGTGCGACGAAGTCTTCTGGAAGTCGGCGCGCTGCTTCTTGTGGCAGGTGAAGCAGACTTCGGACTCAGTCTGTTTGACGAGTACCGGATCCTTGCCCACATGCAGCTTGTGGCAGTCGGTACACGCGAGCTGGTTGCGGTCGTGTACCTCGGCATGCCACGCGTTGCGTGAGCGATTCAGGTGGCACGACAGGCAGACCTCGTTGCGTTCGGCCACCGGCATCCACGAATTAGCCTTGAGGCTGTTGATCGTCTCGGTGCGCTTGCTCTTCTGCGTTGAATGGCGGTCGCCCGGTCCGTGGCAGGCTTCGCACTGCATGCCCTTCTGGCCGAACGGGCTGTGCGCGTTCTTGGGGTTGCCGTGCTTGCCCTTGAAGATGCCAGCGGTCGTGAAGTTCGCCGTATCGCTGTCCGCGTCATGGCATTCGAGACAGGTGTCGGCGCCCTTTGCGCTGTACTGCGTGCCGGGGCTGGCGACGGCGGGCGCAGCAGCCTTGGCGGCCGGTGCGGCTTCGTCCTCGGCCAACGCGGCCAGGCACAGGAATCCTGTCGCCGCCACAATCGCCGAGGAGAGCACGAATTTTGCGATGTTCATCGATGTCTGCCCGTTCGTCCTGGTTCGTCTTGTTCCGATAAGGCTCGGTCTAACCTTTGGGAGTCGGCGCGGTCTTCTGGACCGCGATGATCCGTCGCTTGTTCGCGACGTAGAGGCCCGTGGGCAATCCCGCCTTGGTGACGAGGTCCGTCTTCGTGAGCAGCGGGCGCGCCTTGATGATGCGGTCCGCTTCCACGTCGCCGATTCCGTAAAGGGTTTTCAGTTGCGCCTTGCTTGCGCTGTTGATGTCGATCAGCGGCGCTTGTGCGGCAGGCTTGCTCTTGGTCGCGACAGAAGGATGCCCGGAAGGCACCTGACCTGCTGACGCACCGCCAGCCGCTGCCTGGCATGTGTTCGCCGCGAGCAGGACGGCCCCGGCAAGGATCATGCAATGCCTTGCGTTCGCCGAAGTCATCTGGTTCCTCGCCATGGTCTTGTGCTTCCTCGCGTCATGCCCCGGGAACCCTTGCGGTTTCCCGGGTGCTGGCGCCTGTTCTGGCTTTTCTTGCGGCCGCTGGCTGCGACCGCTCCCCCTTCACTGACCGGGGCGTGCATCGCTGCAAGCGCCCCGGCTTCCCCCTGGTGTTACGGCTTGACGTGCATGGCCTTGATATCGGCGATGCGTCCGGTTGCATGGCAGAGCATGCAGGTTTCCGGTGTCGCCAGTGCGGTGCTGCGCGGTTTGTAGATCGATCCGCCGTTCTGTTCCATGTGCGTCTTGGCCAGGTCGGAGTCGTGGCAAGCGAAGCACGCGGTGGTGATCGGCGAGATCACCAGCGTCGTCGGTTCGGCTTCACGACTTGCACCAGCGGCGACGGAGTAGAACGTGCCGGTCGGCGAACACGCATTCGATGTCGTCAAGCCTGCGTTGTACGTGAATCCGACCCCGTAGCTGTTGATCGCGGCTGCGGTGGAAGTGGCCACATACGGTGACAGACTGAAGACTGACAGCGCGGTACCGGTTGATGGCGTACCGGCCACGCATGACGTGCCACTGACCTTGTAGCCGGGGATTGTTTCGCCGCTGGCCGGGTAGATTCCGGCGCCCACGGTGCGATACAGCCTGTTCGGCAAGGAGCTGGAGGTCGTGCTGAAGTCATAGGTGCCCGGCAGGTGGCAGGTCTCGCAGTCCTTCAGTACGCCCGGGTAGCCCACATCCGCGAACGATTCGGTCGTGGTCGAGGCATGCCAGGTGAACTTGTTCGACCGCTTGGCGCCGGCGTGGATGCCGTGGACAAAGCTGGTGGAATCGGCGGACCAACCGCTGCTGGTCTGGTTCGGCTTGTGGCACCAGGAGCAGGTCGAACCATCGTTACGCTGGCCAGCGTGGAACGCATCTTCGGTGAAGGTGCCGAGTTCCTGGTGGCACGCGTTACAGCGCTTGTCTTCCACCACCGTGCGACGACCGGTGTAACCGGTGGCCACCTTCTGCACGTTCGGCGCGATGACGATCAGGCCGCCCTGCTTGTTGGTCTGCCCGGTTGCAGTTGCTGCCGTGACCGGGTAAGCCGCCAGATTGGTCTGCGTCAGCGGCAAGGTGCTGGTGACGTTGTAGGTATAGCCCAGGCCGCCCGTCAGCATCACTGCGTTGTCCGGTACGGTGACGCCAGTGAGTGTTGCCGTGTAGTAGCCATTGGCGTCCGGGCCCGTCAAGGTGCCGGCGCCGGTACCACTGGTCGCGGTGCCGTTCCAGAGTTTCTTCAGCCAGCCGGAAGCCGAGACGTTGAAGTCGGCCGGCGCGGTGATGCCGTCCTGGGGTACCGCATACACGAAGTAGACGCTGGGCGCGCCCATGAAGTTGTCCCAGATTTCCTTGTCGCCGGTTGCCGGGTTCGGCGTGGTCGAGGCCAGCACGTTCAAGTCAGCACGCGCGCCGTTCTGCAGCATCCGGAAAACCATCACCGGCTGCTTGCTTGCATTGCGCGACACGCTCTTGATGTCGTAGGTGACCTTGATTGCGCCAGCCGGCAGGCGGCTGGTATTCGAGGCGATCCAGGCAGAGTTCGTGTTGGTGTTGCCGCCGGTGACGGCGAGCGCGTTCCCGGCATTGGGCGGTGTGACTGGCGTATGCGCGAGGTCGACCGTGTCGGGCTTGTGGCAAGTCGCGCACAGTGAATCGTCGGCCTGCGGGCCAGCCGGGTGCGCATAGCCGCTCGGTCCGGTGGTTGAGGTCAGACCCTTTGCCGCATCTTCCAGCGTCACGCCCATGCCAGTGGCGAAGTTGATGCCGTCGTGGCAGGCCCCGCACGCGAGCCGGTTCGGCACGTTCTTCCAGTTGTCACCTTGAGCGGTCAGCGCGGTCGACGTTGCCGATCCATCGTGGCACTTGGTGCAGTTGCGGATGTCCTGCGGATAACCCACTTCGTTCGGCAACACGCCCGCGTAGTTGTAATTCTTCTTCGCCAGCAACGAGCCATTGTGGATCTTGTGGATGTAGTTCGGCAGGTTGCCCACGGCACGGCCGTCGACCTTGTCGGTGGCGGAGGTGAAGGTCAGCGTGGCGTCGATCGTCGCTTCGGTCTTGCCGTACTTACGTTGCTCCGTATGGCAGACGACGCAGTACTGCACGTTGTTGCGGTTGCCGCCATGGAAGCCGGCGGCGGAGCTCTGCGCGCTGTCACCCGGGATGCCGCCGAGCTGGCGGTGACACTCGTTGCACTTGGCGGTAGCGACGATGTCGCGACCCGAGGCAGCGACCTTGGCTCCGGTGGCTGGAACGAAGTCGTAGATGACGTCGCTCGGGTTGGTCATCGGCACTGCCGGATAGACCGAAGCCGCACCCGTCGGCGTGTTGCTGCCCGTACCTGGTGCGTTGCCGGAAATCTGGATCGTCAGGCGGTGGACCAGGCTCGCGTCGTAGGTCAGATCGCCAAGATCATCCTTGTTGTTTGGCGCGGCTACCGTCATCGCGGCGACCTGATCCTTGATCTTGGTGATGTCGCGATAGAACGTGTAGGTGTAAGTGCCGTCCTTGTTGTCGACCAGCGTACCGGTGGTGTCGGTACTCGGTCGCGTCGGGGCGGCTGCTGCGGTGGTGGTCGGCACGGTGGTGACGATGTAGCTGACCCACTTGGCCGGCGCGCCGTTGGTGCCAGGCACCAGCTTCGCGATCGAGAAGGACAGGTTGGTCAGACCGGCCACCGTTGCGGTGCTGCTCTTCGAGGTGTTGCCCAGTCCGATGACCGGGTAGCCGTTGGGGTCGGTGACCTTGAAGCTGACCACCGGCGGGCTCGAAATGGTCACGCTGGTCACGGTGACCTGCGGGGCCAGCGAGGCCCACGCGGCGGAGGAAGCATCCGTCGGGGTCGTAGCGTTGCTCGCGATCGTCCACACGCCTGCGGACGGGCCGGTCGTGCCACCGCCAGGACCCGACGGGCCCGAGGGGCCTGCAGGGCCTGCAGGGCCGGTTGGGCCTGCGGGGCCGCTGTCGCCGCCGCCACCGCAACCGATCAACAGCGTTGCCAGCAAACCTGCGGCGACGTAGCCGAGCCAGGTGCGGCCTTTATTCTTTTCCATGAATCTTCTCCCCGACGTGCACCAAAGAAATGGAACACAAGCTGCGACGATCAGCGGGTCGGCCCTGTGGACCGGCACTTCCCCTTCCCCGCTCGTGGCCCCGAATTTACGAGTAGATACAACTACGGAACTGATCTGGATCAGATCTGTCGAAAGCCGCCAATTCACTAAATTCCGGCTTATGCAGGCATTTTGTGAGCCAGACGAACTTTTGCCGGTGAATGTCCGCGGAACCCCCGTTACGCGGCTGTCCGGCGCAATCCCGCTCGAACCCTTCTCTGATATGGGATAGACGCTGCCTGACAAATTGCAACGTTTTGCAAAAGGTAGTCACTTTCTTTCGGGCGGTCACTGCTTTTTGCGCGCAGTGGCATGAATGCAACGTTTGCGCACGATCAAACCGGAAAACGACCTGCACCGTTGCGAAGAGGAGACGCGCGGCGCGACCAGCGCGAGTGACACATCGCCCGCCGCGCGTTCAGAATGCGCCGCTTCAGTCCCGACGAGAGCCCACAACAACATGACCTACGTCTTCGAGCCGCCGGCGCGGCCGGCCGTGCCGGTTGCAGGCAGCGATGCGTTGTTCCCGGTGCGCCGCATCTTCTGCGTTGCGCGCAACTACGCGGCGCATGCCCGCGAGATGGGCCACGACCCTGAACGCGAACCGCCGTTCTTCTTCTGCAAGCCGTCCGACGCGGTACTGCCGGTTGCCTCGGGGGCGCTCGGCGCCCTGCCTTATCCTCCGGCGACGCAGAACCTTCACCACGAATTCGAGCTGGTGGTCGCGCTGGGGCAAGGCGGCCGGGATCTGACGCCCGAGCAGGCCGATGCCTGCGTGTGGGGCTACGCCTGCGGTTTCGACATGACACGCCGCGACCTTCAGGCACGCGCCAAAGAGAAAGGCCATCCGTGGGATGCCGGCAAGGCCTTCGACCATGCCGCGCCGATCTCGCACATCTTCCATCGCGGCCACGCACCGCTGCTGACGCATGGCGAGATCCTGCTCAGCGTCAACGGTATTGAGCGCCAGCGCGGCGACCTGTCGGACATGATCTGGTCGATCCCGGAAGTCATCGCGCACCTGTCGAGGCTGTGGACGCTGCGACCGGGCGATCTGGTCTTCACCGGCACGCCCGAGGGCGTCGGCCCGGTCGTGCCGGGCGACCGGATGGACGGTCACATCGCCGGGGTTGGCAGCATTTCAGTCGTGGTTTCCTGAGGAGCGGAGATGAATGTGAGGACGGGGATTGTCGCGGGTGCACTGACGGCACTGATCGCGGGCAACGCATGGGCGAACGAAGCGGGCGCCGAAGGCCGCTGGCGGACGATCAGCGACACCGATGGCAAACCGCGCTCGATTGTGCGCATCGACGAAAAGGCGGGCACCTACGAAGCGGTGGTCGAGAAGATCTTCTTCAAGGCGGGTGAAGACACCGACCCGGTATGCGACAAGTGCACCGATGCCCGCAAGGGTCAGAAGATCATCGGGCTGAAGATCATGAATGGGCTCAAACGTGATGGCTTTGCCTACGAAGGGGGCGAGATTCTCGATCCGGACAACGGCAAGGTCTATCGCGCGAAGATGAAGCTCTCGCCGGACGGCAAGACGCTCGAGGTGCGTGGCTTCATTGGCGTATCGCTGTTCGGGCGCAGCCAGACCTGGTATCGCGAGTGAGCGCCGTGCTCCACTGGGCGCCGCTGGGGCCGGACGACTTTGCGGCATGGCGCGCGGAGTCGGTCACCGGCTACGCCGAGGGCAAGGTGCAGGCTGGCAACTGGCCGGCCGAAGGCGCGATCGAGCGCTCGGAAGCCGAGTTTGCCAGCTTGCTGCCGCAAGGCGCCGATACGCCGCAGCACCATCTGGGCCGCCTGCTGCGCGATGACGCCACCCCGATCGGCATCGCATGGCTTCGCATCGCACCCGCACATGACGGCGCTGGCGCCGAAACACTCGCCTACCTTTTCGACTTCGTCATCGACCCGGCCTGGCGCGGCAAGGGGCTGGGGCGCGCCGCGATGGCCGCGGTCGAAGCAAAGGCGCTGGCGCTCGGTGCGAAGCGGCTCTCGCTGCATGTGTTTGCCCACAATATTGCAGCGTGCCGCCTGTACGAAGCGGCCGGCTTCGTCATTACCAATCTCAACATGAGCAAGCCGCTGGCGGCGGGTGCGGAAAGCGCCACGTCCCTGACCTAGACTGAACGGGGGCACACCGTATTCACCGCAGCGGAGGCGGGCAGCATGAGTGAGCATGACGCAGAGCGGGCGCTGGCAGACTTCGCGCGGGATCTGGTCGCCCATTCACCGGTGGAAGGCGAACGCGACGCAGTCTTGCGAGCGGCGGCGGCGCTGCTGCGCGCCGGGCAGTGCAGCCTGCTGGTGGTGCGCGATGACACGGAGGTGCCGCCGCGGCTGAAGCTCGTGGCGAGCGCCGGCGAACTGCCGGAAGTTGCCTGGCTGGAGAGCACCGGGGCCACCGAAGGCATCGCCGGCCATGTGCTGACGCACCGCGAGGCGCTGTGGGTGCCCAACATCGCGCAGTCCAGCTTCAAGGCCCTCGCGCGCCGCGCGGGCGCGCACGGTAGTTTCATTTGCGTGCCGCTCGAAGCGGCGCGCACCTGCATCGGCGTGATGTGCGTCAGCGACCCGCTGACGGGCGCCTTCGACGAGGCGGATTTCCTGCGCGCGCAGACGGTGGCTGCATTGCTGGCGCATGCGGTGCAGGTGGTGCGGCTCGATCGCCTGCTGCATTCGCGCGTGGCGCAGATGAGCCTGGCACGCGCCGAGGCGGACGGCGCCGCACCGATGTTCGGTGGCGCGCTGCCGCCGACACGGGTCGCCAAGATGCTCGCCAAGTCCTTCTACCGCGACCTCTCGGCGGCCGGTTTCGAACCGCCGCAAATCGTCGAGGCCGCGTCCGAGATCATCGGCCTCATCTCGGGCAGTCTCGCGCGACACAAGCGTCGTCTCGATGTGCGCGACGACAGCTGAGCGACGCGACCGCAGGTTGCAGCGATAATCGCGCCCTCGGCCGGCGCGGGGGCGTCGGCAGCTTTCTCCGGTGAGTGTCGTGACTGCCATGCCCTTCCGCCTGCGCGCCGGTGCGCGCGCGCTCGAACATATCCGTCGCAACGGTCTCGCGCCCGACGACATCGCCTGCATCCCGGCCGCGGCCGGCGGCCCGAAAGGGCTCGCGCTGATTCCGCTTGATCGCTGGCTGTTCGGCGAATGGTTGCCGCGCGGCAGCCGCATGCCAACGCTGGTCGGCGCCTCGATCGGCGCCTGGCGCATGACTGCCGCCGCGCAGCTTGAGCCGCGCACCGCGCTCGACCGCCTTGCGCAGATTTATGTGCACAGCCAGCGCTACCGCATGGGGACAACACCGGCCGAGGTTGCCGAGAAGATCGTCGGGCTTGCCGAATCGGTGGCAAAACCCTGGCTGGCGCGGTCAGACGTGCCGCTGAGGGTGATCGTGTCGCGCGCGGTGGGGCCGCTGGCGGGGCGGACCTCGCGCGGGGCATTCGCCCGCATGGCCGTCGATAACGCGTTTTCACGCGCGCGGCTGGCGCGCCATCTGAACCGTCATGTCTTCGCGAGCGGCCCGGAGAGTCCGCTCGATGCGCTGTGGCAAGACCCGTTCGCGACGCGCCAGCATGCGCTGACGGCGGACAACTGCGTGCCGGTGCTCACGGCGTCGGGTTCGATTCCGCTGATCTGCGATGCGGTGGGCCGTATCCCCGGGATGCCGGATGCGCAGTACTGGGACGGCGGCCTGATCGACTATCACATCCACTTGCCCTACCACCGCCTGCCGGGCATCACGCTTTATCCGCACTTTGTCGAGGGCGTCACGCCGGGCTGGCTCGACAAGTTCCTGCCCTGGCGCAAGCAGGGCTTCGGCAAGGGGCCCGAATGGCTGTCCAGCATGCTGCTGATCGCGCCCAGCCCCGATCTGCTGGCGAAGTTGCCGAACGCCAAACTGCCCGATCGCAATGACTTCTACCGCTACGGACCGGATCACGAGGCACGGGAGGCGGCGTGGCGGCGGGCGATGGGTGAATGCGAGCGGATCGCGGAGGCCTTTGCGCGCTGGGTCGAACGGCCGGATCCCGCGCTGCTGCTGCCTCTCTGAGTTCGCCGCGGGGCCGCGCATCGCGGCCCGCAGCGTACGACTTAGCCTGCGACTGGCGCGGGTTTCAAGGCCGGCGTTGGTTTGAGCTCGGGTGGCCGCTCGCAACGCATGCCGTCCTGCGCCGGACGATTGATCTCGTCGATCAGACTTGGTGCCAGCACCTTCAGCAATTGCGCCGGCAGCGCGCTGGTGAATTTGTAATCGGCCGCCTCGGGGCCTTTCACATAGGCGGTGATGGTGCCGAAGTGGCGGTCTCCGATGTAGAACACCAGCGTGCCGGATCGACTCACCACCCGCTCCGAAATCAGCACGCCGCCCTTGCCGTAGACCTCGAAGCGATGGTCGCCGGTGCCGGTCTTGCCGCCCACGGTGATGACGCTGCCGTCCGCCCGTTTGAACACGCCGCTGAGCCGTTTGGCGGTGCCTTTCTCGACTACTTCCGCCATGGTCTCGCGCGCCACCTTCGCGACTTCCGATGGCAACACGCGCTCGCCGGCCTGCGGCCGGTAAGTGAGGCGTGTTTCGTAAGGGGTGTCGGCGGCAAAGCGCATCGCATCGAGTCGCACCGTCGGCAGGCGTACCCCGTCGTTGATCAGCACGCCGACGAGTTCGGCCAGCGCGGCCGGGCGGTCGGCCGAACTGCCCAGCGCCGTGGCGTATGACGGCACCAGCGTATCGAAGGGATAGCCCAGGCGCTTCCACATCTTGTGGATTTCGAGGAAGGCTTCGACCTCGACCAGTTGCTTGATGCGCACGTCCTGCGCGCTCTTGTAGCGGGTCTTGAACAGCCAGCGATAGACGTTCTGGCGTTCGTCGGCGCTGGCGGCGAAAACCTGCGACAGCGTTGCGCCGGGGTGCTGGCGCAGGTAGCCGACCAGCCACAGTTCCAGCGGGTGCACGCCGGCGAGGTAGCCGCGATCGGCGAGATCGTAGGCTTCCGGCGAATAGCTTTCGTACAGGCGCGCGATGCTGTCCGATTCGAAGGAGGCGTCGGGCAGGTTCTGCTCGAGGAAGGCGCCCAGCTGCGACTCATCCGCCTTCGGATCGATCGAGCGGAAGATGGTGGTGAGCCGCTTCGGGGTCGGGTGGATGCCCTGCAGCAGGATGTCGAGCGACTCGCCGGCGTTCTTGCCCTGGTACTTCTTGTAGAAGCGGCTGATGAATTCCTTGCCCTCGCGGTCGGCAAAGCGCGCGAGGTAGTCCTGCCGCTTCGGATCCTTGTTGTCGTCGAGCAGCGTGGCGCTGGAGCTGGGCATGTTGAACATCGTGTGGCGCACGATGTCACGCATGATGCGGATGAAGGCGAGGTTCACCGAGCGCTGAAGCGCCTCGCGCACCGACACGATGCGCGTGTTGTCCAGCTTGTCGAAGTTCTCGAAGGTCAGCAGCCCGCCGCCGGTGAAGAAGCTCTCGCCCGGGTTGGCCGAATACTTGCGTTCCATCGCTGCGCGCAGCATGTCTTCCAGGCTGGCGTCCCTGTTCGCGGTCAGGTATTCGACCGCCCAGCTGGTGAGGTAGTCCTGCTGGGCGACCGGCAGCTTGACGAGCGCCTCGCGATCCAGCGGCGACAGGCGCTCATGCAGGCGCGCGATGATTTCGAGGTAAGTGACCAGGGTACGCAACTTGGCGGTCGAGCCGAGGTCGAGCTTGGTGCCTTCGTTGATGTCGAAGGGCTGGTCGAAGTTGTCGGTCTGCACCCGGACCAGGTTGGCGCCGGCGGTACGTTCGAACAGCGTGAAGCTGTAGATCACCTTGGCGGGGTCGCCGCCGCCGAGCAGGTGGTCGCCGACCAGGCCGGCTTCCTTGGCCGCGGCGGGGTCGGAAATCTTGCGCAGCGTGTCGGTCACCGCGCGCTGTAGTTTGACGTCGAGCGTGCTGACCGCGCTCAGGTCGAGACGGTCGAGGTCGTACAGGCGTGGCACGCGCAGCAGCGTCGCCAGCTGGGTGCGCGTCACCACCGCCGCCTTGCGACCGGCCAGCGAGTGCGTCCCGCCCGACTGGGCGCTGCGTTGCAGTTGCAGCGGCTGGCGCAGCGCTGCGTCGCGCAGTTCGCTGCTGATGACCCCCTGTGTCGCCATCAGCCGCAGGTGCACGTTGGTCAGGTTTTCCAGCGATGTCGGGTCGGCGAGGAAGCCGCTCGGGCGCCGCTGCGAAATCATCAGCGACAGCGCCTGCTTGTAGGCGAGCGCGCGTGCCGCCGGGTTGGCGGCCGGGTCGCGCAGCAAGGCATTTACCTCGGCGAAGTCGCGGCCGTACCACGCAGCCATGCCGTCGCCGATACCGATCACTTCGCCGTAGCCGGGTTTGGCTGCCAGCGGCACGGTGTTCAGGTAATCGACGACCAGCTGGCGCCGAACCTGCGTCGTATCCTCGCCCGGCAGGTAGGCGCGCAGCGAGGCCGAGGCCATCTGCCGCAGTTTCTCGCGCGGCGTACTGGTGCGCCCCTCGGGCGAGTGACGGTACTTCTCGATCTGCGTCGCCAGGGTGCTGCCGCCATGGGCGTCGTGCTCGGCATCGATACGGCGCAGCAGCTGATCGAAGGCGGCTTTGGCGAAGCGGTCCCACTCGACCGCCGGGTTCTTGGTGACCGGCCCCGGTTCCAGCAACTCGCGGTTCTCGATGAACAGGAGGCTGCGCACCAGCAGATCGGGCACCGAACGAAAGTCTTCGTAGAAGTGTTCCGGGAAGCGCGCCTGGAACAAGGTCTGGCCAGCGCAGTCTTCGAGCGTGAGTCCTCCCTGCGTCTTTTCGCGATACGGTGCGAAGAAGCCGAGGTCGACCGCACGCGCCATCTCGGCGGAGATGCGTGCCTGATGCGTGATCGCGAAATCGCGCGCGCCGAGCCGCGCGAGGTATTCGGGTAGCGTGCTGTAGCCCAGGCGCTGGTCGAAGGGCCCGGCGCCGGGGAAGCGGATCGCATCGCTCTTGCCCGGTTCGACATGGAAGGACATGCTGCGCCCCCACTCCGCGAGATGCAGGGCCTCGAAGCGCGAGGTGGTGGTCTCGTACCAGATCAGGCCCGCGGCGGCGAGCACGAGGATCAGGATCACCGCGGCGAGTATGCGTACGACGTGGCCGAGCAGCCGGAGCGGCAGTGAAACGGGGCGTTGCGCCTTGCTGGTCATGCGATCGGGGAATTGCGCCATAAATCAGTGCAGGTGCTGCACTCTCGCTTGGCATTATCCCGAATGCGGCCGCGCAATTGCCGGGGCGTGGCACATTCGCAACGGCGCCCTGTTTGGTTCGAGCACCGACCTATCCTGTCGCGGCGCGGCGTTGGCCGAGTTCGGCTGGCGCCGCCGTGCTGCCGGAGCCATTCGGTTGCGCCGATCCGCTTGCGTGGGGGCACAATGGCTGTCTTCTCGTGGAGGACGGGGCAGATGTTTCTCTCGGATCTGACATCGTGGCGTGCCCGCACGCCGGTGCTGCCACAGGCAGTGGCGCGGGCGCTCGCCGCACTCGAAACGCGGGCGCTCGATACCCTGCCGCCGGGGCGTTATCCGCTCGATGAAGAGGGGATGTTCCTGCTGATCCAGGAGCTGGTGACCCGCCCGCTCGCCGACAGCCGGCCTGAAGCGCACCGGGACCATGCCGACATCCAGATCGTGCTGGCCGGGCGCGAGCGCTTCGGCATGGCCGCGCCCGACGCGGCGCTGGCGCCGGTCGACGATCTGCTGGCGACGCGCGACATCGCCTTCTATCCGACCCCGACGCGCGAGTGGTTTGTTGATCTGCAGCCGGGGCAACTCGCGATCTTCTATCCCGGCGATCTGCATCGACCCTGTGTCGCCGTCGATGCGCCCGCGCCGGTACGCAAGGCGGTGGTGAAGATCCACCGCCGCCTGCTCGGGCTCTAAGGAAGGCCTGAATAAGCGGCAGCGACGGCGCGTCGCTGCGTTACGGCGTGCTCACGCCCGCGCCTATCCATCAGATAGGTCCTGGTCGCGGCGCGCGCCGCGCGCCGCGCCTTGCGCTGCATCCGTCTCGCGCACTTTTTCAGACCTTCCCTCAGGGCGCTACTGCGCGCCCTGCTGTTTCTTCATCGCCTCGACCATCTGCTTCATCTGCTCCGGCGTCATGCGGCCGCCCGGTTGCATGCCTGCCTGTTTCTGCATCTCCAGGGCGTTGAAGCGGCGTCCGTTGACTTCCATGTCGCCCCCCTTCCAGCCGCTCGGGCAGGCGCCCAGCCAGCGCACCGTGACCTTGTGACGCGCATCGGCGGTGCCGTTCATCGGGGGGTCGAAGTGCGTCTGCGAGTCGATCGTGTAGGTATTGGCGAAGTCGCCGGTGATGACCGAGTGGATGGTCGCCGTCGTGGTGCCGTGCTTGCACACCGCATCGGCTTCCCAGCCGGTGGCCGTCTTCTTGAAGGAATGCTTCTCGCACTCGCTGCGGCCGGGCCCGCCGCCGCCCTGCAGCGCGTGTTTCTGCATCTCGGCGTCGCTCTTCGCGTCGATGCACTGCTTCATGGGCGGCATCGGGTGTTTGCTGGCCGGGTTTTCCGCGCTCATTTCCCAAAGGCCTTCCTTGCGCTGCGGGAAGTCCGCAGCCAGGCTGCTTGCGCATCCGAGCAGGCACAGGGCAAGACAGGTGAAGCGTACGGTGTGCATATCGACTCCCGATAGAAGAAGGGTAGCTAAAGCATAGACCGCGCAAAGGCGCTCAGCGCTCGCTGATGGAACCGCCCGCACGCATGCCGCGCTCGCGCTCGCGCTGGCGCAGCACATCGATCATCACGTTGAAGGTGCGGGCCAGCGCGCCGATCTCGTCGTTGTTGGAGACCTTCACATGCGCGCCTTCGTAGTCGCCGCGCTTGAGCGCATCCGCCGCGCGGGTGAGCTGTTTCACCGGCCGCACGATGCTGCGCGCGAAGAGCAGCGCCAGAAGCACGAACACCGTGCCGACGGCCAGCAAGCTGTAGAGCACCTGGCGGAACATGCGTTGCAGCGGCGCTTCGAAGCTGTCATGCGACTCGCTCACACCGACCACCCAGTCATGTCCGGAGACCGGTGCGAAGCCGGCGACCTCGCGCACACCGGAAATCGTCGAATCGAAATCCACGTTGCCCTCGCGGCGCGCACCGACCATTGCCGCGGCGAGGCTGGGCATGTCGAGGCTGTCGATACGGTCGCGCCGGAAGCGCTGGTCGGCCGAGATGGCTGCAAGCGCAGAGGGCGACAGGCGCGCGAGGCTGCGGAAGCGCAGCGCGTTGTTGCGGTGGTGGATCAGCACGCCGTCGCCGTCGACCAGGAAGGGTTCGCGGCTGTCGCTGCGCGCGGTATCGACGATCGCACCGATCGTTTCCGCGCGCAGCCGCAGCACCACCACGCCGATCGTCTTCTCGTCTGCCCGCTTGACCGGATAGGCCACGTACGCGCCGGCGCGTCCGGCGACCGCCCCGACGATGATGCTGGTGACGTTCGACCTGCCGGCCATCGCGGTGCGGAAGTAGTCGCGGAACGCGTAGTTGCCGCCCACCACTTCCGGCGCGGTCGAGACGACGGCGTTGCCGCTGGCGTCCATCAGCGTCAGCAGGTGTACGTCCGGATTGGTCGCGACCAGATTGCGAAAGCGCGTCAGCAGCGCGGCCTTGCCTGCGTCGGTCGGCGTCGTGAGCACTTCGGCCACTTCGGCGTTGCTGGCGACAAAGGCGGTCACGCGGCGGCTGTCTTCGATCAGCTGCGAGAGGCGGCCCGAGGTCGTCAGGGCAAGGTGTTCGAGGCTGCGTCGTTCGGCGCGGGCGAGCGCTTCCACGCTGGTGGTGTAGTTGTGATAGCCGGTGATGCTCATCGGCAGCACCGCCGCGATCACCAGCGCGAGCGCCATCTTCAGGGCCAGCGGCCAGGAGCCCGGATGCACGATGCGCCGGCCTGCGCCGCTGCGTGCCGTGCCCTCGCTGTCGGCCTGTGTAGCGGCGCCGGCGGCGAGCGCTTCCTGCAGACCGAGGCTGGCCGCGTGCGCGGCGAAGAGTGCGAGGCGGAAGGCCTCGACGCTCTGCGGCCGGTCTTCCGGGCGCAGTTGCAGCGCCCAGTCGATGGCGCGCAGGAACTCGCGGCTGTAGCGCCCGGCGCCGGCTTCTTCGGCGCTCAGGTCAGCCTGCGGTGCCGCCTGCCGGTCGGGCGCCTCGCGCGGGCGCTGCCCGGTCACCATCCAGTAAAGCGTGGCGCCGAGCGCGTAGAGATCCGTCCACGGCCCCTGGTTGTCGCCCAGGTATTGCTCGATCGGCGCATAGCCGGGCGTCAGGATGCTCGGTGCGTCGGGAGCGCCGCCACTGGCGGGGCGCGCCGCGCCGAAATCCAGCAGCACGAGGCTGCCATCCTCGTCGCGCACGCACAGGTTGTCAGGCTTGATGTCGCGGTGCAGGACGCCGCTGCGATGCACCAGCGCCAGGCCGTCGAGCAGGGGGTGAAGGAGCAGCAGCAGATCCGGTTCCGAGAACGGCGTTGCGCCGCTGGCCGCGGCATCGCGCGCGCGCCCGCCGAGCAGGCGGCTGAGTGCCGGCGCGTTGCGCCGCTGATTGAGCCACCAGTCGCCAAGGGCGCGGCCGCGTTCGTAGTCCAGCACCATGTAGGCGGTGCGGTTGGCCTCGAAAAAGCGCGCCACGCGCACGATGTTGCGATGGCGGAAGGTCGCCAGCGTGCGTGCTTCGACGAGGAACTGGTCGAGGCCGTCGAGCAGCGTCGGCATGGCGTCGAGCCGGCGTGGCCGCACGGTGCTGTCGCGCGCCCGCATCGCGAACTGTGCTGGCAGGTATTCCTTGATCGCAACCTGCGCATGCAGGTTGACGTCGGTGGCGAGGTAGGTGATGCCGAAGCCGCCCTGGCCGAGCACGGCATCGATGCGGTATTCGTGCAGCCGGTAGCCAGGCTGCAGCGCGATCGGTGCGGGCTCGGGGCGCGCCGGTGGGGTGACCGGCAGCGCGGCCACCGGTGAGGCCGGTGCTGCCGCCTGCGCCGTCGCAATCTCCGCTAGCGGTGCGGCGGCTTGCGGCGGGCGTGCCGGGGCTGGTGCAGCAACAGGTGTCGGGCGGTGCGCCGCGCCTGCCGGCAGTATCACCGTCTCGGTGTCGCCGGCAGGTGCAGCCTGGGGCGTAGCGGGCAGCACCACGGTGGCCTGGCTTTCGGCCCGTGCGGGCTTGCCCTGACGCAGGCGATCGAGCGCTTCGGCGGCGAGCAAGACGGTATTGCGATCGTCCATGGCGCGGTAGCGTTCCTTCTCTGTTGGCGGCCGGAGCAGTGTGGATGCGGGTGCTACGATAGTTGAATCCCGCCCGGAGAGTGCACACCGATGTCCCGACAGCGCGCCCGCCGAACGCCCGACCCCGCCGCGCGGGCCAGCTTCGCCCGCCTGCTCGCGGTGGCGGCGTTGGTGGCGATGTTCGGCATCGGCATGTGCGTCTTCCTCAGTTACTTCAAATTCAAGTCGGCGCTCGAGGCGGCTGCGCGTTCGCGGATGGAAGTGCCGGCCACGGCGGTGCGCGAGGGCATACAGTCGGCGCTTGCGCTGGGTCTGCCGCTCGCGAGTGTGAGCACCGCGCCTGACCTGCTGGCGCGCGAACGACTGGCGGATGCGGCGATCGAAGAGATCTGCGTCTTCGACGAAAGCGGGCGCGTGCGCTTCAGCACCGACGGGGCCCGCGTCGGCCGTAGCATCGACGCGCGCTGGCGCGACGCCGCGCGTCGCGGGTCCGTGAAGGGATGGCATCTGGCCGAGCCCGCGCAGGCGGTGCTGGGTTTATCGATACGCAACAGCTTCGATCTGCAACTTGGGCAGGTTGCGGTGCGCTACTCGCTGGCTTCCCTGCAACAGGCGCTCGACCGGATGCGGGCGCAGCTCGCGCTGATCGCGCTGATCGGCTGGCTCGGCACGCTGGCGTTCGCGGCGCTGGTGCTTGGTCTGGTATTGCGTCTGAGCGCGCCGGCTGCCAAGCCGGGCGAGGCCGCGCTGGCGGGCGGATGAGCGTCGCACCGGCATCGCCCCGTGCGCTGCAGGCACGGCTGATGGCGGCGATCCTGATCGTCGTCATGGCAGGGCTGCTTGCGGCGTCGTGGGCCACGCAGCGCGCGTTCGAGTCTGGCCTGCGTCCCGAACTGCTGCGCAAGGCCGCGGTGGTCGGTGCATCGGTCGGAGAACTGGTTGGAAAGACCCTCGATCACGGGCTGGCGCTGCGCGATCTGGTCGGTGTTGAAGCGTACCTGCAGGCAGTGCGCAAACAGCATCCCGAACTCGCCTACCTCGCGCTGTGCGACGACTCGGGCAGGGTGCTGTTCAAGAGCGGCTCACCCGCGGCGACCGCCGGCATCAGCGTGTCGCTGACCCATGCGGCGCGCCCCGCCGGGGCGGTGGAGGCAAGCCTGAGCGCCGCGTTCATCCGGCAGATCCTGTTCGAATCGACGCTCGACCTGCTGGTGGTGTGCCTCGTTGCGGTGTTCTTCACCCGCGAGTTGCTGCACGCGATCACCGCGAGCGACCCGCGCCTGGGAAGTGTCGGGACGGAGGGAGACGCGGTGCTGGCGCGCGTGCGCGCGCCGCTGTTCCTGTTCATGCTGGCCGAAGAACTGACGCGGGCCTTCCTGCCGGGATTCTCGCGTGCCCTGCTGCCGAGCACGTCGACACTCGCACCGGACGTTCTGGTCGGCGTGCCGATCGTCGTCTTCATGCTGGTCGTTGCACTGGGGCAGCCGGTGCTGGCGAGCTGGAGCGAACGGGTGGGTCATCGGCGTGCGATGCAGTGGGGGGCGGCGCTGGGCGTGTGCGGCCTCGGCGGTGCGGCGCTTTCGGGCGGCATCGTCGACTTCATCGCCTGGCGTGCGCTGTGCGGGTTGGCTTACGCGATCGTCTTCGTCGCCGGCCAGGGCTTCGTCATCGCGCACACCGACGCGGCTTCGCGCAGCCGCGGCTTCGCGTTGTTCGTCACCGCGATCATGGTGGCTGCAGTGTGCGGTCCGCCGGTAGGCGGCATCCTCGCGGACCATCTCGGCGCACGCTGGGGGTTCGGCGCCGCGGCATCGCTTGCCGTCGCGGCGTTGATGGTGGTGCGGACGCTGCCGCGCGACGCGCAAGCAAGCATTACGGCACCCTCGCGCGCCCCCGTCCTGCGCGACTTCCTGCGCCTGTTCCGTCAGCGCAGTTTCGTGGTGATCACGCTGCTCGCCGCGGTGCCGGCCAAGCTGATCCTCGCCGGCTTCTGCTTCTATCTCGTGCCCGTGTACCTGTTGTCGCTCGGTGCGCCGCCCTCGGTCGCCGGTCGGGCGCTGATGGTCTATGCGGTGGTGCTGGTGCTGATGCTGCCGCAGGCGACGCGCCTCGCCGAGCGCGGTGTCGCGCACGCGCATCTGGTGGGCGTGGGGCTGTGCATCTCGTCGCTTGGCGGTTTCGGCCTGCTTGCCTGGGGCGGCGTGCTCCCGGTCTATCTCGCGATGGCCTTGCTGGGGCTGGGGCAGGGACTGTCGATCGCGGCGCAGAGCACCTTGCTGTCGCTGGCCTGCAGCAGCGAAATCGAGGCGCACGGCAGTGGGCCGGTGTTCGGCGTGTATCGCCTGATCGAACGGCTCGGCAACGCCAGCGGGCCGCTCGTGACGGGCGTGCTGGTGGCGCTGCTGGGGCACGCCGCGGCTTTCGCGACGGTGTCCGCGATCGTGCTGATCTGCGGGCTGTGTTTCGTGGCGCTGACGGGGAACACACGTGTGCCGGTATCAGTGGGGGCGCGGGCGTGAAACGACGCGGCTTTCTGTTGCTTGGCGCGCAACTGGCGCTGGCGGGCCGGCTGTCGGCTGCGGCGTCGCGGCGCTTCCAGATCTATGCGATCACCTATCGCGGCCGTACCGAAGTCGAGCACGGCTTTGCCGACTACCTTGCGGAACGCGGCATCGCGGCAGACATCATCCACCGCGACATTGCGCTGGATACCGGGCGCCTGCCGGCACTGGTGCAGGAGATCCGCCAGATGCGGCCGGATCTCGTTTACACATGGGGATCCGGCGTCACGCTCGGCGTCGTCGGCGCCAGTGCCAAGGTCGACCCGGCACGCCACATCACCGACATTCCGGTCGTCTTCAGCCTGGTGGCGGCCCCGGTGAGCGCCGGCATCGTTGCCGATCTCCGCTCCTCAGGGCGCAACGTCACCGGCGTCAGCCATGTCGCGACTGTCGCGGCACAGGTGCAGGTGATGACCGCCTACCGGGCCTTCCGCCGCGTCGGACTGATCTACTCGCCGAACGAACCGAACGCGCTCGCCGTCTTGCAGGAACTGCGGGCGCTGGGGCGCCGCCAGGGATTCGCGGTGCTGGCGCGACCGTTCAATACCGATGCCGGCGGCCGCCCGAGCGGCGAGGGGGCAGCGGCGATCGTGCGCGCCCTCAAGGCCGATGGCGCCGAGTGGCTCTACATGCCGCCCGACTCCTTCCTCAGTACGCAGGCCCGCGGCGTCGTGGTGCCGACCGCGCTGGAGGCGGGCCTGCCGGTATTCGCGTCCACCGAGCCGCTGATGGCCGCCGGCGCCCTCGTCGGACTGGTGAGCCGCTACTACAACGTCGGCCAGTTCGCTGCCTACAAGGCAGAGCAGATCCTGACGCGGCATGTGCCGCCGCAGCGTATCCCAATCGAAACCTTGAGCCGGTTTTCGCTCCAGATCAGCCTGCCGGTGGCGCGGCGCCTGGGCATGCTGCCGCCGCTCGACATGTTCAACTATGCTGAATTCATCGACGGAAACGCATGAGCGCCCTCGAATTGCCGCGCGGCCACAGCCTGCGCAGACTTGGTCCCGCCGATCTGCCGGCTCTGCTGGCCTTGCATGAGGCGGTGATGGCGTCGCTGCCAGACCCGTCGCTGTTCCGCCTGTTTGGCGGCGCCGAGGACTTCCTTCGCAAGCACTTCGGGCCGCGCGGCGAGAGCCTTGGCATTGTCGCAGGCGAGCGCTTGCTCGCGTACGGCGCGCTGACCCGCCCCGCTGCGGATGACCGCGACAACTACGCGAACGACCTCGGCTGGCCGGGCGAGCGCGCGGGTCGCGTGGCCTTGCTGTCAGCCGCAATGGTCGACCCGGCCCGGCGCGGACAGGGCCTGCACACTGCGCTGATCCATGCACGCATCGAACTGGCTGCCCGGTCAGGCGTGCCGGAACTGCTGGTGCGCGCGGCACCGGCCAACGCCGTGTCACGCCGGACCCTGCTGGAACAGGGTTTCGCTGTGGTGTGGCTGGGCGTGCAGGCAGAGGGCTCGCTGCGCCACATCCTGTGGCGGCCGGTGAGCCGCCCTGCCTGTGCTCGGCCACCCCCCGACGACACCGACGTGATGTGGATCGACGCGCTCGATCAGCCAGCGCAACAGCAGGCGCTCGCCGCCGGCCGGATCGGTGCCTGCACCCGCGTAGCGGACGCTGCCATCGGCTATGTGCGTGCCGAGGCGCATGCGTGAGTGGCGACGCCTCGTCGCCGTCACCGAAACAAAAAGCCCCGCACGAAGCGGGGCCCAGGACCGGGGTGAAGACGCTCAGTTGAGGCCTTCGCGCTTGCGCAGCAGCGCTTCAAGCTTGGACAGTGCGTCGGCGCTCGCACGACGGGCTGCGAGCGGGAAGTCTGCCTTGAACTCTTCGAACTCGGCTTTTCCGTTACCCGTCACGCTGTCTTCCCAAAGTGCATCACCCGAGGGGCCGACGGCTTTCATCTTGATCGTCACGCTGAACTCGGTCGGCGGCCAGGTGAAGGGGCTGGGCGAGGCTGAGGTCGTCGACAGCTGGGGGGCAAAGGCGATCGACACCGACTTGCCGGAGATCGCCTTGGCGTCGAAACCTTCCAGCGATTCCACGTTTTCATAGACACGGCCAAGCGTCGCTGACAGCGGGCCTTCGAGATCCTTGTACGGGAAGTAGCTGATCTTGTCGCCACCGCCGCCCGGTGACACGACTTCACGTGCGCGGTCCGGCGCGGAGATGTAGAGGCCAGCGGTCTTCTTGGCCTTCGGTGCGGAGGCTTCGGCAGCCTTGGCGGTCGGATTGATGCGGATGTTGTGGGCACACCCGCTGGCCGCAGTGACAGCGGCGGCGGCGACGAGATAGGTCAGGAGCGTACGGATTTGCATGGTGGGGGTTTACTTCAGTGCGTTGACGAAATCGGGATCAGACCAGAGGTTGCCGAGCAGCTTTTCGACCAGATCCGGGTAGGCATTGACGGCATTGGGAATGGCGATCGAGCCGACGAAGGACGAGGGCCAGTCGACATTTGCAGTCAAAGTCTTGTTGAAAGAAGTCGCGCTGCCGCGCTTCAACGTGAAGCGGGCGGCCATGCGGCCGTGGCCGGTTTCGAATCCTGTGGAGTCCAGCATGTTCTCGGTCACCGTCGCGATCAGTTCGTTGTCGCCGTCGGTCGCGAGTTTGTTGCCTTGCTGTAGTTCGGCGATCGCGGCACCGCGGACATAGTCAGCGAACGAGCCTTGCGCGGGCTTCATTGTGTTCGCTCGCAGGCTGATCTTCGCCAGCTCATTGCTGCCCAGATCGAAAGTCCCGACCTTTACGGGTTGCTGCAACTTCTTGATCTTCTGCACGTTCTGGAAGGAAGTGGCGTACGGCGGCGGATTCATCGTGCAGGCGGCACTTGCCAGCGCAAGCATCAAGCACGCAGCTGTGGATCGGATGTTCATGGAGGGTGAGGGGTCATTGAGACGCCGGATTGGCGCGGGGTTACAGGGGATGCCGCCCGGCAAAGCTGGGTCGGCGGCGGAGGGAATTCGCCAGAACTGTCACGACTGCAAACTATTACAGAAGGTAACTGCCTGTCCAGCCGCGGCATCAAACCCGGTTTGTACCCGCCCAGCAGATTTGCCGCGACATGCATTTGCTACCATCCACGCCAGTTTGAATTGAGGCAGCTGCCGCATGACCTACAACGAATCCTCCTTCCGCGTCCTCAAAGGGCTTGAGCCGGTTCGCTCGCGCCCCGGCATGTACACCCGCACCGATTCGCCGGCGCACATCATCCAGGAGGTGATCGACAACGCTGCGGACGAGGCGCTCGCCGGTTTCGCCAAGCGCATCCATGTCGCGATGTTCCGCGACGGCTCGGTGGCCGTGACCGACGACGGGCGCGGCATCCCGGTCGGCCTGCATCCGGTGGAAGGCGTGCCGGTGGTGGTGCTGGCCTACACGGTGCTGCACGCCGGCGGCAAGTTCGACAAAACCTCCGGTGCATCGGCCTATGCTTTCTCGGGCGGTCTGCACGGTGTCGGCGTGGCGGTGACGACGGCGCTGTCGCTGAAGGTGGCCGTCGACGTACGGCGCGAGGGCAAGGCCTGGCATGTGGAGTTTGCCGATGGCGGTCGCGCGATCAGCGAACTGGTCGAGGTTGGCCCCTGCGGCAAACAGACCGGTACCCGCGTGCATGTGTGGCCGGATCCGAAGTATTTCGACGCGCCGCGCGCCTCGCTCGCCGAGATCGAGCGCCTGCTGCGCTCCAAGGCGGTGCTGCTGCCGGGCGTGACGGTGACGCTGGAGGTGGAGCAGGCCGACGGCAGCTTCGTCAAAACCGAATGGCGCTACGCCGACGGCCTGACTGGCTACCTGCGCGAGATGGCAGGCGGTGTCGATCCGCTGGTGCCGGTGTTCGCCCAAGAGAAATACGCCGGGCAGGACGAGGATTTCGCGCCGGGCGAGGGTGCGGCCTGGGCCTTCGCGTGGTTCGACGGCTTCGTCGGCAGTGAAAGTTATGTGAACCTGATCCCCACGGTAAACGGCGGCACGCATGAATCCGGCCTGCGCGGTGGGGTGTTCGAGGCGGTGAAGTCCTTCGTCGAGCACCATGCGCTGTTGCCGCGCGGCGTGAAGCTGCAGCAGGACGATGTGTGCGGCAAGATGAGCTTCCTGCTCTCCGCACGCCTGCTCGACCCGCAGTTCCAGGGCCAGGTGAAGGAAAAGCTCAACTCGCGCGAGGCGGTGAAGCTCGTGTCGACGATGGTGATGCCGCTGTTCGAAGCCTGGCTGAACCAGAACGTGGAGCAGGGCAAGGCGATCGCCGAGCTGGCGATCAAGCAGGCGCAGAGCCGGCTGAAGGACGCGCAGAAGGTCGAGAAGAAGAAGACCTCCGGCGTCGCGGTGCTGC